>CAWGJK010000014.1:0-291188 GCA_963822875.1 uncultured Acidimicrobiia bacterium | reverse complement strand
CAGCCAGTGCGCGGCGGCGTCGGCGGACAGTGGAGTGGCGTGAGCGTCGACGCTGCTGTCGTTGGTGGTCAGCCAGTGCGCGGCGGCGTCGGCGGACAGTGGAGTGGCGTGAGCGTCGACGCTGCTGTCGTTGGTGGTCAGCCAGTGCTCGGCGGCGTCGGCGGTGGCGGGCAGGTTGTAACTGGCGATTGCGGGGCCACGCGCCGGCTCGCGCCTCGCTGGAGTCGTCACCGGTCAGCACGCCGTTGATTCCGATCGTGAAGAGGGCACCGATGGCGGCGCCCAGCGTTACGGCGGCCGCGGTGCGCAGGATCTGGCGCGTGTGGGTCGGTGTGATTGTCGCTTCCATGGCTAACTCCTCCTCGGGCACTGTGTGCGGTGCCTCGCGACGAAGGCGTAAAGATCGGCGGAACGGATGTTCACCCCGGTTGTTCATTCGCGCCGAACAGATCGCCGCTGACGGCGCACCGGGTACGATCGGCGCTTCTCACAACTGGGTTGGTTCGTTCGGGAGGGTGTGTGGTCTCCGCCGGGCATGGGCGTGTCCCGTCGACTGAGGCCGTGGATCTCGCCTGGTCCGGCGGGCTGGTGGGCCGGCAGCGCGAGATGGAGGCGCTGGTGGGGGGTTTCGATGAGGCCGTGTCCGGGCGCGGACGGCTGTTCTTGGTTGACGGTGAGACGGGCATCGGGAAGAGCCGTCTGGCCGACGAACTCGGCGAGGCGGCTCATCACCGCGGGGCGACGGTGCTGTGGGGCCGTTGCTGGGAGGCGGGCGGCGCGCCCGCCTACTGGCCGTGGGTCCAGGCCATTCGCGTGTACGTCGGAGGTTTGGATGGGACGTCGTTGCGCCGGCAACTCGGTTCGGGTGCCGCTGACGTGGCTCAGATCGTCCCCGAGTTGGGACAGGTGTTTCCCGAGCTGGCGGCCGCCGCGCTGGCTGATCCCGACGCAGCCCGGTTCCGGCTGTTCGATTCGGTGTCGGCCTTTCTTGTTCGCGCCGCTCAGGATCAGCCGATCGTGCTCATTCTCGACGATCTCCAGGCCGCCGACGTACCTTCGCTGCTGCTCCTTCAGTTCCTCGCCGGTGGGCTGTCAAAGTCGGCTCTTCTCGTGATCGGGACGTACCGAGATGTCGAGATCGACCGCGACCACCCACTGACGTCGACCCTCACCGAACTGGTCAGGTACCCGGCGACCCGGCGTCTTCATCTGCGTGGCCTCGAACCGCCAGATGTCGCTCGGTACGTCGAGGCCGTCACCGGCCATCGCCCGCCAGTGGATGTTGTTGCGGCCATCCACCGAGAGACCGAAGGCAACCCACTCTTCCTCGGCGAAGTCGCCCGCTTGGCCGCGGCGGAAGGCCGGCTGGAGGACGCTGATCCTGCGTACTGGGAGCGGGCGATCGCAAAGGGCGTCCGAGAGGTCATCGGGCTCCGCGTCAACCGCCTCTCAAAGGAGTGCTCGCGTACCCTCAGTCTCGCGTCGGTGCTCGGCCGGGAGTTCGATGTCGAGCCACTGGAGCAGATCAGTGGGTTGTCCCGCGAGGTGCTCGAGGAGGTGATGGACGAGGCCATCGCGGCGCGGGTGGTGGGCGAGGTACCGGGAACCCACAGCCGCCTTCGATTCGCGCATGCCCTCATCCGGGACACGCTCTACGACGAGCTTCCACCGTCGCACCGAACTCGACTTCACGCCCGCGCCGGTCAGGCGTTGGAGGCGCTCTACGGCCCCGATACCGATCCGCATCTGGCGGAGCTGGCGCATCATTTCTTCGAGGCTGGTCGCGGTGGCGAAGTTGACCGTGCGGTCGCATACGCCCGCCAGGCGGGTGATCATGCGCTGATCCAATTGGCGTACGAGGAGTCGGTCCGCCTCTACCGGATGGCACTCGCTGCGTTCGCGCTGAAAGACGTCGGCGAGGAGTCGACGCGCCTGGAGTTGCTGCTGTCGCTGGGCGACGCGGGGATCCGCGCCGGCGACGCGCAGATCTGGGCGCGAATCGTTCCTCGGAGCAGCCGGCGTCGCTCGACGCGTCGGCGAACCCGGGCTGCTTGCCCGCGCCGCCGCTCGGCTACGGCGGCCGGTTCGTGTGGGCGCGGGCCGGCGGCGACCGTAACGTCGTGCCGCTCCTCGAAGACGCGCTCCGAAGCCTGGGCGAGGAGGCGAGCCCGCTGCGGGCCCGGCTGATGGCTCGGCTCTCCGGCGCGCTGCGGGACGAGCCGGGTCGTGAGCGGCGGGCGACGTTGAGTGCGCAGGCGGTCGAGATGGCTCGGCGCCTCGGCGATTCCGCGACGCTCGCGTACACGCTCGACGGCCGGTATTCGGCGATCTGGGCACCCGACACGGCGGAGGAGCGGCTCGCCATCGCTGACGAGATCGTCGCGCTGGCTGAGGAGATCGGCGACAGCGAGCGCGCGTTCCAGGGCCGTCACTACCGGCTGTCGGTTCTCATGGAGATCGGTGACGTCCCCGCCATGAAGCGCGAACTCGAGCGCAATGCCCGCGCCGCGGAAGCGCTTCACCAGCCGGCGCAGCGCTGGTTGGTGGCGGTGACAATCGCGCTCCTCGCGCTGTTCGAGGGACGCTTCGACCAGGCCGAATCCCTCATGGGGGATGCCTACGACCATGGCCGCCGCGCCGAGAGCGTTCACGCATTGGGTGCGCTCCGGCTGCAGGAATACGCGCTGCGCCGCGAGCAGGGCCGCGCCGACGAGATGGAGAAACCGCTCGCCGAGCTAACGGGCGACTACTGGTTCTGGCCCTGGACGCGGGCGGCGTTAGCCCACTTGCACGCTGAGTTGGGGCGCGCAGAGGAAGCGAGGCGCGAGTTCGATGCCTCCGCGACGGCCCGCTTCGACGACTGGCCGCTGGACAACGACTGGCTGCTCGGGCTCACCCTGTTCGCCGACGTGTGCACGTTCCTCGGCGACGGGAACCATGCCGCGACGCTGTACGCGCTGCTCTCCCCTTACGAGAAACGGAACGCGTTCGGGCATCCCGAGTTCAGCACCGGCTCTGTCGCACGGTCGCTCGCCAACCTCGCGTCCACCATGGGGCGCCTCGACGATGCCGAGCGCCACTTCGCGACCGCGCTGGAGAGCAACATGCGCATGGGAGCGCGGCCCTGGGTCGCTCACACTCGTCACGACCATGCCGTAATGCTGCTCACGCGGGGCACTCCGACCGACCGTCCGCGTGCCATCACGGAGCTGCATCAGGCGGCCGAGATCGCCGAGGCGCTGGGCCAGGTGGCCTTAGAACGAAAGGTCGCGGCCGTCCTCGCCAGCATCGGCGTCGATCGTGTGGCATCGGCTGAGTCGGTGCCAGACCTGGTGGAAGCGAGTCCGCCGAGTCCGAACGTGTTCCGCCGAGAGGGCGACTACTGGTTGGTCGCGTTCGACGGGCATGAGTCGCGTCTTCGCGACGCGAAGGGCCTCAGGCACCTCGCCACGCTGATTGCAAATTCGGGGACGGAGATCCATGTCCTCGATCTCGTTTCGTCACGGGGGAACGGACCTCCGGGGGCCGTGCGGGGCACAGCCGATCACGGGCCCTCAAGCGGTCGGCACGATACAGGAGCCGTAATCGACGACCGGGCCAGAAGGGCGTACCGGGAACGCATCGAAGAGCTGCAGGCAGCGATCGACGAGGCCGAAGCCTGGAACGACTCCGAACGCGCCGCGCAAGCGCGCGACGAACTGGATTTCTTGGCCCACGAACTCGCCGCGGCGACGGGGCTGGGTGGCCGCGTTCGGCGGATGGGCTCAGACGCGGAACGGGCGCGGGTGAACGTGACTCGCGCCATCCGTTCGGCGCTGGCACGCATCCAGAAGCACAATCCCGAGTTGGGCGATCACCTGAACCGCACGATGCGCACCGGCACCTTTTGTGTCTACGAGCCCGATCCGAGAGCGAAGATCGACTGGACGGTCTAACGAACCAAGCGCCTCAAGCCGGGCCGCGCCGCCCAAATCGGCGCGGCAATGTCCACCGGAACCATCAGGTAACACCGGTTCGCTGGCGTTCGCGACCCTTCCGACAAATGCGGCACCGCGTCCGTTCGCGCCCGGGGCTCACGCTCCTCCGCCCCTCGGGACAGCGCCGCCGAGTCGCGGTGACGGCCGCTCACAGGCTTCCCCGTTCGGCGTCTGGCACCGCTCTAGCCCGGTCCGCTCCAACGCGCATTCGGTGGCGCCGGGCGGGACGGGACGGGGCGACGGCGCCTGGAGCGGCAACACTCAGCTCAGAGCGGCGGCCGGCTCCGTCGCTGCTGCTCCTCCGCCCGTCGTTGGACCCGCTCGGCCTCACGGCGCTGTTGCCGGTTCATCGTCGGGAGCGGTGTCGGTGCGGGCCTCGCGGTCATCAACTGCTGGTTCGGTCGACCAGGTCGCGATACCTCGGCGAGGCGCCGCTCGAGCTCGCGAGTGCGCCACCTCAGCTCCTCGAGCTCCTTGATCGCGCCGTCGAGTCTGTGCTGCAGATCGTCGGCGAGGGCCGTCAGACGGACGACGTCGTCGAACGCCTCGGACGTCAGATGCGTCTTGTTTCGCAGCCGACGCTTGGCGGCCTCGTGCTCCCGGCGAGCCGCTTCGGATGGCCACTTGCGTGGCCGACCACGGCGCGGCCTCGCGTGCCTGTTCACCCTGCTCAGCGGCCACGGCAGAATTGTCGCGCATTTCCGCGCATGAGTCATGCCAGGGTGTGACCGAAGATCAGCGCCGGCTGGCACCCACTTGACGGACCGAAGAACGCGCTGGCAACGACTGGCACACGGCACGCGAGCGCCACACCGGCACGCGATCAGCGCTCAGCTGCAGCAAGACCAGATGTGACCCAACGCGCGACTCCAGAGCCCTGTAGCAGGTGTGAGGAGCGACAACGATCTGCACGAGCAGACAGCGGCGACAGCGGCGGAGAGCAGCTCTCCTTCGTTCTTGCCGTCCAGCAGCCGCTGGCACCGGTGCTCCTGACGGAGCGTCAGGTGTGCGAGCTGCTGGGCATCGGGCGGACGACGTTGCGGTCGCTGTCGCTGCGGCCGAAGCACATCAACCGGTGCGTGCGCTACCTCGCCAGCGACGTCGAGCGGTACGTCGCCGGGCTCACCTGACCGTGCGCGACGGTCAGGCTCCGACGCGGTCGAGGAGGCGCCGGTACTGCTCGATCGTCCCCGGCAGCACGCGCAGGTGGACCACCGTGCCGGCCGGCTTCTCGACGAGGTCGACGACCTCGCAGACGGCCGGGGTGAGCTCGGAGCCGGCGACGACGACCTCGCCCGGTCGGATGATCGAGGGGTCGGGCGCCTCGTCGAGGAACGTCCACACGAGGCCGGTCTCGTCCTCGCTGTTCAGGTCAGCTGCGATGTCGACGTGGGCCACGGTGCCTCCTCTCAGCCACCAGCGTACGGGTTGGCCAGCAACGGGCCGAGCGCAGTTGCGAGGTCGCTCACCGTCTCGAGCGCCGGGCAGCACGATCGTGAAGTGCGGGCGGGTGAACGTGGGCAGCAGCACGAAGCCGGCGTCGGTGAGGCGGCCGACCGTCGAGCGGTACAGCGATGGGTAGCTGCGCAGCTTGCCGGCGAGGATCCCTCGCTCGGACGCCGGGCCGACGTCGTCGAGCACGACGAACACGGAGATGCCGAGCACTGGCTCGCCGTCGAGCTCGTAGAGCCGCTGCAGGCGCTTGGCGTGCGTCTGCAGCAGCGACGGCGTGTCGGGGCCACCTCGGATCACGACGCTCGCCGTCGGCGGCGGTGGCTCCTCCGACCGCACGCGGAGGCGCAGATCCTCCCGGTCGCTCACCGCTTGCCGACGTCCAGCAGGGCGGCGGCTGCGGCCGCGGCCTCGGCCTGCTGGCCGGGCATCACGTGGCCGTAGGTGTCGAGCGTGAAGCTCGACCGAGGCGTGGCCGAGGCGGTCGCTGACGACCTTGACGTTCACGCCGGCGCGGAGCAGGTGGCGAGGCGTGGGTGTGGCGGAGGTCGTGCAGGCGGATCACCGGCACGTCGGCCGACAGCACGAGCCGGCGGAACGCCTGGCCGACGGAGTTCGGGTCGCAGCGGCTCGCCGAGGTCGCCGGTGAACACGCGGTCGCTCGCCGTCGCGGTGACGCCGAGGGCGAGGTGCTGCTCGCGCTGGTGGCTGCGGTGGCGCTGCAGCGTCTCGACCGTCGACGGCGTCGAGGTCGACGACGCGGCGGCTGCGGCGGGTCTTCGGGACGCTGACCACCTCGACGCCGTCGACGACGGTGGACGGCCTGGTTCACGGTCATCGTGCTGCGCGGCGAGGTCGAGGTCGGACCAGCGGAGCGCGACGAGCTCGCCGCGGCGCATGCCGGTCAGCGCGAGGAGGCGGAACATCGCCGCGTTGCGGTTGCCGTCGATCGACTCGAGGAAGCGGGACAGCTCGCCCGGCGTCCAGACGGTCATCTCCGGTGCTCGGGCGCGGGCGGTCGGTCAGCGACGGGGCGGTCGCCAGGCGGGCGACGTTGCGGGTCACGACGCCGGTGCGCTCGGCGTCGTTGAGCAGCTTGTTGAGCGCGGCGTGGACGTGGTGCACGCTGCTCATCGACAGGCCACCACCGCCGCGACGGCCCGACGCGCAGCAGGTCGGCGTACAGCGCGTCGAGGTCGGTGGCCCGGAGCTCCTGCAGCGGCCATGCTGCCGAGCCGGGGCAGCACGTGACTCGCGAGACACGGTCGGTAGCCCTGCAGCGTCGACGGCTTGCGGCCTTGGTTCGCCAACCCGTCGAGCCACGGCTCGACGAACTCGGCCAGCGTCGTGCGGCTCGGGGCGACGAAGCCGCCGCTCTGGTGGGCGGCGAGGAAGCGGGTCAGCTCGTCCTGGGCATCGCGCTTGGTGCGGAACGCCCGCTTCGACTGCCGCCGTCGTCCGCCCTCGTTCCACGTCGTGTGGACGACCCACGACGCCGCGCCGGCGGGTGTCGTGCGGCGGTAGATCGTGCCGCTGGCCACCGCGAAACCGTATCAGAGCGTTACCACGGCGTTACCACGAGCCGTTCCGGCGAGAACTGCGAGCGCTCGACATGGCGATCTAGCTGGACTTTCGCGGTGCCCCCGGCAGGATTCGAACCTGCGACGCACGGTTTAGGAAACCGACGCTCTATCCCCTGAGCTACGGGAGCGGGCGCGTCGAGCCTACTTGTGGCGTTCTCTGGAAGATCGGGCGCCACGGATGGCACGGGATCTTCCGACGAACGCGGCAGTGGCCATGGTCGCCGCCTCGACCATGGCCACTGCTCACACCGGCGGGGCAATCAACCGGCGTTCTTGACGAGCCCTCCGAGCGGGTTGACGACGAACCACACGTCGCCGGAACCCTGGCCGTTGGTCTCGCCGGGGTCGGCGTCACCGGCGAACCGGTAGAGCGGCCACTTCCCGGCCTTGAGCTGATGGCTGCCGTCTTCGCGCTCGACGACGGAGAAGATGGCCGCCTCGAGTCCGTCCGGCAGCTCCGCGCCATCGACCAGCAGCGGCGGCCAGGCGTCGGCGCAGGCCTCGTTGCAGGTCGGCAGCCCGTCGGCGTCGTTGGTGAACCCGTAGAGGGTCAACCCGGCCTCGTCGACCATCACGTCACCGAGCTCGGTCGGCGCGGTCTGCACGAGCAGCGGCGCTGGCGCAGTGGTCTCAGGCGCCGGCGCAGCGGCAGCGGGCGTGCCGTCACCGGACAGCAGCGTGCCGTCGAGGCCGACGGCGAACCACACGTCGCCGGAGCCCTGCCCGGTGATGTCACCGGGTGCCGCGTCGCCGCCGAAGCCGTACAGCGGGAACTTGCCGGCGACGAGCTGCAGGCTGCCGTCCTCACGCGTCGGTCGTCGAGAAGATGCCGGTGTCGAGGCCGGGGCCGACGGTCCACTCCTCGTCGACGATCACCGGCGGCCACGCCTCGGCGCACGTGCTGTAGCACGTCGAGATGGCGTCGACGTCGTTGACGAAGCCGTACAGCGTGAGGCCGTCGGCGCCGGCGAGCATCTGGCCGAGCTCGCTCTCGCCGGCTTTCACGGCGACGGCGGCAACGGCGGCAGCGGCGGACGTGGGTGGCGCCGTCGACGTCGGCGCGGCCGCGGGTGCGGGCGTGGCAGGGGGCAGTGCTGAAGCGTCGTCGTCGTCGCCTCGGCTGCAGCCGACGGCAACGACGGCGAGCCCGGCGAGGGCGAGCGGGAGCAAGCGCAGTTTCATGGGAAGGGTCCTCGGAGGTGTCAGCCGACGACCAGCGAGCCGGTCATCGATGGGTGGATCTCACAGGTGAACTCGTACGTCCCCGGATCGACCGGGGCCGTGAACGAGGCGGTGGCACCTTGGTCGACCACGCCGGTGTCGAAGGCGCCGCTCGTGGCGGTCAGGGTGTGCGCCGCGGCGTCGGCGTTGGTGACCTGTACGACGGAACCGCCCGCCGCGGTTCGCGCTCCGCTGAACGCGAAGTCGGCGATCTGGATCGTCGCGGCAGCGTCGGGGGTTGGCGGTGGGGCGGGCGCGCCGTCGTCCGCCGGCGGTAGCGCCAAGAGCCCGCCGGCAATCGCCGCGCCGATGCCGCAGATCACGACAGTCGGAGTGAGGCGCGGGATCACGGGAAGCTCACGTTGGTGAAGAACCACAACGATGAGGTCAGCCAGATCCCGGTGAGGATCGCCACGAGTCCCCCGCCGAGCACGGGGAGCGCCCAGCCGGGAAGACCGCGGATCCGCAGCGCCAGCAACTTCGTCGTCAACGCACCGAAGAACGCGCACCCGAGCAGACCGTGGACGACGACACGGGCGTCCGTGTCGCGCCAGCCCAACGACCACAGGCAGTGGTAGGCGACGGGCAGCACGAGCAGGAACGCGGCCGTGCCTGTCCAGCGATGGAGGTGGGCGACCCACTTCGGCGCACTGCCGGCACGTGGCAGTCGACCCCACATCCACGCCGCCGTCAGCGCCTGGGCGATGGCGAGGACGGCGACACCCGTCGTCAGCCATGCCTTCATCGACAGTGTCGACGGGAACCCGACATGCAAGAGCTGCTCGTTCGTCGGCTCGTGGACGTTGGCGTAGACGCCGAGCGCGAGCGACACGGCCGCACCGATGCCGGCGACGACGAGCAGCGGCACCGTCCGCCGGTGCGACACCGTGATCGCGGCCGGTTCGACACGCAGATCAGCCATCCGACCACCATGCGTCAGCCCATCGACGGCCCGCTTGGAGAGGCGGTGGAGATCGGGTGGAGATCAGTCGTCGTCGTTGTCGAAGAAGTACAGCATCACGCGTTCCTTGCGGACACGACGCGTCTGTCCCCCACCACGGGTCTTGCGGCGCAGCTGGGTGAGGACGGCTTCGGGATTCCCAGCGATCCAGGTCTCCCCTCGGCCATAGCCGGCCGCAGCGGCCATGGCCTCGAGTGGCACCCCGCGATCGCCTTTCGTCATCAACAACTCGAGCACGCGGAGCTCGGCCGGCGTCAGCGACACCGATCGGCTCCCGGACCACACCTCACCGGTGGAGCGGCACAGCCGGAGATTGCCCGAGACGAGCCACTCCTCCTCCTCCTCCGTCTCCTCCGCCACATCGACGACTGGCTCGGGCAGCGGGGCGGGCACGGGCGCGGCTCGCCTCGGGCGCGCCGGGGCCGCGACCTGTGCCCGCGGCGGTGGGGGCGGTGGCGGCACGTTGGCGACGGGCGTCTCCACGACGGCGACGACCGGCTCACGCTCGACGGCTCGGGTCGTCTGCTCGGGTGCGGTGGCGGACGGTTCTTCCTCGCCGCGGCGGCGCAGCGACATCCAGAGAGCGACGCCGGCGAGCGCCAGTGCGACGAGTGCACCGACGACGAGAAGCGTGCCGGCCGATCCGCCCCCCTCGTCGGCCACGGTTGTCGGCGGCGCCGGCGCCGGCGCCGCCGCCGGCGCGGCCGTCGTGGTCGGCGCGACGACGGTCGTGGTCGGTGCGACGACCGCCGGCTGTGGCGGCGGCGGCTGGACGTCGATCGTGGCGGTGTGGCGGGCTCCGTCGACGACCAGGGCCAGCTCCCTCGGCCCGGGCCCGTCGACTGTCGCTTGGATGCGCTGGCGTTGGGCAATCGCCGCGGTCGCCGCGTCGATTCCCCCCACCAGCTCCGGCACGGTCGGGACGACGCCGCCGGACGCCGCGGCGAGCTCGGCGAGGCCGATGAGGTCGACCCCTTCGGGTGCGACGATGTGGAGCGCGATGCTGGCGTTCTCGAGCACGGGAGCGAGCGCACCGAGGTCGACGGTGGGTGTCGAGCCGAGTACGACGACGAGGTGGCGGTCCGTCTGCGTGCTGACTGCCACCCGTGTCGCGGCGGCGAGGATCAAGCCCGACAGTGGAACGACGTCGGGCGCGCCGGCCGTGATACCGGCGATGCGGGCGATGTTGGCGCGGCGGTCGCTCGTCAGCGTGGACTGCAAACCGCTCGGCGTCGAGAGGGCGATCTTCGTGCCTTCCCCGACGTTGCGCACGAGCTCGACGGACGCGCCTTGGGCGTCCTGAACGATGTCCGCCGGCACGGTCGGGCCGTCATCGATCACGAGGCCGACGGCGATCCCGGCCGGATCGACCGGGGCGACCGACTCGACGGTGCCGCCGGTGAGCTGGACCATGTCTGGCGTGACGGTCACCGAGCGCAGCGGCGGTGGGACGACGACGTCGATCACCACGGAGGGGAACGCTGAGGTGTCGACGATGTCGGCGTCGAGCGTGTCGCTCGGTGGCGCGGACGCGGCCAACAGCGGAACCGTCATCAACAACGCCCCCGCCAGCATCACCGAGCTCCGCCCTGTTCCAGTGGCCGCCCCACTGGCCAGAGTGTCTAGGCGATGCACGTCGCGCTGTCAACCGGCGCTAAGGTCACCACCGTCGATGCAAGGGGGCATCGATCGATCGGCGGATCGGGCGGACATCAGGAGGCGGACATGGACATGCGCAGGACGCGCTGGTTCTGGTTGGGCGCGGCCGCGCTCGGCATGGCGTTGGCGGTTGGCGGCACGGCCGGCGCGCAAACCCCGGAGGACGGCTTGGTCCGAGTGGTCCACGGATTGCGCGGGCTCGTCGCCGACGTCTACCTCGACGGCACGCTCGTGCTGCCGACGTTCCAACCCGAACGCAGCACCGACCCGCTGCCGATCCCGGCCGGCGACCACCTCGTGGAGATCCGTTCCGCCGGTGCGGCGATGACCGAGACACCGCTGCTCACACAGACCGTGACGGTGCCCCCCGGGTTCGTCGGCTCGCTCGTCGCCCACCTCGACGGTGCCGGCGAACCGACGCTGACGGCGTTCGCCGACGACCTCTCGGCCGTGCCGGCGGGCGACTCGCGCCTCGTCGTGCGCCACGCCGCGGCCGCCGAGCCAGTGGACGTCCTGCTCAACGACCAGGCCACGTTCTCCGCTGTCGCCCCGGCCGCCGAGGCCGGCGACGTGGTCGGCGCAGGCACCTACGAGGTCGCCGTCGCGCCGGTGGGCGGTGGCGAACCGATCACCGATCCACAGACGCTGCAGTACCCGGAAGGCACGGCGAACTTCATGTACCTCATCGGGTCGCAGACTGACGGCACGCTCGCATGGGCGGCGGTACAGGTCGCCGACCTGCAGACGACGCCGCTCGTCATCCAGACCGGAGACGGCAGCACTGAGGGGGCCGGGGGCACGCCGACGTTGGCGATCATCGCCCTCGCCGCGACCGTGCTGGCGGCTGGTGGCGCCGGTCGCTGGGCGCTCGCCCGCCGCTCCTGACGGCTGCGTTGCGTCGAGCACTCGCCATCGCCGCGCTGGTCGTCGGGCTCGGCGCGTGCGCCGGCGAGGCGGTGGAGCGTGTCGCTCCGTCGCCGACGACGACGACCGTCGTCAACACCACAGCGGCCCCGACGCCGCCGACGACGACGACGACGATTCGCTCGACGACGACCACCACCGTCCCCACGACCGTGGCGCCGACGGCGCCGACCGGCCCGCCGGTGGTCACGCACGCTGCCGACGTCGGCATCCTCACCCCCGTCGTCGTCGCTGCGCCGGTGGGTGTCGACATCCCGGCGCTCGGCGCGTCCGGTCCGGTGCTCGGCGTTGGCGTCAACGAGGCGAGCGAGCTGGACATCCCGCCGGACGCGCGCACGCTGGTGTGGTACCGCCACGGCCCGACGCCGGGAGCGGCTGGGTCGGCGGTGATCGCCGGCCACCTCAACTGGAAGGGTGTCGAGGGCGTCTTCGCCGACCTCGCGACGACGCCCGTCGGCGAGCAGGTCAGCGTCACGTACGACGACGGGTCGACGCGCTCGTTCGTCGTGACGGCCGTCGAGCTGGTCGACAAGCCGGCCATCGGCGTGCACGGCGTGTTCGACCGCCATGGCGACAGCGTGCTGCGGCTCGTCACCTGCGGCGGTGAGTTCGACTCCGGGCCGCCGCAGCTACCGCAGCAACGTCGTCGTCACAGCCGTGCCGACTGGCTGACCTACACCCGTACCCTCGCAGGGTGCAAGCAACGCGTGACGACCTCCGGAACGTGGCCATCGTGGCCCACGTCGATCACGGCAAGACGACGCTCGTCGACCAGATGCTGTGGCAGTCCGGGGCGTTCCGTGCCAACCAGGACGTCGGCGAGCGGGTGATGGACTCGATGGACCTCGAGCGGGAGAAGGGCATCACGATCCTCGCCAAGAACACGGCCGTGCGCTACCACGCGGCGGGCGGGGACGTCACGATCAACATCGTCGACACGCCGGGGCACGCCGACTTCGGTGGTGAGGTCGAGCGGGCGCTGTCGATGGTCGACGGCGTGCTGCTGCTCGTCGACGCCTCCGAGGGTCCGCTGCCGCAGACCCGCTTCGTGTTGCGCAAGACGCTCGAGGCGAAGCTGCCGGTGATCCTCGTGATCAACAAGGTCGACCGTCCCGACGCCAGGATCGCCGAGGTCGTCCACGACGTCGAGGAGCTGTTCCTCGATCTCGACGCCGAGCTCGACCAGCTCGACTTCCCGATCGTCTACTGCGTGTCTCGTGAGGGCGCGGCGTCGATGGAACGGCCGGCCGATGGGGCCGGCCTGCCGTCCGGCGCCACGCTGCAGCCGCTGCTCGATCTGCTGGTCGAGCGCATCCCGGCGCCGACGTTCGACCCCGATGTACCGCTGCAAGCGCTGGTGACGAACCTCGATGCGTCGCCCTACGTCGGCCGGCTGGCGCTGTGCCGCGTGCGCTCGGGCACGCTGCGCAAGGGTCGGCCGGTCGCCTGGTGCCGCGCCGACGGCACGATCGAGCGGGCGCGCATCGCCGAGCTGTACGTCACCGACGCCCTCGACCGCGTGCCGGCGGATGAGGCCGGGCCGGGCGAGATCGTCGCCGTGGCCGGCATCCCCGACATCACGATCGGCGAGACGCTGGCCGACCCCGACGACCCCCGCCCGCTGCCCGTGATCCACATCGACGACCCGAGCCTGTCGATGACGGTCGGCATCAACACGTCTCCGCTGGCCGGCCGGGAGGGCACGTCGATGACGGCGCGGCTGGTGAAGAACCGCCTCGATGCCGAGCTCGTCGGCAACGTCAGCATCCGCGTCCTGCCGACAGAGCGACCCGACACGTGGGAGGTGCAGGGCCGCGGCGAGCTGCAACTCGCCGTGCTCGTCGAGATGATGCGGCGGGAGGGCTTCGAGCTCACCGTCGGCAAGCCACGGGTGCTCACGCGCGAGATGGATGGCGTCGTGCAGGAGCCCGTGGACCGACTGACGGTCGACGTGCCCGAGGAGTTCATGGGCGTGATCACCCAGCTGCTCGCCCTGCGCAAGGGACGCATGGAGCAGATCGTCAATCACGGCACCGGATGGGTGCGCCTCGACTACCTGGTACCGGCGCGTGGACTGATCGGCTTCCGCACCGAGCTGATGACCGAGACGCGCGGCACGGCGCTGTTGCACCACGTGTTCGAGCGCTACGAGCCGTGGGCCGGCGCCATCCGGGCGCGCACCCGCGGATCGCTGGTCGCCGATCGCACCGGACCGACGACCGGCTACTCGCTGCTGTCGCTGCAGGAGCGAGGACAGCTCTTCGTCGGGCCGGGCACGGAGGTGTACGAGGGGATGGTCGTCGGCGAGAACGCCCGCGCCGATGACATGGACATCAACCCGACGAAGGAGAAGAAGCTCACCAACATCCGCTCGTCGACGGCGGAGAGCTTCGAGAAGCTGATCCCGCCTCGGCCGATGTCACTCGAGCAGGCGCTCGAGTTCATCGCCGAGGACGAGTGCGTCGAGGTGACGCCACGGTCGGTGCGCCTGCGCAAGGTCGTGCTCGACCAGACCGAGCGCGGCCGCGCGGCGAAACGGGCGAAGACCGGCGCCCCGGCCTGAGTCATCCGAGTGTTGGAGGGGCGGACGCCGCACGCTCAACACTCGGACGGCGCCGAACACTCGGATGGGGCGGGTCAGGCGATGTCGCGGCAGTCGCTGCCGGCGCGACGACCGTCGGCGCCAGGGGCCGGGCGGTGGAGGATCGCCTTGGTCGGGGCGATCGTGACGGTCGAGCCGTCGACCGTGGCGGTGCCGTCGACGAGCAGGCTGAACCCCGAGGCATCAGACGGCGGGAACGCCAGCGTGACGACCGGATTGGTCACGACGTTGGCCTGCGTGTGACGGCCGACGCCGTCGACCACGACGGCGTCACCGACCACGTCCGGCCAGACCGACAGCACGTGCGCCTTGCCCTCCTCGGACACCGTGACGAGGTAGGCGTAGGCGAACTCGCCGATCCTTGCGGCCAGCTCGTCCATCTCCACCTTCACACTCATGCCATCACGGTAGCGAGGCCGTACCACGGCCCCGCCGTCAGGTCGCCCTCGAGGATCGAGCGATCGTCGTCGTCCGCGATCGGCACCGTGCGCGCCGTGGCCAGCTCGGTCGCCGCCTCGTCGAGGCGACCGAGACAGGCGAGGGCGCGGGCGCGGGCCTCGTGGGCGTAGGCGAGGTCGAAGTCGGCGAGCCCACCCGCGGCCACGTGCTCGGCGCAGCGGTCGGCGTGGTACAGCGCCGCCTCACCGTGCCCGAGCACGGCGTGCGCTCGCGACAGCAGCCACGATCCCCGCGCGTCGTTCTCCGGACCGCGCCGCGCCGCTCGCCGCCAGTGGTGCGCCGATGTGTAGGCCCGGCCGAGCAGGTCGTCGGCCTCCTCCGTCGACAGGCCGTCGCGACCGAGCAGCTCCCACGACGAGTTGAACGCGTCGACGCCCATCCGCCGGTGCCACTCCCCCTCGGCATCGTCAGACGCCCCCGCATCCACAGGCGGATCGAGCGCCCGGCCGGGCAGCGGTTCGCCGGTCTCGAGGATCGACTTCAGCGAGTCGAGCACCCACGTCCAGCCGTAGCCGACGCTCTCCGACGTCTTCGGGCTGAGCGCCAGATCACGGTGGATCGTCGTCACCCGCGTGACGCCGTCGTCGGTCGATGCGAGCAACCACTCGACGCGCCCCGGCGGCTCCACGGCCATCTCGGCGTCGTACAGCGCCCGCCACGTCACCACGAGCCGGCGCGGTGGATCGATCTCCTCGACCACGCCCTCGATGGCGTCGGTGCCGTCGGGCAGGATCATCCGGAAGCCTGCGCCGCGCTGCCACGTGCTGTCGACAGCCGTGTCGTGGAAGTAGCGGCGGGTGAACGCAGGATCGGTGAGCGCCTGCCACACCGCCTCGGGCGTGGCCCGGATGTGGGTCTGGAAGACGTGGCGTGGTGCGGGCATGTGTGGCTCCTCGGGTTCAGGCGCCCTCGACGTGACGGCGCAGGTCGACCATCGCCTCGGCGACGGGTTGGGCGTACTTGGTGATCCAGCGGTCGTGGATCTCGCGGATCGGGACGGCGTTGAGGTAGTGCAGCTTCGTGCGACCGTCGCGGTGCGTGACGACGAGCCCAGCCTGCTCGAGCACGGCGAGGTGCTTCATCACGCCGAACCGGGTCATCGACGGCAGCGCTCCGCAGAGCTGGCCGAGGCTCTGACCGTCCTCGGCGAACAGTGCGTCGAGCAGTCGACGGCGACCGGGATCGGCCAGCGCTCGGAACACGGCGTCGTCGGCCTGCTCGATCACGGTGATGATGTTATGTGACTATCTGGTCACATGTCAACGGCGGCGGAGTTGGACTACGGTGAACGGTGGCGGGTGGGCAGCCGGTCCGTTCGGCGGGCCGGCGCCCAACCCGTTGAGGGCGGCGCCGACGATTCCCGAGTTGATTGGTCGGGTTTCTCGCTACGCTGACCTCCCTACCGTCAGCGTCAGCAAGGAGCAGGTACATGGGCCTCCGACTCGGGGACACCGCCCCCGACTTCACCGCCGAGACCACGCAGGGTCAGATCAACTTCCACGAATGGCTGGGCGACTCCTGGGGCGTGCTGTTCAGCCACCCCAAGGACTTCACGCCGGTCTGCACCACCGAGCTCGGCTACATGGCGTCGATCGCCCCCGAGTTCGAGAAGCGCAACGTCAAGGTCATCGGCCTCTCCGTCGACCCGACGGATCGCCACGAGCAGTGGGCCGACGACATCGAGGAGACCCAGGGCGCCCGCCCGAACTACCCGATCATCGGCGACGCCGACTTCGAGGTGTCCAAGCTGTACGACATGCTGCCGGCCGCCACGTCCGGAGATCCGCTGCAGCGCACGCCGGCCGACAACCAGACCGTGCGCAACGTGTTCATCGTCGGCCCGGACAAGAAGGTCAAGCTGATCCTCGTCTACCCGATGACCACGGGTCGCAACTTCGACGAGGTGCTGCGAGTGCTCGACTCGCTGCAGCTCACGGCCAACCACAAGGTGTCCACGCCGGCCAACTGGAAGCAGGGCGACGACGTCATCATCGCCGGCTCCGTCAACGACGAGCAGGCCAAGGAGATCTGGCCCGACGGCTGGAAGTCACCCAAGCCGTACATCCGCATCGTCCCGCAACCGACGGGGAGCTGATCACAGCCAGTTCGCTTCGACCCAGTCGCGTACCGCCGGGCTCAGCATCCCGAGGTGCGCGGCGGGGTCGTTGCGGACCATCGTCGCGCTGATCGGCACGGTCGTCCGCTCGGCGTCGACGACGGTGGCCTCTGCACCGAGTCGGCGCGCCAGCTCGGCGACGTAGGGGTCGCTCGAGTACACGACGTCCGGCCCGGACGCCAGCGGCCAGTGGCGGCGGAACAGGTCGATCCACCGCTGCCAGAGCGCCTCGTCGTGCCAGTCCGTGCGCAGGTCGTGGACGACCTCGACGATCGTCACGTCCGGGTGCAGATCGGCCAGCCAGCCCGCTCGGAGGTTGCCGGGCACTGCATCGCGAGGCCCGCTGTTGACGTAGACGACGAGGCGCTGGCACCGCGAGGCGGCCTCCTCGATGAGGAACGAGTGCCCGAGGTGCGGCGGGTCGAAGCGCCCGATGATCAGTCCGGTCCTCGCGCTCACGCCATGGCCGCAGCGACGACGACGGGCCCGAGGTAGTCGCTGGCCAGGCGGGCCGCGCCGTCCGGGGACCAGTGCAGACCATCGGGGCGCTCGGGGACCTCCGGTTGTCGCGCCAGCCAGCCACGCAGATCGACGGCGGCGGCTCGACCCGGGTGCCGCGCCACCACCTGAGCCAGCGCCGCGCCGTAGGCGTCAAAGCGAGCTGCGTCGAGCAACGGCAGAGCGGGCAGCGGCGGCAGCACCCACAGCACGCGGGCGACCCCGGCAGCCTCGAACGCGGTCGTCGCAGCGTCGTAGTCGGCGATCAGGCGCTCGGCGAAGCGGGGGTCTGTGATGGGCAGCCGACCCTCCGCGTCGCTCCAGGCCCGGTCTTCGATGTCGCGAACCGTGACCATGACGACGAGGACGTCGGGCTGCAGATTGCGGAGCGTCTCCGGCAGTCGTTCCTCGACCAGGTCGGCGCACTCCTCTCGAACCTGACGGACCTCGTCGACGTCGCTGTGACCGGCCCGCACGAAACCGCACGCGGGCGATCCCGCCACCGTGACCTCGGCCACGTCTGGATGGCTCTGTGCCCACGCCTGCAGGCCACCGCCAGTGGCCATGGCTGTGGAGTCACCGGTGACGACGATGCGCACCGGACGCGAGAGTGCCGTCGGCAGCGCTGGAACGGCATACGGGTCGACGGTGGTGGTCGGCGCGACCGTCGTCGTCGACGACGACGTCGTCGTGGACCCTGGTTCGGTGGTCGGCGGCGCCGGTTGCGTCGTGGTCGTGACGACGCGCAGCTCGACCACCGAGTCGACCGGGGCGAGGGTCGCCGCGGTGGCCACGTCGCCCGAGCGCGCCCAGTACGGCGTCGTGTCCAGTGGGACGACGGTCACGATCAGCGCCAGCGACGAGCACGCCGCCAGCCCGGTGATCGCTGGCCGGCGCAGGCCTCCGACTCGGATCGGTCGCTCGAGGAGACGGAACGACACCACGGCGAGGATCAACGTCAGACCGAGACGGACGGCGAACAGCGCAGCATCGGGGAGACCGGTGCGTTGCTCGTCGAGCACGACGTACACCGGCCAGTGGTAGAGGTAGACGCCGTAGCTGATCGTCCCCGAGCGCGACGAGCGGCCGCACGGCCAGCAACCGCCGGAGCGGCGAGGCCACCTGCAACCCGACGATGACGCCGGCGCTCGCCAGCGCGAACACCGGCAGCCATCCCTCGTAGGCCGGGCCGGCGCCGGACGGCCACGTCAGCGCCGCCCAGGCGACGACGCCGATCCCGCCGACACCGAGCCAGGCGACCGGCCGGGGTAGCACCCGTCGCGACCACCGACCGTGCAGGACGACGGCAACGAGCGCGCCGACGAGGATCTCGCCGAGGCGCGCCGGGGTCGCCCAGTACGCCGCGTCGCCGCCCCAGACGGCGGCGATCACCGGCGCGGCGACCGCCGCGGCGACGGCGAGCGCGCCGACGAGCAGCACCCGCCGTCGCCGACCGGTGCGCAGCACCAGCACCATGGCCAGCGGCCACACCCAGTAGAACTGCTCCTCGATCGCCAGCGACCAGTAGTGGTCGAGCGGCGAGCGGACACCTTCGCCAGCGCCGACGAGGTCGGCGTACGTCTGCCCGCTCGACAGGACGACCCAGTTGTAGACCTGGGCGAACGCCGCCCAGAGGTCACGGCGCAGGTGCTCGACGTCGTCGAAGACCCCGAACCACGCCAGCACGACGACGCCGGCGAGGCACGCCACGCTCGCCGGGAACAGCCGGCGAACACGCCGGGCGTAGAACGCCCGCACGTCGAGCCGGCCCGTGCGATCGTGCTCGACGAGGGCGAGCGACGTGATCAGGTAGCCCGACAGGGTGAAGAACACGGACACACCGACGTAGCCGCCGTCGAGCCATCCCTGGTGGAACAGCAGCACGAGGCCGACGGCCAGCGCGCGCACCCCGTCGAGCGCGGGCTGGTACCCGAACCCCCTCGTCCCCAACACGCCGGAGGAGGCTAGGCGGGTCCCGACCCATCCGAGTGTTCGGGCCCATCGGAGTGTTCCAGCGCCGGCGTCCGCACACCCGACACTCGGATGGCGTCGAACACTCGGATGGGGCGGGTCAGCCGACGACCACGGAGTCGACGATGCGGCGCCAGCCTGGGGCGAGGGCGGCGGCTTCCATCGTGGTCTCGTCGTCGGCACGCCCGTGCAGGCGCTGGGCGACGGCGAGGAAACCGACGTCGCCCACCGACGCCACGAGCGTGTCGAACCGCTCGAGCCAGTGCCGTTCGACGTCGGCGTCGTCGCCGCGCTGCGCCGCCAGCACGCCGCCCAGACGACCGAGGGCGAGGTCGAAGTAGCTCGTTCCGCGCACGTGCTCGAGCGCCTCGGCGTCGGCCAGCGCGCCGTCGTGCTCGCCGCCGACGGCGCGCACGAGGGCGCGCGCGCCGAGCCCGAACGGGAAGTCGTCGACCTCGACGTGCTCGATCGCCGCCATCGCCGCATCGGCGTCGCCGAGCTGGCAGTGGGCCAGCGCCAGCAGGACGTACGCCTCGTCCGCGTTGACGCCGGTCTCGCGGTTGCGCTCGATGATCTGCTCGGCCAGGGTCAGCACCCGTTCGCCGTAGCCGAGGTGCATGGCCACGCCCGCGGCGGCCTGCAGCGCCATCCCGAGCTCTCCGAAGGCCTTGCCGAGGGCGATCGACTCCTCCACCCCCCGCTTGGCATCGGCCTTCTTGCCGAGTCCCGCGCGCGCTCGGTTGAGCGGGCCGAGCGCCTGCATCAACCCGTATCGATCGTTGAGCTCGCGGAAGCCCGCCTGGGCGCGCTCGGCCAGGTGCTCCGCCTCGGACAGACGGCCGGTCCACAGGCGCAGGTTGGCGAGCAGCGTCTGCATCATCAGCGACGCCCAGCTGTTGCCCAGCCGCCGGCCCTCCCCCTCGACCGACGCGGCGAGCGCCTCGGCCTCGTCGAAGCGGCGCTGGAAGTACATCACCCACGCCTGCAGGCCCTGCGCCCAACTGACGCCGTTGGCGTCACCGAGCTCGGCGAAGCGCTGGTTGGCCTCGACGAGCTGGCGCTCGGCGTCGGCGAAGTCGCCCGACTGGAAGGCGACCCACGCCAGGTTCTGGTGCGTCCAGGCGTGCCCGCGCTCGTCGTCGATCTCGTGATAGATCTCCATCGCCCCGTCGAGGTAGGCGCGGGCGTCGTCGAGCGAGCCGCCGAACACCTCGGCGAACCCGCGGGCGCGGAGCGTGTCGGCGAGGCGGCGCTCGTCGCCGATCGAGCGAGCGAGGTCGATCGCCAGGTCCAGCTCGCGCCGCGCCTCGACGAGCTCGCCCTGCATCTCGGCGATCTGACCGAGTCGACGCCGGGCGTCGGCCTCGTGGCGGTGATCCCCGTCGGCCATCGCCCGCTCGAGCACGTCGCGGGCGTCGGCGCCGGCGGCGTCGAAGTTGCGCCGATCGGCCTCGGCCTCGGCGCGCACCAGCAGCAGCTCACGCTCCGACGCCGGATCCGCACGGTGGAGGTCGAGCGCGCGGCTGGCATGGCGGGCGGCCGTCTCGAGGCGGCCGGTGCGCAGGGCCGCCGTCGCCGCCTCCAGCAGGGCCGCCACGGCGTGCTCGACGATGGTCGGCTTGACGCCGTCGACGGTGCCGAGCTCGGCGAGCAGTTCGGCTGCCGTCGCGGCGTGGTGGGCGACCTCGTCGATCGGCGCGCCGCGCTCGGCCGCCACCGCGGCGACACCGGCATGTCGTTGCGCGCGCACTCGCTTCGTCAACGTCTGGTAGGCGACCTCGCGCACCACCGCGCTGCGGAACCGCCACCAGTGGCCCTCGATGTCGATCAACCCGTCGGCGGCCAACTCGTCGAGATCGCCGCGGCGGAACTCCTGATGGAGCTCCTTGGCGAAGCGCTCGAGCGAGCCGATGGCGTTGCCGGTACCGAGCACGGCAGCGTTGTCGATCAACGCCCGCTGCGGCGGCGGGAGCTGATCGAGGCGGGCGGCGATCAACGCGCGCAGCGAACCAGGCAGCTCGGAACCCGAGCCGCACGACGCGGCCAGACCGGCCAGCTCGACGAGGAACAGCGGGTTGCCGCCGCCTCGGGCGACGAGCTCGGCCACCGCCAGATCGCCGGTGGCGGCATCGCCACGCTCGAGGATGTCGCGCACGAGGGTGCTCGCCTCGTCGACGAGCAACGGGCCGAGCGGCACCTGCAGCACGACCGGTCGCTCGACCACCGGCGGCCAGGTGGCATCGGGATCGGGTCGCTGGCAGGTGATCAGCAGGAACGGCAGCTCCGAGAGCGTGCGCACGAGGACAGCGAGCTGGTCGCGCAACCTCGGCTCGGCCCACTGCAGGTTGTCGACCCACAACACGGTCATGCGGGTCTGGGCGTCGCGCCGCAGCATGTCGGTCAACGTGCCGGCGACGGCGTCGCGGGCTGTCGCCGGGTCGAGGCGATCGAGCGGGGAGGTGTGCCCGAGCAGGAACGTCACCGTGTCGATGTACCTGCGCACGGCCTCGTCGTCGGCGTCGAGACCCCACAGCTCGAACGAGCGGGCGCGGATGGCGGCCTCGATGTCGGCGGCGGTGGCCTCGGGATCGAGGGCGAGCAGCGCCGACAGGCCGTTGATCACCGGCGCCAGCGAGTTGGTCTCGCCGTACGGGGCGCACGCCGTGCGGATCACGATCGCCTCGTCCTCGAGTAGCTCGACGATCTCGTCGGCGAGGCGTGACTTGCCGGCGCCGGCCTCACCGACGATGGAGATGATGCCGCTGCGACCGTCGCGCACGAGTTGCACGGCGGCGTCGAGCAGGGCGCGCTCGTGGTGGCGGCCGACGAAGGGCACGTCGCAGCGGACGGGCCGGCTCCCCGCTGCCGACGCGCCGGTGACGAGCCACGACTGCTCGGGCTGCTCGCGGCCACGGATGCGGGTGTCGGCGAGCGGCTCGCGCCGGACGGTCGACGAGCACAGCGCAGCCGTCGCCGAGCCGATCAGCACGCCGCCCGTCGGCGCCAGCGACTGGAGGCGGGCAGCGGTGTTGACGACGTCGCCCATCGCCGTGTAGTCGGAGCCGGCGAGCGTGCCGACGAGGACCTCGCCGGTGTTGATGCCGATGCGCATCTGGATCGGCGGATCAGCACCGACCTCGTCGACGAAGCGGGCGAGCGTCGATTGCATCCGCAACGCTGCCCGCACGGCCCGCTCGGCGTCGTCCTCGTGGGCGACCGGAGCGCCGAACAGGGCGACGATGGCGTCACCGAGCAGCTTGTCGACGCGCCCGCCGAACTGCTCGATGTCGGCGACGAGCCGCTCGAAGCACGCCTCGACGAGGCGCTTGACCCGCTCGGGGTCGAGGTACTCGGCGAGCGTCGTGTAGCCGACGAGGTCGGCGAACAGCACGGTGACGACGCGCCGCTCCTCCAGCGGCGATGGCGACGGACACCACCGGGTTGCCGCACGACGGGCAGAACCGTGCTCCCGCCGGCACCGGGTGGGCGCACAGCGCACACGCAACCATCGCCATGTGACGAATCTACGGTGCCGGGGTCCGCGCGCAACGGCTGACTTCTGCGCCAGACGCGGCTACAACGGGGGGCATGAGCCAGTCCGCCACCGTCATCTCCACCGCGCCCGGGCCGCAGGCCGCCGCCGGCGCCATCGATGCCGTGAAGACCTACGGCATGGGCGACAGCGAGGTGCGCGCCCTCGACGGCGTCACCGTTTCGTTCGAAGCCGAGCGATACACGGCGATCATGGGGCCGTCCGGATCCGGGAAGAGCACGTTGATGCACTGCCTCGCCGGCCTCGACACGCTCACGTCAGGTGCCGTCTACGTCGGCGACACCTACCTCGCCAAGCTCAACGACAAGGAGCTGACCGAGCTGCGCCGCTCCAAGGTCGGCTTCGTGTTCCAGGCCTACAACCTGATCCCGACGTTGACCGCCAAGGAGAACATCCTCCTGCCGCTCATGCTCGGCGGCGACGACGGCGACCAGGCCTGGATCGACCAGGTCGTCGGCACGGTCGGCCTGGCCGACCGGCTGAAGCACCGGCCGAGCGAGCTGTCGGGCGGCCAGCAGCAGCGTGTCGCCGTGGCCAGGGCGCTCGCCGGCAAGCCGGAGATCATCTTCGCCGACGAGCCGACCGGCAACCTCGACTCGCACTCGAGCCACGAGATCCTCGACTTCATGCGCCGCGCGGTCCGCGAGTACGGCCAGACGATCGTCATGGTCACCCATGATCCGGGCGCGGCGTCGTACGCCGACCGGGTGATCTTCCTCAACGACGGCAAGATCGTCGACGAGATGACCGAGCCGACGGCCGAACGTGTGCTCGACAAGATGAAGGCACTCGGCCAGTGAGCCAGCGGGCCATCGCGCTGATCGCCCGGCGGAGCATCCGTGCCCGCTTCGGCCGGCTGATCGCCATCTCCATCGCCATCCTCGTCGGCGTCTCCTTCGTCGTGGGCGCCTTCGTCCTCGCCGACAGCCTGCGCAAGACGTTCGACGACCTGTTCACCCAGATCAGCGAGAACGTCGACCTCGAGGTCCGCGCGTCGGTCGCCTTCGGCGAGGACGCCATCGACCTGCGCCGCGACCCCATCCCGGCGTCGGTCGCCGAGCAAGTCGCGGCAGTCGAAGGTGTGGCCGCCATCGAGCCGGGACTGCAGCGCTACGCCCAGCTGATCGACCAGGACGGCAAGGCCATCGCCACGCAGGGCGCGCCGACGCTGGGCGTCGCCTGGACCGGCGACGAGTCGCTGTCGGGCCTGCAGATCAAGGGCGAGGGACGCCCGCCGTCGGGTGCCAGCGAGGTGGCCATCGACAAGGAGACCGCCGACCGCGAGGACTTCGCCGTCGGCGACACGATCCAGGTCATCACCGACACGGGCACGTTCCCGTTCACGATCACCGCGCTCGTCGGCCTCGGCGACAGCGACGGCTTCGCCGGTGCCACGCTGGCGGCCTGGGACGTGGCGACGGCGCAGCAGGTCACCGGCGCCATCGACCAGTTCGACGCAGTCGATGTCGCCGTCGACGAGAGCGCCGATCCGGCGGAGGTGCAGACGCGCATCGAGGAGATGCTGCCGCCGGGCACGGAGGTGATCACCCGTCAGGAGCTGATCGACGAGAGCAAGTCGCAGCTCGACACGATCATCGGCACCTTCCGCAACGTGCTCCTCGGGTTCGCCTTCGTCACCGCCTTCGTCAGCGCGTTCCTCATCAACAACGTGTTCCAGATCACCATCGGTCAGCGGTTGCGCGAGCTCGCCCTCATGCGTGCGGTCGGCGCCGGCGGCAAGCAGGTGCGGCGGATGATCTACACCGAGGCCCTCGTGATGGCCGTCGTCGCCACCGCGCTCGGCATCGGCGGCGGCATCCTCGTCGCTCGGGGTCTCCTTGCCGTCTTCAACGCCGCGGGCGCCGGCTTCCCCGACACGTCGACCGTGCTGTTGCCGCGGACCGTGATCATCGCCGCCATCGTCGGCATCGGCGTCACGATGCTGTCGGTCATCGTCCCGGCGCGCCGCGCCGCCCGCATCCCACCGGTCGCGGCGATGCGACCTGAGCTGGGGTTCGAGGCGATGAGCACGCGCCGCCTCGTGCTCGGCACGGTCGTCACCGTGATCGGCGCCGTGTTGTTCGTGCTCGGCCTGTTCGCCCGCCCCGGCGGCACCGTCGGCGCGCTGACCCTCGCCGGCCTTGGTGCACTGCTCATCTTCCTCGGCGCGGCCAGCCTCTCGTCGACGGTGGCCCGGCCCGTCACTCGGCTGCTCGGCTGGCCGGTCGCCAGGGTCTTCGGACCGCCGGGGAAGCTGGCCCAGGAGAACGCCGGCCGCTCGCCGCGCCGCACGTCGGCCACCGCCGCAGCGCTGATGATCGGCGTCGCCCTGGTCAGCGCGGCGGCCGTGTTCGCCTCGTCGCTGCGAGCCACGTTCTCCGAGATCCTGGAGGACTCGGTGAAGGCCGACTTCATCATCACCGACGAGTCGTTCCAGGGCCTGTCGCCCGCCGTCGCCGAGACGCTGGCGCAGCAGCCCGAGCTGTCAGCCGTGACACCGGTCAGGGGTGCCGCCGCGCTCGTCGACGGCGACGAGAAGGCGGTCGGCGCCGTCGACCCGCTGGCCTTCGAGCAGCTCGTCGACATCGACGTCACCGACGGCGACTTCCAGGCGCTCGCCGACGGCGGCATCTTCGTGCACAAGGATCCGGCAGAGGACCTCGACCTGCAGCTCGGCGACCCGGTCGAGATGACGTTCCAGAACGGCACGATCGAGACGCTGCCCGTCGCCGGCATCTTCGAGGATGCCTCGCTCGCCGGGAACTGGCTGATCTCCATCGACACGCTGGAACGGGTCAGCCCGGCGGCAACACCGCGCGACTTCTTCGTCGTCGCCCGCCTCGCCGACGGCGTCACCGCCGAGGAGGGCGACGCCGCCGTCACTGCAGCGATGGAGCCGTTCCCGCAGGCCCTGGTGCAGACGAACGCCGAGTTCCGCGAGGACCAGGAGGGTCAGATCGACCAGATCCTGATCACGATCACGGTGTTGCTGATGTTCGCCATCGTCATCGCCGTGCTCGGCATCTCGATCACCCTGGCGCTCGGCGTGTTCGAGCGCACCCGTGAGATCGGCCTGATGCGCGCTGTCGGGATGAACAAGCGTCAGACCCGCCGCTCCGTGCGCTGGGAGGCGATCATCGTGTCCACGTTCGGCGCCCTCGTCGGGATCGTCGTCGGCACGCTGATCGGCATCGCCCTGTCGCTCGCCATGCCCGAGACGGTCATCGACCGGCTGGCGTTCTCGCCGTTCACGATCATTCTGATCCTGGTCGGCGCCGTGGTCGCCGGCTTCATCGCCGCCCTCTATCCCTCCTACAAGGCGTCGAACATGAACGTCCTGCAGGCCATCTCCACCGAGTAGCCCGGCTCCGCGGCAGTCCTGAACTCAGCGCCGTTCGAGCGTGTGCACGAACTGGTAGGCGAACATCGTCGGCCACACGCGGACGCAGGTCCGGTCGAGCCAGCCGACCGTGCGGCGCAGCCTCGTCGCCGCACCGGCGCGCCCGCCGCGCTCGACCACGTCGAATGGCAGCCCGGTCGGTCGAGTGGCCGTGATCCGCCAGCCGCTGCGCTGGGCCAGGCGGGCGAAGCTGCGACGGGTGAAGAAGCGGACGTGGCTGCGGTCGAGGATGCCGCGCGCGTCGTAGTCGAAGCGGCCCGATGCGACGCGCAGGCGCGGGTACCAGTGGCCGATGTTCGGCACGCTGGCCAGCACGACAGCGCCATCGGCGAGCAGGGGGCGCAGCTCGACGAGCAGCCGTCCGGGGTCGCGCACGTGCTCGAGTACGTCGGCGGCGACCACCGTGTCGTAGGGGCCGTGCTCGTGCACGGCCAGCGGGATGCCCTGCTCGAGGTCGGCGACGACGAAGTGGTCGAGGCGCTCCTTGGCGTCCGCCGTGTCGTGCACGTCGACGCCGACCACGTGGTGGCCGCGTGCCTTGAGCTCGGCGCCGAGCCGGCCGGACCCGCAGCCGAGGTCGAGCACCCGTCCGGGCGGACGGTCGAGCAGGATCTCCAGCAGCTGGGCGTGGCTCGATCCCTGGTCGGGCTTCCACTCGTACTCCGGCGGCTCAGTGCCCGGCTGCGGCGTGCCGAAGCCGATGCGTGCGAGGCGGTAGCGCACGACGTCGGACGCCACGTCCCGGGCGTAGCGCAGCCCGTCGACATAGCAGATCTCGTCGCCGTAGTAGGTCGGGATGGCCACCTCGACGATGCGGTCACCGGCGGCGACGAGCTGCAGGAGCACCTCGGTGTCGAAGTCGAAGCCGTCGCTGTTGGCCTCGAACGGGACATGGGCGAGGGCGGCGACGGAGAAGGCGCGGTAGCCGCTGTGCCACTCGCTCAGCGACATCCCCGTCATCGTGTTCTGGAACCGGCTGAGGATGCGGTTGCCGATCAGCTTGTAGGCGGGCATGCCGCCCTTGCGGGCGGCGCCCCGCTCGAGCATCCGCGAACCGAGGACGACCTCGGCATCGCCGGCGACGATCGGCTCGACCATGTCGGCGAGCAGCTCGGGCGCGTACTGGCCGTCACCGTGCAGGAGCACGACGACGTCGAGCCCCTGCTCCATCGCCCACCGGTAGCCGAACTTCTGGTTGCCGCCGTAGCCGAGGTTGCGCGGCTGGCGCACGACCGTGAGCGGGAGATCGGATCGCTGCTCGTATCCGCGCCCGACAGCCACGGTGGCGTCCTGCGAGTGGTCGTCGCTGACGAGGATCGCCGAGATGCGCGGACGGAAGTCGGCGGGGATGCGATCGAGGACCCAGCTCAGCGTCGTCGCCGCGTTGTAGGCGACGACCACGATGCCGATCCGCGGCGCATCCATGGGCGTGCGAGCGTACCGGCGGCGCTCGCCGCGTCAGCCGGTGCGCCTCCACGGCGGGTCGTCGAGGAAGCGCTGGGCGGCGGGATGCGGATCCATCGTCGGCGTGTCCTCCCTCGGCGGCCGCTGGTCGAGGCGGACCTGGCAGCCGGGGCACCAGTACAGCGTGCGACGACCGGTGACGGGGCGGGCCTCCACGGTCTCACCGCAACGCGGGCACGGCTGGCCGTTGCGGCCGTACACGGCGGGGCCGTCCGCGACCCCGGGCACCGTGATGTGCTCGCTGCGGTCGAGGTTGGCCCGCAGCAGCTTGGCGGCGACGTTGACGAGACGCACGGCGTCGATCTCCGGCAGCTCCCCCACCGTGGCGAACGGGCTCAGCCGGCCCGCCCAGAGCACCTCGCAGCGGTACACGTTGCCGACGCCACAGAACACGCGCTGGTCCAGCAGCACCGCGGCGAGGGTCGCCCGCGGGTCGTCGTAGGCGAGCAGCAGCTCGACGCAGCGACCGAGGTCGGCGTCGGCGCGACAGAGGTCCGGCCCGACCCCACCGAGGCCGGGATGGCGGCTGGCGTCGGGCATGCGGAACGTCTCCACGAGCGGAGCGTTGAAGCACACCGCCTGCCACCCGGCGACCTCGACGAGCACGCGCATCTCGTGGTGCGGGCGCACCCACGGGTCGCCGCTGCGGTAGAGGTGCCACGAACCGCTCATCCGCAGGTGCGTGTGCAGCACCACGGCGTCGTCCCACACGATCTCGACATGCTTGCCGTGGCTCTCGACCGACTCGATCGTGCGCCCCGCTCTGGGTGTCACACCGATCAGCTTGGGCGCCTCGAAGCGGACCATCTTGCGGTCGACGAGCGCCGTGCGCAGCGCCGCCGCCGCACGATGGATGGAGTCGGCATCTGCCATCGCGCCTCGACGCTAGGCACGGTGCGTCGGGCGAGCGGTGGATGCCTACGGCAATTGACCCACGTGCGCCAACGCGAAACGGATGAGGCGGTCGTGGCCGCCGGTCATCTGCTCGCGCGACACGGCGTCGCTCACCGCCTCGGCCGGATTGAACCAGGCGAGGTCGAGCGCTTCTTGCGTCGGCTGGCAGTCGCCGTCGACGGGCACGACGTAGGCGAGGCTGACGGCGTGGTGGCGGGGGTCGTGGAAGCCCGAGCGGTCGGGGTCCGGGAAGTACTCGACGATCGTGAACGGCGTCGGGTCTGTCGGCAGGCGCGGCAGGGCGAGCGGTCCGAGGTCCTTCTCCAGGTGCCGCAGCAGGGCGTCGCGGACACGCTCGCCGAACAGCACCCGACCGCTGACGACCATCCGGCTGATCGTGCCGTCGGCGGCGACACGCAGCAGCAGCCCGATCTCGGTGACCCGTCCGACAGCGTCCACTCGTACGGGGACGGCGTCGACGTAGACGAGCGGCACGTGCGCCCGGACGAGCTCGAGTCGCTCGGGCGACAGCCAGCCGACGTCCGTCTCGGTCGGCACGTCGATGTCGCTCACGGGTTGCGAGTCTCGCGCGCGGCCCTCCGTCACAGGCGCCTCGTCGCGTCCGCCACACTGATGCCATGAAGCAGCTCACGGGACTGGACGGCAGCTTTCTCTACATGGAGACCGCCACGACGTTCGGACACGTCAGCGGCCTCGGCCTCTACGAGCGGCCGGACGACGACTTCGACCCGTACGACGAGGTCTATGCCCGCTGGGGCTCGTTCGTCGGCGAGCTCGAGCCGATGCGCCGGCGTGTCGTGGAGGTGCCGTTGCGCCTCGACCACCCGTACTGGGTGATGGACCCGAACTTCGACCTGGAGTTCCACATCCGCCACCTGAGCCTGGCGCCGCCGGGGCGGGCGGATCAGCTGGCCGAGCAGATCTCGAGGATCGTCGGGCGCCCGATGGACCGCAGCCGGCCGCTGTGGGAGGTCTATGTCATCGAGGGCCTGGAGAGTGGGCGCTGGGGGCTGCTGACGAAGTACCACCACGCCACGATCGACGGCGCGTCGGGCGTGATGATGCTCAAGCTGATGCACGACACGTCGCCGGACGCCACCCCTCCGGGCGAGAACCGGCCATGGGAGCCGGAGGCACTCCCCGGCCAGGCCGAGCTGCTGCGACTGACGTTCGAGAACTTCCTGCGCAACCCGGCGAAGGCGGCACGCACGCAGCTGCGGCTCGTGCGCGAGTACGCCGAGGCCGCCGGCCTCACCAGCGTCGGCGCCGTGGCCGGCCGCGCCGGCTCGGCGATCAGGTCGATGGTCGCCCCTGGCGACGGCCCGCGGGTCAACCTTCCGTTGTCAGCAGCGCCGCCGACGCCGTGGAACCGCTCGGTCACCGCCCACCGCCGGTTCGCCATGCGGTCGGCATCGCTCGACAACATCAAGCGGTTGAAGGACGCGACCGGCGGGACGCTCAACGACGTCGTGATGGCCATCTGCGCCGGTGCCCTGCGCGCCTACCTCATCGAGCACAACGCGCTGACCGACCGGCCGCTGCGGGCGATGGTGCCGGTGTCCATCCGCACGGGCGAGGAGGAGGACACGTGGACGAACCGGGTGTCCGGTCTCGTCGTCGACCTGCCAACCCACCTCGCCGATCCGCTCGAACGGGTGGCCCGGTGCCGGGAGGCGATGCTGGAGGCCAAGCAGCAGTTCGAGCTGGTGCCGGCGGAGGCGTTGATCGACATCCAGCAGTACGCCCCGCCGGTGGTCGCCACCTCGGCGATCCGCCTGGCGGCGAGGCTGCAGCTGGCGAACCGTGTCGACCCGGTCGTCAACGTCATCATCTCCAACGTGCCGGGTCCGCGGCAACCCCTGTACCTCGGTCGGGCGAAGCTCGACCAGTACATCCCCGTGTCGACCATCGGCGAGGGCATGGGCCTCAACATCACCGTGCACAGCTACCTCGACGAGTTGACGTTCGGGTTGGTCTCCTGCCGCGAGCTGGTGCCTGACCTGTGGCACATGGTCGACCTGCACATCGACGAGATCGACGTGCTGTTCAAGGCGACCGGTGCCGACTACGTCGTGGCGCCGAAGCCGGCGCCGCCGCGCGGTCGCAAGAAGGTGGCTGCGAAGAAGGTGGCAGCCAAGAGAACGCCCGCCAAGAAGCGCGCCGCGCCCAAGAAGGCGGCGCCTGCGAAGAAGACCACGGCGCGCACCCGCAAACGGGCGTCAGCGGCGCGCTAACAGTTCTTCGGAGGAATCGGTGCCATCCGTGGCACCTGAAAGCGCTTGAGAAGTGCTTACAGCGGCAGGTCGCCGGTGGCGCGGCGGGTGGAGCCGGTGTCGGTGTAGGCGGCGATCGTGCGTTGGGCGATGCGCATCTGGTGGACCTCGTCGGCGCCGTCGGCGAAGCGGGCCCAGCGGGCGTGCTGGTACATGTGGGCGAGCGGCGTGTCCGTCGAGTAGCCGAGCGCGCCGTGCACCTGGATCGAGCGGTCGATCACCCGGTTGAGCATGTTGGCGACGAAGTGCTTGGCCATCGACACCTCGGCCGAGAAGTCCTCGCCGCGGTCGATCTTGTAGGCGGCGTGGAGCACCATCAGCTTGGACTGGTACAGCTCCATCGCCGAGTCGGCGATGAGCCACTGGATGCCCTGCTTCTCGGCGAGCAGCGAGCCGTGCGAGAAGCGGTTGAGCGAGCGGTCGACCATCATGTCCAGCGCCGTCTCGGCCTGGGCGATCCAGCGCATGCAGTGGGCCAGCCGTGCCGGGACCGAGTCGGTACTGGCCGAGCAGGTGGCCCTGGCCCCGGCCACCGAGCATCTGCGACTCGTGGACGCGCAGGTCCTCGATGCGGATCTCGGAGTGCCCGGTGCCGCCGTGCATCGTCTCGATCTGGCGCACCTCCGTCCACCCATCGCTCGGCAGGTCGACGATGAACGCCGTGTTCGCCGCCTGCGGCAGGTCGGGATCGTCCTCGGTGCGGGCGATGAGGATGGCGAAGTTGGCCCGGTGGGCGTTGGAGATGAACCACTTGTGGCCGTTGAGCACCCACTCCTCGCCGTCGAGGTAGCCCTTCGTCTGGATCAGCGTCGGGTCGGACCCGGCGACCTCCGGCTCGGTCATGGCGAAGCACGACCACGCCGTGCCCTCGCACAGCGGGCGGAGGTACTTCTCCTTCTGCTCGTCGGTGCCCCAGTGCAGCAGCGTGTGCATGTTGCCCTCGTCGGGCGCCTGGCAGTTGAACACCCACGGCCCGTACGACGACTTCGCCGCCTCGGCCTGGACCATCGCCAGCTGCACGTGGCCGAGGCCCATGCCGCCCCACTCGGCGGGCATGTGCGGCAGCCAGATGCCGGCGTCCCGCGCCTTCTGGCGCATGCCGACGAGCTCGCCGTAGTACGCCTTGCGGTCGTTCTGCTGCAACTGCTCGTCGTGGATCTTCTGCTCGGTCGGCTTGATCACGTCCTCGACGAAGGAACGGGTGCGCCCCCGGATCTCCTCGAGCTCGGGCGAGAGGCTGAAGTCGATGGCCACCGCTTACCTCCCGCTCCACTCGGGAGCCCGCTTCTCGGCGAACGCCCGCGGGCCCTCCTTGGCGTCCTCCGACGTGAACACCTTGGCGAAGTGCGGCTTCTGGTACTCCCACGCCTCGGCTTCGGTCATCCCCTCCGTCGCCCGGATGATCGCCTTGCTGGCGGAGACCGACAGCGGGGCGTTGCGGGCGATCCGCTCGGCGAGCTCCATGGCCGCGTCGACCGCCTTGCCCGGCTCGGTGAGCCGCGACACCAACCCGATCGCGTGCGCCTCCTGGGCGGAGATCGGATCGGCCGTCAGGGCCATCTCCATCGCCTTCATGTAGCCGACCCGGCTGGGCAGGCGGATCAGCGCGCCGCCGCCGGCGAACAGGCCGACACCGGCCTCGGGGATCCCGAACTTGACGTTGTCGGCGGCGACGAGCAGGTCGCACGACAGCGCCATCTCCAGGCCACCGGCCAGGGCGAAGCCCTCGATCGCCGCGATCAGCGGCTTCTGGGCGCCGTTCTCGAAGAACTCCCCCATGCCCTTCGGCGGACCGCTCTTGGCGAACGCCTTGAGGTCCATCCCGGCGCAGAACCCGCGACCGGCGCCGGTCATCACGCCGGCCGTGAGGCCGTCGTCGGTGTCCAGCTGCTCGACCGCCGCGAGCACCCCCTGGGCGAGGTCGGTGTCGATGGCGTTCATCGCCTCCGGGCGGTTGAGGGTGATCAACAGCACCCGTCCACGGGTTTCGGTGAGAACAGCGTCGGCCATGCGGCGACCATAGGCAATAGCGTGGCCGCAGTGTTCACCGGGATCGTCGAGGAGCTCGGCCACGTTTCCGAGCGCGACGGCGACCGGCTGCGCATCGCCTGCACACGCGTGCTCGACGACGTCGAGCTGGGCGCGTCGATCGCCGTCAACGGTTGCTGCCTCACTGTCGTCGAGTGGACCGACGACTGGTGGGAGGCCGACGTGTCCGACGAGACCTGGAAGCGCACGAGCCTCGGCGACCTCTCCCCCGGCGAGCCCGTCAACCTCGAGCGCCCGGTGCGGCTGTCCGACCGTCTCGGCGGGCACCTCGTGCAGGGCCACGTCGACGGCGTCGGCGAGATCGTCGACCCGGCGCCCGACCTGCGCGTGCGTTGCGCGACCGACCTGCTGCGCTACGTCGTCGAGAAGGGCTCGATCACGGTCGACGGCATCAGCCTCACCGTCGTCGACCCGCTCGACGACGGGTTCACCGTCGCCGTCATCCCGCACACCGCCGAGGTGACGACGCTCGGCCACAAGGGCGCCGGCGCGCGGGTCAACCTCGAGGTCGACGTCACCGCCAAGTACGTCGAACGACTCCTCGCCTGGAAGGATTGATGTGATGACGGGGCTCGCCCCCATCGAGGACGCCGTCGCGGCGATCGGGCGCGGCGAGATCGTCGTCGTCGTCGACGACGAGGACCGCGAGAACGAGGGCGACCTGATCATGGCCGCCGAGTTCGCCACGCCGGACAACATCGCCTTCTTCCTGCAGCACACGTCCGGGGTCATCTGCGCCACGTTGACGTCCGAGCGGGCACGCCAGCTCGACCTGGCGCCGATGGTCCAGCACAACACCGAGACGCAGCGCACCGCGTTCCTCGTCACCGTCGACTACCGCCACGGCACGACGACGGGGATCTCGGCGGCCGACCGGGCGGCCACGATCCGCGCCCTCGTCGACTACGCCACCAAGCCCGACGACCTGCTGCGCCCGGGACACATCTTCCCCCTGGAGGCACGCGACGGCGGCGTGCTCAAGCGCGCCGGGCACACCGAGGCGGCGATCGATCTGGCGCGCATGGCCGGCTGCGCGCCCGTCGGCGTGCTGTGCGAGATCGTCAGCGAGGGCAAGCACGAGATGGCAAGGCGCCCGGAGCTGGAGTCGTTCTGCACGGAACACGGCCTGCTGATGATCTCCATCGCCGACCTCATCCGCCACCGCCGGCGCACCGAGAAGCTCGTGCGGCGCGTCGGCACGGCACCGATGCAGACGTCGTGGGGCGAGTTCGAGCTGATCGCCTTCGAGGCCGTGCTCGACGGCAGCCGCCACCTGGCATTCGTGCGCGGCGATGTCGCCGGTGCCACGCGCCCGCTCGTGCGCGTGCACAGCGAGTGCCTCACCGGCGACGTGTTCGGGTCGGGCTTCTGCCAGTGCGGGCGCACGCTCGACGCGGCGATGCGGCGCATCGCCGACGACGGCACGGGCGTGCTGGTGTACCTGCGCGGCCACGAGGGCCGCGGGCTCGGCGTCGCCCACACGCTCGACGCCGCCGGGGTCGTCGACCCGGCGATCGACCCGGCGACACCGCAGGACAGCCGCGAGTACGGCGTCGGGGCGCAGATCCTCGCCGACCTCGGCGTCACCGAGATGCGCCTGATGACCAACAACCCGGCGCGCTACGGCGGGTTGGAGGGCTTCGGCCTGGAGATCGCCGAGCGCGTCGGGCTCGACCTGGCGCCGGCGAGAGGGGCGGGCTGATGGCCCAGGACGTCCGCAGCGACGAGGTGCCGCCGCCCGATCTCGACGGCACCGGCTTGCGCGTCGCCATCGTCGCCGCCCGCTTCAACAGCCACATCACGCTGCGCCTGCTCCAAGGCGCGCGGCGCGGCCTGGCCGCGGCCGGCGTCGCCGACGACGACGTCGACGTGCGATGGGTGCCCGGCTCGTTCGAGATCCCGCTGGCCGCCCAGGCGCTGGCGGCCGATCACGACGCCGTGCTCTGCCTCGGCTGCGTCATCCGCGGCGAGACCGCCCACTTCGAGCACGTCGCCGGGCAGGCCGCGGCGGGGATCATGCGCGTCGGTCTGGACACCGGCAAGCCGGTGGTCTTCGGCGTGCTGACCACCGAGACCCTCGATCAGGCCCTCGCCCGCAGCGAACCCGACCCCGGCGGCCACAACGTCGGCGAGGAAGCCGCCGCCGTCGCCATCGAGATGGTCCGCCTCATCCATCGAGTACGTGATGCCATCCGAGTGCGTGCGTGATCGGCGCTAGCCGGCCAGCACGTACTCGACTGGACGGGGACGTCTACGGTGTCGCCGTGCAGGTGACCGTGCTGGGGGGCGGGTCGTGGGGGACGACGATGGCATCGGTCATCGCGCCGCGGCACTCGACGTTGCTGTGGGCGCGCAGCCCGGAGACGGCCGCCGAGATCGACGGCAAGCACACCAACGAGGCGTACCTTCCCGGCTTCACGCTGCCGGACATGCTGATGGCCACCGACGACCTGGAGAAGGCGATGCGCCATGCCGAGCTGCTGATCGTCGGTGTCCCGACGACCGCGATGCGCTCGACGATCGCCACCGCCAAGGAGTGGATCCACCCGTGGATCCCGGTGGTCAGCCTGTCCAAGGGCCTCGAGCAGGGCACCCTGCTGCGGATGACCGAGGTCATCGCCGAGGAGCTGGGCGGCCACCCGATCGCCGCGCTCACCGGGCCGAACATCGCCAGGGAGATCATGGCCGGCCAGGCGGCGGCCAGCGTGATCGCCACCAAGGACCTCGGCGTCGCCCGCGCCATCCAGCGCGTGCTCACCCGCGGCATGTTCCGCATCTACACCAACCACGACGTCGTCGGCTGCGAGCTGGGCGGGGCGCTGAAGAACGTCGTCGCCATCGCCTGCGGCATCGCCGAAGGGCTCGGCGTCGGCGACAACACCCGCTCCTTGGTGATGACCCGAGGCCTCGCCGAGTTGACCCGCCTCGGCGTGGCGATGGGCGGCGAGGCGGCGACGTTCGCCGGGCTGGCCGGGATGGGCGACCTCGTGACGACGTGCCTCAGCCCGTTCAGCCGTAACCGCTCGGTCGGCGAGCAGCTCGGCCACGGCCGCAAGCTCGAGGACATCACGGCGGAGATGAACATGGTGGCCGAGGGCCTGAAGACCGCGATCACCTCCCACGAGCTCGCCCAGCAGTACGGCGTCGACATGCCGGTGCACGAGGAGATGTACCGCATCGTCGTCGGCGAGGCCGATGCCGCCCTTGCCTACCGCGGCCTGCGCCGGGTCAAGCCCGGCCACGAGCGGGATCCGGGGTGATCGAGACCCTCGACAGCATCCAACGGCGGGTGCTCTGGCTCGCCGTGCGCATGGTCGACCACGCCAACCGCGAGCGACCGCCGGGAGAGATCAAGGTCGGCGGCCACCAGGCGTCGTCCGCCTCGATGATCGGGATCATGACGGCGCTGTGGTTCGGCCACCTCAGCGGCGACGACAAGGTGGCCGTGAAGCCGCACGCCTCGCCCGTGTACCACGCCATCAAGTACCTGACCGGCGAGCTCGACCGCTCCTACCTCACCCGGCTGCGCGACCTCGGCGGCCTGCAGTCGTACCCCAGCCGCACCAAGGACCCCGACGTCTTCGACTTCTCGACCGGGTCCGTCGGCCTCGGCGTCGTCGCTCCCCTGTTCGCCGCCGCCACCCGCCGCTACCTCGACGCACACTTCGAGCGCTGCGCCGGCCGCCCGCTTCATCGCCCTCGCCGGCGACGCCGAGCTCGACGAGGGCAACGTGTGGGAGGCGATCACCGACCCGTCGCTGCAGGGCCTCGGCAACGTCATGCTCGTCGTCGACACCAACCGCCAGAGCCTCGACCGCGTCGTCCCCGACCAGAAGATCAAGAAGCTGATGGAGTTCTTCGACGGCGCCGGCTGGCACGTCGTCGAGGCCAAGTACGGGCGCCTGCTCGCCGCCGCCTTCGAACAGCCCGGCGGCGACGCCTTGCGCCACCGCATCGACGAGATGTCCAACGAGGAGTACCAGTCGCTGTTCGCCCACCGCGGCGCCGACCTGCGCGAGCGCTTCCTGGCCGGCGCCGACGCCAAGGTCGTCGACGTGCTCGCCGACATCAGCGACGACGACCTCGCCCCGCTCGTGCAGAACCTCGGTGGCCACGACCTCGACGTCCTCCTCGACGCCTACCGGGCGTGCGACGCCGAAGCGGACCGCCCGAGCGTCGTGTTCGCCTACACCGTCAAGGGTTGGGGTCTGCCGATCGCCGGCGATCCGCTGAACCACTCCGCCCTCCTGTCCGCCACGCAGATCGACGAGCTGCGCGCGTCGCTGGGCTTGACCGTGGAGACCGAGTGGGACCGGTTCGACCCCGAGTCCCCGGAAGGGCGGATGTGCGCGACGACCGGCGGCGAGCTGAACAACGTCCCCGTACCGCTGCGGCCCGTCCTCCCGATCCCCGACGCCACCGGCGTGCCCGCCGCCGGGGCGACGTCGACGCAGGAGTCGTTCGGGCGCATCCTGACCCGCCTCGGCGACGTCGAGGGTGTCGCCGAACGCATCGTGACGACCTCCCCCGACGTCAGCGTGTCCACCAACCTCGGCGGTTGGATCAACAAGGTCGGCGTGTTCACCCCGGCGGAGGCGACCGACTACCTCGGCGAGGACCGGCTGCTGCGCTGGCGGCAGTCACCGAGCGGCCGGCACATCGAGCTCGGCATCAGCGAGATGAACCTGTTCCTGCTGCTGCAGGCACTCGGCTTCGGCCACGACCTGCACGGCGAGCACCTCCTGCCGATCGGCACGGTCTACGACCCGTTCGTCTGCCGCGGGCTCGACGCGCTCATCTACGCCCTCTACTCCGGCTCGCGCTTCGTCGTCGTCGGCACGCCCGCCGGCATCACGCTCGCCCCCGAGGGCGGCGCCCATCAGTCGACCATCACCCCGTCGATCGGCCTGGAGCTGCCAGGCCTGACGTACGCCGAGCCGGCCTACGCCCGAGCCCTCGACTGGCTGCTCTGCGACGGACTCGCCGAGCTCGGCCGCGCCGACGGCGGCTCGCTGTACCTGCGCCTGTCGACTCGCCCGATCGACCAGCGCCCGTTCGGCACCGCGCTCGACCGCGCCGGTGCCGAGCAGCTGCGCGCCGACGTCCTCGCCGGCGGCTACCGCCTCCTCGAACCCGACGCGCCCGCGGCCGTCGTGCTGGCGACGTGCGGACCGGTGGTTCCCGAGGTGCTGGCCGCGGCGACGGCGCTCGACGAGGAGGGCGTGCCCGCCCTCGTGCTCGACCTCACCAGCTCCGACCGCTTGTACCGCGGCTGGCGCGCCACGCTGCGCTTGGCCGCACGCGAGGGCCGCCGGCCGGCCGTCGACCACCACCTCGCCTCGCTGCTGCTGCCGGCTGAGCGGTCGCTGCCGATCGTCACCGTCCACGACGCGGCGAGCCACCACCTTGCGTGGCTGGGCGGTGTCTTCGGCGCCCCGGTCGTCCCGGTCGGCGTCGACGAGTTCGGTCAGTCGGGCAGCATCCCCGACCTGTACGGCGTGTTCGATCTGCTGCCCGAGCAGATCGTCAACGCCGCCCTCGTGGCGATCGCCTGACTACGACGTCGCCACTTGGCCCTGCTCGCCCGCGGCGTCGGGGTTGCCGGTCACTGCCGCCTTGAGGGCGGCGAACGCCGATCCGACGCGACCGCTCGGTGCGTCCCAGTACTCACCGCCGTCGACCTCGAAGCGCAACACGCCGACGCTCGCGTCGTCCGGCCCGTCGAAGTAGGCCGCCGCGGCGGGGTTCCAGAGCCGCTCGACCTCGTCGTGGTCGAGCGTGATCGACGCCGCCCCGGCGAGCGACAGGTAGTGGTTCTTGCGCACGTCGCAGACCGTGGCGTGGACGGTCGCCGAGCCGTCGCTGATCGCTGTCGCCCAGTCGGTGGTGGCGTCGACGAGGAAGCCGAGGCGGTCACCTGACACCTCGGCGACGCTCAACGGCCGCGAGGTGTGGTCGTCGCCGATCATCGTCATCAGCATCACGATCGTGCCGCCCTCGACGAGCTCGGACAGCGGCTTGGCGGCATCGGTGTTGGTCATGGACGCGACCCTGCCCATCGCCGGCGTGGTTCACACCTCGACCCGCCGGGCAACATGGACGCATGCCGATCCAGATCGAAGCGCTGGCCGTCGACGCCTCGACCCGGGCGCGGTGGCCCGCTGGTGGTCCGAGGCCCTCGGTTGGCAGATCACCGACGAGGACGACGACGAGGTCGCCGTGCGCTCGCCCGACGGGTTCGAGTTGCTGTTCCTCAAGGTGCCCGAGTCGAAGTCGGTGAAGAACCGGCTGCACCTCGACTTCCGACCCGACGACCAGGCCGCCGAGGTTGCCCGGTTCGAGTCGCTCGGCGCCCGCCGCGTCGACGTCGGCCAAGGCGACGTCACATGGGTCGTCCTCGCCGATCCCGAGGGCAACGAGTTCTGCATCCTGCGCGCCAAGGAGGGATCAACGTGAGCGACGAGCGCGGCACCTGGCGCGAGGATCCCGACCCGGCCTACGAGGACGTCGGCCAGCTCGTCGAACCGGACGCCTCGACGGAGGACCACGAGGAGCACCAGGTCGCCGAGTCCGAGCCCATCGACGCCCTCGGCGAAGGCCCCAGCGCCGAGGAAGCGGCGATGCACATCGAGCCAGACTGACGCCGTCAGGTCTCGCCGGCGACCTCTTGGGCCTCGAGAAGGGCCGACTCCTCCGCCGCGTCGCGGCGCTCCCAGTCGGCGGCGAACACCGAGTACCCGGCCTGGCGCAGTGTGGCGATGACGGCCTGATCGTCGTCGACGATGACGTCGAGCTGGCGTCCTTCGGCGAGCTGCCGGACCAGCTCCAGCTTCACCTGCGCCGCCGGCCGTCGATCGTTGCGCGGGCGCATCACCAACCGGTGCCCGCCGATGCCGTTGGCCTCGAGCCAGTTCTCGGTCGCCGCCCGCAACCAGCCCGGTCGACCGGTGAGGAAGACGATCTCGTGATCCTCGGCGAGGCGCTGCACGACCGCGACCCCCTCCGGATGCGGCGGATCGTCCGGTGCGGCGGCGAAGAAGGCATCCCAATCCTTGGGACGTCGCTCGATGTGGTGCAGCCGGTGGCGCACGTCGGCGACGACACCGTCGATGTCGACGATGGCGAGGGGTCGTTCGTCGGTCATGTCGCCAGCAGCCGTTCGTAGAGCTGCAGCGTCTCGGCGTCGGGTGTCACGCCGAGCTCATCGCGCAGCACCTCCCGGCAGCGGCGATACGTGCGCACGGCGTCGGCCCGGCTGCCGAAGCGCGCCTGGGCGGCCATCAGGTTGCGCCATGCCGGCTCGTGCAGCGGTTCCAGCTCCACGGCGTGCTCGGCCATCGCCGTCGCCAGCACCCCGTCGCCACGCACCGTCCACACCCACGCCAGGCAGTCGAAGCCGCGCCGAGCGATGCGATCGAGCTCGCGCTGAACCGTGAGCACCCAGTCCCTCGTCTCCCCGGACAGGAACCCCCGGCGAGCGATCGACACGGCGACCGTGGCGTTCGACCATGCAGCCCTCTCGTCATCGCGCCGGCGGGCGCCCTCCGCCTGGTCGATGGCGTTGCGGGCGTCCTCCAGGTCGACGGTGCTCCCGGACGGCAGCCGGAGTTGGTAGGCGCCGGCGCTGGCCGTGATGACGTCGGGCCCACCGCCACCGGAGCGACGCAGGACCGTCCGCAGCTTGCTGATGATCGATGCGAGCGCACCGACTGCGTCGGGCGGCGGGTCGTGGTCCCACAGCGCTTCGATCAGGCGGTCGCTGGAAGCGGGGCGGTGGCGGTCGAGGCAGAGCAGGGCGAACGCCAAGCGGCCCTGGCGGCCGGGAAGCTCACGCTCGTCGACGCTGCGCTGCTCGCCGACGAGTGTGATGCGCCCGCAGAGGTGCACGCGTGTCCCCATCGAGCGCCAATCTTCCACCAACCCGGCCGTCGTACGCTCCGCGGAACGGACGCGAGGAGGGTGTGATGGAACAGGTGATCGAATGCCCGTGCGGGACGGTGCTGCGAGCGGACGATGTCGGCGGGGTCGTCGGCCAGGCCCGCACGCACGCCAAGGAGGTCCACGACATGGACCTCAGCGAGGAGCAGGCGACGTCGATGGCCCATCCCGCCTGACGGGACTCGTCACCGCAGCGCCACGATGTCGTTGGTGAGGGCGAGCAGCCCGGCGCCGGCGATGACCAGCCAGACGCTGCGCACGGCGAACACGTAGGCGCGATTCGAGCGGAGGCCATCCATGCCCCCCGTGCGGTCGATGGCGACGAGCACCACGACGACGACGGCGATCGGAACGAGGGCGACGACGACCGGCGGGAAGCACGCCACCAGCACGATTGGGACCCCCCAGCGCCGCCATCCGGAGGGCGATGCGCGTCGGGAGCGATCGACGGCGGCACCGATCGCCCACCCGAAGGCCGCGGGCAGGGCGACGAACAACCCGATCGCCAGCCACTGTGGTGTGAGCAGGTGGAAGTCGATGCCGTCGTCATGGACGAGCATCGAGCCGACCACCGCGGCGCAGGCGAGGGCGACCGTCAGGCGGCGGAACCACAACGGTCCGATCAGGCGGGGACCCACGAGCCGGTACACCCCGGCCCCGATCACACCGACCACCGCGCCGAGCACGAGCAGGTTGTAGGTCCCTCCGAGCGTGACGCGGCCGATGACGAAGCCGTCGTCGCTGACGACGCCGCGCACGAAGCGTGACGAGGTCAGCCGCAGCACGAGCATCGCCAGCCGTGAACCGAAGCCGGCGACGAGCACGCCGACGGTGATGCCGGCGACGATGATCACCCGGAGCTCGGCGAGCACGGTGTCAGCGAAGGTCTCTGCGGGAGTCCGTGAAACTTCCATCACCAGGACAGACGAGCGAGCGGCTTCGGCGGGTGACACGTCGTTCAGACCGACATATGGTTCGACGATGAGCGTCACGACACACGCCTCGTTGCCTGGACGCCTGGGTGATCCCGGGATGGAGCCACGCAGCGATCCGCGGATCGATCCACAGCAGCTCGCCGTGCTCGCTGCGTTCGGGCTCGACGGAGCATCGGCACCATCGCCGATAACCCGAGCTGACGGCCAGGACGCCATCGCCGCGTCGACCATCGAGGGCGAGGCCGGCTTCGAGGGGCTCTACGAGGCGTTGCCCAACGAGCTGCCCGGCGACGATGCCATCGAGGTCGAGCACAGCTCGCGCACGATCACGGGTGTCGACGGCACCGAGATCACCCTGCACGTCTACCGGCCGGCGGGCACCGACGGTCCACTGCCGTGCACCGTGTACATCCACGGCGGGGGCATGGTGATCCTCCAGGCCCACAACAAGGTCCATCGCCGCTGGAGCACGGACCTCGCCGCCACGGGCATGGTCGTGGTCGGTGTCGACTTCCGCAACGCCGGTGGCGCCGCCGGCTTGCACCCGTTCCCCGCCGGGCTCGACGACTGCTGCGCCGCCGTCCAGTGGATCCACGCCAACCGCGCCGAGCTCGGCATCTCGACCGTCGTCCTGCAGGGCGAGTCCGGCGGCGCCAACCTCGTGCTGGCGACCACGCTGCGGGCCAAGCGCGACGGATTCCTCGACGCCATCGCCGGCGTCTATGCGATGGTCCCGTACATCAGCGGCGGCTACGGGTGGGACGAAGAGCGCAAGCGGCGTGAGCTGCCCTCGCTGATCGAGAACGACGGGTACTTCATCGAGACGGGGATGATGGACCTGCTCGTGTCCCTCTACGACCCGACGAACGAGCACGCCGAGGACCCGCTGTGCTGGCCGTACTTCGCCACCGTCAGCCGATGTCGACGGGCTGCCGCCCCACGTCATCTCCGTCAACGAGCTCGACCCGCTGCGCGACGAGGGCATCGCCTACTACCGCACGCTGCTGCGCGCCGGCGTGCCGGTCACCGGTCGGATCAACCTCGGCATCGTCCACGCCGCCGACTCGATCTTCCGCCAGGCGCTGCCCGAGGTGTACCGGGCGACCGTCACCGACATCCACCGCTTCGCGTCGACGGTTGACAATCGTACACCAGTTCGATAGCATGTACTCATGGATGGTGCAGTCGATCTCGATGCGCTGACCGATGCCGAGCTGGATTCCGAGTTGATCGCCTTGGTGCGACAGCGGCATCGGTTGGATGCCGAGATCGCCCGACGGGCGGCGTTGTGGGATCGCCGGTCGGTGTGGCGTGGCGACGGGTCGCGGGCACCGTGGGCGCGCCTGTCACGCACCGCCAGCATTGCCCCCGGCACCGCCCGCGGGATGCTGCGTCGCGGTCATGCCATCGCCAGGATGCCGATCACGGCGCAGGCGTGGACAGGCGGCGAGATCGGCTCGGATCATGTCGAACTGCTCGCCGACGCGGCATCGGGTCGCGCCGAGCTGTTCGCCCGTGACGAAGCGGTGCTCGTCGGTCACTGCACGCAGCTGACGTGGGGTCAGTCGGTGAAGGCGTTGCGCTACTGGACGTTCCGTGCCGACGCCGAGCTGGACCGTGACGGCACCGCACCACCGCGGCCCGGGTCGTTGCGGCTGTCGACCACGTACGACGGCACCGTGTCGGGCGAGTTCACGCTGGACCCGGTCGCCGGCGCCACCGTCGGTGAGGCGCTGCGGCGGATCGAGCGGGACCTGTACCGCAGCGACCAGCGCGATGGCGTCATCCGGACGATGAGTGAGCGGTTGGCGGCGGCATTGGTGGAGATGGCCGTGCGCTCCCAGACCGTCCCCAAACACGGGCGGCGGCCGGAGCCGCTGGTGTGCATCCTCGCCGGCGAAGCCACCATCGAGCACCTCTGCGAACTGTCCACGGGCACCGTGATCGACCCCGGCCTGGTCGTACCCCACCTTGGCCGCTCGCAGGTGCAGACGTTCATCTTCGACGGCGCCGACCGCGTCGTTGCCACCTCACCGGTGCGCACGTTCCGCGGTCGGTTGCGCCGGGCGATCCAGGTGCGTGACCGCCACTGCCAGCACCCCTCGGGCTGCGATGTCCCGGTGAACGGCTGCGACGTCGACCACCGTCTCGCCCACGCCGAGGGTGGGCTCACCGACGAAGCCAACGGTGAGCTGCAGTGTGAAGCGCACAACCGGCACTCCGACCTCCACGGCCGGCGACCAGCCGACGCGATCGCGGCGGCACGAGAACGCCGCCACCTCGAACACCTCGCCCGCCAGCGCCTCCACAGGCTGATCGAAGGGCGAGCGCCACCCGGCGCAGCCTGACCCATGCGGTCGCGCGACGATGGCCGCGCCGATACCGAAGGAGCCCGAGCGTGAAGCTGGCGACGATTCGATCCGAGGGCGCCACCGTCGCGGTGCGCATCGACGGCGACGAGGCGGTCGAGGTCGACGCAGTCGACGTCGGCGAGCTGCTGCGCGCTGACGACTGGTTTGCGGCGGCGTCGGCTGCCGATGGCGCTCGCCGGCCCGTCGACGGGCCTCGACTACGCGCCGGTCGTGCCGAACCCGGACAAGATCATCTGTGTCGGCCTCAACTACCGCTCCCACATCCTGGAGACGGGCCGCGAGCCCCCGGAACACCCGACGTTGTTCGCCAAGTATCGGCGGACGTTGATCGGCGCCAACGACGACATCGTGCTGCCTGCCGTCTCGAGCGATGTCGACTGGGAGGCGGAGCTGGCCGTCATCGTCGGCGCTCCGGCCCGCCACGTCTCGGTGGAGGAGGCGCCCGGCTGCATCGCCGGGTACAGCGTGTTGAACGACGTCTCGGTGCGCGACTACCAGAACCGCACACTGCAATGGCTGCAGGGCAAGACGTTCGAGGCGACGACTCCGGTCGGCCCGTGGCTCGTCACCGCTGACGAGGCGGCGGGGCCGAGCCGGGAGATCACGTGCGAGGTCGACGGCGAGCAGATGCAGAAGGCGGACACCGCCGACTTGGTGTTCGACCCGGCCACGCTCGTCTCGTACATCTCGACGATCATCACCCTCGAGCCCGGCGACATCATCGCCACGGGCACGCCGGGCGGTGTCGGGCTGGCCCGCACGCCACCGCGCTTCCTCGCCGACGGGTCGACGGTCGTCACCCGCATCGCCGGCGTCGGCGAGCTGCGCAACCGATGCCGCAAGGAGCGTCTTCGCTGACCGTCAGCTGAGGCCGAGAGCCTGCTCGAACATGGCGAACGCCTGCTCGTACGAGCGCGACGCGGCAGCTTCCTGGTACGCCGGCGAGCCGGGCACCGCGAAGCCGTGGTCGGCGCCGGGATGGATCTCCACCATGCCTCGGTCGCCGAGCTCGCCGATCGCCTCGATCAGCGGTTGGTTCATCTCGACGGACTGCGACTGGTCGGCCTCGCCGATGCCGATGTAGAGCCGCCCGGGCAACGACGGCACGGCGAGGTGGGGCGAGTCGGGATCAGCGGTCGCGCAGAAGGACGGATGGAGCCCGACACCGGCGAGGATCCGATCCGGATGGTTGGCCATCGTCCGCAGCACGGAGCGGGCGCCGATGCAGAACCCGATGCAGCCCATCGGCCCGTCGGCTGCAGCCGGCTCCGACTGGAGCTCGTCCAGCAGCGCTGACACATCCTCCTCGACCTGGTCGTCCGTGGTGCCGAAGAGCATCGACATCATTCGCTGGCGCTCAGGGTTCTCGGGATCCGGGCCGCGCACCTTGGCCATGTCGAAGCGCGCCCACGGCTCGAACCGGTGGTACCGGTCGATCGCTGCGACGTAGTAACCGCGATCGGCGATCGTCTGCACGAGCTGCCTGGACCCCTCGTCGAAGCCCGGCCCGTGGTGGAAGAAGACGACGACCGGGAACGGCCCGTCGCCGTCCGGCTTCGCCACGTGAACCCAATCCTGCATCAGTCACCCCCCGTGAGCGGGGCCACCATACGGCGGATCTACTCGATACGCAGGCCTGAGATCGCCCGAGCGATGACGAGCTGCTGGATCTCCGACGTGCCTTCGAAGATCGTGTGGATCTTGGCGTCGCGGTGCCAGCGCTCGACGGGGTAGTCACGGGTGTAGCCGTAGCCGCCGAGGATCTGGATCGCCTCCTCGGTGACCCACACGGACACCTCGCTCGCCTTGTACTTGCTCATCGAGCCCTCGGCGTTCTTGTAGCCGCCGTTGCGGGCCAGCCAGGCGGCGCGCCAGATCAGCAGGCGGGAGGCGTCGATCTCGGTGATCATGTTGGCCAGCTTGAAGGCGATGGCCTGGTTCATGATGATCGGCCGGCCGAACGCCTTGCGGTGGGTGGCGTAGTCGAGTGAGTACTCGTAGGCGGCCCGGGCGATGCCGAGCGCCTGCGCCCCGACGGTCGGGCGGGTGGCTTCGAACGTCGACATCGCCGGCTGCTTCTCGCCGGTCGTTCCGTGCTCACGAGCCCTGGCCAGCTTGGCGTCGAGCTTCTCCTTGCCGCCGAGCAGGCAGCTGCCGGGGACACGGACGTCGTGCAGCACGACCTCGGCGGTGTGCGACGCGCGGATGCCGTGCTTCTTGTACTTCTGCCCCTGGGTCAGGCCCTTCGTGCCCGGCGGCACGACGAAGCTGGCCTGGCCGCGGCCCTTGAGCTCGGGATCGACGGTGGCGACGACGACGTGGACGTCGGCGATCCCACCGTTGGTGATCCACGCCTTGGTGCCGTTGAGCACCCACTCGTCGGTCGCTGCGTCGTACACCGCCCGCGTGCGCAGGCTGGAGACGTCGGACCCGGCGTCTGGCTCGCTGACGCAGAAGGCGCCGAGCTGGACCTTGCCCGGCGTGCCATAGCACTGCGGCACCCACTCCATCACCTGCTCCGGGGTGCCGTTGCCGGCGATGCCGGCGGCGGCGAGCGCCGAGCCCATGATCGCCATGCCGATGCCGGCGTCACCCCAGAACAGCTCCTCGACGGCGACCGGCAGGGTGAGACCGGTGGGGTCGCCCATGGCGTTCATCAAGAAATCGACGCCGTACAGCCCGATCTCGGCGGCCGCCTCGACGATCGGCCAGGGGAACTCCTCGAGCTCATCCCACTCGTGACCGGCTGGGCGCACGACGTCCTCGGCGAAGTCGTGGACCCACTTCTGGATCTGCAGCTGGTCTTCGTCGAGCGTGAGGTTGAACTCGGGCATGAGCACAAGTTACCACCGGGTAACAACACTGTCTACCCGGTGGTAACTTGTTGCGCGGCGAATCGTGGCTACAGCGCCAGCAGCGCGGGGGCGATCGTGTCGTAGATCAGCTTGGCGCCGGGCTTGTACACGTGCACCCCGTCCCATCGCATCCCGACGTCCGTCGCCACGGCCTCGTCGGCGCACCAGGCATCGGGCCCTTCGACGAACGTCACCGCGCCGGGGTGCGCCGCGGCGACGGCGCGTAGCAGCTCGTTGACGTGGGCAACCCGGGCGTCGTCGCCACGCTCGGGCAACGGCGGGACGCCGGCGCCGTCGGCCTCGACGGGACGCATGCACGGCACCTCGAGCAGGGCCACCCGGGCGCCGGCGCCCGCGAGCGCGGCGATCCCGGTCTCCACGTTGGCGCGCAGGTGGCTGTCCCACGCCGGCGTGCCGAAGCCGAGGCGCGTGCCGTCGTCGGTCTCCAGGTCGAACACGTCCCACGCCCCGAGCACGACGAGGGCGACCTCGGCGTCGGCCTGCTCGACCGCAGCCGCCCACTTCGCCGGCCAGCCGGCGCAGATGGCGAAGGAGTTGTCGAAGCTCGAGCGGGCGCTGTGGACGCGGCCGGCGTCGTACACGCTGCAACCGTCGAGCGAGCCGTCGGTGACGGTGAACGTCGACTCGATGCCGTCCGGGAGGTTGACGGCGAGCGAGTGGGCCTGCGAGTCGCCGACGATGGCGACGCGTCGCGGGAGTGTCGGCGCAGCGGCAACCGTGGTGGGCGATGGCGGCGGCGCCACGAACTCGACATCGGCGCCGCCCGCGGCGCGGTCGTACGGGTCGACGGCGACGTAGCTGGCAGCGACGACGGCGACGACCGCCATCGCCAGCAGGACCGGGCGGCCGCGTGCCTCGCCGGCCGTGCGCCACCAGTCGCCGAACGCCCCGCGTCGCACCGGCAGCTCGACGTAGCGATACGTGAGCTCCGACGCCACGGTCGTGACGGCGAGGGCGATCGTGACCCGCCGGGCATCGCCGTGGGTGGCGTCGAGCAGCACGAACACTGGCCAGTGCCACAGGTACAGGCCGTAGCTGCGGCGGCCGACGGCGACGAGCGGCGCCCAGCCGAGGATCGTGCGCATCCCGGTCGCCGCCGGGTGCACGACGACGAGCACCACCACCAGCGCCAGCACGGTCACCAGCGGCAACAGCCACTGGTAGACGTAGCCGTCGGTCAGCGTCGCCACGCCGGCGATGCATCCCAGCGCGCCGAGCGCGACCCCGCCGACCCAATCGAGTGTTCGCTCGTCGGCGTCCGCACCTCCAGCACTCCGATGGCGTCGAACACTCGGATGGATTCGCCAGGGGCGCCAGACGAAGGCGGCGGCGGCGCCGAGGAGGAGGCCGGTCGCCCGGGTGGGCGTCGACAGGTACATGAAGTTGACCTCGCCGCCGCCGGCGTGCAGCCAGAACGTCCACACCATCAACGCCAGGGCGATGGCGCCGAGCAGGCGGGCGATCGCCACCGTGCTCAGCCGCGACCGCATCAGGGCGACGAAGGCCAGTGGCCACAACAGGTAGAACTGCTCCTCGATCGCCAGGCTCCACAGGTGGCGCAGCAGCGGTGGGTCGCCGGCGTAGTACGGCACGTCGCCGACGATCTGGCCCCAGTTGCCGAGGTAGCCGAGCGCCCATGGCATGTCCCGTCGCACGCCGCCGCGCTGCTCCGCCGAACCGACGGCGAGCGTCACCACCGCCACCACCGCGAGGACGACGGCGAGCGCCGGCAGCAGCCGCCGTGCGCGCCGCAGCCAGAACCGCCCGAGGTCGGTGCGGAACGACGCCTCGTGCTCGTCGAGCAGGAGCGACGTGATCAGGAACCCGGAGACGACGAAGAACACCTCGACGCCGATCCAGCCGCCGTGCATCCAGGCGAACCCGGCGTGGTAGCAGATCACGGCGACGACCGACAGGGCGCGCAACCCGTCGAGCCCCGGCTCGTACCCGAAGCGCCGCCGGCTGGCACGGGCCGGCCGGTGGACCTCACCCGTCGCGTCGGATGGCCCGAGGAGCGCCGTCACCGGTGGACGGTCGTCCCGGTGGCGGTGGTCTCGACGGTCCAGCCGTCGGCCTGCAGCTCGGCGCGGATGGCGTCGGCGGCGGCGTAGTCCCTGGACGCCCGCGCGGCGTCGAGGGCAGCGGCGCGCTCATTGATCGCCGCCGGCACCTCGTCGACGCCGCCGAGCTCGAGGCCGACGGCGCCCGTCATCTCGCGCACCGCTGCTACCAGCGGTGCGACATCAGACGACCCGGCGTCGATCGCCGAGTTGGCCCGGCGCACCGTGTCGAACACGACGGCCATCGCACCCGGAGTGTCGAGGTCGTCGTCCATCCGCTCGCGGAAGCGCGCCAGGACGTCGGGATCAGCCTCGGCCGCCTCCACCGACGCCGAGCGCCGGGCGAACGCGTCCAGCCCGTCGAGCGTGCGCTCCGCCGCCGACGCCAGCTCGGCATCCATCGACACCGGCGAGCGGTAGTGCGCCTGCAGCAGCATCAGCCGGAACGCCCGCGGGTCGTGCTGCTCGGTGAAGTCGAGCAGGTTCTCGTAGTTGCCGAGCGACTTGGACATCTTCTCGCCCGAGCGATCGACGACGAAGGCGTGGTGCATCCAGTGCTCGGTGAAGCGCCGGCCGAGAGCGACCGCCTGGGCGCGCTCGTTCTCGTGGTGCGGGAACTTGAGGTCGAGCCCGCCGGCGTGCAGATCGAAGCCCTCGCCGAGGATGCCCAGGCTCATCACGACGCACTCGCTGTGCCAGCCCGGCCGCCCATCGCCCCACGGCGACGGCCACGACGGCTCGCCCGGCTTGGCCAGCTTCCACAGGGCGAAGTCGGCCGAGTCGCGCTTGCCCTCGGCGCCGACCACCTCGCGCTCGCCACCGCCGGCGAGCATGTCGTCGAGATCCTGCTGCGCCAGCAGCCCGTAGTCCTCGACGGAGCGCACCGAGAGATAGACGCCATCGTCGGTGCGGTAGGCGCGCCCGATCTCCAGCAGCTGGCCGATCATCTCGACCATCTCGTCGACCCACTCGGTGGCGTGGGGGATGTCGGTCGGGCGCTGGAAGCCGATGCGGTCCATGGCGTCCCACCACACCGCCTCGCAGCGCACGGCGACCTCGGCCGGGTCGCGGCCCTCGCGCTCGGCGCGCTCGATGATCTTGTCCTCGATGTCGGTGACGTTGGAGACGAGCCGGACGTCGAGCCCGCACCACGTGAGGTAGCGCCGCAGGATGTCGTACTCCAGCGTCGCCCGGCCGTGGCCGAGGTGCGGCGGGCCGTACACGGTGGGGCCGCACAGGTAGATCGACACCGTGCCGGGATCGCGCAGCGCCAGCTCGCGGACCTCCCTGGTGGCGGTGTCGTACAGGCGCAGCACGACGCCCAACGCTAGGGGCGCCTCCTCGCCGTCCCGCGGATGTGCCCCTCTATCCTTGCCCGGTGGGTGCGATCCCGGAGAGACCGACGCTGGACGGCATCGAGGCGCGCTGGGCCGAGCGCTGGGAGGCCGACGGCATCTACCGCTTCGACCGCCGCGCCGAGCGCGCCGACGTGTTCTCCATCGACACGCCGCCGCCGACGGTGTCCGGCTCGATCCACATGGGCACCGTGTTCGGCTACACCCAGACCGACGCCATCGCCCGCTACCAGCGGATGGCCGGCAAGGCCGTCTTCTACCCGATCGGCTGGGACGACAACGGCCTGGCGACCGAGCGGCGGGTGCAGAACTACTACGGCGTGCGGTGCGACCCGAGCCAGCCGTACGACCCCGGGTTCACCCCGCCGTATCGCGGCGACGCGCCGTCCGGCACGCCGGAAGTGCCGATCTCACGGCCCAACTTCATCGAGCTGTGCCACGAGCTGGCGGTCACCGACGAGGCCGTCTTCGAGGCGCTGTTCCGCCGCCTCGGGCAGTCGTACGACTGGTCGTTCCAGTACGAGACGATCAACGACCTGAGCCGGCGCACGAGCCAGCTCGCCTTCCTGCGCAACCTGGCCCGCGGCGAGGCGTACAGCGCCGAGGCGCCGACCGTGTGGGACGTCGACGACCGCACGGCCGTCGCCCAGGCCGAGATCGAGGACCGCGAGCGCCCGGGCCACTACCACCTCATCTCCTTCCACGGGCCTGACGGGGACGTGCTCATCGACACGACGCGCCCCGAGCTGCTCGTCAGCTGCGTGGCGATGGTCGCCCACCCCGACGACGAACGCTTCGCCGGCCTCGTCGGCTCGACGGTGCGCACGCCGGTGTTCGGCGTCGAGGTCCCGGTGGTCACGCACCCCCTGGCCCAGCCCGACAAGGGCACGGGCATCGCCATGGTCTGCACGTTCGGCGACACCACCGACGTCACGTGGTGGCGCGAGCTCGATCTGCCGACGCGCAGCGTCATCGGCCGCGACGGGCGCATCGTGGCTGCCACACCGTCGTGGCTGACCACCGACGCCGGCCGCACGGCGTACGGCGAGCTCGCCGGTAAGACGGTGAAGCAGTCACAGGCGGCGATGGTCGAGCTGCTGCGTGCCAGCGGCGATCTGCACGGCGAACCCCGACCGATCACCCACCCGGTGAAGTTCTACGAGCGCGGCAGCCGGCCGCTGGAGATCGTCACCAGCCGCCAGTGGTACATCCGCAACGGCGGCCGCGACCAGGACCGGCGCGATGCGTTCATCACGCGCGGCAAGGAGCTGAACTGGTTCCCCGACCACATGCGCCACCGCTACGACCACTGGGTCGAAGGGCTCAACGGCGACTGGTTGATCAGCCGGCAGCGCTTCTTCGGCGTCCCCATCCCGCTGTGGTACCCCGTCGGCGACGACGGGGCGCCCGACTTCGACCGCCCGATCGTCCCCGGCTGAGGACACCCTGCCCATCGACCCGTCGTCCGACGTGCCACCGGGCTACGAGCAGTCCCAGCGCGGCGCGCCGGGCGGGTTCGTCGGTGACGCCGACATCATGGACACCTGGGCCACGTCGTCGCTGACGCCGCAGATCGGCGGGCACTGGGTCGACGACCCCGACCTGTGGTCCCGTGTGTTCCCGATGGACATCCGCCCGCAGGGGCCGGAGATCATCCGCACGTGGCTGTTCTCGACCGTCGTCCGCTCGCACTACGAGCACGGCACGCTGCCGTGGGCCAACGCCACGCTGAACGGCTGGATCCTCGACCCCGACCGCAAGAAGATGTCCAAGTCGAAGGGCAACGTCGTCACGCCGATGCCGCTGTTCGAGCAGTACGGCACCGACGCCGTGCGCTACTGGGCGATCTCCGCCCGCCCCGGCGTGGACACGGTGGTCAGCGAGGACCAGATGAAGGTCGGCCGGCGGCTGGCCACCAAGCTGCTCAACGTCACCAAGTTCGTGTTGGGCCTGCTGGGCGAGGAGGGCGACGGCGAAGGTCACTGACCCGGTCGACCTGGCGATGATGGCCCGCCTCGACGCGACGGTGTCCGAGGCGACGGCAGCGTTCGAAGGCTTCGACTACGCCCGCGCGCTGGAACGCACCGAGGCATTCTTCTGGTGGTTCTGCGACGACCACGTCGAGCTGGTCAAGGGCCGGGCGTACGGAAGCCGCGGCGACGGTCCGGCGGCGTCCGCCCGGGCCGCGCTCCGACAGGCGCTCGACGCGCTGCTGCGGCTGCTCGCTCCGACGTTGCCATTCGCCACCGAGGAGGCGTGGAGCTGGTCGCACGACGGCAGCGTGCACGTCGAGCAATGGCCGCGGCCTGCGACCCTCGCCGACCCGGGCCTCGACCTCGACGCCGTCAGCGAGGTGCTCGCACGGGTCCGACGGGCGAAGACGGAGGCCAAGCGCAGCCAGCGCTCGCCCGTCGCTCGCCTCCTCGTTCGAGCCCCGGACGCGGCGCGTGCTGCCATCGAGGCCGCTCGCGACGACCTCGTCGACGCGCTCACCGTCACCGAGCTCGAACTCGAGGCGGGCGACGATGTCATCGTCGAGGTCACGCTCGCCGATCCTCAGTAGATTCCCCGTCACTCATGGCGCCGGCAGCCCCCCACCGTCGCACGTGGCCCGAGCGCGTGGCGATCGCCGGCACGATCGCGGCTGCCGTCGTGTGCTTCGTTGCGGCCGGCAGTCTCGCCGCGGCCTACATGGTCGTGCGCAACCGTGATGTCGTGGAGATCTCCAACCCGGCGGAACGGGAGCAGCCGGCACCGCTGACGCCTGTCGCGACCGAGGGTCCGGCGCCGACGTCGGCAGTCGGCGGGACCGCGCCGGCGCCGGCGACCCAGGCGACTGTCGAGCCGACGACGACGGAGACGTTCCCGCCGGCCGATCCGACGGCGAAGAACTTCCTCATCACCGGCGCCGACAACGGTGCGTGCGTCGACCCGGCCTCGCCGTTCGCCCCGGCCTTCGGAGATGCCGAGTCGGGCCGCGTCGGGGAGCGCAGCGACACGATCATGGTGTTCCGGGTCGACCCGGGCGCCGGGCGGATGGCCGTGCTGTCGTTCCCGCGGGACCTGTTCGTGACCATCGCCGACACCGGCAACAGGGCGCGCATCAACTCGGCGTACATCCGCGACGAGCCGCAGCGGCTGATCGACACGATCTACGAGAACTTCGGCGTTGGCATCGACCACTTCATCCAGGTCGACTTCTGCACGTTCAAGACGCTCGTCGACGCCGTCGGCGGGGTCACGGTGCCGTTCGACTTCGCCGCACGCGACCCCAACACCGGGCTCAACGTGCCGACCCCCGGGTGCTTCACGTTCGACGGCGACCACGCCTTGGCATACGTCCGGTCGCGCAAGTACGAGTTCGAGTTCCCCGTCGGCAGCAACGAGTGGCACGACGACGAGTCGTCCGACCTCGGGCGCATCTCGCGGCAGCAGGACTTCCTGCGCCGCACGCTGTCGAGCCTGCTCGCCAAGGGTCTGCTCAACCCGAGCGTGGCGCGTGGCCTGATCGACTCGGCGACCGGCGGCGACGTCACCACCGACACCGGCCTGTCGCCCGCCAAGCTGCTCGAGTTCGCCGGCGTGCTGCGCGACGTCGAGCCCGGGGCCATCCCGACGTACCAGATCGAGTCCGTGCCGCGGACGATCAGCGGGGCGTCCGTGCTCGAGCCGCGGATCGAGGGCGACAACATGCAGGCCGTGCTGGCGATGTTCCGCGGCGAGACGTCGCTGGCCGAGGCGCCCGAGCAGGTCTTCGCCCCGACGACGCCACCCGTCGAGCGCACCGCCGCCCCCGACGCCGGCACCGCCCCGCCGACCACCCCAGCACCGGCCACGGCGGCACCAGCCGAACCCGCCCCGGCGGAGAACGTCTTCGGCATCGTCCCGCCCCGCGGCGTCGAGTGCTGACGCGCTCAGCTCAGCACCCGTGTGAGGGCGGCGGCGGCGGCGGTCGGTCCGGTGACCGTGGTGATCGTGGCGCCGATGGTGGCGGCGAGCTCGGTGGCAGTGTCGGCGTCGCCGTCGGGGGCGACGATGGCCAGCTCGTCGAGGGCGGCCGCGGCGACGACGACGTCCCCCGGTTCGGTCGCCCGGCAGTCGGAGAGCAGCACGGTGATCTTGCGCCCGGCGGACGAGCGGTCGAGCTGCTGACGGGCGGTCTGCAGCGCTCCGGCGAGGTCGGTGGTGCCGTGGCCACGGAGGGCGAGCACGCCGTCGACGACGGTCTCGACCGGTGCCGGGACGTCCTGGGACTTGACGACCACCGAGTCCTTGGCGAACGACACGATGCTGAAGTCGTCGGGCGCGCGGAACGCCACGGCCGCCGCGGCGACGGCGTTGGTGGCGAGCGGGCGGCCACTCATCGACCCGCTGCGGTCGACGAGCAGGCACACGGCGGTGCGCGGCTGGACCCACCGGCGCACACGCAACCGCTCCGGGTCGACACCTGCCTGGGCCGCCCGTGCCTCGACGATCGCCTCGGCGCTGGCGTCGATGTCGAGGTCCCCGGCGTCGGGCTGGTAGGCGGCGGTGTGGATGCGCCCGACGCCCCGCGGGCGAGCCGGTCCACGCCGGGCGACGTCGAGCACGAGGCGCCCGGCGAGCCGCCGGGCCAGCTCGCGCAGACCGGCATCGGTCGCCCTCGTCATGTCGGCGAGCAGGGCCATCGCCTCGTCCGGGTCCTCGGTCATCAGCTCGTCGAAGGCGGCCTCGTCCAGCTCGCCGGCCTGCGGGGACACCTCCTCGAAGTCGGCGTGGCGGGAGAGCTCGCGCCGCGACACGGTCCGCCGGCGGGCTTGGTCGATCGCCTGGGCCGCCGCGGCCCCCTCCTTCAGGAGCGGGAAGCCCCCGTCGGGGCTGGGACTTTTCCCGCGCCGTCGCCGTCGTCCGGCGGATGGGCCAGCCCGAACACCTCGCCGTACAGCTCGGTGATGATCTCCTCGGACGTCCGCAGGCAGCCCTCGCGAAGACGTACTCGACCGGACAGGGCGACGAGCACGGCGTCGAGGCCGACCGACGGCGACGACACCGGCTGCTCGCGGATCGCCGCCAGCGACGTCACGACGGCGGTGGCGTCGAGCGCCCCGCGCACCGACGATCCGACGCGCAGATCGGGATGCTCGCGAGTGCGCCGGACGAGCTCGACGATGCGCTCGACCCAACGACCGTCGGCGCCGTCGACGGCGCGCACGACGATGGCTTCCTCCTCCGCCGCCGACTGGTAGTCGACGCTGAGCCGGCACACGCGGTCGTACACGGCACTGGAGATGCGCGCCGTACCGACGGCGTCGAACGGGTTCATCGCCGCGACGAGGCGGAAGCCGGGATCGGCGAGCACGCGCCCCAGCCGCGGGACGTGCAGCTCGCGCTCGCTCATCACCGTGATCAGCACGTTGAGCGTCTCCTCCGGCACCCGGTTGAGCTCCTCGACGTACAGCAGCGCGCCCTCGCGCATCGCCGTGACCAGCGGGCCGTCGACGAACACGTCGGGGTCGTAGCCCTCGGCCAGCACGCGCGCGGGGTCGAAGTGGCCGACGAGTCGTGCCGGGGTCAGCTCGGCATTGCCCTCGACGAACTCGAAGCCGACGCCGAGCTCGTCGGCGACGGCGCGCAGCAACGTCGACTTTCCTGTGCCTGGAGGACCCTCGATGAGCACGTGGCGGCCGGCGTCGAGGGCGGCGAGGACGAGCTCGAGCTCGCGCCGCCGCCCGACGAGCCGTCCGCTCAGACGCTCGAGCGCCGAGCGCCCATCACTCATACACCATGACGCCTCTGATGTTGTTCCCGGCGCGCATGTCGTCGTAGCCGTCGTTGACACCGTCGAGGGTGTACGTCTTGGTGACCAGACCGTCGAGGTCGAGCTGGCCGTCGCGCCACAGCTCGAGCAGCTTGGGGATGTCGGCACGCGGGTTCGCCGAACCGAACAGCGAGCCGACGACCTGCTTCTCCATCAACGTCAGGTCGAGCAGGCTGATGTTCGCCGACATCTCCATCGCCGGGTGGATGTTGGTGACGACGACCCGGCCGCGCTTGGCGGTGATCGCCAGCGCGCTCGCCAGTAGCTCACCCGAGCCGACGCCCATCGTCATGATCGTCTTGTTGGCCATCCGCCCCCACGACGCCTCGGTGATCGGCTCGAACGCCTCCTCGAGCGAGGCGGCGGTGTGCGTTGCGCCGAACTCCATCGCCTTCTCCCGCTTGTTCTCCAGCGGGTCGATGGCCCAGATCTGCTTGGCGCCGGCGAGCTTGGCGCCCTGGATGGCGTTGGCCCCGATACCGCCGATGCCGACGACGGCGACGACGTCGCCCGGCGTCACCTCGGCGGCGTAGACGGCCGATCCCCACCCGGTGACGACGCCGCACCCGAGCAGGCAGGCGCGATCGAGCGGGATGTCGTCGTCGAGCTTGATGCAGCTGGCCTCGTTGACGACGGTGTGGTGGGAGAACGTGCCGATCAGGCACATCAGCCCGAGATCCTTGCCCTGGGCGTGGTGGCGGGAGCTGCCATCGCTGATCTGCTTGCCGACGCCCATCAGCGCGCCGAGGTCGCACAGGTTCTGGTGCCCGGTCGAGCACGACGGGCAGCGCCCGCACGAGGGGATGAAGCCGAACACGACGTGGTCGCCGGGCTTCAGCCAGCTGACGTTCTCGCCGACCTGCTCGACGACGCCGGCGCCCTCGTGGCCGCCGATCATCGGCAGCTCGAACGGCAGGTCACCGGTGACGAGGTGCTCGTCGGAGTGGCACAGCCCCGACGCCGCCATCTTGACGAGCACCTCCCCGCCCTTCGGAGCATCGAGCTCGATCTCCTCGACGCTCCACGGCGCGTTCAACTCCCACAGGATTGCGGCCTTCGTCTTCACAGTTGGTACCCCCCTGGTACTGCTCGATTCGGCGGACAGGCCGAATGTACCCGTGCGGTGTCAGGGCGGTAGCACCGGGTCGATCAGCGCTGACCAATCGACGTCCTCGGTCGAGCCGCCCTCGGCGCGCACGGCGGCGCGGCGGGCGGCGAGGTCGCCGGCGAGGGCGACGACGTCATCGCTGAGCAGGGCGGCGGCGTGGTCGCGGAGCCGGCGGGCGAGCGCCGGGCTGGCCCCACCGGTGCTGACGGCGATCGACAGCGGGCCGTTGCGGGCGATCGCCGGGAGGATGAACGAGCAGTCGGCGGGCTGGTCGGCAGCGTTGACCCAGATGCCGGCGGCCGTGGCGTCGGCGGCGACCGTGGCATCGACCTCGGCGTCGCCGGTGGCGGTGACGACCAGGCGCACGCCGTCGAGGTCACCCGGCTCGTAGCGCCGTTCGTGCAGCTCGGCGACGCTCGACCGGTCCAGCGCCGCTGACACCGACGTGGCGACGACCCGGACGCTGGCGCCGGCGGCCACGAGGCCGTCGACCTTGCGGGCGGCGACCGGCCCGGCGCCGACGACGAGCACCGGCACGTCGTGGAGATCCAGCCAGACCGGGTAGTCGAACGATCTCACGGAGAAATCCTCACAAAGTTGATGAAGTTACTCGGGATTTGATTGACTGGGGGCAGTGTTCGAGGATGCGCATCCCCTGGAGGTGCTCCGTTGGGCGGGTGCGGAGTTCGGTGACGGCCTGGTCGTGACCGCCAGCTTCGCCGACGCCGTGCTCGTGCACCTCGTCAGCCGGGCGATCCCCGACGCCGATGTCGTCCTCCTCGACACCGGGTACCTGTTCGCCGAGACCGAGTGGTACGCCGAGCGCCTGCGACGCGACCTCGGCCTGAACATGCGGGTGCTGCAGCCGGCGCAAGGCGCGGTCCCCGACCAGTGGATGACCGACACCAACGCCTGCTGCCACGCCCGCAAGGTCGAGCCGCTGGAGCGGGCGCTGGCCGGCAAGTCGGCGTGGGTCACCGGCGTGCGCCGGGCCGACTCGCCGACGAGGGCCACCACGCCGATCGTGCACGACGACCTGCTGCGCGGCGTGACCAAGATCAACCCCGTCGCCGCGTGGAGCGACGAGGACATGGAGCACTACGCGGCGATCGAGCTGCTCCCGGCGCACCCACTCGCCGACCGCGGCTACCCGTCGATCGGCTGCTGGCCGTGCACCCGCCCGGTCGCACCGGGCGAGGACCCGCGGTCGGGTCGCTGGGCGGGCAGCGGCAAGACGGAATGTGGGTTGCACGCGGTGCGAGCGTCGAGGACATCAAGCGGTCCAGCGGGTTCCTGCGCGGCGAGCTGGCCGAGGACCTCGTCGACGGCGGCGACCGCTTCGCCGACGACAGCACCGTGCTGCTCAAGTTCCACGGCATCTACCAGCAGGACGACCGTGACGTCCGCCGCGCCCGGGCGTCGCAGAAGCTTCCGCTCGACTACTCGTGCATGGTCAGGGCCTCGGTGCCCGGTGGCGCGCTGACCGGCGAGCAGTGGCTGGCGCTCGACCGTGTGGCCGACCTCGCCGACGGCACGATGCGCCTGACCACGCGCCAGGGCGTGCAGTTCCACGTCGTGCACAAGGGTGAGCTGCGCGAGCTGGTCGCCGGGATCAACGGCGCCCTGCTGACGACGCTGGCGGCGTGCGGCGACGTCGTGCGCAACGTCATGGGCTCGCCGTGGCCCGACGAGCGCCAGGCCGTCATCGGACCGCTGGTGGACTCCCTCGTCGCCCGCTTCCGCCCGCAGACACCGTCGTACTGGGAGCTGTGGGTCGACGGCGAGCAGGCCGTGACGGCGCAGCCGGCGCCGCTGCCGTTCCGCGGGCCGCGTGGTCGCAAGCGGTCGCCCGAGCCGATCTACGGCGACGTGTACCTGCCGCGCAAGTTCAAGATCACCGTCGCCTGGCCCGGCGACAACAACGTCGACGTGCTGGCCAACGACGTCGGCATCGTGCCCACGCTCGACGGCGGGCTGACCGGATCGGTGACCGGGTTCAACGTGTACGTGGGCGGCGGGCTCGGCATGAGCCACTCCCGCGAGGAGGACACGTACCCGCTGCTGGCGCAGCCGCTCGGCTGGGTCGAGCCCGAGCACGTCGTCGACGTCGTCGAGGCGATCGTGACGACACAGCGTGACTTCGGCAACCGCAAGGATCGCCACCGCGCACGTTTGAAGTATCTGGTCGAGTCCCGAGGGATCGAGTGGATACGGACGGAAGTTGGCCGGCGGGTCGGGTTGGAGATCCACCCGCCGGCCGAGCTTCCGGCGTGGCAGCCGGAGGAGTACCACGGCACACGTGACGGCGTGATCGGCCTGCCCGTGCCGTCCGGCAAGATCGCCGACCGCGACGGTGTCGACCTGCGCACGGCGCTGCGCTCGGTGGTCGCCGACGGACTGGTCACCAAGCTCACCGTCACCGCCCGCCAGGACCTGCTGCTGCACGGCATCGAGCCGGGGCGCCTCACCGAGGTCGAGGACCGGCTGCGGGCGCACGGCGTGCCGCTCGCCGGCGACGTCAGCGCGCTGCGGCGGCTGGCCATCGCCTGCCCGGCGTTGCCGACGTGCGGTCAGGCGCTCGGCGAGGCCGAGCGGGTGCTGCCCGACCTCGTGACGCAGCTGGAGAAGGTGCTCGCCGACACCGGCAACGGCGACACCCCGATCCGCCTGAACATGACCGGCTGCCCCAACGGGTGCGCCCGGCCGTACACGGCCGAGATCGGCATCGTCGGGCGGACGAAGACGACGTACGACGTGTACGTCGGCGGTTCGGCCGTCGGCGACCGGCTGGCCGAGCGCATCCGCGCCGACGTGCCGCTCGACCAGATCCCCGCCGTGCTCGCCCCGGTCCTCGCCCGCTACGCCGACCGCCCCAGTGGCGACGCGTCGTTCGGCGACTGGGCCGCGGCCACCGGTACGTCGACCGTGGCGACGTGGCTCCCCGAGCCCGTCGTCCGCCGCCGATCTGGGCGGATCCGCTCTGGGCGCAATCGTCCCGGAATCCGAGACGGATCCGCCCAGAAGTCGGACGGCGGCGTCGTGAGTCCGTTGGCTCGTCGGCGCCGGTCCGGGCGACCCCGACCTCCTGACGGTCCGGGCCGCCCGACTGCTCGCTTCCGCCGAGGTCGTCGTGCACGACGCCCTCGTCGGCACTGGTGTGCTCGGCCTCGTCCCCCCGGAGGCCGAGCTGATCGACGTCGGCAAGCGGCCCGGGCGGCCGGTGCCCCAGGAGCTGATCTCGACGCTGCTCGTCGAGCTCGCCCGCTCCGGCCGGCGGGTCGTGCGGCTGAAGGGCGGTGACCCGTTCGTGTTCGGCCGCGGCGGCGAGGAGGCGCAGGCCCTGCTCGACGCCGGCATCCCGTTCGAGGTCGTCCCCGGCGTCACGTCGGCGGTCGCCGCCCCCGCCGCGGCGGGCGTGCCGGTGACCCACCGTGGCGTGTCCGCCGCCTTCACCGTCGTGACCGGTCACCGCCGCGCCGGCGAACCCGACGTCGACTGGCGGGCGCTGGCCCAGGTCGGCGGGACGGTCGTCGTGCTGATGGGCGTGTCCCAGCGGGCCGTGATCGCCGCCGAGCTGATCGCCGGCGGGCTCGACCCGGCGACACCCGTCGCCGCCGTCCGCTCGGCGACGACGCTCGGACCAGGTCGTGGCGCGCTGCCGGCTCGACGAGCTGGCCACCACGCCCGTCGAGTCGCCGGCCGTGATCGTGATCGGCGCCGTCGCCGCCTTCGACCTGCGCAGCTCAGCGCTCGATCGGGAACTGCAGCAGGAACTTGCCCAGTAGGTCGTCGATCTGCTTGCCCCGCTCCGTCGGCTCGTAGTCCGGCCGCAGGTTGCTGGTGAACTCGTCCGAGCAGCACTATCCATGACGCGTCTCGCGCTCGTCCATCGTCGGGTCGCCCGACGTCGAGGATCGACTCGAGGAGCGTCGGGTCGTCGCGTCGCCAGCACCTCTCGGAACAGCGGCGTCAGCTGCTGGAGCGCGGATCTGACGGTTCATCGCGGACCTCGCCAGCCGGCTCGTGACGATCGCGTACGCCGTGACCAGCCCGCCGCGCGTGATCGAGGACGACCGTGGCGTCCCTGCCGACGTACGATGTAGTGTGTCGCTCTTCGGCTGGTACTCGCACCAACGTTGGGTAGCGCACGGCATCGCGAACTGCGGCCGGCGAGACGCCGAATCCGTCCTTGTTCATGACTCGCTCCAATCCGTGTTTGGTGTAGCCGGTGATCGATGTCGGCGCAACGACCGGCCTCGACGCCGGCATCGGTGAACTCGCGGTTCTGGCGCCGGCGGTCGAGAGGCCGCCGCTGCTCGCCTTGCTGAACCGGCCGGCGGCGGCGACTCCGGCGAGGACGATCTCGCCCATGACGATCGAGTTGGTGTCGGTCAGTTCGATCGGGTCGATCCAGTAGTGCTCGCCGTCGCGCTGCACCTCGACGGCGCCGGTGTCGATCATCTGGTCGTACTGCTCGATCAGGTACAGCCGGGCCAGTCGGTCCCACTCGCGACGGTCGTCCAGCGTCCGCAGTTCCTCGGGCAGCGCGTCGAGCTGGTCGTCGGGATGGGCGTCGTAGTGCGACAGCTCCATCGCCACCGAGGCCGCTGCCTCGTTGACGAACCCCTGGAAGAACTCGCGCTCCTCGTCGCTGAACCCGGCGACGATCGGGGCGATCAACGCCGTGCTGGAGCGGATGCGCTCCAGCACCGGCATCCAGTCGGGCTCCAGGTGCAGTTGGGCGAGACGCACGATGCGCATCGCCTCGGCGGCGGCGGGGTCGTCGCAGCCGATCGCGGCGAGATCGTCGACGGCGCGGCGGGTGTGACGCCACAATCATCGACACGTTGGGGGTCGTACGCCAACCGAGTCATCGGATCCTCCTCGACCGCCATGGGTGTCACGAGGAAGCGGAAACGGAAACGGACGTCACCGAACTGGGCGTGAATCTCGCCGCATGCGGCGAGGTCCACGCCCAGAACCGGGTTTGGCGAGAATCACGCCCAGATCAGGGCCGGGGCGGGCGGGCGAGGCCGCGGTAGCGCAGCGGGCGCTCCTGGAGCTCCTCGTCGAGATGGGCGGCGAAGCCGGCGATGCGGGCGACGGCGAACAGCGGCACGTCCGCCGGCAGGCCGCCGACGAACGACAGCGCGCCGACGCCGAGATCGACGTTGGGCTGGCGCATGATGCGATTGCTCGTCTCGGCGCGCAGGTCGTCGACGACGTCACGCCGGCCGGCGGCGTCGGGCAGCAGCGCCACGGCCTCGAGCAGCGGGGCGAGCCGCGGATCCTCGCCCTGGTAGATCTTGTGGCCGAACCCCGGCAGGCGCTCACGCGCCTGCAACCGCCGGCCGACTGCCGCGGCGGCGCCGATCTCCTCGCACTCGACGAGCAGGTCGTGGACCTGTCGCGCCGCGCCGCCGTGCAGCGCGCCCTGCACCGTCGCCAGCCCGGCGGCGAACGCCGGGTACGGGCCGGTCCACGTCGAGCCGGTGATGCGCACGGCCAGCGTGCTCGTCGCCAGCTCGTGATCGGCGAGCAGCACGAGCGCCCGGTCGAGCGCCGCCGCCAGGGGCCCCGGCGACCCCCAGCACACGGCCAGGCGGGCGGCCACGCCGCCGGCGTCGGCCGGCCCTCCGAGCACGGTCGGCACGACGCCGAGCAGCCGGCGCGCCGCGGCCGGCGGGTCGTCGGCCGGATGGTGGGCGCCGAGCGCGCTCGCCGTGGCGACCATCGCCGGGACGCCGTTGCCGCCGTCGACGGCCCGGGTGACGGCGGCGGCGAGGGCGACGTCGGCAGGTTCGGGCGCGGGCCACTCGACGGTGACCGGCAACGACCCGGTCCACAGCAGCTCGGCGACCTGCTCGTACGTGCACGTCCTGCGCCAGCTCGGCGACGTCGTGGCCGCGGTACCTCGGTCCGGACTCGTCGAGCGTCGTCACGCCGGTGACGATCTGCACGTCGAGCGACGGCTTGGGCTCGGAGTCCTGGCGCCGCGTCCGCGCGGCGAGCACCTCGATGTCGTCGAGGGCGTAGAGCGACGTGCGCCCGTCGATGGCCACCGTCCGCGACACGAGCCCACGACTGACGTAGGCGTACAGCGTCGCCTTCTGCACCCCGAGCAGCCGCGCCGCTTCGCCGGCGCGGACGTACCTGCTCACGATCGACAGCGTAGTGCATCTGTCAACATTGATCAAATCAACATTGATGAACAACGTTCGGGCCAGCACGATGGAGGCCATGAGCAACCTGATCGATGTCCCCGCCGGCCTCAACGGCGTCGCCGTCACCGACACGTCCATCGGCGACGTCGACGGCGAGGCCGGCTTCTTCCACTACCGCGGCCACGACGCCACCGACCTCGCCCGCCACCACTCCTTCGAGGAGGTCTGGCACCTCGTCGCCGTCGGCCACCTGCCCGACGACGCCGAGCTGGCCGCCTTCCGCGCCGAGGTCGCCCGCCACCGGGTCCTGCCGGCATCGGTGGTCCCCGTGCTCGGTCCGCTGGCGACGGCGACCGGCCCGACGCTCGGCCGAGTACGTGCGGCGCTGTCGATCGCCGCCGACGAGCTCGGCCTGCGACCGCTCATCGACATCGACCCGGACGAGCGGGCGACGCAGGCGCTGCGCGTCTCGGCGGTGATGCCGACGATCGTCGCCGCGCTGCACCGCGTGAGCCTCGGCCTCGACCCGCTGGAGGGCGGCGCCGACCTCGGGCACGCCGCCGCCTACCTCCGCGCCGTCACCGGCGAGACGCCCGACGCCGACGCGGCACGTGCGCTCGAGCAGTACCTCATCCTCACCATCGACCACGGCTTCAACGCCTCGACGTTCACCGCTCGCGTCGTGGCCTCGACGGGCGCCGATCTCGCCGACGTCGTCGGTCGCCGCCCTCGGCGCCCTCGCCGGCCCGCTCCACGGCGGCGCGCCGAGCCGCGCCCTCGACGCCCTCGACGCCATCGGGCCGCCGTGCCGCACCGAAGGATGGGTCGCCAACGAGCTCGCCGCCGGGCGGCGGATCATGGGCTTCGGCCACCCCGTCTACCGAGCACGCCGACCCGCGCTCGACGCTGCTGCGGGAGATCGCCACACGCCAGGACGGCGAGCTCGTCGAGCAGGCCGTCGAGATCGAGCGGCGCATCCTCGACTACCTCCGCCACGTCAAGCCGGACCGCCCGCTGCCGAGCAACGTCGAGTTCTTCGCCGGTGTCGTGATGGCGTCGGCGGGCATGCCCGCGCGCTGTTCACCCCGACGTTCGCCGTCAGCCGCACCGTCGGCTGGACGACGCACGCCGTCGAGCAGGCCGCCGATCGGCAAGCTGATCCGGCCGAGCGCCCGTTACGTCGGGCCGCGCCCGGCGATCGCCGGCGTCTGAGTCGACGACGTCGTGACGAACGCCAGCTCCTGCACGGCGCGCGTCATCGCCACGTAGAGCAGGCGGGCGCCGCGCGGCGTGTCGCCGAGGATCTCGTCGGGCTCGACGACGACCACGCCGTCGAACTCCAGGCCCTTCACCTGCTCCGGCCCGAACAGCGGGACCTCGCCGTGGTGCAGCTGGTGGAGGTGGTCGACGGCGTGCAGGCCGGCGCCGTCGAGAGCGGCACTGATCGGCCCGTGGTGATCGAGCGGGGCGACCACACCCGTGAGCCGGTGGCGGTGCTTGACGGCGGCGGCGACGACGCCACGGTCGCCGCCAGCTCAGCCGGCGACGTGTGCGTCCACTGCGGCGCGCCGCCCTCGACGCGCACGCTGCGGCTGGCGCTGGCGTCGACGCCGGTCAGCGGCAGCAGCCGGTTGGCGATGGTGAGGATCGGCTCGGGCACGCGGTAGCCGATCGTCAGCTCGGCGATCTCACCCATCGCGGTGGGGTCGCCCGCCAGCGATGCGAACACGTCGGCCCACCGCTCCTGGCCCGCCGGCGCCGTCGACTGGGCGACGTCGCCGACGAGCGTCATCGACCCGGCCGGGCTGCGCCGGCCGATCACCCGCAGGGCGACGGCCGAGTGGTCCTGGGCCTCGTCGACGACGACGTGGCCGTACACGAGCGGTGGTCCGTTGAGCACGCAGTTGGCCTCGTCGACGAGCAGCTGGTCGGCGGCGGTCCACGCCCGCTTGCGACCCCGCGGTCCGGGCAGCAGGCGATCGACGAGGCGGATCGGCTGCTGCGTCGGCCACGCCGCATCGAGCGCCTTGCGCAGCGGACCGGCGTCGGGCCAGGCGTCGTCACGGTCGGTGCGGCGGCGCACCTCCTGCTGGGCGATCGCCCGCAGTCGCAGGCGTCGCTGGTTGAACGGGACGACGCCGGCGGCCGCCCGATCCAGCCACTCGGCGATCTCGTCGCGGGTGAACACGATGCGGCGGGCGCCGATCGGCACGACGACGTCGTCGGTCGGTGGCGTGACCGCCAGCATCGCCGCCAGCTCGAGCTCGGCGAGCATGCCGGCGTCGCCCTTCGCCCGCGCCGCCTCGGGGTCGTCGATGCCGGTGATGTCGACCTTCGGCACGCACAGGTCGAGCACGGTGCACTGGCGGACGCTGCGCTCGCCGAGCGACGGCAGCACGTTGCCGATGTAGTCGAGGAAGGCGCGGTTGGGGCCGATCACGAGCACGCCGTCGCGGGCGAGGCGGCGGCGGTGCTCGAACAGCAGGTAGGCGGCACGGTGCAGCGCCACCGCCGTCTTGCCGGTGCCGGGGCCGCCCTGGACGACCAGGATCTGGTCGATCGGCGCGCGGATGACGAAGTCCTGCTCGGCCTGGATGGTGGCGACGATCTCGCGCATCGCCCCGGTGCGCTCGGCGCCGATCTCGGCGAGCACCGGGTCGGGGATGCCGCCGGCGACATCGGCGGCGTCCGGGTCGTCGAGGTGCTCGTCGAGGTAGGCGGTGATCTCGCCCTCGTCGAGCGTGAACCGCCGGCGCAGGTCGACGCCGAGCGGGTCGGCGGCGGTCGCCCGGTAGAACGGCGCGGCGATCGGCGCCCGCCAGTCGACGACGACGGGGTCGTGGCGATCGTCCTCGATGTGCCGGCGGCCGATGTACCACTGCTCGGGCCGCGGGCCGTCGCTGGTGTCGATGCGCCCGAAGAAGTCGCCGGCACCCGGAGCGTGGAGGTCGTCGAGCGCCTCGCCCACCGTCACCTCGACGTACTCGGCCGTGAACTTGTCGGCCGCGCTCTGCGGGTCGACCCGCTCGAGCCGCTCGATCATCCGGTCCCGCGAGGCGCGCGCGCGAACTGGAGCATGTCGCGCTCCTTGGCGAGCTCGGGAAAGGCGTCAGGATCCAACCAGGACACCGTTGTCGAGGCGGAGGAGGAGGTCGGCGCGCTCGAAGGCGACGGCGCGGTGGGAGACGGCGAGCACGGTCAGGCCGGCGTCGGCGAGGTTGTCCCAGAGCTGCAGCTCGGTCTCCACGTCCACGGCGCTCGACAGGTCGTCGAGCACGACCAGCTCGGGACCGTGGACGAGCGCCCGCGCCGTCGCCAGCCGCTGGCGCTGGCCGCCCGACAGGCGCAGCCCGCGCGGCCCGATCAGCGTGTCCTCGGCATCCGGGAGCGCGGCGACGTCGTCGTACACCGCCGCCAGCGTCAGCGCCCGGGCGAGATCGTCGGGCGGCACAGGCCCGAGCCCGACGTTGTCGCGGACCGAGTCCGACACGAGTTGTGGGACCTGTGGCAGGAACGCCGCGTTCGGCGGCACCAGGAACGCCGCACGGTCGTGCAGCAGCTCGCCGTTCCAGCGCACCTCGCCGACGACGTCGGCCTGCCACGAGAGGCCGAGGATCGCCCGCAGCAGCGTGCTCTTGCCTGAGCCGACGGGACCGGTCAGCACGACGAACTCACCACGGTGGACCTGGAACGAGACGTCGTGCACGCCGATCAGGCCGGGATAGGTGGCGGACAGGTTGCGCACCTCGAGGCGTTGCAGCGGCACCCGCTCGGGGCGGACCGACTCCGGCCGGACACCACGCTGGCGCCGCTCGAGTGGCAGCGTCCGCGGCTGCACGGTGTTGACCGTGGCCCGGCCGGCGACGAGCTGACGCATGCGGTCGACGGCGACCGTCGCCTGCTTCTTGCGGGCGAGGACACGCCCGACCATGCGCGGCAGGAAGCTGAGCCAGCCGAGGTACGCGACGAACAGCGCCAGGGTGCCGACGTCGAACGTCCCGGCCGCGAGCGCGCCGGCGCTCACGAGGAGCACGAGCCCGAGCCCGACGTCGGCGGCGCCCTGGCTGAAGGCGAACACGCCCTCGTCGAGCACGCGGTCACGCACCGCCGTGCGGCGGCGCTCGTCGACGAGCCCGCGCAGCCGGCCGAGCATCGCATCCGACGCGTCGTTGACCTTCACCGTCGTCGCCGCCGCCATCAGGTCGCCCACCAGCCCGGTGACCGCAGCCGTGGCCTCGCGGTCGGCTGCGCGGTAGGCCTTGACCCTGCCGTCGAGCGCACGGGTCGCCAGCACGACCCCGGCAAGTGGCAGCAGCAGGACGAGCGCGGCGCGCATGTCGGCGGCGCCGAGCAGGAAACCGGCAAGCACGGTGAACACGAGCCCGGCGGAGACGTCGACCATCCCGTCGACGAGCTGGGCGACGTCCTCGGCGTCGTCGCGAAAGTGGGTCAGCGCCTCGCCCGCCGAGCCGACCGGCTGGCCGGCCTCAGGTCCGCCGCTGGCCACCTGCGCGGTCAGCAGGTTGGCGCGCAGCAGCGTCTGCATGTGGATCCAGGCGCGCGTCCACGTGATCGCGCCGTAGTGGATCGACGCCATCCGCACGGTCTCGGCGACGGCGACGGCGAGCGCCCACCAGTAGACGGCGGTCGTGTCTCCATCGGACAAGGCGTCGAAGCCGCGCGCCAGGAAGTAGCCGGTGAGCGCGGGCATGGCGAAGAAGAACACGAACGCGCCCCAGCCGAGCCAGAACGAGCGCGGCTCGTGCTGGCTCACCCGCCAGGCAACTCGCCAGATGCCCAGCTCGTCGCTCATGCTGGCTCGGGCTCCCTCTCCAGCGCCAGGTCGAGCAGGTAGCGCCAGCGGCTGTTCCCCTGCATGGCGAGCACCTCGCGGTCGTCGTGCTCGATGACGCGGCCGCGGTCGAAGACGGCGACCTCGTCGACCATCCGCAGCGTCGACAGCTTGTGGGCGATGATGATCGTCGTCCGGCCCGCCATCAGGTCGTGGACGGCCGCCTCCAGGCGCTGCTCGGTGACCGGGTCGATCCGCGCCGTGGCTTCGTCGAGCACGACGAGGTCGGGCTGGCGCAGCCACACCCTGGCGAGGGCGAGCAGTTGTGACTCCCCTGCCGACAGGCCGGCACCGCGGGCGCCGAGGGGACGATGGATGCCGCCGTCGACGAGCGCGCCGAGACCGACTCGGCGCAGCGCCTCCTCGACGGCGGCGTCGGTCGGCGACGGATCGAAGAGCGCCACGTTCTCGCGAATCGTGCCCTCGAACAGCTCGACCTCCTGGGGCACGAGGGCGACACGGCGGCGCAGCTCGGTCATCGGGATGTCGGCGACCGGCACGCCGCCGAGCGACACCGTGCCGCTCGTCGCCTCGACGAGCCGCAACAGCAGGCGGGAGAACGTCGTCTTGCCGCTGCCCGTCCGGCCGACGACACCGACCGACCTGCCGGCGGCGATGTCGAGGTCGATGTCGCTCAGGATCAACTGCTCGTCGTCGTCGGCGTAGGCGAACGACACGCCACGGCAGGCGATGGCGAGGGCGCCCGGCGGGGGCGTGACCGTGCCGCGGTCGACGATCGCCGGCTTCACCTCGAGCAGATCGATGACGCGCACCATCGCCCCGTTGGCCTTCTGCACCGTCTCCAGCTGGTGAACGAGCTCCTCCAGGGGGCGCTCGATCAAGAGGACGTACTGGAACAGCAGGAAGGCGGTACCGACCGTGATCGCCCCGTTGGCGACGAGCGCGGCGCCGACCACCAGGGCGAGGACGGAGCCGGCCGTGATCGCCCCCTGCACCGCCCACCACAGGCGGATGAACGCCCGTTGGCGGCGCAACGAGCTGTCGAGTGCGCCCGAGCTGTCCTCGACGAATCGCCACATGGCGTGCACGCCGGCGCCGTTGGCCCGCAAGTCCTCGGATGCGGTGAGACGCTCCTCGATGCCGCCGTAGAGGCGGGCGGTGGCGGCCATCTCGTCGGACGACTCGCTGATCGCCCGGTGGCGCATCGCCAGCAGCACGGCGACGGACACGGCCAGGTACACGGCCAAGCCGATGCCGAGGCGCCAGTCGAGCACCGTGAGCACGCCCAATATCCCGACGACCAACAGGACGCCGCCGACCGCCTTGGGGACCACCTGACCGAGGAAGTCGGACACCGATGTGACGTCGCCGTCGACGCGCGAGATCAACTCGCCGGGCGTGTGGCGGCGGTGGAACTCGTGGTCGAGCCCGAGCACGTGGCGGGTCATGCGCAGGCGCAGCCCGTTCGTCGTCCCCCACGCGGTGATCGTGGCGAAGCGGATGACGACGACGGCGATGATCTGCGTCCCCACCGCGATGGCGAGGAACGCCAGGGCCAGGCGCACGAACGTGCCGGTGTCGGCGCCGGCGGTGGCCTCGTCGACGATCTCGCGCACGACGAGTGGGCCGGCCAGCGTCAGCGCCGAGCTGACGGCGATGAGCGCGCCGAGGACGGCCCAACGCCTGGCGTCGGGCCGCAGGAGGGCGATCAGGGCACGCCCGCGCGACGGGATCGTGTCCGGCACGGCTCCATCATCCCGCCACGGCCGATTGGCGCCAGGGTGGGTTTCGATACGCTCGGCGCATGGAAACCGACACCGCGACACTCGTTGCCGACCAGGCGACCGAGGTCCAGAAGGACGACGATCTCATCGTCGAGGAGCTGTTGATCGAGGAGATCTCCATCGACGGCATGTGCGGCGTGTACTGACGGATGCTCGACCGCCGGTTGACGTTGGACCCACAGGTCGCCCTGCGGCCCGAGCCGTTCGGCGCGCTCGCCTACCACTACGGCAACCGGCGGCTGATCTTCCTCAAGCATCCCGACGTCGTGCGCGTCGTGCGCGCCTTGGACGGCCACGAGTCCGTCGCCGATGCCTTGCGGGCATGCGACGTCGCCGAGGCGCCGCTGGCCGGCGTTCGTCGAGGCCCTCGAATCGTTGGTTCGATCTGGACTGCTCCGTGCACGAAGTGCACCCGATCGAGCGAGCGCCAGCGAGCCGAGCGGCGATGGGGTCTGGGGGCGCAGCCCCCAGAGTGTCGCGTGAGCCCGCGCTCGCTGGTTGAGCAGCTCAAGGGCGGCCTCGACGCCCCGATCTGCCTGACGTGGGAGCTGACCTACGCCTGCAACCTGGCGTGCGTCCACTGCCTGTCGTCGTCGGGTCGGCGCGACCCGCGCGAGCTGTCCACGGCCGAGGCCAAGACGGTGCTCGACGAGCTGCGACGGCTGCAGGTCTTCTACATCAACATCGGCGGCGGCGAGCCGATGATCCGGCGCGACTTCTTCGAGCTCGTCGGCTACGCCGTCGACCACGGCATCGGTGTCAAGTTCTCCACCAACGGCACGTATCTCGATGCGGTGGCTGCGCGGCGGCTGGCGGCGATGGACTACCTCGACGTGCAGATCAGCCTCGACGGCGTCGACGCGCCGACGAATGACCACGTGCGCGGCGTCGGGTCGTACGCCGCCGCGCGGCGGGCGATGGATCACCTCGCCGATGCCGGGTTCGGACCGTTCAAGATCTCCGTCGTCGTCACCCGCCACAACGTCGACCAGCTCGACGCGTTCAAGGCGCTGGCCGACTCCTACGGCGCCCAGTTGCGCGTCACCCGGCTGCGTCCGTCCGGCCGCGGCGCCGACTCGTGGCACGAGCTGCACCCGACGAACACCCAGCAGCACCAGATCTACCGCTGGCTGCTCGCCCACGGCGACGCCGTGCTGACGGGTGACTCGTTCTTCCACCTCAATGCGCTGGGCGAGCCGCTGCCCGGGTTGAACATGTGCGGGGCCGGGCGGGTGGTCTGCCTGATCGACCCCGTCGGCGACGTCTACGCCTGTCCGTTCGTGATCCACGACGAGTTCCGTGCCGGGTCGGTGCGCGACGCCGGCGGGTTCACACGGATCTGGCGGTCGAGTGAGCTCTTCCTGTCGCTGCGCGAGCCGCAGTCCGCCGGCGCCTGTGCGAGCTGCGGCAGCTACGACGCCTGCCAGGGCGGGTGCATGGCGGCCAAGTTCTTCACCGGCCTACCCCTCGACGGCCCCGACCCGGAGTGCGTCAACGGCCACGGCGAAGCCCTGCTGGCGGCCGTCGGTTCGGCCCCCCGCCCGGCCATGGACCACAGCCGCCCCGTCCGCTTCCTCCACCGTTGACATCCATCCGAGTGTTCGGCGCCATCGGAGTGTCCGGCGTGCGGACGCCGGTCTACTGACACTCCGATGAGACTGCTGGAGCCGCTGGCGCTGGGGCCGAGGGTGGCGCCGAACCGGGTGTTGTTCGGGCCGCACGTGACCAACCTCGGTGACGACGACCGCTGTTTCACCGCCCGTCACGTCGCCTACTACGAGCGACGCGCCGCGAGGAGGCTGCGGGACGATCGTCGTCGAGGGGGCGAGCGTCCACGAGTCCGACTGGCCCTACGAGCGGGCGCCCCTGGCCGCGCGGGCCGAGCCGGGCTGGGCGGCGATCGTCGCCGCCTGCCGCCCCCACGGTGCGCTCGTCCTCGCCTCGCTCGACCATGCCGGCGGCCAGGGCTCGTCCGCGTACAGCCAGGCGCCACTGTGGGCACCATCACGCGTTCCCGAGGTCGCCTCGCGCGAGGTGCCCAAGTGGATGGAGCCCGAGGACATCGCCGCCGTCATCGACGGGTTCGGCGCAGCCGCCCAGCGCGCTGTCGCGGCCGGCTGTGACGGCGTGGAGATCAACGCCGGCCAGCACAGCCTCATCCGCCAGTTCCTCTCCGGTCTGACCAATCACCGCGACGACGAGTGGGGTGCCGACCGTTCGCACTTCGCCCGGTCGGTCATCGGGGCGGTGCGCCGGGCGATCGGGCCCGACGTCGTCGTCGGCCTGCGCCTGTCGTGCGACGAACTGGCGCCGTGGGCCGGCATCACGCCGGAGATGGCACCGGGGATCGCCGCCGAGCTCGTCGACGTCGGCGTCGATCACCTCGTCGTCACTCGCGGCTCGATCTTCTCGATCGAACAGACCCGTCCCGACTTCCATCAACCGCCCGGCTTCAACGCCGACCTGGCCGCTGCCGTCAAGCTCGAAGTGGACGTACCGGTCTTCGTGCAGGGCTCGATCGTGGACGTGAGCCAAGCAGAGACGATGACCTGCGACGGCGTCGAGATGACCCGTGCCCAGATCGCTGATCCCGACCTGGTCGCCAAGGTGCGCGCCGGCGAACCCGAACGCGTCCGACCGTGCACCCGCTGCAACCAGACCTGCCAGGTCCGCGATGCCCGCAACCCACTCGTCACGTGCATCGGCGAGCCGACCTCCGGACGGGAGACGGAAGACCCCGACTGGTACGCCGTCGCGAGGACACCACGCGACGTGTCGATCGTCGGTGGCGGTCCCGCCGGCCTGGAGGCCGCCCGGGTGGCGTCGACCCGTGGCCACCGCGTCGTGCTGATCGAACGCCAGGCGCAACTCGGCGGGATGGCGGCGGTCGCCGGCCCGAACGGCGCACTCGTCGACTGGCTCGCCCGCGAGGTGGAATCTCCTCGGTGTCGACGTGCGCACCGGCAGCGAGGACGTGCCCGCGGGCACGACGGTCGTGCAGTGCACCGGATCGATCGCCGGGATCCGCGAGTACGAGGTCGTCGACGGCGCGATCGTGATCGACATCGCCGACCTGCGCCGCGGCGCGGCGACGCTGCCCGACAGCGGTGACGTCGTCGTGTACGACCCGATCGGCGGGCCGATCGGCGTCGCCCTCGCCGAGGAGCTCGGCTTGCGAGCCGTCCTCGTCACCCAGGACAACATCGCCGGCAACGAGCTCGCCCGCAGTGGCGACCTGGCACCGGCCAACGTGCGCCTCGCCCGCTCCGGCGTGCGCATCGAACGGCGCGCGCTGCTGGTGCGGGTGCAAGCGGAAGGGGCAACGCTCGGCGACCGCTACTCGGGCGCCGAGCGGGTGCTGCCCTGCGCGGCCCTCGTCGACTGCGGGTTCCGCCTCCCGTCAGCGCCGATCGCCTGGGCCGTCGCAGCGGCGGGTGACTGCGTGGCGCCGCGCACCGTCCACGAGGCGATCCTCGAAGGCCGTCGCGCCGCCCTCTGGCTCTAGTCCGGGTGGTCGCGCAGCGCCAGGCGGGCGGCCGACCGGCCGCACAAGCCGTGGACGCCGGCGCCCGGCGGGGTCGACGCCGAGCACAGGTACACACCCGGCCACCGGCGTCCGCCACGGATGCGGTGAGGCGACCGGACGGGTGGCGAACTGGCGCCAGTCGGTGACTCCACCGGTGATGTCGCCGCCGAGGTAGCTGGGGTTGTAGGCCTCGAACGCCATCGCCGTCATCGCATGGCGGGCGATCACGACGTCGCCGAACCCAGGGGCGAAGCGCTCGATCTGCGCCTCGATCGGCGCCTGTCATGTCGACGGTCGAGCCGGACGGGACATGGCAGTACGCCCACAGCGTGTGCTGGCCCTCGGGCGCCCGGTGCGGGTCGAACAGCGATGGCTGGGCGACGAGCACGAACGGCGCCGCCGGGTGCTCGCCCCTGCCCACGGCCGCCTCGGCCGCAGCGACCTCGGCCATCGTCCCGCCGACGTGCACGGTGCCGGCTCCGGCCACGGCGGGGTCGGACCACGGCACCGGTGCGGACAGGGCGTAATCGAGCTTGAACACGCCGGGCCCGTGGCGGAAGCGCTCCCAGCGCCGCCGAGCCCGAGCCGGGAAGCGGTCGCCGGCCATGGCGACGAGTTGGCGCGGCACCACGTCGGCCAGCACCACCGTCGAGGGTGGCAGCGCGCCGAGATCGTCGACGCGGTGGTCGCAGACGACCTCGCCGCCGTGCTGGTGAAGGATCGCCACGAGGGCGTCGGTGATGGCCTGCGATCCGCCCTCAGCGCACGGCCAGCCCACGAGGTGGGCGAGGCCCCCGAGCACCAGGGCGACGCCGGTCGTCAATGGACGGTCGAGCGGCAGGATCGAGTGCGCCGCCAGGCCGGCGAGCAGCGCCGCGGCGCCGTCGCCGTCGAACCGGCGCCGCCCGAGCGACGTCGCCGGACGCAAGCCGTCGAGGCCGAAGCGGGCCAGGCGCAGCGGGTGGCGGGGCAGCGACAGCGGGGCGGTGAGGTCGTCGATGACGGGCAGGCCGCCCTCGGTCAGCGGTGCCATCATGCGGCGCCAGGCAGCACCGTCAGCGCCGAGACCAGCGGCGGTGGCGTCGACCGATCGGTGGAGCAGCGCGGCGCCGCCGTCGAGCGGGTGGGCCAGGGGGATCGTCGGTTGGCGCCAGCGGACGCCGTGCTCGGCGAGCGGCAGGTCACGCAGCGCCGCCGAGGCCAGCCCGAGCGGGTGGATCGCCGAGCACACGTCGTGGTGGAAGCCCGGCTCCGTCAGCTCGGCGGTGCGGCACCCGCCGCCCGGGGTGGAGGCCGCCTCGAACACGACGACGCGGCGGCCTGCCTGCGCCATCGTGATCGCGGCGACGAGGCCGTTGGGGCCGGCACCGATGACGACGGCGTCGTACTCCGTGACCGGCGACATGGCGAGGAACCGTATCGACGGCGCGAAGGCGCCGGTACCGTCGTGCCGCATGTTCCTGCGGCGGCTGGTCTCGTGTGGCGTGGTCCTCGGCCTCGTCGCCGGGTGCAGCGGAAACGACGCGGCCGACCCGACGTCGACGTCGACACCATCGACCACGACGTCGACCACGACCACGACGACCACCACCACCACGTCCACGACGACGACCACGACGACCACCGCGCCGGCCACGACCACGACGACCGTGGCACCGACGACGACGCTCGTGCCGGTCGTCGAGGCCGCTGCCTACGCCGTCTACGACATGCGCTCGGGCCAGTTCCTGGCCTCCAACCAGGCGGACACGCCGCTGCCCGTCGCCAGCCTGGTCAAACTGCTGGCCGCCCAGACGGCGTACGTCGCCGGCCAGCCGACGAGGGTCGTCGTCGCCCCGCCGGGTCTGCTGATCGATCCGGAGGAGTCGCGCATCGGCATCACGGAGGGCCAGGAGCTGCCGCGCGACCTGCTGATTCGGGCGATGCTCATCGTCAGCGCCAACGACGCGGCACGGCTGCTGGCGCTCGACATCGCCGGCGGCGAGGCGCAGTTCGCCGAGCAGATGAACCAGATGGCCGGGGCGCTCGGTCTGACGAACACGCACGCCGTGAACGCCACCGGCCTCGACGCCGAGGGCCAGTTCTCGACGGCCAGCGACATGACCCGGCTCAGCGCGCTGCTGATGACGAACGCCACGTTCCAGCTCACCGTCCGCCGCACCGACGCCGTGCTCAACGGCATCTCCTACCCGGCCACGAACGACCTGCTGACGATCTACCCGGGAACCGATGGCATCAAGACGGGCCGCACGACCGGCGCGGCGTGGTGCATCGTCGCCTCGGCGACCCGTGGCAACCGGCGCATCATCGCCACCGTCCTCGGTGCACCGACGGAGGAGGCGCGCAATGCCGCGGCGACCGCCCTGCTGGACTGGGGGTTCACGCAATGACTGCGTTCCCCGGCCACGCAGGCCGGGGGTGGCTGCTCGCTCGCTGGCGCTCCCTCGCTCGCATCGGCGACAGTGTGCGCCATGCCGAACCCGTCGGCGAACGACCGCACATGCCCGACTACGGCGTCGATACGGAGGAGTGGTCGGCACTGCCGTGGTCGTGGGCGGCGGACAAGCTCGGCGGCGGTCGCAACTACTGGATCGTCACGGCCTCGGTCGACGGGCCGGCCGCATGCCATGCCGACCTGGGGCGTGTGGGACGACGGAGAACACCGCTTCGCCCTCTCGTGCGGCCCGCGCTCGCGCAAGGCGGCGAACGTGGCCGCCAACCCACAGATCGCCGTCGCCGTCGATGACACCGTGGAGTGCCTGTCCGTCGAGGGGCGCGCCGAGCGGGTGACCGACGACACGCGCGCGACGACGTGGATCGAGCGCTACCTCGCCAAGTACCGAGCGCTGGCACCCGCGCTGAGCGCCGACTTCCTCCGCCAGAACCTGATCATCGAGGTCGTCCCCGAGCGCGCCTTCGCCGTCATCGAGCGCGAGGAGGAGTTCGCCTCCCGCGCCACGCGCTGGCACTTCTGACCTGCGCTCGCCGAGGTGGTGCCACCACCCCCAACGCACACCTGCTGGCGCGGTGGTCGCCATCGCGCCGAACCGTGATCGTGAGGGGGATGAAAACGAGACACCTCACCACACGTGTCGTGCTCGCGGCGGCATCGACAGCTCTGCTTCTCGGAGCCACTGCCTGCGGCGACGACGACGATGACGACGCAGCAACCACCGAGGCGCCTGCGGCGACCGAAGCTCCGGCTGCTGCGGACACGACGGCGACGGCCGATGACGGCACCGCCCCGACGGACCCGGCCGCGTTCTGCGACGCGTTCGTCGCCGCGGTAGGTGCGACGATGTCCGAGGACCCGGCCATCATCGGCCCGGCGTTCGACGCAGCCATCGCCACGGCGCCCGCCGACATCAAGCCGACGGTGGAGACGCTGATCGCCAACTCCGAGGAGCAGGGACCGGAGTTCTTCGACGGCGTACGGCGAGACCGTCGAATACGTCAAGGGCAACTGCGGCTTCAACGAGCTCAACGTGACGACGACGGAGTACGTCTTCGAGGGCATCCCCCAGGAGGTGCCGGCCGGCAAGGTCGTCGTCACCATGGACAACCAGGGCACCGAGTTCCACGAGGTGCTGATGATGAAGGTCAACGACGGCGTCACCGAGACGCCGATCGACCTGCTCGTCGCTCCCCGAAGAGGAGCTGGCGACGAAGGCCACGATGGTCGGCGGCGACGTTCGGCCCGCCGGGCGTCGAGTCCTACGGCGTCGCCGACCTCGAGCCCGGCCGCTACTTCGCCGTCTGCTTCCTGCCGCAGGGCGCCACGCCCGAGGTGATGGCACAGATGGAAGGGCCCGGAGAGCAGCACGCCACCCGGGGCCGGCCCGCCGCACTTCATGGCGGGCATGGTCCAGGAGTTCACCGTCGCCTGAGCGAGCGCGGAGGGAGGTCACGACCGACTGGCGCTGCGGGCGCCAGTCGGTCGTGACGCGTCCGTTCTGTACCGTGACCGACCATGCCGGATCACCTGCCATGAGAGCGCTGTTGTGCGGGGTGCGCGGCTCGACCCCCGCCCCGGGCGCGGCGTTCGCCGGCGTCGGCGGGCACACGTCGTGCGTCGCCATCCCCGTCGACGGAGGACGGTGGCTCGTGCTCGACACCGGCACCGGCCTGCGCCGGCTCGGCGTCGAGCTCGACGGCCAGGCGCTGCACGGCTCGATCCTCTACAGCCACCTCCACTGGGACCACACCCAGGGCCTGCCGTTCCTGCCCAACGCCGACCGCGACGACGCCGACGTCGCTGTCTGGGTGCCGGTCGGCGACGGACGGCGACGACGCCGCTCGAGGTGCTCTCGCGGGTCATGTCGCCGCCGCACTTCCCGATCACGCCCGACCAGCTGCGCGGGACGTGGACGTTCGAGGCGATGGTGCCCGGCCGGCGGCAGCATCGAAGGCGTCGACGTGCTGACGCACGACATCGCCCACAAGGGCGGCCGCACGTTCGGACACCGGCTCGAGGCCGGCGGCGGCAGCCTGGCCTACATGCCCGACCACTGCCCGTCGATCGCCGGCGCCGACCAGGTCGCCGCGATGCGCGAGCTCGTCGAGGGTGTCGACGTGCTGGTCCACGGCGGCGGGTACATCGCCGACGAGCGGCCGACACGCCGAGCGCTTCGGTCACGCCGTCATCGACGACGTCATCGACCTCGCCCGTCGCCGGCTCGGTCCGCAAGGTGGTGCTCGTCCACCACGCGCCGGCGCGCACCGACGAGGAGATCGTCACGATCGAGCGTCGTCTCGCCGACGCGCCCATCCCCGTCGTCATCGGGCGCGAAGGCATGTGGGTCGACACCGCTAGCGGAGACGGCTGACGGCCTCGAGGGCGGCGCGGCGAGCTGCTCGGTGCCGGCCTTGAACATCTCCAGCTCCGCCGGGCCGATGTCCTGGTCGCCCATCGCCCCGTGGAGGTAGCGGGCGTAGACGCCCTCGCCGATCACGGCCAGGCGCCACGAGGCGAAGGCGACGTAGTAGTCGATGCCCGGCACGTCGCGGCCGGTGCGCGTGGAGTAGCGGTCGAGCAGCTCGGCGTAGGTCGGGAACCCCTCGGCGCCAGACGGGTCGTTGTGCCGGCCGCCGCTGCCGCCGGGGTCGGTCCAGTACACGCCGAGGTAGCCGACGTCGGCGAGCGGGTCGCCGAGCGTGCACAGCTCCCAGTCGAGGACGGCGGCGATGCGTCCGTGCTCGGGATCGACGAGGCAGTTGCCGAAGCGGTAGTCACCGTGGGCGATCGTCACGCCGTGCTGCGGCGGGATCCGCGCGGCGAGGCGCTCGGCGACCTCGTCGATCGCCGGCAGCTCGCGGGTCTTGGAGTTCGCCCACTGCGTCGTCCATCGCTTCAGCTGGCGCTCGATGTAGCCCTCGCGCCGGGCGAGGTCGCCGAGCCCGACGGCGTCGACGTCGACGTCGTGGAGGTCGGCGAGCACGTCGATCAGATCGGTCGCTCGCCTTGGCCCGCTCGGGCACGTCGAGCAGCGTCGGCCTTGTCCGGGCTGTCGAGCACGACCCCGTCGACGTAGCCCATGACGTAGAACGGGGCGCCGTTGACCTCGGTGTCGGTGCACAGGCCGAGCGCCGGCGCCACCGGCACGGCCGTCGGGCCGAGGGCGGCGATGATGCGGTGCTCGCGAGCCATGTCGTGGGCCGTCGCCAGCACGTGGCCGAGCGGCGGGCGGCGGACGACGAAGCGGCGGCCGTCGGCGCCGTCGAGGGCGAACGTCAGGTTGGAGCGCCCGCCGCCGATCAGCGTGGCGTCGAACGGCCCGACGGCGCCGTCGACGTGTTCCTGCAACCACCGGCCGACGGCATCGAGATCGAGCCCCTGGAGCACGCGTCACCGTAGTGGCGGTCCGGTCCATCCGAGTGTCCGGTGTGCGGACGCCGCACGCCCGACACTCGGACGCCGCCGAACACTCGGATGCGTCTAGCCGGGGCGGCCGACGGCGACGACGCTGCCCCAGTTGACGGCGGCGACGGCGACGGTGGTGCCGCTGTTGCGGGCGTGGACGTGCTGGCCGCCACCGAGGTAGATGCTCACGTGGCTGATCGGCGAGTAGAAGAACAGCAGGTCGCCCGGCTGCGCCGCTTCCTTCGGCACGTTGGGGACGCTGGCCTGCTGCGCCCGCGACTGGTGCGGCAGCGACACGCCGGCCTGCGCCCACGCCCACGACGTCAGCCCGGAGCAGTCGAACGCCACGCCGGGCTCGGCCGTGGCGTAGCGGTAGCCGACACCGACCTGGCGTCAGACGCGGCGTTGATGGCCGTGCCGGCGCGAGACGACGCCGCCGGGATCGACGGGGCCGCCGGAGCGGGCTTCGGCGCCGCGGCGACGCTCGCGACCTCGCCGCCGCCACCGCCACCGCCGCCACCGCCGTTGCCGCTGCCGTGTCGGCCGTGCTCGCCTGGGCCCGCGCCTGCGCCTGCTGGCCGGCCGCGGCCTGGCGGGCGGCGGCCTGCTCGGCCTCGCGCTGCATCCGCTCGTACGACTCGCGGGCGCGGCGCTCCTCCTCCTCCTGGATGCGCCGGCCGAGCTCGGCCTCGGCCTCGGCACGCGCCTCGCGGTACTCGGCCTTCTGCTCGTCGGTGGCCTGCTTGGCCTCCTCGACCTGCTCGGCCTTGGCGGCGGCCTCGTCCTGCTTGCTCTCGAGCGCCTCGCGCTCGTCCTGCAGGTCGGCGATCGCCTGGTCCAGCTCGTCGGTCGTCGCCGTGCCGGCGCTGAGGGCGACGCGGGAGAGCTGGTCGCGCTGCAGCGACATCGGTGACCGCCGAGGAGTCGGAGAACATCGCCCCGAACCCGTTGGTGCCGGCGCCCATGTACGGCGCGCACGGCGACCTCGGACAGCTCGCCACGGAGGGCGGCGACCGCCGCCTCCTGCTCGGTGACCCGCTGTGCCGCAGCCGCCACCTCGGCGTCGACCTGCTTCAGCTCGTCGAGCGCCGTGACGTAGTCCTCGGCGAGGATGTCGGAGCGCTCCTCGAGCCGCTCCAGCTCGTCGGTGATCTGCTCGACGCGAGCCCGCTGGTCGTCGACGGGATCGGCAGAGGCAGGCGTCGGAGCGACGGCGGTGACCACGGTCACCGCGGCGGCGGCGACAGCGACCCGCCCGACCCGGGAGAGGCGGAAGGGCATGACGGCGGCGAGTGTAGCCCGACATTACGAACCCGTTGCAACACCCGTCACACAGCTGTTCACACGGGACGCGTGTCCCTGCCCGCTACTCCCACTCGATCGTGCCGGGCGGCTTCGACGTGACGTCGTAGACCACCCGGTTGATGCCGGGCACCTCGTTGATGATCCGGTTGGACAGTCGCTCGAGCAGGTCGTACGGCAGCCGCGCCCAGTCGGCCGTCATCGCGTCGTCGCTGGTCACGGCGCGCACGATGATCGGGTGGCCGTACGTGCGCTCGTCGCCCATCACGCCGACCGAGCGGATGTCGGCGAGCACGGCGAAGGACTGCCAGATCTCCCGCTCCAGCCCGGCGGCGGCGATCTCGGCCCGGACGATGGCGTCGGCCTCCTGCAGCAGCGCCACCTTCTCGCGCGTGACCTCGCCGATGATCCGCACGGCCAGGCCCGGCCCGGGGAACGGCTGGCGCCACACCATCTCGTCGGGCAGGCCGAGCTCGTGGCCGAGCCGGCGGACCTCGTCCTTGAACAGGTCGCGCAGCGGCTCGATCAGCCGCAGGCGCATGTCCTCGGGCAGCCCGCCGACGTTGTGGTGGCTCTTGATCACCGCCGCCGTGCCGTCGGCGCCGCCGGACTCGATGAGGTCCGGGTACAGCGTGCCCTGGACGAGGAACTCGGCCTCCACGAGGCCGCCGGTGTGCTCCTCGAAGACGCGGATGAACTCGTCGCCGATGGCCTTGCGCTTCGTCTCGGGATCGGCGACGCCGGCGAGGCGGTCGAGGAAGCGGTCGGCGGCGTCGACGTGGATCAGCTCGATCCCCATGGTGCGCCGGAACGTGTCGGTGACCTGCTCGCTCTCGCCCTTGCGCATCAGCCCGGTGTCGACGTAGATGCACGTGAGCTGGTGGCCGACGGCGCGGTGCACGAGCGCCGCGGCGACCGACGAGTCGACGCCGCCGGACAGCGCGCACAGCACCCGCCCGTCGCCGACCTCGGCGCGGATCCGCGCCACCTGCTCGTCGATCACCGACGACATCGTCCAGTCCGCCGGGCAGCCGGCCCGCTCGTGCAGGAACCGCCGCAGCACGCCCATGCCGTAGGGCGAGTGGACGACCTCGGGGTGGAACTGCACGCCGTAGATGCGCCGCTCGTCGGACTCCAGCACGGCGACGGGTGCGTCGTCGGTGGCCGCCGTGGCGGTGAACCCGGCGGGGACCTCGGTGATGGCGTCGAAGTGGCTCATCCACACGTCGTGGACGTCAGGAGCGTCGTCGGGCAGCACCGTCGACGGGGCGGTGCGGCGCAACTTCGCCCGGCCGTACTCGCCGCGCATCCCCCGGCCGACCGTGCCGCCGAGCTGCTGGGCGACCAGCTGGGCGCCGTAGCAGATGCCGAGGATCGGCACGCCGAGGTCGTAGATCTCCGGGTCGAGCGACGGGGCACCCTCGACGTGCACGCTCTTCGGACCACCCGACAGGATCGAGCGCGGCCGGTTGGCGGGCAGCGACCTCGGCGGCCGTGATGCGGTTGGGCACGATCTCGGAGAACACCGCCAGCTCGCGCACGCGGCGGGCGATGAGCTGGGCGTACTGGGCGCCGAAGTCCACGACGAGGACGGTCAAGCCATTGATCGTAGACAGCACTGGTAGAAACCAGCGGGATGTCGCGGTGGCTGATCGTCGTGTTCGTGGTCGTCGCCGTGTTCGTGCCGGCGGGCGCCATCGCGGCCGGTGAGACCAGCCCGCCCTCCACCGTCGTCGACAACGAGTTCATCCCCGACGACCGCGACCTGTCCGACTGCATCAGCGCCGTCCCCGAACCAGGCTGCGGCAGCGAGGGACGCAGCGGCTGGCGGCAGTGGCTGATCTTCGGCGCCCTGGTCGCCGGATTGTCGTTCATCGCGTGGCGCGTCGTACGGTCCGCCCGCCGCACCCGGAGGAGCACATGAAACCCGACGAGTTCCGCCAGCACGGTCACGAGCTGATCGACTGGATCGCCGACCACCTCGAGGGCCTTGACTCGCTCCCGGTGGCGCCCGCCGTCGAGCCGGGCGACGTTCGCCGGCGGCTGCCGGCCCACCCGCCGACGCAGCCGGAGCCGTGGAACGCCGTGATGGCCGACATCGACGAGATCATCGTCCCGGGGATCGTGCACTGGCAGCACCCCGGCTTCTTCGCCTACTTCCCGTCGAACACGACGTACCCGTCGATCCTCGGCGAGCTGCTGTCGGCGGGGCTCGGCGTCCAGGGGATGAGCTGGGTCACGTCGCCGGCGTGCACCGAGCTGGAGACGCTGGTGATGGACTGGATGCAGGAGCTGCTCGGCCTGCCCGAGCGATTCCGCTCCGACAGTGCGACCGGTGGTGGCGTGATCCAGGGGACGGCGAGCGACGCCACCCTGGTCGCCGTCCTGGCCGCCCGCTGGCGGGCGACCGGTGGGGCGGTGAACCACGACGGCGACACGACGAGGCTCGTCGGCTACGTGACGGCCCAGTCGCACTCCAGCGTCGAGAAGGGCCTGCGTGTCGCCGGCATCGGCACCGACCGCGTGCGGGTCGTCCCCCACGACGAGTCGTTCGCCATGCGGGCCGATGCACTTGCAACGATGATCGAAGAGGATCGCGCGGCCGGACTCGATTCCGTTCTTCGTGTGCGCGACGCGAGGCACGACGTCGTCGATGGCGTTCGACCCGACGCCCGCGATCGCCGAGGTCTGTGGCGCTGCCCGGATCTGGTTGCACGTCGACGCGGCGATGAGCGGGATGGCCGCGCTGGAGCCGGAGCTGCGCTGGGTCAACGACGGCATCGAGCTCGCCGACAGCTACTGCACCAACGCCCACAAGTGGATGGGCGTCAACGTCGACTGCAGCATGTTCTGGACCGCCGACCGGCTGTCCCTGCTCGGCGCGCTGAGCATCCTGCCCGAGTACCTGCGCTCGGCCGCCGCCGAGGCGGGCGCGGCGATCGACTACCGCGACTGGCAGGTCCCGCTCGGCCGGCGCTTCCGCGCCCTCAAGGTGTGGATGACGATCCGCCTGCACGGCGTCGAGGCGATCCGCGAGATGATCCGCCGGCACGTCGAGCTCACCGAGCGGCTGGGCGTCGAGATCGACAAGGACGACCGCTTCGAGATCGTCGCCCCGCACCCGCTCAACCTGGTGTGCATCCGCGCCGTCGCCGGCGACGCCGTCACCGACGAGCTGATCGAGCGGGCCAACGCCACCGGTCAGGTGTTGCTCACGCGGACCGTGCTCGACGGCCGCAGCGTGCTGCGCATCTCCATCGGGTCACGGTCGACGGAGTGGACCCACGTCGAGTCGCTGTGGCGGCTCCTCCAATCGCTGCACCCGTGAGCTCTGTGTCGTCTGAGGATCGCTGGACGATCCTCAGCGTCGTCAGAACGAGTCTCGGCCGGTCGCAGTGAGGAGCTCGACGAGCATGTGCGCGGTGGCGCCCCACACGGTCTCGTCGTCGAGCTCGAAGAAGTGCAGCAGCCGGTCGGTGGGGGTGGTGCCCCAGCGCTCCGAGCGGTAGGTGTCCGGGCGGACGAGCTCGGACAGCGGCAGCCACAGCACCCGCTCGACCTCCGGGCTGGCGGGCGCCAGTGGGACGATCCCGGGGAGACGCCCGACGATGGGCACGATGTAGCTGCGGCTGACGACGGTGTTGAGGTGGTCGAGCTCGGCGAACACGGTGACGCTCCGAGGGTCGAGGGCGACCTCTTCCTCGGCTTCGCGCAGCGCCGCCTCGGCCGGTGTCTCGCCCTCGTCGATGCGGCCCCCAGGGAAGCTGATCTCGCCGCGGTGGTTGCGCAGGTGCAGCGAGCGACGGGTCAGCAGCACGTTGGCGCCGTCGGGGCCGTCGGCGAGGGCGACCAGCACGGCCGACGCCCTGGCGTCGGGGAACGCCGGCGCCAACGGCTGGCCCGGCGGTGATCCGGCGAGGGCGGCTTCGATGTCGGCGACGGTGATGAGCAAGGGATGCGCCGCCGGAGGCTGCAGCTCACCCGGTGACCACACAGACGGCCGCGGGATCTGCTGGCGCCCGCCGGCCCTGCGCGCGCTCACGTCGCGTTCGGTGTCCATCCCTCGTCGGCGAGCTGGCGCAGCACCTCGGGCAGCCCGGCGGTCTTGAGGTTGGCGAGCACACGACCGGGTGTCTCCTCGCCGGCCTCGAACTGCTCCCAGGCGGCGAGCAGCTTCTGCAGGTCGGGAGCAGGGCGCTCGAACACCATGGCGGCACCTTACGGCCGGTTCGTGCGGTCGCGGACGGCCCGGGCGATGTTGCCGGCGAAGCGCCCGGCGCCGCGTCCGATCGCCTCGGGTCGATCGACCGGCGCGCCCGCCGGACGGCCGGCGGCGCGGCGGTCGAACGACGAGTTCCACCACACGAGGCCGAGGATGACGGCGGTGACCACCATCATCACGCGGCTGGCGTTGTCGATGTCGAGGAACGGCAGCACCGCGGCGATGCCGATGCCGATGATGACGACGAGATCGGCGATGCGGTGCTGGCGCCGCGACATCAGGCGGAAGGCGCCGAGCGGCCCGTCGACGACGGCGGCGTTGAGGATCACCAGGCCGCCGGCGAGCGTCGGCACCAGCGGTTCGATGCTCTGCAGCCCGACGGCGACGAGCACGAGACCAATCAGGTACTCCGCTGCCTGGTGCAACCAGAACGGCCGCAACACCCGATCATCCCGCGCCATGAACCCATCATGACGGTTCTGACGACGCTGAGGATCGTCCAGCGATCCTGGGACGACAAGGAATGGCGAGGGGGAGGGTCTCCCCTCCCCCTCGACAGCTCACATCATTCCGGGCATGCCGCCCATGCCGCCGCCGCCACCGGGCATCGGCGGGGCGGGCGGTTGCGGCTTGTCGGCCACGAGGCACTCGGTGGTGAGCACCATGGCCGCGATCGACGCCGCGTTCTGCAGCGCCGCTCTGGTGACCTTGGCCGGGTCGACGATGCCGGCCTTGATCAGGTCGGTCAGCTCGCCGGTGGCCGCGTTGAGGCCGATCGCGCCGACCTCGGCCTCGACGCGCTGCACCCAGACCGATCCCTCGAAGCCGGCGTTCTCGGCGATCAGCCGGGTCGGCGTCACGAGCGCCTCGTGCACGGAGCGAGCACCGGTGGCCTCGTCGCCCTCGAGCGACGACACGACCTTGGCGACCGCCTCGCGGGCCCGGATCAGGGCGGTGCCGCCACCGGCGACCACACCCTCCTCGATCGCCGCACGGGTCGCCGACACGGCGTCCTCGATGCGGTGCTTCTTCTCCTTCAGCTCGACCTCGGTGGCCGCGCCGACCTTGATCACGGCGACGCCGCCGGCCAGCTTGGCGAGGCGCTCCTGCAGCTTCTCGCGGTCCCAGTCGGAGTCGGTGTTGTCGATCTCGGTCTTGATCTGGTTGATCCGGCCCTTGACGTCGTCGCTCGACCCGCCGCCATCGACGATGGTGGTCGTGTCCTTGGTGACGATGACCCGCTTGGCGGTGCCCAGCAGGTCGAGGGTGACGTTCTCCAGCTTCAGGCCGACGTCCTCGCTGATGACCTGCGCCCCGGTGAGCGTGGCCATGTCCTGGAGCATCGCCTTGCGGCGGTCGCCGAAGCCCGGCGCCTTGACCGAGACGGCGTTGAACGTGCCGCGGATCTTGTTCACCACGAGCGTGGCGAGGGCCTCGCCCTCGACGTCCTCGGCGATGATGACGAGCGGCTTGCCGGTCTTCATCACGGCCTCGAGCGCCGGCAGCAGCGACTGCACCGTCGACACCTTGGCCTGGTGGATCAGCAGGTACGGCTCCTCGAGCACGGCCTCCTGACGCTCCGGGTCGGTGACGAAGTACGGCGACAGGTAGCCCTTGTCGAACTGCATGCCCTCGGTGAACTCGAGCTCGGTGCCGAACGTGTTCGACTCCTCGACGGTCACCACGCCGTCCTTGCCGACCTTGTCGATGGCCTCGGCGATGACCTCACCGACGGATGTGTCGGCGGCCGAGATCGTCGCCACGTTGGCGATGTCCGACTTGTCGTCGACGTCCTTGGCCTGCGCTTGGATCGACTCGACGGCGGCGGCGACGGCCTTCTCGATGCCCTTCTTCAGGCTCATCGGGTTGGCGCCGGCGGCGACGTTGCGCATGCCGAGGTGGACGAGCGCCTGGGCCAGCACGGTGGCGGTGGTGGTGCCGTCACCAGCGACGTCGTTGGTCTTGGTGGCCACCTCCTTGACGAGCTGGGCACCCATGTTCTCGAACGGGTCGTCGAGCTCGACCTCCTTGGCGATCGACACACCGTCGTTGGTGATCGTCGGGGCGCCCCACTTCTTGTCGAGCACGACGTTGCGGCCCTTCGGGCCGAGCGTGACCTTGACGGCGTTGGCGAGCTTGTCGACACCGGTCTCGAGCGACCGGCGGGCTTCCTCGTCGAACTTGAGCAGCTTGACCATGTGGTTCAGCTCTCCACGATCGCGAGGACGTCACGGCTGGACAGGATCAGCACGTCGTCGCCATCGATGGTGATCTCGGTGCCGCCGTACTTGGAGTAGAGGACGGTCTGGCCGACCTCGATGCCGAGCGGGATCAGCTCGCCGGAGTTCTCGGCGCGCTTGCCGGGGCCGACGGCGAGGACCTTGCCCTGCTGCGGCTTCTCCTTGGCGGTGTCGGGGATCACGAGACCCGACGCAGTGGTCTGCTCGGCCTCGTTGGGCAGGACGACGATGCGGTCATCGAGCGGCTTCAGGGACATGTTGGCAAGCCTCCATTGGCTCAGGCGGTGGCGTTAGCACTCGAATGGTGCGAGTGCCAATGTTAGCAACCGAAGGGCGAGAGTGCTAACTGTGACCTCCGGAGCGGCCAGGACCCAGTGGCTCTCAGGCTCAGCGACCTACCTCGAGGTCCGCGACGCGATCCAACAACCGCGCCACGGTGGCCAGGGGGAGGCCGACGACGTTGGAGACGCTCCCGCGGATCGTCTCGACGAAGACACCGCCGGCACCCTGGATGGCGTAGGCGCCGGCCTTGTCGAACGGCTCACCGGTGGCGAGGTACCACTCGATCGCCTCCTTGGTCAGGGCCACGAACGTCACGATCGTCGTCACCACCTCGACCTCGGCGCGTTCACCTGATCGCACGGCGACGCCGGTGTGCACCCGGTGCGACCGTCCCGAGAGCCGGCGGAGCATGCGTGCTGGCATCGCCGGCATCGACCGGCTTGCCGAGGATCTCGCCGTCGACCTCGACGATGGTGTCCGCCCCCAAGACGGGATGACCCACCACCGCAGCCGCCTTGGCGACGGCCAACCGCCGGACGAGGTCGCGCGGCGACTCACCAGGCAGCGGCGTCTCGTCGACATCGGCGGGCACGACCGTGAACGGCACGCCGAGCTGCGCCAGCAACTCGCGACGACGTGGCGACCCCGACGCCAGCACCAGGCCGGTCAAGGAGCCGCCGCCGGCAACGCCCAGCGGATCGTCCGCGTGACGGCTTCGCCACCAGCGCGCGCCAGCGTCGCCTCGGTGAGCGGCAGCCACGGCAGGCGCAGCGGCCGGCGCGCCCACCTCGGCAGCAGGGCCACAGCGGCACCGGCGATCGGCAGGTAGGCCGGCCGCAGGCGCAACGGCAGCGGCGGTTCGAGCACGAGGAAGCGTGCCGCCGCCCGCGCGTCCGATGTGCCGGCGAGCTCGGGCCGGTAGCCCGCCAGGCGCTCGGCGAGCTCGGCGACCGTCGCCGGCACGTCGACGGCACCGAGCGCGGTGGCGACGCGGCCGGACTGAGCGACGTACTCGTCGTACTCCGCCGCCGTCAGGCGCGACGCGCCGTATCGCTGGTGGGCGCGCAGGAAGCTGTCGACCTCGGCGACGTGCACCCACGCCAGCAGGTGCGGGTCGGACGCCGCGTACGGGCGGCCGTCGAGCGCCACGCCGGACACCCGCCGGTGGATCGCCCGCACCTGATCGACCGTCCGCTGGGCGTCACTGGCTGCGCCGAACGTGGTGATGGCGAGGAACCGGCTGGTCCTGGCGAGACGGCCCCACGGGTCGCCGCGGAACCCGGAGTGGGCGGCGACGCCGGCCATCGCCAGCGGGTGCAGCGACTGGAGCAGCAGGGCGCTGAGCCCGCCGATGAACATCGAGGCATCACCGTGCACCTGTGTGATCGGGCTGCCCGGCTCGAACCACCGCTCGGCGTCGGCTTCACGCAGCCGGCGGCGCACCTCGCCGCCGTCGGCGCCGGCGATGCGCTCGAAGATCGCCCCGCCGATCGAGCGGCGCAGCCCGGCGACGACCTCGTCGATGGGCGTGTCAGCCATCAGCCGGCTCAGCCGCCCGACAACGCCATCACGTCGGCGTCATCGGGGACGGTGAGGTCGTCGGGGTCGTCGAGGAAGCCGTCGGGCAGGGAGACGCGGATCGGTCCGTTGGTGTGACCGCGGCGGATGCGCTCGCCCCCGTCGACGACGGTCATCGCCGGGTCGAGCTCGGCGAGCAGGTCGTCGAGCTCGGCGAGCGTCGACACCTGGCTGAAGCGCCGGCGCAGCTCACCACCGACCGGGTAGCCGGTGAGGTACCACGATGCGTGCTTGCGGAACATCCGCAGGGCGAGCGACTCCCCGCCGAGGTGGTCGACGAGGGCGGCGGCATGATCGGCCATCACCTGGCGCACCGTGCCGAGCGGCCGCGGCCTCGGTGCCGGACGGCCCTCGAGCACCTCGATCAGGTCGCCGAACAGCCACGGCCGGCCGAGGCAACCACGGCCGACGACGACCCCGTCGCAGCCCGTCGCCGCCATCATCGCCACGGCGTCGCCGGCCTCCCAGATGTCGCCGTTGCCGAGCACGGGGATCGACGTCACGTGCGCCTTGAGCTCGGCGATGGCATCCCAGCGTGCATCACCGGCATAGTGCTGCTCGACCGTGCGGGCGTGCACGGCGATGGCGATGACGCCCTCGTCGGCACAGATCTCGCCGGCCCGCAGGTGCGTGATCATGCCGTCGTGGAGGCCGATGCGGAACTTGGCGCTGACCGGCACGCCATACGGATCGGCGGCAGTGACGGCGGCGCGGACCACGGCCCGAAGCAGCGCCGGCCGAGCCGGCACGGCGGCGCCGCCACCCTTGCGCGTGACCTTGGCGGCCGGGCAGCCGAAGTTGAGGTCGATGTGGTCGACCAAGCCGGCCCCGCACACCCTGGCCACGGCCCGCGCCATCATCTCCGGATCCGACCCGTAGACCTGCAGGCTGCGCGGGTGCTCGTCCGGGCCGAACGTGACCATCCGCTCGGTCTTGGCGTTGCCGTGGACGAGGGCCGTGGCCATGACCATCTCGTTGACGTACACGAGTCCGGGCCCGAAGCGCCGGCACAGGGCGCGGAACGGCGCGTTGGTCACGCCCGCCATCGGCGCCAGCACCACCGGCACCCGCGGCACGAACCCGCCATATCGCAGCTCCACGCCGTTCGAGGGTACCTGCGGCATTCTGACGACTCTCAGGATCACTCCGTGATCCTGAGCCGACACGGAATCCCGTCAGTCGGCGACGAAGCGGAGGTTGGGGTGGGCGCCCTCGGCGAGCGAGCTCGGCCCGTCGAGGCGGAGGCGATGCCAGCCGGCGGCGGCGATCATCGCCGCGTTGTCCGTGCACATGGCTCGGCCGGGCAGGTAGCCGTGCAAGCCGTCGGTGACGCACGCGGCGAGCAGCTCCTCGCGCAGCAGCGAGTTGGCGGCGACGCCACCCCCGAGCGCCAGCCCCTTGGCGCCGGCGTCGGCCGCCGCCCGCCGGGCTTTGTGCACGAGCACGTCGACGACAGCGGCCTGGAACGACGCCGCGACGTCGGCGGTGTCGACGTCGGGATGGGCGCGCACATGGTTCATCACCGACGTCTTCAGGCCGGAGAAGCTGAAGTCCAAGCCCTCGTTGCGCATCGCCCGGGGGAAGTCGATCGCCTCGGGATCGCCGGTCGCAGCGACGCGCTCGATGGCCGGACCTCCGGGATAGCCGAGCCCGAGGAACCTGGCGACCTTGTCGAACGCCTCGCCCGCAGCGTCGTCGATGGTCTGGCCGAGCAGGCGATAGCTGCCGGGCGCGCGCATCTCGACGAGCATCGTGTGCCCTCCGGAGACCAACAGCACGACGATCGGCAGCTCGATCGACGGGTCGTCGAGCAGCGCCGCGTACAAGTGCGCCTCGAGGTGGTTGACCCCGATGAACGGGACGTCCCACGCCAGCGCCAGCGCCTTGGCCGCCGACACGCCGACGAGGAGGGCGCCGATCAGGCCAGGACCGATCGTGGCGGCGACCGCGTCGATGCGCCGCTCGTCGACGCCGGCCTCGACGATCGCCCGGGCGATCACCGGGTTGAGCAGGTCGAGATGAGCGCGGCTGGCGATCTCCGGCACGACACCGCCGAACGGCACGTGCAGTTCGATCTGCGAGCTGACCACGCTGGAGACGACGTCGCCGCCGCCCATCACCAGCGCCGCCGCCGTCTCGTCGCAGCTCGTCTCGATGCCGAGCACGAGCGTCTGCGGCCCGACGACGACATCGCTCACGGGCGCAGCTCCTCGAGTCGTCGCCCGTACGCCTCGCTCTGGATGTCGTGGCACCACATGACGATGGCGTCCTCGACGTTCTCGTAGTAGCCCTTGCGGATCCCCGCCGGGACGAAGCCGAACGACCGGTACAGCTCCTGTGCGGCCGTGCCGCTGGCTCGCACCTCCAGCGTCCACGCCTCGCATCCGCGCTCGATGGCGATCGTTGCAAGCTCACCGAGTAGCTGTCTGCCGATGCCGGTCCGCCGGTGGTCGGGATGGACGACGAGGTTGGTCACGTGAGCCTCCTCGGCGACGTACATCAGCCCGCCGTACCCGACGACCGAGCGCCCTTGGCGGGCGACGAGGTACGTGCGATGCCCCGCCGCCACCTGACCCAGCTCGTCGTGGAACACCGTGGCGCTCCACGGCTTGGGGTGCGAGCGCCGCTCGATCGCCAGCACCTGGGAGATGTGCCGGTGGCGCATCGGCTCGATGGCCGGCGGGCTCGCCGGCCGCTCGAGGAACCTGGCGAGCACGCTCATGATCGACCTGCCGCGTGGCTCGCCCGTGTCGCCCAGTTGATCTGGGCGTCCGGCTGGCGGAGGTAGACCGGGCGGATCAGTGCCGGATTGACCCAGTCCTCACGGAGCGCCTTGGCGTGGGCCAGCTGCACGAGCGGCCCGGCCGACGGGTGGCCGTCGTCGGCGATCTCGCAGTGGAAGCCGTCGACGATCTGGGCGCGGTAGCGCAGGGCTCCGTCGCCGACGCACAGCGCCTCCTGACTGCGGGCGAGGAGGTCGGCGACGAGCTCGTCGACCGGCCCGACCCGCGGCGCCATCATCTGCTGCAAACCACCGGGCACCTGCCGGTACATGGCGTAGAACACCTCGCCCTTGCGGGCGTCGATCACGGGAACGACCACGCGGTCCGATCGCCGGTGCGGGAACGCCAGCAGGTCGAGCGAGGAGATGCCGATCATCGGCAGGCGCAACGCCAGGGCCAGCGCCTTGGCCGTCGCCAGCCCCACGCGCATGCCGGTGAACAGGCCGGGGCCGACGTCGACGGCGACGAGGCCGAGCTCGTCGAGGCCGATGTCGGCCTGGGCGCAGATGAACTCGATCGCCGGCGTGAGCGTCTCGGCGTGGCGCCGGCCGCGCGCCACCTCGAACAGGGCGATGACACCCTCGTGGCCGGCGAGGGCCACGCTGACCTGCTCGGTCGCCGTCTCGATGCCCAAGATCAACATCAGGCGGCAAGCTCCGATGTGGCATCGCACAGCGCGGCCCACCGCCGCGCCCATGTCGGGCCGACGGCGCTGATCGTCACGCGCCGCGCGTCGGGCTCGCCGTCGATCAGGTCGAGACGGACGATGAGGTGCTCGCCGAACGTCGACTCGACGACGTCGCCCCATTCGACGAGCACGATGCCGTGATCCTCGGCGAGCTCGAGCAGGGCGAGGTCAGCGACCTCGGCGAGCTGATCGAGCCGGTACAGGTCGGCGTGGTGCAACGTGACGCCGGCAGTTTCGTGGCTGTGCACGAGGGTGAACGTCGGCGACGTCATCGGCTCGCGAACGCCGAGGGCGTGGCCGAATCCCTGGGCGAAGGCCGTCTTCCCGCTGCCCATCTCCCCCGCCAGCAGGATGACGTCGCCGGAGCGGCTCAGCGCGGCGAGGGCGGCGGCGACCTCGTGCGTGCCGGCGAGCGACGGGGCGCGCAGGTGCAGGATCGGCGACATGACGCGACGATGTTACGAGGGCGGCGCGACCACGTGTCGCGGGACCCGTGGGCCGATGCCGCAGAGCACCTCGTAGCCGATCGTGGCCAGCCGCGTGGCCCACTCCTCGGCCGTGATCGACTCGTCGCCCTGCCGTCCGAGCAAGACGACCTCGTCACCGCGCTGCACCGGGTCGTCGCCACAGTCGACCATCAGCTGGTCCATGGTGATCGTGCCGATGATCGGCCGCCGGCGGCCACCGATCAACACGTCGCCGTTCGACGACAGGCCGCGGCGGACGCCGTCGGCGTACCCGAGCGGCACCGTGGCGACATTGGCGTCGGCGGCGAGCTGGTGGCGCAGCCCGTAGGACAATCGCGAGCCGGCGGCCAGGCGCTTGACGAACGACACCCTCGCCTTCAGTGAGAGGACGGGGCGGAGGCCGGCGGCGAGCTCGTCGACAGCCGGTCCGGGCGACACCCCGTACACGGCGATGCCGGCACGGACGAACGACCGCCGTGCGCCCGGGTGGGCACAGCGCGCCCGCCGAGTTGGCGGCGTGGACGGCGAGCCCGTCGTGGTCGGGTAGGGCGGCGATCACCTCGTCGAGCCGGGCGAGCTGCTGGCCGGTGTAGGCATCGCCGGGCTCGTCGGCGACGGCGAGATGGGTGAAGATCCCGGCCAGGCGAAGCCGTGGGGTCTCGGCGGCGATGGCCGCGACCAACGCCGGCACGTCCGACGGGGCGGCGCCGACGCGGTGCATCCCGGTGTCCACCTTGACATGAACATCGACGTCGTCGACGCGGTCTGCACCGGCGGCGGCCAGTGCGTGGACGGCGTCCATGGTGGTCACCGTCGGGATCAACCGGTTGGCGACGATCGTCGCGGCGTGATCGGTCGGCTGCTCGCTGAGGATGAGGATCGGGGCGTCGATCCCGGCCTGCCGGAGCGCGACGCCCTCCTCGGTCAGCGCCACGCACAGTCCCTCACAGCCGGCCTCGAGGGCGGCACGACTCACCGCGACGGCACCGTGGCCGTAGCCGTCGGCCTTGACCACGGCCCACACCGGGGCCGGCGCAGCGGCAGCACGGAGGACGCCGACGTTGTGGGCGACCGCGCCGAGATCGACCTCGGCCCACGCCCAGCGCTCGGTCACCGAGTCATCCCAGTTCAGCGAGGACGTCGGGGAGGACGTCGACGAGGTCGCCGGCGACCAGACCGACCGGCGGGCCGCGGCGGGCAGCCTCGGCGTGGATCCACGCCCCCGACGCAGCGGCGCGGAACGGATCCATGCCGGTGCCGAGCAGCGCGCCGATCACCCCGGACAGCACATCGCCGGTCCCCGCTGTCGCCAACCGGGCGTCGCCGGACGCCACGACGAGGACGTCGCCGTCCGGGTCGCCGACGACGGTGACCGGTCCCTTGAGCAACACGACGGCGCGCAGGTCGGCGGCGAGCCGGCGCACGGCGTCGATGCGGTCGGCGTCGGGGCGGTGCCCGACGAGCAGGCCGTACTCGCCGTCGTGCGGCGTCAGCACCGTCGGTGACTCGCGCCGGCGGACGAGCGGCCCTGCGCCGTCGGGGTCCCACGCCAGGGCGAACAGGCCGTCGCCGTCGACGACCACGGGGATCGCCGCCTGACGGACGGTCGCCCGAACCGCCGTCACCGTGTACTCCTCGCGTCCGAGTCCCGGGCCGATGACCACGGCATGGAAGCGGTGGAGATCCTCGAGCACGGTTGCGGACCAGTCGAACGCCGGCAGCCGGCGACGCACGACCTCCGGCGGGGCGTCGGCCTCGACCCCCGGACTGGACAGCGTGACCATCCCGCTCCCGGCGCGCTGCGCGGCGCCGGCGGCGAGGCGGGCGGCGCCCGTCATGCCCGGGCTGCCGGCGACGATGCGCACGGCCCGCGACCACTTGTGGGCGGTCGGCGGCCGCGGTCGCCACCACGCTGCCACGTCCTCGCCCTCGACGAGGTGAGCGCGGGCGCGGGTGGTGTCGAGTCCGATGTCGACGACCTCGACGTCGCCGGCCAGGTTGCGCCCGGCGGCGAGCAGCAACCCTGGTTTGAGGGCGGCGAACGTGACGGTGCGATCGGCCGGCAAGCGCACCGCGAGACGCCTCGCCGGTGAGCCCGTTGACGCCGCTCGGGATGTCCACGGCGAGCACCGGAGCGGCGCCGACCCGGGGTGCCCGCCACTCGCCGCGGAAGCCGGTGCCGTAGGCGGCGTCGATGATGAGGTCGGCGTCGGGCAGGCTCGGCGGGCAGTTGGCGGCGTCGAACGTGCGCACGCGCACCCCGGCCGCGTCGAGGAGGCGCGCCGCGGCGCGGCCGTCGTTGCCGTTGTTGCCCTTTCCGGCGATCACGTTGACGCGCCGCCCATACGTGCCACCGAGCATCTGACGGGCCATCCGGGCGACGGCCGAACCCGCCCGCTCGATCAGGACGTCGACGGGCTCGGGCGCGGCGGCGTCGATCGCCGCCATCTCCTCGGGCGTGACGATGGGGATCACGACGCAACGACCATCGCCACGGCGACCGGGCCGTCGTGGCTGATCGAGAGGTGCCAGGCGACGACACCGCGGTCGACGGCGAGCTCCCTGGCCCTGCCGGTGACGACGAGGCGGGGCGCCCCCGACGGCTCGACCTCCACCCACGCCTCGTGGAACCCGAACGCGCCGAGGCCGAGCCCGAGCGCCTTCATCACCGCCTCCCGCGCGGCGAACCGTGCGGCCAGCGACGGCACCGGGTCGACCTTCGGAGCGACGTACTCGAGCTCGGTCGCCGTGAACAGCCGCTCGCGCATCGTCGGCGTCCGCTCCAGCGCCCGCCGGAACCGCTCCACGTCGACCACGTCCACCCCAACGCCAATCACAATGCGGCCGCCGAAGCGCCTGGAGGCGCCGGCGTGCCGAGCCGGGCCGTCCTGTTCCGAATCCGGGAGATCCGGCAACCGGGTGTCACTGGAAGTCACCGCCTCCAGTGATCGGCCGCGTCGGAGATCGGCTCGATGAGCAGCTCGTCGACAGGCAACGAACCGAGGAGGACGTCGTCGAACGCCCCCTCGGTCTCTGTGACCCAGTCCACGAGGCGGTCGTAGCGACGGTCGTAGCCGACGAGCACGGAGCGCATCGTCGCCGCGTCGAGCCGCTCGTGGAAGCGCACCTGCAACAGCGTGATGCCCGTCGGCGTGCCCGCCTTGACCTCGGGGACGAGGATCACCGTGCGCCCGTCGCTGCGTCCGCGGGCCACGAGCACCTCGCGCTCGCTGGCCACGCGTCGCTTGGTGCCGACGAGCGCCGGGTTGCGCTCGACCCGGCTGACGATCTGGTGTGACACACCGCCGCGGTCGACCACCGAGATGGTGTCGCCGTCGATGCCGTAGCGCGTGAACCCGGTGACCTCGGCGACCGCCGGGTCGAGATCGGCGAGGACCTTCAACGTGCGGTAGCTGAGCACGTCACGGCCGGCGCCAGCATCGAGCACAGCCCGCACCAGCGCCCGGTCCATCACGCCCTCGTCGCTGCGCGAGATCCCGACCGTGACCGTCTTCGCCTGGTGCTTGATGGCGTCGACCGGCCGGGTGAGCTCCTCGATCGCTCGCGTCAGCCCGAGGACGAGGTCGTCGACCAGCGCAGCCGGCGACCCGACCTTGCCCGTGCCCGCCTGGTACTCCTCGATCGGATGCTCCGATTGCACGTCGCGCAGCAGGCCGGCGAGGTGCACGGCCGTGCTCGCCTCGAGGTGGCCGTCGTAGCGGTGGCTGCGCAGCCCGTCGGTGAACTGTCCGGCGAGCGGGGGGAGCTTCCGCCGCAGTCGCTCGAGCACGGCGTCCGCGGAGCGCTCGCGAAGAAGCGCCCGATCGATGACCTCCATCGCCTCGCGCAGCGGCCGCGCCGACGCGTCGATGGCCAGCGCCGCCTCGTAGCCGAACAGGTGGCCGGCCATCGCCGAGAGCACGAAGCCGAGCGCCGGATGGACCGACGGCACGGGGATGACGGCGGTCGCCGGGTAGCGGCCATCGCCGTCGTCGGCGATGACGATCGGCGTCGCCTTGTGCGCCCGGAAGATCGCCACCTCCTTGCCGACGTCGTCGGCGGTGCTGCCGGCCAGACCAGCGGCGCACACGAGGATCAGCGGCTCCGACGACAGGTCGATGTGCTTCTTGTCCTCGGTGACGTCGCAGGCGATCGACTTGTAGCAGAGCTCACTGAGCTTGATGCGCACCTCTTCGGCGGCGACCTTGTTGGCGCCGCTCCCGACGACCGCCCAGTAGCGCTTGCTCGGGGCGAGCCGCCTGGCGGCGTCGGCGATGATGTCGCGCCGCCCGAGCACGGTGCGCATCGCCGCCGGCAACTCGCGCAGCGACGCCAGGAGGGCATGGCGGCGATCGTCGCTGCCGACGCCGGCGGCCTCGGTGATCGCCGCGGCGAGCAACGCCCCCGCGGCGACCTGGGCGTAGAACGCCTTGGTCGACGCCACGCTCATCTCGACGTCGCGCCCGTCGGAGGTGTAGAGCACGCCGTCGGCCTTCTCGGTCAGGTCGCTGGAGCGCCGGTTGACGATCGCCAGCACGGCGGCGCCGCGCCCCCGGAGCAGGTCGACGGTGCGGTTGGTGTCGGTCGTCGTGCCGCTCTGGCTGACGGCGACGGCCAACGTGTCGCTCATGTCGCGCCGCAGCCCGAACCCGGACAGCTCGGTCGCTGTCACTGGCGCCACGTCGAGGGTGCCGCCCGCCAGCTCGTCGAGCACGGCGGCCATCGACTGGCCGGCGACAGCGGCGGTCCCCTGGCCGATGACGCGGATGCGCGTGATCGTCCCGCCGCGGAGGCGGTCCTCGACGTCGGCCGGCAGGGCACGCCGGCCGACGACGGCACGCAGCCGGCCCCCGTCCTCGGCGATCTTGCCGCGCAGGGTCTTGGCGAAGCTGTCCGGTGACTCGGTGATCTCCTTGAGCAGGAAGTGCGGGTGGTCACCGCGATCGATGTCGCGGGTGGTGACTTCGGCCAGTGCCACGTCGGCCGCGGTCACCGGCTGGTCGGACCCGTCGTACCCGCGGCGCTCGATGCCCTCGACCGTGCCCGCTGCGTCGGCGTCGAGGCGGACGACCTGGCCGCCGTGCTCGCCGTCGAGGCGGACGTAGCGCCCGGTCTCCTCGACCACGCCGTATGGCTCGCTGGCGACGAGGAAGCAGTCGTCGGCGAGGCCGATGTAGACGCCCTGCCCGCTGCCGTTCAAGGCAAGGTAGAGGTGACCCGGCTCGTCGGCGGCGGCGACGCCGATGGCGACCGATCCCTCGAACGAGGACACCGTCCGCCGGAACGCCTCGAGGAGGTCGCCGGTCGTGGCCTTGCTGCTGCTGCTGCTGCTGCTGCGCTGTGGCGGGCCATCAGCGCGGGGATGACCTTGGCGTCGGTCGTGATCGGCCGAGCGATCCGCAGGCCGTGCTCGGCGCGCAGCTCGGCGTGGTTGTCGACGTCGCCGTTGAGCACGCCGACGACGAATGGCGACGAAGGTCCGCCTCCGTGCCCGTCGATCTCGTCGCCATTGACCGGATGGGCGTTGGGTTCGGAGATGATGCCGACGCTGGCCCACCGGGTGTGGCCCAGCACGGCGACCCTCGCCCGGTCGCCGCCGAGCGCACGGCGCAGGAGATCGTCGGCCTTGATGGCCGCCCGCATCGCACGCGTGTTGTCGCCGAGCTCGCCGATCTCGGCGGCCGCCTTGTACACGAACGAGAGGCAACGGCCGGCGACGCGGGCTGAACCACTCGGGAAGAGGGCCCCGCCGTGGCGTTCGGCGAGCGCCGCGGCGATCGTCGTGTCGGCGAGGTCGAGGTCGTGGTCCCAGACGAAGACGTGGATGCCGGCAGAGTCGCGGCCGCGGACCTCCATGCGGTCGATCGCCGAGAGCGCCTGCTGGATCGACAGGTACCCGGCGAGGGACGCCCGCCCGGCATCCCCGCCGGCGAGATCGGCGACGGCTGCGCCGGTGCGGAGGCGGTCGCGCCGCAGCGCCCAGAGCACGTCGCGCAGGGCGATCGACGCGGCGTTCGCTGCTTCCAGCTCATCGGCGTCCAGCGTGGTCGCCAGCGCCTCGTCGAGCTCGGCAGCGTAGGCGTCGAGCTGATCCAGCCGCGCCGTGATCCCGGCGACGAGCCGGTCGTCGCCGTACAGGGCGAGCAGGCCGGGTACGCCGTGCAGGTTGCATCGACGCCGGAGAGCGTGGCGGTGACCGCGGCGACGTCGCCGCGAGCGGCGAGGGCGGCGTCGAGGCCGGTGAGCAGCTCCTCGGCGGTCGGTGCCGGCCTGGTCTGGGGACGGCTGAGGACGCCGACGATGCCGCACATACGGATCGCCAGGCTAGGCGTGGACGCCCTGGTCGTGGGCAGCGGCCACGAGGTCGGCAAGGCGGCGGGCGGCACCGTCGGCGGCCGGCTGTGTCGGCGCCTCGACCATGACTCGCACCAGCGGCTCGGTGCCGCTCGGGCGCACGAGCACGCGGCCGCGATCGCCGAGCTCGGCCTGGACGGCGGCGATCTCGTCGGCGAAGCGCTCGGCGGCATCGGGCATCGGCGTCGTGACGGGCACGTTCAGCAGCACCTGCGGGAGCCGGGTCATCGCCCCCGCGGCGAGATCGGCGAGGCGACGGCCCGAGCGCACGACGGCGTCGCACAGCACGACGGCGGTGAGCAAACCGTCGCCGGTCGTGGCGATGTCGCGGAAGATGACGTGACCGCTCTGCTCGCCGCCGAGCGACAGGTCGTTGGCGTCCAGTGCCTCGAGCACGTAGCGGTCACCGACGGCCGTCTCGATGACGTGGATGCCGGCCTCCTGCATCGCCAGCCGGAACCCCAGGTTGGTCATCACCGTGACCACGACGGTGCCGTCGCGCAGGGCGCCGCGCTCGTGCAGGTCGCGGGCGCAGATGGCGATGACGTGGTCGCCGTCGACCAGCGCACCGGTGTGATCGACGGCCATCAGCCGGTCGGCGTCGCCGTCGAGGGCGACACCCAGGTCGGCCCCGTGGCGCACGACCGCCGCCGACAGCGACGCCGTGTCGGTGGCCCCACAGCCGGCGTTGATGTTGCGGCCGTCGGGCTGGTCGTGGATCGCCACGACGTCGGCGCCGGCAGCCGCCAGCAGCGGGGCGGCCAGCGCGCTGGCGGCACCGTTGGCGGCGTCGACGACGATGCGCAGCCCGTCGAGCCGGCGGCCGTCGAGTGCGGCGAGGACGTGGTCGCGGTAGGCCGGGGTGTCCTCGACGTCGACCAGTTGCGCCGGGTCGCAGTCGGGTGCCGGGAGATCGGCCACGGCCGCTTCGATGCGCTCCTCGACGTCGTCGGGCAGCTTCGTGCCGCCGCGGGCGAACAGCTTGATGCCGTTGTCGTGGTACGGGTTGTGCGAGGCCGAGATCATCGCCCCGAGGCAGTCGCGCCGCGATGCCTCGAACGCCACCACCGGCGTGGGCACGACACCGAGGCGGTGCACCACGACGCCTTCGCTGGCCAGGCCGGCGACGAAGGCTGCCTCGAGCATCGCCGTCGACACCCGCGTGTCGCCACCGACGACGGCCTCGGAGCCCCCGAGCACACGCGCCGCGGCGCGTCCGAGATCGAGGGCGAACGATGCTGTGAGGTCGGAGTTGGCGACGCCGCGAACGCCGTCTGTCCCGAACTTCACCGTTTCGTGAACTGCGGCGCCTTACGGGCCTTCTTCAGGCCGTACTTCTTGCTCTCCTTCTTGCGCGCGTCGCGCGTGAGGAGGCCTGCCTTCTTGAGGGTCGGGCGCGACTCCGGCTCGGTCTCGGCGAGCGAGCGGGCGAGGGCCATGCGCAGGGCGCCGGCCTGTCCGCTGATCCCGCCGCCGTGGATCGTGGCGTCGACGTCGAAGCGCTCGGTGGCCTCGACGACGCGGAGCGGCTCGATGGCCTCCATGCGGTGGGCAGGCGTCGTGAAGTACGACTCGAACGCACGACCGTTCACGGAGATGACCCCGGTGCCGGGGCGCAGGCGAGCTCGGGCGATGGCCTCCTTGCGGCGGCCGGTGGTCTGGACGAGCGGGGTGGGCATCGGGTGCCTCCTCAGCGGGCGCGGGCCGCGGACAGGTCGAGCGGCTCGGGTGACTGCGCCGCGTGCGGGTGATCGGGGCCGGCGTACACCTTGAGCTTGGTCAGCATCTGGCGGCCGAGCGGGCCCTTGGGCAGCATCCCCTTGACCGTGTGGCGGATGGCGTCGGCGGGCTTGCGAGCGAGCAGCTCGCCATAGGTCTCCGACTTGATGCCGCCGGGATAGCCGCTGTGGCGCCACACCCGCTCGTTGTCCGCCTTGGCCGCGGTCAACACGACCTTCTTGGCGTTGACGACGACGACGTGGTCGCCGGTGTCGAGGTGGGGGGCGAAGATCGGCTTGTGCTTGCCGCGCAGGACGCGGGCGATCTCCGTGCACATGCGGCCGAGCACGAGGCCGTCGGCGTTGACGACGTGCCACTCACGCTGTGATCTCGCTGGCTTTCGGGCTGTAGGTGCGCATGCTGGTAGGACCTTCGAAAAGGGAACCGGGAAATACTATCCGCGCACCCGGGAGCTCCGCCCACGGGTCCACCCGAGTGACGTGACCAGGTGTCGGGCGTCCACGGGGACCGCAGCACTCCGGTGACGTGGAACACTCGGATGGGTGGGGACAGTGACGGTCACCGGGTCGGCGAGTGTGGAGGTGAAGCCCGATCGGGCGGTGCTGGCGGTGGGGGTGCAGTCGCGGCGACCGTCGGCCGGCGCGGCGATGGAGGTGGTCAACGAACGGGCGACGACGCTGGTCTCCGCCATGCGCGACGCCGGCGCCCGCGACGAGGACCTGCGCACGACCGGGATGAGCCTGTGGTTCGACCAGTCCGACCGGTCGTACGTGGCGAGCTACTCGCTGTCGGTCGGCGTGCCGTCCGACGACGCCGGGCGGTTCATCGACGCCGCCGCCGAGGTCGCCGGTGACGAGCTCACGCTCAACGGCGTGTCGTTCTCCGTCGCCGACCCCTCGACCGCTGTCGCCCCGCTGCGCGACGCCGCCGTCGCCGACGCCCGGGCCAAGGCCGAGGCCCTCGCCGGCGCCGCCGGGTGCTCGCTCGGCCCGATCGTGTCCATCGTCGAGGGCGGCGGCGGGGGCGTCGCCCCGATGCCGCGGGGAGCGATGCGGGCGATGGCCGCGCCCGTCGAGGCGGGCACCGACACCTTGTCCCTGCACGTGACGGTGAGCTACGAGCTGATCACAGCGTCGCCCTGAACAAGTCGGCCGCGCCGGCTGTCACCGCCGGAGCGAGCCCGCTGACCTGGGGCAGGACCTGAGTGGCGAAGAAGTGCGCCGTCACCAGCTTCTGGGCGGCGAGATCGCCGCCCAGCTCGTGCGCCGCCAGTGCCGAGCGGGTGAGCAACCACGCGCCCGTCACGAGGCCCATCATCCGCAGGTACGGCGTGGCTCCGGCGAGAGCGTCGTTGGGATCGGCGACGGCGCCCAGCCAGTCGGTCACCGTGCGCACGGTGGCGACGCCGTCGGCCAGCGCGGCGCCGACCGCCGCCAGCTCGCCACCGGCAGCCTGCGCCTGTGCCGCCGTCGCGGCGATCCCGTCGAGGTAGCCGGCGATCGCCGCGCCGCCACGCAGGCCGAGCTTGCGCCCGACGAGGTCGATGGCCTGGATGCCGTTGGTGCCCTCGTAGATCGGGGCGATGCGGATGTCCCGGTAGTGCTGGGCCACCCCCGTCTCCTCGACGTAGCCCATGCCGCCGTGGACCTGCACGCCGAGCGACGTCAGCTCGACGCCGACATCGGTGCCCCACCCCTTGGTGATCGGCGTGAGGATGTCGGCGAGCTCCTGGCTCTGCTCGCGCACGGACTCGTCGGGGTGCACGCGGGCGAGGTCGATCGCCTCGGCGTTGAGGTACACGAGACAGCGCAGCGCCTCGACGTGGGCCTTCATCGTCAGCAGCATGCGGCGCACGTCGGCGTGCTCGATGATCGCCGAGTCGCCCGTCGCCCCCGGGGCGCGGCCCTGCTTGCGCTCCATGGCGTAGGCGGCAGCCTGCTGGTAGGCGCGCTCACCGAGGGCCAGACCGGACAGTCCGACGGACAGCCGGGCGGTGTTCATCATCTGGAACATGTAGCGCATGCCCTGGTTGGGCTCGCCGATCAGGTAGCCGACGGCGTCCTCGTAGGCCATCACGCACGTCGGGCTGGCGTTGATCCCCATCTTGTGCTCGATCGAGACGCATTCGACGGCGTTGCGCTCGCCCAGTGAGCCGTCGTCGGCGAGAAGGAACTTGGGGACGATGAAGCAGGAGATGCCTCGCGTGCCCGGCGGCGCATCGGGCACCCGCGCCAGCACGAGGTGGACGATGTTGTCGGCGAGGTCGTGCTCCCCGAACGTGATGAACAGCTTCTGCCCCGTGATTCGCCACGTGCCGTCGTCCGCCGGGGCGGCCCGAGTCGTCAGCGCGCCGACGTCGGAGCCGGCCTGCGGCTCGGTCAGGTTCATCGTGCCGGTCCACTCGCCCGTGACCATCTTCGGCAGGTACAGCTCGCGCTGCTCCTCGCTGCCGTGGTGCAGCAGCATGTCGATCGCACCCTGGGTCAACAGCGGGCACAGCGAGAAGGCCATGTTGGCGGCGGTCATCAGCTCCTGCAGGGCGATGCCGACGAGCCACGGGAAGCCGCCGCCGTTGTACTCGGGCGGGAACGGCACCGCCGGCCATCCGGCCTCGACGTAGCGCCGGTACGCCTTCGGGAAGCCGTCCGGCGTGACGACGCTGCCGTCGTCCTGACGGCGGCTGTGCTGCATGTCGCCCACGCGGTTGAGCGGGGCGAACTGCTCGGCGAAGAACCGTCCCGCCTCGTCGAGGATGCCGTCGACGGTGTCAGGATCGGCGTGCTCGAAGCCGGGCATCGTCGCCAGCCGGCCGATGTCGACGACGTGGCGCAGGACGAAGCGCATGTCCGCCAGAGGTGGGATGTACGTCATGTCCATAGCCTGCCGATGCGAGCGAGGGAGCGCCAGCGAGCGAGCGGCCATCAACGGCCTGCGTGGCCGGGGAACGCCATGAACGGGTCGAAGCCGTACGGCAGCTCGAGGCGGTGGGCGGCCATCGTCTCGCGGTCGGCCAGCACGTCGCGCGTGGGTCCGTCGACGGCGACGCGGCCTTCGTCGAGCACGACGGCGCGCTCACACAGCTGCAACGCATAGGGCAGGTCGTGGGTGACGAGCAGGGTCGTCACGGACAGGCCGAGCACGATCTCGGCCAGCTCGCGGCGGGCGACCGGATCGAGGTTCGACGACGGCTCGTCGAGCACGAGCACGTCGGGTCTCATCGCCAGCACGGTGGCCAGGGCGACCCGTCGTCGCTCGCCGAAGCTGAGGTGGTGCGGCGACCGGTCGGCGACGTGGACCATGCCGACCGCATCGAGTGCCTCGATCGTCCTCAGATCCAGTTCGGCGCCGCGCAGGCCGAGGTTCGCCGGACCGAACGCCACGTCGTCACGGACGGTTGGCATGAACAGCTGATCATCGGGATCCTGGAACACGATGCCGACTCGCCGGCGGATCTCCGCCAGGTTGCGCCGCTCGACCGCCATCCCGCCGACCGTGACCGACCCGCGGCTCGCCACGTTGATCCCGTTGAGGGCGAGCACCAACGTCGTCTTGCCGGCGCCGTTGGGCCCGAGGATGGCGACCCGCTCGCCGGGCGCGACGGTGAGGTCGACGCCGCGCAGTGCCTCGTGGCCGTCGGGATAGGCGAAGGCGAGGTCGCGCACCTCCACCGCCGGCACGGTCATCGCCCGACCCACCACGCCAGCGCGGCGACGACCGTCGCCGCCAGCGGCCACAGCAGGCAGAGCACCCACGCCCGTGCCGTCGCCGGCGCGTCACGGATCGGCATCGACCCCACGTACCCGCGCGACGCCATCGCCAGGTACACCCGCTCGCCGCGCTCGTACGAGCGCACGAACAGGGCGCCGGCCGAGGTGGCCACGGCGCGCGCCTGGCCGAGCGAGCCTGACCCGGCGCCGCGCGACTCGCGGGCGATGCGCATGCGTCGCAACTCGTCGCCGATGACGTCGCCGTAGCGGATCATGAACGCCGTGATCGACACCAGCGTGCGTGGGACGCGCAAGCGCTCGAGCCCGGCGAGGATGTGCGGGATCGACGTCGTCGACGCCATCACGACGGTGGCGGCGACGCCGAGCGTTCCCTTGGCGACGATGTTCCACGCCGCCCACAGCCCGGCCTCGGACAGGCTCAGGCCGAGCACGTCGACTCGCGGCCCGCGGCCGACGAACGGCAACAGCACGGCGAACAGCAGGAACGGCACCTCGATGACCAGCCGGCGGGCGACGACGAGGAGCGGCACCGAGCCGATCAGCGCGGCGAGGACGATCAGACCGGCATGCGCACCGAACGCCCAGAACTGCTCCTTGGGCGTCGCCACCACGGCGAAGATGAACAGCAGCGTCGCCAGCAACTTGCACTGCGGGGGCAACCGGTGGAGCGGTCCCGCATCATGAAGCACGAGGTGGCGGTGGCGCCCACCCATCACGTCGAAGGGGCGGCCGCCGGCGGCGCCGAGGGGTTGCGCCGCCGACGGACGATCCAGACGATGCCGGCGGCGACGGTCAGCGTGGCCGCGATGCCAGCGAGACCGGCGAGGCCCGTCCCGAACATGGCGTTGTCCACGCCGTCGACCCCGTAGTCGGCGAGTGGACTGCCGGCGAGGTCGTGGTCGGTCACCGCAGCGTCGACGCCGTTGTCAGCGGCGACTCGCTCGAGCCCGTCCGGGTTGGGGTTGGCGAACGGGGCGACGAACACGACGAGCAGCACCGCCGTCACGATGCCGGCGCCGAAGAGCGCCGCCGTGGACAACCGACGTGGGGTGCCCCGCGCGCCATAGACGAGGTCGGGGCGCATCGCCATCACCGAGCCGACGGCGAGGGCGGTGATGATCCCCTCGCCGATTCCGATCAGCGTGTGCACGCCGATCATCGCCGTCGCCAGCGATCCGACGGAGACGGCATCGTTCCCGCCGGCGGCGTACTCCAACGTGAAGGCGACGGCCGCGAGCACCGGCGCGGTGAACCCGGCGATGCCAGCGGCCAGCGTGATCGACGTGGTCAGCTTGCGGGCCAGCAGGAAGATGCCGTAGCCGACGAAGGTGCCGACCAGTGCCATGTTCACGACGTTCAGCCCGAGCGCCGACAGGCCGCCGTCGGCGAACAGCAGCGCTTGCACCACGAGCACGACGGTGACGGCGAGGGCGCCGGCGTACGGGCCGACGAGCACTGCCGCCAGCACGCCGCCCATGAGGTGGCCACTGGTGCCGTTGGCGACCGGGAAGTTCAGCATCTGGGCGGCGAACACGAAGGCAGCGACGAGCCCGACCACGGGGATGTCGCGCTCGTCGAGCGTCTGCGACGTCCGCCGCAGGCAGTACGCAACGCCGGCGACGGCGATCAGACCGGCCGCCAACGAGGTCGGGCCGTCCAAGAACCCGTCCGGGATGTGCATTGCCTGCATGTCGCCTCCGATCCCCAGCGGACGATAAATGCGAGTGAGTCGCAGAGCAAGTTCGTCTGCGAACGAGTCGCAGATTGGGGTTTCGCGGAATCAGCTGTCAGCGCACGAGCGACAGCGGCCGACGATGGCGAAGTGGGAGCCGTCGAGGAGGAAGTCGTAGTCCCGCTCGAGGCGCTTGCGCAGCGCGGCGAACGCCGAGCTCGGGACGGCGACGTGCCGGCCGCACACCTCGCACACGAGGTGGCGGACCTCGTCGCTCGCCGCGCTCTCGTAGAGCGCCGGGCCGTGCGAGAGGTGGACGTGGCGCACAGCGCCGATCTCCTCGAGCAGACCGAGCGTGCGGTACACGGTGGAGACGTGCACGTCGGGCACGTCGGCAGCGAGCTCGTCGGCCGTGAAGGCACCTTGGCGATGTCGCACCGCGTCGACCACGGCGGTCCGCGTCCGCCCGACGCTGTGCCCTGCCTCGCGCAGCCGGTCGACGATCTCGTCGGGGGCGACGAGGTGAGCGGATCGAGCGTGGCGGACGGTGGTCATGTGCGGTACCCGACCTCCCACAGCGTCAGGCCGTAGGGCGGGGCGACCTGTCCGGCTGCCTCGCGGTCGCGGGCGACGAGGATGCCACGCACGTCGCCGGGGGTCGCCTTGCCCAGCCCGACGTCGACGAGTGTGCCGACGATGGAGCGGACCATCTGGTGGCAGAACGCGTTGGCCCGGATCTCGAACCGCAGGTGCGCCTCGTCCTCCAGCGTCGACCAGCGAGCGGACAGGACGCGCCGCACCATCGACACATCTTCGCCGTCCTTGGGACGGCGGCAGAAACTGGTGAAGTCGTGCTCGCCGATGAACGGATCGCACGCCGCCTGCATCGCCCAGACGGCAAGTGGCTGCGGGACGAACCAGGCCCGACCGGCGAGCAGCGGGTTCGGCGTCGGCGCGTTCCACACGTCGTAGCGGTAGTGGCGCCACAACGCCGAGAACCGGGCGTCGAAGTCGTCGGCCACCCATTCCGCCGCACGCACGGCGATGGCCGGCGCGCACAGCTTGTTGATCCGCCGGGTGAGGTCGTCGAGATCGGTCGTTGCCGGGAGGTCGCCGGAGACGACCTGGCCCCAGGCGTGCACGCCGGCGTCGGTCCGGCCCGCACCCGTCAGCTCGATCGGCTGACGGACGACGGTGGCGATGGCGTCCGCCAGGTCTCCCATCACCGTGCGCACGTCGGGGTTGCGGGCGAACCCCCGAAATGGTGCCCCGTCGTAGGCGACGGTCAGGCGGACGTGTCGCGTGGTCGCTACACCAACTCGATTCGCGCCATCTCGGCGGCGTCGCCTTGGCGGGCGCCGAGCTTGAGGATGCGGGTGTAGCCACCGTTGCGGGCGGCGTAGCGCGGGGCGACGTCGTTGACGAGCTTGTCCGTCATCTCACGGTCGCCCAGGTAGCCCTGGATCTGGCGGATCCGGTGGACCCGCATGGGTCCCTCGTCCTGGGCCTTCTTGGCCTTGGTGATCAGCTTCTCGGCGACCGGGCGCAGCGCCTTGGCCTTGGCCTCGGTGGTGACGATGGCCTCGGCGGCGAACAGCGACGCCGCCAGGTTGGCCATCATCAGGCGCTGGTGCGCGGCGCTGCCGCCGAACGCTCGTGACTTGCGCGGGGTGGGCATGACGTCCTCCGGTCAGCCGCGCAGCGACAAGCCGCGCTCGTCGAGCTTCTGCTTCACCTCGTCCAGGCTCTTCTGCCCGAAGTTGGTGATGTTCAGCAGGTCGTCCTCGGTCTTCGTGAGCAGCTCGCCGACGGTGTTGATCTGCGCCCGCTTGAGGCAGTTGCTCGGCCGCTCGGACAGGTCGAGGTCCTCGATCGGCAGCTCGAGGTCGGGCGAGCTGGCGCCGGCGTCGGCGACCTCGCCGAGCTCGAGGCCCTGGGGCTCCTCGCTCATCGACGCCACCAGCTCGGCGAGCGAGCGCAGTGTGGCGCCGGCGGAGGCGAGCGCCTCACCGGGCGTGATCGAGCCGTCGGTCTCGACGTCGAGCACGAGGCGGTCGTAGTTCGTCGACTGCTCGACGCGGGTCGGCTCGACCTCGAACGTCACCCGGCGAACCGGCGAGAAGATGGCGTCGACGGGGATCACGCCGATCGTGCGGTTCTCGGTGTCGCGGTCGCTCGACGAGTAGCCACGGCCCTGCTCGACCGTGAGGTCGATGGCCAGGCGGCCCTTGGTGTTGAGCGTGGCGATGACGAGGTCCCTGTTGAGCACCTCGACGTCGGCCGGGCACTCGATGTCGCCGCCGGTCACGGTGGCCGCGCCCTTGACGTCGATGCGGCAGGTGACCGGATCGCTCGACTCCGACGTCACGACGACGTCCTTCAGGTTGAGGATGATGTCGGTGACGTCCTCGGCGACGCCGTTGATCGTGTCGAACTCGTGGAGGGCGTCGTCGAAGCGCACCATCGTGATCGCCGCGCCGGGGATCGACGACAGCAAGGTGCGGCGCAGCGAGTTGCCGAGCGTGTGGCCGAAGCCGGGCTCGAGCGGGCCGACGGCGAACCGCTGACGGTTGCCGGCCTCCTCGCCGACGGCCTCGATGGTGGGACGCTGCATGACCAGCATGTGTGTTGTGTTCCTTCGGTTTCGGCGATGTCGTGGGGGTCCACGGGGGCGGAGCCCCCGTGTGTGTGATTACTTCGAGTACAGCTCGACGATGAGCTGCTCGCGGACGGGAACGTCGATGTGGTCGCGCTGCGGGAGGTCGCGCACGGTGACCTGCTTGCCACCATCGCCGGCCTCCAGCCAGCCGACCAGGGACCGGTCGAGCACGTCGATGTTGTGCTGGATCACGATCATGTTGCGGGCCTTCGGCGACAGCTCGACCACATCGCCCTTGCGGACGCGGTAGCTGGCGATGTCGACGCGCTTGCCGTTGACGCGGATGAGGCCGTGGTTGACGAACTGGCGCGACTGCGGCCGGGTCGACGCCCAGCCGGCGCGGAAGGCGACGTTGTCGAGGCGCAGCTCGAGCAGGCGCAGCAGGTTCTCGCCGGTCGGGCCGGCGAGGCGGTTGGCCTCCTCGTAGGTGCGGCGGAACTGCCGCTCGAGGACGCCGTAGATGTACTTCGCCTTCTGCTTCTCCTGCAGCTGGGAGAGGTACTCACTGCCGGTGCTGCGGCGGCGCGTGCGACCGTGCGTGCCGGGTGGGAACGGCCGGCGCTCGAGGGCGCGGCGGCCTTTCTCGTTCTCGAAGATGTTCGTGCTCAGGCGGCGCGACAGACGCACCTTGGGGCCGGTGTAGCGAGCCATGGTCAGCCCCTCCTTCGCTTCGGCGGGCGGCAGCCGTTGTGCGGCACGGGTGTGACGTCCTTGATCGACGTCACCTCGATGCCGGCGTTCTGGATCGAGCGCACGGCCGTGTCGCGGCCCGAACCCGGACCCTTCACCTGCACCTCGGCCCGGCGCAGGCCGTGCTCCTGGGCCGCCTTGGCGGCGCGCTCGGCGGCGAGCTGGGCGGCGAACGGCGTCGACTTGCGCGAGCCCTTGTACCCCACGCCTCCCGACGACGACCAGGCGATGACGTTGCCCTCGGTGTCGGTGATCGAGACGATCGTGTTGTTGAACGAGCTCTTGATGTGCACCACGCCGGTGGTGACGTTCTTGCGGTCGCGGCGACGGGGGCGTCGTCCGGCTGGCTTCGGCTTGGCCATCGTCTACTTCCTCACGGCCTTCTTCTTGTTGGCGACGGTGCGCTTCGGGCCCTTGCGGGTCCTGGCGTTGGTGTGCGTGCGCTGACCGCGGACGGGCAGGCCCTTGCGGTGGCGGATCCCCTGGAAGCAGCCGATCTCGATCTTGCGCTTGATGTCCTGCTGCACGTCACGGCGCAGGTCACCCTCGATGCGCAGGTTGTCGTCGACGTACCCACGGATCCGGGAGACCTCCTCGTCGGTGAGCGCTGACACCTTGGTGTCGGCGTCGAGGCCGAGGTCGGCGCACAGCTTCAGCGCGGTCGGTCGACCGATGCCGAAGATGTACGTGAGGGAGATCTCCAACCGCTTCTCGCGGGGGATGTCGATGCCGGCGATGCGTGCCATGGACGTGGCCTCTCTCAGCCCTGACGCTGCTTGTGGCGGGGGTTCTCGCAGATCACCATGACGCGACCGTGCCGGCGGATCACCTTGCACTTCTCGCACATCTTCTTGACGCTCGGTCGGACCTTCATGGACGGCTTCCTGCGATCACTTGTAGCGGTACGTGATGCGACCCCGGGTGAGGTCGTAGGGGGTGAGCTCTACCTGCACCTTGTCCCCCGGCAGGATCCGGATGTAGTGCATCCGCATCTTCCCGGAGATGTGCGCCAGGACCTTGTGGCCATTGTCCAGCTCGACGCGGAACATGGCGTTGGGGAGCGACTCCAAGATCGTGCCTTCCAGCACGATGGCGTCTTCCTTGGGCTTGGGCAGGACGAACTCCTCAGCGTTGATGGGGCCCGGCGGTTGCGAACAACCGATGCCGGACACGGGACGAACGGGACCACGGTCTGCGAACAGACCGGGGGACAATGCTACCGGCGGCGATCCCCAACACAAAGCGCCAGGTTCTGTGTCGTGTGAGGACCACTGAGTGTTCCCCATCGTCGTCAGAGTGTCAGGGCTTGCTCTCGTCGATGGCGGTGGTGAGGCGGCGGAAGACCTCGTCGGGGTGGGCGACGCCGTCGATGACCTCGAGGCGGCCCTGCGCCTCGTAGTACTCGATCAGGGGGGCGGTCTGGGACTCGTAGAGGTCGAGGCGATTGTTCACGGCGTCGGGGGTGTCGTCGTCGCGCTGGCGCACGTCGCCGCCGCACACCTCGCAGATCCACGGCTGGCGCTCGAAGCCGGTCGCCGTGTAGTTCGTGCCGCAGTCCCGGCACACCCGCCGCGACGACAGCCTGGCCAGCACCGTCTCTCGCGGCACGTCGAGGTCGATGACGACGTGGAGCGGCTTGTCCACCGTGATCTTGTCCAGCGCCTCCGCCTGGGCCACCGTCCGTGGGAACCCGTCGAGGATGTAGCCCCTGGTCTCGGCGTCGGCCCGGCGCAGGCGCTCGTCGACGAGGGCGATCATGATGTCGTCGCCGACGAGGCCGCCGGCATCCATGATCTCCTTGGCGGCGATCCCCACCTCGGTGCGCTCACGGACGGCCGCCCGCAGCATGTCGCCGGTGGAGATGTGCGGAACGACGTAGTGGCGCGACAGACGGACGCACTGCGTCCCCTTGCCCGCGCCCTGGCGGCCGAGGATGATGAGCCGAGCTCCCGGGATCACGGGCGGTTGTCCCAGTCAGTCCTGTTGTCCGGTTCCTACTTCAGGAATCCCTCGTAGTTGCGCAACATCAGCTGGCTGTCGATCTGGCGCATCAGCTCCAGGGCGACACCGACGGCGATCAGGATGCTCGTCCCGGCGAAGCCGAACGTGTTGATGTCCGCTGCCCACAGCAGCAGGTACGGCAGCAGGGCGATGGTGGCGATGAAGACAGCGCCGGGCAGCGTGATGCGGTTGACGACCTTGCCCAAGTAGCGCTCGGTCTGCGGACCGGGACGCACGCCCGGGATGAACCCGCCCTGACGGCGGATCTGGTCGGCCTGGCGCACCGGGTCGAAGGCGATCGAGTTGTAGAAGTAGGCGAAGGCGATGATCAGCATCCCGAACAGCGACATGTACACCAGGTTCTGCGGGTTGATGATGTAGTTGTCGACGAACTCGGCGATCTCCCCGCGCCAGCCCTCGCCGCTGCCCAGGATGTTGGAGAAGATCACCGGCAGCAGGAGGATCGAGCTGGCGAAGATGATCGGGATGACGCCCGACTGGTTCACCTTCAGCGGGATGTAGGTGTTCTGGCCGCCGTACATGCGGCGGCCGACCACACGTTTGGCGAACTGCACAGGGATGCGCCGCTGCCCCAGTTCGACGAAGACGACAGCGACGATGATGGCCAGCGTCAGCAGCACGATCGCCACGAACCAGAACCACTTGTTCAACTCCACGATCGACCAGTAGCCGAACGGCAGGCCCGAGACCACCGAGGCGAAGATCACCATCGACATGCCGTTGCCGATGCCCCGCTGGCTGATCAGCTCACCGATCCACATCAAGAGCGCCGTACCGGCGACCAGCGTGGGGATGACCAGGTAGCCCCTGGGCCAGATGCCCTCGGGCAGCAGCGGCACGTTCGGCGCCGCGCTGGCCGCCGAGAAGAACGCCGTGCCCCGGCCGGTGCCGAAGATGAACACCAGTCCCGTCGCCTGCAGCGTGGCCAGGGCGATGGTGACGTAGCGGGTGTACTGCGTGATCTTGCGCTGGCCGACAGCACCCTGCTGTTGCAGCTCCTCGAGCTTGGGGATGACCACCCCGAGGATCTGCATGATGATGCTCGCCGTGATGTACGGCATGATCCCGAGGGCGAAGATCGAGAAGCTCTCGAAGCCGCCGCCGGAGAACAGGTTGAGGAACCCGAGGGCGCCCTGCGTGTTCGCCGCCGACTTGATCTGGTCGATCGCCAGCGGGTCGATGCCGGGCACCCGGATGGCCACGCCGAGCCGGTAGATGACGATCATCAAGACCGTGAACAGGATCTTGTTGCGAAGATCCGGGATCTTGAAGACGTTCTTCAGGTTGGAGAGCACTCAGCGGCTGCCTTTGGTACGGGCTGTTGGGTGACGGCGCGGTCAGCGGTTGGCGAACTGGTTGCCCTTCACCGACGGGCGGCCGGCCTTGGTCTCGCCCTTGAACGGCAGCGGCACCAGGGTCACCGTACCGCCGGCCGCGGTGATCGCCGCTTCTGCGGCCTTGGACACGGCGTGGGCGTGGACGTCGAGCTTCCGCGACACCTCGCCGCGGGCGAGGATCTTGACGTAGGCGCCCTTGCGCAGCAGACCGTGGTCGATGAGCGTCTGCGGCTCGATGCGCGCCCCGTACTGCTCGGCCAGCGCTTCGAGCGTGTCCAGGTTGATCGCCTGGTACTCGACGCGGAAGGGGTTGTTGAAGCCCTTCAGCTTGGGGACGCGCTGCTTGAGCGGCATCTGGCCGCCCTCGAAGCCGGCCGGGACGGTGCCTCGGGCGTGCTGGCCCTTGGTGCCGCGGCCGGCGGTCTTGCCGCCCTTGCCGCCGATGCCACGCGCCACCCGCCTGGGCGACTTCGTCGAGCCCGGTGCTGGGGCGAGATCGTGCACCTTCATCAGGACTCCGTTTCCTCGACCCGCACGAGGTGCGGGACGCGGGCGAGCATGCCCCGGATCTCGGGGCGGTCGGGCAGGGTGTTGGTCTTGCCGATGCGGCCGAGCCCGAGGGCGCGCAGCGTGCCCTTCGTCTTCGGCTTGGCCGAGATCCCCGACTTGACCTGGGTGATGACGAGCTGGCTCATGATGCGTCCTCGGCCGGCGAGCCGTGACGGCCGCCGCGCTGGCGCTCGTTGTAGGCCTTGAGCATGCCCTTGGGCACGAACTCGTCGGCGGACAGGCCGCGGCGGGCGGCGACCTCGTCGGGCCGCTGCAGGCCCTTCAGCCCGGCGATCGTCGCCCGGGCCACGTTGATGTGGTTGGCCGAGCCGAGCGACTTGCAGAGGATGTCGTGGACGCCCGCCTCCTCGAGGATGATGCGGGCGGCGCCGCCGGCGATGACGCCGGTACCGGGAGCTGCCGGCTTCATCAGCACCTTGCCGGCACCGGTGATGCCGGTGATCGGGTGGGTGATCGTGCTCCCGGCGAGCGGGACGTCGAACAGGTTGCGCTTGGCCTCCTCGGTGCCCTTCTGGATGGCGAGGGGCACCTCCTTGGCCTTGCCGTAGCCGAGGCCGACCCGGCCGTTGCCGTCGCCGATCACGACGAGGGCGGTGAACGAGAAGCGCCGGCCGCCGCGGACGACCTTGGCGACGCGGTTGATCGTGATCACCCGCGACTCGCGGAGGCCACCCTCGGACGGACCGTCGGACGGTCGATGGTCGTGTCCATCGGAGCCTTCCGTTGAGGTGCGAGCGACTGAGTGCTGTACGGCCATGTGGCCGTCTAGAACTCCAGACCTGCTTCTCGGGCGGCGTCGGCGAGGGCCGCGATCCGCCCGTGGTAGATGAACCCGCCGCGGTCGAACACGACCTGCTCGATGCCGGCTGCCTTGGCCCGCTCGGCGACGAGCTTGCCGATGCGCGCGGCGGCATCGACGGTCGACCCGCTGCCGTCACTGCGCACGTCGGCCTCGGCGGTCGAGGCGGCGGCGAGCGTGCGCCCGGCGTCGTCGTCGATCACCTGGGCCACGACGTGCTTGTTGGACCGGTACACGGCGAGGCGGGGGCGCTCGGCCGTGCCGTGGATCTTCTTGCGCACGCGCCGGTGGCGGCGGATGCGCGACTCCCGTCGGATCTGGGCAGTGCTGCTCATGGCGTTCCCCGGCCACGCCACACGCCGCCCGCGCAGTTGCTGGCCGCTCCCTCGCTGGCGCTCGGTCGCTCGCATCGGATCGTGCTGACGTACATGTTCACTTCTTCCCTGCCTTGCCCGCCTTGCGCAGGACGCGCTCGCCCTGGTAGCGGACGCCCTTGCCCTTGTACGGCTCGGGCTTGCGGATCGAGCGGATGTTGGCGGCGACCTGGCCGACGACCTCCTTGTCGATGCCGTTGACGACGATCTGCGTCGGCACCGGCACCTCGAACGTGATGCCCTCCGGCGCCTTGACGACCACAGGGTGGCTGAAGCCGAGGGCGAGGCGGATGCCTTCGGTGCCCTGGGCCTCGGCGCGGTAGCCGACGCCGACGATCTCCAGCTGCTTGCGGAACCCGTCGGTGACACCGACGACCATGTTGTTGACGAGGCTGCGGGTGAGCCCGTGCAGCGCACGGTTGTCGCGCTCGTCGTTTGGCCGCGTGACGAGCAGCTGCCCGTCGACCTGCTGCACGGCGATCGTCGCCGGCACCGTGCGGGTCAGCTCTCCCTTCGGGCCCTTGACCGTCACGACACGTCCCTCGATGGTCACATCGACACCCGACGGGACGGTGATGGGAGCTTGTCCGATTCGAGACATCAGCGAGCTCCGATCACCAGACGTAGCACAGGACTTCGCCGCCGACCTTGCGCTTGCGCGCTTCGCGGTCGGTCATCAGTCCCTGTGAGGTGGACAGGACGGCGACGCCGAGGCCACCGAGCACGCGCGGCACGCTGTCGGCCTTGCGGTAGACCCGGAGGCCCGGCGTGGAGATGCGGCGCAGCCCGGAGATCGTGCGGTCACGTTCGGCCGAGTACTTCATCTTGATGGTCAGCAGCTCGCCGACGCCCTTGGGCGACGGGGCGACCTCGTAGCCGACGATGTACCCCTCCTTCTGGAGGACGTCGGCGAGGGCCACCTTCTGCTTCGAGGACGGCATGCGCACCTCGTCGTGCATCGCCGTGTTGGCGTTGCGCACGCGGGTGAGCATGTCGGCGATGGGGTCAGTCATCATCTTCGGTCGTCCTCCCTCACCAGCTCGACTTCGTCAGGCCGGGGATCTCGCCGGCGTGGGCGAGCTCGCGCAGGCACACCCGGCACAGGCCGAACTTGCGGTACACGGCGCGGGCCCGCCCGCAGCGGCGGCAGCGGGTGTAGGCGCGCACCTTGAACTTGGGCTTGCCGGCCGCCTTGTTGATGAGTGCTTTCTTGGCCATCTCGAGTTACTTCCTCTTGCCGCGGACGGGACCGCCGCGGCGACGGGGCTTGGGGGCGGGGGCGTTGGGGTCTTCGCCCTGCCGGAACGGGAACCCGAAGGCGTCCAGCAGGGCCCGGCCGGCGGCGTCGTCGGTCGCCGTGGTGACGATGGTGACGTCCATGCCCCGCGGGATGTCGATCTTGTCGTAGTCGATCTCCGGGAAGACCGTCTGGTCGTTGAGGCCGAACGTGTAGTTGCCACGCCCGTCCCACGAGGTCGCCGGCAGGCCGCGGAAGTCGCGGATGCGGGGGATGGCGACGGCGATCAGCCGGTCGAGGAACTCCCACATGCGATCGCCGCGGAGCGTGACCTTGGTGCCGATCGACTGGCCCTCGCGGAGCTTGAACCCGGCGATCGAGTGCTTGGCCTTGGTGACGATCGGCTTCTGCCCGACGATCGCCGTGAGGTCGGCGACGGCGCCCTCGAGCAGCGACGGCTGCTGGGTGGCCCGCCCGACGCCCATGTTGATGACGATCTTCTCCAGGGCGGGGACCTGCATGACGTTGCCGAGGCCGAGCTGCTGCTGCAGGTTGGCCTTGATCTCGTCGTGGTACTTCTGCTTGAGGCGAGGAACGGCGCGTTCGATCGTTGCCGTGGCTGAGCCGCGTCGTTCTGAGGTGGACTCCCCGTTCGGCACGGCGGGCGCTCCAGCGCCTTCGCCGGCCGCGTTGTGAGTGTCGCTCATCAGACGACCTCCGTCTTCCCGCCGCCCAGCCGGGCGACGCGGACCTTCTTGCCGTTGCGGACCTCGTAGCCGACGCGCACCGGCTTGCCCTTGTGCACGAGGGCCACGTTGCTGACGTGGATCGGCATGTCGCGGTCGATGATCCCGGCCTTGTCGTTTGCGCGACGCGCCTTGGCGTGCTTGGTCGCCGTGTTGACGCCCGAGACGATGACCTTGTCGGCCGCTGTGAGGACGCGCTGGATCTCACCCTGCTTGCCCTTGTCCTTGCCGGTGATCACCACGACGGTGTCACCCTTCTTCAACTTCACGTCAGAGCACCTCCGGTGCCAGCGACACGATTCGCATGAAGCGGCGATCGCGCAGCTCGCGGCCGACTGGGCCGAAGATGCGGGTGCCGCGGGGTGTGAGGTCGTCCTTGATCAGCACGGCCGCGTTCTCGTCGAAGCGGATGTAGCTGCCGTCGGGACGACGCTTCTCCTTCTTGGTGCGCACGACGACGCACTTCACGACGTCGCCCTTCTTGACGCCGGCGCCGGGGATGGCGTCCTTGACCGTCGCCACGAAGATGTCGCCGATCGAGGCGTAGCGGCGGCGCGTGCCACCGAGCACCTTGATCACGAGGACCTCCTTGGCGCCGGAGTTGTCGGCGACCCGGAGGCGGGACTCCTGCTGAATCATGGCGTCACTTGGCCCTTTCCAGGACCTCGACGACGCGCCAGCGCTTCGACTTCGACTGCGGGCGGGTCTCCATCACCCGAACGCGGTCGCCGACGTTGACGTCGTTGGTCTCGTCGTGGGCGTACAGCCGCTTGGTCTGCAGGACGAACTTGTTGTACTTGGGGTGCCGGACGCGCTCGACGACGGACACGACGGCGGTCTTGTCCATCCCGTTCGACGTCACGACGCCTTCGCGAACCTTCCGCGCGTCGCGACGTCGCGGCTGGTCTCGGTGCACGGCGGGCGCTCCAGCGCCTTCGCCGGCCGGATCGCGTCGTTCGGAGGTGGCCTCCCGGCTCGGCACGGCGGGCGCTCCAGCGCCTTCGCCGGCCGCATCGTCAACGGTGCTCACGTCTTCTTCACTCATTTGCTTGCCTCTTCGATCTCGCGCTGGCGGATGAACGTGTTGATGCGGGCGATCTGGCGACGCACGCGCTTCATCTCGGCGGTGTTGTCGAGCTGGCCGGTGGCGTTGCGGAAGCGCAGGTTGAGCGACTCCTGCTTCGTCTCGCGCAGCTCGTCGATGAGGTCGCCGAGGTTCATCTCGGCGAGGTCGGCGGTCTTCCGCGCCATGTCAGAACCTCTCCTCACGGGTGATGACGCGTGCCTTGATCGGCAGCTTCTGGATCGCCTTGTTCATGGCGATGCGCGCCTGCTCCTCGTTGGGGAACGAGAGCTCGAACAGGATGCGGCCGGGCTTGACGACGGCGACCCACAGCTCGGGGTTTCCCTTGCCCGACCCCATGCGGGTCTCGGCCGGCTTCTTGGTGACCGGCTTGTCGGGGAAGATGTTGATCCAGACCTTGCCGCCGCGCTTGATGGCGCGGGTCATGGCGATACGAGCGGCCTCGATCTGGCGGGCGGTGAGCCAGCCCGGCTCGAGCGCCTGGATGCCGTACTCGCCGAAGGACATCTCGGTGCCGCCCTTGGCCATGCCGGCCGTGCGGCCACGGTGGTGCTTGCGATGAGCGACCTTGCGGGGCATCAACATGTCAATCATCCCCTCGGAAGTGCGGCGTCTCGTGCTCGTCGTGCGTACGGCGAGCGATCGCCTCTTCCTCGTCGAGCAGCTTCTCCAGCTCCGGGTCGGCTTCCTTGAGCAGCGGCTGCGCCTCGGGCTCGGCCTCCTGCCGGCGGGCGCCAGACGACACGACGCGGCGCGGCTCGGCGGCCTGACCCGACGTCTCCCCGACGGCCATCGCCGCTTCGCGGGCGATCTTGTCGTCGGTGGACGACTTGTACGGGAGGATGTCGCCGCGGTACAGCCACACCTTCACGCCGACGCGACCGCTGGTCGTGCGGGCCTCGCGGAAGCCGTAGTCGATGTCGGCGCGCAGCGTGTGCAGCGGCACGCGACCCTCGCGGTACCACTCGGTGCGGCTCATCTCGGCACCGCCGAGGCGACCCGAGCACTGCACGCGGATGCCGAGGGCACCGGCGCGCTGGGCGTTCTGCACGGCCCGCTTCATCGCCCGCCGGAAGGCGATGCGGTTGGCGAGCTGGTCGGCGACGCCCTGGGCGATCAGCGCGGCGTCGAGCTCGGGGCTCTTGATCTCGACGATGTTCAGCTGCACCTTGGGGTTGCCGGTGATCTTGGTGATGATCGCCCGCAGCTCGTCGGCCTGGGCACCACGACGACCGATGACGATGCCCGGACGAGCCGTGTGCACGTCGACGCGGACCTTGTCCCGGGTGCGCTCGATCTCGATGCGGCTGATCGCCGCCGACTCCATGCGGCGCATGATCGCCTCACGGATCTTCCAGTCCTCGGTGAGGTACTCCTTGTACTGGCGCTCGCTGAACCAACGGCTCTTCCAGTCGGTGGTCACGCCGAGGCGGAACCCGTAGGGGTTGATCTTCTGGCCCATCAGGCCTCGTCCTCCACATCTGCTGCCGGGGCTTCGTACCCGGCCGCTTCGGCGTGCTCGGCGGTGTCGAAGAAGACGTCGCCGATCGTGATGTCGTAGTACCGGCCTCCGGGGACGTGGTACTTCATCGAGTTGGCGTTGCCCTTGATCTCGTAGCCCTCGGGGACGGAGCCGTCCTCAGGGGCGAGGACCGCGCCGTCGGGAAGCGGAGCGGACTCGGTCTCTTCGACCTCGGTCTCTTCGACCTCGGTCTCCTCGATCTCGTCGGCGACGACCTCAGTCACGTCGACAGCGTCAACGTCAGCCGCCGGCGTCTCCTCGGGGAGCTCGGCCTCTGCCTCCTCCGGAACCTCGGTGGCGTCGGGCTCGACGGCGCCTTCCTTGAGGCCCTGGGCCCTCGCCCGGCTGCGGGCGACGCGATCGCGACGGGACTGCGCCGACGTGCCGGCACGGCGGCGGCCGGCGGCGGACTGGGCGTCCTGGCGGGCCTGCACGACGTCGAGGCGCTCGTCGCTCATGCGGGCGACGACAACGGTGATGTGGCACGTGCGCTTGCGGATGCGCGTCGCCCGGCCGCGGGCGCGTGGACGGAAGCGGCGCAGCGTCGGGCCCTCGTCGGCGAAGCAGGCGAGCACGAACAGCTCCTCGGCGTCCTGCTCTTCGTTGTGCACGGCGTTGGCGACGGCGCTGGCGAGGACCTTGCGGATGTCCTTGGCGACGTCGCGGGTCGTGAAGGCGAGCACCTCGTCGGCGCGACGCACGTCGAGGCCGCGGATGAGGTCGAGCACCTCGCGGGCCTTCGACGCCGAGCCGCGCAGGTACTTGGCGGTGGCCTTCGTCGTCGGCTGGTCGGCGACGAGCAGGGCACCCTCGTTGAGCTTCGGCCCAGTCATCACCTGCGTCCCTTCGCCCCGCGCTCCTGGCCGGCGTGGAACCGGAAGGTGCGCGTCGGGCTGAACTCGCCGAGCTTGTGCCCGACCATCGACTCGGTGATGTACACCGGGACGTGCTTGCGCCCGTCGTGGACGGCGATCGTGTGGCCGACCATCTCGGGGATGATCGTGGAGCGGCGCGACCAGGTCTTGATGACCCGGCGCTCGCCGGCCTCGTTCTGCGTGTCCACCTTCTTCAGCAGGTGGTCGTCGACGAACGGACCCTTCTTCAGGCTGCGCGACATGGATTACCTCCGACCCTTGCCGGTACGGCGCCGGCGGACGATGAGCTTCTGCGACGGCTTGTTCTTGTCGCGGGTGCGGCCCTCGGGCTGGCCCCACGGGGAGACGGCTGGGCGACCACCCGACGTGCGACCCTCGCCACCACCGAGCGGGTGGTCGACGGGGTTCATGGCCACGCCACGGGTCTGCGGGCGCACGCCCTTCCAGCGGTTGCGGCCGGCCTTGCCGACCTTGATCAGCTCGTGCTCGGCGTTGCCGACCTCGCCCACCGTGGCCCGGCAGTCGATGAGCACGCGGCGCATCTCCGTCGAGGGCATGCGCAGCGTGGCGAAGTCGCCGTCCTTGGCGACGAGCTGCACGGCGGTGCCGGCGGAGCGGCCCATCTTGCCGCCCTGGCCGGGGCGCAGCTCGACGTTGTGCACGACGGTGCCGACCGGGATGTAGCGCAGCGGCAGGGCGTTGCCCGGCTTGATGTCCGAGCCGTGGCCGCTCTCCACGTGATCGCCGACGTTGAGGCCACGCGGCGCCAGGATGTAGGCCTTCTCGCCGTCGGCGTAGTGCAGCAGGGCGATGCGGCAGGTGCGGTTCGGGTCGTACTCGATGGCGGCGACCTTGGCGGTCACGCCGTCCTTGGTGCGCTTGAAGTCGATGATGCGGTACTGCTGCTTGTGCCCGCCACCACGGTGGCGCGACGTCTTGCGCCCGTGGGCGTTGCGCCCGCCGGTCTTCGGCTTGGGCGCGAGCAGCGACTTCTCCGGCTTCGACTTGGTGATCTCGGAGAAGTCCGAGACCGTCTGGAAGCGGCGAGCCGGGCTGGTCGGTTTGCGCGAACGGATCCCCACGGCGTCCTCAGTTCTCGAACAGCGGGATCTCGCCCGCTGCCAGGGTGACGATGGCCCGCTTGGTGTCGGACGTCGAGCCGACGCGGTTGGTGCCGCGGGTGCGGCGGCGCTTGCCCTTGCGGTTGAGCGTGTTCACCTTGCGCACCTCGACGCCCCAGATGGCCTGGACGGCGTCGCGGATCTCCGGCTTGCTCGCCGACGGGTGCACCTTGAACGTGTAGACGCCGGTCTCCATGAGCGCGTAGCTCTTCTCCGAGACGACCGGCGCCAGGATGATGTCGCGCGGGTCTTTCATGCGGTCTCGTCCTCCTCGTCCTCACGCGGACCCTCGGCCGGATCTTGGCCGTGCTCGGCGATGACGTCCTGCTCCTCCTCGACCGGCGGTGTCGCCGTCGGCAGGAGCGAGCGCTCGAACACGATCCAGTCGTTGCACAGCACGTCGTAGGCGTTCAGCTCGCCGGCCTTGATCAGCTGGATCTCCGGGAGGTTGCGGAACGACAGCGCCGTCGGGCTGTCGAAGCGGTCGATGACGACGAGCGCCCGACCCTCGACACCGAGCGCGGCGAGCGCCGCCTTGGCGTCCTTGGTCTTCGGGCCGTCGAAGCCCCACTCGTCGACGACGACGATCTTGCCGTCGCTGGCCCGGTCGGACAGCGCCGAGCGCAGGGCCAGCTTGATCATCTTCTTGGGGGTCCGCTGGGCGTATGACCGCGGCTTGGGGCCGAGGGCGACGCCGCCGCCGGTGTAGTGCGGCGAGTTCGTCGAGCCCTGGCGGGCGTTGCCGGTGCCCTTCTGGCGGTACGGCTTGGCGCCGCCGCCACGCACCTCGGCGCGGGTCTTCGTGCTCTGCGTGCCCGCCCGGCGGTTGGCGAGCTGCGCCGTCACGACCTGGTGCATCACCGGCACGTTGGGCTGCACGCCGAACATGGCGTCGTCGAGCTCGACGCTGCCGGCGTCCTTGCCGGCCACGGTCTTGAGGGTGATCTGGGCCATCGTGCTCAGCTCTCCTTGCTCATCGGGCTCTTGGCGGCGTTGCGGACGAGGACGACCCCGCCGTTGGGACCGGGGACGGAGCCCTTGACGAGCAGCAGGTTGCGCTCCGGATCGGACTCGACGACTTCGAGGTTCAGCGTGGTGACCTGCTGGTGACCCATGTGGCCGGCCATGCGCACACCCTTGAACACGCGACCGGGGAAGGCGCACGAGCCGATGGCGCCGGGTGCCCGGTGGTGCTTGTGGTTGCCGTGGCTGGCGCCCTGGCCCTTGAAGTTGTGCCGCTTCATCGTGCCGGCGAAGCCCTTGCCCCGGCTGACGGCGGTGACGTCGACCTTGGACCCGGCGGCGACGGTGTCGACGAGGAGCTCCTGGCCGACCTCGTAGCCGTCCACGGAGTCGAGGCGCAGCTCGACGAGGCGGGTGCCCGGGTCGACCGACGCCTTGGCGAAGTGACCGGCCTCCGGCTTGGTCAGCTTCTTGGCGTCCCGGCGACCGTAGGTGACCTGCAGGGCGCTGTAGCCGTCACGCTCGGGCGTCTTGACCTGGACGACACGCATCGGCTCGACGCGCAGAACCGTCACCGGGACGATCCGGTCGTCGACCCACTTCTGGCTCATGCCGACCTTCTCGCCGACGATCGCTGTGGTTGCCATTGCGGCTGTTCCTTCTGCTGGCGTGCAAATGCTCCGCGGCGGCCGCCTGCGGAGCATTCTGATGAGTTGTCGCCGTGCGGTCCCCGTCGCGAGCGGCGGGCGCACACGGACATCGGTTGCGAGGTGTTCCGTGCTGTCGCCAAGGGCCACGGGCCCCAGGCACAAGGATGGAATGCTAGCGGCGGGTCCGGTTGTGTACAACCGGACCCGCCGGTCGGGCGGCGCTGCCCCCGACTGCCCCCGAGCCGATCGTGGTCGCCGCCTCCGGCGGCGGCCGAATTCTTCGGCGGGACACGGCGCGGAGCCCCCGTGTGTCAGTCGTCTTCGCGTTCGCCCAGGGTGACGGCGAAGGTCTCCTCATCGCTCTCGCGGACGACGACGACCTCGACCTCGTCGCCGGGTTCGTGGTCGCGGATGGCGGCGATCACACCGGCTCGGCCGTCGGTGGCGGCGGCGTCGACGGCCACCACGATGTCGCCGGCCTCGATCCCCGCCTCGTCGGCCGGGGAGTCCTCGGTCACGTCGGTGACCACCGCGCCCTGACCGCCGTCGGTGCGGTCCTCGAGCTGGATGCCGAGGAAGCCCTCGCGACGGGCCTCACCACCGCTGGACGAGCGCAGCGCCTCGAGGACCTCCTCCACCTCGTTGGAGGAGATGGCGAACCCGACGTTGGTCGCCGCGGTGGCGATGTCACTGCGGGCGACGGCCGTGTTGATCCCGACGATCCGCCCCCCGACGTCGACGAGCGGACCGCCGGAGTTGCCGGAGGAGATCGCCGCGTCGGTCTGGATCAAGCCGTCGAGGGCGCCGGCCTCCGTGATGATCGTGCGGTCGAGCGCCGACACGATGCCGAGCGTGACCGTCGGCTCGCCGTCGAGATCGAGGGCGAAGCCGATGGCGATGACCTCGTCGCCGAGCCCGACAGCTGCGGAGTCGGCGAACGTGACCGGGGCGAGCCCATCACGGTCGATGGTGAGGAGGGCGAGGTCGTTGCCCACGTCGGAGGCGACGAGCTCAGCGACGATGGGTTCGGTCTCGCCCGGCAGCCGGACACGGATCTCGGTCGCTTCGTCGACGACGTGGGAGTTGGTCAGGATCTCCCCGTCCTCGGACACCACCACCCCGGTCCCGACGGACTTCCCGGCGGGGACATCGGCGCTGATCGTCACGACCGACGGACCGACGGACTCGGCGACCTCACGAACCGCCAGGCGTCCCGCCGACCCCGTGGCGATCGTCTGACCCGTCGACCGCTCGGCGGCGTTGTCCGCGCTGCCGCCGTCGTCGTCGGCGAGGGCCAACCCGACGAGCACACCGGAGAGACCGGCGAGGAGCGAGACGACGCCGGCCGCGAGCACGATGGGCCACGTCCGCCGGCGGCGGGATCCCGGTGGGCTCGGCGGGCGAGCGCGGACACCGGGTGCGGGCGGCGGGAGCACAGGCATCGATCAGATGGCGTGGCCGGCGCAGCCGCACCGGTCACGCCCGTGCCGCCACGCGAGCACGCGCTCGACGGCGAGCAGGAAGAAGCATCCGACGAGGAACCCGCCGACGACGTCGGAGAACCAGTGCACGCCGAGGTACGTCCGGCTGGCCCCGATCAACACGATCAGCACCGCCGACGCCCACAGCGTCGCCCACCACACCCACGGCCGGCGCGTGTACAGGGCCACAACGAGCGGCACCAGCCCCCACAACGCCACGGACGCCATCACGTGACCGCTCGGGAACGAGGGCCCGTTGCCGGGGACCAGGCGCTCGAGATCGGGGCGGTCACGGTCGACGAGCGCCTTCACGGTGAACTCGAGCAGTGGCCGGGCCAGCGTGGCGATCAGCACGGCGACGGCGACGGCCCGACAACGCCACCATGCGGCCGCGGCGAGCACGCCGCCGAGCACGAGCACGACCATCGTGGAGCCGAGGAACGAGATCCACCGGACGACGCCGGTGGCCCACGACGTTCGGGCATCCTCGACGAACTGCTGGATCGGCTCGTCCCACACCAGGAGGAGCGCGCCGTTGCTGACCCACGCCGCAGCGGCGAGGGCGAGCAGGACGATGGCCAGCGCAACGAGGAGGCGCGGGCGCGGAGCGAAGACCGCTGCCGGCGTGAGTGGCGGCGAGCAGTGCAAGCACGGCGACGTCGTTGTCACGGTCGGCGCCGGCGCGAGGAGGTCCGTCGCCATCGGCGGCGATCGTACCGGGATCAATGACGTCGTCGACCGAACTCCTGTCTTCGGGGGTTCACGGGGGCGGAGCCCCCGTGTGGACGTACATCAGGCCTTCATCACCTTTCATCAGCGTGAGCACGTCGTCGACGATCGTGAACGTGACCGCACCGTCGAGCACGGCGAGCACCGACTGCTCGACGGACGCGGCGGGCTCGGGACAGGCCATCAGGGTGATGGCGATGGGGCCGAACGTGATCTCGTCCCCCGCCACCTGGTAACCGCCGGAGCCGGTGTTGCAGCCGGTGCCGACGGCCACCGTGCCGGCGTCGAACGTGAGGGTGGCCGGTTGATCCAGCGCCGGTACCGCCGTCACCGTGTTGGCACTCGCGGTGTTCTCGACGATGGAGTCGAGCGTCCACGTGATGCCCTCGATCGCCGCGGCGGCGTCGGAGTCGCCGGCGCCGCGCAGCACCAGCCCGTTGGTTCCCGACCGGATCGTCAGCACGTCGGCCTCGATCTCGTAGGTTGCGGTCCCGGCGAGCGTGGCCAGCACGATCTGCTCGGCCTCCGTGGCCGCCGGATCCGTGCACGCCGCCCTCGTGGTGGCGATCGCCCCGAACGTGATGGTGCCGTCGCCGAGCTCGTAGCCACCGGTCCCGCGGTTGCAACCGGTGTCGAGCACGACCGAACCGTCCTCCAGCACCAGGCTCGGAACCCGGCCACCGGCTGGCACTGATGACACAGCGTCGCCGGAGATCAGCCCCTCGACGTTCCACGTCGTCCCCTCCAGCGGGAGGTCCGGGTTGGCGACCTCGCGATCCTCCAGCGTCACCACTGCTCCGGGTGCCGTGAGCGTCAACGTGTTGTCGTCGAGTGCGACCGTTGGTCGCGACGTGAGGACCGCGGACAGCCAGGTGTCCTGGTCCATCAGCGCCGCCGGTGTGCAGGCCATCTGCGTCATCGCCATCGCCGGCACGACCAGCACGTCGCCCTCCAGCGACCAGCCCGACGCGAGCTGGTTGCAGCCGGCCGTGGCGCCGAGGTCCTGCCCGTCGAACGTCAGCTCGACCTGCGTCCCGTCGACCAGCTCGTAGCCCTCGACGCCTGTCGACAGGAATGTGCGACCGTCGAGCGCAGTGGCCAGATCGAGCGTCGTGGTCGGTGCGGAGGTGGATGCCGGTGCGTCCGTACCGGCGACCGTCGTGTCGGTCGAGCCGGTCGTGGCGGTCGTCTCGCCGGCGGTCGTGGGTGCAGTGGGCGTGCCGGCGGCGGGCCCGTCGTCACCACATGCGGCAACCAGGACGGCCGCCGCGGCGGCGACGAGAAGAGCTGAGCGGGGGGTACGCATCACCCTCCGACGCTACGCGAGCCGACCCGGTTCCACGGGTCACCTCCGGTGTGTCAGGAGGCTTGGATCTTGATCTCGATGTCGACGCCGGCGGGGAGCTCGATGCGCTGCAGCGAGTCGATCGTCTTGGCGTTGGGGTTGACGATGTCGATCAGGCGCTTGTGCACGCGCATCTCGAAGTGCTCGCGGGAGTCCTTGTCGATGTGCGGGCCGCGGATCACCGTGTAGCGGTGCTTGGCCGTCGGCAGCGGGATCGGGCCACGGACGGTGGCGTCGGTACGGGTGACCGTCTCGACGATCTTCTTCGTCGACTGGTCGATGATCTCGTGGTCGAACGCTTTGAGACGGATGCGGATGGATTGAGCCACTGGGGCGCGCCTTACTTGAGGATCTTGGTGACGCGGCCGGCGCCGACGGTGCGGCCACCCTCACGGATGGCGAAACGCAGCCCCTCGTCCATGGCGATCGGCTTCCCCAACTGCACCGTCATGACCACGTTGTCACCGGGCATCACCATCTCCGTGCCCTCCGGCAACTGGATCGTGCCAGTCACATCAGTCGTACGGAAGAAGAACTGCGGCCGATAGTTGTTGAAGAACGGCTTGTGCCGGCCACCCTCGGACTGCGTCAACACATACACCTGACCCTCGAAATCGGTGTGCGGCGTGATCGACCCCGGCTTGCACAACACCTGACCACGCTCCACCTCCTCCTTCTTCGTGCCACGCAACAACGCACCGATGTTGTCCCCCGCCTGACCCTGATCAAGGATCTTGCGGAACATCTCCACCCCCGTACACGTCGTCTTCTGCGTATCACGCAACCCGACGATCTCGATCTCATCACCGGTGTGCACCGTCCCCTGCTCCACCTTGCCCGTCACCACCGTCCCACGACCCGTGATCGTGAACACATCCTCGATCGGCATCAAGAACGGCTTGTCCAAATCACGCACCGGCTCCGGAATCGACGAATCCACCGCATCCATCAACTCCATCACCTTGGCCTGCCACTCGACATCACCCTCCAACGCCTTCAACGCCGACACCCGCACCACCGGAGCATCATCACCAGGGAACCCATACTCCGTCAGCAGCTCACGCACCTCCAACTCGACGAGATCCAACAACTCCTCGTCATCGACCATGTCCGCCTTGTTCAACGCCACCACGATGTACGGCACACCGACCTGACGAGCCAACAACACATGCTCACGGGTCTGCGGCATCGGACCATCCGTCGCCGCCACCACCAAGATCGCCCCATCCACCTGCGCCGCCCCAGTGATCATGTTCTTGATGTAATCGGCATGCCCCGGCATGTCGACATGGGCGTAATGCCGGTTCTCCGTCTCATACTCGATGTGCGCAATCGAGATCGTGATCCCCCGAGCCTTCTCCTCAGGCGCCTTGTCGATCGAATCGAACGGCGTGTACTCCGCCAACCCCTTCTCCGCCAACGTCTTGGAAATCGCAGCCGTCAACGTCGTCTTCCCGTGATCGATGTGACCCATCGTCCCCACATTGACGTGCGGCTTCGTACGCTCGAACTTCGCCTTGCTCATGGCAGACTCCTGTAATTGATGCGGTCGGCGAAGCGGCTGGAGCCGCCGCCGTGCCGAACCGGGCGTTCACCTCTGAACGACGCGGCTCGGTTCGTGTCTCTGGTTAGCGGATACTGGGTTGGAAAGGAGCGTCAGATCCGGGACGAGATCACTCGCCGCGGACCCGCTTGATGATCTCTGACGCGATGTTCGTCGGCACCTCGTGGTAGCTCTCGAACTGCATCGTGTACGTGGCCCGGCCCTGGGTGCGGGAACGGAGGTCGGTACTGTACCCGAACATCTCCGACAGCGGCACGTGGGCCGTGACGACCTGCGTGTTGCCGCGTGCTTCCATCCCGCCGATGCGGCCGCGCCGGCTGGACAGGTCGCCGATCACGTCGCCCATGTACTCCTCCGGCGTGACGACCTCGACCGACATGATCGGCTCCATGAGGACCGGCTTGGCCATCTCGGCGGCCTTGCGGAAGGCGGCCTGGCCGGCGATCTTGAACGCCATCTCCGAGGAGTCGACGTCGTGGTACTGGCCGTCGACGAGGATCGCCTTGACGTCCACCGTGGGGTACCCGGCGAGCACGCCCGAGTCGAGCGCGGCCTGGATCCCCTGGTTCGTCGGCTGGATGTACTCGCGGGGGATGCGCCCGCCGCTGATCTTGTCCTCGAACTCGTAGCCCTTGCCCGGGTTGGGCTCGAGGGTGATCTTGACGACGGCGAACTGGCCGGTGCCGCCGGTCTGCTTGATGTGCCGGTACTCGACCGACTGCACAGGCTGGGTGATCGTCTCGCGGTAGGCGACCTGCGGCTTGCCGACCGTCGCCTCGACGGCGAACTCGCGCTGCATGCGGTCGACGAGCACCTCGAGGTGCAGTTCGCCCATGCCGGAGATGACCGTCTGGCCGGTCTCCTCGTCGGAGCGGATGCGGAACGTCGGGTCCTCGTCGGACAGCGACTTGAGCGCCTTGCCGAGCTTGTCCTGGTCGCTCTTCGTCTTCGGCTCGATGGCCACGTGGATGACCGGCTCGGGGAACTCCATGCGCTCGAGGATCACGGGGTCGGCGCGGTCACACAGGGTGTCTCCCGTCGTCGTGTCCTTGAACCCGAGCCCGGCGACGATGTCACCGGTCCAGGCGACCTCGAGGTCCTCACGCTGGTTGGCGTGCATCAGCAGGATGCGCCCGAGGCGCTCCTTGCGCTCCTTGACCGAGTTGTAGACCTCGTCGCCCTTGTTGATCGAACCGGAGTAGACGCGGAAGTAGGTCAGCTTGCCGAACGGGTCGGCGACGATCTTGAACGCCAGGGCGGCGAATGGCGCCTTGTCGTCGGCCTCGCGGGTGACCTCGGCGTCACCGCGCATGTTGGAGCCGACCGTCGGCGGGATGTCGAGCGGGCTCGGGAGGTAGTCGACGACGGCGTCGAGCATCGGCTGGACGCCCTTGTTCTTGAACGCCGACCCGGTGAGCACGGGCACGAAGTGCCCGGCGAGCGTGCCGATGCGGATGACCTTCTTCAGGTCGGCCTCGGTGAGCGGCTCGTCGGCGAGGTACTTCTCGAGCACCTCGTCGTCCTCGCCGGCGACGGTGTCGAGCAGCTTGTGGCGCCATTCGTCGGCCTCGGCCTGCTGGGCCGGGTCGATGTCCTCCTCGTGGTACGTCGCCCCCTTGTCGTCGCCGTCCCAGATGATCGCCTTCATCTTCACCAGGTCGACGACGCCCTTGAAGTCGGACTCCGAGCCGATCGGCAACTGCACGACGGCCGGGGTCGACTCGAGGCGGTTCTCGATCATCTCCACGGTGCGGAAGAAGTTGGCCCCGGTGCGGTCCATCTTGTTGACGAAGCACATCCGCGGGACGTTGTACTTGTTGGCCTGGCGCCAGACGGTCTCGGTCTGCGGCTCGACGCCGGCCACCGAGTCGAACACGGCGACGGCGCCGTCGAGCACGCGCAGCGAGCGCTCGACCTCGATCGTGAAGTCGACGTGGCCCGGCGTGTCGATGATGTTGATGCGGTGGTCGTTCCAGAACGCTGTCGTGGCGGCGGACGTGATCGTGATGCCACGCTCCTGCTCCTGGGCCATGTGGTCCATGACCGCGGCGCCTTCGTGGACCTCGCCGATCTTGTAGGTCTTGCCGGTGTAGTACAGGACGCGCTCGGTGGTCGTGGTCTTGCCGGCATCGATGTGGGCCATGATGCCGATGTTGCGGTACCGCTCGAGTGCGAACTCTCGCTTGGCCATGACTGCTACTTCACCTTGACTTGCGTACGGACACACGGAAAACCCGGAGAGATCCGGGGGTCGGAACAGCCCACGACCTGCATCTTGGGCCGTCTCAAGGCTAGCGGGGTGCGGCGTCGACCGCACCGGATGCCGGCTCCCTGCCGGCCGCGCGCATCGACTCCAGCCGCTCGCTGGTCATCGTCCGCACCATCGGGTACAGCGTGAGCGTTCCCAGCCCGGCGACGACCCACGGCACCCGCAGCGCCGTGTCGCGATCGAGCGGTCCGTCGAGGACGGCGACGATCACCCCGCCGATCAGCGCGCCGATCGGGATCGCCCCCCACCCGAAGAAGCGGTAGACGCTGTTGACCCTGCCGAGCAGGTGATCGGGGATCACCGACTGCCGGAAGCTGACGGTGATCACGTTCCAGACCACGGCGAAGAACATCTCCAGCGCGAGCAGCGCGGCCACGACGGGCCAGGACGACACGAAGGCGACGGCAAGCGTCGCCAGCCCCCCGGCCCAGACGACGAGGAGCAACGAGGATCCCGTGCCGAGGCGCTTGGTGACCCAGGGCGCTCCCCAACCGCCGACCACACCGCCGATCGCCGGAGCCGCAGCAAGGATGGCGAACGCCGTCGTCGACGTGCCGAGGACCTCCTGGGCGTAGATCACGAACACGGCGAAGCTGACGTTGCTCCACAGGTTGAGCGCGCCGAGCGAGATGGCCATCGTGCGCAGCACCGGGTGGTGCCAGAGCCACCGGAACCCCTCGGCGATCTCCGCCCGCCACTGCGGCCGCGTGCCGGCATCGGCGCGCGCCGGTTTGCCGCTGACGGCGATCGAGAACACGAGGACTGCCGAGGCGGCGAACGTGCCGGCGTCGACGACGAACGGCAGGGCGAACCCGACCGCCAGCAGCAGGCCGGCGAGCGGCGGCCCGACGAACTGGTTGGCGACGAGCTCGGCCGAGTACAGCCGGCCGTTGGCCCGCTCCAGGTGCTCGTCGGCGACGAGCGAGGGCATGAACGTCTGGGCACTGTTGTCGTGCAGCACCTCGCAGACGCCGAGCAGCAACGTGGCGCCGAGCAACAGCAGGTACAGCAGCGTCTCGGTGCCGGCGACCTGCTCGACCGCATCGGGCGCCGGCAGGGCGTCACGGCGGACGAACACCGCGCCGGCGACGAAGGCCGTGAGCACGAAGCGGACGGCGTTGGCGCCGCTCATCAGCAGCCGGCGGTCCGAGCGATCGGTGATCACGCCGGCCGGCAACGTGAACACGAGCCACGGCAGCCGCTGGACGACGGCGACGAGGGCGATCAGCAGCGGGTTGCGGGTGATCGCCGACGCCAGCCAGGGATAGGCGATGAGGCTGATCCCGTCCCCGAGGTTGGAGATCGTCGAGGCGACGAACAACTTCCGGTAGTTGCCCCCCAGCGACGAACTCCGGCTCACCGTCCCTGGTGGATGTACTCGGTGAGTGCCTGGTTCTCGTTCTCGAGCTGGCCCAGGCGGGCCTTGACGACGTCGCCGATGGAGATGATCCCGGCGAGCACGTCGCCGTCGACCACGGGGAGGTGACGGAAGCGCCGTTCGGTCATCGACGCCATCAGCTGCTCCACGGAGTCGCCAGCGGCGCACGTGACGACCTCCGCCGACATCACCGACTGCACCGTGCGTCCCAACGCGCTGGCGCCGTGGGAGGCGAGTGCCCGCACCACGTCGCGCTCGGAGACGATCCCGTCGATGTGCTGGCCATCGTCGGAGACCACCAGTGCGCCGATCCCCTTGTCGCGCAGCTGGGCGACGGCGTCGGACAGCGACGCCTGCTGGCGGATCGTGGCGACCTCGGATCCCTTGGCCTTGAGGATCGATTGCACGTTCACTGCGTTCCCCGGCCACGCAGGCCGTTGCTGGCCGCTCGCTCGCTAGCGCTCGTTCGCTCGCATGTTTGAACTGGTCGAAGGGCGACGTTCATGGCGAGCACAAACGCTAGTCGGCCTCGTAGCGGTGCCCGAGACGGTCGCGCTTGGTCCGCAGGTAGGCGGCGTTGTCCTCGTGGACGGTCGTGACCAAAGGGACCCGCTCGGCGACATCGACCCCGAAGGCGGTCAGCCCGCTGACCTTGGCCGGGTTGTTCGTCAGCAGCCGGATGCGCCCGACGCCGAGGTCGTGGAGGATCGCCGCGCCGATCCCGTAGTCGCGGGTGTCGACCGGCAGGCCCAGCTCGAGGTTGGCGTCGACCGTGTCCAGTCCCTGGTCCTGGAGCTCGTAGGCGCGCAGCTTGTGGGCGATGCCGATGCCCCGCCCCTCGTGGCCGCACAGGTAGACGATGGCGCCACAGCCCTCCTCGGCGACCAGGCGCAGCGACTCGTCGAGCTGCGGGCCGCAGTCACACCGCCGGGATCCGAAGACGTCGCCGGTGAGGCACTCGCTGTGCATGCGCACCAGCACATCGTCCGCGCCGGCCAGGTCACCGACGACGAGCGCCAGGTGGGTCTCGTCGCCGGACTCCTCGGTCGCCGGGTCGGCCTGGTACGCGAGGCAGCGGAACTCTCCGTGCTCGGTTGGCAGGCGGGTCGAGGCGACGCGGACGACGTCCACGACTCAAGTGTCGCGCCGCATGTCCAGATCGAGTCGCAGGTCGTCGCCAAGCGGTGTCACGGCCACGAACCGGCCCCGCCGCAGGGCATCGATCGACGGGGCGGCCGGGCCACGGAACAGCCCGAGGGCGTCGTCGCCACCCATGACGGCAGGGGCGACGTACACGACGTAACGGTCGACGAGCCCTTCGGCGTGGAAGGCGTGGGCGACCGTCGCCCCACCCTCGACGAGCAGCTGGACGACGTCGCGGCGGCCGAGCTCGTCGAGCACGGCGCCGAGGTCCCCGGACAGCTCGACGCAGGGATGGATCCGGGCGCCCTCGGGTGCTCGGCCGAGCACGACGCGCAGCGGATCACGTCCGGCCACGTGGCGGACGGTGAGCGACGGGTCGTCGGCGCGGACCGTGCCGGCGCCGACGAGCACGGCGTCGCTCTCGGCACGCAGGCGGTGAGCGTCGGCCCTGGCCGCCTCGCCGGTGATCCACTGGCTCGTCCCGTCGGGGGCCGCCGTCCGTCCGTCGACCGTCGCGGCCAGCTTGAGCACCACGTAGGGCCGCCCGGTCCGCCGGTGGGTGAGGTACGGCGCCAATTGCGCCTCGATCGCGGGGGCCTCGACACCGACGGCCACCTCGATGCCGGCCGCGCGCAGCGCGGCGATGCCCTGCCCGGCGACCTTCGGATCGGGGTCCTCGATGCCGACGACGATCCGGTGGATGCCGGCGTCGACGATGGCGTCGACGCACGGCGGGGTGCGGCCGGTGTGCGAGCACGGCTCGAGCGTGGTGACCAGCGTCGCCCCGCGAGCTGCCGCGCCGGCGTGGCGGAGGGCCTCTCGTTCAGCGTGGGCGCCGCCCGGCGGCTGGGTGGCGCCGGTGGCGACGATGCCCGCGTCGTCGACGACGACCGTGCCGACCCACGGGTTGGGGGACGTCGTCGTGCGCACCGCGGCGGCGGCCTCGATGGCCGCACGCATTGCCGCGGCATCGTCCACCGCGGGGTTGGCCCTTAGAAGCGGTAGTGGGCGAAGGCCTTGTTGGACTCCGCCATCTTCTGCATGTCGTCGCGCTTCTTGACCGACGCGCCGAGCCCGTTGGCGGCGTCCATCAGCTCGGCGGCGAGGCAGTCGGCCATCGTCTTCTCGCGACGGGCCCGGGCGTAGTCGACGACCCAGCGGATGGCCAGCGTCGTGGCGCGGTGCGAGCGGACCTCGACGGGCACCTGGTAGGTGGCCCCGCCGACGCGGCGGCTCTTCACCTCGAGCGGTGGCTTGACGTTGTCGATGGCCCGCTTGAGCACGGCCAGCGACTCCTCGCCGGTCTTGCGGCCGATCGTCTCCATGGCGTCGTAGACGAGGGTCTCAGCGAGGCTGCGCTTGCCGTGCAACATCACCTTGTTGACGAGCTGGGTGACGAGCGGCGAGTGGTGCACCGGGTCGGAGACCAGGTGGCGGCGGGGGGCAGGACCTTTGCGCGGCATCTCGACCTACTTCTCGGCCTTGGCGCCGTAGCGGCTGCGGGACTGCTTGCGGTTCTTCACCCCGGCGGCGTCGAGCGCCCCGCGGATGATCTTGTAGCGGACGCCGGGCAGGTCGCGGACGCGACCGCCACGGACGAGCACGATGGAGTGCTCCTGCAGGTTGTGGCCCTCGCCCGGGATGTACGCCGTGACCTCGACGCCGCTCGACAGGCGGACGCGGGCGACCTTGCGCAGCGCCGAGTTGGGCTTCTTCGGGGTGTTCGTGTAGACGCGCGTGCAGACACCGCGGCGCTGGGGCGAGCCCTTCAGGGCCGGGGTCTTGCTCTTGGAGAACTTCGAGCTGCGGCCCTGGCGGACCAGCTGCTGGATCGTCGGCACACATCACCTCTGGGAGTCGGACAAAGCCCTGCAATGCTATGGGCCAGCAGGCATCTCGACAACACTGGCCGGATGCGTGTCGTCGGGCTGCTCCGTGGCGTCAACCTCGGCCCCTCCCGGAAGTTGAAGATGGCCGACCTCCGGGCCGCCGTCGAGTCGCTCGGCCACACCGATGTCGAGACGTACCTGCAGAGCGGCAACGTCGTGTTCACGCCGAAGGGCCGGGCGACGGCCGGTCTCGGGAAGGGGATCTCGGGGGCCCTGGCCGAGGCGGTCGGGATGGATGTCGCCGTGCTCACCCGGACGGGCGCGCAGATGGCCAAGATCGTCGCCGCCTGCCCCTATCAGGTGGAGGATCCGACCAAGCTGGTGGTGACGTTCCTGGAGAGCGCCGCCGACGCCAAGGCGCTGAAGGCGTTCGACGCCGGCGGGTTCGCTCCCGAGGGACTCGCCGTCCACGGCACGGAGGTCTACCTGGACCTCCCGAACGGTCAAGCTCGCTCGAACCTCGTCGTCGCCCTCGGCAAGGTCAAGACACCCGGCCGCGCCGCCGCCACCACGAGGAACTGGCGCACCGTCCTCGCCCTGGCCGAGATGTCGAAATGATCCGGTTCTAAACGCAGTTGTTCCCGCTCAGCGGGAACAACTCGACAGGGAACGCCCCTACAGCAGTGCCCACTCGGTGGTGACGACGTGGGTGCCGTCGGGGTCGCTGACGGAGATGCGCACCGGGCCGGGAGCGATGCTGGCGAACGTGAAGCGGCCGAGGCGGTCGGTCGGCTCCTCGAGGATCTGGTCGCCGGCGGCCAGCTGCACCGTGTACTCCCCCGGCGGGATGAGCTGGCCGACGATCCGCCGCGACGCCTCGTCGACGACCATCACCTCGATCTCCATGCCCGGGGCGCGGAACGTCAGTTGCCGGGCGGTGTCCTCGCTGCGCACGCCGGTGAGCTCGGAGGCGGAGTCGAACACGAGCTCGGCGAGCTCCTGGTCGATCGTGCGCCACGTCCATGCCGCCCGGGCGCCGACGAGGACTCGCTCGGGGATGGGCTCGGCGGCGCGCAGTGCCCGGCCGAGTACGTCGAACAACTCGTCGTCGGAGGCGGTCATGGGAGGCCTACTTTCGGGTCGAATCCGGGCGGGAGGAGCTTCTTCAGGCGCTCCAGGCAGCGAGCCCGCGTCGGGCCGATGCTGCCGATCGGACGGCCGAGCATCTCGGCGATCGTCTGGTAGTCGATCGGCGGGACGGCGCACAGCAGACGCATCAGCTGCTGGTCCTCCGGGGCCAGCTTGGCGAACGCCTGCAGCACCGCCCTCAGCGTGACGTCGTCCGCCACCCGTTCCTCGATCGAGGGTGTGGTCGGTTCCGCCGTGTCGTCGATCAGCGCGGTGGGCGAGGATCGACTGCTCTTGCGGATGACCCGCAGTGCCTCGTTGCGCGTCGTCGTCGCCAACCACGACGCCAACCGGTCCGCTTCGCGGATGCGGGAACAGTGCTCGGCGAGACGCAGCCAAACGGTCTGCACGACGTCGTCCGTGGCGGATGAGGAGAGCCGATACGAGCGCGCCACTGACCACACCAACCCGGCGTAGCGATCGACCACCTCGTTCCAGGCCTGCTCGTCGCCAGCGATGACGCGAGTGAGCAGCTCCTGCGCGTCCACGACGGGCGAGCATACGCTCACCCTCGCGGCCAGGGGCCGTGCCGGTGCTCACGACAACGAGAGCGCCGACCGGACGGCCTGATACGCGGCCTCTACCAGCCGGTCAGCCGCGCCGTCGGCGCCGGTCTCCATCGCCCGCCGGCGGACGAGATCGGGACCTCCAGCTCACGAGGCGCCGATGGCGATGAACGCCGCGGCGGTCGGGTCGAGCAGGCCGTCGTCGCTGACGGCGGCGAGGGCGAGCGCCTGTGCCGGCTGGACACCCTCGTGCAGGGCGCGGTGCAACCGGACCATGACGGCCACGAGCCGCTCGTCGGACACCGGCGTCAGCGGGGCGATCACGGTGCCCGCGCCGAACGTCATGAGCGAGCTGGCCAGGCCGAGCAGCGCGCCGCCACCGACTGCGGCGTCCATGGCCACGTTGCAGGCCGACAGGACCACGGTTCGCGGCAGCGCGGCGCACCGTTCGAGGTCGAAGACGGTCAGCGTCCCGTCGGCGAGTCGCAGCGTCGAGAACAGCGGGTTGTCGTGGCGGTAGGCGCCGTGACAGGCGAGATGCACGAGATCGCAGCGGCCGATCAGATCGAGTGAGCGCGACGCGGTCGCCGCCTCACCGGTCAGCAACTCCGGCGCGTCATGGATCTCGGCGAGCGCGGCGACCTCCTCGTCGGCGTGCGCCAGCTCCGGCCCGGCGACCAGTCCGACCCTGCCGCCGGGCCTGGTGTCGAGCTGGGCGATGGCCCAGCCGGTCAGCGACGGGCACACCGACACGGCTCGTCCCATCAACCCAGGGAGGGCAGCCCACGGCAGGGCGTAGAGGATGCCGGTCGGCACGACCACGACGGGCTGCTGCGAGCGCAGCACCCGGCGCGGGATCAGACGTTCGGCGAGTGCGCCCGTGAGCACGCCGAGCGACGTCGCCGCTGCGGCGCGCGATGCCGCCGACCCCTGGGTCCGGTTGAGGCGATGCAGCGCGTGGCTGCACCCGTCGATGTCGGGGACCAGACTGTCGATCGTCCCCAGGTCATGCATCGAGGTCCGCCCACCGACGACCGACACGGCGTGCAGCCGTCCGTCGAGGTTGGCGTACTCCACGAGGGCCCGGTCTCCGAGCAGCCGCACGGACTCGTCGAGGGGGATGTCGCGGCGTGACGCCCCGGCCGGGGCGCGCCGCAGGTGCCCGCGGATGCGACCTTCCAGCGCCCGCCGTCGCCGCGCGAGGTCGCCGTCGGGACTGCCTCCCTCGATGGCCGCGCGTTGCTGAGCGGCGACGACACGGAGCTCTGTCAGCAGCTCGGCGAGGACCTCGTCTTCGGGTGGGCGGGCGGCGGGCAGCAGCGATACGGTCCGCCGCGTTGCCTCCAGCTGGGCGAGCAGCTCGCGGGGTCGATGATCGTCGATCGCCAAGCGCACGCCGATCCGGGCCAGGTCGTTGCTGTTCTCCGCGGCATGGGCACGCAGCTCGATGGCGCCGAGGATGACCTGGTGGTCGGCGAGCAGACGGACGCCGCGGTTGACGGCGCGTCGGGCGTCGGCGTGCCGGTCGCGGGCATGGGCGACGAGAGCGCGGACGCGCAGCGTGGCGACCTCGTCGAGCAGTGACGTCGCAACGGCCGGGCCGACTGTCGCCAGCAGCCGCTCGGCACCGTCGATGTCGCCGAGGCCGATGCGCAGCTCGGCGGCGAACAGCCGGGCGCGCACCGCCTGCATTCGATAGCCGGCACGCTCGAGCTCCGCGGCGTTGGCCTCGATCTCTTCGGCCAGATCAGGGTTCGGCCCGTCGACGCCGCGGATGCGGAGCAGTACGGAGCGTGCCAGCGCGCCCCACGCCGGACGGCCGCTGCGGAGGAACTCGTCCTCGCTGCGCTCGGCGAGCGCCTCGCTCTCGCCGGTGTCGCCCGCTGCCAGGTGCGCCTCGGCGGCGACGAGCAGGCTCTCGGCGAGGTCGAGCCCGCCCTCGGTCTCCTCCGACTCCGTCACCGCGCTGTCGGCGAGCTGCACCGCCTCGCCGAGCAGATTGGCCTGGAGCAGCGCTCGGGCGTGGTCGAGCCGCAGCGAGTGCGTGAACGGTCCCTCGTAGCCATGGCGCTCGAACCGGCTCGCCGCCCGCTCGAAGGACTCGAACGCTCGAGGGAGATCGCCGACGAGTCCGGCGACGTGGGCCAGATTCTGCTCGACGACGCCGTGCAGCATGGTCTGATCGAGCTGCTCGGCCTGGCTCAGCGCCTGCTCGAGGTGGGCTTGCGCATCGTCGAGGCGACCGAGGTAGCTGAGCAGGGCGCCGAGGTTGAGGTGCCCGCGCAGCTCGCCGAGCGCATCGCCGCTGGCGGCCAGCAGCTCCAGTGCGGTCTCGTACTGCTCGAGCGACGCGGCGAAGTCACCTCGCTGATAGAGGATCAGCGCTCGCTGGCCACGCAGCCGTCCGCGCACGCCTTCCGGGAGCCCCGGCTCGGAGACGTCGAGGATCTGGAGGGCGTTCTCCAACTCCCCCTGAAAGGCGACGACGAGAGCGAGCGACACGGCGATGTGCGACGCCATGACCGCGTCGTCGAGCTCGATCGCCGACTCCCATGCCCGCTCGAGCATCGAGCGGGACGTGTGCAGCTCGCCGAGCTCGCGTTGGGCCATCCCGATCGTCCACATGGCGACGGTGCGGTGCCTCGGGGGCGGGTCGGAGGCGAGCAGCGCCTCTCCCTGCTCGAGCGCCGCTGACGGGTTGCGCTGGACACCGACGAGGAGCTGCTCGGGGTCGTCGAGCACGTCGGTCACTGTCGTTCGACACTATTCGTCGAGGTCGACGCGAGCCGTACGACATCATGTGTCGTCATGAGCTCGTGGAGCGAAGGCACACCGTGGGACTTCGACGGCCCACTCGGTGGCTATGAGCGAGCGTTCGCCCGCAGGCGCATCGCCGTCGGTGCCGACGATGCCGGCAGGCCGTTCCTCCTGCGACCGAACTCGGTCGTGTTCGAGATCCAGAAGGACAGCGAGGAGGAGCGGGACCCTCGCGTCGTCGAGCGGGTCCGCGTCGAGCTGGACGACCGGCTGGAGCTGATGCGGGATGACGACGACGTGCCGCCGAGCGGCTTGCTCGCCGCGCGATTGCGCGATCGATCGGCCGGGTTCGCGCGCAACCGGTGGACGACGCGCGAGGTGCGCGACCTGGTCAACAGGTTCCGCGACAAGGGCTTCCGGGTCCGGCCCAATCACGTGTACCTGGCGGACACGTTCTGGGGCAACCCGGGCGTGGCCGGCAGCCCGGGAGTCGCCGGCAGCCCAGGAGTCGCCGGCAGCCCGGGTCGCCGGCAGCCCGGGCGTCGCCGGCAGCCCCATCGACCCGGCCTACCTGCTGTCGTCGGCGCGGCCGGCGAACAAGCCCACCCTCGCTCCCCGCCTCGGGATCGACGAGGAGCGTCGACCGAACGTGCTCGTCCTCGACACCGGGCTGCGCACCCGCTTCGCCGAGGGCGTGGCCGTCGAGCATCCGGCTCTCGAGGACTGCGCCGTCGTGCACGCGCAGTGGCGCCGGCGTGAGGAGGTCGGCGCGTGGGACGACGAGGACGAGCCCGACGACGACCAGCGCGGGCAGCTCGACCACCAAGGCGGCCACGGCACGTTCGTCAGCGGCATCGTCCGCCAGGTCTGTCCCGATGCGCGCATCCACGCTCGCGGCGTCCTGTCGAGCTTCGGGGACGGCGACGACGTGTCGGTGATCGCAGCGATCGAACGCGCCGCACGTGCGGCCGAGCAGCTCGGCCAGGCGATCGACGTCGTGGTCATGAGCTTCGGCGCCTTCAGCGCCGGCGACGCGCCACCGCCGATGGCCTACACGATCGGCCGATTGCTCTCCGAGAGCGTGGTCGTGGCGTCGGCCGGGAACACCTCGTCGTGTCGGCCCTTCTTCCCCGCCGCCCTGCCGAACGTCGTCGGGGTCGGTGGGCTCGACAGCGCCGGCCGTGCCGCCTTCTCCAACTTCGGGCCGTGGGTCGACGCGTGCGCACCGGCCGTCGACGTCGTGAGCACGTTCTTCATGGAGTTCAACGACGACGTCGACCCGGCCAACGACCTCACCGCCGAGTACCACGGCTGGGCGTCGTGGAGCGGCACCAGCTTCGCCGCACCGAAGGTCGCCGGCGTCATCGCTCGCGAGATGTGCCTGCGCGGTGACAGCGCCCAGGCGACATGGAAGCGCCTGTCGGACCACCGCCGCTTCCGCTACCCGGACCTCGGCGTCGTCTTCAACGTGTAGACCACCTGCACCTGCAACGATGGCGGGGTGATCGTCGACGCGGCCTGGTACTGCGAGGGCCACAGGACGCTGGAGACGGACTCGATCGGGAAGCTGGCTGCCGAGCGCGGCGGCGCCGGCTTCGGATGGCTCGGCCTGCGCATGCCGACCGAGCGTGAGCTCGACGAGGTGCGCGACGCCTTCGACCTTCCCGAGCTGGCGATCGCCGACGCCCGCAACAAGCACGACCGCCCGAAGGTCGAGCGCCACGAGGACTGCCTGCTCACCGTCGTACCGACGGCGCGCTACGTGGACGAGCGGGAGGAGGTCGAGTTCGGCGAGCTGTTCTTCTACGCCGGCCGCGACTACATCCTCACCGTGCGCTACGGGCTCGCCGCGCCGCTGTCGGGTGTGCGCAGCGAGCTGGAGAGCGTGCCCGAGCGCATGGCGTACGGGCCGGGCGCCGTGCTGCAGGCCGCCCTGTTGCACGTCGTGCAGTCCTACGTGCCGGTCATCGACGGCCTGGAGAACGATGTGCGTGAGGTCGAGCGCGATGTGTTCAGCGAGACCCGCAACCAGCCGACCAAGCGCATCTACTTCCTGATCCGCGAGGTGCTCGACTTCCTCGTCGCCCTCGAGCCGATGTCGACGTCACTGAAGACGCTCACGTCGACGACGTGCATGAAGTGGGTGCACCCGGAGATCGTGCCGCTGTTCCGCGATGTTGACGAGGCCCTCGCCGAGATCGTCGAGCGCGGTCGTGCCGTCCATCACCTGCTGCAGAACGCGCTCACGGCGAGCCGCACCGAGGCGTCGCTGCGCCAGAACGAGGACACCCGCAAGATCTCGGCGTGGGTCGCCATCGGCGTGATCCCGACGATCGTCGCCGGGTTGTTCGGGATGAACCTCAGCGGCATCCCGCTCGCCGAGCACTGGTCCGGCTTCCTCGTGGTGTGCGCGCTGACGTTCCTCGCCTGCTACCTGCTCTACCGCAAGTTCAAAGCCACCGAGTGGCTGTAGCGCAGTCGAGTACGTGCTGCTTCGCGAGTACGTGATGCCGGCTGGGCCCGCAGCACGTACTCGGTGAGCACGACGTACTCGACTGGACTACACCTCGGCGACGGTCTCGGCCGCTTCGGGGGCGGCGGCGGTGTCGTAGGTGCCGTGGATGTTGGACAGCCAGGCGGCGGGGTCCTCTTCGGCGTCGCTCGAGTAGAACGTCATCGGCTGGTAGTCCGGCGCGGCGACGTCGAACTCGCGGTAGCGCATCATGCCGGTGCCGGCGGGGATGAGCTTGCCGATGATGATGTTCTCCTTGAGCCCGATGAGGTTGTCGCCGCGGCCGTCGATGGCGGCCTCGGTGAGCACCCGTGTCGTCTCCTGGAACGACGCCGCCGAGAGCCACGACTCGGTGGCCAGCGACGCCTTGGTGATGCCCATCAGCTCCGGGCGGCCCTCGGCCGGGCGGCTGGCGTCCTCGACCATCCGCCGGTTGGTGTCGCGGAACACCTTGGCGTCGACCCGCTCGCCGGGCAGGAACGTGGTGTCACCCGGCTCTTGCACTCCGATGCGCCGCGTCATCTGGCGGACGATCAGCTCGATGTGCTTGTCGTGGATCGACACGCCCTGGTCGCGGTACACCTTCTGGACCTCCTCGACGAGGTACAGCTGGGTCTCCCGGATGCCCTTGATCTCCATCAGCTCCTTGGGGTCGAAGGGGCCGTCGGTGATCGGATCACCGGCCTTGACCTCGTCGCCGTCGTGGACGATGGGTCGGGCGCCGAGCGGGAGCACGACCTCGTGCTCGTCGCCCTCGTCGTCGACGACGGCCACGGGGATGCCCTTGCCCTCGTCCTCACCGAGGCGCAGCACGCCCGAGGCCTTGGCCAGGCGTGCCGCGCCACGCGGGGTGCGGGCCTCGAACAGCTCGACGACGCGCGGCAGACCGCCGGCGATGTCCTTGCCGGCGACGCCGCCGGTGTGGAACGTCCGCATCGTCAGCTGTGTGCCGGGCTCACCGATCGACTGGGCGGCGATGACGCCGACGGCCTCGCCGAGCTCGATCGACTTGCCTGTCGCCAGCGAGCGGCCGTAGCACGTGGCGCACACGCCGAGCTCGGCATCGCACGTCAGCACCGACCGCACGCGGATCCGGTTGGTCTCCGGGTCGTCGCGCAGCTGGGCCATCTCGACGTCACCGACGATGGTGTTGCGCGGCAACACCGTGCCGTCGGCGAGGGTGATGTCGTTGAGCAACGCTCGACCGAACAGCTTGGTCTCGAGGTAGGTGCGGCGGCTTGCCGAGTCCGGCTCGACGTGCTCGACCCACACACCGAGCGTGGTGCCACAGTCCTGCTCACGCACGATCAGCTCCTGGGCGACGTCGACGAGACGCCGCGTCAGGTAACCCGAGTCGGCGGTCCGCAGCGCCGTGTCGACGAGGCCCTTGCGGGCGCCCGGCGTGGCGATGAAGTACTCCAGCGTCTCCAGACCCTCGCGGAAGTTCTTCTTGATCGGACGCGGGATCATGTCGCCGCGGGGGTTGGCCACCAGGCCGCGCATGCCGGCGATCTGACGCATCTGGGTCATGTTCCCGCGGGCGCCCGAGCCGACCATCATGTCGATCGGGTTGAACCGCTGGGCCTTGAACTCGGCCTCCATCGCCTTCTGCACGTCGGCGGTGGCGTCGGTCCAGATGCGCACTTCCTGCTGGCGGCGCTCGCCGTCGGTGATGATGCCGCGGCGGAACTGCGTCTCGACCTTGTCGGCCTGCTCCTCATAGCTGTCGAGGATCTTGCGCTTCGTCGACGGCGTCTTGACGTCGTCGATCGAGACGGTGAGGCCGGACTGCGACGCGTAGCGGTAGCAGAGGTTCTTGATGGCGTCGAGCGAGGAGGCGATCATCGCCTTCGGATAGTTGTCCGACAGGCGCTCGACGATCACACCCATCTCGCGCTTCTTGACGACCTCGGTGACGTGCCCGAAGCGCGCGGTGTAGTCGTCGGGGAGGGCGTCCTCGAAGAGGGCGCGGCCGACGGTGGTCTCGACATGCTCCCCGCTGGGGTGGCGCATCGTGATCGCCGCGTGGAGGCCGAGGGCACCCTCGTCGTAGGCGCGCATCGCCTCCCACAGGTGGCGGAACACGCGACCTTCGCCCTTGGCGCCCGGCGTGCCCTCGGTGAGGTAGTACGCGCCGATGACGAGGTCCTGGGTCGGCGTGACGATCGGGCGACCCGACGCCGGCGACAGGATGTTGTTCGCCGACAGCATCAGCACGCGTGCCTCCGCCTGCGCCTCCGCCGACAGCGGCACGTGGATGGCCATCTGGTCGCCGTCGAAGTCGGCGTTGAAGGCGGTGCACACGAGCGGGTGGATCTGCAGGGCCTTGCCCTCGACGAGCACCGGCTCGAACGCCTGGATGCCCAGACGGTGCAGCGTCGGCGCCCGGTTGAGCAGCACCGGGTGCTCCTTGATGACGTCCTCGAGGACGTCCCACACCTGGGCGCGGCGGCGCTCGACCATGCGCTTGGCGGTCTTGATGTTCTGCGCCAGTTCGAGGTCGACGAGGCGCTTCATCACGAACGGTTTGAACAGCTCGAGGGCCATCAGCTTGGGCAGCCCACACTGGTGCAGGCGCAGCGTCGGGCCGGCGACGATGACCGAGCGGCCGGAGTAGTCGACGCGCTTGCCGAGCAGGTTCTGGCGGAACCGGCCCTGCTTGCCCTTCAACATGTCCGACAGCGACTTCAGCGGGCGGTTGCCCGGACCGGTGACCGGCCGGCCGCGGCGGCCGTTGTCGAACAGCGCGTCGACGGCCTCCTGCAGCATGCGCTTCTCGTTGTTGACGATGATCTCCGGCGCACCGAGGCTGAGCAGGCGGCCCAGGCGGTTGTTGCGGTTGATCACCCGGCGGTAGAGGTCGTTGAGGTCCGACGTGGCGAAGCGACCACCGTCGAGCTGGACCATCGGGCGCAGCTCGGGCGGGATCACCGGCACGACGTCGAGGATCATCGCCTTGGGATCGTTGATCCGCCGGCCGTGGTCGTCGCGGCGGTTGAACGAGGCGACGATCTTGAGCCGCTTGATCGCCTTCTGCCGGCGCTGCGCCGACAGCGGCTTGCGGCCCGAGTCACCCGGGTCGATCGCGTCGCGGAGCTTGATCTCCTCCTCGTCGAAGTCGATGCGGTCGATCAGCTGCTTGATGGCGTCGGCGCCGGTGCCACCCTCGAAGTACTCGCCGTACTTGTCGCGCAGCTCGCGCCACAGCATCTCGTCGTCGATGATCTTGCGCGAGTGGAGGTCCTTGAACTCGTCCCACGTGCGGGCGACGAGGTCGAGCTCGATCTCGTAGCGCTCGCGCAGCGCCTCGACGTCCTTGTCGGCGTCACGACGCAGCTTCTTGGTGTCGCCGCCCTCGGACTCGACGGACTCGGCCTCGGTCTCCAGCTCCTTGTAGCGGCGGTCGATCGCCAGCTCCAGCTCCTTCTGGATCTCCTCGCGCTCGCCGAGGTAGTCGGCCTCCAGGTTGGCGAGGTCCTCGTGGCGCTTGTCCTCGTCGACCCACGTCACCAGGTTGGCGGCGAAGTAGATGACCTTCTCCAACTGCTTGGCCTTGAGCTCCTCCTTGGGCTCGATGCCGGCGAGCAGGTAGGCCAGCCACGAACGGGTGCCGCGGAGGTACCAGATGTGCACGACGGGCGCCTCGAGCTGGATGTGGCCCATGCGGTCGCGGCGCACCTTGGAGCGGGTGACCTCGACGCCGCAGCGCTCGCAGATGATTCCCTTGAAGCGGACGCGCTTGTACTTGCCGCAGTAGCACTCCCAGTCACGGGTGGGGCCGAAGATCTTCTCGCAGAACAGGCCGTCCTTCTCCGGCCGCAGCGTGCGGTAGTTGATCGTCTCCGGCTTCTTCACCTCGCCGTGCGACCAGATGCGGATCTGCTCGGCCGTGGCCAGCCCGATCTTGAGCTGGTCGAACATGTTCACATCAAGCATGTGTCCTCTTCTCAATGCGGCCGCCGAAGCGCCTGGAGGCGCCGGCGTGCCGAACCGGGCCGTCCACCTCTGAACGACGGGTCGGGCAAGGGGGGTCAAGTGTGCGGAGCGTCATCTAGTACGCCCTCATGGGGCGGGATGGGCGGTCGGCGTCGTCCTCGTCGGAGCCACGCTCGGGGCGGGAGATGTCGATGCCGAGCTCCTCGGCGGCGCGGAAGACGTCCTCGTCGAGCTCGCGCATCTCGATCTCCGAGCCGTCGTCGGCGAGCACCTCGACGTTGATGCAGAGCGCCTGCATCTCCTTCATCAGCACCTTGAAGCTCTCCGGCACGCCGGGCTCGGGGATGTTGTCGCCCTTGACGATGGCCTCGTACACCTTGACCCGGCCGAGCACGTCGTCGGACTTGATGGTCAGCAGCTCCTGCAGGCAGTAGGCGGAGCCGTAGGCCTCCAGCGCCCACACCTCCATCTCGCCGAAGCGCTGGCCGCCGAACTGCGCCTTGCCGCCCAGCGGCTGCTGGGTGATCATCGAGTACGGGCCGGTCGAGCGGGCGTGGATCTTGTCGTCGACGAGGTGGGCCAGCTTGAGGATGTACATGTACCCGACCGTGATCGGGTTGTCGTAGGGATCGCCGGTGCGCCCGTTGTACAACATCGTCTTGCCGTCGTGGCCGATGAGCCGGTCGCCGTCAATCGATTCCGGGTTGAGGTTGTCGAGGATCGCCTGGATGGTGGGGTGGTCGCCGGCGTCCTCGGTCTCGTCCCAGTGGGCGCCGTCGAAGACGGGCGTGGCGATGAACGTGGACGGCTCGGTGGTCGGGCGCGTCTTCGACTCGGTCCCGCGGATCGGCTCGCCGCCGATGCGCTCGTTCGACTTCGGGTCGGTCCAACCCCAGCGGGCGCAGTAGCCGAGGTGAGCCTCGAGCACCTGGCCGACGTTCATCCGGCTGGGCACGCCGAGCGGGTTGAGGATGATGTCGACCGGCGTGCCGTCGGCGAGGAACGGCATGTCCTCGACCGGGAGGATCTTGGAGATCACGCCCTTGTTGCCGTGGCGGCCGGCGAGCTTGTCGCCGACGGAGATCTTGCGCTTCTGGGCGACGTACACGCGCACCAGCTGGTTGACGCCGGGCGGCAGCTCGTCGCCGTCGTCGCGGTTGAACACCTTGACGTCGATGACCTTGCCGGACTCACCGTGGGGCACCTTCATCGAGGTGTCGCGCACCTCGCGCGCCTTCTCGCCGAAGATCGCCCGCAGCAGGCGCTCCTCCGGCGTCAGCTCGGTCTCACCCTTCGGCGTGACCTTGCCGACCAGCACGTCGCCGGCATCGACCTCGGCACCGACGCGGATGATGCCGCGGTCGTCGAGGTCGGCGAGGATGTCGTCGGAGAGGTTGGGGATGTCCCGTGAGATCTCCTCCGGGCCGAGCTTGGTGTCGCGGGCGTCGACCTCGTGCTCGTGGATGTGGATCGACGTCAGCACGTCGTCGCGCACGAGGCGCTCGGACAGGATGATGGCGTCCTCGAAGTTGTAGCCCTCCCAGGGCATCAGGGCGACGAGGAGGTTCTTTCCGAGGGCCAGCTCGCCATGGTCGGTCGACGGACCGTCGGCGAGGATCGTGCCCTTGCGCACCTTCTCGCCCTCGATGACGCGGGGGCGCTGGTTGATGCAGGTGTCCTGGTTGGAGCGGCGGAACTTGGCCAGCCGGTACACCTTCTTGCCGAGCGTCTTGTACTGCACGGTGATGGCGTCACCGTTGACCTCGAGGACCTCACCCTCCTCGGGCGCCTGCAGCAGGTCGCCGGCGTCGCGCGCCGCACGGTCCTCGATGCCGGTGCCGATGTACGGCGCCTCGGCGCGCACCAGCGGCACGGCCTGCTTCTGCATGTTGGCGCCCATCAGGGCGCGGTTGGCGTCGTCGTGCTCGAGGAACGGGATCAGCGCCGTGCCGACCGAGACGATCTGCTTCGGGCTGACGTCCATGAAGTCGACCTCCGACGGCGGCACGTAGCCGATGTCGGTGGTGGCGCCGAAGAAGCTCTCCGCCTCCAACATCTTGCGCAGGTCGTCGAGGCTGGCGGCCTGCGGCGAGCGGCGCACGAGGACGCGCTCGTCGACGAACGTGCCGTCGGCCTTGATCGGCGTGTTGGCCTGGGCGACGACGTAGTTCTCCTCCTCGTCGGCCGCCATGTAGACGATCTCGCCGGTGACCTTGCCCTTCTCGATCTTGCGGTAGGGGCTCTCGATGAAGCCGAACTCGTTGACCCGGGCGAACGTGGAGAGCCCGCCGATGAGGCCGATGTTCGGGCCCTCCGGCGTCTCGATCGGGCACATCCGGCCGTAGTGGCTGAAGTGCACGTCGCGGACCTCGAAGCCGGCGCGCTCACGAGACAGGCCGCCCGGACCGAGGGCCGACAGACGGCGGCGGTGGGTGAGCCCGGACAGCGGGTTCACCTGGTCCATGAACTGCGACAGCTGGGAGGTTCCGAAGAACTCCTTGATGGCGGCGACGACCGGGCGGATGTTGATCAGCGTCTGGGGCGTGATCGCCTCGACGTCCTGGGTCGTCATGCGCTCGCGGACGACGCGCTCCATGCGCGACAGGCCGATGCGCACCTGGTTCTGGATCAGCTCGCCGACCGAGCGGATGCGCCGGTTGGCGAAGTGGTCCTGGTCGTCGAGCCGGTAGCCGGGCTCCTGCTTGACGAGGTGGAGCATGTAGGTGACGGCGGCGAGCACCTCGCAGCGGCTGAGGACGTTCTGGTCCTCGTCCGGGTAGTCGAGCTGGTCGGCGGTCAGGCCGAACAGCTCGGGCAGCCGGCGGACCTCGTCGCCCAGCTTGCGGTTGAGCTTGTAGCGGCCGACCCGGGACAGGTCGTACCGACGCGATTCGAAGAAGGCGTTGCGGAAGTAGGCCTTGGCCGACTCGACCGTCGGCGGCTCGCCCGGCCGGGCCCGCTTGTAGATCTCGACGAGTGCCTCGTCCTGGGTCGGGGCGACGTCGCGCTCCTTGTCCCACTGGCCCTGGAGGAAGTCGAAGTGGGCGACGAAGCGGTCGAGGAAGCCGGGGGCGCCCTCCTCGTCGTAGCCCAGCGCACGGAGCAGGGTGAAGATGCCGAGGCGGCGCTTGCGGGCGACGCGGGTGCCGGCGGTGACGTCCTTGCCCGGCTTCTGCTCGACGTCGAACTCCATCCACTCACCGCGGTAGGGATGGATCGTGCCCTTGACGAGCTGGTGCTTGGTCAGGTTGCGCAGGCGGAAGCGCTCGCCCGGCTCGAAGATGACGCCGGGGCTGCGCACGAGCTGGCTGACGACGACGCGCTCGGTGCCGTTGACGATGAACGTGCCCTTCTCCGTCATGATCGGGAAGTCGCCCATGAACACCGTCTGCTCTTTGATCTCGCCGGTGTTGCGGTTCATGAACCGGGCGCGCACGAACACGGGCGCCGAGTAGGTCATGTCCTTCTCTTTGCACTCCTCGACGGAGAACTTGGGCGGCGGGCGCAGGTCCTCGTCGTCGGGGTCGAACTCCAGCTCGAGCTGGAGGGCCTCGGAGAAGTCCTTGATCGGGCTGATGTCGCGGAACGTGTTCGCCAGGCCCTCGTTCAAGAACCAGTCGAAGGACTCGCGCTGGATGGCGATGAGGTCCGGCAGCTCCAGTGCCTCGACCAGGTTGGCGAACGAGTAGCGCTCACGGGACGTCGAACGAGTGGCCACAGATCACTCCTGGGGGGTCGCGGGCGGGAGGGGGAACGGCGTGGGGGCGCGCTGGGAGCAAGGTCTCCGACGGGGAGCAGGACAGCAGACGCACGGCAACGTTCGATCCTAACGGCCGAGGGCGCACGAAATCAACCAGCCTCCGGGTCGGGACGCCCGGGCCGGGATCTCAGTGGGAGACACGGTAAAGAACGGTCCCCCGGTGTCAAGCATTGGCGATTCTGACGACGCCTGGGATCGCACAGCGATCCCAGGCGAACACAGAAGCGGTCAGTCGCAGTTCGCGCAGCTCTCTGGCGGGCACGCCGCCGACGACCGTGTTCGGCTTGGTCGACCGAGCGACGACCGCTCCGGCGGCGACGATCGATCCGGCGCCGATCGTGACGCCGCCGAGCATCGTCGCTCGGGCTCCGATCCAGGCACCCCGTTCGACCGTGACCGGGCGCCCGATGGTGTGGCCCGCCCGCTGGTCCGGTCCGGCGATCTCGTGCGTGGCGCTCAGGATGGCCACCTCGTGGCCGAGGTACACGTTGTCCTCGAGGGTGACGGGTGCCGTGACGTCGAAGCGGCAGCCGTCGTTGATGAAGCACCACGAACCGATCGACAGGCGCTTCGCCGGCGACGGCCCGCCGCCAAGACGGATGCGTGCCGGCTCACACCGATCCCGTGCCGACGGCGATGCCCGCCAGCCTCAGCAGCCGGATCCGCACGGATCCCATGGTGTACAGCGGGAAGCCAATTGCGGATGGCCACCAACAGACGCCGGCGAGGGTCCATCCCACCGAACTGCCGCCGCACTGCCGCGACAAGAGAACCGATCATGTCCGCCATGTGACCATGCTCTCGCGCGATCGCGGTCGCGCCGCGTGCGACCGATGTCACATCAGATTCTGACGACGCCTGGGATCGCACAGCGATCCCAGGCGAACACAGAACCTGAGTGCGTTACTTGACCTCGACGGAGGCGCCGGCGTCTTCGAGCTTGGTCTTGGCGGCCTCGGCGGCCTCCTTGTTGGCCTTCTCGAGGACGGGCTTGGGCGCACCGTCGACGAGGTCCTTGGCCTCCTTGAGGCCGAGGCTGGTCAGCTCGCGGACGGCCTTGATGACCTGGATCTTCTGCGCGCCGGCGCCGGTGAGGATGACGTCGAACTCGTCCTTCTCCTCCTCGGCCGGAGCGGCGGTGCCACCACCGGCCGGGGCGGCGGCAGCGACGGCGACGGGGGCGGCGGCGGTCACGCCGAAGCGCTCCTCGAACGCGTCGAGCAGCTCCTTCAGCTCCAGCACGGTCAGCGCGCTGATCGAATCGAGGATGTCTTCCTTGGTAGCCATTTCTGTCTTTCCTTGCTTGCGATGTGGTCGGGGAACGGGGTCAGGCCGCGTCGGCGGTCTGCTGGTCGATGAGGGCCTGGAGGCCGTAGGCGAAGTTGCGGGGCAGGGCCTGCAGCAGGCCGGCCGTCTTGACGAGCGGGGCCTGCAGGGCGCCGGCGAACCGGGCCAGCAGCTCCTCGCGCGACGGCAGGTCGGCGAGGGCGGTCAGGTCGGCGGCGCTCAGCACGTTGGTGCCGAGGGCACCGCCCTTGAGCACCAGCTGCGGGTTGGTCCTGGCGGTGTCGCGCAGCGCCTTGGCCGCGGCGACGGAGTCGTCGCCGACGAACGTCAGCGCGGTCGGGCCGACCAGCAGCTCCTTCAGCCCCTCGAGGCCGGCCTTGTCGGCGGCGAACCGGGCCAGGGTGTTCTTGTACACCTTGTGCTCGGCTCCGCTCTCGCGCAGCGCGCCGCGCAGCGTGGCCAGGGCGCCGACCTTCATCCCGCGGTACTCGGTGACGAAGACGGCCTTGGCGTCGGTCAGCTTGGACGCGATCTCCTCGACGATGGCGACCTTCTCGGAACGGGGTTCATCCATCTCGGTGCACACCTCCTCTCGTACGTGTCTCGTGGCGACTCGCTGTGAGCGCGAGCACCACGATCGTGCGTGGGGCGTGCACCTCGGTTGGCGGGGTCGGACCCCATTACCCACCCGTGCGGGTGGACCAACGGTCTACGGCGAGCAACCGTCTGGTTCGGACGGCGGTCGATGCTACAGGCCGTCGATTGGGTTCAGTCGGGTAGCTCGTAGGCGAGCTCGAGAGCCGCGGCGCGACGCACGTGCGTGTGCATCTGCTCGCGGGTCATCGTCGACTGGTGCAGGACCACCTGCAGGCCGAGGCCGTCGAGCATGGCGCACAGCCGCCAGGCGGTGGCGACCGGGTCGGCGCAGCGGAAGACGCCGGCCGCCACGCCGTCGGTGATGATCTCGGCGAACAGCTCGGCCCAGGCGTTGTCCAGCTCCTCGGAGATCCGCCGCAGGCTGGCGTGACGAAGCGCTTCGCCCCAGACGTCGATCCACAGCACCCACGAGTGATCCCGGCGCAGGGACGGCAGGTACGTGTCGATGACGTGGGCCAGCCGATCCTCCGGGCGTGCCAGCCGCTCCAGCGAACGGCGGGCGTCGGCCACCTCGCGGCCGGCCATCTCCCGCAGCATCGCCTCGATCAACTCGTCCTTGGTGGCGAAGTGGTAGTGGATCAGCCCGCTCGAGACGTTCAGCTCGTCGGCGACGTCGGAGACGCGCAGCTCGTGCAGCCCGCGGGCGAGGGTGACGCTGTGCGTGGCCTCGATGATCTGCTGGCGCCGCTGGTCGGCCGCGATGCGGGTCCGGTTCTGCGCAGCCACTGCGATCGAGCGTACCGATGCCAGATCCATCCGAGTGTTTGCTGCCGTGGTGAGAGATGGGCGCACATGCAGCGCACATCTCTCACCTCACGCACGAACACTCGGATGGATTCGGCGACGCCGGCGGATGGACCGCTGACCCCACGCGGTACGATCGCAACCGATCCACCGGGGGTGATCATGCGAGTTGTCGTTCGCTCGATCGTGGTTGCGGGACTGCTCGGCGGTGTGTTGGTCGCCGTGCCGCCGGTGGTTGGGGCCGAGCGACCAGCGCCGCCCGTACCCGAGCTCGCATGGGGCTCGTGCGGCGAGGACTTCCCGGTCGCCGAGTGCGCCATCGCGACGGTCCCGCTCGACTACGACAACCCGCGCGCCGGCACGACCGAGATCGCCCTCGCCCGGATCCCGGCGAGCGATCCGGCGAACCGCATCGGCTCTGTGTTCGTCAATCCGGGCGGCCCCGGCGGGTCCGGTGTCGGGATGGTGCTGTCCGGCTTCGGCGAGTTCCTCGACGCCCATCTCGACGGTCGCTTCGACGTCGTCGGCTTCGACCCACGCGGCATCGGCCTCTCCGATCCGCTGCACTGCTTCGACAGCGAGGACGAGCTGTTCGAGTTCTTCGGCGCCCTCGGTCCCGTCTTCCCGTACCGGCACGAGCAGTACCGGCCGTTCTTCGACGTCTTCCGAAGCCTCGGGCCGGAGTGCCTGCGACGACGAACAGCGGATCACCGACCACATGAGCACCGCCGACGTCGCCCGTGACCTCGACCTCCTGCGCCGAGCGGTCGGTGACCGCAAGCTGACCTACCTCGGCTTCTCCTACGGCTCGTACCTCGGCAACACCTACGCCAACCTGTTCCCGCAGAACGTGCGGGCGCTCGTCATCGACGGCGTGCTCGATCCGCGGCTGTGGTCGAGCGGGTGGCAGATCAAGTCCGACCGTGTCGCCACCCAGGAGGAGTTCGAGGAGTTCCTCCGGCTGTGCGACGAGGCCGGCCCGGACTGCGCCTTCTCGGCGCCGGAGGGATCGGCGGCCCGCTGGGAGGCACTCGCCGACAGCCGTGCGCCAGGAGCCCGATCGTCTTCCCCGACGGCTCCGTCTACACCTACGACTTCTTGATCGCCGATGTCGACCGGCGCGATGTACGCACCGGAGACGTGGGGTGGCCCGGAGGGAGCCGGTGCCCTGCTCGACTTCCTCGCCGACACCGTGCTCGGCGACCAGGCCGCCGCGGCGTCGGCCGCCGCGGTGCGCTCGGCGCTCGTGGCTCGGCTGACGCCCCCCGGCGCTCGAGGCCGACTACGACAACGGCTTCGACGCCTACTACGGCAACCACTGCGCCGACGCCGAGTACCCGTCGGCGTTCCTGTCGTGGCGACTGATCGACGTCTACGCCGCCGCCGGATCACGCTTCGGTCCGTACTGGTGGTCGGCCAACGCCGGGTGTGCCGACTGGCCGGTCAACCGCGACCGCTACATCGGGCCGTGGACAGCACGGACGTCGGCGCCCGGTGCTCGTCGTCGGCAACTTCTTCGACGGCGTCACCGACTTCGCCGGTGCCGAGGCCAGCGCCCGGCTGCTGCGCAACAGCCGGCTGCTCGCCTATGCCGGCTGGGGACACACCGCGTACGGCCGCAGCGAGTGCGTCACCGAGCACATCGACGCCTACCTCGTCGCCGGCACGCTGCCCCCGCAGGGCACGGTGTGCCCGGCGAACCCCAACCCGTTCATCGCGGCCAACCTGCGCGCCGCCGTCGCGCCGGCACCGATGGTCGGCCTGCCCTCGTGGTTCCCGACCAGAGGATGAGCCGTCGTCAGCGCTGACCGAGGTAGGTGAGCACGGCGAGCACGCGGCGATGGTCGTCGGGCGACGGCCACAGGTCGAGCTTGCTGAAGATGTTGGCCACGTGCTTCTCGACCGCGCCCGGGCCGACCACGAGCTCGGAGGCGATGGCGAGGTTGGACCGGCCCTCGGCCATCAGGGCCAGCACCTCGCGCTCGCGCGCCGACAGCGAGGCAACCCGAGTGGCGTGGAACGGGACGTCGAGCGACATGTGATGTTCGACTGCGGCGGACGGTGCAATTCAGCGCCAGGCGAGCAGGACATGTGCTACGTTCCTGACTGACGCGTCAGTAAGGAAGGAGTCCACCGTGACCATGGGCGCACTGCTCGCCGATCGGGGTCATGGTGTCCTCGACGCCCTGATCGCCGAGCAGGAGGCAGTGCTCCTCGCCCGGACGCGACGGTCTCACGAGCTGCACCAGGCGGCATCGGCACACCTCCCGAGTGGCGTCGCTTCCTCGTGGCAGGACGCCCCGCCGTGCCCCGTGTTCGTCGATCGCGGCGCCGGCTCGAAGATCTGGGACGTCGACGGCACGGAGTACGTCGACCTGCACAACGGGTTCGGCACGACGATCGCCGGTCACGCCCATCCAGCGATCGTCGCCGCGGTGTCCGAGCGCGTGGCCGCCGGCACGCACTTCGCCCAACCGGTTCCCGACATCATCCCCGTGGCGGCCGAGCTCGCCCGCCGCTTCGGCCTGCCGCTGTGGCGGTTCACGAACTCCGGTACCGAGGCGACGATGACCGCGGTGCACCTGATGCGCGTCGCCACCGGGCGCGACCGCATCATCAAGGTCGAGGGCAGCTACCACGGCCACCACGACGCGGTGCAGGTGTCGGTGTTCCCGGAGGCGGTCGACGCCGGTCCCGCCGATCAACCGACGGTCGTCCCCGAGCACGGCGCCATCCCCGCCGCCGTGGCCGAGCTGACCCACGTCGTCCCGTTCGGCCGCCTCGATGCGGTCCGGCGCGTGCTCCTCGCCCACCCCGGCGAGATCGCCGGGATGATCGTCGAGCCGGTGATGATGAACATCGGCGTCGTCGCGCCACCGCCCGACTACCTCGACGAGCTCGCCACGCTGTTGCACACCCACGGCGCCCTGCTCACGTTCGACGAGGTGAAGACCGGGCTGACGATCGCCCCCGGAGGCGCCACCGAGCTCTTCGGCGTGACGCCCGACATCGTGTGCCTGGCCAAGGCGCTCGCCGGCGGTGTGCCGTGCGGTGCCGTCGGTGGGACGGCCGAGGTGATGGGCCTGATCGCCAACGGGACGTACGAGCAGGTCGGCACGTTCAACGGCAACCCGCTGACGATGGCCGCGGCCAAGGCAATGCTGCTCGACGTGCTCACGCCGTCGGCCTACGGGCTGCTCGACGACCTACGCGACGATCTCGTCGAGCGTGCCGAGCACGTCCTCGCCCGCCGCCGCCTGCCCGGCTACGTCAGCGCGTTCGGGGCCAAGGGCGCGATCGTGTTCTCTCCGGAGCGGATCTGCGACTATCGCGACTTCTGCCGCTACGACGCCCGCTACGGCCATGCCCACTGGCTGTACCAGCACAACGGCGGCGTGTTCCTGCCCCCGTGGGGGAAGATGGAGCAGTGGACCCTCACGGTCCAGCACACCCCCGACGACATCACGCGCGTGGCGCGGAACCTCGATCGCTTCGCTCGCGACCTGAGCCGATAACCGTCGAGTGCGTGGTGTACCCGCCCGGCACCACACGCCGCTCGACTGGGCTGAGGCGAGCAGCTTGGCTGCGAGCCGAACCCCAGCGTTCAGCCGGCGCGCTGTCGGGCGGGCGAGCGCCGCTGCGAAGCGGCGGCGGCGAGCACGGAGGTGAGGCGAGCAGCTTGGCTGCGAGCCGAACCCCAGCGTTCAGCCGGCGCGCGGTCAGGCGGGCGAGCGCCGCTGCGAAGCGGCGGCGGCGAGCACGGAGGTGAGGCGAGCAGCTTGGCTGCGAGCCGAACCCGAGTGTGATCAGGCGTCGGGACGCAGCCGGTTGGTGTCGACGCGGACGCCGGGGCCCATCGTCGAGGAGACGGTGATCTTCCTGAGGTAGCGGCCCTTGGCGGAGGCGGGCTTGGCCCGCTGCAGCTCGTCGAGCACGGCGCGGAAGTTCGTCTCCAGCGCCGACGGCTCGAAGCTGGCCTTGCCCAGCGGCACGTGCACGTTGCCGTAGCGATCGGTGCGGTACTCGACCTTGCCGCCCTTGAACTCGGACACGGCGCGCCCGACGTCGTTGGTGACGGTGCCCGTCTTCGGGTTGGGCATCAGGCCGCGCGGGCCGAGCGCCCGGCCGAGCTTGCCGACGAGCGGCATCATGTCCGGCGTGGCGATGGCCACGTCGAAGTCGAACTTGCCGGCCTCGACCTGGGCGGCGAGGTCGTCGGCGCCGACGAGATCGGCACCCGCCTCACGGGCCTCGGTGGCGGCATCGCCGGAGGCGAACACGGCGACGCGGACGTCCTTGCCGGTGCCCGCCGGCAGGGCGACGGTGCCGCGGACCATCTGGTCGGCCTTGCGCGGGTCGACGCCGAGGCGGATCGCCACGTCGACGCTCTCGTCGAACACGGCCTTGGCCGTCGTCTTGACGATCCCCAGCGCCTCGGTCGGCGTGTAGAACTCGTCGCGGTCGAAGCCCTTCAGGGCGTCGGTGAGCTTCTTTCCTGACATCGTGTGTCTCCCTCGTGGGTGGTGGTGGTACCCGCCGGGCGAGGTCCTCCCGGCTGGGTCTGAACAGTTGGTCGTCGTCAGCCGACCGTGTCGATGGCGGCTTGTCAGCCGACGACGTCGATCCCCATGCTGCGGGCGGTGCCGCGGACCTGCTGCTTGGCCGCTTCCAGGTCGTAGGCGTTGAGGTCGGGCATCTTGATCTGGGCGATCTCGGCGACGTCGGCCTCGGTGACCCGGCCGGCCTTGACCTTGCCCGGCTCCTGCGACGCCTTCTCCAGGCCGGCCTTCTGGCGCAGCAGCACCGGCGTCGGCGGCGTCTTCAGGATGAACGTGAACGTGCGGTCCTCGAAGACCGTGATCTCGACCGGCACGACGGTGCCGACCTGCGACTCGGTGGCCGCGTTGTAGGCCTTCACGAAGTCCATGATCGCCACGCCGTGCGGGCCCAGCGCGGTGCCGACGGGCGGCGCCGGGCTGGCCTTGCCGGCCGGGATCTGGATCTTGACGATCGCCGCGACTCTCTTCTTCGCCATGACAGGTGTGGTTCCTTCTGATCTAGAGCTTGGCGACCTGGCTGAAGTCCATCTCCACGAGCGTCTCGCGCCCGAAGATGTTCACCAGCACCTTCAGCTTCATGTGGTCGGCGTTGATCTCGGCGATCTCGCCGGAGAAGTCGGCGAACGGGCCTTCCTTGACCCGCACGCTCTCGCCCACCTCGTACTCGAGGCGTGGCTTGGCGCGGGCGGCCTGCTCGGCGCCGTCGCCCTTGGCGGCGAGGAACGTGCGCACCTCGCGGCGTGACAGCGGGGTCGGCTTCTGGCCCTGGCGGCTCTGGCCGACGAACCCGGTGACGCCGGGCGTGTTGCGGATGCAGTACCACGACTGGTCGTCCATCGTGCAGCGCACGAGCAGGTAGCCGGGGAAGACCTTGCGCTGGACGATCTGCTTGCGGCCGCCCTTGAACTCGACGACCTCTTCCATCGGGATGACGACCTCGAAGATCTTGTCCTCCATGTTCATGCTCTGGATGCGAGCATGCAGGTTGGCGGTGACCTTCTTCTCGTAGCCCGACTGGGTGTGCACGACGTACCACGACCCCGGACGGGTCCACGGGTCGTCGACGTCGACCTCTTCTTCGACCTCGACGTCGTTCGATCGCGGCGTCGTCGCTCGCTTCGCTCGCTCCTTGGGCCGCGTCCGCCTCGTCGCTGGCGCTTCCCTCGGCGGGTTCGACCTCGTCGGTGGTCGCGTCCGGCAACTCGATCACGTCGTCGACCTGCCCGGTCTCGGCTGCATCGGTCTGCACCACGGTGTCCTCGTTCACGTCGCTCATCCGTACAACCATCCCGACAGCAGGCCGAACAGGTAGTCGAAGCCACCGACCAGCGCGGTGTACACGATGACCGTGACGACGACGACGATGGAGTAGCGCACGACCTCGTCGCGGCCCGGCCAGGCGACCTTGCGCATCTCGTCGCGGACCTCGCGCAGGTACTGCGCCGGGCCCACCCGCTCGCGCTTGACCGGAGCCTGACGCTGGACGCGCGTCGGCGCACCCTTCTCGTCGAGGGCGCCGGTGCGGCGCAGGTGCCGCTTCTGCTCGCGGTTGAGATCGTCCAGTGACATCGTGACTTCGGTTCGTGAGGGGCAGGGCAGGAGGGACTCGAACCCCCGACCGTCGGTTTTGGAGACCGATGCTCTACCAGCTGAGCTACTGCCCTCGGTTGGGGGTGGTCAGGCTACCAGCCGCCCCGCCGGTGAGGTCGGGCGAGCCCGGCTAGCGGGTCTCCTTGTGGACCGTGTGCCGGCGGTCGTGGCTGCAGTACTTCTTCATCTCGAGTCGTTCGCGGTCGTTGATCTTCGACTTCATCGTGATGTAGTTGCGGTGCTTGCACTCGGTGCACTCGAGGGTGATCTTCACCCGCTTCTCGGACTTCGGCATGTCAGGACCTCACTTCAGGATCTTGGTGACGCGGCCGGCGCCGACGGTGCGGCCACCCTCACGGATGGCGAAGCGCAGACCCTCGTCCATGGCGATCGGCTTGCCCAACTGCGACCGTCATCGACGACGTTGTCACCGGGCATCACCATCTCGGTGCCCTCCGGCAACTGGATCGTCCCGGTCACATCGGTCGTGCGGAAGAAGAACTGCGGCCGATAGTTGTTGAAGAACGGCTTGTGCCGGCCACCCTCGGACTGCGTCAACACGTACACCTGACCCTCGAAATCGGTGTGCGGCGTGATCGACCCCGGCTTGCACAACACCTGACCACGCTCCACATCCTCCTTCTTCGTGCCCCGCAACAAGGCGCCGATGTTGTCACCCGCCTGACCCTGATCGAGGATCTTGCGGAACATCTCCACACCCGTACACGTCGTCTTCTGCGTGTCCCGCAACCCGACGATCTCGATCTCATCACCGGTGTGCACCGTGCCCTGCTCCACCTTGCCCGTCACCACCGTCCCACGACCCGTGATCGTGAACACATCCTCGATCGGCATCAAGAACGGCTTGTCCAGATCACGCACCGGCTCCGGGATCGGCGCTGTCCACCGCATCCATCAACTCCATCACCTTGGCCTGCCACTCGACATCACCCTCCAACGCCTTCAACGCCGACACCCGCACCACCGGCGCATCATCACCAGGGAACCCGTACTCCGTCAGCAACTCACGCACCTCCAACTCGACCAGATCCAACAACTCCTCGTCATCGACCATGTCCGCCTTGTTCAACGCCACCACGATGTACGGCACACCGACCTGACGGGCCAACAGCACATGCTCCCGGGTCTGGGGCATCGGACCATCCGTCGCCGCCACCACCAAGATCGCCCCATCCACCTGCGCCGCGCCGGTGATCATGTTCTTGATGTAGTCGGCATGACCCGGCATGTCGACATGGGCGTAATGCCGATTCTCCGTCTCGTACTCGATGTGGGCGATCGAGATCGTGATCCCCCGGGCCTTCTCCTCCGGCGCCTTGTCGATCGAATCGAACGGCGTGTACTCCGCCAACCCCTTCTCCGCCAACGTCTTGGAGATCGCCGCCGTCAACGTCGTCTTCCCATGGTCGATATGACCCATCGTCCCCACATTGACGTGCGGCTTCGTGCGCTCGAACTTCGCCTTGCTCATGGCTGCTGACTACTCCGTTGTCTCGTTGGCTGGATGTGGTAGCGGCGATCGGGATCGAACCGATGACCTTCCGATTATGAGCCGGATGCTCTGACCGACTGAGCTACGCCGCCGCTGGGGCCGACCCGCTTGGTCGAGCCCTCTGTGGGAATCGAACCCACGACACCAGCCTTACCATGGCTGTGCTCTGCCGACTGAGCTAAGAGGGCGCTCTCGGCGCGCGGACAACCGCCGCGAGCCAGCGCACGAGCATAGCGGCGGTGCCAGACGGCCACTACGGGGATGCAGGGCCGCCAGTACCCTCGCCCGCCCGTGGCCGACGTGCTCATCCGCCTGGCCGATGTCGACGACGCCGAGGCGATCAGGACGATCTACAACCTCGAGGTGACGACGGCGACGAGCACGTTCGACCTCGTGCCCCGCTCGCTCGCCGACCAGCAGGCGTGGCTGGCGGCTCGATCGGGGGCCTTCGCGGCGATCGTCGCCGTCGACGAGGACGGCACGGTGGTCGGGTTCGCCTCACTGTCGCCGTACAAGGACCGGGCGGCCTACAGCACGACGGTCGAGGACTCGGTCTACGTCGACCGCCGCCGCGGCGGCGAGGGCATCGGCACGGCCCTGCTCACGCGCCTGCTCGACGTGGCCAGGGCGTCGGGCTTCCACGCCGTCATCGCCCGCATCGAGTCGTCCGGCGCCGCCTCGCTGGCGCTCCACGCCCGCTGCGGGTTCGAGCTCGTCGGCATCGAGCGCGAGGTCGGCCGCAAGTTCAACCGCTGGCGCGACGTCGCCGTGATGCAGTGCCTGCTCTGACTCGTCAGACCGCCGATCAAGCCGGCCACGTGGCGCCGGTCGTCGGCAGCACGCCGCAGCTCGCGGAGCGTCCTCACCAGCCGGCGCTCGGCGCGGTGCCAGCCACCCTCGACCGGCTCGAGGTACACCTGCTGGCCATCGGCCGTGTGGACGAGCGGGCCACCGGGGGCGAACGGGTAGAGCGACCTGCACGAAGGGGACGTCCGGGCCCGGCGCGCTCCCGTCGTGGTCCATGTCCCACGACAGCGTGAGCCGCGGCCCGAGGTCGGAGCGCGGCGTCCAGTCGGTCAGGGCGTCGACGCCGGGCTCCCACAAGGTCTCGTAGAAGCGCGATCTGCTCGACGATCTCGCTCCATGGAGTCGAGCGCCCATCTCCCGGGACACGCCGGCGCCGGAGATGGTCAGCCCGGCGGCGCCCTTGGCCGCCGCCGTCGATCGGGCACGGCGAGCCCGGCGACGAGCGACGCACGACGGGGACGAGAAGCCTGCGCATCGCTCCACCGACACCGCCCTGCCCGAGCGTGGTTCCCGACCGGTAGCATCGTGCGCCGCGGGTCGGTGCCCGAGCGGCCAAAGGGAGCAGACTGTAAATCTGCCGGCAACGCCTACGGAGGTTCGAATCCTTCCCGGCCCACGTTCATACTCGGGCTCAGCCTCGCAGGCAAGCTGCTCGGCTGCGCCTGCCGAGCTCGCCGCCGCCGCTCCGCAGCGGCGCTCGCCCGCCTGGCACGCTGCCGCATCGCGCTGCCGAGCTCGCACGCCGCCGCTTCGCAGCGCGCTCGCCCGGCTACCGTCGCCGGCATGCCCAGCTTCGACATCGTGTCCCAGGTCGACCGGCAGGAGGTCCGCAACGCCGTCGACCAGGCGCAGCGTGAGATCGGCACCCGCTTCGACTTCAAGGGCACCGACTCGTCCATCGAGCAGCACGAGCTCGTGCTCACCCTGCGCTCGGTCAGCGAGGACCGCCTGACCGCCCTGCGCCAGGTGCTCGAGGAGAAGCTGGTCCGCCGCAACGTGTCGCTGAAGGGCCTCGAGTACGGCGACGTCGAGGAGGCATCGCACTCGACGGTGCGCCAGACGGCGACGATCAAGGTCGGCATCTCCGTCGGACAAGGCGCGCGAGATCAACAAGCTGATCAAGGAGAAGGGCCCGAAGGGCGTCTCCAGCCAGACCCAGGGCGACGCGGTCCGCGTGTCGAGCAAGAAGCGCGACGACCTGCAGGCCGTGATGGCGGCCGTGAAGGCCGCTGACCTGGGCATCCCCATCCAGTTCGAGAACCAGCGCGCCTGAACGCCCGCCTGGCTTAGTTGCAGCGTGCAAGCATGTGTCGCGGGTCACAGTGCCGGCGACTACGTTGACGCCAGCGGGGCGGGCAATCACGAAGGGGGAAGCACACGCAATGGCGGTCGCGACGTCGAGTCAGCAACATGTCGACGACACCGCGACCGGCGTGTCGACGGTGGCGTCCCTCGCCAGGGACTGGGCCGGGCGGACGCCGAACCACGTGGCGATGCGCGAGAAGGACTTCGGCATCTGGCAGGAGTACTCGTGGGACCAGACGTGGAACCTCGTGCTCGACGCCGCCCACGCCCTCCTGGCACTCGATGTCGAGGTCGGCGACCGGGTCTCCATCCACGCCGAGGACCGTCCCGAGTGGGTCATCCTCGACCTCGCCGCTGTTGCCGTGCGCGGCATCACCGTCGGGCTCTACCCCACCAACCCGGCCGCTGAGGTCGAGTACCTGCTGACCGACTCCGCGGCGAGCGTGCACCTGGCGGAGGACCAGGAGCAGGTCGACAAGGTGCTGAAGGTGTCGTCGCTCGCCTCGTTGCGCACGATCGTGTACCTCGAACCCCGCGGTCTCGGCGACTACGACGACAGCCGGCTGCTGGCGTGGGACGAGTTCCTCGCCCTCGGCGCCAAGCACCGCGCCGAGCACCCGGGCGCCGTCGAGGCGCGCATGGCCGAGGCCCGCGCCGACGACGTGATGACCCTCGTCTACACGTCCGGCACGACGGGACCGCCGAAGGGGGCGATGCTCACCAACGCCAACGCCGCCTTCGCCATCGACAAGATCGTGACGCTGCCCGACCGCATGCCCGACGGCAAGGTGCCCAACCAGCACGACCTCATCGTCACGTACCTGCCGCTGTGCCACATCGCCGAACGCGTCTTCTCGACGTGGCACATGGTGTCGTGCGGCTGCGTGCTCAACTTCGCCGAGTCGATCGACACGATCACCGCCAACCTGCGCGAGGTCCAGCCGACGCTGTTCTTCGCCGTCCCACGGATCTGGGAGAAGATCCACGCCAGCATCCTCATCCGCGCCAACGACGCCACCTGGTTGAAGCGCAAGGCGCTCGGCTTCGGCAACCGCCTCGCCCGCTCGATCGGCCGGGAGAAGGTCGCCAACGGCGGTGCCCACACCATGAAGAGCCGCCTGCTCTACGCCGTCGCCTTCCCGCTCGTGCTGCGCGCGCTGAAGGAGCGCATCGGTCTGCGCTACTGCCGCTACGCCGCGTCCGGCGCGGCGCCGATCGCCCCCGAGGTGCTCGAGTTCTTCACCGGCATCGGCGTCCCGGTCTTCGAGCTGTACGGCATGACCGAGAACACCGCCGTGGCGACCGCCAACATGCCGGGTCGGATGATCCTCGGGTCCGTCGGCGAGCCGTACCCGGGCACCGAGCTCCGCCTCGACCCGGAGAGCGGGGAGATCCAGACGCGCCACGACGGCGTGTTCGCCGGCTACTGGGGCAAGCCCGAACAGACACGGGACACGATGACCGAGGACGGTTGGCTGATGACCGGCGACGTCGGCGAGTGGGTCGGCGACCCGGCGCCCGACGGCCGGCCTGGCACGCACGTGAAGATCGTCGACCGCATCAAGCACATCATCATCACGTCAGGCGGCAAGAACATCTCGCCGTCGGAGATCGAGAACAGCCTGAAGACCTCGCCCTACGTCAAGGAGGCGATGGTCATCGGCGACGGGCGCAAGTTCATCTCCGCGCTCATCGGCATCGAGTACGACAGCGTCGGCGACTGGGCGTTGCGGCGCAAGCTCCCGTACACCACGTACCGGGACCTCTCCGAGAAGCCCGAGGTCGTCGAGCTGATCCAGACGGTGGTCAACGACACCAACGAGAAGTTCGCCTCCGTCGAGCAGATCAAGAAGTTCCAGCTGCTCCCCAAGGAGCTCGACCACGAGGACGGGGAGCTGACTGCCACCCAGAAGCTGAAGCGCGGCGCGGTCGAGGAGATGTTCGGCGAGCTCGTGGACTCGATGTACACGTGAGCGCGGCGGCGCTCTTTGCCCAGGAGACGATCGAGGCGGCCTCGGCGCTCGACCGGTTCGTCGTCAACCTCGGACGCGGGCTGGCGCAGGGATCGATCTACGCCCTCCTCGCCCTCGGCTTCGTGCTCGTGTTCAAGGCGACGCAGACCGTCAACTTCGCCCAGGGCGCCATCGCCCTCGTCGGAGCCTGGACGTTCAGCATGGTGCTCATCGACTGGCGCTTCCCCGGTCGTTACCTCGGCGACAACGACTACGTGGTGTGGTTCAGCGCGCTCGTGTTCGCCCTGATCCTGGCGGTGCTGCTGGGCCTCGTCATCGAGCGCCTGATCATCCGGCCGATGATCGGCGAGCCACTGTTCTCCATCGCCGTGATCACACTCGGACTCGAGGCCGTGCTGCGCACCATCGGCACCGACGCGGTGAGCATCAACAACCGCAGCCTCGGCATCCCGTGGGGCTCCGACTCCTTCAAGATCGGCGGGGCGACGATCCCGTGGTCGTGGGTCGTCACGATCATCGCCGCGACGGTGGCGTTCATCGGCGTCTACCTGTTCTTCCGCACGCGGACCGGCATCGCCATGCGCGCCGTCGCCTTCGACCAAGAGGCGGCGATGGCCCAGGGCATCTCGGTCGGGCGGGTGTTCGCCATCGCCTGGGGTGCCGCCGCCGCGCTCGCCGTCGTCGGGGCGCTCTGCGCCTCGATGTTCCCGATCGGCCAGGGCACGGTGACGGCAGCGAGCGCGGCGCTGGCGTTCCGCGCCCTGCCGGCGGTCATCCTCGGCGGCCTCGACTCGGTCGCCGGCGCCCTCGTCGGCGGCCTCGCCGTCGGCCTCGCCGAGGTCTTCGCCGGCGCCTACCTCGCCGAGCACACCAACACGCTCGGCACCGGCTTCCAGCTCATCGTGCCCTACGTCGTGATGCTCATCGTCCTCCTCGTCCGCCCCTACGGCCTGTTCGGCACACCGGAGATCCGCAGAGTCTGATGTTCGGGCGCCCCAACCTCTACACGTCCTACCGCGCCGAGGCGAGCATCTTCCCGACGTGGACGCAGCGCACGCTCATGGCGCTGTTCGGGGCGGTGATGATCCTGCTGCCGTTCAGCCTGCCGATCATCAACCAGCTGCCGTTCGTGCGCTTCCTCGGCGACGCCGACTGGATCCGCCTGACGACCCAGGCCGTGATCTTCGCCGTCGCCGCCCTCGGCCTCAACCTGCTCACCGGCGTCGCCGGGCAGATCTCCCTCGGCCACGCCTTCTTCATGGGGTCCGGCGCCTACGCCGCGGTGTACCTCGGCGGCGAGCCGGGCTCGGGCACGTGGGGCCACGAGCTGCCGATGTGGATCTGGCTCCCCGGCGCCGGCATCACCGCCGCCCTGCTCGGCATCATCATCGCCCCGGCCGCCGTGCGCGTGCGTGGCCTCTACCTCGGCATCGTCACCGTCGGCCTCGTCTTCATCGGCATCCACCTGTCGCGCATCTTCCCGGAGATCTCCGGCCAGCCCGAGGTCGGGCGCAACTTCCCGCCGCTCGAGTTCAAGTGGTGGAAGGAGGAGGAGCCGGTCATCTCCTTCGCCGACGACGGCCACTGGCTGTGGTTCGACGTCACCGACAACCAGAAGACGTACCTGTTCTGCCTCGCCCTGCTCGGCATCGCCGTGCTCGTGGCCAAGAACCTCGTGCGCACGCGGACCGGTCGGGCGTTGCAGGCGATCCGCGACCGCGACGTCGCCGCCGAGATCATGGGCGTCCCCGAGGTCAAGTACAAGGTCATCGCCTTCGCCATCTCCTCGTTCTTCGCCGGGATCGCCGGCGCCGTGTTCGCCTCGTTCGTCGGCCGGCTGCCACCGGAGTTCTGGGATCTCGTCCTCTCCGTGGAGTTCATCGCCATCCTCCTCATCGGCGGTGCCGGCACGGTGGCCGGCACGCTGCTCGGCGCCTTCTTCGTCGTGCTGCTGCCGCGGCTCATCGAGCAGTTCGCCGTCTGGATGAGCGAGCAGTCGGCGGGCGACGGTCCGTGGGCGTCGTTCTGGGACCAGATCGTCAGCACCGGCGCCGGCGACTCGGGCGCCGTGTCGACCGCCCAGATCGCACCCGGCTTCCCGTTGCCCGTGAGCGCCCTCGACGCCGTCCTCTACGGCGTGCTCGTGATCATCTTCCTGCTGTTCGAACCGCTCGGGCTGTTCGGCATCTGGATCAAGATCCGCAACTACTGGAAGGGCTGGCCCTTCTCGTACTGATGACCTACCAACAAACAACCACACCACACAGGGGGATGAGATGACAGGCAAACGATGGATCGCCGTGCTCGCCGCCGCCGGACTCGTGGCGGCGGCATGCGGCGGCGACGATGACGACGACGACGCCGCGTCCGACGCCACGACCGCCGAGACATCGGCGGACGCCGGCGCGGCGACGACGGCGGCGTCCGCGGACACGACGGCCGACACCGGCGCAGCGACCACGGCGGCCGAGACGGCCGAGACGGAAGAGACCACCGGCGACACCGGAGGGACGGAGACGACCGCCGGCGAGGAGATCGACCCGGCGAGCATCGAGACCGACATCGGCGTCGACGACACGACGATCAAGGTCGGCATGCTCGCCGACCTGTCGGGTGCGTTCGCCCCGCTCGTCACCGAGATCGTCGAGGCCCAGGAGGTCTACTGGGACAAGGTCAACGAGGAGGGCGGCATCGCCGGCCGGCAGATCGAGCTGGTCGTCGAGGACAACGCCTACGACGTGGCCACGCAGCTGGAGAAGTACGAGGTCCTCCGCGACGAGGTGGCCATCATCAGCCAGTCGACCGGCTCGCCGCACACCTCGGCGATCGCCCAGAGCCTCGTCGACGACGAGCTCGTCGCCATCCCGCTGTCCTGGTACTCGGGCTGGCCGGATCCGGAGTTCGGGCAGAACGTGTTCGAGAGCTACACGACGTACTGCATCGAGTCGATGAACGGCATCGAGTGGCTGGCCGCCAACCGCGACGTCCAGACCGTCGCGCTCATCTCCTTCCCCGGCGAGTACGGCGGCGACGGCGATGCGGGGGCGCGCATGGCCGCCGAGGAGCTCGGGCTGGAGATCGTCTACGACGGCGCCGGCCAGGTGACCCCGCCGTCGGCGGACAACCCCAACCCCGACCAGAGCGCGGTGACGAGCCAGATCGTGGCGTCGGGCGCCGACCTCGTCTGGGCGACGGTCAACCCGGCGACGCTGAGCGCGATCATGGCCGGCGCCGTCGGTCAGGGCTTCACCGGTCTGTGGTCGGGCAACTCGCCGACCTACAGCTTCAAGCTGCTCGGCACCGACCTCGCCCCGCTGCTCGACGAGTACTACATCGCCTCGACCTACATCGTCACGTGGGGCACCGACGTGCCCGGCATGCAGGAGGTCGTCGACGCGATGAGCGCTGGTCGCCCCGAGCTGAACGACGTCCGACGTGTTCATCCTCGGCTGGACGGAAGGCCAGATCACCAAGGCGATCCTCGAGCAGGCGGCCGCCAACGGTGACATGACCCGGGCAGGCATCCTCGCCGCGGCCAACGAGGTCGAGGTCTCCTTCGACGGCCTCGCTCCGGATCAGACGTGGTGCCGGCGACCCCAACGACTACCTCGTGCGGGAGTCGTTCATCTACGACGTCACGCTCGATGCCTACAACCCGATCCCGTTGGGTGAGGGCCTCGGCAGCACCGGCTGGGAGCTCCTCGAGGGCCCCTACACCGGCGAGGTGGCGACGAACTACACCTACGACGGCCCCTGCTTCGAGCCAACCGGCTGATCCACCGCCGTGCTCGAGATCGCCAACCTGGAGGTCGTCTACAACGACGTCATCCTCGTGTTGCGCGGGCTGTCCCTGACCGTGCCGGATGGGTCGATCGTCGCCTTGCTCGGCAGCAACGGCGCCGGCAAGACGACGACCCTCCGGGCGGTCTCCGGGCTGCTCGACGTGCACAACGGCGAGATCACCAAGGGCTCGATCACGTTCGACGGCCAACGCATCAACGGCAAGGGCCCGGCGCACATCGTCAAGACCGGCATCAAGCAGGTCATGGAGGGGCGCCGGGTCTTTGCCGAGATGACCGTCGACGAGAACCTCGTCGCCGGCGGGTACACCAGCCGGGACAAGGCGGCCGTGTCCGCTGCGTACGACCGGGTGATGACGCTGTTCCCCCGGCTGCAGGAACGACGCAAGCAGGTCTCCGGCTACCTGTCCGGGGGCGAGCAGCAGATGCTGGCGATCGCCAGGGCGCTGATGACGTCACCCAAGCTGCTCATCCTCGACGAGCCGTCGCTGGGTCTGGCACCGATGCTCGTCAACCAGATCCGCGACATCATCGTCGACATCAACAAGGAGGGCACGAGCGTCCTGTTGATCGAGCAGAACGCCACGATGGCCCTGTCGATCGCCAGCACGGGTTACATCATGGAGACCGGCAAGGTCGTCATGGACGGGCCGGCCGCCAAGCTGCTCAACGACGAGGACGTCAAGGAGTTCTACCTCGGCCTGCACGCCGACAGCGATGGGGACGGCGGCGGGGTCGTGCGCAAGTCGTTCCGCGACGTCAAGCACTACAAGCGCAGGAAGCGGTGGCTCTCGTGAGCGACGCATCGGCTGACGCGCTGCTGACCGTGGATCAGATCCAGCTCCGCTTCGGCGGCGTGCTGGCGATCAACGACGTCTCGTTCGAGGTCTCGACGGGTGAGCTGTTCGCCATCATCGGGCCGAACGGTGCCGGCAAGACGTCGATCTTCAACTCGATCAGCCAGGTCTACATCCCCCAGTCCGGCGACGTGCGCTGGAAGGGATCGAGCATCAAGGGGCTGCGCCCGGACAAGGTCGCCGAGCTCGGCATCGCCCGCACGTTCCAGAACATCGAGCTGTTCCCGCAGATGACGGTGCTCGACAACCTGCTGCTCGGCCGTCACGCCAAGATGAAGCGATCGTGGCTGGCCGGCGCGTTCTGGCTCGGCCCGACGAAGGCGGAGGAGCTGGCCAACCGCCGGCGCGTCGAGGACATCATCGACTTCCTCGAGATCGAGCGGTGGCGCAAGCACCCGGTGGCGCTGCTGCCCTACGGCTTCCAGAAGCGCGTCGAGCTCGGCCGGGCGCTGGCGATGGAGCCCGAGCTGCTGCTGCTCGACGAGCCGGTCGCCGGGATGAACCTCGAGGAGACCGAGGACATGGCCCGGTTCATCCTCGACATCCGCGCGCGAGCTGGGCATCGCCATGCTCCTCGTCGAGCACGACATGGGGTTGGTGATGGACATCGCCGACCGCGTGATGGTGCTCGACTTCGGCGTCAAGATCGCCGAGGGAACTCCGGAGGACGTCCAGCGCGACCCCGCCGTGATCTCCGCCTACCTCGGCGCCCAGGAGGGGTTGGACGAACAGCAGGCGGAGCTGCTGGACGCCGAGGCCGCCGTCGCCGCCGAGCTCGCCGTCTCCGACGACGCCGCCGAACCCGCCACCCCCGACTGGTAGTTCCTCGTCCCATCCGAGTGTTCGGCGCCGTCCGAGTGCTGGAGGTGCGGCGTCCGCACACGCCAGCACTCCGATGACTACCAGCGGGCGGTCGGGTCGAGGGCGAGGACCTCGTTGATGCGGGCGTGCAGGGCGGCGAAGTGCTCGCTGCGCCTGCGTGCGCCCCTGCTGATCCGGGTGGTCGAGCGCCGCCCAGTCGACGTGGCCGATCACCTCGACCACACGCGCCCGCCACGTCTCGCGCAGCGCCGCCGACCGGGCCGTGACGACGCCGTCGTCGACGGCCTCGTCCTCGCCGGCGACGGGCTCCCACAGGCGCATCGGCGAGCGGGAGGAGCCGGTCGATGGACGCCGCCACGCGCCCACCAGCCTCGGGGTCGTGGCAGCATCCGGCGCACCAACGCATCGGCGTGCCGGCGGTGGTAGGTCTCCTCGCGCTGCGCCCGCTCGACGACGGCGGCGACCTCGTCGATGGATGAACCGGCCAGCGCCTCCCATCGCAGCTCCTCGGCGAGGTCGTACAGCCAGTGGCGGGCGAGGGCATCGGCCCAGTCGGGCAACGGCACCTCGACGAGGTGGCAGCTGCGGTAGTCGTCCGGCGGGCGTCCGAAGGCGAGGCGGTCGACGCCCCCATCCTCGGCGAGCAGCTCGTAGAGCATGGCCGCATGGCCCAGCTCGTCCTGGGCGATCGAGCAGAAGGCGAGGTCCTCCTCGAGGAACGGGGCGACGCCGATCCACTCGGTGTGCTGCTGGCCCATCAGGTGCTCGTCGTCGGCGAACGCCAGCAGCACCTCGCGTGCGCCAGGGGTGATCATGCGCGTTGGGCGCGCCGGCGATCGGCGACGAGGTGGCCGTCGTTGTGACGGTGCGGCTTGTCGGCGTTCGGCGTGAGGAACTCCGGTTCCACCGTGACGACGTGGCGACGGTCGACGAGCCACAGCTGGTCGCCCTCGGCGCGACGCACGTAGGTCTCCCGCGCCAGCACGACGGCGAGCTCGTCGTCGGCTGCCTCCAAGCTGCCGGCGTGGCGGAACTCGTCCTTGCCGTCGCGCTTCAAGAAGACCTCGTAGATCCTCATCGGACGGTCTCGACGATCTCGCCGCACGCCGTGCAGCGACGGATCGAACGGCAACGCACCGGGCCGAACAGCGACGCCTCGACCGTATCGCCGCCGCAGCAGTGGGCAGCAGATCCGGTCGGTGCCGACGGACACGGCGACGCCGAAGCGGCTGGCGAGCCGGTCCCGCGCCGCGGCGGAGATGCGCGCCGGGGTCCATGCCGGCGTGCGCACGAAGCGCACGCGCACGTCATCGACGCTGTCCAGCGCCCCGACGGTGGCGGCGACGTCGGTGGCGATCATCTCCAGCGCCGGGCACCCGCTGAACGTCGGCACGAGGTCGACCTCGACGCTGCGCCCGGAGATCTCGACGCGCTCGACCAGGCCGAGGTCGACGATCGAGACGCCTGGGTACTCCGGGTCGTCGACCTCCGCCAGCGCGTCGAGCACCGCGTTCATGCGGCGACAGCGAGCGCCTCGAGGGCGTCGCGGACCCAGCGGGTGTCGGACCAGTGGCGGGCGGCGTCGCCGATGCGGCGGGCGCTGTCCGGGCCGAGGTTGTCGAGCGTCGCCCGCAGCGGCGCCCAGTCGATCTCCCCCGTCACCCAGCGCCCGGTGTCGGGATCGCGGCGCAGATCGGGGTCGGGCGGCGTGAAGCCGTAGCCGTCGAGCAGGGTGGCGTACTTCTGCACGAACTTGTCGCGCAGGTCCTCGTTGCGCTCGCTCTTGATGCGCCAGCGCAGCAACAGATCGTCGGGTTTCGACGGCGGTCCGAACATGTGCAGCGTCGGCCACCACCATCGGTCGAGGGCGGCCTGGAACATCTCCCGCTGCAGCGGCGTGCCCTCGGCGAAGACGAGCAGCATCTCCTCGCCGTGGCGCATGTGGAAGCCCTCCTCGGCGATGATGCGGCGCAGGATCCGCCGGTACGGGCCGTACGAGCACTGCTTGAACACGGCCTGCTGGGAGATCAGCGCGCCGGCGTCGACGAGGTAGGCGATGGCGACCTGGTCGGCCCACGTGACCGCCTGGTAGTGGAACACGTTGTGGAACCGGCCACGCCCGGCGAAGAGGTCCTCGAGCATCTCCGCCCGGCTCTTCATGCCGAGGTCGGCGGCCACCATGTACAGCAGGTGGGCGTGGCCGATCTCGTCCTGCGTCTTGGCCAGCACGGCCATCTTGCGCCGCAGGCCGGGTGCCTTGGGGATCCAGTCACGCTCGGTCAGGCCGCCCATCAGCTCGGAGTTGGCATGCAGCTCGATGAAGCGGAACACCTGCTGGCGATACTCGTCGGGCATCTCGTCGTCCGGCTCGACGATGCCGCCGTCGTCGAGGAACGCCTCGAAGTCGGCGATGGATCCCCACGATCGCCTCATGGTCCGAGTGTACGAGCGTGGGGTGCGCTAGACATCCCTCGGTGTGCGGTTGCTTCGTCGTCCTGCTCGGCTCGGCGTTCCCCCGGCTGGCACTGGTCATCACGTGGATCTTCACGAGCCGTGTCGACATCGCCTTCAAGGGCGACTTCTGGCTGCCGTTGCTCGGGCTGATCTTCCTCCCGTACACCACCTTCTTCTACGTGCTCGCCTATGCGCCCATCCGTGAGGTGTCGGGCTTCGGCTGGTTGCTCGTCGCGATGGGTTTCCTGCTCGACATCGCCGGCTGGCTCGGCAGCGGACGAGAAGGCACCCGCCGCTACGCCTGATCCAGTCGAGTACGTCGTGCCGGTCGAGTACGGGTGTTCGCTAGGCCCGCAGCACGTACTCGGATGGCAGCACGTACACTCGGACTGGATCAGGACTTGAGCTCGTGGGAGCGGCCGTGGAAGCGGGCGACGACGGTGCCGTCGGGGCCTGTCACGACCACGTCGTAGAGGCCGGTGCGGCCGCGGCGGTGCTGCTCGACGGCCTCGGCGACGAGCTCGTCGCCCTCGTTCGCCGGCGCCAGGAAGTCGATCGACGCGGCGGCGGCGACCGTCGCCGGGCCGTGGCTGTTGCAGGCGTGGGCGAACGCCGTGTCGGCGAGCGTGAACACGAGGCCGCCGTGGCACATCCCGTGGCCGTTGAGCATCGACGGCAGTCACCGTCATCCGCAGCGTCGCCCGCCCGGCGGCCGACCTCGACGACCTCGATGCCGAGCGACTGCGCGGCGACATCGCGCGCCGCCATCTCCTCGGTCACGTCACTCCTCGGGCGGCGCCTCGGTCGCCCGACGGCGGATCTCGTCGACCACCGTGGCGTCGGCGAGCGTCGTCGTGTCGCCCAGGTTGCGGCCCTCGGCGACGTCGCGCAGCAGCCGCCGCATGATCTTGCCGCTGCGCGTCTTGGGCAGGTCCGGCGTCAGGTAGATCGTCTTCGGCTTGGCGATGGCGCCGATCTCCGTGCCGACGTGATCGCGCAGCGTCGACACGGAGGCCTCCGAACCCGCCACGCAGCGTGACGTAGGCGATGATCGCCTGCCCCGTCGTGTCGTCGAGGGCGCCGACGACGGCCGCCTCGGCGACGGCGGGATGGGACACCAGCGCCGACTCGATCTCGGTCGTCGAGATGCGGTGCCCGGACACGTTCATCACGTCGTCGACGCGGCCGAGCAGCCAGATGTACCCGTCGTCGTCGAGCTTGGCGCCGTCGCCGGCGAAGTAGCGGTCGGGGAAGCGGCTCCAGTACGTCTCCCGATACCGATCGGGATCACCCCAGATGCCGCGCAGCATCGACGGCCACGGCCGGGTCAGCGTGAGGTAGCCGCCGCCGTGGGTGACGCAGCTGGCCGTTGTCGTCGACGACCTCGGCGGAGATCCCCGGCAGCGGGAACGTCGCCGAGCCCGGCTTGGTGGTCGTGGCGCCCGGGCAGCGGGCTGATCATGATCGCCCCCGTCTCGGTCTGCCACCAGGTGTCGACCACCGGGCAGCGTCCGCCGCCGATGTGCTCGTGGTACCACATCCACGCCTCCGGGTTGATCGGCTCGCCGACCGTGCCGATGACGCGCAGGCTCGACAGGTCGTGCTTGGCCGGCTCCTCGGCGCCCCACTTCATGAACGTGCGGATCGCTGTCGGGGCGGTGTAGAAGATCGTCACCCCGTACTTCTCGATGACCGCCCAGAAGCGGTCGTTCGACGGGTAGTTGGGCACGCCCTCGTACATCACGATCGTCGCCCCGTTGGCGAGCGGGCCGTAGACGATGTAGCTGTGCCCGGTCACCCAGCCGACGTCGGCCGTGCACCAGTACACGTCGGTGTCCGGGTGCAGGTCGAACACGTACTTGTGGGTGAAGGCGACCTGCGTGAGGTAGCCGCCCGTCGTGTGCATGATCCCCTTCGGCCGGCCCGTCGTGCCCGACGTGTACAGCAGGAAGAGCAGCTGCTCGGCGTCGAACGGCTCGGCCGGACACTCGGCGTCGGCGGCCTCCATCAGCTCGTGGTACCAGTGGTCGCGCCCCTCGACCATCTCCACGTCGTTCATGCCGCGCTGGACGACGACGACGTGCTCGATGCTCGGCGCGTTGGAGACGGCCTCGTCGGCGGCCGGCTTGAGGGCGAACACGTCGCCGCGTCGGTAGCCGCCGTCGGCCGTGATCAGCACCTTGGCCTCGGCGTCGTTGATGCGGTCCGCCAGCGCCTGCGCCGAGAAGCCGCCGAACACGACGCTGTGGGCGGCGCCGATGCGGGCGCAGGCCAGCATCGCCACCGCCGCCTCGGGGATCATCGGCAGGTAGATGTTGACCCGGTCGCCCGCCTGCACGCCGAGCCCCTTCAGGACGTTGGCGAAGCGCTGCACCTCGGCGAGCAGCTCGGCGTAGGTGATCGCCCGGCTGTCGCCGGGCTCGCCCTCGAAGTGGATGGCCACCTTGTCGCCGCGGCCGGCGGCGACGTGGCGGTCGAGGCAGTTGTGGGCGACGTTGAGCTTGCCGCCGACGAACCACTTGGCGTCGGGGAGCTGCCAGTCGCAGATCGTCTGCCACTCCTCCGCCCAGTCGAGCAGCTCGGACGCCTGGCGCGCCCAGAAGCCCTCGTCGTCCTCGGCCGCCTCGTCGTACAGGAACGTCCCCGTGACGAGCGCCTCGTCCTTGATCCACTCCGGCGGCGGGAACGTCCGGTTCTCGGCGTACAGGGCGTCGATGGTGTCGTCGCTCATGCGAGCGACACTAGTTACGGAACGAGCGGCTGGACCTCGCCGGCCTCGGGCTCGAAGTCGAAGCCAGCGACGATCTCGCCGGTGCCGCACGCAACGGCCTCGACGTCCTGGTCGACCTCGGCGACCGGGAGCGTCACGAGTGATCCCGGGGTGATCGGCGTGGCGTCGTAGAGGTACACCTCGAAGTAGGTGCTGTCCTGCGGGGCGATGCGCACGGCGCACAGCGGGTCGCTGCCGTTGTTGGCGAAGCGCTGGTCGATGCGTCGGGCACCGACGACCAGTCCCCCGGCCGCCGATTCCTTGCCCTCGACGTCCGTGGCGATGAACTGGTACGAGCCGTCCGGCAGCGCCGCGCCACCGTCACTGAGGCACTCGCCGAAGCCCGGCGGTACACGTCCGATCGGCGCGCTCGAGGAGATCTCCCGGCCGTCGCGCTCCCACCGCCCGCCGGCGGTCAGCGGCGCGGCGAGCTGGACCGTCGCGCACACCGACAGGACCGGTCCGGTCGCGGCGACGTCGTGGCGTCCGGCCGCCAGCAGCTGGTCGATCTGCGGCTGCGCCTCGACCGGCGTCGCCAGCAGCTCGGCGAAGGCCGCGACGTTGGGCACGACGTCACCGATCCCGAGCGTGGGCGCGATCGTCGTGGTGGTCGCCGCGGCCGTCGTCGACGTCGCCACGGTCGTCGTCGTGGTGGCGACGACCGTGGTCGTGGTCGGCGCGCCGGTCGTCGACGTCGCCGGGAACCGCTCGCCCGACCGGCGTACGGCGTCACCCGGGTCGTCGCGCCCGGCGAGGAACGCCAGCAGCCCGACGAGCCCGATCAGCACGAGCACGCTGACCGTCACCAGCCCGCGCCCTGCTGCCGACGCTCCGCCGGAATCCTCCACTCGACCTCCTCCTGCGGGCCGAAGCTAGTCGGCACCCCTCGGCGGGAGCGGGCACTCCCACTCGAGGACGGTGAACCCGCCGAGGCCGGCTGGGTCGAGCAGTGCGTCGGCCTCGACGGCGCGGCTGCGCATCCGGAGCGCCTCCAAGTCGGCACGCGCGGCCGCGCTCGCCCACGCCGCCCTGCCCTCCTCGACCAGCTCGGCGATGCCGAAGCGGTGCAGGAACTGCGCCTGGGATCGCACGACGTCCGGCTCGGGGAGCTGGTCGACGGCGACGTCGGCCGTGATGTCCTGCTCACCCGGTGAGTCGAGGTACGCATCGCCACGCCCGTGGGCGCGATAGGTGCGTAGCCAGTCGCGCCACGGGAGCAACGCCATCTCCGTCGTCGTCGGCCTGGCGTAGTCGACGGCGACGACTCGGCCGCGACGGACGATCGATCGAGCGTGTTCCAGCCACCGCCGGGCATCCTCCTGGATCGGCGCCCTGGCGCCGTGCGGCGGCCGGGGAGGCAGGAAGCCCGGCACCGGATCGAACCGGTCGGAGAGGACCTCGGCGAACGTGCCGTCGGGCGCGGTGGTCACGTACGCCTCGCGCCAACCGCCGTCGTGCACGGCCAGGCGGAACGGCAGGTTGTCGAGCAGCTCGTTGGCGATGACGACACCGTCGATCGGACCCGCCGGGAGGGCCTCACGTGACTCGACGTCGGCCGGGTGTCGTTCACGCTGCGCCGGCGAGACCTCGACGGCGACGTAGCGCAGCGCCGCGGCACACGCCGGTCGGGCGGCGAGCACCGACCGGGCGAGCGTGCCGGGGCCGGCACCGGCGTCGACGACGGTGAAGTCGAGAGGTCGTCCGAGGCGCTCCCACTCGGCGTCGAGGAAGCGGGCGACGACGGCGCCGAACAACGGACCGACCTCCGGGGAGGTGAGGAAGTCGCCACGCCGCCCCGCCTGCCCGGTTCCCGTGTAGAACCCGTGCGGCCCGTACAGGGCCAGCTCCATGAACCGCGAGAACGGGATCGCCCCGCCTGCGTCATCGATCGCCGCCCGGATGTCGTCGGCGGCCGCCTTCGCTGCGCTCAGCCACCCAGCGCGCCGGTGAGGTCCCCGATGTCGGCGAAGCGCATCACGAGACCGGGAAGCACGCCCAGCACGAGCGTGCCGGCGGCAGTGATCGCCAGCGCCGCGGCGATCGGCGGAGGCGTGACGATCGGCGTGCGGTCGCCGTCGGGCGCCTCGCTCATCCACATCTCGCGCATCACGCGCAGGTAGTAGGCGGCGGCGATGGCCGTGTTGACGGCACCGATCACGGCGAGCACGTACGCCGGGTTGGTGCCGGCGTCGAGGACGGTCTTGAAGACGTTGAACTTGGCGATCCACCCGCCGAGCGGGGGGATGCCGGCGAGCGACGCCAGGAACACGGTCATCAGCACGGCGAGACCCGGCGCATAGGAGATCAGCCCGCCGTACGAGGAGATCTCCCCGCTGCGCGTCTTGCGGGCGACGGCCATGACGACGGCGAAGGCGCCGAGGTTGGTGAAGCCGTAGACGAGGAGGTACACGACGACGGCGCGCAGCGCCGTCTCCGCCGACTGCTCGTTGCCGACGAATGCCAGCGGCATGAGGATGAAGCCACCCTGGCTGACGCTCGAGTAGGCGAGCATGCGGACGATGTTCGTCTGGCGCAGGGCGATGACGTTGCCGACGGTCATCGTCAGCGCCGACAGCACCCAGATGAGCGGCCCGTACACGCCATCGGCGGACGGGAAGGCGATGAAGATCATGGCGATCAGGGCGACGAACCCGGCGGCCTTCGCCGACACCGACAGGTAGGCGGTCACCGGCGTCGGCGCGCCCTCGTAGGTGTCGGGCGCCCACGTGTGGAAGGGCACCGCCGACACCTTGAAGGCGAACCCGGCGATGACGAACACGATGGCGACGACCTCGAGGCCGATCAGGTCGCCGTCGGCGAGAGCGGCGCCGATGTCGGTGAGCAGCGTCGAGCCGGTCGCGCCGTAGAGCAGGCTCATGCCGTAGAGCAGCACGGCGCTGGCGAACACGCCGAGCAGGTAGTACTTGACGCCGGCCTCGTTGCTCTTCGGGTCGCGCTTGCGCCACGCCGCCAGCATGTACGCCGGGATCGACAGCAGCTCGAGAGCGATGAACACGCTGACGAGGTCGCGGCTCGACGACATCATCACCATGCCGAGCACGCTGCACAGCAGCAGCACGTAGTACTCGCCCTGGTAGTAGCCGCCCTCCTCGAGCTCGGTCTGACTGATCAGCACGACGATGTAGGCGGCGAGCAGGAACAGCGCCTTGACGATCAGCGAGAACTCGTCGACGACGTAGCGACCGTCGAACAGCGAGCGCACGTCGTCGCCGACGACACCGAGCGTCACGATCGGCACGAACGCACCGAGCAGCACGAACCCGGTCAGCGTGGCGGTCGCCCACTTCTTGGTCTCGTCGATCAACAAGTCGGTGCCGAGCACGACGTTGATGCCGACGATGAGCACGAGCTCGGGCGCGAGGGCGTGCCAGTCGATCGTCGGCGAGACCCAGTCTGGGCGAGCACCCGACAGTACTCCCCGAGGTGGTCGACGAGCAGCGTGACCGGCGGATCGAAGATCTTGAACAGCAGGTTCGGGAACACACCGAGGGCGAGGATGAGCACGAGCATCGGCGTCCAGGCGATCCACTCGATCGTCGTGACGTCCCTGATGTCGCTGTCGTGATGCTCGTCGTGCACGGCGGCGCCGACGGCGTGGGCGGTCGGCGTCATGAACTCGGCGACGGGTTGCCGAACGCCGTGCGCTGGTACAGCCACAGCAGGTAGGCGGCGGCGAACACGGTGCCCAGTGCGGCGAGCACCATCAGCGTGCGGAACAGCGGCTCGGAGAGGCCGAAGCCGGGGCTGTACGCCGACAGGATCGCCGGGAACTCGCCCCAGAACCCGGCGAGGCCGGGCAGGCCGAGGCTGGCCATGGCGCAGAAGCCGAGGATCCACCCGAGCCGGGGCATCTGGATCAGCATCCCCGAGAGGCGCTGGATCTCCAGCGTGTGGTAGCGGTGCTTCACCGAGCCGGCGAGGAAGAAGAGCATCCCGGTGATCAGGCCGTGGGCGACCATCCCGAACAGCGCGGCGTTGATGCCGAACTCGGTGAGCGTCGAGATGCCGAGCATGACGAAGCCCATGTGGGCGACCGACGAGAAGGCGATCAGCCGCTTCATGTCCGTCTGCGCCAGGCAGCACAGCGCGCCGTAGAGGATGCCGATGACGGCGAGGATGCCGATCACCGGCGCCCACGCCTTGGCCGCGTCCGGCAGGAACGGGATGGCGATGCGCACGAAGCCGTACGTGCCCAGCTTCAGCAGGATGGCTGCCAGGATCACCGACCCCTGTGTGGGTGCCTGGGTGTGGGCGTCGGGAAGCCAGGTGTGGAACGGGAACATCGGCACCTTGACGGCGAAGCCGACGAACATGCCGGCGAAGATCCAGATCTGCACCGTGCGCCCGAGCGTCGGGCCCTGCTCGGCCAGGTAGGCGAAGCCGAAGCTCTCGGCACCCGTCTGGGCGAACAGGGCCAGGAAGGCGACGAGCATCAGCGCCGAGCCGAACATCGTGTAGAGGAAGAACTTCAGCGAGGCGTACTGGCGCTGCTCGCCGCCCCACACGCCGATGAGGAAGTACATCGGCAACAGCACGATCTCGAAGAAGACGAAGAACAGGATGAGGTCCTGGGCGACGAACGTGCCGGCCATGCCCGTCTGCAGCACGAGCATGAGGATGAGGAACGCCTTGGGGTTCCCGGCCTCGGGCATGTCGTCGAACGTGTAGATGACGCAGACGAGGGTGATGAAGCTGGACAGGACGTAGAGCGGCAGGCTGATCCCGTCGAGCCCGACCGTGTAGTTCGAGCGGATCGCCTCGATCCACTCGGTGTCGGCGAAGAACTGCAGCTTGTCGGCCTGGTCGAAGTCGAACTGGGTCAGCGTGTAGACGCCGACGGCGAACGTCGCCAGCGACGTGACGAGTGCGATCTGCTTGTGCAGCATCTCCTCGCCACGCGGCACGAACATCATCACCAGCACGCCGGCGAGCGGCAGGAACACGCCGACGCTGAGCAGCCAGTTCTGGTCGGTGATCACTTCCATGAGGACCTCATATGTTCACGATCACGAGCACGACAGCGCCGACGGCAGCCGCTCCGAAGAGCAGCGCACCGTACTGGTTGACCTTGCCTGATTGGATCGGGCGCAGCGCCGATCCCGTCCCGGTCGCCACCGTCCCGGCACCGTCGACGGCGCCGTCGACGACCCGCTGGTCGATGTTGCGGTAGAACCACCCGCCGACCATCCGACCGCCGCGCCCGGCGGCGTTGACGATGCCGTCGATGACGTACTGGTTGATCCAGTAGGCGGCTGCGGCGATCGGTCCGGCGATGCCCTTGACGATGACCTTCTCGTAGAGATCGTCGAGGTAGTACTTGTTGGCGAGGAAGGCGTACCCGGCGCGCAGCGGCCGAACGCGGTCGGTGAGCCCGACGAGGTGGCGGTTGCGCTTGGTGTACAGGGCGACGCACACGAACCAGCTCGACACCAGGCCGGCGGCGACGATGGCGAGCGACAGCAGCGCCTTGGACCACTTGAACTCGGCGTGGCTGACCGTCGGGAAGAAGCACGCCGTGCCTTCCTCGGGCGCGGTGAACCCGCAACCGGTGGCGTGCTCGGCCTCCTCCTCCTCCCCGTCTGCGGTCGCGGCAGCCTCCTCCTCCAGCGTCGCTTCCGACTCGAGCGCCGCACCCGTGGCCGGGTCGACCGCGACGGGCCGCGGCTCGACGTACTCCTTGAAGTTCTCCCACTCCTCGCCGAACGCCGTGGCGTTGGCGAACCCGGCGACGATGGCGAAGAAGGCGAGGATGCAGATCGGGATCAGGATCAGCTTCGGCGACTCGTGCGGCCCTCCGTGTGCACCGTGGTGGTCGTCGTGGCCGTGGCCCGCGTCGTGGTCGAGCACAGCGACCGCGCCGGCGTGGTGGTCGGTCTCCAGCTCGCCCTCCTGCTGGATGTCGTGGCGCACGTCGTGCGACGACAGCTCGTCACCGAAGTGCTCACCCTCGTGCTCGGTCCCGACCGCCGCAGCGCCGCGCGGCACACCGAAGAACGTCAGGTACGTCGCCCGCACCGTGTAGGCGGCGGTGAGGAACGCCCCGATGAGGGCGATCCACATGAACACCTCGTAGCCGTTGTGGCCGACGTTGTCGATGATCTCGTCCTTGGAGAAGAACCCGGCGAGTGGGAACACGCCGGCGAGGGCGAGCCCGGAGATGATCCACGCCCCGGCGGTGATCGGCATCTTCTTCGCCAGGCCGCCCATGTCCTGCTTCATGTCGAAGCTGTGGTGCGATCCGGAGTGGCTCACCGACCCGGCGCAGAGGAACAGGGAGCACTTGAAGAAGGCGTGGGTGAAGATGTGGAACACGGCCGGCAGCCAGGCGCCCGCACCGAGGCCGAGCATCATGTAGCCGAGCTGGCCGACGGTCGAGTAGGCGAGCACCTTCTTGATGTCGTTCTGCACGAACGCCAGCAGCGCCGAGATGACGATCGTGATGGCGGCGATGACGACGATCAGGTTGACGCTGACGTCGGGGATGTCGAACGCCTCCCAGAACACGGGGTACAGCCGGGCGACGAGGAACACGCCGGCGACGACCATCGTCGAGGAGTGCAGCAGCGACGACACGGGGGTCGGGCCGGCCATGGCGTCGGGGAGCCAGGTGTGCAGCGGGAACTGGCCGCTCTTGCCGATGCACGCGGCGAACAGGGCGACGCCGGCCCACAGCAGCACGGTCTGGCTGCCCTCGCCCGACAGCGCCCAGCCGGAGATGCCCTGGATGCTGAACCCGCTCGTGCCGAGGTTGTCCTGCGACCACGAGTTGGCGGCGAAGAAGAGGATCGACGTGCCGACGAGCAGGCCGATGTCGCCGACGCGCACCGTCCAGAACGCCTTCAGGGCGGCGACGGCGTTGGGCTTCTCCTCCCACCAGTGCCCGATCAGCAGGAACGAGCAGAGGCCCATGATCTCCCAGCCGAGGATCAGCTGGACCATGTTCTCGGCGAGGACCATCACCAGCATGCCGGCGGAGAACAGCGTGATCGAGGCGAAGAAGTGGGTGAAGCGTCGATCGCCACGGACGTACTCGAGCGAGTAGATCTGCACGAGCAGGGAGATGAAGGCGACGAGGAAGAGGGTCATCATCGCCAGCCCGTCGATGTGCGTGCCGATGCTCAGCTCGACGCCGCCGCACTCCCACCACGTCCACCGCCGGATCACCGGCTCGACGTACGGCTCGGCGTGACCGCCCTCGCTGGCGGCGATGCTGCGGGCGAGGCCGAAGACGGCGCGCATCGCCCCCTCGCCCTCCTCGCCGGCCGCCGCATCGGTGCGCTGGATCCACTGCCACGCCGTGCCCGAGGCGAGCACGAGCGAGGCGGCCATGGATGCCACGCCGAGCTCGGCGCCCTTCATCGGCAGCCGTTTGCCGATGAGGATGATGAGGGCGAAGGCGATGCCGGGGATGACCGGGATCAGCCAGGCGTTCTCGAGGAACCAGCCGGAGGGAAGACGTCGGCACCCTGCTCAGCCCTTCATCTGACTGAGCTCGTCGAGGGAGATCGAGCGTCGGTTGCGGTAGACGAGCAGCACCATGCCCAGGCCGACACCGACCTCGGCGGCGGCGACGGCGATGACGTAGAGGGCGAACACCTGCCCGTCGACGTTGCCGTGCATCAGGGCGAAGGCGATGAGGTTGAGGTTGACGGCGTTGAGGATCAGCTCGACCGACATCAGCACCATCACCGCGTTGCGCCGGGCGAGCACCCCGAACACGCCGATGCAGAACAGCACCGCGCCGAGCAGGAGGAAGTTCACGGCTAACACGGCTAATCCTTGCGGGCCAGGACGATGGCGCCGATGGCGGCGGCGAGGAGGACGAAGGAGATGGCGAGGAACGGCACGAGGTACGGCGACAGCACGCTGTCGGAGATCGCCTCGGTCGGCGTCGGTCCCCGGTCCGGCAGCGTGTCGTCCTCGAAGGCGTCGATGATCACCCACGCCAGCAGCCCGAGCAGGACCGCGGCGATCGGGACGGCGAAGGCCCAGTTGCGGTTGTTCAGTCCCTGCTCGCGGCCGATCTGGGCGCGGGTGAGCATGATGCCGAACAGGAACAGCACCATCACCGCGCCGACGTAGACGAGCACCTGGCTGACGCCGACGAACTCGGCGGCAGCGAGGATGTACTGGGCGGCGACACCGGCAGAGCACGATCACGAGCCACAGCGCGGCGTGGACGACGTTCTTCGTCGTCACCACACAGAGGGCGGCGAAGATCATCACGAAGGCGATGATCCCGAATCCCACGTTCTGGGCGACGTTGATGCTGTCGCTGGCGGCCTGAGCGACGATCACTTCTTCTTCTCCGCGCCGGCCTCGAGCTCGGTGCTTCGGGGACGGTCTCCATCCACTCGCCGAGCTTGTCCTTGTCGTGCAGCAGGTCGGCGATGCGCGGCTCGGAGTACTCGTACTCCGGGCTCCAGAAGAGGGCGTCGAAGGGGCACACCTCGACGCAGATGCCGCAGTACATGCACAGCGCGTAGTCGATGTCGAAGCGGTCGAGCAGGCTGACCGAGCGCGGCTTGCCGCCGGCGCGACGCGGTGGGGCGAGCGTCTTGTGACCCTCGATGTAGATGCACCAATCGGGGCACGACCGGGCGCACAGCATGCACACGGTGCAGTTGTCCTCGCGCAGGGCGATGACGCCGCGGGCGCGCGTCGGCGGTGCCTCCTTCTCGTGCGGGTACTGCACCGTCTCGGCGCCCTGGGTGACGGTGCGCCCGAGCGTCTTCAGCGTGACGCCCATGCCCTTCAGCAAGCCCGGCATCTTCGGCTTGCCGAGCGCCATCAGAGCACCACCTTGAAGATCGCCGTGACGACGATGTTGGCGAGGGCGAGCGGGATCAGCACCTTCCAGGCGAAGCGCTGCAACTGGTCCTCACGGAAGCGGGGCACGCTGAAGCGCACCCACATGATGAGGAACGACAGCAGGACCATCTTGGTGAACAGGATCAGCGGGCCGCCGAGGTTCATCCAGTCGTCGACGTCGTCGAGCGAGTCCCACCCGAACCAGGCGAAGGGCACGCCCCACCCGCCGAGGAACAGCACCGAGGCGATCAGCGAGAACACGCCGACGGTGGCGAACTCGGCGATGAAGAAGATCAGGAAGCGGAAGCCGGAGTACTCGGTCATGTAGCCGGCGACGAGCTCGGACTCGGCGATCGGCATGTCGAACGGCGGCTGCGTCAGCTCGGCCTGCACGGCGACCATGAACACGAAGAAGCCGATGAACTGGGTGATGATGTACGGGTTGCCGATGCCGTCCCAGCCGAAGATGGCGTCGCTGTTCTGGGCGACGACGATCTCCTGCATGTTCATCGAGCCGGCCTGGATGACGACGCCGAGCGTGCCGAGCACGAGCGGCAGCTCGTAGGCGATCAGCTGGCCGGCCGCACGCAGGCCGCCGAGCAGCGAGTACTTGTTGGCGCTGGCCCACCCGGCGACGAGGATGCCGAGCACGCTGATCGACGACACCGCCAGGGCGTAGAACACGCCGACCTCGAAGTTGGTCAGCCAGGCGTCGGGCCCGAACGGCACGGCGGCGACGAGCAGGAACGTCGACAGCAGCACGATCAGCGGGGCCATCTTGAAGATGCGATGGTCCGCCGCCTCGGGTGCGGTGTCCTCCTTCTGCAGCCACTTGCCGACTTCGGCCATCAGCTGCATCGAGCCGTACGGCCCGGCTTCCATCGGACCGAGACGGCTCTGCATGAACGACATCATCTTGAACAGGAACACGTAGACGATCGTGGCGGCCGGCAGCAGCACGGCCAGGATCCCGCCGAGCACCCGCAGCAGCGACTGCCCCCAGTACGGGATCTCGACGGCCCAGATCACCGATCGATGTCCCCGAGGATGAAGTAGAGGCTGGCGAGGATCGTGATGATGTCCGGGACGTAGACGCCGCGCAGCAGCCACGGCGTGATCGACACGTTGTTGAAGCTGGCCGAGCGGATCTTCACCCGGAACGGGCCGAGATCGCCGCGGGACACGATGTAGTAGCCCATCTCGCCGAGTGGGTTCTCCGTCGACACCCACGCCTCGCCCTCGGGCACCTTGATGATGCGCGGCACCTTGGCCATGATCGAGCCGGACGGCAGGCCGTCGAGGAGCTGATCGACGATCTTCGTCGACTCCCGAGTCTCCTGCATGCGCACCCAGCAGCGGGCGAAGCTGTCGCCGTCGACGTGCGTCCAGACCTGCCAGTCGACCTCGTCCCACGCCATCGGCAGGACCTGGTCGCGGCGCAGGTCCCAGTCGACGCCGCTGGCCCGCAGGTTGGCGCCGGACAGGCCGTACTGCAGGGCCACCTCACGCGGCACGATGCCGACACCACGCGTGCGGGCCTGGAAGATCTCGCCGCCGATCAGCAGGTCCTCGATCTCGTCGCAGTAGGTGCGGATCTTGCGCATCACCGTGCGGCAGTCGTCGACGAAACCCTTGGGCAGGTCGTCCTTGAGCCCGCCGATGCGGTCGAAGTTGGGGTGGAAGCGCCCACCCGTCGCCGCCTCGATGAGGTTGAGCACGTGCTCGCGGTCGCGGAAGGCGAAGAACGCCGGCGTCACGGCGCCGAGCTGGACGCCGAGATCGCCGAGGAACAGCACGATGTTGGCGATGCGCGAGAGCTCGAACAGGAGCGTGCGGATCCACGTGGCACGCGGCGGTGCCTCGATCTCCATCAGCTTCTCGGCGGCGAGGATGAAGGGCACCTCGTTGGCGAAGCTGCCGAGCCAGTCGATGCGGTTGACGAGCGTCGTCACCTGCGGGTAGGTGCGGACCTCGGTCAGCTTCTCGTAGCCGCGGTGCATGTAGCCGCACGACGGCTCGGCCCACACGACCTGCTCGCCGTCGAGGCGCACGATGATCCGCAGCGTGCCGTGGGTGGCCGGGTGCTGCGGCCCGATGTTGAGGGTCATGCCCTCGGTCTCCAGCTCGACGTTGAGGCGTGCGTCGGCGGCCTGGCCGGCGATGTAGGAGAGCTGCTGGCGCTCGGAGAGGAGATCGGTCATGGCGCCGTCCTCCGCTGCCTCTCCGCATCTGGGCGCGCCGATCGGGTCGCCTCCTCGATCACTGGTCTCGGGCGCGGTCGGTCCTCGGCGACGTCCTCGGCGGGCGGCTCGCCGACGCCGGCGTCGGCCTGGTCGGGCGTCGGGCTCTCGGGCGCCACGTCGCCGGTGACCTCCTCGTCCGGCGGCGCCTCCTCGACGGGCATCGGTTCGACGTCGACGATGCCCGGCCACGGCTTGACCATGCGGGCCAACAGCGGGAAGTCCTTGCGCAGCGGATAGCCCTCGAACTCCGTCGGCAGGTACATGTTGCGCAGATCGGGATGGCCGGCGAACACGATGCCGAACATCTCGTGGGTCTCCCGCTCGTGCCAGTTGGCGCCGGCGTAGACGGTGAACCACGACTCCACCGTCATCGTGTCGTCGGGGACGTCGACCTTCACGGTCACGCCGACGTGCCGGCGCACGTCGATGACCCGAGCGAAGACCTGGAAGCGGGTGTCGCCACCGGTGACACCCTGGCGGATCTCCGTGCTGCGCTCGGGGGGTGGCTCGGTCGGGTCGTCCTCACCGCGGCCGTACGGCGACGGCATCCAGTCGATCGCCGACAGGAAGCAGAAGTACTCGAAGCCCATCTGCAAGAGGCGCCTCGCCGGCTGCCTTCCACGAGTCCGTGCTGACGCGCAGCCAGAGGTCGTCGTTGGGGCGGAGCTCGGAGTCGACGAGCGCCTCGCCGATGCGCCGGCGCAGTTCGTCGACGATGCCCTCGCGCAACCCGTCGCCCGGCAGTGACTGCGGTTCCGCCTCGGTCGTGTCACTCAATGGGACCACCGCCGACCACGACCGGCTGGCGCTCCGGGATGTCGTCGACGCCCTCGCCGCGCCACTTCGCCGCCATGTCCTCGTTGCGGATCTTCTGCTGCAAGAGGACGATTCCCTCGAGCAGAGCCTCCGGGCGCGGCGGGCAGCCCGGCACGTAGATGTCGACGGGGATGATCTGGTCGACACCCTTGGTCACCGAGTAGCTGTCCCAGTACGGCCCGCCGCAGTTGGCGCAGCTGCCCATCGAGATGACGTACTTCGGCTCGGGCATCTGGTCGTACAGGCGCCGGATCGCCGGCGCCATCTTGTCGGTGACCGTGCCGGAGATGACGACGAAGTCGGCCTGGCGCGGGCTCGCCGGGAGTGGGATCACACCGAGGCGCATCACGTCGTAGCGCGGCGAGGCGAACGCCGCGCCCATCTCGATGGCGCAGCAGGCGAGGCCCCACTGGTACACCCACATCGAGTACGAACGGCCGAGATTGAGCAGCTTGGTGATGGGCCCGGGCAGCCGGCCGCGGTCGACTAGACCCACCGCAGCAGCCCCCGCTTCCACGCGTAGAGCAGGCCGTCGAGCAGGAGGATGATGAACGCCAGCATGACGACGAGGCCGAACGTGCCGTAGCGGTCGACCGCCGCCGCCCACGGAAAGATGAACACGGCCTCGACGTCGAAGATGACGAAGAGCAGGGCGAAGACGTAGTAGCGGATCTGGCTCTGTGACCAGCCGATGCCGACCGGGTCGACGCCGCTCTCGTAGGCGATGAGCTTGGAGGGGTTCGGCTTGTACGGCCGGATGACAGCGGCGATGCCGAGCAGGAGCCCGCCGAGGGCCAGCGCGGCGACGCCGAACCAGATGACCGTCAGGTAATCCCGCAGGAAGAGCGACATCGGGCCGCGACGCTAGTTGGCGACGAACCAGTCGACCAACGCCTCCGCAGCGGGCTTGCTGCGTTCGACGTTCGTCCTGGTCTCGGCGAGCAGCGCCGCCGGGTCGCCACCCCGCGACCGCAGCTGGTCGGCACCGCCCTCGGCGAGCCACCGACGGACCATCGTCTCGGTCACCTCAGGGTGGAACTGGGTCGCCAGGATGCGCCCACCGCGGATCAGCTGCGGCCCGACGTCGGTGCTGGCGAGCACGTCGAAGCCCTCGGGGACGGTGAACACGTCGTCGTGCCACTCCATCCACGGCCCCTTGGCGACGTCGGGGGCGTCGAGCTCGTACCACCCGATCTCCGGGCGGTCGGTGCGGCTGACGGTGCCGCCGAGAGCGTGCGACAGGACCTGAGCGCCGAAGCAGATCGCCAGCAGTGGGATGTCCCGCTCGACGACGTCGCGGACCAGGGCAGCCTCCGCCTCGACGAGGGTGGCGGTCTCCGGGCGGTACACGTTCCACTCCGACCCGAGCGTCAGCACGAGGTCGATGCCGTCGAGCGAGGGCCACCACTCGGGATGCTCGCGGTGGCACTCGGCGAAGACGTAGCCGTGGTGGCGCAGGCGGTGGCCGACGAAGCCGGAGTCGAAGTCATTGGCGTTTCCGACGACGAGCGCACGCACGGCTCCAGGGTACGGGTGCGGCACTAGCGTCGGTCCGGCATGGGGACGCCGGTGACGCTCGACGACATCCACGCTGCACGCGCCGTCACGTCCGCCGTCGCCAAGCGCACCCCGATCGTGACGTCGACGTCGTTGACCGAGCAGGCCGGTGGCGACGTCGTGCTCAAGGCGGAGAGCCTGCAGCGCACCGGCGCGTTCAAGCTCCGCGGGGCGATGAACAAGCTGGCGTCGCTCGGCACGGCGGCGGCCAACGGCGTGACGGCGGGGAGCGCCGGCAACCACGCCTTGGCGCTGGCGTTCGCCGCCCGGCACCACGGCGTGCCCTGCGACATCTTCGTCCCGACCGGCGCGCCGATCACCAAGATCGAAGCGTGCCGGGCCTTCGGCGCCGAGGTCGTCGAGGGCGGCGCCTCGCTCGAGGAGGCGTTCGCTGCGGCGCGCCAGCGAGCGAGCGAGCGGGACATGGCGTTCTGCCACCCGTTCGACGACGCCGCCGTGGTGGCGGGGCAGGGCACCCTCGGTCTCGAGCTCGTCGAGGACCTCCCCGACCTGGCGACCGTCGTCGTGCCGGTGGGCGGCGGCGGGCTGGCGGCTGGCACGGCGATCGCCGTCAAGTCGCTGCTCCCCGACGTCCGGGTGATCGGCGTCCAGGCGGCGGTGTGCGCGCCGTACGCCGGCGGGACATCACCCAGCGGTCCCGTCGTGACGCTCGCCGACGGCATCGCCGTCAAGCATCCGGGCGCGCTCACCGGCCCGCTGATCGACGAGTGGGTCGACGAGCTGGTCGTCGTCGACGAGGACGCCATCGCCGACGCCATGGTGCTGCTGATGGAGCGGACGAAGCTCTACGTCGAGGGCGCAGGTGCCGTCGGGGTGGCGGCGATCAGCGCCGGGCTGATCAAGCCGGCCGAGTCCGGCACGACGTGCGTCGTGCTGTCCGGAGGCAATGTCGACCTCGGCGTGGTGCCCGGCCTCATCCGCCGCCACGAGACGAAGGCCGGTCGCCGGCTCGTCGTGTTCGCCCGCATCGAGGACCGGCCCGGTGCGCTCGTCCGCCTGCTCGCCGAGTTCGCCGCCGCCGGGGCCAACCTCATCGAGGTCGAGCACCAGCGCGAGGGCGTCGACCTGCACGTCCGCCAGACGGGTGTGCACGCCACCTTCGAGGTGCGCAGCGCGGAACACGCCGGCACGGTGCTCGACGCCGTGCGCGCCGCCGGCTACGCCGACCTCCGTGCCGACCCCGGTCGCTGAAACCGGCCGCTCGCCGGCATCGCGAGCACGGCAGACTCGTTGCATGGCAATGGTGATGGTGCGCCGTGTCCGCGGCGCAACGAGCGCCCCGGCACCACTGGGGCTTCCACCGACTGCACGCTGACGCGGCCCGCCACGTCGTCCGGCGGGCCGGCATCGGGCGCGGCGATCTCGTCGTCGACCTCGGCGCTGGCGACGGCGCGCTCACGGCCGCGCTCGTCGACGCCGGCGCGCGTGTCGTCGCCGTCGAGCTGCACCCGGCGCGTCTGGCGACGCTTCGGGCGCGGTTCGCCGGCGATCCGGTGAAGGTGGTCGGCGCCGACATCTCGACGGTCCGCCTGCCGCGCCGTCCGTACCGTGTGGTCGCCAACCCGCCGTGGTCGCTGGCCGAGACGGTCCGGGCGTCGCTGCTGCGCTCGCCGTCGCTGGTGCGCGCCGACCTCGTCCTGCCCCGATGGCTCGTCCGCCGCTGGGCACAGCATGACGGACGGATCGAGGTCGGCTGCTCGCTGCGCGCCGAGTCGTTCCTGCCCGCCGCGCCCAGCGGAGCCACGGTCGCCGTCGTCCACGGATACCGTCCGCGCCCGTGAGCGTCGACCCCCCGCGCCTGTTCGCCTACGGGACGCTGCAGCCGGGCCGGTTGCGCTGGCCGTTCCTCGCTCCGTTCGCCGCCGGCCATCGGCCGGCCGAGGTCGCCGGGCGGATCTACGACTCGGGCAACGGTTGGCCCGTGGCCACGTTCGAGGACGGTGACGAGCTCGTCCCGGGCACCGTCATCGACCTCGACCCGGCACGCGCCGACGAGGCGATCGCCCTGCTCGACGTCGTCGAGGCCACGGCCACCGACCTGCTCCGCCGCATCGTCGTCACCACGACCGACGGCGAGCGGGCCTGGGCGTACCACTGCGATCGGCCGACGGCCGAGATGGTCCGCATCACGGTGTGGGACCACGTCGACGAACGCTGACGCGCGGTTCCTTGTCGGATGAGGATCGCTGAGCGATCCTCATCGTCGTCAGAACCGGAGGAACTCGGTCACCAGCGTCGGTGGTGCGGTCGGGTTGCTCCAGCGTGGGGGAGGTGGCCGGCGGCGGGGACGAGCTCGAGGCGGGCGTTGGCGATGGCGGCGACGAAGTCGTCGCCGTACGCCGGGTGGACGATGCGGTCGTCTTCGCCCCAGATGACGAGCGTCTCGGCGTGCACGCGGTAGAGCCGCTTGCGCAGACCCTTGTCCGGCAGCGGCCAGATGAACTGGAGGATGCTGGCCATCGTCATCGACGCCCGGAGCAACGACTCGGGATCGCCTGGGTCCGCGGCCGGCAGCAGGTCGGCCACCGACGCCCGCGGGACACCCGAGATGTCGGGCACCGGATGGTCGTCGCGCCACAGCCCGAGCGGGGCGATCAGCACGAGCCGGTCCACACGCTCGGGGCTGGTGGCGGCGATCTCGGCGGCGACCATGCCGCCGAACGAGTGGCCGACGAGCGACACCGCCGGCAGGCCGAGCACGTCGAGCAGTTCGTCGTAGTAGAGGACGAGGTCCCACAGGGTCTCGACATAGTCGAGACCCTGCGACGTGCCGGCACCGGGATGCTCGGGCGCGATCACCCGATGGTCGGCGGCGATGGCGTCGAGCAGCGGGTCCCAGGTCAGCCCGCCGACGCCGTGGAGGAACACCACCGGGTCGCCCTCTCCGGCGCTGAGCACACGGATCTTGAAGCGACCGTCGCGCAGCTCGACGAAGGTCTCGTCGGGCGTCATGTCACTCCCCCGCGACCGGTGCGGCGACGTCCTGGCGGGCGCCCTGAGGCCACCAGCGGTGCTCCCATCCCTCGTCCGCCCACAGCTGGCGGAGCTTCGGCATGACCTGCTCGGCGTACATCGTGATGTTCTGCTTGGTCAGCTCGTGGGGCATCGACCCGATCTGCAGCAGGGCGACGAGGTTGCCGACACGCAGGCCACGGCACGCCTCGATCAGCCGCTCGGCGACGGTGTCGGGGCTGCCGGCGATGACGAACCCCTGGTCGACGAGCGACCCCCAGTCCTCGCGCGCCGCAGCCGCCGCGGCGATCTCGGCCGGGGTGTTGCTCTTGAGCACGAACTCCGCGCTGCGCCGCGTGCGGTAGCCCGGCGTCTCCATGAAGTACGCCGGGATGTGCAGGCACTTCTTGAAGAAGTACATGACGTGCTCGCGGTACAGCTCCTCGGCCTGGGCGTCGGTCTCGGCGATGCAGACCTGCTGGGCGAATCCGGCACGGTACGGGTTGGCGTCGGCACCCAGGCGGTCCGCCGTCTCCCAGAACGTGTCCATCACGCGCTTGGCGAAGCGGTAGCCGAAGAAGCTGAGGAAGCTGTACGTGTAGTCGTAGTTGACCGCCATCTCGTACGTCTCCACCGAGCCGCCGCCGGCGAGCCACACCGGCGGGTGCGGCTTCTGCAGCGGCTGCGGCCACGGGTTGACGTAGCGCAGCTGGTTGAAGCGGCCGTTGTACGGGAACGGGCCGGGCTGCGTCCACGCCTTCATGATCAGGTCGTGGGCCTCGTAGAACCGCGGCCTCGTCTCCGTCGGGGTGATCCCGTAACAGCGGTTGACGTCCATCGACGTGCCGACCGGGAAGCCGGCGGCCAGCCGGCCGTCGGTCATGCAGTCGAGCATGGCGAACTCCTCGGCCACGCGCAGGGCCGGCGTGTACAGCGCCAGCGTGTTGCCGAGCACGAGGATCGCCGAGTTGTTCGGCGTCCGGCGGGCCAGCGCCGCCGCCATCAGGTTCGGCGAGGCCATGAACCCGTAGGCGTTCTGGTGGTGCTCGTTGACGCCGATGCCGTCGAAGCCGAGACGGTCGGCGAGCTCGAGCTCGTCGAGGTTCCACTTGTAGTACTGGGCGACCTTGACGGGGTCGCAGAGCTCGCTGTTCGGCGGCGTGACCCACACGCTCTCGTAGCGCTCCTCGAAGTCGTCGGGGAGATCCCGGTAGGGCATGAGGTGGAAGAAGATGGACTTCATGGGTCTCCTCAGGTGATGGCAACTCGGGCGACGCGGTGCGACTCGCCGGGCTCGACGCGCACGACCGACGACCGGTCACTGCCCTCGATCGGCACGGGCGGCCCGTCGAGCACGTGGACCGTGCACCCGTCGGCGTCGAGCTCGACGCGCATGTGCGATCCGTGTCGTTGCATCCGGAACGTGACGCGCTCCCACGTGGACGGCAGGCTCGGCGTGAACCGCAGCGCCGTCCCCGAGTCGTAGAGCCCGGCGAACCCGAAGACGATCGTGCCCCACACCCCACCCGTCGACGCCACGTGGACGCCGTCGCTGGCGTTGCCGTGGGTGTCGGCGAGATCGACGAACAGCGCCTCGCGGAAGTAGCTGACGGCCAGGTCGTCGTCGCCGATCTGCGCCGCCGCCATCGCCTGCACGCACGCCGACAGCGACGAGTCGCCGGTGGTGATCGGGTCGTAGTAGTCGAAGTTGCGGCGCTTCTGCTCGAGCGAGAACTGATCGCTGCGCAGCACCATCGCCAGCACCACGTCGGCCTGCTTGAGCACTTGATGGCGGTAGATGACGAGCGGGTGGAAGTGCAGCAGCAGCGGGTACTTCTCCGGTGGCGTGTTCTCGAAGTCCCACCGCTCGAGCTTGAGGAAGCCGTCGTCCTGGGGGTGGATGCCGAGCTCCTCGTCGTAGGGCAGGAACATCGCCTCCGACGCGCGGACCCATCGCTTCGTCTCGCCTTCCTGCAAGCCGACTCGGCGGGCGAGGCGGTCGAAGGCGTCGGAGTCCCACTCCTGCAGGAGGTCGACGACACGCGCCGCGTAGCGCATGTTGAACCGGGCCATGACGTTCGTGTACATGTTGTCGTTGACCACCGTCGTGTACTCGTCGGGCCCCGTGACGCCGTGGATGCGGAACGTCTCCTCGCCGTTGGCGGCGTAGAAGCCGAGGTCCTCCCAGAGGCGGGCCGTCTGCACGAGCAGCTCGGCCGCTTCGCCGGCGAGGAAGTCGATGTCGCCGCTGGCGTCGAGGTAGCGCTTCACGGCGAGGGCGATCGCCGCGTTGATGTGGTACTGCGCGGTGCCGGCGGCGTAGTACGCCGATGCCTCCTCGCCGTTGATCGTGCGCCACGGGAACAGCGCGCCGACCTGGTTCAGCTCGGTCGCCCGCTGACAGGCGGTCGCCAGCTGGCGCCAGCGGAAGCGCAGCGCCTTGCGCGCCAGCTCCGGGTTCGTGTAGGCGAGGAAGGGCACGACGTAGATCTCGGTGTCCCAGAAGTAGTGGCCCTCGTAGCCGCTGCCGGTCACCGCCTTGGCGGCGATGCCCTGCTCCTGGGTCTGGGCACTGGCCTGGGCGAGCTGGAACAGGTTCCAGCGCAGCGCCTGCTGCCCGGGGTCGTCGCCGATGAGCTCGACGTCGCTCTGCTCCCAGAAGCGGTCGAGCCACTCGCGCTGCTCGACGACCAGGGTCTCGGTGCCGTCGTCGAGCGCCCTGGCGAGCGTGCGGTGGCAGCGGTCGGCGAGCTCCTCGGCGGGCACGCCCGTCGACGTGTGGTACGAGACGAGCTTGACGATGCGCAGCACCTGCCCCGCCTGCATGCGCGCCGTCACCACCGTCTTCGCCAGGTCCTCGCCGACGGACGTCTCCACCGAGCACGGTGCCGGAGTGTCGACGAGGTGGTGGTAGGCGCAGGCCAGCGTCATCGCGCTGTTGGCGCAGCGGTAGCCCATGACGACCTCGCCGGCACGCTCGCGGTGCAGGCGCGGCATCAGCACCCGATGGTCGAACGGGCGCAACTTGCGCGGGTCGAAGGCCTTGCCGAGGGCGTGGGCGGCGACGTGGTACTCGTCCTCGCCGTCCTGACGGTTGAGCAGCTGCGACGACACGACGATCGGGGCCGAGCCCTCGAGCAGGGTGACCTCGAACGTCAGCATCGCCAGGTGGCGGTGGGCCAGGCTGACGAGGCGCTGCGAGCGGACGCGGACGCGCTTGCCGCCCGGCGTGCGCCAGACGAGATCGCGGGTGAGGGTGCCGTCGCGGAAGTCGAGCACGCGCTCGTAGGCCTCGAGGTCGGCGTTGCGCAGCAACAGCGGCTCGTCGTCGACGTAGAGCTTCATCAGCTTGGCGTCGGGGACGTTGACGATCGTCTGGCCGGTCTTGGCGAAGCCGAACGCCTCCTCGGCATGGCGGATGTGCCATGTCTCGTGGAAGCCGTTGACGAACGTGCCGTGGCTGTCCGCGTCGCGGCCCTCCTCGGGGTTGGCGCGCATCCCGATGTAGCCGTTGGCGACGGCGAAGAGCGTCTCGGTCAGACCGAGGTCGTTGACGTCGTACTCACGCTCGACGAGGCGCCACGGATCGGTCGGGAAGCGATGCTGGTCGAGGTGGTCCGGGACGACGCGCCGCATCAGTCGGCGTCCAGCAACTCGGCGAGGTCGTCGACGACGACGTCGGCACCGTGGGCGTGCAGCGCCTCGTGGCCGGCTCCCCGATCGACGCCGACGACGAGACCGAAGCCGCCCGCCCGGCCGGCTGCCACGCCGGAGATGGCGTCCTCGATCACGACGGCGGCAGGCGCGGCGACGCCCAAGCGCTCGGCGGCGGCGAGGAAGAGGTCCGGCGCCGGCTTGCCGGCGATGTGCTCGGTCGCCGCCATCACGCCGTCGGCGACGACCTCGAAGCGCGGTGCCAGGCCGGACGCCTCGAGCACCTCGCGAGCGTTGCGCGACGACGAAACGACCGCCACCTTCGTGTCACCCGTGGCCAGATGGTCGAGGAAGCGCAGGGAGCCGGGGTACGGGGCGATGCCCTCGTCGCGCAGCACGGTCTGGAACACATCGTTCTTGCGGTTGCCCAGCGCGCTCACCGTCGTGTCGCCCGGCGGCTCCGCCTGGTCGCCCTCGGGAAGTGTGATGCCACGTGAGGCGAGCATCGAGCGCACGCCGTCGAAGCGCGGTTTGCCGTCGACGTAGGCGAGGTAGTCACCCTCCGTGAACGGAGCCTCGCCGCGCGGCACGAGGAACTCGTCGAACATCCTCGTCCACGCTCGCTGGTGCAGCTCGGCGGTGGGGGTGAGGACGCCGTCGAGGTCGAACAACACGGCTTCGTACGTGCGCCAGGGCACAGCCGCACTGTACGTGGGCTTGGTGTCCGTACTGTGAGCGGGATGGAAAAGCTCTGGGGCAAGCAGACGGACCTGGCGATCGGCAACTTCCCCATCGCCAACCGTCCGCTCGACGTCCGCCTCGCTCGCGCCCTGGCGATGATCAAGCGCCACGCCGCGCCGGTCAACGGCTCGCTCGGCGTGCCGGGCATCGACGAGGACGTGGCGGCGGCGATCGGCGACGCGGCCAGGCGGGTCGAGGCGGGCGAGCTCGACGAGCAGTTCCCCATCGACGTGTACCAGACGGGTTCGGGCACGTCGACGAACATGAACGTCAACGAGGTGCTGGCGGCGCTCGCCGGCCGGGCCCTCGGGCGTGACGTGCACCCCAACGACCACGTCAACGCCTCGCAGTCGTCGAACGACACGGTGCCGACGGCGATCCGCATCGCCGTCGCCCAGCAACTCGTCGCCGACGTCCACCCCGCCGTCGAGGCGCTCGTCGCCGCCCTCGAGGAGATGGCCGAGCGCTTCGCCCGCGTCGTCAAGTCCGGGCGGACCCACCTGATGGACGCCACGCCGGTGACGGTGGGGCAGGAGGCCGCGGCGTGGGCGGGCCTGCTCGCCGGCGCGCTGCGCCGATCCGTCGCCGACGTCGAGGTGCTCGGCGAGCTGCCGCTCGGGGGGACGGCGGTCGGCACCGGCATCAACGCGCCGGAAGGGTTCGCCGCGGGCGTGATCGACGCGCTGGCCGCGGAGACCGGGCTCCCGCTGCGGCCGAGTGGCAACCCGATGGTGCAGCAGGGCGGGCAGGGCGCGCTGGCCGAGGCGTCGGCCGGACTGCGCGGCATCGCCGTCGCAATGACCAAGGTGGCCAACGACATCCGCCTGCTCGCCAGCGGGCCGTCGGCCGGTCTCGCCGAGCTGCTGCTGCCCGAGCTGCAGGCCGGGTCGTCGATCATGCCGGGCAAGGTCAACCCCGTGCTGTGCGAGTCGGTGAACCAGGTGGCGGCGCGGGTGTTCGGCAACGACGCCACCGTCGCCTACGGGGCGTCGCAGGGCATCCTCGAGCTGAACACGTACCTGCCGGTGATGGCGGACGCGCTGTTCGAGTCGGGGACGCTGATCGCCAACGTCTGTCGCGTGTTCGCCGAGAAGTGCGTCGCCGGGATCGAGGCCGACGAGGCCCGCTGCCGCGACTATGCCGAGCGCTCGTCGGCGCTCGCTACTGCGCTCAACCCGATCATCGGCTACGCCAAGGCCGCCGAGCTCGTCCACCGGGCGGTCGACGAGCGCCGCTCGATCATCGACCTCGCCGTCGAGGAAGGCCACCTCGACGCCGAAGAAGCGCGCCGAGTGCTCGACCCCCTCCGTCTCACCGGCGCTGCCGAGTGATCTGCCTGGAGGGCGTCGAGCAGGCCGCTGGCGCCGAAGCGGAACGTCTCCGGCGTGGCCCAGCCGGGACCCATGATCTCGTCGGCCAGCTCGAGGTAGGTGCGGGCGTCGGCGAGGGTGCGGATGCCACCCGACGCCTTGAAGCCGACGGGCCGGCCGGACACCTCGATCGCCTCGAGCACGATCTCGGCCGCCTCCGGCGTCGCCGACACCGCCGTCTTGCCGGTGGACGTCTTGACGAAGTCGGCGCCGTTGGCGATGGCGAAGTGCGTCGCCCGGTCGATGGCGGCCCGATCGGGCAGCTCGCCGGTCTCGATGATCACCTTCACCGTCAGCGACCCGGCTTCGCTGCGCACGGCGTCGAGCACCTCGATGGCGTGATCGATGTCGCCGTCGAGCCACGCCTTGTACGGCAGCACGACGTCGATCTCGTCGGCGCCGGCAGCAACGGCTGCGGCGGTGACTGCACCGACAGCATCGGGGGCGTCGGTGCCGGCAGGGAAGTTGACGACGGTGGCCACCTTGACGCCGGTGTGCGCCAGCCGCTCGGAGCAGCGGCCGACGAAGCGCGGCCACACGCACACGGCCGCCACCCCCGCCGCCGCGGCGCGGTCGCAGAGCGTGTCGGCGGCGGCGTCCGTCGTCTCCGGATCGAGATCGGTGAGATCGAGCAACCGGATCGCCAACCGCGCCAGCTCGACATCCTCCACGGCGACGGACCCTACCCCTGCGGCGTCAGAGCAGCGTCTCGCCGACGGCGTGGATGGCGAGGCCGGCGAGGCCGCCGACGACGGTGCCGTTGATGCGGATGAACTGGAGGTCGCGGCCGACCTGCAGCTCGATGCGCCGGGCGGTGTCGGCACCGTCCCACCGCTCGACGGTGCTGGCGATGATGTCGGCGACCTCGCCCTTGTAGTTGTCGACGACGTAGGCGACGGCGCGCTCGACCCAGTCGTCGACCTTCGCCTGCAGCTCCGGGTCGCTCGCCACGCGGCGGCCGACATTGCTCAGCCCATCCGTGAGGCGGCGGCGCAGCTCGCTGTCCGGGTCGTCGGCGGCCGCCAGCATCCCCCGCTTCAGCTCGCCCCACAGCGACTGCAGCCACGCCTGCACCTCGGGGTGCGACAGCAGCTCGTGCTTCAGCTCCTCGGCCTTGGCGATCATCTCCGGGTCGTTGCGCAGGCGGTCGGCGAGCTTGACGATGCGCTCCTCGATCGACGCCCGCACCTCGTGGTTCGGGTCGGCGCGCACGTCGGCGAGGAAGCGCTGCACGCCACCGAAGATCTTCTTGAACACGCGGTCGTCGATCGGCTCGGGCACCCACCACGGCGACTCCTTGTCGAGGCGCAGGCGCATCGTGCCCCGGTTGTCGTCGAGGAACCCGGAGACGCCGGTCATCACGGCGTCGAGCAGGCGCTGGTGGTGCCCGCCCTCGACGCTGGCGTCGATGACCCTGCCGAGCAGTGGGGCGACCTCGGTCGCCCGCAGCCGCCGCTCGACGAGGCCGCCGATGCCCTCCTGGACCGTGCGATCGTCGAGCACCTCGATCGTGCCGCGCATGGCGTCGGTCACCGCACCCGCCGCACGCTCGGCGTGCGCCGGCTCGCTGAGCCAGTGACCGATTCGCTGGCCGACGTGGACGCTGGCAAGCCGTTGCGACAGCACCTCGTGGGTGAGGAAGTTGCCCTGCACGAACTCGCCGAGGCTGCGCCCGATCTGGTCCTTGCGCTTGGGGATGATCGCCGTGTGCGGGATGGGGATGCCGAGCGGGTGACGGAACAGGGCGGTGACGGCGAACCAGTCGGCGAGGGCGCCGACCATCGCCGCCTCGGCGCCCGCACGCACGTAGCCGACCCACGCCTCGGCACCATCCTCGTTGGCGCGGGCGATCAGGTAGACGACCGCGGCGGCGACGAGCATGCCGGTGGCGAACGCCTTCATCCGCCGGAGGTCCCGCTGCCGCCCGAGATCGATGGGCGCCATCGTTGGAACGGTCACGGATCGACCGTATCCGTCGCTAGGTCACGGTGACAGGAGTGGTGGCGACGCGCGTGGCGGCGACGGGACCGTGGCCGTTGACGACGATGCAACCGGCAGGCTGCAACTCCGTCGAGGAGGTCCCGACGAACAGCTCGATCTCGCCCGGCTCGACGGCATACGACATGTCGGGGCCCGGTGAACCCGAGCGAGGCGACGTGCAGGTGGAACGCTCACACGCGCCAATGCCACCCGGCTCGAGACCGACGCGCGCGAACCCCTGCAGCTCGAGCACCGGCCGGGTGATCGAGGCGATCGGGTCCCGGCTGTACAGCTGGACGACCTCGTCGGCGCGCACCGCGCCGGCGTTCCTGACCTTGGCGACGACGTCGACCACGTCGTCGACGTTCACGGTCCAACGCGCCGACGTGTCGACGACCACGTCGAACCGGGAGTAGCTCAGGCCGTGGCCGAACGGGTACATCGGCTCGTTGGACAGGTCGACGTACGCGCCCTTCCAGTGCGACCGCCCTCCGGATGCCTTGTGGCCGTAGAACGTGGGGATCTGGCCGGAGCTGCGCGGGTAGGTGACCGGCAGCTTGCCGCCCGGGCTGCGCGCGCCGGCGAGCGCCTCGGCCACCGCCCGCGCGCCGTGCTCGCCGGGCAGCCACGCCATCAGCACGGCGCCGGCGGCGCGGTGCACCGCCTCCGAGCCGATCGGACGGCCGGCGACGAGCACCAGCACGACCGGGGTCCCGGTGGCGGCGACGGCCAGCACCAGCTCCTCCTGGACGCCGGGCAGGTCGAGCGAGGCCACGTCGCGGCTCTCGCCCGTCGTGCACTCGTCGGTGAGCCCCGAGCGCTCGCCCATCACGAGCACGGCGACGTCGCTGCGCGCGGCCGCGTCGACCGCCGCGGCGAACCCGGAGCGGTCGCCGTCGTTGACCGCGCATCCGGGGATGTGGACGAGCGTCGCGTCGGGCAACTGGGCGACGAGCGCGTCGAGGATCGTCGGGATGCGGTGGACGGCACCGGCGCTCTCGACGTGCACGCCGTCCTCGACGGGCATGGCGAACACGTTGCGCCCGCTCTTCAGCACCTCCAGCAGGGACTCGACGTGAGCGATGTAGGCGTAGTCACCGAGCAGGTTGCGCCCACTCGCCGCGTTCGGCCCGATGACGGCGACACGGCCACCGCCGCCCAGCGGCAGGACGCCGTCGTTCTTCAACAGCACGAGGCTGTCGGCGGCGACGTCGCGGGCGAGCTCGACCTGATCCGGCGTGCGGGTGTGCAGTTGGACGCGCACCGGCGTCGACGAACGGTCGCTCGAACAGGCCCAGCTGGAACTTGGTGGCGAGAGCACGGCCGACGGCCGCGTCGACGACGATCGATCCCGACGTCGCCGCGTTCGATGGATGCTCGGAGCGGGTCGCCGTAGCAGTCGGTGCTGGGCAGCTCGACGTCGATGCCCGCCGACAGCGCCAGCGCCGCCGCCTCCTCCGCCGTCGCCACGACGCGGTGGTACTCGGCGAGCTGGCGCACGGTGAAGTAGTCGGCGACGAGCGAGCCGGCGAAGCCCCACTCGCCGCGCAGCAGGTCGGTCAGCAGCCATCGGCTGGCGCCGCACGGCACGCCGTCGAGCTCGTGGTAGGCGTTCATCACCGACCCGACGCCGCCGTCGCGCACGGCCGCCTCGAACGGACGCAGGTAGACGTCGCGCAGCTCGCGCTCGGGCAGGTGCGCCGGCGCCCAGTTGAGCCCGCCCTCCGACGCCCCGTAACCGACGAAGTGCTTCGCCGTGGCGACCACGCCGTCGGCGAGATCGTCGCCCTGCAGCCCGCGCGACGAAGGCCAGCCCCATCTGCGTGACGAGGTACGGGTCCTCGCCGTAGGTCTCCTCGAGCCTGCCCCAGCGCGGGTCGCGGCAGATGTCGAGCACGGGCGACAGGCCCTGGTGGGCGCCCACCGAGCGCATCTGCCGGCGGATGGCGTCGGCCATCGCCTGGTTCAGCTCCGGGACGGAACGTGCTGGCCACGCCGATCGCCTGGGGGAATGCGGTGGCGTCACGCGCCATCAGCCCGAGCAGATCTCCTCGTGGACGATCGCCGGGATCCCCAACCGGGTGTGCTCGCGCAGGTGGCGCTGCACGTCGTTCGCCAGGGTGGCGGCGTCCGCCGCGCTCAGGCTGGTCGCCCCGCTGATCCGGGTGACGTGGCCGATGCCGTTGGCCAGCAGCGGCGTGGCCCGCGCCGCGTCGAACCCGTCGCCGCCGGCGAGCTGGAACACCCACGCGCTGCCGAGCTGGGCCAGCTTCTCGTCGAGCGTCATCTGCCCGAGGAGGTCGGCGACACGGTCGGCCGACGGACGCCGACGGCGTCGAGGTACGTCATTCCTTCACCGCGCCCGCGGTCAGGCCACCGATGATGTGGCGCTCGGCGAAGGCGTAGAACACGAGCGCCGGCACCATCGACAGCGTCGTGTAGGCGAGCACCCGGGCGTAGTCCGTCGTGTACTGCGTGGAGATGTTGTTGACGCCGATCGGCAGCGTGTGCTGGTCGGGATCGACGAGCACGAGCAGCGGCAGCAGGAAGGCGTTCCAGCTCGTCACGATCGTGATCACGCCGATGCTGCTGAGCACGGGCCGCGACAGCGGCAGCATCACCGACCAGTAGAAGCGCAGCGGCCGGCAGCCGTCGATGGCCGCGGCATCCTGCAGCTCCTGGGGGATGGCGCGGAAGAACGGCCGCATGATCACGATCGCCAGCGGCAGGGCGAAGGCGGCCTGCGGGAGGGCCACGCCGAGCGGGTTGCTCAGCAGCCCGGCCTGGCGCAGCACGACGAACAGCGGGAGGATGGCGACGGCGACGGGGAAGAGCAGGCCGAGCGTGAACAGGCCGAAGACGAGCTCGCGGCCGCGGAACGGGTAGCGGGCGATGACGAAGGCGGCGAGCGACGCCGCCGGGAGCACGACCAGTGTGGCCACGGCGGCGATCACCGTGCTGTTGACGACCTGCCGCCAGAAGCTGCCGGTCTTCAGGATCGACGTGTAGTTGGTCGTGATCCACGGGTCGGGGAGCCCGACCGGGCGCTCGACCAGCTGCTGGTTGCTGCGGAACCCGCCGAGCACCGAGAACGTGAGCGGGACCACGATCACCGCCAGCACGACGAGGACCACGATGCCGAGGGCGAAGCGCAGCAGCCGCTTGCGCGTGCGACCCGGCCGTGGTGCTGGCTCGCGATGGGCCGCCGGCGGGAGTGCCGCCGGGGCGACCGTCGCGGTCATCCCACCGCGCCCACGAGATCCCGGCGCAGCGCGAATCGCTGGTACAGCAGGGCGACGACGAGCGAGAGCGCGAAGATGACGATCGAGACGGCGCTGGCGTAGCCGAACAGGCCGCGGCGGAACTGGTCGTAGAGGTAGGTGGCCATCGTCGACGAGGCGCCGATCGGTCCGCCCTTCGTCGTCACCCAGACGAGGTCGAACAGCTGCAGCGCGCCGATCACGGACAGGAACACCGAGACGCGGACGGTCGGCGCGAGCAGCGGCAGCGTGACGTGGCGGAACGTCTGCCACTTCGTCGCCCCGTCGATGGCGGCGGCCTCCGTCAGCTCGTTGGGGATCTGCTGGAGCCCGGCGAGCATCAGCACCATGTGGAAGCCGAAGTACTTCCACGAGATGACGAAGAACAGGCTGTACAGCACGACGTCGGGGTCGGCGAGCCACTCCTGCACCAGTCCGCCGGCACCCACGGCGTCGAGGCTCTGGTCGAGCAGGCCGGCGGGGCGCAGGATCTGGCGCCACACGACGCCGGTGACGACCTCGGACAGGACGTACGGGGCGAAGAAGAGCGTCCGCAGCAGCCCGCGGGCCGGCAGCTTGGCGTTGAGCAGCACCGCCAGCCCGAGGGCGAAGGGCACCTGCAGCAGCAACGACAGCAGGATGATGACGGCGTTGTGCCTCAGCGCGTCGCGGAACAGCGAGTCGGAGAACGCTCGACGGAAGTTGTCGAGGCCGACGAAGTCGTCGAGCGCCTCCAACCCGTTCCAGTCGTACAAGCTGTAGCGCATGCTCTGCACGATCGGGTAGAGCACGAACAGCGTGTAGAGCACCAGCGCCGGCGCGAGGAACGCGATGATCGTCGGCCACGGCATTCGCCCGAGCCGGCGTGGTGCCCCTGGGATGGGAGATGTCAGCCGCCCGCGGTCGCCGGTGATCGCCGCGGCGGCGTCCTCCGGCGTCGGTCTCGCCGGCGAACAGCAGGGCCGTCTGGTCGTTCACCTGGCGCCGACCTCGGCGGTGAAGTACTGGTCGAGGTACAGCTGCACGAACGTGGCGTTGCTGAGCCCCTCCAGGACCGCCTGCATGTTGGGATCGCTGACGGAGTCCATCGCCGCCGTGTTCACCGGCAGCCCGCTGTTGGCGGCCCACGTCTCCTGGTTCGCCTCGTTGGTGATGAACTCGAGGAACTCGACGGCCTCGGGCGGGGCGTCCTTGCCCACGGCGAAGCCGTCGGCGCCGCCGAACGCGTCAGTCGGCGCCCCGGCGCCGCCGTCGACGGACGGGAACGGGAACCAGCCGAGCTCCCACGGCAGGTCGGCGGCGGACTCGACGTCGGCCTGGGTGGCGAACGCGCCGGGCGCCCACTGGCCCATCAGGTCCATCGCCGCGCCCTGGCTGGCCATCGTCCCCGACTCCCCGTCCGGTGCCTCCCACGGCGCGCCGAGGAAGCCGGCCTGGAACGGCTCGAGGGCGACGAGCTCCTGCACCTTCGCGCCCGCGTCGATGACGGCCGGGACGTTGAAGTCGTTGGTCTCGGCGATCTGCTCCATGGCGGCGGCTCCGCCGAGGCGGACCATCAGGTAGGAGTACCAGAAGTGGGCCGGCCACTTGTCACCGGCGCCGACGGCGATCGGCGTGATGCCCGCCGCCTTGAGCGTCTGCACGTCCTCGATCAGCTCGTCCCACGTCGCCGGCGGGGCGTCGATGCCGGCCTGCTCGAAGAGCGCCTTGTTGTACCAGAAGCCGACCATCCCGGCGTTGAAGGGCACGCCGTACTGCGCGCCGTCGACCTGGTACAGCTTGACCGCTCCTTCGGACAGGTTGCCGATGAAGCCGGAGACGTCGTCGGTGACGTCGCGCACGAGGCCGGCCTCGACCTGCTCACGCAGGCCGCCGCCGCCCCACGACTGGAACAGATCGGGGACGTCGCCGGCCTGCAGGTTGGTCTGCAGGGCGGCCTTGAACGCCTCGTTCTCCATCACCGTGATGTTGATCGTCACGTTGGGGTGCTCGGCCATGAACGCATCGGCCATGTTCTGCCAGTCGTCGAGGCCGGGCGGGTTGTTCTGGATGTGCCACCAGTCGATCTCCACGGCGTCGCCGGACGCGGCTCGACGGCGCCTCGGTCCCGCCGGTGCGCGGCGCTGGGCGCCTCGGTGCGCGGAGCTGGCATCGTCGTCGTCGTCGTCGTCGCCGCACGCGGCGGCGGTGAGGCTGATGGCGCCCAGGAGCGCGACGCTCCGGAGCCACCTGGAACGGGTCGTGGTCATGGGATCCCCCCTTGTGTGTTGTAAACGATTTCAATCAGCACCGCGTCAGCCCGCTCGGATGTCGCGGCAGGAGTGGCGCACCACGAGGTGCGACGGCATGGTGATGTGCGGGACGGCACCGTCAGCGGGGCGGTCGGGGTGCTCGAGCAGGTCGATGAGCAGCCGCACGGCGGCCTCGCCCTGCGCCTGGATCGACTGGTCGACCGTGGTCAGCGGCGGGTCGACGAGCGCCGACTCGGGGATGTTGTCGAAGCCGACGACCGAGAGGTCGCCGGGCACTGCCAACCCCAGCTCGGAGGCCGTGCGCAGGACCTGGATGGCGGACAGGTCGTTGGCGGCGAACACGGCAGACGGTCGCTGGTCGAGCGTGAGCAGCGCCTGCGCCGGCGCCGCCGCCGTCTCCTCGGTGAAGCCCCGACCTGGACAGTCGGCGTCGAACTCGATGCCGGCCTCGTCGAGGGCGGCCCGGTAGCCGGCTTCCCGGCGGCGGGCCGACTCGAGGTCCGGGCGGCCGGCGAGGAACCCGATGCGCCGGTGGCCCAGCGCGATGAGGTGGCGCATGGCGCTGATCGCCCCCTCGTAGTTCTCGGCGTCGACCGTGGGCAGCTGCGAGCCGCCGATGTGCGGGTCGACGGCGACGATCGGCTGCACGCTCGCCACCTCGACGACGGACGGGGTGACGAGGATCGTGCCGTCGGTCAGCGTGCCGCTGAGGCGCGACAGGTAGCTGCGCTCCCACCCCTCCTTGCCGTGCATGCCGCCGGAGTAGACGACCAGCTCGAACCCGGAGTCCTCGATCGCTCGGGCGGCGCCCTTGAGCAGCTCGGCGCTGAACGGCTCGATGCCCGCCACCAGGATGCCGATGACGTTGGTCCGCTGGCTGCGCAGGCTCCTGGCGACCAGGCTGGACTGGAAGTCGAGCTCGTCGATCGCCTCCTGGACCCGCGTGATCGTGCCGGCGGCGACGCCGTAGCGACCGTTGACGACCCGCGACACCGTGGCGATCGACACGCCGGCCGCGCGCGGCGACGTCACCGATCGTGACCCTCTTCGCGAACGTTGTCGAGAACGTTTACAAAGTGTGCCACAGGTCACTCGGCGCACCGCAAGCGCCTGATCTAGCGAGCGAACTCGGTGGTCTTCGCCGCGGCGTCGAGCAGCCACCCGGGGAAGATGCCGACGGCGAGGGTGAAGACGACGGCGGCGGTGATCGCCAGGCCGGATGCCAACGGCACCCGCACCGGCGCCACGTTGTCGTCGGCGGGCTCGGCCAACGTGTCGGTCATCCAGGCGCTGACCATGATCCGCAGGTACAGGAAGGCGGCGATGACCGACGAGACCATGGCGATGATCGCCAGGGCGTAGCTGTGCTCGTCCACGCCGGCCTCGATGACGCCGAACTTGCCGATGAACCCGCTCGTGAACGGCACGCCGGCCTGGGCGACGAGGAACACGGTCAGGGCGATCGCCAGCAGCGGACGCTGGGTGCCGAGCCCGCGGAAGTCGTCGAGTGACGTGGCCTGGTCGCCGCGCCTGGACACGAGGGCGACGACGGCGAACGTGCCGGCGACGAGCACGGCGTAGGTGAGCAGGTAGACGAGGGCGCTGGGCACGCCGAGCCCGGCGTCGGCCTCGCCCGCCCGGTGCCCTGCCGCCTCGACCCCGACGAGCACGAACCCGGCGTGGGAGATCGACGAGTAGGCGAGCATCCGCTTGACGTCGGTCTGCACGACGGCGAGCACGGAGCCGACGACCAACGACAGCACGGCGAGCACCCACACGGCCGGGCGCCAGTCGTCGCGGTAGAACGGCAGCCCGACGACGAACACGCGCAGCAGCGCGGCGAAGGCGGCGACCTTGCCGACCGATGCCATGAACGCGGTCACCGGTGTCGGAGCGCCCTGGTACACGTCGGGGGTCCACAGGTGGAAGGGCACGGCGGCGACCTTGAAGCCGAGCCCGACGAGGAGCAGGGCGACGCCGGCCAGCACGAGGGCGTCGTTGCGCTCGACGGGCACGGCGCCCGACACCGTCGCCACCATCGTCGAGATGTTCGTCGAGCCGATGGCGCCGTACACGAGGGCGACGCCGTAGAGGAAGAACGCCGAGGAGAACCCGCCGAGCACGAAGTACTTGATCCCGCTCTCCGAGCTGCCGGCCTTGCGCCGGTAGCTGGCGCACAGCACGTAGAACGCCAGCGACAGCGTCTCCAGCCCGACGAACAGCACGATCAGGTCGTTCGCCGCGCCCATCACGATCCCGCCGGTGGCGGCGACGAGGAACAGGGCGTAGACCTCGGGGCCGTCGAGCACGCTCGCGGCGGAGGTAGTCGTCGCTCGTCAGGGCGACGAGCGACGATCGCCGCGCAGATCGTGATCGTCACGAACAGGGCGAACGGATCGAACGCCAGCGCCCCGCCGACGAGCGTCGACGTGCCGTTGTCGGTGACGTCGTCCCACAGCACCATCGACAGCGCCCCCGCCGTGCCGGCGGCGACCGCCGTGACGAGGGCGTAGAGGCCCTTCGGCCAGGTGGGGTCATGGCGCCGACGAGCAGCAGCAACAGCGCCGTGGCGACGAGCACGATCAGCGGCGAGAGGGCGAACCAGCCGACATCGGGACCCTGGAAGGTCTGGCCGATCACTCGTCCTCCTCCCCCTCAACGAGCTCCGGCTCGGGCCGCGGGATGTTCTCGCCGGTGCGCGCCTCGACGTGCTCGACGAGGCGGTCGACGCTGGGCTCGACGCGCTCGAGCAGCGGCTTCGGATACACGCCGAGGAACACGATCAGGCCGATCAGCACGCCGAGCACGCCGGCCTCTCGTGGGCGGATCTCGGGGAACGTCCGGTTGTCGTCGTCGACCTCGCCGTGGAACACGCGCTGGTACGCCCACAACATGTAGACGGCGGCGAGGATCACGCCGGTCGTGGCGACGACCGTCCACCACCGCGACGTCAGGAACGAGCCGATCAGGATGAGGTACTCACCGATGAACCCGTTGAGCCCCGGCAGACCGATCGACGAGAGCATCACCACCATGAACCCGGCGGCGAAGATCGGGGCGACTGACTGGATCCCCCCCAGCTCGGCGATCTGGCGGGTGTGCCGGCGCTCGTAGATCCAGCCGACGAGGAGGAACAGGGCACCCGTCGACAGGCCGTGGTTGACCATCTGCAACACACCGCCCGACAGCGACTGGCTGGTGACGGCGAACGTGCCGAGGACGATGAAGCCGAGGTGGGCGATCGACGAGTAGGCGACGAGGCGCTTCAGGTCGCGCTGCATCGTGGCCACGATCGCCCCGTAGGTGATGCCGATGACGGCGAGGGTGAGGAACAGCGGGCGGGCCCACCACGCCGCCTCCGGGAACAGGTACAGGCCGAAGCGCAGCAGGCCGTACGTGCCCAGCTTCAGCATGACCCCGGCGAGGATCACCGAGCCGGCCGTCGGCGCCTGCGTGTGGGCGTCGGGGAGCCACGTGTGCAGCGGGAAGATCGGCACCTTCACGGCGAAGGCGATGGCGAAGGCGAAGAACAGCCAGCGCGCCGTCGACGTGGCGAAGTCGGCCTGCTCGGCGATCTCCACGAGGTCGAACGTGAGGTGACCGACGCCGTTGTCGCGAGCGAGGAAGGCGGTGGCGATGATGCCGACGAACATGAACGCCGACCCGAAGAGCGTGAACAGGAAGAACTTCAGCGCGGCGTACTGGCGGCCCTCGTAGCCCCATCCGCCGATGAGGAAGTACATCGGCACGAGCACGATCTCGAAGAAGACGAAGAACACGAACAGGTCGAGGGAGAGGAAGCTGCCCATCACGCCGGCTTCGAGCAGGAGCAGCCAGGCGAGGTACGCCTTCTCGTCGTGGTGCGGGTCGGTGCCGAGCACGGCGAGCGGGAACAGCACTCCGGTCAGCACGACGAGGAACAGCGAGATGCCGTCGACGCCGAGGTGCCAGGAGATGCCCCACGCCTCGATCCACTCGTGCTGCGACACGAACTGGAAGCCGGCGTCGTCACCGTCGAACTGCACGAGCAGCCAGATCGACAGTGCCGCCGGCAGGAACGTCGCCATCAGCCCGACGAGCTTGACCAGCTCCGGCCGGCGCTTGCTGATCAGCAACACGGCGATCGCGCCGAACACCGGCGCCAGCACGAGCACGGTGAGGATCGGGAACTCGGTGCCCTCCATCAGAGCATCCCTCTGACGACGACGAACCACGCCAGGAGGCCGACGGCGCCGAGGCCGATGATCGCGGCGTAGCCGCGCACGAACCCGCTCTGTCCCTTGCGCAACTCACCGGCGGTTTGGCGCACCGTGGTCGCCGCGCCGTTGACGGCACCGTCGACCACGTTGGCGTCGAACCAGGCCACGTCCTCGAACGCCTTGCGCCCGGGGCCGCCGGCGAAGTCGGTGATGGTCTTGTCGTAGTACCAGGCGTTGGCGAGGACGGTCGGCTCCTGGGCTCTGATCCGGTGGCGCTGGTACACGAGCCAGGCGATCACGATGCCGAGCACCGCTGCGGCCGTGGCGACGACCATCAGGATGGTCTTGTTCTCGTAGCCCCACGTGCCGGCGATGTCCGCCTCGCCGAACTCGACGACCGGCTCGAGCCAGTGCTCGAGGCGCTGACCCAGCTCGTCGGGGATCCACGTCACGTCCGGCAGCTGGATGAGCCCGCCGACGATCGACAGCGCGGCGAGCACGACGAGCGGGAAGAGCATGATCCACGGACTCTCGTGCGGCTTGAGGTCGCCGTGGGCGCCGTGCTCCTCGGCGCGGTCCTCCCACCGGGCCTCGCCGAAGAACACCATCACCACCTGGCGGGTCATGTAGTACGCCGTCAGCAGGGCGGTGACCAGCCCGACGATGTACAGCGCCGGGCTCTTGGCGAGCGAGAAGAGAAGGATCTCGTCCTTCGACCAGAACCCGGCCAACGGTGGAACGCCGGCGATGGCCAGCCAGCCGACGATGAACGTCATCGCCGTGATCGGCATGAAGAGACGCAGCAGGCCCATCCGGCGCATGTCCTGCTCCTCGTGCATCCCGTGGATCACCGAGCCGGAGCCGAGGAAGAGCAGCGCCTTGAAGAAGGCGTGGGTGACCATGTGGAAGATGGCCGCCACGTAGGCGCCCGAGCCGACGGCGAGGAACATGTAGCCGAGCTGGCTGATCGTCGAGTAGGCGAGCACCTTCTTGATGTCGTTCTGGGCGACGGCGATCGTCGCCGCGAACAGCGCGGTGATCACCCCGATCCAGGCGATCATCGTCAGCACCCAGTCGGCGGACACCGTGAGGATGGGGTTGATGCGCACCATCAGGAACACGCCGGCGGTGACCATCGTGGCGGCGTGGATCAGCGCCGACACCGGCGTTGGGCCCTCCATCGCGTCGGGCAGCCAGAAGTACAGCGGGATCTGGGCGCTCTTGCCGGTGGCGCCGAGGAACAGCAGGGCGGCGATGGCCGTGGCTGTGGACTTGACGAGGGTGCCGTCCTCGGCGGCGTGGTTGACGACCTCGTAGCTCAGCGACCCGACGGCCTCGAAGGCGAGGAACATCGCCAGCATGAAACCGAAGTCGCCGACGCGGTTGGTGACGAACGCCTTCTTGCCGGCCGTCGCCGCCGAGTCCCTCGTGTGCCAGAAGGCGATCAGGAAGTACGAGCAAGCGCCGACGCCCTCCCATCCGAGGAACGTCACGAGGAGGTTCTCGCCGAGGACGAGCATCAGCATGGAGAAGGCGAACAGGTTGAGGTAGAGGAAGAACTTGGAGAACTTCGGGTCGCCGTGCATGTAGCCGACGGCATAGAGGTGGATCAGCGCGCCGATGCCGGTGACGAACAGGCACATCGTGATGCTCAGCGGGTCGGCGAGGAATGCCATGTCCACGCGCAGCGTCCCGACGGGGACCCACTCGAAGAGGCTGACGACCTCGCGGCGCTCCTCGGCGTCACGTGAGAGCAGGTCGACGAACACGCCCGCCGTGACGACGAATGCCGCGGCGACCATCGCCGTCGCCAGGAAGCCGGCCAGGGGCTCGCCCAGCCGGCGCCCGAAGAGCAGGATCAGCAGGAACCCGGCCAGCGGAAGTGCTGGGATCAGCCACACGATGTCGGTCATCGTCAGCCTTTGAGTTCCGCCAGGTCGTCGGCGGTGGCGCCGGGGCGGCGGCGGAGGATCGACACGATGATGCCGAGGCCGACGACGACCTCGGCGGCGGCGACGACGAGCACGAAGAACACCGCCGTCTGGCCGCCGATGTCACCGAGGCGGGTGGACAGGGCGACGAAGCTGAGGTTGACCGCGTTGAGCATCAGCTCGACGCACATGAACATCACGAGCGGGTTGCGCCGCAGCGTCACGCCGGCGGCGCCGATGCCGAAGAGCACGGCGGCGAGCACGAGGTAGTAGGTGGGCGTGATGATGACGTCGGCGAGGATCACGGCTCGCGCTTCTCTCGGCGGGTCAGGATGACCGTGCCGGCGACGGCGACGATCAGCAGCACGGACGTCAGCTCGAAGGCGAAGACCTGATCGCTGAACAGGTTGTCGGCGAGCTGGTTGATGTTGGCGTCGTGGCCGGCGACGGAGCCATCGGCGGACTCCTGGCCGGCGACCGCCAAGCCCGAGCTGACCGACAGTGGCGGCGTGTCGCGGGTCGACACGACGGCAGCGATCAGCAGGCCGACGATGCCGACGCCCATCACGGCGGCGAGCGGTCGCTGGATCGGCAGCGGATCGATGCGGAGATCCTCGGCGGTGTCGACGCCGAGCAGCATGATCACGAACAGGAACAGCACGACGATGGCGCCGGCGTAGACGATCACCTGCACCGCCGCCAGGAAGTGCGCCTCCATGGCCACGAAGTGCACGGCGACGCCGAACAGCGTCAGCACGAGGCTGAGGGCGCAGTGCACGGGGTGGCGGTACACCACCACGCCGAAGGCGCCCCCGAGCACCATCGCCGAGGCGACGATGAACACGATCAGATCCACTCGGGCCCACCCTCCGCCCCACGATCTGGGCGGGGATCGTCTCGGATTCCGAGACGGATCGCGCCCAGATGGCCGGATTGGAACGAATCGCGCCCAGATGTGGGAGACGCGGCTCACGGCGCTGGATCCTCCGCGGGCGCGGGTGCCGTAGCCGAGCTCGCCGCTCCAGCCGACCTCGCCGACGAAGTCGGCGTCGCCCGACGGGGCGGTGGCGCGCACCCACCCGCTCGTCATCAGGTCCTCGCCCTCGCGCCAGTCCTCCCACGGCAGGCGCTTGGGCTTGCCGTCGTCGCCGACGAGCAGCTCCTCCTTCGTGTACATCGGCGTCGCGGCGGTTGGTGAAGGAGAACTCGAACAGCTTGCTCTCGGTGATCGCCTCGGTCGGGCAGGCCTCGACGCACAGGTCGCAGTGGATGCAGCGGAGGTAGTTGATCTCGTAGACGAACCCGAAGCGCTCCCCCGGCGACGTCGGGTTCTCCGCATCGTTGTCGGCACCGCGCACGTAGATGCACCGCGCCGGGCACACGCCGGCGCACAGCTCGCACCCGATGCACTTCTCCATGCCGTCCTCGTAGCGGTTGAGGACGTGGCGGCCGTGCAGCCGGTCCGGTTTCGGCGCCTTGACGTCGTCGGGCGCGTCCGCCGGTGCCAGCCTGTCGCCCGACTCGCCGTGGCGCCGGCCCTTCAGCGCCTTCCGCGCGGCACGCCCACCGGAGTAGTTCTTGGTCAACCGCTTGCCGCCGAACAGGCGGTGCTGGCGGATGGTGACGCCGAAGCCCTCCAGATAGCCCATCAGCCGAGCGCCCTCCTGCGCCCACTGATGCGGATCGCCGCCACCATCAGCGCCGCACCGACAGCCATCGCGGCGAGCGAGCCGGCGACGACCGCCACCGGGTTCCAGTCGTTGTCGTCGCCGATGCGGATCGCCGCGAGGAACAGGAACCAGCCGAGGGCGACGGGGATCATCACCTTCCACCCGAGGTCCATCAGCTGGTCGTAGCGCAACCGCGGCAGCGTGGCCCGCAGCCACACGTACACGTAGAGGAACACGAACGTCTTGGCGACGAACCACACCGTCCCCTCGATGGCGCCGGGGATCAGCGGGATGTCGAACAACCCCTGCGGACCGCCGAGGAACAGCGTGACGATGATCGCGCTCATCGTGATCGTGTTCATGAACTCGGCGAGGAAGAACAGGGCGAACCCGAACGCCGAGTACTCCGTGTTGAAGCCGCCGACGAGCTCCTGTTCGGCTTCGACGAGGTCGAACGGCGGCCGGTTCAGCTCGGCCGTGGCGGCGATCAGGAACACGATGAACGGCACGATGCCGGTCGCCACGAGGTTCCAGTCGGTGAACGAGTCCTGGGCGATGACGATCCCGGCCGTCGACAGCGTGCCGGCCGCCAGCAGCACCGTCGCCACGCTCAGCCCGAGCGCCGCCTCGTAGCTGATCATCTGCGCCGACGCGCGCACGGCGCCGAGCAGCGGGTACTTCGACCCGCTCGACCAGCCGGCGAGCATGATGCCGTAGACGGCGATCGACGACAGCGCCAGCACGAGCAGGATGCCGACGGGCGGGTCGGCGAGCTGCACGCGCGTCTCGTGGCCGAACCACGTCACGATGCCGTCGCCGCCGTCGCTGAAGTCGCCACCGAGGGGGATGACCGACCACACGAGGAAGGCCGGCACGAAGGCGAGGAACGGCGCCAGGCGGTAGACGAAGCGGTCGGCCCGGTTGGGGAGGAAGTCCTCCTTGAAGATCAGCTTCATGCCGTCGGCGAGGGTCTGCAGGATGCCGAACGGTCCGGCCTTGTTCGGGCCGACCCGGTTCTGCATGCCGGCGATGATCTTGCGCTCGAACCAGACCATGAACATCGTGGCGACGAGGCCGACGACGAAGATGACGAGCACCTTGAGCAGGATGATCAAGAGCGGCGTCCAGCGCAGACCACCCTCGAGCAGCGGGTCGATGGCCAGCACTACAAACGCTCCAGGCGGACGTCGACGGCCGGTGACGTGGCGTCGATGATCTCGCCGATGGTGGACCCGTCGACGTTGAACGGCACCTCGATGGAACCTCGCGAGACGCCCGTGTCGGGCACGAGGGGCAGGACCACGGAGCCCTTCGGGGCCACGAGGCGGACCTCGGTACCCGCGCCGACGCCGACACGCTCGAGATCCAGCGGGTGGATGTGGGCAGCCGCCGCGGCGGCGAGCGGGGCCAGGCTCGGTGAGTGGGCCGTTCCCACGGCCCGGTCGTACAGCCGGCGCGTCACCACGAGTCGATAGTCGTAGCTGATCCGATCGGGCGCCCGTGCCGATGGTGCGGGGAACGACGCCGCGTCGGCCGCCGGCACGGCGAGCACACCGTCGGGGGCGTCGCGCAGCGCCTGACGTGTCGCGCCGGCGTAGGCCGGCACGGTGGCGGCGATGGCGTCGGTGATGGCGTCGACGGAGGCGAGGGTGCCGGCGAGCTCGTCGAGGTCGAGCCGCTCGGCCAGCTCGGCGGCGATCATCCAGTCCGGGCGGGCGGTGCCGGCGACGGACACCTTCTTGCCGACCGTCGTGACCCGTCCCTCGAGGTTGGTGGTCGTCCCCGACTTCTCCCCGAAGGCGGCGGCGGCGAGCACGACGTCGGCCGCGGCGGCGGAGTCGGTGAGGAACGTGTCCACGGCGATCACCCGGCGGGCGCCGGCGAGGGCGCGGCGAGCCAGGTCGGCGTCAGGGACGTCGGCGAGCGGGTCGGCGCCGAGCAGCACGAGGAGGTCGACGCGACCCTCGGCGGCGGCGGTGAGGATGCCGGTCGAGTCGAGCCCGTCGTCGTTCGGGGTCAGCCCGAGCTGGACGGCGCCGACGACGTTGCCGCGACGCAGTGCGGGCAGCACGGTGGCGCCCGGACAGGCGTCGAGCACGGCGCGCAGCGCGGCCGCGGCGGCCTCGCCGGACTCGGCGAGGTTGCCCCGTCCGGCGACGACGACGACCGGTCCGGCTGCGAGCTGATCGGCGATCTCGTGATCGGCGAGCGCGGCGGTGACGGCGTCGACCGCTCCGGCCTCCACGGGCACGCGGCGCCAGGCGTACGGGCTGAGTCCGGTCGACACCGGACCGAGCTCGAGCAGCTTGACCTTGCGCTGCTCGGCGGCGTGGCGCAGACGCAGGTGCAGGACGGGCAGCTCCTCCTTGAGGTCCGGGGCGAGGAGGATCACCGTGCTCGCCTGCGTCGCTTCGTCGATGGTCGCCCGGGGCAGGGCGAGCACTTCGGCGGGCAGCCCATCGGCGAGCTGGGCGTCGCGATGCGGGATGTCGAGGGCGTCGGCCAGCCGGGCCCAGGCGTAGGCGTCCTCGTTGGTGCCGCGAGCGCCGCCGAGCACGGCGATGCTGCCCGGCCCGCCGCCGTCGAGCGCCTCGCGCACGAGCTGGGCCGCCGCCGTCATCGCCACGGCCCACGACGTCTCGGCGAGCCCGCCCTCGCCGCGCACGAGTGGCGCGCCGAGCCGGTCCGGCGACCCCGTCGCCTCGAAGTTGAAGCGGCCGCGGTCGCAGAGCCACGACCAGTTCACCGGGTCGGAGTCGACGCCGAGGTAGCGCACGAGCTGGTCGCGGCTCGACTGCACCACGATCCGGCAGCCGACGGAGCACGTCGTGCACGTGCTCTCGACCTGCTCGAGGTCCCACGGCCGCGCCTTGAAGCGGTACGGCGTCGCCGTCAGCGCGCCGACCGGGCAGATCTGCACGGTGTTGCCGGAGAAGTACGACGAGAACGGCTCGTCGGGGAACGTCATCACCTGCGTCCGGTTGCCGCGCTGGGTGAAGCTGATCAGCGGGTCGCCGGCGACCTCGTCGGCGAAGCGGGTGCAGCGGTCGCAGAGGATGCAGCGCTCGCGGTCGAGCAGGACGAGCGAGCTGATCGGGATCGGCTTCTCGTAGTGCCGCTTCTCCTCGATGTAGCGGCTCTCGCCGGGGCCGTGGCTGAACGCCTGGTCCTGCAGCGGGCACTCGCCGCCCTTGTCGCACACGGGGCAGTCGAGCGGGTGGTTGGCGAGGAGCAGCTCGAGCATCCCCTCCTGCGCCCGCTTGGTGATCGCCGACTGCGTGTCGATCTTCATGTCCGGCGACACGGTGACCATGCACGACGGCGTGAGCTGCATGCCGCGCCCGCTGTCGATCTCGACGAGGCACTGCCGGCACATGCCGACCGAGCTCATCCGCGGGTGCCAGCAGAACCGCGGGATGTACGTCCCGACGCGCTCGGCGGCGGCGATGACCAGTTCGCCCTTGCGGGCGACGACCGCCCGGCCGTCGATCGTGATCGGGACGGCGTTGGGGTCCGGCTCGGGCTCCGGCTCGACGACGGCGTCGTCGGCCGGCTCGGTGACGGCGGCCTCGGCTGCCTCCGCCGGCGATCCGGACTCCCCCGGCTTCGGGTGCTCCCCCACCTTCGGCGTGTCGCTCATGACCCACCCGCCGCGGCGACGGGGATGCGGACCCGTGGCTTGATCAGCGACTCGAACTCGTCGCGGAACAGCGTCAGCGCCGAGTGCACGGGGACGTAGGCGGACGGGCCGAGGAAGCAGATCGTCGTCATCTTGTAGGGGAACGGCACGGCGTCGAGCCCGAGCCGCTCGCTCGACGCGTGGGGCATCGCGCCCGGGCAGATCGTCTCGCCGACCGAGAGCAGCAGGTCGAGGTCCTCGGGTGAGCCGTGACCGTCGACGACGCGCTGCAGGATGCGCTCGAGCCACGTGCCGCCCTCCCGGCATGGCACACACTTGCCGCACGACTCGTGGGCGTAGAAGCGCAGCAGCGTCAGCGCGGCCGACGGGATGTCCGTGGTCTCGTCCATCACCATGATCGCCCCCGACCCGAGCATCGACCCGGCGGCGCCGACGAGCTTGCCCTCGAACGGCAGGTCGAGCTGGTCGGGCAGGAACCACGGCGCCGATCCTCCTCCCGGCACGAACGCCTTGAGGCCGTTGTCGTCGCGGATGCCCTGGCAGAACTCCTCGCCGTAGAGGAGGTCGCGGAACGTCGTCGTGCCGTTGACGATCTCGAACACGCCCGGCCGCCGCACGTGGCCGGAGACCGCCACCATGCGCGTGCCAGGCGACGTCTCCGTCCCGATCGCCGTGTAGGCGTCGACGCCGTTGACCATCAGCCACGGCAGGTTGGAGAGCGTCTCGACGTTGTTGACGATCGTCGGCTGCCCGTACAGACCGATCGCCGCGGGGAAGAACGGCGGCTTCAGCCGGGGCATGCCGCGGTTGCCCTCGAGGCTCTCGATGAGCGCCGTCTCCTCACCGACGATGTAGGCGCCGGCACCCCACGCCATGACGATGTCGACGGAGAGGTCCGAGCCGAGGATGTTGCGGCCGACGTAGCCGGCGGCGTACGCCTCGTTGAGTGCCGCCGCCACGCGCTCCTGCGCCACGGCCATCTCGCCACGGATGTACAAGAAGCACTGCGACAGCCCGGCGGCGTAGCAGGCGATGAGGCAGCCCTCGATCAGCTGGTGCGGGTCGAGCTCCATCAGCAAGCGGTCCTTGTACGTGCCCGGTTCGCTCTCGTCGCCGTTGACGACGAGGTAGCGCGGCCACACGCCCTGCGGGGTGAGCCCCCACTTGACGCCGGCGGGGAAACCGGCGCCGCCGCGACCGAGCACGGTGGCCGAGCGGACCTCCTCGTGCACCTCGGCGGGCGAGCGCGCCAGCGCCGCCTCGAGACCCTCGTAGCCACCCGTGGCGAGGAAGCGCTCGAGCGTGAAGGAGTCCTCGTGGCGGAACCGCGAGGTGACGATCTCCGGCCGGTCCCCGGCGACGAACCCGGCGGCGTGTGGATACGTCGTCATGGGACGTCGTGCCTCGTGCGAGTGAGCGAGCGCCGCGAGCGAACGGCCACTGCGCGGCTGCGGTGTGGCCGGGGAACGCAGTCATGGCGCTCCGGGACGGACCCAGGGCGGGCCGGTGACCGCCTCCGGCGGCTGCGGCCCGACACCGCGGTCGGACGGGATGTGCTGGCGGTCGCGAGCGAGCGTGCCGTGGGGTGGGACCTCGCCGTCGAGGGCGCCGGCGCGCAGGTCGTCGAAGAGCTGGTCGAGGCGCTCGGGCGTCACGCGATAGCGGTAGCGGTAGTTGACCTGCAGGCACGGCGCCTCGGTACACGCCGCCTGGCACTCGGCGTGCTCGAGCGTGATCAGGCCGTCTGGTGTCGTCCCGCCGGCCTTGATGCCGAGCGTCTCCTCGGCATGGTGCATCAGCTCCGTCGCGCCCATCAGGCGCACGACATCGTCTGGCAGATGTTCACGAGGTACTTGCCGACGGGCTCGAACTTGAACATCTCGTAGAACGTCGCCGGACCCTGTACCTCCGACGGGGTGTGCCCGATCAGCTCGGCGATGTGCGCCATCGCCTCGTTGGTCAGGTGGCCGTCCTGCTCCTGCGCCAGGTGCAGCAGCGGGATCAGTGCCGACTTCGGCGCGCGGGTACCGGCCGATGATCTCCTTGGCAACGGACACGTTGGCGTCGGTGAGTCGTGCCATCTCAGACCGTGATCGTGAAGGATTCGAAGAAGGGGGCCAGCTCGGGGTCGGTGAAGCTACGGTCGCCCTCGCCGGCAAAGTTGACCTGGTACAGCGTGCTGCCGGCGAGGTAGACCCGCTGCACGAGCGTGCCCTCGACGCCGCCCTGGCTCACGGTCGCCGAGAACTCGCGGCCGGGGATGCCGTCGAGATCGATCGGCTGCTCGCTCGTCAACGTCCCCCCCACCCCTGCCAGCGCCTGATCCTGAGCGGACTGCAGCAGTGCTGCCGTGTCGATCACGGCGCCTTCGGGCAAGGCCAGGCGGGCAACGGTGTAGGCGCCGGCGTCACCGAGCGGGGTCTGCCACGCCTCGAGCTGGACCGTCGTGCCGTCAGGGAGGCTCTGGTCCTGCGACGACGCGGTCGGCTCTGCAGGCAGGAGCACGCTGAAGTCACCGTCGGGACTGGTGAACATGACGCCGTCTGGCGCCACCGACTGCGCCGTCGGCGCCGTCGTCTCCGCCGCCTCGGTCGTCTCCGCTCCCTCGGTCGTCGCCGGTGCATCGGTCGTTGCCGCCCTCGTGTCCGGTGCACCAGTGGTCGCCGGCGGTGCGGTCGCCGCCGTCGACGTGGCGACGGCCTCGGTCGTCTCGTCGGTGCTGTCGTCGTCATCGCCGCAGGCGACGAGGCCCGCAGCGGCGACGACCAGGAGGGCGATGCGCTTCATCGATCGACGTCCCCGAGCACTGGGTCCACGGACGAGATGATCGCCACGGCGTCGGCGACGAGGCCGCCGCGCATCATGTGCGGAAGGCACTGGATGTTGACGAACGACGGTGCCCTGACGTGCATGCGGTACGGCTTGGGCCCGCCGTCGCTGGCGATGTAGCAGCCGAGCTCGCCGCGGGGGCTCTCGACGGCGACGTACACCTCGCCCTCTGGCACCTTGAACCCCTCGGTGAAGATCTTGAAGTGATGGATCAACGCCTCCATCGACTCGTCGATGCGGGCGCGCGGCGGTGGCGTGACCTTCTTGTCCTGGATCCGGTAGTCGCCCTCCGGCATGCGGTCGAGCACCTGGCGAACGATGCGCATCGACTCGCGCACCTCGTTGAGGCGGATGGCATAGCGGTCGAAGGCGTCGCCGTACGTGCCGACGATGACGTCGAACTCGACCTCGGGGTAGCGCAGATACGGCAGGCCCCGGCGGATGTCCCAGTCGACGCCCGTCGAGCGCAGCACGGGGCCGGTCGCGGCGAGCGCCACGGCCTCGGTTGGCGTGATCACGCCGACGCCCTGGAGCCGCTCGCGCCAGATCGGCTGGCCGGTCATCAGCGTGTCGTACTCGTCGAGCCGCGGTGGGATCAGGTCGAGCAGCCGCAGCACGTCGTCGCGCCAACCGGGCGGGAGGTCGGCAGCGACGCCGCCGGGACGGATGTAGTTGTGGTTCATCCGCAGCCCGGTGACCTTCTGGAAGAAGCGCAGCACCTCCTCGCGCTCGCGCCAGCCGTAGATCATCATCGACACGGCGCCGAGGTCCATGCCGTTGGTGGCGAGGAACAGCAGATGGCTGGCCATCCGGTTCAGCTCGCACATGAGCATGCGGATCCACACCGCCCGCTCGGGGAGGTCTTGGTCGATGCCGAGCAGTTGCTCGGTGGCCAGCGAGAAGGCGAGCTCGTTGAAGAACGGACTGAGGTAGTCCATCCGCGTGACGTTCGTCGGCCCCTGCAGGTAGGTCAGGGTCTCGCCTGTCTTCTCCATGCCGGTGTGCAGGTAGCCGATGATGGGCTTGCAGCGCAGGACGGTCTCGCCCTGCAGCTCGAGCATGAGGCGCAGCACACCGTGGGTGCTGGGGTGCTGCGGCCCCATGTTGATGATCATCGTCTGGTCCTCGTCCGGATCCTCCGGGAGGTCGCCGAGCAACGCCGCCTCGGCCTCGCTCATCCGCAGCACCGCACCGAGCTCGCGCATCAGCTCCTTGGCCCCGACCTCCGACCGCGGCTTGAGCTCCTGCTCGGTCTCCGACGTCTGGGCGATCATGCTCGATGCGGTCGCGTCAGTCGACGTCGGCCTCCGATCTGCGGTGAGCATGGCTGGTCAGATCCGAGCGTCGGCCCAGCGCGCCCAGGAGCAGCGTTGAGACACGCCGAGGAGCGAAGTGAGCGAGGTCACGACGGCGCGCCCTTGAACTGGACGGGGATGGCGCCGACGTCGTAGTCCTTGCGGAGGGGGTGGCCCTCCCAGTCCTCCGGCATGAGGATGCGCGTCAGGTCGGGATGGTCGGTGAACACGATGCCGAACATGTCGAACGCCTCCCGCTCCATCGCCTCGGTGCCCGGGTGCACGTCGAACAGCGTCGGCACGGTGGGATCGTCCTCGGGCACCTGCACGCGCAGGCGGATCCGCCGGCCGGCCGTGATGTCGAGGAAGTTGACGACGACCTCGAAGCGCTCGGGAGCGACGCCCTCGGGAAGCGTGCGGGCACCGTTGGCGAGGTGGTCGACGGCGGTGAGATCGACGCACATCGTGTAGCCGTCGTCGGTCAGCGCCTTGACCGCCTCGAGGTACCCGTCGCGGGTGGCATGGACGACGGTCTGGCCGAGCGTGTCGGCGCGCACACAGCCGTACAGGGTGTCGGTCATGTCGCTCACCTGCCGAGCAGGACCGGGACGGGCTGGCCGGGCGCCGGGATCTCCGCCACGTGGATGTTGGCGCCCTCCCCCTTGCGGCGCATCAGCTCGCCGTCCTCGATCTTCTGGTGCAGCGTCTCGATGGCGTGGAGCAGCGTCTCGGGTGTCGGCGGGCAGCCGGGCGCGTACACGTCGACCGGCACGATCTGGTCGACACCCTGGACGAGGGCGTAGTTGTTGAACATCCCGCCCGTCGAGGCGCACACGCCCATCGAGATCACCCACTTGGGCTCCATCATCTGGTCGTAGACCTGGCGCAGCACCGGTGCCATCTTCTGACTGACCCGGCCGGCGACGATCATGATGTCCGCCTGGCGCGGCGAGGCGCGGAACACCTCCATCCCGAAGCGGGAGATGTCGTAGTGGGCACCGCCGGTTGCCATCATCTCGATGGCGCAGCACGCCAACCCGAAGTTGGCCGGCCACGAGCTGCGCGAGCGGACCCACTTGATGACGTCCTCCAAGCGGGCGGTGATGACGTTGTGCGACATCCCCGCCAGTCCGTCGTCGCGGATGTCGCTGATCAACCCCACGACGTGCCCAACTGTTCGCTCGCAAGCTCGCTCGACGTGCCCAACTGTTCGCTCGCAAGCTCGCTCACTATGCGGCTTCCTCGGGCTGGCGCTCCTGGCGGCCTTCGGTGCCGACGCGGCGGATCGTCGTCGCCGCCGTGCGCTCTGGGCTCACCTGGGCGGCATCGACGGTGAGGTCACGCGACCGCTGCAGCGGGCCCCAGTCGAGGCCGCCCCGGGCCACCTCGTAGACGAACGTCAGGAAGAACAGAGCGGAGAAGATCATGATCGCCACGAAGCCGTACGTGCCGAGCTCGGAGTGGGCGATGGCGTACGGGTAGACGAAGATGATCTCGATGTCGAACATGATGAACAGCATCGCCACCACGTAGAAGCTGACGGGGAAGCGCTCGGGCGGCTCGCGACTGGGGACGATGCCGCACTCGTAAGGGGCGTCCTTGGCCGCCGACGGCCGCCGCGGGGCGAGCAGCCGGGACATGGCGAAGCTGACGATGCCGAACACCACGGCGAGGATCAGCAGCACGACGACGGGCAGGTACTGGCTCATCGACTCACCTCACCCTCCTGTTGCCGGGACCGGGAGGGTCTCGCGGTTGGTCGTGACGACGCGCTCGCGGCGGTGCAGCAGCCAGCAGCACACGAAGAACACCAGGCCGGATCCGAGGGTGATGAAGAACGCCGGCTGCCGCCGCGCTCCGAGGTCGCGGATCATGTACACGTACTGGCGCTGGCGGTTCTCGTCGACCACGGCCGGCGCCGGCGCTCGGCCCGGCTCGGTACGCGTCGCCACGAGCGGGGCGACCTCGACGACGGCGTAGTGCGGCTCGTGCCAGAAGGCGAGCAAGTCGAAGCTCCCGATCATCGGGTAACGATCGCCGCCGGTGTCGAACACGTTCTCGGCGCGGAACTCGCCGGCGGCGAACGTGTCGGTCTCCTCGAGCAGCTCGGCGGCCGCGGCCGAGGCCTGGCCGAACCCGGGGTCGGACTCCTCCAGGGGCACCCATCCCTCGTTCTCGAACTCGGCCGCGACGAGCTCGGCCTGCTCGGTGAACGACGAGCCCTCGGGCACCTCGACCCGCGTCTCGAAGACACCGGCGCGGTACAGCGCGTCGGTGTCCTGCAGCACGGTGCGCCCGGGGATCGCCTCCCATGACGGCTCCGGTCCCTTCAACCCGATGCCGTAGATCATCCAGATGATCCCCATCAACATCATCCAGCCGGCGAGGCCGGTGAAGGAGACGAGGAAGCCGAGACGGGCGCCGAGGTTGGTGCCGAGGATCAAGTAGACGCTGCCGCAGAACACGACGACCGCGATGATCACCGTCAGCAAGCCGCGGAGCTCCGGCTCCCAGCCGATCGCGAGCAGCGAACTCATGGCGTCACAGACCCCGCACGTAGTCGATGATGGCGTCGAGCTGCTCTTCGGTGAGCATCGCTCCGAACCCGGGCATGCGCCCGCTGCCCTGCGACTGCGGGGCGTAACCGACGCCGTTGGTCGACCCGGTGGACACGAACTCGCGCATGACGGTGTCATCCGGGAACTTGGCGGTGGTGTTGCCACCGGTCAGGTTCCACCCGAACGCACCCTGGCCGGGAACGCCTGGATCGCCGAAGCTCCACCCCTTGGTGTGGCACCGCGCGCAGCTGTAGGCGCCGCTGGAGAGCTCGAGGTTGAACAGCGCCTCGCCGTAGGAGCCGTAGGTGCCGTCCTCGACCGCCTGGCGGGCCAACGTCTCGATGTCGGCTTGGTCCTCGGCGGGCAGGTGACCGCTCTCGCACAGCGGGTCGTCCGCTTCCTCCTCGGAGCAGTCCTCGCGGGGGATCTGGATCGACTTGAGGTAGGCGATGAGCGTGTCGATCTGCTGGGCGTTCATCGGCCCGCCGCCGGCCAGACCCCATGCCGACATCGGCGAGCCCGGCCGACCGTAGGTGATGATGAAGCGGACCTCGTCCTCGTCGAAGCGGTAGAACACGGTGTTCAGCGCCGGCGCCAGCCAGTCGACGGCGCGCACCTCGCCCGTGATCTGGTCGGTGATCGTGTAGGCGGCCTGGCCACCGGTGGCGTTCATCCCGCCGTGGCAGCCGGCGCAGTTGAAGCCATTGTCGGCGGTCGGGGCGAACAGGTCCGCACCCCACCCGACGAAGCGGGCGTCGATGCCCTCCTGGGCGCCGGCCTGGCGGTCGGGCTCGAACACCCAGTACAGCGGTAGCCCGATGACGAGGACGACGAGCAGCAGCACGCCGTACAGCTGGACGCGCTCGAGCCGTCGACCCTCGAGCACCTCGTCGTCGTAGTACGGCTTGCGGTTGGCGGCCAGCTCGATCTCCGACCCGGCCTCCTTGCGCCCCGCGCCGGCGTTCATCGCGGCGTAGCCGATCCACCCGAGGATCACCACCGCCATGAGGATCCAGGCGATGGTCGTGGTGGCCAAGGCCGAACACCACCTAGTGCTCGCCGCCTCTCATTGCGTTCCCCGGCCACGCAGGCCGGGGCTGGCCGCTCGTCGGCTGGCGCCTCGTCGCTCGCATGCTCACTAGTGCTCGCCGCCTCCGGTGATGCAGTGCGGGCCTTCGGCCTCCTGGCCGGTGGTGTTGGTGCCGATCGGCGGACCGGTCTGCAGCGCGCCCGTGTCGACCGTGACGTCGCCGTTGCCGGCGACCGTCACGGGGAAGCGATCCATCCCACGAGGCGCCGGGCCGGCCTTCTTCTCACCGACGCGGTTGTACTGCGAGCCGTGGCACGGGCACTCGAACCACTGGCTCGTGGCGCAGCTCGGGCACGCGACAACCGAGGTGCGGGCACTTCTGGTAGAGGGCGACGATGCCCTGCTCCATGCCGGCGACGATGTTGGGCTGATACACCGCGCGCGCCGCCGGCACGGCGTCGGCCGGGTACTCGGTGATCCAGGTGCGTGCGGCAGGGGCGTAGAAGAAGCCGTCCCCGCTGCGGATGGTGTCGAGGATGTCGTCGAGCTTGCCGACCGTCACCGCCTGACCGAACCCGCCGGTGGCCGTCGGCCACAGGAAGGCGACGAACCCGGCAGCGAAGAAGCCACCGACGCCCGCGCTGGTGAGGGCGACGGTCGCCCGGTTGAAGAACTGCCGGCGGCTGACGCCAAGCGCCTCCTCGTCGGGAGGTGCCCACGGGGCGAGGGCGGTCTCCTCCACCGGTGCCAGCACGGTGCCGTAGCGGGCGATCTCTCCCTGTGCCTCGACCGTGGCCCGCGTCGGCGCGGCAGCGACGGCCTCCTGCGGCTGCGCTTCGCGCGCCGCGCGGTCGCGCTTGCGCGTCTCGCCCGAGAGCGCGCCGGCGCCACGCACGTCCGAGCGACGGGCGAGCGTGACGAAGCTCAGCGCGCCGAGGACGACGACGACCCCGATGGCGATGGCGATGATGGCGGCGGTGGACATCGGGCCTACCTCCTCGCGCTCACAGCTCGAAGATCCCGCGGATGCCGTCGCGCCACGGCAGGGTGAAGTTGAACCCGGGACCGCGGAAGAACGAGCCGATCATGACCAGCACCGCCCAGAACATGATGTGGACGGTCATCAGCGAGATGGCGAACTTGCGGTCTTCCGGCTTGTTCGACGGGTTCTTGTCGATGAACGGGGCGAAGATGAGCACGATCAGGCCGACGCCAGGGATGGTCACGCCGGCGATCATCGGGTGGAACATCGTCAGCAGTTCCTGCAGGCCGAGGAAGTACCAGGGAGCCTTGGACGGGTTCGGCGTCTGGTTGGTGTTGGCGAGCTGCAGGAGCGGGGCGTTGACGAAGATCGAGAAGACGAACGTGAAGGCGAGACAGAGCAGCGAGGCGACGAACTCGGCGGCCAGCAGGTGCGGCCACGTGTGCACCTTGTCGACGGGCGACGCCTTGACCTCCTGGATCGAGCCGGACTTGACGACGGTCAGCAACCGCTGCGTGTGACCGCCCGGCCCGGCGCCGACGGGGACACCACCACCGGTCGGCACCGCCTGGACGACGGATGAGACCCTCTCGGCGACGGCAACGCCGCCGCCCGTGGGGGCATCGGCGGCCGGTGCGCCGCCAGCAGCCGATGCCTTGGCGGCGCGGCTGCGCTCGAGCAGGTGGGCGGGGATCTTGGATTCGGCCGCGCTCGCCGGCGCCGCCGGCTCTGCGGCGGCGGCAGTCTCGGCAGGGGCTTCCGACGCGGCCTTGTCACGGGCGGCCTGCGCTCGCTTGAGCAGGTGTTCGGGGATCTCAGTCACGCGTCACACCTCTTTCCCTACAACGGCCCACTGATCCCACCGTCCTTCCTGACCCGCCAGAAGTGGATGGCCATGAAGATGACGATCACGAACGGCAGCATCAGCACGTGCAGGACGTACCAGCGCAGCAACGTCTCGGGGCCGATCTCGGCGCCGCCGAGGAGCACGAAGCGCACCTCCTCGCCGAACACCGGCGTGTACCCCATCATGTTCGTGCCAACGGTGACGGCCCACAGGGCGAGCTGGTCCCACGGCAGCAGGTAGCCGGTGAACGACAGCAGCAGCGTGAGCATCAGCAGGATCACGCCGATCACCCAGTTGAACTCCCGCGGCGGCTTGTAGGCGCCGTGGTAGAAGACGCGGGCCATGTGCAGGAACACCGACAGCACCATCAGGTGGGCGCCCCATCGGTGCATGTTGCGCACGAGCAACCCGAACGTCACCGACGTCTGCAGGTTGGAGATGTCGTTCCACGCCGCCGTCGCCTCCGGGCGGTAGAAGAACATCAGGAAGATGCCGGTGACGGTCAGCAGGATGAAGAGGAAGAAGCTGAGCCCGCCCAGGCACAGCGTGTAGCTGACCTTGACCGCGTGGCGCTTCACCTTGACCGGGTGCAGGTGGTACAGCACCGAGTTCATGATCACGTAGCTGCGGTTGCGCGGGCTGTCGGTGTAGCCCTTGCGGAAGATCGAACCGGGCCGGAAGATGCTCGCCCACGCCTGGCTCCCCTGCACCGAGTCGACCGTCTTGTTGACGCGGTCCTTGATCGTCGGGCCGGGGTTGTTCGTCGATCGTCTTCGCCATCAGACTGCGTTCCCCGGCCACGCAGGCCGTCGCGCCGGCGCCCTCCGCTGGCGCTCCGGCCGCCTACCTGCTCGATCGCCAGGACGCTCGCTGGCGCTCGCTGAACAACTCCGGATGGTCATGTCCTAGAACCTCATGCCGTAGGCGTAGCCGTGGCTGTTGGTGCGGGTGTGGGAATCGCCGGTCGCTGACGGGGCCCCGGCCTTGCCGAGGATGATCACGCCGGTCGGGCAGCGATCGACGCACAGCGCGCAGCGGGTGCAGATGTCGTCGTCGATCGTGAAGACGACGTGGTCGGACGGATCCTCGCCGGGGAGCTCGGTGCCGATCGCCTCGACGATGGCGTCGGGCGTGACCATGTGGATGCACTTCCACGGGCAGATGTCGACGCAGCCCTCGCACATGATGCACTCGGTCTGGTCGATGTGGATGAACTGCTTCGGCTTGACCGCCTTGGTCAGGTAGTCGGCATCGACCTCGACGAGCGTGTACTCGTCGGTGAACGGCATCATCGGCGGGTTGGCATCAGTCCGAGCCATCAGACAGCGTTCCCCGGCCACGCAGGCCGTGTCTGGACGCTCGCTCGCTGGCGCTCGCTCGCTCGCATCGTGGACGGTCTTCATCGTCAGGCCTTCTTCACCAGTGGCCGGCCGTACGTGCTCGTGGCGATCTCCGTCGTCGTCACCCGGCCGCGCTTCTGCCACCAGCTCCAGATGAAGATGATCAGCCCGAAGAAGATGACGTGGAGCAGCACGACGACGATGTCGCGCAGCGCCTCGTACTGCAGGGTCATCGGGAACCATCCGCCGTCGGACTGCGGCTTGAGGATCCCACCTGGCCCGTAGAGCAGCTTGTCCTTGCTCCAGCCGAGGTTCTTGTCGGCGTGGTCGATCCACTGGTGCGGCACGATCCCGAAGGCGAGGAACATCACCCCGAAGGCGTAGACCGAGGCGATCATCGCCTCGCCCCACGACAGCGGCTTGCCGACGGGTCGGCGGTTGCCGATCGGGATGACCACGAGCGTGAGGGCGATCGCCCCGAAGAACGACACCAGGAACGCGACGTTCACGCCGGGCCATTCCAAGATGTCGATGGCGAGCATGGGCGGGAGCCTTTCGCGTTGTCCTTGTCTCGTGAACGGTTGCACGAACGGTAGTGGCACCGAGCGCGTGGGTCGAAAATCAGTCTGGCACGTCGCCGACCGCGCCACCCGGAGGTTGTGCACTAGTTCCGTGACGTCGACGAGCCGCAACTGGGCGGGTCTGTCGCCGGCGTACGGCGAGGACGCCGCCCAGAAGCCCGTCGGCGAGGATCCCGCCCAGTTGCGTGGTGGAGTGTTTGTCAGCGGGCTCGGCGGGGCGCGTATCGTGGCGGCGCGTGACGGAGATCCCCGAACACCTGCTGAAGCGATCGCGCGACCGGCGCGCCGCGCTCGGTCTCGGTGGCGGGGACGAGCCGGCAGCGGAAGGGGATGCGCCGGCAGCCAGCACGCCGGCGGCGACCACAGCGGCCGAGCCCGCCGCAGCGGCCCCGGCTGGACCCGCCCCGCGGAAGGCCGCGGCGGCGGCACCACCGCCTCCGCCGCCGAAGCCGGATCCGCCGTACATCGCCGCGGCGAAGCAGCGCCCGAAGATCCCCTTCTGGGCGATGGCCGCGCTGAGCCTCATGCCGATCTGGCTGTTCATGTACGTGCGCTCGGTCACCGAGGCCCCGGAGGTCGCCGCCGGTCCGATCGGCGTCGGCGCCGAGGTCTATGCGGCGTGCTCGTCGTGTCACGGGGCCAGCGGCGAGGGCGGCAGCGGGCGACCGTTCGCCGGCGGCGCGGTGCTCGAGACGTTCCCGCACATCGAGGACCAGCTGCGCTTCGTCTACTTCGGCACCGCCGAGTACAACCTCGCCGGCATCGACAACTACGGCAACCCCGACCGCGAGGGCGGCGCCCACACGACTGGGTCGTTCGGCGTCATGCCCAAGCAGGGCGGCGACCTCACCGACGACGAGATCCTCGCCGTCGTGTGCCACGAGCGCTACACGCTCGGCGGCGCCGACCCGACGGCCGACGAGTTCGTCGAGGAGTACGAGGCGTGGTGCTCGGAGGAGGCGCCCGCGTTCGCCAACCTCGAGGAGGGCGGCACGCTCGCCGACCTCGACGAGGCCGGCATCACGCTCCCGTCAGGCGACGAGCTGGAGATCATCGACATCGGCGACGCGCCCGCCGAGGGATCGCCACCCTCGGAGTGACGCCCGAATGACGCCCGAGTGACGACCGAGACCGACGTGCTCGTCGTCGGTGGCGGGCCGGCGGGTGCCGCCGCCGCCTACTGGCTCGCCCGCCACGGACACGACGTCACGGTCGTCGAGAAGAAGCAGTTCCCGCGGGAGAAGACGTGCGGCGACGGCCTGACGCCGCGCGCCGTCAAGCAGCTCGACGACATGGGCCTGACCGGCGAGCTGGCCCGCTACCACCGCTACAACGGCCTCCGGGCGACCGGCATGGGGCGCGAGCTCGAGCTGGAGTGGCCCGAGCACCCCATCTATCCCCAGCACGGCTACGTCGTGCGCCGGCGCGAGCTCGACCAGCTCGTCGCCGCCAACGCCGTCGCGGCCGGGGCGAGCGTGCTCGAAGGCCACGAGGCGGTGCGCCCGCTCATCGAGCGCGGCTTCGTCCGCGGGGCGACGGTCCAGCGCGCCGACGGGTCGAGCGACGACGTGCGCGCCGCCTTCACGGTCGTCGCCGACGGCGCCAACAGCCGATTCGGCCGGGCCCTCGGGACGTTCCGCACGCGCGAGTGGCCGTACGGCACGGCGATCCGCACGTACTGGCAGTCACCGAAGCACGACGAGCCGTGGATCGAGTCGGCGCTCGACGTCAAGGACCGCAACGGCAACCCGATGCCGGGCTATGGCTGGATCTTCCCGGTCGGCGACGGCACCGTGAACATCGGCGTCGGTCTGCTGTCGACGTTCCGGGACTTCAAGAGCGTCAACACGACGCACCTCCTCGACGGCTACGCCCACCAGATCGCCGAGCGGTGGCAGATCGACCCCGAACACCCCGAGGGGCGTCCCGTCAGCGGACGCATCCCGATGGGCGGGTCCGTCGGACCCAAGGCCGGGCCGACCTACCTCGTCGTCGGCGACGCCGCCGGGTCGGTCAACCCGTTCAACGGCGAGGGCATCGACTACGCCTACGAGACGGCGCGCATCGCTGCCGACGTCCTCCACGAGGCGCTCGCCGACGGCGACGCCACGGCCTTGCAGCGGTATCCGAAGCTGCTCGACGAGACGTACGGGCAGTACTTCAAGGTCGCCCGCCTGTTCGCCAAAGTGATCGGGCGACCGGCGCTGATGCGCGAGCTGACCCGGGTCGGGATGCACAGCCGCTCGCTGATGGAGTGGGTGCTGCGGATCATGGCCAACCTCCTGCGCCCCGACGAGCTCGGCCCAGCCGAAGCCGCCTACAAGGCCGCTGCCGCCATCGTCCGCCTCGCCCCCTGACCGGCGTCGTGCTCACCAACCCGGGCGGCGGCGCATCTCCAGCAACAGGGCGGCAGCGAGCTCCCGCACCCGCTGGAGCTTCGGGTCGCCGAGGATCGCTTCGGGCGAGCGCGCGCCATCGATCTCGACGAGCGCATCCCCGAGCTGTCGCAGGTGCGCGTCGATGTCCGGGTCGTACACGACCTGCGTCGAGTCGAGGGCGTCACCCAGTCCGCTGTCGTCCAACAGTCGGCTGACGCTCTCGGTCAGGGATGAGACGTCCGCCGTCCCGTCCGACAGCCACAGCTCCCGCTGCATCGACTCGTCGGCCAGCTCGCGCAGCGCCTCCTCGACCACCTCGTGGACGACGCGACTCACGTGAACACCTCGGGCACGAACGTGAAGTCCTCGAGCGGGATGTGTGCATCCGGATGCCTGGACGTCGGCAGCTTGTTCCCGAGGACGTCGAGGGCGTGTCCATCCTGCTGCCAACGCACGTAGGGCGCGGTCGAGGCGGGATAGGGACTGTTGGGGTTGCCCTGCATGACCCGGACCGCGTTGCCCGGGTTCTGTGGGTCGAAGTACCGGACGCCGCCCGGGCTACGCGTGCCGGTGATCCGCCAGCTCTCTGGGAGTCCCTCCGGGCGCACCCGCGTGCCGGGTGCCGGTCGCAATCCCCGTGTGGACATGCCCACGTCACTCGGCGTGTGATCGAGCACGGCGGTGGCCCCCGGTGTCTGGAGGTGGCGGAAGGCGTTGGCGCCGCCGCTCACCAGCCCGCCGGTGCCGGCACCGACGAGGAGCTCGGTGGTGCTCGGGAAGCCCTGGCCGGCGAGCACGCTGCCGACGATCGTCTCGCCCGCACCGGATGCGGTGCCCAGCGCCACGGCGCCCTGCCACGAGGTGGTGGTCAGCGCACCGCCGACGCCGGCGGACAGCCCGCCGACGACGCCGTTGACGGCGACCATCCGCGGGCTGAACGTGCCCGTGGCGAGCCCGATGCCGGCGGACGCACCGACGCCGATGAGGATGCCGGCGCCGACGGCGGTGCCGACACCCGTGGCGCAGAGGCCCACTCCGAGGGCGGTGACGCCGACCATCGCCAAGGTCCCCCACGGGTCCTCGCGGACGGCGTCCCACGCCTTGACCGAGCGCGGTCTGCTCCGCGGCCGACATGACGGCGGCGAACTCCTCCGTCGACAGCGGCCGCATCCCCGTCGGGTCGACCCAGTTCACCGGGTCGTTCCAGCAGTACGTGTAGCCCGACGCGGCACCGTGGCTTCCCGGCACCGGCAGGAGCGGGTCGGTGCTCAGGAACTGGTGCGTGTCGGGATCGAGCACCCTGGCCCCGACGATCCACACGTCGCCGACGGCGGTGCCGCCGAGCGGGCGCTCACCACCGGGCAGCCACGGGTCGTCGTCCGCCAGCCCACTGACCGGGTCGTAGTCGACCGCGCGGCCGTCGACGACGACGGGTCGGTCGAGGGCGTCGTAGGCGACGGGGACGACGCCGATGACAGCGCCATCGTCGCCGTGACGTTCGATCCGTTCGAGCCGGCCGAACACGTCCCACCGATAGACGGTGGCGCTGCCGTCCGGGTGGTCCTCACGGCTGCGGCGCCCGCACAGGTCGTAGCCGTAGTGCGTCGTGCCGGCGCCGGCCTCCATCCTGACGACCCGACCAGCGCGGTCGTAGTGGAACCGCCGTCGGCCGAGCGGGCCTCGTTCGGTGGCGACGAGACCGTCGCGGTCGTACGTGAAGACCGTCGGGGTCTCGCCGATCGGGGCGATCTCGGCGATGCGTCCGACGTCGTCGTACCGGAACACACTGCCGTCGGGCCCGATCGTCAGCCGGCCGGCGCGATCGCGCAGCGCATCGTCGCGCTCGACGTGGTGCCCGTCACGAACCCACCCGTCGGCGTCACGCTCGACGCCACGGACACCGTCGCTGCCGGCGACTCCCGCGAGACGATCGTTGTCGTCCCACAGGAACTCGACGGTGACCCCGCTCGACGGGACCGTGGCGGCGACCAGCCGCCCGGCCACGTCATAGGTGAACTGCCCCGACACCATCCCGTCGCTGCCGGCGCGTTGCACCTCGCGTCCTGCCGGGTCGAGGTCGCGGTCCCAGCCGCTGCCGTCGCCGTGGCGCACCCCGGTCACCAACCCGGCCGCGTCGCGCAGGAAACGGGTGACGGATCCGCCGGGATCGGTGACCGTCTCGGCGTGACCGTCGAGCCCGTAGCCGATGCCCGTCGTCCGCTCGCCGGGGGTGACCAGGCCGGTGAGGCGGCCGCGCTCGTCGTGGCGGTAGCGCGTGGTCAGCCCGGCCGGATCGGTGGCCGCGGCGAGCAGCCCGCGACAGTCCCACTCGTAGCGCGTGGCCACGCCGGCCGGATCGACCGCCTCGACCACTCGCCCGGCGGCGTCGCGGCGCATCGTCCACTCCTGGGGGCCCTCGGCGCCATCAGCGGTCAGACCGACGAGACGGCCGCAGTCGTCCCAGCGGTGCTCGAGCCGGCGCACTCCATCGGCGGTGTGCTCGAGGACCGAGGCCACCCACCCGCGGGGATCGCGCCCGACGGACCGGCGCACCCCGTCGACGTCGACCACCGCGGCGAGGCGCCCGGCGGCGTCGTACTCGAGCTCTTCGCGCCGTCCAGCCGGGCTGGTGCGACTGCGCACGCGTCCCGCCGGCGTGAACTCGACGACGGACCGTCCACCGGCCGGGTCGACCATGGCGACCGGTCGACCGGCGACGTCGAGCTCACATCGCCACACGCGACCGTCCGGCGTCGTCCGCGACGCCAGCTGGCCCTCCGGGTGGTAGGTGAAGGACGTCGCTGCGCCGTCCGGTCCAGTCGAGGAGACGGTCCTGCCCAGGGCGTCGACGCGCCGGCGCCACACGCTTCCCCGCGGGTCGGTCAGCTCGATCGCCCGGCCGCGGCGGTCGTAGACCTTGGCCGAGGTCGCCCCGTTCGGTTCGATCGAGGCGACGAGCCGCCCGACCTCGTCGTGGACGTGGCGGTAGACGGCGCCGTCGGGGGCGACCACCTGGGTCACGTTGCCGATGGCGTCGTACTCGAACGTGACGGTCGAACGGGCCGCGTCGGTCAGCGTCTCGACGGCACCGTTGGCGCCGAACGTCGCCGACCATCCGATGTCTCCCGGCTCGACCCCGCGGCACACGCGCCCGGCGGCCGTGTAGCCGTACTCCCACACGGCATCGCCACGTGTGGTGCGCACGAGCCGCCCGTTGGCGTCGTGGTCGAGCACCGTCGCCGATCCCCACGGCGGCGTGATGCCACACAGCAGACCATGTCGGTCGTAGTCGAACGTGGTCGCCTCGCCGAAGGCGTCGATCGTCGCCAGCAGCTGGCCGTCGCCGTCCCACCGCAACGACGTCACGACACCGTCGGCGTCGACGATCTCGACCGGCAGCCCACGCTCGTCCAGGGTCTGGGCGACGACCGAGCCGTCGGGGCCGACGACCCGCGACGGCGCTCGGTGCTCGGTGTCGTACTGGTGGCGGGTGACGGCCCCGGATCGGTCGATCGTCTCCACGAGGCGATGCCGGTCGTCCCACGCCCAGCGCTGCGACAAGCCGTCGGGATCGACGCGCTCGACGAGGTCGTCGCCGTCGTACCGGTAGCGCCACGTCGCTCCGTCCCGCTCGACGACCTGCACGACCCGCCGCGCCTCGTCGTAGTCGAGCTTCATCGCCGTGCCGTCGACGTCGATGATCGCCGTCAGGTTGCCGAACCGGTCGTGGCGCATCGCCTGGACGACGCCGGCAGCATCGGAGAACACGGTCAGACCGGTGTCGTCGTAGCGGTACGACGACACCCGCCCGAACGGACTGGTCTGCGTCATCACCCGCCCACGGTCGTCGTACTCGTTGACGAAGGCGGCGACGCCGTCGGCGTCGACGACCGCGATCAGCAGGTCGCCGTCCCAGCGGTACTCGACGGAGCCCGCCTGCGACGTGGCACCGAGCAGGCGGCCGTCCGCGTCACGCCGGTAGCGAACGGCCCGGGCGTCGTCGATCACCAGCTCGTCGACGACCCCCGTCCTCGACCAGTGCACCTGCAACGATCGCCCCGTCACGTGCTCGGTGAGCGTGGTGATCCGGCCGTCGGCGTCCCGGTCGACAGCGACGCGCGCGACGCCGACCTCCCATCCCGTCAGCGCGCCGTCGCGGTCGAACAGGAAGCGGCGCACGGTGTCGGTCTGCAGCTCCCACCGGCTCTCGTCACCCGACAGCCGCAACCGCGGCACGCCCGGCGCGACCCAACCGCCACCCCACGGCACGAAGGCGACGACGTTGCCATCGGGGAGCGAGGCGACCACGCGATCCCCGGCCACGTCGAGGGCGACGTCGAGCATCGACGACCAGCCGGCCCCGAAGGCGCCTGGCGTGGCTGCGAGCAACGAGTTCCACGTTCGCTCGACGTTCAGCGCGGCGGCGATCGCCGGCAGCTCGACGTCGAGCTCGTGGTGGATCATGTTGCCGTTGGAGGCGTTGATCGGGTCGTCGATCAGCCCCGATGTCGGGGCGACGACCTCGCGGGTCATCGGGTCGAACTCGACCGGCATGGATGGACCGTCGGCGAGGCCGGCGCGGGTCAGCGCGGCGTCCACGAAGGCCGCGTCCATCGTCGCGATCCCACCGGCGATGGTGTCGGCACCCATCACGGCATCGCGGACGGTCGCCACGAAGGCCTCGTTGGTCGCCATGTTCTCGAGCACCGTCGTCAGCGCGCCGAGCGCGGGGATCTCGACCGCCCGCCCGGGGCAGCCGGCGACGACCGACTTCGCCAGGCCCGACAGCGATGCCTGCTCGTTGACGGCCGCCGCGCGCGCCCGCCAGACCTCTGCGAACGTCGCCAGCCGGGCCGGCGACGCTGAGACGACGGTCATCGGAAGTACTGCTCGAACTCGCCGGTGGGCTGGAACTCCGGAGGCGCCGGCAACGGCCGTGGCGCCGGATCGTGCGGCCGCTCGACGCCGTCGAGGTGACCGAACAGGCCCTGGTGGTCCTTGTTGTACTCCCACCGACGGGCCTGGAGGATGCGGTTCTGCTGGTCGATGGCGTCCTTCCACGCCGCCGCCCAGGCGTAGGACGCCTCGCGGAACTGGCTGGCCACGCCGTTGACGTCCACCCGCTCGACCGCGATGCGCTCCAGGAACGACGTGGCGTGGGGTCCCTTCCAGTCGACCAGCGCCTCCGTTGCCGCCCCTTCGCGGCCGGCCATCACCGACTCCAGGGCGTCGGCGAGCGCCCACAGTCGGCGGGCCATCAGCAGGGCGCCGTCATAGTCGAACTCCACGTCACCCGCCACCCGCACGGGTGACGAGGCTATCGCTGTCGGTTAGAACGCGGTGTGAGCGGTGGCCGATTCGAGCAGGGCGAGCGGCGCTGACCGCAGCGCATCGGTGGCCGCGCCGGGCGGGAGATCGTCGCAGACGTCCTCGGCGGCGGCGACGTACTGCCGGGCCGTCGCGACGGCGCTCTCGACGCCCTCGTTGGCGCGCACGATGGAGAGTGCCTTGTCCCGCTCGGCGATGTCGAGCGGGCGGCCGAGCAACGACGCCAGCTCCTCGCCGACGCCACCCTCCATGGCGAGGGTGCGCAGGACGGGCAGCGTGTACACGCCCTCGACCATGTCGTGTCCGGCCGGCTTGCCCAGCTGCTCGGCGCTGTCGGTGATGTCGAGGATGTCGTCGACGATCTGGAAGACCATCCCGAAGGCATTGCCCCACGCCGTGAGCGACTCGATGGTCGGGCGGTCGAGACCGGCGACGATGCCGCCGATGCGCGCCGCGGTGCCGTACAGCGACGCGGTCTTGCCCTGGATCGACACGTAGTAGCTGTCCTCCGGCCGGGCCACGTCGTAGGTGTGCCGCAGCTGCTCGATCTCGCCCTCGCAGAGCCAGCCGATCGTGCGGGCAAGCAGGCCGGCCACCTCCGTGCCGATCGAGGCGGCGATCTCCGACGCCCGCGAGAGCAGGAAGTCGCCGGCGAGGATCGCCTGCAGGTTCCCCCACTTGGCGTTCACCGTCTCCACGCCGCGGCGCGTGTCGGCCTCGTCGATGACGTCGTCGTGGTACAGCGAGCCGAGGTGGACGAGCTCGCAGGCGACGCCGCCGCGCACCACATCGAGCGAGGCGGGCGTCCCCGTGACCTGCGCGGCGGCGATCGACACCACCGGGCGCAGCCGCTTGCCGCCCGCCACGACGAGGTGCGAGGCGATCTCGGTCAGGTACGGGTCGCTGCTGCGGACGGCGTCGAGGATCGACGACTCGATGCGCTCGCGATCGGCGGGCATCGACGCCAGCGCGAACAGCGGGGACCGAACCGTGGCGTCCGACACGGGGGGAAGGCTACTCGCGGGTGTTCCGCGTCACCCTCGGTCGGTGGCGATCTCGAGCGCTCGGTCGAGGGAGATGTCGCCCTCGATGCGCCGGATGACGTCGCCGTCCTGCCACACGAGGGCGTCCGCTGCCATGCGCGCCTCGCGCACATCGCCGTCGGCATCGCGGTACATCAGGACGTGTGGTTCGCCGGTGATCCAGTAGCCCAGCCGGCCGGCGACGTCGACCTGGGTGATCTGCACACCCGAATCGACGAGCTTCACGTACAGGCCATCGTCGAGCTGGCCGGGCAGCGTCTCGATGATCAGATCGGCTGGCGGAGCAGTGTCAGGCACCAGGTCCGGCGGGATGCGCTCGACGACCTCGATGCGCAGCGACTCGAACCCGAGCCATCTGGCGACGGCGTGGCGGGTGTCGGGCACGGCCGCCACGACCGTGGCGACCACGAGCAGCACGGCGGCAGCGGTGAGGAGCGCTCGCCGCCGTCGCCATCGCCGTGCCGGAGCGATCTCGGCGAGGACGTCGTCGACGAGTGTGTCGGCGCGGGGGAACGTCAGCGTCGTGCCCAGGCCGGTCAGTCGCTGTTCGAGCTCAACCACGGTCGACCTCCACGGGAACGAGCGCCCTGGCGCGCCCGAGCGCACGCGCCGTGCGCGACTTCACCGTCCCGGCCGCCACGCCGAGCGTGGCCGCCGTCTCGGCCTCGCTGAGCCCGGCCACGAACCGGCAGGCGAGCACCTCGCGGTCGCGCTCGTCGAGGTGGCCGAGCAGACCGAGCAGCTCGGCGACCTCAGCGTCTGCGACGACACGTTCACCGACCGGATCACCGCCGGCGCCAACCAGCTGCAGACGATCGTGGCGGTCCTCGCGCCGGCGCCGCCGGCTGCGCCCGCGTGCTGCGTTCTTCGCCTCGTTGGCGACGATGCGCAGCAGCCAGGAGCGCACCGGCGCGTCGCCGCGGTAGCGGTCGAGCGACCGGTAGCCCTTGACGAACGCGTCCTGCACGATGTCCCTCGCCTCCTCCGTCGATCCGCACACACCGGCAGCCAGGCGCAGCGCGGCGGACTGGTGGCGGCGCACCAGCTCGCCGAACGCGGCCCGATCTCCCGCCCGGGCGCGCCCGACGAGTCCTGGTCGTCGTCGGGCGCTCGTCGGCGAGCTGCGGGTGCGATGGCATCGAGTTGTGTTCAGCCTGTCGCACCACTGACACCGCCCATGCCCAGAGCGTTCCCGCAACGCTCAGAGCGGCCAGGACCCATTGCAGCCGGGCGCTCAGCGCGTACCTCAGGCGCACGGTCCGCGCACCAGGTCACGCGAATCACCGTCGAGAAGTACGCGCTGAGCCTGACACCCACTGAGTCCTGGCCGCTCCGGGAATCACGGCGCCGGTACACTGGCCAGACGTCGTCCCCGGCTGGAAAGGGCGCACATGTTCGAGAGATTCACGGATCGGGCCCGCAGGGTCGTCGTCCTCGCCCAAGAGGAAGCGCGCCTGCTCAACCACTCCTACATCGGCACCGAGCACATCCTGCTCGGGCTCATCCACGAGGGCGAGGGCGTCGCCGCCAAGGCCCTCGAGAGCCTCGGCATCTCCCTGGAGGCCGTGCGCAACCAGGTCGAGGAGATCATCGGCCAGGGCGGCTCGTCGCCGTCCGGGCACATCCCGTTCACCCCGCGGGCCAAGAAGGTCCTCGAGCTGTCGCTGCGGGAGGCTCTCCAGCTGGGCCACAACTACATCGGCACCGAGCACATCCTCCTCGGCCTGATCCGCGAGGGCGAGGGCGTCGCCGCCCAGGTGCTCGTCAAGCTCGGCGCCGACCTGTCGCGCGTCCGCCAGCAGGTCATCCAGCTGCTGTCCGGCTACCAGGGCCCGTCCGGGCGCTCCGAGTCGAGCGGCACGGCCGGCGCCAACGTCGGCGGCTCCACCAAGGAGGACCCCGCCGGCGACAAGGGCAACAGCCAGATCCTCGACCAGTTCGGGCGCAACTTCACCCAGCTCGCCCGCGAGCGCAAGCTCGATCCGGTGATCGGTCGCACCCGCGAGCTCGAGCGGGTCATGCAGATCCTGTCCCGGCGGACGAAGAACAACCCCGTGCTCATCGGCGAGCCGGGCGTCGGCAAGACGGCCATCGTCGAGGGCCTCGCCCAGATGATCGTCAACAACGACGTCCCCGACACGCTGCGCAACAAGCAGCTGTACACGCTCGACCTCGGCGCCCTCGTCGCCGGCTCGCGGTACCGCGGCGACTTCGAGGAGCGCCTGAAGAAGGTGCTCAAGGAGATCAAGACCCGCGGCGACATCCTGCTGTTCATCGACGAGATCCACACGCTCGTCGGCGCCGGCGCGGCCGAGGGGGCCATCGACGCGGCGTCGATCCTCAAGCCGATGCTCGCCCGCGGTGAGCTGCAGACGATCGGGGCGACGACCACCGACGAGTACCGCAAGTACGTCGAGAAGGACGCCGCCCTCGAGCGCCGCTTCCAGCCGGTGAAGGTCGACGAGCCGACGCTCGCCCACACGATCGAGATCCTCAAGGGCATCCGCGACCAGTACGAGGCGCACCACCGGGTGACGATCACCGACCAGGCGCTCGTCGCCGCGGCCAACCTCGCCGACCGCTACATCTCCGACCGCTTCCTGCCGGACAAGGCGATCGACCTCATCGACGAGGCGGGCAGCCGCCTGCGCATCAAGCGCATGGCCACACCGCCCGACCTGCGCGACATCGAGCAGAAGCTGAACCAGGTCCAGGAGGCCAAGAAGTCCGCCGTCGAGGAGCAGCGCTTCGAGGAGGCCGGGCGCCTGCGCGACCAGGAGAAGTCACTGCTCGAGGAGAAGAGCGCCAAGGAGGCCGAGGTGCGCTCCGAGGGCGTCGACCTCTTCGACGAGGTCGACGAGGAAGCCATCGCCGAGGTGCTCAGCATCTGGACCGGCATCCCGGTGTACAAGCTCACCGAGGAGGAGACCCAGAAGCTGATCAACATGGAGGCCGAGCTGCACAAGCGGATCATCGGCCAGGAGTCGGCGGTCGCCGCCGTCTCGCAGTCGATCCGCCGCACCCGGGCCGGCCTCAAGGACCCGAAGCGGCCGAGTGGGTCGTTCATCTTCCTCGGCCCGACCGGCGTCGGCAAGACCGAGCTGGCCAAGACGCTCGCCGAGTTCTTGTTCGGCGACGACTCGGCGATGATCACGCTGGACATGTCCGAGTACATGGAGAAGCACACGGTCAGCCGGCTGGTGGGCTCGCCTCCCGGGTACGTCGGCTACGAGGAGGGCGGCCAGCTCACCGAGGCCGTGCGGCGCAAGCCGTTCTCCGTGGTCCTGTTCGACGAGATCGAAAAGGCCCACCCCGACGTGTTCAACACGCTGCTGCAGATCCTGGAGGAGGGCCGCCTCACCGACAGCCAGGGGCGCACCGTCGACTTCCGCAACACCGTGCTGATCATGACGTCGAACCTCGGCACCCAGGATCTGCGCAAGGCCAACGTCGGCTTCACCACCGCTGACTCGGCGATGAGCTACGAGCGGATGAAGGAGAAGGTGATGGATGCGCTGAAGGTGCACTTCCGTCCCGAGTTCCTCAACCGCATCGACGAGGTCATCGTCTTCCACGAGCTGAACCGGGCCGAGGTGCTGCAGATGGTCGACAACCTGACGCGCCGCCTCACCACCCAGCTCGAGGGCCAGGGCCTCGGCATCGAGCTCACCGCGGCGGCCAAGGAGCTGCTCGCCGGCAAGGGCTACGACCCCACGTTGGGAGCGCGTCCGTTGCGCCGTGCGATCCAGCGCCTCGTCGAGGATCCGCTGTCGGAGATGCTGCTGTACAAGCAGTTCCACGCCGGCGAGATCATCGTCGTCGACGCCGAGGAGGACCCTGACAAGCCCGGCGAGACGCGCATCGCCTTCTCCAGTGTCGAGGGCTTCGTGCCGCCTGCGGCGGTGGAGCTGGCGACGACCACCACGGCGACGACGCACCTGCCGAAGGCCCGCCCGGGCGATGAGGTGGCGCCGGAGCCCGCTCCGCCGACCGACTGACTCCGTCTCCTACGGTGGCGGCGATGCGGTTCTCTGTCTGGCCGAGCACCACCCAACCGTGGTCCGACGTGCTCGCCGTGGCCACCCACGCCGAGGCGACGGGATGGGACGGTGTGTACATCGCCGACCACTTCATGGCCGACGGCGAGCAGGCTGGTGGCACGGCCACACCGATGCTCGAGGGCACGGCCTTGCTGGCGGCGCTGGCCGTGGCGACCGAGCGCATCCGCCTCGGGTCGCTGGTGTTCGGGATCACCTACCGCCACCCGGCGGTGCTGGCGAAGTGGGCGGCGACGGTCGACCACGTCTCCGGCGGGCGCCTCCTCCTCGGGCTCGGCGCCGGCTGGCAGGAGAACGAGCACGAGCAGTACGGCATCGAGCTGGGTTCGCTCGGCGAGCGCGTCGACCGCTTCGCCGAGGCGCTCGAGGTGATCAGCGGGCTCCTCACCAAGCCCGTCACGAATGTTCAGGGCAAGCACTACCGCCTCACCGACGCGCTGGCCGAACCCAAACCGTCGCAGGGACACCTGCCGCTGCTGATCGGGGCCAAGGGCGACCGGATGCTCGGCCTCGTCGCCCGCTACGCCGACGAGTGGAACCTGTGGGGGCTCCCCGACTGGATCGTCGATCGCTCGGCAGTGCTCGACGCCCGCTGCGAGGAGATCGACCGTGACCCGGCTGCGATCGCCCGCTCGTGCCAGGCGCTGTGGTTCCTCCACGACGACCAGGCCAAGGCCGACGCACTGATCGAACGCGTGGCGCCACGGCCGGCGGTCGGCGGACCGCTCGACAAGATCACCGAGGTCGTCGCCGGGTGGGCCGAGGTCGGCGTCGACGAGGTGATCGTCCCCGACTTCACGCTCGGCACCGGCACGCAGAAGCTCGACCGCCTCGACCGCATCATCGAGGGCATCGCCCCATCGTTCCGTTGAGGGCGCTGCGCCTCCTGCTCTGGTGCGCGGCGATCGTCGGGCTGGCGGCGTGCCGGCTCGACGCGACCGTCGAGCTGACGATCGGCGCCGATGGCACCGGGGAGCTGGCCGTGACGGCGGTGGCCGACGCCGACGTCGTCGCCCAGGCGCCCGGGCTGGCGGAGAGCCTGCAGTTCGCCGACGCCGTTGCCGCCGGGTGGGTCGTCGAGGGACCGACGGCCTCCGAGGACGGTGGACTCACCGTGACGTTGCGCCACCCGGTGACCTCGGCGGAGGAGGCGACCAACCTGCTGGCGAGCCTTGGTCCGCCCTTCACGGGCATGACCCTCCAGCGCACGGTCGACGAGGACGGCGACACGACCACGACCATGCTGACGGGTCAGCTCGTCCTGCCGGCCGGTTTCGACTCGTTCGCCGACTCCGATCTCCTCGCCGCCGTGGGCGGTACGCCGTTCGCCGACGAGCTGACCGCGGCCGGCGCCACGCCACAGGACTCGATGTCGATCGCCTTCCGCGCCGAGCTGCCCGGCGACGTCGAGGAGACCAATGGCGAGGAGGCCGACGGCGGCATCGAGTGGGACGCCCCGCTCGACGGGGCCACCGCCGACGTGACGGCCACCACGGTGCAACGACCCGCCGGCGGCGGCTGGGCCACGGCGCTGGCGACCGTCGCCCTCGTCCTGCTCATCGCCTGGATCGTCGTCGCTGCGGCGTTCATCATCTCGGTCGCCCGCGCCCGTGCCCGCCGCCGCCGCCACCGGCGCGCCACAACCCGGTTCTAAACGTGTTCATGCCCGCTGAGCGGGCACAACTCGGCAGAGAATCCGTCCGTGGAGCCTGCCGGAACGATGACAGTCGCCGACCTCGCCGTCGATCGCTTGGCGCAGCAGGTCAGCGTGGCCGCAGTGCCGGGCGTATTCCTCGATCATGTGCACGAGGATCCAGCGCAGCGAGTAGCGGGCCCGGTCGCGCCGCTCGAGGTCGTCGAGCGCGGCGGCGGCGATGTTGCGATCGGCCGCGGCGACCTCGGCGCGGAACGTTCTCAGCGCCTCGTCGAGCGTGGCGTCGGCCGGGGGATGGAAGTCGCCATCCTCGTCGCCGTCGGGATGCGACGGGCCGTAGTAGATCGGCGGCGCCTGCCCGCCGGGCAGCGAACGCTGGAACCAGTTGCGCTCGACGTCTGCCATGTGCCGCACGAGCCCGAGGATCGTCATGTCGCTCGGGGGGCAGGCGGCGCGCCTCGCCTGCTCGTCGGTGAGACCCTCGGCCTTGCGGATGAGCACGGTCCGGTAGTAATCGAGGAACCCGATCAGGGTGCTGCGCTCGTCGCCGACCGGCGGGTCCTCGGGCGCGGGCGTGGTCGGTGGCGGCACAGCGGGCGACGCTACGCAGCGCCGGTCCCACCGTCACACCCCTTTGCGATGCTCCCTGGCATGACGAGGATCAGGACGCTCCACGCGTGCACGGATTGCGGCACGGCGCACCCGAAGTGGTCGGGCCAGTGCTCCGGATGTGGGGAGTGGAACACGCTCGTCGAGGAGGCCGCCGAGATCAGTCCAACGATCACGCCACCGCGCCCGATGGCCGAGCTGCAGCTGCTCCGGGACATCGACGCCCTGCTCGCCGAGGCCCGCCCGACCGGCATCGGCGAGCTCGATCGCGTCCTCGACGGTGGGCTCGTGCCCGGCTCGGTCACCCTGCTCGGCGGCGAGCCGGGCATCGGCAAGAGCACGCTGCTCCTGCAGCTGCTCGCCCGGTGGCCCGGCGCGTCGCTGTACATCAGCGCCGAGGAGAGTCCCCAGCAGGTGCGGATCCGCGCCGAACGTCTCGGTGCCGTCGCGCGCGGACTTGTGGCTGGCAGCAGAGACGTCCCTCGCCGGGATCGTGACGGCGATGGACGGCGCGGCACCGCGGCTCGTCGTGATCGACAGCATCCAGACGATCGCCGACCACACGATCAGCTCACCACCGGGCTCGATGCTGCAGGTGCGGGCGTGTGCCCAGCAGTTGACCGCCGAGGCCAAGCGGCGCGGTGTCGCCATCGTCCTCGTCGGTCACGTCACCAAGGACGGCGCGCTCGCCGGCCCGCGAGTGCTCGAGCACGTCGTCGACACCGTGCTCTCGTTCGAGGGCGACCGCCACCACGCGCTGCGCATGCTGCGCGCCGTCAAGCACCGCTTCGGCTCGACCGACGAGCTCGGGCTGTTCGAGATGACCGGGTCCGGGCTCACCGGTGTGCCCGATCCGTCCCAGCTGTTCCTCGCTGATCGCCGCAGTTCGGTCCCCGGTTCGGTGATCGTGCCGGCGATGGATGGGCGCCGCCCGCTGCTCGTCGAGGTGCAGTCGCTCACCGTGCCGGTCCCACCGGGCGTCCCGGCTCGGCGCAACGCCCAGGGGGTCGACAACGGGCGGCTGGCGCTCCTGCTCGCCGTGCTCGAGCGACGCGCCGGCGTCCGCGTCGCCGACCACGACGTGTACGCCTCGGTCGTGGGCGGAGTGCGCCTGACCGAACCGGCCACCGACCTCCCGTTGGCGCTGGCCGTGGCCAGCGCCGCAAGCGACTGCCGCATCCCCGAGGGCGTCGTCGTCACCGGCGAGATCGGCCTCGGTGGCGAGGTGCGCCAGGTCACCCACGCCAAGCGACGGCTCGCCGAAGCCGCGCGGATGGGGTTCCAACGGGCCATCGTGCCGACCGCAACGCCCGACGTCGACGGGATGCAGCTGGTGCGCGTGCGCACGGTCCTCGATGCGCTCGGCGCGGCGGAGGTGGCCTGACCATGGCACCGGCGAGGGGCCCGCCCGGGGAGCGAGATCGCGCCCCGTAGACTTCCGCGATGGTCACGCGGCATCGCGGCGCCAACGACGACATGCGCCAGGCCCTCGCCCGTGTGGCACCCGGGACGCCATTGCGTGACGGCATCGATCGTGTCGTGCGGGCCAAGGCCGGTGCCCTGCTCGTCCTCGACGATGGTCCCGACGTGCTGGCGATCTGCTCGGGCGGCTTCCTCGTCGACGCGCCGTACAGCCCGCAGCGCCTCTCCGAGCTGGCCAAGATGGACGGCGCCATCATCATCTCCACCGACGGCAGCCGCATCGCCAGGGCCAACGTCCACCTCGTTCCCGACCCGACGGTGCCCACGAGCGAGACGGGCACCCGGCACCGCACGGCCGAGCGGGTGGCGCGCTCGCTGAAGGTGCCCGTGATCTCGGCGAGCGAGGAGATGGGCGTCATCAACATCTACGCCGGCGGCTCGAAGCACCAGCTGCAGGACATCGGCCGGCTGCTCGACCGCGCCAACCAGGCGTTGCAGACGCTCGAGCGCTACAAGGTCCGCCTCGACGACGCCATCGCCAACCTCACGGGCGTCGAGCTGGAGGACGTCGTGTCGCTGCGCGACGTCGTCGCCGTCGTCCAGCGCGGTGAGATGGTCCATCGCATCAGCGACGAGATCGAGACGATGATCATCGAGCTGGGCATCGAAGCGCGCCTGCTCCGCCTGCAGCTCGACGAGATCTACGGCGACATCGACGACGAGCTCGACCTCGTCGTCGCCGACTACCTGCCGGCGGGGCGGACCGTCGTCGACACGCAAGCGGAGATGTCCCGCCTCAGCGACGACGACGTCCTCGACCTGCGCACCGCCGCCGGCACGCTGCACCGCGACGGCGACCACCGCAACCTCGACCAAGAGGTCTCGCCGAAGGGGCTGCGCCTGCTGCACCGCGTCCACGAGCTGCCTGCCGAGCAGGCGGCGACCATCGCCGACCACTTCGGCGGCCTGGCCAAGCTGCAGCGGGCGACGATCACCGACCTGATGGCCGTCGACGACGTCGACGAGGAGCTGGCGATCTCGATCAAGGACACGCTGGAACGGGTGACCGAGTCGACGATCCTCGACCAGTACAGCTAACCGAAGATCCCCGGGAGCGGGTCGGCGTCGTAGCGCATCACCGTCGCCAGGTCGATCCCGCGCACGGTCCCATCGGAGTAGTAGAAGATCCCGAACTCGTCGATGAACGACAGGTCGGGGAACACGCACAGATCGACCACCTCGGTGGGCCGGTCGTCGGTCACCCAGCCGCCACCGCCGACGGTGCTGCCGAACTGCGCGCTGCCGCCGAGCGCGGCGCAGTTGAACGTCGCCGGGTTGGCGCTCGGCTCCTCTGGCAGGGACACGGGGACGCGCGACAGGTAGGCGACGCCGGCGAGCGTCGGCTGCTCCGAGTACAGCGTGACGAGGTCGACGTAGATCCGTGTTGCTTCGTCGCCCTCGCCGGTCTCGAACCGGCACAACTCGACGGTGCCGCCGAGGTCGAGCCACGTGTCGGGATCGCCGTTGGTGCCGAACTCAGGCCGGGCGGTCACGGCGTCGCCTCCGGAGTCGGTGCAGTGCTGGCGAGCGTCGTCGAGCTCGTCGTCACCGCCCGCCGAATCCGAGTCGTCGGCGCACGCCGCGAGGCAGACGAGCAAGCACAGGGCGCGCACGCGCATCGCCCGAAGCTACGTCGTCGCCATCCTCGTCGGCATCAGCCCCGACGCCGGCGGCGAAGTTCAATCAGTCCTTGGTCCCCTGGACCTGGTCGATGGCGTCGTCGGCCCTGTCCTTGTCGATGAAGTCGCTCATCGGGCTCGCCTCTGTTGGGCGGAGCGACAGCCTCGCGCGTACGTGAACGGGCGCGTGACTGGCATGATCGGGAAGCCGTGGAACCCCTCCTCCGCCTCGACAACCTGACCAAGCGCTACCCCGGCGTGACCGCGTTGAACGGCCTGACGCTCGAGGTGCCGCGCGGCCGCGTCGGGCTGGTCGGCGCCAACGGGGCTGGCAAGACGACGATGTTCCGCCTGCTGCTCGGCTTGGCCCACCCGACGGAGGGCACGGTCGAGGTGTGCGGGCAGAACGTCGCCAGTGATCCGATCGGCGTCCGCTCCCGCCTCGGCTACATGCCCGAGCACGACTGCCTCCCGCTCGACCAGACGGCAGCCGACACGGTGGCCACGTTCGGCGAGCTGAGCGGCATCCCCGCCCGCGCGGCCCGCCAGCGGGCGTCGGACATCCTCGACCTCGTGGGTCTGGACGAGGCCCGGTTCCGTCCGATCGGCGGCTTCTCGACCGGCATGCGCCAGCGCACCAAGCTCGCCCAAGCCCTGGTCGGCGATCCCGAGCTGATCCTCCTCGACGAGCCGACCGCTGGCCTCGACCCGCTCGGACGCGAGGAGATGCTGGCGCTCGTCGCCCGATTGGGATCGTTCGGCATCTCCGTGCTGATGGCGACGCACCTGCTCGACGACGTGCAGCAGGTCTGCGACCACGTCGTGATGATCGATGCCGGCCAGCTCGTCGTCGCCGGAGGTACGGACTCACTGCTCGAGCGGACCGGCCGTGTCACGGTCGACGTCGGCGGCGGCTGGCCGGCGCTGCTCGACGGCCTGGCGCGTTCATCGCTGTCCGCCACCGAGACCGACGGCATCGTCGACGTCGCCATCGCCGGGGACGAGCAACTCGACCTGCTGCGTGACCTCATCGCCGAGCTCGGGCTGCCGTTGCACCGCCTCTCGACACGGTTGACGTCGCTCGACGAGGTCTTCCTCGACCGCGCCGCGGGGATCGCGACGTGAGCGTCACCACGGGGGCGGTGTACGACCGCGGCTACCGGCCGTACGAAGGACCGCGTGGCGGGCGCGGCGCGGCGACCCTCGCCCTGTTCAAGGCGTCGATCCGAAGGGCACTCGGCCTGCGCCGCTCGTGGCGCCAGAAGGTTCCGCCGTTCGTCCTGCTCGCCATCGTCACGATCCCAGCGATCGTCAACGTCGGCGTCGGCTACGTCACCCGCGACCAGCCGATCGATCGCGTCGAGATCATCACCTACCGCGAGTACGTCGGCGTGTCCTCCGCCTTGCTGCTGTTCGTCGCTCTCGTGGCGCCTGACGTCGTCTGCCCTGATCGGCGCCAGCGCGTGCTGCCGCTCATGTTCGCCCGTCCGCTGACCGGCGTCGACTACGTCATCGCCAAGGTCGGCGCCATCACGGCCATCATGTTCGCCTTCTCGTTCATCCCCCAGGTCGTGCTGTTCGTCGGCAACATGCTCGTCAGCGACAGCGCGCTCGACTACCTCGACGGTCACCTCGATGTGCTGTGGCAGGTCCCTGCCGCCATCGCCCTGCTGGCGATCTACTACGCCGTGATCGGCGTGGCCATCTCCTCCCTGACCGACCGTCGTATCGTCGCCGGAGCTGCCATCATCGGCTTGTTCCTCGTCACGTCGATCTCCTCGGGGATCCTCGTCGGAGACTTCGAGCGGGGCGACGGATCACCGGCCGCGGTCATCAACGTGCTCGCCCTCCCGCTGTACCTCCGCGATCTCATCTTCCTCGGCCACGTCGACCCCGACTCGCCGCTGACCGGCGTCGAGTACGGAGGTCCGCTGGCGATCGGCACGTACGTCGTCGTGCTGCTGACCGGCATCGGCGTGCTGCTGTGGCGGTATCGGTGGGTCGAACGATGACCGAGCGCAGCGAGGGCATCCCGACGGAGCGAGCGCCAGCGAGCCCGGCGGAGATGGGGCGCGGGGGCGCAGCCCCCGGAGGGATGAGTCAGGATCCCGGCGTTCGCTCCCGAGCCGACCGTGGAGATCAGCGACGTGTCGGTGTGGTTCGGACCGAAGGTGGCGCTGTCGGAGTTGAGTTGCTCGTTCGGCCCGGGGGTCACCGGGCTGCTCGGACCGAACGGTGCCGGCAAGACCACGCTGATGCGGGCGATCACCGGGATGCTCGGGGTCAACCAGGGTGCCGTGCGCGTCGAGGGTCGCGATCCCCGGCGCGACCGGGGCGTCCATCGGCACATGGCCCTGGTGCCGGAGGACGAAGCCGTCCCGGCATCGCTGACGGCGCGCCAGTTCGTGCGCTACGTCGCCAGCCTCCACCGTGTCGCCGACCGCGGCGCGCCCGATGCCGCACTGGCATCGGTCGGCCTGCTCGACGTCGCCGACCGGCGCGTCGACGGCTTCAGCAAGGGCATGCGCCAGCGCACCAAGGTCGCCGCCGCGCTCGTCACCGGGCCGGCCGTGCTCGTGCTCGACGAGCCGCTGAACGGCGCCGATCCGGTGCAGCGGGTGCAGCTGATCGCCCTGTTCCGCCAGCTCGGCGCCGACGGGCGGACGGTGATCGTCAGCTCACACGTGCTCAACGAGGTCGAGCGGCTCGCCGAGCGGGTCATCGTGCTCGTCCACGGACGCCTCGCGGCCGCCGGTGGCCACCGAGCGATTCGCGACGCCATGGACGACCGGCCGCGCCACGTGCTCGTGCGCGCCGACGCCAACCGGCGGCTGGCGTCGGAGCTGGTGTCGCTGGACTCGGTGACCGGCGTGACGTTGGACCACGCGCGCGACGGTCTCGTCGTGCAAACCGCGCGGGCGGGCGAGCTCGCCGTCGCCCTTCCTCGCTTGGCTCGAGACTCCTCGGTGCGGCTGCTCGAGGTGCGCGCCCTCGATGACTCGCTGGAGAGCCTGTTCCGGGAGCTCGTCCGATGATGTCGATCCCGGCGCGTCCTGTGGCCGTCGTGATGTACACGCTGCGCTCGTGCGTGCCGCCGCGGAAGTGGGGCGCCGTGCTGGCGGCATGCGCCGGCGCCCTGCTCTTCGGCCTCCTCGCCCGAGCGATCGATGCGGCGCCCGAGCGGGCCTTCGCCAACGTCGGCGCCGAGGGGATCCTCGGACTGGCCGTGCCCGTGGCCGCCCTCATCATCGGCGACGCCGTGCTGGGGGCGGAGATCCGTTCGGGCACGTTCCACTTCACATGGCTGACGCCGGCGCCGATCTGGCAGATCGTGCTCGGTCGCTGGGTCGGCGGCGTGCTCGTCGCCGCCATCACGATCACACCGGCATGCGCGCTGGCGGCTGTGGTCGCCGGTGTCCCGTCCGCGGCCGGCCCGATCGCCCTGGCCGCGTTCATGGCGTCCCTGTCCTACATCGCCATCTTCGTCACCATCGGGTGCATCACGAAGCGCACGGCGGCGTGGTCGTTGGCGCTCGTCTTCCTGGTCGAGCGGCTGCTCGGCGCCGCCCTCACGGGGATCGCTCAGCTGTCGCCGACGTGGGAGTCGCGGGCGATCTTCGTCGACATGCTCGACGACGCCCCGGATCGATTGGTGCGCGAGGGCATTCCCGCCGGCGGTGGCGCCGTCGTCCGACTGCTCGTCATCACCATCGTCGTCCTGGCCATCGCCGTCTGGCGTCTGGGTCACCTGCGCATGGCGGGAGCCGCAGATTGAGGGAGAGACCGCCATGAAACCGCGGGTGGTGATCATCGGTGGAGACGCCGCCGGCATGTCGGCGGCGACGCGGGTCCGCGCTCGCGAGCCTGACACCGAGGTCGTCGTGCTGGAGACGTCGCGGTTCACCAGCTACTCGGCCTGCGGCATCCCGTTCGTCGTCGGCGGCGTCGTCGCCGGAGGAGTGGCCGCGCTCGTCGCCAGGTCGCCCGAGGAGCATCGCCGGCGGGGGATCGACGTGCGCACCAACCACGAGGCGACGGCCATCGACCTCGACGCCGGCGAGGTCGAGTTCCTCGACCAGCACGCTGGTCGCACCGGTCGAGTCGGCTTCGACCAATTGATGCTGGCGACCGGCGGCGCACCGGTGCGGCCCGACCTGTCGGGCATCGATCTGCCGTTCATCCACGGCGTGCAGTCGCTCGACGACGCCCAGGCACTGCTGTCCCTGGCTTCGGAGGCGTGCCGGCGCGTCGTCATCGTCGGCGGTGGGTACATCGGGTTGGAGATGGCCGAGGCGTACGTCGAGCGCGGGTGCACGGCGACGGTGGTGGAGCGGGGGCCGCAGCCGCTCGGCGTCGTCGACGTCGACTTCGGGGCGCGGGTGGCCGAGGCGATGCGCTCGCACGGCATCGACGTCCGCTGCGGCGTCGCCGTCGAAGGTTTCGAGCCGGGGGCCGTGCTCAGCTCGGACGGGACGATCGAGGCTGACCTCGTCATCCTCGGCATCGGTGTGAAGGCGCGGTCGGAGCTCGCCGAGAAGGCCGGCATCGAACTGGCGGCTGGCGGCGCCGTGCTCGTCGACGAACGCCAGGCGTCCAGCACCGGTGGCGTGTGGTCGGCCGGCGACTGCGCCACGTCCACCCACCTGGTCACCGGCAAGCCGGTGCACATCGCCCTCGGCACCTACGCCAACAAGCACGGCCGGGTGGCCGGCATCAACATGGCCGGCGGCGACGCCCGCGCGCCACGGGTGCTCGGCACGGCGATCACCAAGCTGTGCTCGCTGGAGATCGCCCTGACCGGCCTGCGCCTCTCCCAGGCGCTGGAGGTCGGGTTCGATTCCGTCGCCACGACGGTCGACACGACGACAGTCGCCGGCTACCTGCCGTATGCGGCCGGCATGACCATCCGCCTGGTGTCCGATCGAGGCACGGGCCGGCTGCTCGGTGGGCAGATCATCGGCGGCCCGGGTTCGGCCAAGCGGATCGACACGGTGGCCACGGCGATCACCGCCGAGATGACCGTGGCCGACGTCATGGACCTCGACCTGGCCTATGCCCCACCGTTCTCGTCCGTCTGGGATCCCGTCGCCGTCGCCGCGCGGCAGGCGGTCAAGGACGGCTGACGTTCGGCACCGCCTCCTCGCGGGTAGTCGTGCGGCCGATGACCTCCTACGTCCAGCAGGGCCGCGCGTTCGAGCGCGATGCCGACTACATCACCGATCGGATCACCGCCGACGGCCGCGGCGAGTGGCCGGTCGAACCGGGCCGCTACCGCCTCGTCGTCGCCCGAGCCTGCCCGTGGGCGAACCGGGCGATCATCGTGCGCCGCCTGCTCGGGTTGGAACGAGTGATGTCGATGGGCGTCTGCGGGCCGACCCACGACGAGCGCAGCTGGACGTTCGACCTCGATCCCGGTGGCCGCGACCCCGTGCTCGGCTACGAGCGCCTGCGCGAGGCGTACCTCGCCCGGTTCCCGGACTATGACCGAGGCATCACCGTGCCGGCGGTCGTCGACATCCCCACCCGTCAGGTGGTGACGAACGACATCGCGACCCTCACGCTCGATCTGTCGAGCGAGTGGCGCCAGCACCATCGGGACGGTGCTCCCGACCTGTATCCCGAAGCCCGCCGCGGCGAGATCGACGAGGTCAACGACGTCGTCTACGCCGACGTCAACAACGGCGTCTACCGCTGTGGCTTCGCCGGGTCGCAGCAGTCCTACGAGCGCGCCTTCGACCGCCTCTTCGCCCGCCTCGACTGGCTTTCGGAGCGGCTCTCGCACCAGCGCTACCTCGTCGGAGACACGATCACCGAGGCCGACGTCCGCCTGTTCACGACGCTGGTGCGGTTCGACGCCGTCTACCACGGGCACTTCAAGTGCAACCGCCAGAAGCTGTCCGAGCTCCCGATCCTGTGGGCGTACGCCCGAGATCTCTTCCAGACGCCCGGCTTCGGCGACACGATCGACTTCGTGCACATCAAGCGCCACTACTACGAGGTCCACCGGGACATCAACCCGACCGGCATCGTCCCACTCGGGCCGGCGCTCGACGGATGGCGGATGCCGCACCGCCGTGCCGACCTCGGCGGCCGCCCGTTCGGCGATGGCACACCGCCGGGTCTGCCGACACCCGAGGAGCGCGTGCCGGCCGCCAACGCCGCCTGAAGGTCAACGGCCGGCGCGGTGGTCGCTGCGGATGCCGGCGGTCGGTGACTCGCGCCGGGCTACGCCCGCGCTCACCCCTGCAGGAGTTGGCGGCGCAGGACGAGCAGCTTGGGCGCCGGTTCACCATCGCCCCACGGGTCGGCGTCGAGCACGCGCTCGTAGGACTCCCACTCCTGGCGCACGCCTGACAGGTCGCCCGCTCGGGCGTGCGCCCGCATCCGCAGGGCGATCAGCTCCTCATGGCCGGGGAGGACCTTGAGCCCCTGGCCCGTCGCCCAGAACACTCCGTCGATGTCGCCCATCGACAGGAAGTGGGCGGCCAGCTCCGTCGCCACGCTGGTCGCCAGCAGCACGAGGTTGGACGTGATCCCCTCGGCGTCCGGCCACAGGTAGCCGGTGCAGGCGAACGGGATGTCGCAGATCAGCTCGACCGCCGGGCGCAGCGTGTCGATCGCCTGCTCGGGCGGCTGCAGGCGGGCGACGTCGAGCCGGCGGCGGACCACGTCGACGTCGGAGATCACGAGACGGTGCAGCGGGAGGACGTCGGTCAACGTCCGGCCGAGCCACTCCTCGCCGTCAGGCGGCGCCTGCAAGCGGGCCATCGATCGGCGCGCCTCGGACACCACGTTGGCGAACGTGGCGTCGCGGACGTCGAGCTCCCACAGCGCCGTGCGCGCCCCGGCCCTCGTCGAGCGATCGCGGTGCAACGCCAACCAGGCGATCAGCTCGAGTGCCTTGGACCGTTCGAACGCCGCCGTCGCTCCACGCGCGTCGACGACCTCGACGGGACCGATCAGACGGACCATCAGCGTCCACGGCACATCCACGTCGCCGGTGGGCTCCGGCTCGTCGGCGACCAGTGGCGCGCTGGCTTCGTCGAGGACGACCTGCAGTTCAGCGACATCGCCGGTCGACAGGCCGACCGGACTGAGGACGAGACCTGATGGTTCGAGGACCCACCGCGCGTCGTCGATGCGCAGTCTCCACGGCGCACCCGGCGCGTCGCCTGCGGCTACCACGGCGACGCCCCCCCGGCTGCGGCATGCCGCGTGCACGGCGTCGGCGTCGAGCTCGCCGGCCGCGTCGGAACCGACCAGCACGACGGCCGGTTCCCACGCCTCCCCGCTCGTGTGCCGGGCGCGCAGGACGAACGTGCTCTGCGGCGCCGTCGCCGTCGTGCCGATCAGCGTGGCGGCCAGCTCGAGAGCGTCGTCGACGGTGTCCACGACGTGCGCCCGGCGATGGTCGAGGAACGTCGATTCGTCGATGCCGACACCGACGAGGTTCGCCGACTCGGCGAACACCGACGTGGCCAGTGTGGCGGCGACACCGCGGACCACAGCGTCGGCGAGCGGAGCCGGCGCGTCGATGCCGAGGACGCCGAGCGCCTCGAGGTCTGCCAGCACCTCACCGCCGTCGGCGTCGACGCCGAGCTGGGTCAGGGCGACGCACGGGGCGCCTACCGTGCGGGCGACGTCGGCGAGGAGCTCGACCGGCAAGTGTCCGGGGAAGCACCACGTGCGGCCGGCGCCTTGCCACGGCTGTGGGAGCGCGGCGTCGCCGGTCAAGGTCAGCTCGACGTCGCCGCCGATGGCGGCGCGGACGACGGCGATCCGTGCCGACGTGGCGACGAGGGTGGCGGCTGCGGCGCGGATGGCAACGTCGACCCGCGCCAGGCGCTCGCCCGCGTCGATCGTGCGCAGGCGGCGTTCGGCGGCGACCGCCCCGGCAGGCGGTTCCGGCACGCGGGCACGCGGGCGTGCCGCGCGCAGTCGCGCTCGGCGCCGTGACGCGAGGAGGGCGAGCACGCCGGCGGAGAGGAGGGCGGCCTCGCCGACCCCGACCGGTGAGGGTGCGCCGCGATCGGCCGGCGCGGGCGCGGTGGCTGGCGGGGTGATGGGCGGTGCTACCGGGGCCGTCGTCGACGACGCCACGGCGGGCGCTGGCAGCGGCGCGCCGATCGGACGTTCCGGCTCGGGGACCGTGACGTCGGCCGGCGGTTCCGCCACCGGCGGCGGCGGCGGCGGAGCCGGTGGTGGTGGTGGTGGCGGCGGAGGTGGCGGTGGCGTCCCGATCGCCGGGAAGTCGAACTGCTCGCCCGGGAAGATCAGGTCGGGATCCTCGACCACGTCCGGGTTCGCCGCGACGACCGACTGGACATAGCCGGCCACAGCCGTGTCGTCGTGCGCGGCACCGGCACGCTCGAGTCGGTCGTGGGAGAGCGACCACAGGTTGTCGCCGTCCTCGATCGTGACCGTCTCGGGCGCGAGAAAGCCGGTCGCGTCGGCCGGGAGCGCCAACGTCCAGCCCGCACGGATGATGCTCGGACTCGTCAGTCGGCCACCGTCGGACTGCGGGCGATCGCGATTGAGCTCGAAGATCTCCCGCCAGCGCTCAGTGTCACCGAGATGGGTCCTGGCGAGGCCGAACAACGTGTCGCCGGCGACCACCGTGACGTGGCCGCCGATCGGCGTGGCGGACACCGCCGGTGCCGATGGCGAGATCTGCGTCGAGACGAGCGTGACCGGGGCGCGCCGTGCGTCGTCCGGCCCGTGCGCGACCGCGGTCGTGACGCGTGGCGCAATCGGCAGCACGATCAGGGCGGCGGCGACGAGCCGCTGGGCGAGCAGCCCGACTCCGCGGCGCGCCGGCGGCGGCGGGGAGAACCGCGCCGGCCTCGGCGGTCCTCGCAACTCGGCCACCTGGGCGCGCACCTCGACGACGACGGCCGCCGCGAAGCGCAACCAGACCAGCCACGCCAGCACGGCGAGCACGCCGACGACGAGCGCCACCTCGTCGCCCAGCTCGAGCGTCGTGCGCCCCGGCCACGGGTTGCCGACGAACACGATGAGGACCACCGGCACGCCGACGACGAGCAGGATCGTCGCCACGAGCGCGGCCATCGCCCGCAGCCGGCGCCGCCCGTTCACGGTGACACTCCCACGACTGGCGTGGCCGTCGACGTCGACGACACGGAGCGCGAGCCGGGCAGGATGAGGTGGTCGACGGTCGCCGTGACCGTCACGGTGACCGACTGCCCGGCGACCGCGACGGACCCGGTCATCCCCTGGTTCGCCAGCTCGACCGAGGCCCGTTGCGCCGCCAGACCACCGTCGAGACCGGCACCGTGGATCTCCTGCTCGGACAGCTGCGTGCCTGCCCGGGCGGCGGCGGCCGCCGCTGCGCTGGTGTCCCGTCGGACCTGCAGCTGACGACCGCCGTCGAGCACGAGGCCGGCGGCGACGAGCAGGGCCGGGAGCATGATCACGACGAGCAACGAGACGTTGCCGTGGGTGCCACGCAGACGGGCGTCCATCACCCACCCCTCGTGCGGTCGATGACCTCGCTCGCCGTCGCCGTCAGCGTGCGCGAGCCGGGGAGGAAGCCGAGCCTGGTGACGTCGCCGAGGTCGACCGTGCAGCTGACGGTGACGCTGACCCGCCCTCCCGGCGTGAACGTGCCGGCGACCGCTGGCGGAGGGCAGCTGATGCCGTGCTGGGCGAGGCTGCGACCGACCACCTCCGTGGCGGCTGCCCCGGCACCGCCAACCGTCTGGGCGCCGGCAGCGGCACGTGCCCCGACGGCGGCAGCGTGCTCGACGTGCTGGCTCGCCGTCGTCGTCCTCCCGAAGGCCACGACCATGGCGAAGAGAAGGAGGATCGCCGGCAGCAGGATCACCACCTCGAGCGGACCCGAGTCACCCCGGTCGCCGCGGCACCTGATGCTCATCACGGGCGATCCGGCTCGGCGACGAAGCGCTCGATGGGGGCAGCCGCCGACACGGCCACGTCGAAGTCGCCGATCGGGAAGACCTGCAGCACGTCGACCTCGACCGTGACGGTGACGTCGTCAGGGCCAGTGCTCGAGGTCACCCGGACGCCCGATGTCAATGAACCGACGGCGTCGTCGAGCAGACCGCGCGCCGTCGCCTCAGGGTCGCCGCTGCCCGCCGCGGCCGCCAGCGCGGCATCGCTCGCCGCCGCCTGGGCAGCGTGGCGGACGTGGGCGGCGAGGGCGTACTGCAACACGAGCCAGAACGACAGCAGCAACGCCGGAAGCACGATCACCGTGGCAACCAGCCCACGTTCGCCAGCGCAGCGACGTCGCTTTGGCGGGGCGCGGGGCGCGGGCTCCGCCGGCGCCCCCGCCCTCTGGTTGCGAAGCGAATTCAGCCGGGCACTTTGGCGGCGTTGGAGTTGAGACGAGCGACGATGATCGCCGCCACGGCGACGGCGGCGACGGCGAGGGCCGCCAGGAAGATCACGTTGCCGGTCAGCTCCCCACGCTCGTCGTCGCGGACGGTGCGCAGGGCGTCCATCGCCTGGTCGCGCAGGACCAGGAAGGCAGTGAGGATCTGGATCTGGATGGGCATGGTCGCTGGGCTCCTTGCTGATCGGTGTGGTTGTGATGGTGGTCATTGCTCGAAGAACCTCGCCACGGCGGGGTAGCCGATGAGCACGACGGCGGCGACGGCCATCAGCGCCGGCGCGATGCCCATCGTCTCCGACGCCCGCTGGGCGTCCGCTTCCGCCTCGGTGAGCTGGCGGACGCGCAGGGCGTTGGCCTTGGCGAGCAGCGTCTCGCGGATCCGCGAACCCGACTCGGCGGCCAGGTCGACGGCCGCCGCCAGCTCGCGCAACGGGACGATGTCGGCACGCTCGCCGAGATCATCGATGGCGTGCCACAGCTTGCGCCGGCGCGTCTGGGCGGCGCGCAGCGTCGCCTCGAGCTCCTCGAACTGCGGACCCGAGCCGGCTCCAGCGGCGACCATCAGCGCCTCCTCGACGCCGGCGCCGCCCGCCAGCGAGATGCCGACGATGTCGACGTACACGGTCAGCGTCTGCGCCCAGGCGCGCCGTGTCGCGGCGGCCCGCGACCGGACCTCGACGTCCGGGTAGCACCACCCGGCGCCGGCGAACAGCAGCGTCGCCAGCACCATCGGCAGCGGCGAGACGCCGGTGTCGAGGGTCGGCAGGAGCACCGCCGGCACGAGGGCGATGAGACCGAAGAGCAGGGCGTAGCCGAGCTTGTCGAGCGTGTGCCGCGTCGGAGTACGACCGAGCACGGCCAGATCAGCAGCAAGACGCGCCGACGTGCCTGTGCTGAGCCGGCCCGCCAGGCGATGCCACCAGCGGCGCATCTCCGCCCCGCTCGACGTGCGGTGTTCCACGCGTGGTGCGACCAGCTCTGCGGACAGCGTCTGCAGCGGGCGCGACGGTGGCACCAGTGCCCGGGCGACGAGCCACACGCCGGCGCCGAGCATCGCAGCGAGGGTCGCCGCCAGGATCATCCGACCCTCAGCAGGCGGCGAGCGCGCACGGGACGGGAGAGGACGACCATCGCCCAGATCGACACCCCGACGAGAGCGAGGACGGCCGCCAGCACGAGCTGGCCGACAGCCGTGCCGAACGGCTCCATGTAGTCGCGGTTGGTGAGCACGAGCAGGCCGACGAAGAAGGCGACGATGATGGCGATCAGCTGCGCCGTGCGGTACGTGCGCGTACGGGCGGCGTTGATGCGCAGTTGCATCGCCACCGTCTCGCGCGTCGACGTGGCGACGGCGGCCAGCATGGCGCCGAGATCGGACACCGCCCGCTGGTCGGCGATGTGCAGCGCCGTGACAACGGTGTCGGCGATGGCGTCGTCCATCTCGTCGGCGAAGCGCGACAGCGCCGCACTCAGATCACCGCGCTGGGCCCGTACGTACAGGGCGCGCACCTCGTCGCGGATGGCTGGTGGGGCGACGCGAGCCGACTTGCCGATCGCCTCGTGCAGGCCGGCGTTGGACACGAGCAGGTCGCGCAGCATCTCCGCCCAGATGGCCATCGCCTCGGAGCGGGCGAGCTGGCGCTGCCGGCTGGCGCGCAACCCGAGCAGGGACGGTGTCAGCCAGCCGAGGACGCCGACGGCGACGGCGGCGACCACCCAACCGGTGGTCCACCAGTAGGTGAGCGCCGCGCCGACCAGCGCCAGGCTGGCCCGGGCGAGCAGCCGATCCACGTTCGGTCTCTGCCGGGGTTGGGCACGGCGAGGTCGGTCGAGCTGCCCGTGCCAGCCGGCGAGGATGGCGAACACGCCGATGCCGAAGGCGGCACCGAGCAGGGCGCCGAGCAACGCGGTCATGCCACCACCCGCCGGGATCGAGGAGGAGGTGGTCGTCGAAGCCGGCGTCGCGCAGCTTGGTCCGCCGGGCATCGGACAGGTGCGGCTGCGGCACGCCGCGCCCGTCGGAACCAGGGACGTACACCCGGTTCAGCTGCACCTCGGTGCCGTTCCACCCGGCGACCTCGCAGATCTCGGTGACGGCGCGGCGGCCCTGGCGGTCGCGGCCGAGGTGGACGAAGAAGTCGACGGCGTCGGAGATCAGCAGCGCGGCGATCGAGAACTCCACGGCCTCGGAGCCCTGGGCGACGTACTGGGCGAGCTTCTTCCACGCCGACAGCGCCGAGTGATGGTGCACGGTCGACAGGCTGGGATGGCCGTGCTGCATGGCGAGCAGCATCTCCCTGGCGGCGTCGCCGTCGCGCACCTCGCCGACGATCAGCCAGCGCGGGTTGAAGCGCAGGGCGTGGCGGACGAGCTCGCGCTGGGCGATCTCACCGACGCCCTCGATGTTGGCCTCGCGCGTCTCCCATTCGAGGACGGATCCCGCCCGGCGTGGATCGGCGGCGAGGTTGAGCTCGCGGGTGTCCTCGATGACGACCACCCGGGTCTGCGGCGGCAGCTCGTTGGTCATCGCGCGCAGCAGCGTCGTCTTGCCGGCGCCGGTCTCGCCCGACACGACGACGCGCATCCCGGCGACCATCGACGCCGCCAGCAGCGAGCGCATCCCCCGGTCGATGGTGCCGCGCTGCTCGAGCTCGTCGAGGGTGGCGTCGGGCAGCACGTTGCGGCGGATCGCCACCTGCGGCACCTGGGAGACGTTCATGATCGCGGCGAGCCGCGATCCGTCGGGCAGGCGCAGGACGAGCAGCGGCTTGGCATCGTCGAAGCGGCGTTCCGTGCCACCCGCCCGGCGGGCGAGGTGGGCGACCTCGGCGCGCAGGTCGTCGGCGTCGGCGAACACGCGACCGTGATGGCGCTCGACGAGCCCGTCGATGCGCTGCAACCAGATCGTGTCGTGGGCGTTGACCATGATGTCGGTGACGCCGTCGAGGTCGAGCAGGGCCTGGAACTTGCCGGCGTGGAAGTAGGCGGCGATCGCCCTGCGGATCAGCTCCCCTTCCGCCGCCACGTCCATCGGAGCCTCGCCGGCCTCGATGGCGCCACGAGCCCGGCGGGCGACGTACCCGGTCGCCGCGTCGTGGGCGAAGGCCTCGCGTTCGAGCTCGTCCCATCGCTGCCCAGCACCGTCAGCCTGAGCGCTGACGAGTGCCTCCTGCACGGCCTCGATGACCTCCTCGAGGGTGACGTCGCCCACGCTCATTGGTGCACCATCGAATCGTTCACAGTCTTCCCGGGCTGCGCAGCAACCGGGCACCAATGAGTGAAAGGACTGTGCTCAATCGTTCGCTCGCTGCGCTCACTCACTGGTGCACCACCGCCGCGACATCGAGATAGGCAGCGGCCTGCTCGACCCGATGCCACCACGGGCGCCACGCGCTGGACCGCATCGCCACTGGCCCGTCGCCGCGCGCGGCCACTCGTGGCAGCACGGCGACGACGTCGGCACCGACGAACTGGGCGACCTCGTCGGTCGGCCACGACGTCGGCTGGACGACGACGACGGAGACGGCGCAACCGGCGTTGCGCAACACCTCGACGCGGTGCGGCACCAGCTGCAGCGACGGGAACGAGCCGGCCGTGACGACCACGACGTGATCGGCGGCCACGGCGAACGGCAAGGATGGCGAGCGCGTGGAGAGGCGGCCGGCGTCGACGATCCACACCGGCCCGAGTGGATCGCCGGCCATCACCCGGGCGAGCGAGCCGGCGGCGTGGACGAGCGCCGAATGAGCCTGCTCGGGCGATGCCGGCGCAGGGATCACGGACCAATCGGCGACGGCCGCGGCACCGCGCTCGACGAGATCGTCCGCCGTCAGGCCCGTCGCCGTGCGGGCGGCGAGGGCGAGGGCCATCAGGCCGGGCTCGACACCGACGCCGAGCTCGGCGCCGAGACGGCCGCCGTCGGGATCGGCCTCGACGACGACACGACGCCGGCCGGCGTCCGGCCACGCCGCGGCGAGACCGATCGCCAGGCTGGTGGCGCCGGGTGACCCGGCGACGGAGCCGACGACGACGAGCGTCATCCGGTGCCGCCGATCAGCACGACGCGCAGCGTGTCCGCCGCCGAGGCCAGTGATGCGGCGACACCGACGTCGCGAGGCACGCGGAGGGAGACCCACAGCTGACCGGTGGCGATCGACTCGACCGCCCAGACGGTGCCGCTCCCGAGCGACGTGGCAGCCACCGCGACCTCCGGCGTGGCCGGGTCGGCTGCGGCGACCTCCAGCAGCTCGATCGGCGCACCGACCTCGAGGCCCGACAACGGCGCCTCGCCCGGATCCAGGGCCGCGCCGAACACGATCTCGTCGGGGCCGAGCGGGACCTCGTCGGCGAACATCCCCGGCGTCAGCATCGTGTCGGCGGGAACACGCCCGACCGGGAACCGACCGACCACGTCGGCGGCGTCGGCCGGTGGCATCGACGTCACGTCGTCGCCAACGGCGACGCGCCCGATCCGCAGGTCGCCTCGCTCGACCGGGCGGCCGGGCTGCAGCTCGGCGGCGGCGACGAGCACGTCCGTGCGGTCGTCGTTGGACGTGAACAGCAGCACACCTCCGAGCGCGCTGAGCACCACGAGCAGGACGCCCGCGACGAGCCAGGTGGGGTTGCGGTGGCGCGTCTCGGCGACCTTCCCCGGCTCGAAGCGGGCGGCGGGGGCCGACCGCCGCGACCGCTTCGGCGCGCCGACGTCGGGGGCGATGTCGGGCTCGTCGTCGGTCACGGTCATCGGAGCACTTCCTTCCTGGAGGCCGTCACGAGACGGCCCCGATCAACACGGCCGCCAGCGCGCCAGCCACGAGCGATGGACCGAGGGCGATCGAGCGGGCACGCGTGGCGACGCCCCACGCGGCGCCTGCGCCGAGGCCCAGCACGAGAGCGAGCAGGGCCAGCTCGACGTCGATCAGGCCCATCGCCGCGCCGAGCACGGCGCCGGCCTTGACATCGCCGAACCCCATCCCCGATGGCGTGATCAGGTGCACCGCGAGCAGCGGGCCGGCGACGACCAGGGCGCCGGTGAGGACGTCGCGCAGCAGTGTGCCCGAGCCAGTGAGCGCCAGCGCCGTCACCACGGGGACGGCGGCGCAGAGGACGACGACGTTGGGGAGACGGTGCTCGACGACGTCGACGAGCGCGGCGAGCACGAGGACGAGCAGGCTGAGCCCGGAGGCGACGACGGCGGTGGAATCTCCGAGCAAGGCGAGGGCGACGCAGGCCGACGCGGCGAGAACGGTCAGCAGGCGGCCAGCCACTCCGATGGCGCGCCACGCCGACGCGATCCGATCCCCAATCGGTTCGTTGCGCCACTCAAGCTCGAGGATGGATCCCCCCACCCCGTGTCCGGTGCCCGCCGTGGGCCGGGAGCATACCGATCTGCGTCGAAACCTGCAGCCGCGCCGAACCTCCATGCCTCCCTGGGTGCATCGGGCGGGAGGAAAGGGAAATCTCTCCTCGATCTGGGCGCAGATCGTCTCGGATTCCGAGACGCATCGCGCCCAGATACGAATCGCGCCCAGGTGTGGGAAGCCGTATCCTGGCACCATGCGCACGCTCGCCAACCCGCCCACGACGGTGCCGCAGGCCAACGATCCGTGCTGGTGCGGGAGCGGCCGCAAGTACAAGCGCTGCCACAAGCGGTCCGAGGGGCGGGTGCTGCCCGGCGTGGTGTCGCCGATGCGTCCCCTGCCCGCCCACATCGGCCGTCCGCCGTACGCCGAGACCGGCATCCCGATTCCGTGGGACGAGCCGCGGTCGAAGTCACCCGAGGTGATCGCCCGCATGCGCCGTGCCGGTGCCGTCGCCGCCGAGATCCTGCGCCTCGCCGGCGACATGGTGCGCCCGGACATCACCACCGACGAGATCGACGAGTACGTGCACCAGCTCCACGTCGAGCGCGACGCCTACCCGTCACCCCTCAACTACAACGGGTTCCCGAAGAGCGTGTGCACGTCGGCGAACGAGGTCATCTGCCACGGCATCCCCGACTCGCGCGTGCTGCAGGACGGCGACATCCTCAACCTCGACGTGACCTCCTACGTCGACGGGGTCCACGGTGACACCAACGCCACGTTCTTCGTCGGCGATGTCGACCCGGTCAGCCAGCAGCTCGTGCGGGTCACCGAGGAGTGCATGTGGCACGGCATCGAGGCGGTACGGCCGGGACGCCCGCTCAGCGACATCGGCCGGGCGATCGAGGAGCATGCCAAGGAGCACCGCTACGGCGTGATCCGGGCGTTCATCGGCCACAGCATCGGCGAGCAGTTCCACGGCGACATCCAGGTGCTGCACTACTACGACTCGCGCGCCTCGATGATCATGCGCCCGGGGATGACGTTCACGATCGAACCGATGATCAGTCTTGGCACGTGGCAGCACAGGATGTGGGACGACGACTGGACGGCGGTCACCGCCGACGGCAAGCGCACGGCCCAGTTCGAGCACACCATCCTCGTCACCGACGACGGCGTCGACGTGCTGACGGGCGGGCCTGGGGCGGCATCGCCCTCCGCTCCCTGGAATCGGTGATCCCGCGGCTGATCGCCGCCACCTTCGTCGTGGTGGTCGCCGCGTCGTGCGGCGGAGACGATGACGTCGAACCCGAGGCGCTTCCCGACGTGTCGCTCGCCGCGCTCGACGGCGCCGGTCCCGTGCTGGAGCTCGGCGAGCTGAACGGACCGGCCGTCGTCAACCTGTGGGCGACGTGGTGCGCACCGTGCCGCCGCGAGCTGCCGGCGTTCCAGGAGGTCAGCGTCCGCCGCCCCGATGTCCGCTTCGTCGGTGTCGACATCGGCGAGCAGGCCGACCGCGCTCGCGCCTACCTCGACGAGCTCGGCATCACGTTCGACCAGTACGCCGACCCGACCGGCGAGCTCACCGACGCCCTCGGCGTCGCCGGACTGCCGATCACGCTCGTCGTCGACGACGCCGGGATGGTGGTCACCGAACGCCTCGGCCCGATGTCCGCCGATGATCTCGAGGACGCCATCGACGCGCTCTGACGGCGCTACCCACGAACCCGAAGGCGCCGAGGATGGCGCCGACCATCGTGTACGGATCGCCGCCCGACGTCGAGTTGGCGGCGACGACGAGGTCGAGCGACGGGACGACGACGATGCGCTGCCCGAACAGTCCCTCGGCGGAGAACACGCCGGGCTGGAACATCCACCAGTGCAGGCCGTACTGCGGATTCGTCGCCGCCGGGAGGCGCGTCTCGTCGATCCACGACGTGGAGATCAGCTGGCGGCCGTCCCACTGCCCACCGCGCAGGTAGAGCAGGCCGAAGCGGGCGAAGTCGCGGGTCGTCATGTCGGCGCCGAAGCCGCCGAACCAGCACCCGCCTCCGTCGGTCACGAGGGTCTCCGACGTGATCCCGATCGGGTCGAACAGGCGCTCCTCGAGGTAGGCCGTCACGGCTGCGCAACTGCCGAGCTCGTCGGCGGCGAGACCGACGAGCAGCGCCGATGTCCCGGTCGAGTACTCGAACGTCGAGCCCGGCTCTGACTCGAGCGGCTGGGCAGCCATCAACGCGGCGGCGTCCTGCGCAGCGAACATCTGCGCGGCCAAGCTGCCCGGGCCGTACTCCTCGGTCCACTCCAGCCCGCTCGACATCTGCAGCATCTGGCGCACCGTGATGGCCTGCCGCGGGTCGCCGGGCGCCTGCCACTCGGGGAACGCCGGGTGCTCGTCGAGCGTGACCAGGCCGTCGTCGACGAGCATCCCGATCAGCGCCGAGGTGAAGCTCTTGGCCACGGAGTACGAGTCGTTGACGTGCTCAGGCCCGTCGAGCGGGTGGTAGCGCTCGTAGACGATCTCGCCGCCCTGCACCACGACCACGGACCGCACCCGCCCCTCGGCGTCCGGCGCGCCGAAGGCGACGTCGACGGCGGCGTCGACGATGGCGCGGTCGACCGTCGGCGGCAGCTCACCCATCGGCCACTCGGCCCCGGGATAGGGCACGTCGGGTGGTTGCGGGGGATAGCCCGGCGCGGGCGCGAGCGTCGACGGGGGTGCCGTCGTCGGAGGTGCGGTCGTCGGAGGTGCGGTCGATGGCGCAGCCGTCGTGTCAGCCGCCGCCGTCGTCTCCGATGCTGCTTGCTCGGTCGTCGCCGCGCCGGTCGTGGCCGCGGCGTCGGTGGTCGGCGGAGCGGCCGAGTCGTCGTCGGTGCACGCGGCGACCAGGACGACCGCGGCGGCGAGCAGGCGGGAGAGCCTCACGGCTGCATCATCGCTCAGGGAGGCGGAACATCGTCACCGCCGCGCCGAGCGCGGCGATCACGGCGACGACCGCGGCGCCCGCCATCACGGCACGATCGAGCCAGTACGGCGCGTCGGTCGGGATGATCGCCCGGAACGCCCCGTCGCGCCGGATGAAGACCCACAACGCCACTTGCATCGAGGCGAGCAGCACGAGGGCGAACGACAGCAGTCGCCATCCGAGGGCGAGGGCGACGAGCACGCACACCGTGGCCAGCGCCGGGAGCAGCCACCAGACGAACAGCGGCTCGGTCTCGGCGGGCAACGAGCGGTACTGCCACCATCCGATCCCCGTCGCCGCGGCGGCGACGGCGAGTAGCGCCCACGCCAGCCGGCGGCGGAGCAGGACCGTCAGCAAGACCAGTCCCAACCCGACGGCGGCGCCGACGGCGAGCGGCAGGCGCGCCGGCTCCGGCAACCAGTCCGTCTTGACGGCGACCTCGACGGGCACGCCGTCGACCTGCAGCGGGATCGTCGCCGCCTGGATCTGCATCCCCGGTGCGCCGACCGTCGGCGGGTTGGGATCCATCCAGTGGGCGCGGTGGTCGTGCCATGCGTAGCGGCCGCCGGAGCCGACCTGCCGCCAGTTCGGTGGCAGCGTCGCATCGGCGCCGGCGGGAACCTCGCCACCGCCGTAGCGATCGGCGTTGAGGTAGGCGGTCGGCGAGCGCTCGTTCTCCTCGACGACACCGTCGGGCCGGAAGTGCAGGTAGGGCTCCTGCTGGTAGCCGAGCACGACGACGTCGACGCCGGGCTCGGCGGTGAGCTCGAGGAAGGAGTCACCTCCGATCACCGCCACGTCGATGCCCTCCGTCGGAGGAGTGACCGACACGACCGTCGTCCGGAAGTCCGTCGGGCCTGCCGCGTCGGACGGCGCAGCAGCGACGAGTGCGGCGAACGCCACGACGGCCAGGCGAATCACCCGGCTCCCTCGGTGTTGAGCGAGACGATGTAGTCGACGACCGCGTCGATCTCCTCGTCGGTCAAGTCGTTGCTCGGCATCGTCACGTCGTAGCCAGCGCGGATCTCGGCGCTCGGATCGGCGATCGCCCTGCTCAGGTAGGCCTCGTCGACGACGGTCGTGGTGCCGTCCTCGAGCTCGACCTGTGTGCCCAGCGAGCCGGCCCACGCCGGCCCGATCCCTTCCCCTGCCGTCGGCGTCGTGGCAGGACGTGCACCCGGACATGAGCACGAGCCGCTCACCCTCGCTCTGTCCGCCACCGTCCTCGCCGCACGCGCCGCCGGCCACGATGGTGCAGAGCAGCGCGGCTGCCTCGCGTCTCATGCCGGCAGCCAGCCTCGCCACCACTCCCCCAGCCTGGCGACGAGCGGGTCGCCCGCATCGAGCCCGTACGCGGACATGACGGCGTCGCCACAGCCGGCCACATCACCGGCGGCGAGCGCCGAGACGGCACCGCCGAGATCGCCCGCCGGCCAGGGCAGCTCGGCGAGCCAGCGCGGGCCGAGGCGCATCGCACCGGCCGACATGCCAGTGCCCCCCGCCCGGTGCCACGCCCACGCGCTGGCGTACGGAGAGGTCAGCATGGCGGCGACCGCTGGCACGTCGACCGGGTCGGTCGGGCGAACCGTGATGAGCGGGACGCCGGGGATCCACGAGCCATCCGGATCGGCGACCGCCTCGATCACGCGGGTCTGGTTGGCCACCACGACCTTGGGCACGAGCAGCGTCTCGGCCCACCGGCGCATCGGTGTGCTGAGCCGGGCGAGATCGACGGTGGGGCGGCGGAAGCGCCGCTTGGCGAACGTGACCGGCCGGTCCCCCCAGGCGCATCGGCCCGGATCGACGAGACCGCTCGTCACGAACGCCGGGCCGTCGCCGCCTTCGGTGACCGCCGGCACGAGCCCGTAGTACTGGTCGCGGAAGTTGGCGCTCAAGCGGGCGCGGTCGCCGAGCGTCCCGGCGGAACGCACCGCCGGGATGGGCGGGACACCGAGCCGGCCGGTGACGATGTCGGTCCACGGCCGAGCGACCCCGTCGAGGTCCGCCCGACGTCGTTCGAGGACGAGCGCGCACACGTGCACCTGGGCGTCGAAGACCGGCGCAGGTGACCACCACGACCACGTGATGCCGGCCACGCGGTCGATCTCCGCCCGCACGGGACCGGCATCGCGCGAGGCGAGGATCGACTGCGGCACGACGACGCCGACGCGTCCAGTGTCGGGCCGCGCCAGACGGACGGCGAGGGCGAGGAACTCGACCGCCGCGTCGGCGTACGGTCCCCCGCCGTGCTGGCTCGCCCCGCCGCGAGTCGTGGCCGCGGCGAGCTGCGACAGGTACGGCGGGTTGCCGAGGACGACGTCGAAGCGCTGCCCGTCCCACGGAGCAGCGAGCGCGTCACGACACTCGATCGTTGCATCTGCATCCGTCGTCGCTGCCCGGGCAGCGGCGACGGATCCGGCGTCGATGTCGGTGCCGGCGAGCACTGGCCGGCCGCCGAGCGCTCGGACGCGTCGCGCCGCGGCGACGAGGAACCGTCCATCACCACACGCCGGGTCGAGCACGGTCACCTCTTGGCCGGGACGGATGCCGGTGACGGCCTGCTCGACGACCGCTTCGACGAGCCAGTGCGGTGTCGGGTAGTCGCCCCGCCGGCGACGCTCGCCGAGGGCGGTTTGCAGCGGGGGCACCGCCCGAGCGTAGGGTCCGCAGGGTGACCGATGCCGGGAGCCGGTTCCTCACCATCGGGCGCGACGAGTGGGCGGCGTTGCGTGCCGCCACGCCGCTGACCCTCCGCGAGGACGATCTCACCAAGCTGCGCGGCATCAACGAGCGCATCGACCTCGACGAGGTCACGGCGGTCTACCTCCCGCTCTCGCGCCTGCTCAACCTCTATGTCAGCGCGTGGCAGGACCTCGCCAGGGTCTCCTCGACGTTCCTCGGGACGATGGCGCCGCGCGTCCCGTACGTCATCGGCGTCGCCGGCAGCGTGGCCGTCGGCAAGAGCACGTTCGCCCGCATCCTGCAGGCACTGCTTGCTCGCTGGCCCGATCACCCACAGGTCGACCTCGTGACGACGGACGGCTTCTTGCATCCCAACGGCGTCCTCGCCGAGCGCAACCTGATGGACCGCAAGGGCTTCCCCGAGAGCTACGACACCCGCCGCCTGCTGCGCTTCCTGCGCGACCTGAAGAGCGGCGTCGACGAAGCCCGCGCCCCGGTCTACAGCCACGTCGTCTACGACATCGTGCAGGACGAGGAGATCATCGTCCGGCGGCCCGACATCCTGATCCTCGAGGGCCTCAACGTGCTGCAGGTGTCGGGCGAGAAGGCCGAGTTCGTCAGCGACTACTTCGACTTCTCCATCTACATCGACGCCAACGAGGCGGACGTCATGGAGTGGTACGTCGAGCGCTTCTTCGCCCTCCGGGAGACGGTCTTCAAGGACCCCAACAGCTTCTTCCGCCACTTCGCCGCGCTGACCGACGACGAGGCGCGGGCGACCGCCGAGGCGATCTGGACGAACATCAACGGGCGCAACCTGAGCGAGAACATCCTGCCGACGCGTGAGCGGGCCTCGCTGATCCTGCGCAAGGAAGCCGACCACCGCGTCAGCGAGGTCCGCCTGCACAAGCTCTGAGGATCAGCCGGCGCGCACGGCCGCCGGCAGTTCGCGGATCGACGCCAGCTCGTCGAGGTCCTCGTCGTGGTCGACGTGCTCGTGCTCCCAGAGCAGCGGGTACGGGACGTGCACGGCGTGGGCCCCGAGGGCGAGCACCGGCAGGATGTCGCTGCGCACCGAGTTGCCGACCATGCAGAACCGCTCGGGCGCGACATCCTCCTCGGCGAGGATGCGGGCATACGTGTCGGCGTCCTTCTCCAGGACGACCTCGACGCGTTCGAAGTGGTGCGCCAGGCCGGACGTCGTCACCTTGCGCGTCTGGTGCACGAGGTCGCCCTTGGTGATCAGCACGAGACGGTGGTCCGTCCCCAGATCGGCGAGCACGGCCGGAACGTCGGGCAGCAGGCGGACGGTCTCGGTGAGCATGTCCATGCCGGTATCGAGCAGCTGGCCGATCACCAACGCCGGCACCCTGCCCTCCGAGACGGTGATCGCCGCCTGCACCATCGACAGCGTGAACGCCTTGACGCCGTACCCGGCGATGGGCAGCTGCGCCCGCTCGGTCGCGCGCAGCGCGCCGGCGACGTCGATGCCCGTCGGCGCGTACGGTCCGACGAGCTCGACGAAGCGCGTCTCGACGGCGTGGAAGGAGTCCTCGCTGTGCCAGAGCGTGTCGTCGGCATCGAGGCCGATGACATCGAAGCGCGCGCCCAATCTCAGGTCCGGTGGATCGCGTTGAGGTAGTTGTAGACGGTGATGCGGCTGACGCCCATGGCGTCGGCGACCTGCTCGACCGCGCGGCGCAGCGTGAACGCGCCACGCTCGTCGAGCAGCCGCACGGCGCGTTGCTTGTCCTCCCGCCCGAGGTCGGGCAGGCGCCCACCGAGCTCGGCTTCGACGGCGTCGATCAGGCGGTCGAGGGCGCCGTGCAACGGCGGCATCCTGACTGCGCCGACGACCTGACCCTCCCACACCAGCGGCACGTCGCTCGGCTCACGCCGGTCGGGCGGGACCAGCGTGGCGCCGACGGCGTCGACGACCGGCCTGACGGCGTCGACCAGCGGATGGTCGCTTCATGCGTTCTGCCGGCACGGTGGCGACGTGCAGGGAGATGTGCGTGGCGCCGTTGGCGAACGCCGTCCGGGTGATCGCCTCGACGATGCGCGGCATCACGTCGTCAGCGACCCGGCAGCTCGACCCGAAGGGACCGACGTCGACCGCTGCGCCCGCCGCCGTCGCCGCGTCGATCGCCGCGGTCACGTGCGGCCCCGGGGTGCCCTCGACGAACGGCTCGATCGTGAACTCGAGCTCCTGCACTGCCCGGATCGTAGCGAGGGCCACCCGCGAGCCGCCGGGGCTCACGTCATCGAGGACTGCAGACCGGTGGCCCGGCTCTTGCACTCGGTGCCCGCCGAATCGAAGGCCTCCTTCATGCGCCCCAGCGCCGGCTCGAAGGACGAGTGCCAGTCGCTCTCCAGACGCTCACGGGCTGGTCCCTGCCAGACGGTGTTGGCGAGTGCCGAGCGCACCGTCGTGATGATCTGGTCGATGTCGACCTGCTTGGTCCGCAGGTCGTCGCCCAGCTTGTGCAGCTGGTCGATGTCGGCTCCGACGAGGGCCATGGGTCCTCCTCCTCTGTGGTCCCGACGCGAGGTCGGCTACCCGTCATGGGTGTCGCGGCCGTTCGGAAAGGGAAATCCCTGGTGCCTACGATTGCGCCATGAGCCTCGACACGACCACGTTCACGACGGTGCGTGAGGAGGCCAACGACCTGCTCAGCGCCACGGTCGAGTTGCGCAGGACGCTGCACGAGTGGCCGGAGGTGGGCAACGAGCTGCCGGTCACGCGCGACCACGTGCTGGAGGCCATCGAGGGCCTGCCGCTCGACGTGACGACGCACGAGACGACGAGCGGGATCACGGCGCTGCTGACCGGCGCCAAGCCCGGTCCGACCATCCTCCTGCGCGGCGACATGGACGCCCTGCCGATGCACGAGGACACCGGGCTCGACTTCGCGTCGAACGTCGACGGGGCGATGCACGCGTGCGGGCACGACACGCACACGGCCATGCTCGTGAGTGCGGCGCGCCTGCTCGCCGGCCGCCGCGACGACCTGGCCGGCCGAGTCCTGTTCATGTTCCAGCCGGGCGAGGAGGGGCACCACGGCGCCCGGTTCATGCTCGACGAGGGCCTGCTCGACGTCCCGCCGCTGGCCGACGGGAACACCTCGCCCGTGACGGCGGCGTTCGCCATCCACATCACGTCGTCGTTGCCGTCGGGGTGGATGAGCAGCCGCGGCGGCTCGATCATGGCGTCCGCCGACACGATGAGGATCACCGTCACCGGCAAGGGCGGCCACGCCAGCGAGCCACACCGGGCGGTCGACCCGATCCCCGTCGCCTGCGAGGTCGTGCAGGCGCTGCAGCTGATGGTGACGCGCACCGTCGACGTGTTCGACCCGTCGGTGGTGACGGTCGGCCAGATCACGGCCGGCACGACGAACAACGTCATCCCGGAGACGGCGACGATCCTCGGCACGATCCGCGCCGTCAGCGAGAAGACGAGGTCGAAGGTGCACGACGGCATCCGCCGCGTCGTCGACGGTGTCGCCGCGGCACACGGCTGCGATGCGGTGGTCGACATCGACCCCGGGTACCCGGTGACGATCAACGACCGCGAGTTCGCCGACGTCGTGCTCGACGTGGCCGGCCGTGTGGTCGGCGAGGACAAGGTGGTGCGCCAGCCGCATCCGGTGATGGGCGCCGAGGACTGGAGCTACGTGCTGCAGCGCGTTCCCGGGGCGATGATGTTCCTCGGTGGGACCCACGCCGACCGCAACCCGGCGACCGCTGCGCCGAACCACTCCAACCGCGTCCTGTTCGACGAGCAGGCGATGGTCAACGGCATCGCCACCTACGCCGCCGTCGCGATGAACCATCTCAACAGCGCCTGACGACGTCCTGCCGGTCAGTCGAGCATGCGAGCGAGCGAGCGCCAGCGAGCGAGCGTCCAGCAACGGCCTGCGTGGCCGGGGAACGCCTATAACGGCATGTTGCCGTGCTTGCGGCGCGGGAGCTCCTCCCGCTTGCTACGCAGCATGGCGAGGCCGGCGACGATCTTCTGGCGGGTCTCGGCGGGGTCGATGACGTCGTCGACGTAGCCGCGCTCGGCGGCGGCGTAGGGGTTGGCGTAGCGCTCGGTGTACTCGGCGACCAGCTCGGCGCGGCGCGCCGCCGGGTCGGCGGCCTGCTGCAGCTCGCGGCGGTAGACGATCTCCACGGCACCCTGCGGCCCCATCACGGCCAGCTCCGCCGACGGCCAGGCGAACGCCAGATCGGCGCCGATCGACTTGGAGTTCATGACGACGTAGGCGCCGCCGTACGCCTTGCGGGTGATCACCTGGATGCGCGGCACGGTCGCCTCGCAGTAGGCGTAGAGCAGCTTGGCCCCGTGGCGGATGATCCCGCCGTACTCCTGGTCGACGCCGGGCAGGAAGCCGGGGACGTCGACGAACGTGACGAGCGGGATGTTGAAGGCGTCGCACGTGCGCACGAAGCGAGCTGCCTTCTCCGACGACTCGATGTCGAGCACGCCGGCGAGCACCATCGGTTGGTTGCCGACGATGCCGACGGTGCGGCCGTCGACGCGGCCGAAGCCGCACAGGATCGACCGCGCCCAGTGCGGGAAGTACTCCATGAACTCGCCGTCGTCGAGCACGGCCTCGACGACCGTGTGCATGTCGTAGGGCAGGTTCGGGCTGGCCGGCAACAGCTCGTTCAGCTCTGGGCAGAGACGCTGCGGGTCGTCATCGGTCTCGACCTGCGGCGCCTCCTCCATGTTGTTCTGCGGCAGGAACGAGAGCAGGTAGCGGACGTCATCGAGGCACGACTTCTCGTCGGCTGAGACGAACGTGGCGACTCCCGACTTCGACGCGTGGCTCATTGCCCCGCCGAGCTCCTCCAGCGTGACGTCCTCGCCCGTCACCGTCTTCACGACGTCGGGACCGGTGATGAACATGTGCGACGACTCGCGCACCATGAAGATGAAGTCGGTCATCGCCGGCGAGTACACGGCACCGCCGGCGCACGGGCCGAGGACCACGGAGATCTGCGGCACGACCCCCGAGGACAGCACGTTGCGATAGAAGATCCCGCCGTAGCTCGCCAAGCTGACGACGCCTTCCTGGATGCGCGCGCCGGCGCCGTCGTTGAGCCCGACGACGGGTGCGCCGACCTTGAGGGCGAGGTCCATCATCTTGTGGATCTTCTCGGCGAAGACCTCGCCGAGGGCGCCGCCGAAGACGGTGAAGTCCTGGGAGAACACGAACACCTTGCGGCCCTCGACGGTGCCCCACCCGGTGATCACACCGTCGGTGTACGGCCGCTCCTCCAGCCCGGAGGCGCGGTGGCGGGCGAGCAGGTCGAGCTCGTTGAACGAGCCCTCGTCGAGCAGGTACTCGATGCGCTCGCGGGCGAGCAGCTTGCCCTTCTCGTGCTGGCGCTCGACGGCCCGGGACGATCCGGCGTGGTACGCCTGCTCGCGCCGCTTGTGCAGATCGTCGAGCTTGTCCTGCATCGGGTTCAGCGTCACGGTGCGGACGCTAGACCAGCTCGCGCCGCAGGATCTTGCCCGTCGTCGTGCGCGGCAGGGCGTCGACGAAGGCGACGGTCCTGGGCACCTTGTAGCGGGCGAGGTGGGCGCGGACGTGGTCCTTGACCTGCTTCTCCGTGAGCTTCGCCCGCGGTCGCTTGACGACGACGGCGTGCAGGCGCTGGCCGAACTCCTCGTCACGGATGCCGACCACGGCGACCTCGCTGATCGCCGGGTGGGCGGCCAGCAGGTCCTCGACCTCGCTCGGGAAGACGTTCTCGCCGCCGGACACGATCATGTCGTCGTCACGCCCTTCGACGAACAGCCGGCCGTGCTCGTCGAAGTGCCCGACGTCGCCGCTCGACAGCAGGCCACCGATCTCCTCCTTGCCGCCACCGCCCGTGTAGCCCTCGAACCGCGATGCGCTGCCGACGAAGATGCGTCCGACGACGCCCCATGGCACCTCGTTGCCGTCGTCGTCGAGGATGCGCACGATGCTTCCGGGCGCCGGCCGGCCGGCCGTCGACGGAGCGGCGCGCAGATCGGCCGGTCCGGCGACCGTGGCCAGCGACACCTCCGTCGAGCCGTAGATGTTGTGCAGGATCGGCCCGAAGCGATCGAGCACGGCGCGCACGAGCGGCGCCCCGATCGCCGAGCCGCTCGATGCGATGTACCGCAGCGACGACGTGTCGTGGCGCCGCAGGACGGCGTCGTCCAAGGCCATGATGCGCTGCAGCATCACGGGCACGACGACGAGACCGTCGGCGCGGTTGGCGGCGATCGACGCCAGCGTCTGCTCGGGGTCGAACCGGGACTGCACCACCGCCGTCGACGACAGGCCGAGCCCGACGCCGAGATGAGCCAGGCCCCACGCGTGGAACAAGGGGGCGGCGATGACGACGGTGGAGCGGGCGCGGACGGGAACCGTCTCGAACAGCGGCGTGAGGGCGTCGACGCCACCGGTGGTCGACCGCGCCGCGCCCTTCGGCCGGCCCGTGGTGCCCGAGGTGAGGATGACCTGGCGGCCGGTCCGGCGGACGGGCCGCAGCGGCACGTACGAACGCTCGACGGCCAGCGCGCGCAGCTCGCCGCCGGTCAGCGCGATCGCCGCACCACAGCCGGCGACGATGTCGGCGAACTCGTCGTCGTGGAGCACGGCGTCGATTCCCTCGTGGTCGACGACGTCGGCGAGCTGCGGCTTGGCGAACCCGGTGTTCAGGTAGACGACGTCGGCGCCGACCTTGGCCGCGGCGACGATGGACACCACGAAGCCGCGGTGGTTGCGGGCGAGCACACCGATCGTGCTCTGCGGCCCGACCCCTCGAGCGCGCAGGCCGCGTGCGACGCCGTCGGACGCCGCCCACAGGTCGGCATAGCTCATCTGGCCCTCGTCGTCGATGACCGCCGGCGCCAGCGGGTAGCGGGCGGTCGCCGCGGCGACGATCCCGGCCATCGTCGGACCCCACGCGGCGAGGGCGATCGCCGCCCGCGGCAGGCGGTCGGGTCGCTCGGGGCGCAGCGCTGCTCGGGCCAGCGCCGACGCCGAGGCGACGGCGCGTTGCGGAGACGGCAGGGCCATCGAGATGCGACGCTAGCGACTCACTCCATCTCGAAGACCACGGTGACGTCGGCGGCGAGGTCCTGGGTGCCCGGCTCGATGGCCACCGATGCCGCGGCGGCATCCTCGGCGGCGAAGCCGGCGTCCCTGAACACCTGCGGCGTCGAGCCCTCGACGATCCGCAGGATCTCGCCGACCTCGGTGCCGGCCGCTGTGGCGTACTGCTCGGCGCGCGTGCGGGCGTTCTCGATCGCCGCCGTACGGGCGTCGCCGAGCACGGCCTCGGGATCGTCGTAGCCGAAGGAGATGCCGCCGAGCGTCAGCTCCTCGCCGACGAAGCCCTCGAGCCCGTCGATCACGCCGCCGACGGCCTCGACGTCACGGATCGTCACGTTCACGCTCGTCGACGCCTGGTAGCCGGTGATCTCCCGGCCGTCGCTGTCGAAGCGTCGGGAACAGGTTCAGGCCGGACGTCTGGATGTCCTCCTCGGCGATGCCGAGGCCCGTCAGCGTGGCGACGAGGTCCTGCGAGTTGGTGGCGACCGTGTCCAGCGCCTCGACAGCGGTCGGCGCGGTCGCCTGCACGCCGGCGTTGAGCGTGGCGATGTCCGGCACCACGGTCACGGTGCCGTGGCCGGTGACCGTGATCGAGCGGGTCGCGGTGTCCTCCGCCCCCGGCTGCCCTGGCGTTGTGGTGTCCGGCGGGACGGTGGCGCCGGCCGGGCCGGTGGAGCCGTTCGACAGGGCGATCACCGCCACGGCCGCGACGGCAGCCCCGCCCGCGGCGGCAACGGCGGACTTCCAACGTGACGTCATGTTCATGCCGCTTGGACGTCCCGCCGCTGCCGGCGGTTCCCGACCCGGCAAGATCATGTGATGGCGCTCCCGCTGCAACCGCCGCTCAAGCCGATGCTGGCCAAGCTGGCGCGCACGATCCCCGAGGGCGAGGGGTGGCTGTTCGAGCCGAAGTGGGACGGCTTCCGGTGCGTCGTGTTCCGCGATGGCGACGACATCGAGCTGGCGAGCCGCAACGAGCGGCCGTTCACGCGCTACTTCCCCGAGCTGCTCGACCCGCTCCGTGCCTCGCTCCCCGAGCGCTGCGTCGTCGACGGTGAGATCGTCATCGCCGATCGGGACGGTCACGGCCTCGACTTCGACGCCCTGCTGCAACGCATCCACCCGGCGGAGTCACGCGTGCGGCGGCTGGCGTCGGAGACGCCGGCGTCGTTCGTTGCGTTCGACCTGCTCGCCATCGGCGACGACGTCCTCCTCGACCGCCCGCTGTCGGCGCGCCGCGAGGAGCTGCTGCGCGTGCTGCGACCCATGCCCCCCGTCCACCTGACGCCGGCGAGCACCGACCCCGCCGTCGCCGCGGAGTGGTTCGGTCGCTTCGAGGGCGCCGGGCTCGACGGCGTCGTCGCCAAGCGACTCGACGATCCGTATCAGCCGGACAAGCGGGCGCTGGTCAAGGTCAAGCACGAGCGGACGGCCGACTGCGCTGTCGCCGGGTACCGCATCCACAAGGACGGCGAGGGCGTGGGCTCGCTGCTGCTCGGGCTGTACGACGACGAGGATCGGCTGCAGCACGTGGGAGTGGCTGCGTCGTTCTCCGTTGCCTTCCGCCGTCAGTTGCTCGCCGAGCTGGAGCCGCTCACCCACGACGCCATGGACGACCACCCATGGCGCGACTGGGCCGAGTGGCAGCACACCGACGAGGCGCGCAAGCCGGGGGCGACGAGCCGGTGGAACGCCGGCAAGGACCTGTCCTGGGTGCCGGTCCGCGTCGAGCGGGTGGCCGAGGTGACGTTCGGGCAACTGGAGAAGCGGCGGTTCCGCCACGGCGTGTCGTTCGTCCGCTGGCGTCCCGACCGAGAGCCGTCGAGCTGCCGCTACGACCAGCTCGACGTCGCCACGCCCGTCCCGTTCAGCGAGCTCGTCGCCCCACCCTGACCCATCCGAGTGTTGGAGTCCATCGGAGTGCTGGACGACCGGCGTCCGACCTTCAGACACTCGGATGGACTCAGCCCGCGGTCGTCGTGGGAGTGGTGCTGGTCGTGGTCGATGTTGCGGTGACGGCGGGTTGGGTGGGGGTGGAGCCGATCTCGGGGGTGACGAGCGCGCCGTCGGCGGTGCGCACGTCGAATGGGCTGCTGGCGCCCGACGACGTGCCGATCGGCGTGGTCGCGCTGACCTGCAGCGTCCACCCGCCGGCCACCTGCAGCGGGATGCCCCCGTTCTCGGCCGACACGGCGACGCCGCGCCCGCTGAGCTGGATCGGCTGCACGATCGTCCCCGCACCGGAGCTCGACGGTGGGACGAACGACAGCTCCAGGCCGGTGATGTCGCTCGCCGGCTCGCGCACCTCCACGCGCAAGGCGTTGAGCCCGACCCGCCCGGGCTCCAGCGAGACGGTCACGTCGAGGCCGTTGACGGGGTCGACGATCGTCTCCTCGATGGCGTAGTCGAGCGAGCCGGGCTCGTCGATCTTGGCGGGCGTGAACGACAGCAGCCAGCCGCTGAGGCCGAGCACGACGACACCGACGGCTGCCTCGGTGCCGAACGCCCGCCGCAGCCGGTCGGCGGTCGGCGGCGTCAGGTCGCCGGCGCGGGCCAGGCGCGCCTGGGCCACCTGGCGGGCGGTGAGGCCGACGAACAGCATCAGCGCCACGAACACCGTCTTCAGCAGCAACACCCGACCGTGTGGCTCGCTGAAGAGCGAGCCCCCGTCGAGACGGAACAGCTGGACGAGTCCGCTGACCACGGTGATGACGATGGCCGGCCCGGAGATGCGACCGAACCCGCGCACGGCGTGGACGAGGTCCTCCTCGCCGGGACCGGCGAGCACGACGCGGGCGAGCAGCACGACGCCCCCGACCCACACGGCCATCGCCAGCGCGTGGGTGATGCCGGCGATGACGCCGATGATCGCCAGGTCGCCGCCGGTCCGCGACAGGCCGATCGTCACGACGGCCAGGGTGGGGATGGCGATGGCGGGAAGCTGCGTCGTCGGGTCGATGACCCGCTCCGGACGCATCACCACCCAGGCGCAGGCGATGACCAGCACGAGGCGGGCGAGGGCGGCCCGCCCCGGCCACCCGGCATCGAGCAGGTCGAGCCACCCTGCCGGGTTGAGTCCGCTGCCGAAGGACTCGTCGCGAACCGCCGCGCTGAGGGCCACGACGTACAGCAACGTGCCGGCGAGCGTGAGCAGCCACACCGAGCGCAGGAAGCGCACGGCGAGGATGTACTCGGGGCCTTCCGGCCAGGCGGCGATGATCAGCGCCAGCGACCCGAAGAGCACGGCGAGACCGAGCGTCGACAGCACGCGACCGAGCCACGTCGCACCGTCGGACACCTCCGACGCGTCGTCGACGACGACGTCGTCGTCATCGTCGTCGGCGTCGACGGCGGCGGGCGCGGTGGTCGGCGTCGTCGCCCCCGGCACCGTCGTCGCCTCCGGATCGACGGCGGTGGAGGTGAGCACGGTGAAGGTGAAGCGGTCGCTCGCGGGGGTCTCGCTGGCGGGCAGGCTGACCTGCCATGCGACGTTGCACTCGCCGACCGGCGTCGGCTCGTTCACCGTGACCGTCAGCGTCAGCCGGTCGTCGCTGAGCTCGGGCCGGCTGACGTCGACCGGGTCACCCTCGCAGGCCAGCTGCACCTGGCTGGCATCGCCGAGCTCGGTGTCGAAGGTGAGGACGATCTCCGACGGCGGCTCGGCGAGCTCCTCACCGTCCGCAGGGCTGCTCTCGACGAGCGCCACCTGCTGCGCCGCCGCCGTGCCCACGATCAGCAGCGCGCCGGCCACCGCGGCGGGAACCGCGAGGACGAGACGCAGCGTGCGGCCGGGAACACCGGTTCGGGCGGGCACCACCGGAACAAGGTAGTTGTACGCGCAGTCGCCCACCGGGACCACCACGCCGGCGTGTCACCACGTCAGGTGGGCGAGCGCCGCTGCGAGGCGGCGGCGGCGAGCTCGGGAGGCGAGCCCATGAATGTCGTGACACCCCATCGGTATCCTCGGCCACGTGGCCACTCCCTCCCTGTACCGCCGCTACCGGCCCCGGCGGTTCGCCGAACTGAAGGGGCAGGACCACGTCGTGCGGGCGCTGCGCGACGCCGTCGCGGGTGGCCGGGAAGGCCAGGCGTACCTGTTCTCCGGACCGCGCGGCACGGGCAAGACGAGCTCGGCGCGCATCCTCGCCAAGGTGCTCAACTGCGAGCGTCCGGTCGATGGCGAGCCGTGCTGCGAGTGCGCCTCCTGCCTCGCCGTCGAGCAGGGCACCAGCTTCGACGTCCACGAGCTCGACGCCGCCAGCAACAACGGCGTCGGCAACATCCGCGACCTCATCGAGCGGGCGTCGCTGGGCACCCCCGGCCGGCACAAGGTGTACATCCTCGACGAGGTGCACATGCTCTCGCCCGGCGCCGAGGCGGCGCTGCTGAAGACGCTGGAGGAGCCGCCGCCCCACGTGGTGTTCGTGCTCGCCACCACCGACCCGCAGAAGGTGCGCGACACGATCCGCAGCCGCACCCAGCACCTGCGCTTCCACCTCCTGCCGGCCGACGAGCTCGCCGAGCACGTGCGCTGGGTCGCCGCCGACGCCGGGCTCGACGTCGACGAGGCGGCCATCGACGCCGCCCTCGACCAGGGCGGTGGGTCGGCGCGCGACACGCTGTCGGCGCTCGAGCTGATCGCCAACGCGGGCGGCTCGATCGACGAGGCGGTGCCGGTCGACGAGCTGGTCGCAGGCGATGATCGACCACGATCCCGGCCACGCCCTCACGGCCATGGCCCACGCCGTCAACGCCGGCCACGAGCCACGGGCGATCGTCGATGCCCTCGTCCGCCACCTGCGCAACGGCTTCCTGTCGTTGATGGCGCCCGAGCTCGTGCAACTGGCCACGCACCAGGTCGACGACCTCGCCGGATGGGCCCAACGGCTCGGCCCGGCAGCGCTGGTCAGGGGCATCGAGCGCTTCGGCGAGATCCTCGTCGAGCTGCGCCACGCCCCCGATCCACGCGTGCTCGTCGAGGTCGCCCTCGTGCAGCTGACCACCGCCCCACCCGCCGACGCCGACGACGTCGGCGCCCTGGCCGCGCGCGTCGCCAAGCTCGAGCAGGCGGCGGCAACCGGACGCCCGCCGCCCGTCGCCGCCCCCGTCGATCCGACCACCGGGCGTACGGCGCTCGGCGGTCGGGCCCGCCGTGACCCGCCGAAGGTTCCTGCCGAGCCGGCGCCCGCGGCGCCGGCACCGTCGAGCGCGGCGCCGGCGGACGTGGACTGGGAGCAGTTCAAGAAGACGTTGCGCGGGATGGCCCGCCCGCTCTTCACAGCCGTCGACGTCGTCGAGGTCGACGGCGACACCATCACGATGGTCGCCCCGACCGCCCCCCACCTGGCCAAGTGCGAGCAGCACCGTGCCGAGGTGGAGACAGCCTGGGCGGCTGCCGCCGGGCGGCCGGTGACGATCCGCCTCACCGTCGTCGACAAGGTGGCCGGCGGCAAGGCCACGCACGCTGCGCCTGCCGACGACGAGGCCGTCGACCTCGACGAGCTCGTCGACGCCGGCCAGGGGCCCTCGACGCTCGACCGGCTCGCCGAGGCCTTCCCCGGTGCTGAGCTGGTCGAGCCGGACTCCTGACGTGGCCAGCGCCTACTCCCCACCCGTCCAGACGCTGATCGACGAGCTCGGACGGCTCCCCGGCATCGGGCCGAAGTCGGCGCAGCGCATCGCCTTCCACCTGCTCAAGATTCCCGGCGACGACGTCGCCCGGCTGGCCACGGCGATCAGCGAGGCCAAGGCCAGGGTGCGCTTCTGCGCCCGCTGCTTCAACGTCACCGATGCCGAACTCTGCGCGTTCTGCACCGACGACCGGCGCGACCCGCGGATCGTGTGCGTGGTCGAGGAACCGCGCGACATCGTCGCCGTCGAGCGCACCGGCGAGTTCCAGGGCCGCTACCACGTGCTGCTCGGGGCGATGAGCCCTCTCGAGGGCATCGGCCCCGAGCAACTCAAGATCCGCGAGCTGCTGACCCGCATCGAGCCCGAGGGCATCGAAGAGGTCGTGCTCTGCACCAACCCCAACACCGAAGGCGAAGTGACGGCCATGTACCTCGCCAGACAACTCCGCCCCCTCGGCCTGAAGGTGACGAGATTGGCCAGCGGCCTACCGGTCGGCGGCGACCTCGAGTACGCCGACGAACTGACCCTCGGAAGAGCCCTCGAAGGCCGACGGGAAGTGCAACCCGACTAGAGGAGGCTCCGAGGGCAGCTGCAACGGCACCGTCGCGGGGTGCGCGAACCCATGAGGGCGCCGCAGCAGGGCGTGGACTTCGGTGCGAGGGCCGGCGGCTCCGCCGACCGGCCCGAGCTGCCAACGAGGTGGGGAGAGGTCGAGAGGGGAGGGTCCTCCCTCCCCTCTCGAAACAGAAGAAAAATGCCTGGGGCACCACCTCCGAGTCGGTAGCGGGCGGACGGGCCGACTCAGCGATGATGCCCCAGATCAAAGGAACCGGTCGCGGGAGGGAGTCCGTCTTCCGATTCCGTATGTGTCGATCACGTTACAAGGAATGCTTGACGAAGTCAAGCTTTGTACCGAGCAACGTCAACGACAGAGTCTGTTCTACCGCACATGGACCCCTGGTCAAACACCGATCGCCTGACAATTTGTCTCCGGGTGACTGAGAGTCCTCAGCCGAGGGAGCGCAGGATCAGCGCGTCACCCTGACCACCGCCACCGCACAGGGACGCCGCCCCGGTGCCACCGCCGCGCCGGCGCAGCTCGTGGAGCAGCGTGAGGGCGAGGCGGTTCCCGCTCATGCCGATCGGGTGTCCGAGGGCGATGGCTCCGCCGTTGACGTTGACGACATCCGCCGAGACGCCGAGATCCTCCGTCGAGGCCAGCCCGACAGCGGCGAAGGCCTCGTTGATCTCGAACAGGTCGATCTCGCCGAGTTGCAGGTGTCCGCGCTCGAGGGCGGCCCGGATGGCGCCGCTCGGCTGATGCAGCAGCGACGCCGAGTCCGGTCCGGCGACCATGCCGTAGGACAGGAACTCGCCGAGCGGCTGCACGCCGCGTTGCTCGGCGACGTGCTTGGACATCAGCACGACGGCGCTCGCACCGTCGCTGAGCTGGCTGGCGTTGCCGGCCGTGATCGTGCCGTCCTTGTCGAACGCCGCGCGCAACCCGCCGAGGCTCTCTGCCGTGGTGCCGGGGCGCACGCCTTCGTCGTGCTCGACGACGAGCGGCTCACCCTTGCGCTGCGGGATGGAGACCGGTGGTGATCTCGTCGGCGAGGCGACCCTCCTTGATCGCCGCCGCCGCCCGCTCGTGCGACGTGGCGGCGAACTCGTCCTGGGCCTCGCGGCTGATGCCGCCGCCCGTGTACCGCTCGGTTCCCAGCCCCATCAGGCAGGCGTCGAAGGCGCACCACAGACCGTCGGCGATGATCGCGTCGCGCAACTCGGTGTTGCCGTAGCGGAAGCCGGCGCGCGCACCGTCGGCGAGGTACGGCGCGTTGGTCATCGACTCCATCCCGCCGGCGACGACGATGTCGGCCTCACCGGCGGCGATCATCTGGTCGGCGAGGTAGATGGCGTTGAGCCCGGAGAGACACACCTTGTTGACGTTGACCGACGGGACCGACATCGGGATGCCCGCCTTGACGGCGGCTTGGCGGCTGGGCACCTGGCCCTGGCCGGCCATCAGCACCTGGCCGACGACGACATGGTCGACCTCGTCGGGCGCCACGCCGGCCCGCTCGAGGGCGGCGGCGATGGCCACGCCACCGAGGTCGGCGGCGGAGAGGGAGGCGAGCGCGCCGGACATCTTCCCGATCGGGGTCCTGGCGCCGGCGACGATGTAGCTACCTGGCATGGCGCGAGGCTACTGCGCCACTTCGTCGCGATAGCTACCCGCCAGTAACCTTTCGTCGTGCAGCACATCCTGGAGGCCATCGAGGCGGGCGTGAGCGGCGACGAGCTCGCCGCCCTCCCCCTGCCCGACCACTACCGCGCCGCGTTCGTCCGGCGCGAGGACGCCGAGATGTTCGCCGGCATCGACTCGGCCGACAAGGACCCGCGCAAGAGCCTGCACATCGGCGACGTCGCCACGCCCGAGCTGGCGCCCGACGAGGCCTACGTGGCGGTGATGGCGTCGAGCATCAACTTCAACACGGTGTGGACCTCGATCTTCGAGCCGCTCCCCACCTTCGGCTTCCTCGACCGCTACGCCCGCGAGAGCACGTGGGCCGCCCGCCACGCCCTGCCGTACCACATCGTCGGTTCCGACGCGTCGGGCGTCGTGCTGCGGGTGGGGTCGGCCGTGCGCAACTGGCGACCGGGCGATCGCGTCACGGTGCACTGCAACAACGTCGACGACCAGGACCCGTCGGCCCACGACGACTCGATGCTCGCCGCCAACCAGCGCATCTGGGGGTTCGAGACCAACTTCGGCGGGCTCGCCGACCTGACGATCGTCAAGGCCAACCAGCTGATGCCCAAGCCCACCCACCTCACGTGGGAGGAGGCGGCGGTCAACGCGCTCTGCAACTCGACGAGCTACCGCATGCTCGTCGGGCGCAACGGGGCGCGCATGAAGCAGGGTGACACCGTGCTCGTGTGGGGCGCCACCGGCGGCATCGGCGGCTACGCCACGCAGTACGTCCTCAACGGCGGCGGCACGCCCGTCGGCGTGGTGTCCTCGCCGGAGAAGGCCGAGCTGCTCAACGAGCTCGGGGTCGAGGCGGTCATCGACCGCAAGGCCGAGAACTACCGGTTCTGGTCCGACGCCACCACGCAGGACGAGTCCGAGTGGCGGCGCTTCGGCAAGCAGGTGCGCTCGCTGGTCGGCGACGATCCCGACATCGTGTTCGAGCATCCCGGCCGTCAGACGATGGGCGCGTCGATCTTCACGTGCAAGCGGGGCGGCACGGTGGTCACGTGCGCGGCGACGTCGGGCTACATGATCGAGTTCGACAACCGCCACTTCTGGATGAAGCTGAAGCGGCTGATCTCCAGCCACTTCGCCAACTACGCCGAGGCCTACGCCGCCAACCGGCTCATCGACCAGGGCCGCATCCAGCCGCTGCTGTCGGCAGTGTTCCCGCTGACCGAGGTCGGCACGGCCGCCCGCTCGATCCACCGCAACGAGCACGAGGGCAAGATCGGCGTGCTCTGCCTGGCACCCGAGGAAGGCCACGGCATCGACGACCCGGAGAAGCGCGAGCGCATCGGCGAGGACAAGATCACCCTCTTCCGCCGCCACGGCTGATCCAGTCGAGTACGTCGTGCCGTCCGAGTACGTGGTGCGCGGCTGGCCGGCAGCACGTACTCGACTGGCAGCACGTACTCGACTCAGGCGGAGGCGACCAGCAGGACGAGGCCGGCGACGACGATCGCCGCGGCCACCGTGCGCCGGCGGGCACCTGCCTCGGACAGGTAGCGCGTGCCGACGAAGGCGGCGATGACGACGCTCGACTCGCGCAGGGCGGCGACGTAGCCGACAGGAGCCCGCTGCACGGCGAGCAGCACCAGCGCGTACGTCACGATCGACATCACCGCGGTGACGGTGAACCCGCGCCAGCCGGCGCGCAGCGCGACCAGGAGCTCACCCGTCCGGCCGATGGCCATCCCGTACAGCGAGACGAGGACGCCGGACGCGAGGAACACGGCGAACGGGTAGAGGTTGCCGCCGAGCTCGCGCGCGGCGTAGCTGTCGTTGAGCGTGTAGGCGCCGATCGTCACGGCCACGAACAACGCCGCGGCGACCTGCCCGGGGGCGGCGCCGACGGCGAGCAGCATCATCCCGGCGACGACGGTGACGATCGCCGCGATCGACCACGGCGTTCAGCTCGTCGCCGAGCAGGACGATGCCACCGATCCCGGCGAGCAACGCCCCGCCGCCCCTGGCGATCGGATAGGCGAGGGAGAAGTCGCCGTGCTCGTAGGCGGCGGCGAGGCCGGCGAGGTAGGGCACGTGGATCAGCCCGGTGATCGCCGCGTAGCCCCAGCCGGCAGCCGGGATGCCGCCGCCGATCGCCAGCACCGCCGCGCCGATGAGGGCGGCCACGGCGAACTGCCCCCACAGCGCGATGAACGGCGCCGCGCTGCGCTTGGCGACGAGGTTCCACCCGGCGTGCAGCACGGCGGCGGCGAGGGCCATGAGGGTGGCGGCGAGCACGGAGGGGATTTTCGTCGTCCCCGTGCCAGGATGTGCCGATGCTCCTGACCGAGATCGACCACGTGGCCATCGCCGTCAGCGACCTCGACGCGGCGATCGACTACTACGAGCGCGCTTTCGGCGCCACCGTTGCCCACCGCGAGGTGGTCGAACACGACGGCGTCGAGGAGGCCCTGCTGAACGTCGCCGAGAGCTACATCCAGCTCTGCGCGGCGACGCGCGAGAGCTCGCCGATCGCCCGCTACATCGAGAAGCGCGGCGAAGGCCTCCACCACATCGGCTATCGCGTCGATGACTGCGCCGAGGCGCTGGCCGCCATGGTCGCCGCCGGTGCCACGCCGATCGACAGCGTCCCGCGACCGGGGAGCCGAGGAACGACCGTGGCGTTCATCCACCCGAAGGGCAGCCTCGGGACCCTCATCGAGCTCGTCCAGGAGTAATGACGCCGACCGCGACCTCGGTCGCGGCACCACCCGCCGCCGTCCTGTGGGACATGGACGGCACGCTCGTCGACACCGAGCCGTACTGGATGGCGAGCGAGCACGAGCTCGTCGCTGCCTTCGGTGGCACCTGGACCGACGACGACGCCCGCTCGATCGTCGGCTTCGACCTGCTCGACGCGGCCGCCGAGCTGCGTGACCGCGGCGGCGTCGACCTCGAGCCGGAGGAGATCGTCGAGCGGCTGCTCGACAGCGTGGTCGCCCGCGTGCGCGAGCACGTGCCGTGGCGCCCCGGGGCGCGGCGGCTGCTCACCGAGCTGAACGCCCTCGGCGTGCCGTGCGCGCTGGTGACGATGTCGTGGGCCCGGCTCGTCGATGCCGTTGTCGAGGCGCTCGCACCGATCACGTTCCAGGCCGTCATCACAGGCGACGCGGTCGAGCACGGCAAGCCGCATCCACAGCCGTACCTGCTGGCGGCCGAAGCCCTCGGCGTCGATCCCGCGCAGTGTGTGGCGATCGAGGACTCGCCACCCGGTGTCGAGTCGGCCGGTGCCGCCGGCTGCGTCGTCGTCGCCGTCCCCAACATCGTGTCGATCGACCCGGCCCCTCGGCGCTTCATCGTGCCGACCCTGAAGGGCATCGCGCCCGGCGACCTCGGCGAGTTGGTGGCCACCGCGCCCGAAGCGGCCCCGAGTGCGCCACCGCAGCGTCCGAGCGGGCGCACGGTCGTGCTCGCCGTCGCCGGCGTGGCGCTGGTGGCGATCGTCGCCGCGGTGGCGCTGCGTCGGGACAACGATGACGCCGCAACGCCACCCGTCCCGACGCCGGCAGCGGTCGCCGTGCACGCCTGGACGCCGTACTGGGCACTCGAGGATGCGCTCCCCGAGCTGGAGGCGAGGGCGTCCACCCTCACCCAGCTCTCGCCGCTGTGGTGGGTGGCGACCGGCGTCGAGTCGATCGAGGTGCAGGCGAACACGCCGGCGGCGCAGGCCGAGCAGTTCGTGGCGCAGGCCCGCGACCTGGGCGTCCCGATCGTGGCGTCGATCCTCGACGGCACCGGGGCCGGCGTGATGGCAGGGATCCTCGCCGACGCCGAGCAGCGGTCCCGGCACATCGACACGATCGCCGGCTTCGCCGCGGACGGCGACTTCGCCGGCATCGACATCGACTACGAGCAGTTCGCCTTCGCCGACGGCCGCGACACGTGGGCGGCGACGCGGCCGAACTGGGTCGCCTTCGTCGAGGAGCTCGCCGACCGCCTGCACGACGACGGACGCATCCTCACCGTCAGCATCCCGCCCGTGTACGACGCCGAACAGACGGCGGACAGCGGCTTCTGGGTCTACGACTACGCCGCCATCACGCCGCACGTCGACGCCATCCGCGTGATGGCCTACGACTACTCGGTGGCATCCGGCGACGCCGGTCCGATCGCCCCGCTGCCATGGGTCGAGCAGGTCATCGCCGGGACGATCGCCGCGTCCGGCGACGCGTCCAAACTCGTGCTCGGCGTGCCGCTGTACGGCTACAACTGGCCTGTGAGCACGACCGGCACCTGCCCCGACAACGCCGAGGGCGTGACGTCGGTGACCAACCGCAACGTCGACGAGCTGGCCGCCCGCCGGGGCGCCACGCCGCAGTTCGACCCGGCGACGTACGAGTGGTCGTTCACGTACGACCTCGCCGTCGACGACGGCACGACGACGTGCACGCAACATCGTCAGGTGCACTACGTCGACGCCGACGGCGCCCAGGTGCGCATGCAGCGCGCCGTGGACGCCGGCTTCGGCGGCGTGGCCCTGTTCGCATTCGGCTACGACGATCCGGACACGTGGACGGGCGTCGACACCGTCGTCGCCTCGCGATCATGAAGATCCACCTCGTCGACGGGACCTACGAGCTGTTCCGGCAGAACTTCGGGCGGGCGGCCCGGGAGCCCGACGCCGGGCCGTACGCCGCCACGACCGGTGTGCTGGCCTCGACGCTGCAACTGCTGGCCGAAGGGGCGACCCACGTCGCCGTCGCCAGTGACCACGTCATCGAGAGCTTCCGCAACGACATGTGGCCGGGGTACAAGACGAGCGCCGGGATGCCGCCGGAGCTGCTCGCCCAGATCCCGATCGTCGAAGAGGCGCTCGTGGCGATGGGGATCACGACGTGGGCGATGGTGGTCCACGAGGCCGATGACGCCCTCGCCGCCGCGGCAGCCGTCGCCGATGCCGACGAGCGCGTCGAGCAGGTGCTCATCGTCACGCCGGACAAGGACCTCGGCCAGTGTGTGCGCGGGCGCCGGGTCGTGCAGTTCGACCGGCGCAAGCGAGAGCTGATCGACGAGGACGGCGTCGTCGCCAAGTTCGGCGTGCCGTCCGGCGTCGATCCCCGACTACCTCGGTCTCGTCGGTGACTCCGCCGACGGCTACCCGGGCATCCCCGGCTGGGGCGCCAAGAGCGCGTCTGCCGTGCTCGCCCGCTACGGCCACCTCGAGGAGATCCCCGAGCACGCCGGCCAGTGGGACGTCCCCGGCCTGCGCGGCGCCGCCAAGCTGTCGGTCGCCCTGCGCGCCGACTTCCAGCTGGCCCTGCTGTTCCGCCGGATCGCCACCGTCGAGACGGACGTGGACGTGGGCACCGTCGACGAGTGGGCGTGGACCGGGCCGGCGCCCGAGTTCGACGAGTGGGCGGCGCGCCTGGGCGAGCCCCGCCTCGCCGAGCGGGCAGCTGCCCTGGCGGCATCGCGGCGGTAGGGTGGTCGCGCCTCGATCGTGCACGGCGAGGCGACGGCCGGGTCCTGTGCAACGGGTGCCCGTGAACCAGGTCAGGACCGGGAGGTAGCAGCCTTCAGCGGCATCACCCGTGTGCCGCAGATCGCCTGGCCGTCGCCTCCCCGTGCACGGCCGACACCCAGGAGGGGTGCGAGAGCGGCCGAATCGGCACGCTTGGAAAGCGTGTGTGGGGCAACCCACCGTGGGTTCGAATCCCACCTCCTCCGCCAAGAGCGAGCTTCTCAAGCGTTTTCAGCGGTCACGGATGGCCCGGAATCTTCCGAAGAACGGTGGCATGCTCGCCTCGTGGACGACGACGCCGCCATGGGCCTGGCCATCGCCGAGGCTCGGCTCGCCCTCGAGCACGGCGACGTCCCGATCGGCGCCGTCGTGCTGCGCGCCGGCGAGGTCATCGCCGCCCGCCACAACGAGCGCGAGGTGGCCGGCGACCCGACCGCTCACGCCGAGATCCTCGCCCTGCGCGACGCGGCTCAGGTCGTCGGACACTGGCGGCTCGACGACTGCACGCTCGTCGTCACGCTCGAGCCGTGCGTGATGTGCGCCGGCGCCGTCGTCAACGGTCGCATCGGGCGCCTCGTGTACGGCGCCGCCGACCCCAAGGCCGGCGCCGCCGGCAGCCTCTACGACGTCCCTGCCGATGGCCGGTTGAACCATCGCCCACCGATCACGACCGGCGTGCGGGCGACCGAGTGCGGCGATCTGCTGCGCTCGTTCTTCGCTGCCCGCCGCTAACCTGCCGCCCCGGAAGGATGCCAGAGCGGACGAATGGGACGGCCTCGAAAGCCGTTGAGGTCCTTCGGGCCTCCGTGGGTTCGAATCCCACTCCTTCCGCCAGCGCTCATCGAGCCCAGCAGTCTGTCCGGATCGCGGCACGCCCACGTCGCACCACAGCGGCAACGTCTTGCCTCCGTGGCCGGCGAAGAGCTGGTGGCGTGATCTACCAGCACAAACGCGGGCTGATCGATTCGAACCCCCGTGCAGAGTTCTGGGACTCTGGTACCGCTGACCAGGATGATTGTGCTCGCTGCATGGACCGGAATGCCTTGACTCGAAGTGCGTTACTCCCGGCGTTACTCCCGGCTCCCGTGTCGTTCACGTCGGCCCCTTCGCGGGTAGTGACCGCGAGAGGCCGCTTCTCTCCCGCGAGGCAGAACGCGACGCCGAGCGAGCAGTCGTCTGGCGGCCGACGCTCGGCGTGTCGGACGGAACTGCTCGGCCGGCGAGAACGGTCGAGTCGGCCCGCTGCTCGGGAGCTACCGCAACGTCGACTGTGCTTGCGAACGGCCCGCCGACGGTCCTGGTCGGCGCAGTCAGGCTGTGAGTTGCTCGCGGTCCATACTGTGTCGATGCCGCTGCATCCGCAGGCAGAAGCGTTGCTGGCCGAGATGCGCGAGGCCGGTGCTCGACCGTTCGAGGAGCTGACCGTACGCGAGGCCACGGAGGCCGCGGCGGCGTTCGGGGACCTCGAAGGTCCTCCGGAAGCAGGGGTTTCGGTGCCGAGGCACGCTGCGATTTGTAGCTGACCAGGCGCTCTCCCACGTCAGCGAGTACGGCCCACCTGACCCTCTACGACCGCCAAGTTGCCCGCATGGCACAGCCTGCTGTCGTTGGGAGGACGGTCGGCGGCGGTCCGAGCACGACCGGCCGTGCAGCAGCCGGAGGTAATGGTTCAGACGCACCCGATCGTGCGCTACAGCCCGCGACGTCGATCGCCGCAGGCCGAAGTATCGGCCCACTTGAAATAGTATTATCAGTTAGATAGATTGGAAAGAGACGAGAAGGACGATGAGGATGAGACCAGGAACACGGCTGCGCAGCGCCGCGACGACACCGAGCTGATCGTGGTCAAGGCGCCCGGTGGTGACGTCGACCTGCGCTGCGGCGGCCACCCGGTCATCGAGCACGGCGCCGAGCGCCGCCGGGCGTCGAGCCGGACGCGGCCCACACCGGCGGCACGCAGATCGGCAAGCGCTACACCGATGCCGACGCCTCGCTCGAGGTGCTGTGCACCAAGGCCGGCGCCGGCGGGCTGTCGATCGGCGACGAGGACCGCTGAGCTCAAGGACGCCAAGCCGCTGCCGAGCTCGGACTGACGAGTCGGACTGATCCGTCGTGCACACCGCGATGCTGCTCGAGATGGTCGCGGACGCGTGCCCGAGCGCGGCGCCGTGGGGTCCGGCGACGGCGGGCGCACCTACGCCGAGCTGCTCGACGACGCCCGCGGCGGGCGGCCGCCGTGGTGCGGGAAGGCGGCGCCGCCAACGTGGCGATGGTCGGGCTCAACTCCGACCTCGTGCCCGTGCTGCTGTTCGGCGCCGGCCTCGCCGGAGTGCCGTTCGCGCCCGTCAACTACCGCCTCGGCGACGAGCAGCTGCGCGGCGTCCTGCGCCGCCTGGCGCCCGCCGTGGCGGTCGTCGACGACGACGTGGCGCCGGCTCGGCGACCTCGACGGCGTCTCCGTGCTGACCGGCGACGAGCTGCGCGCGGCGCTCGCCTCGGTCGCCGACGACGACGTGCTGGAAGCGGCGCCGGCCGATCCCGACGACGTCGCCATCCTGCTCTTCACGAGCGGGACGACCGGTGAGCCGAAGGCGGCCGTGCTGCGCCACCGCCACCTCACGTCCTACATCCTCGTCCACCGTCGACTTCCTCGGCGCCGGCGAGGACGAGGCGCAGCTGGTCAGCGTGCCGCCGTACCACGTGGCCGGCACGTCGGCCGTCCTCAGCTCCGTCTTCGCCGGTCGGCGCATCTGCTACCTGCCGGCCTTCGACACCGCCGACTGGGTGCGGGCGGCCGCCGACGAGGCGATCACGCAGGCGATGGTCGTGCCGACGATGCTCGGGCGCATCCTCGACGAGGTCGAGCGGACCGGGGCCGACCTCGGCGCCGCTGCGTCACCTCTCCTACGGCGGCGGCCGCATGCCGGTGCCGGTCATCGAGCGGGCGCTGGGCCTGCTGCCCGACGTCGACTGGGTCAACGCCTACGGCCTCACCGAGACCAGCTCGACGATCTGCGTGCTCGGGCCCGACGACCACCGGGCCGCCTTCGGCAGCGACGACCCCGCCGTCGCGGGCCCGCCTCGGTTCCGTCGGACGGGCCCTGCCGGCCGTCGAGCTCGAGGTCCGCGACCCCGACGGCACCCCGCTGCCGACCGGCGAGCGGGGCGAGATCTTCGTGCGCGGTGAGCAGATCGCCGGCGAGTACCTCGGCGCCTCCGTGCTCACCGACGACGGCTGGTTCCCGACCAACGACGGCGGCTTCGTCGACGCCGACGGCTACGTGTTCCTCGAGGGTCGCCTCGACGACGTCATCGTGCGCGGCGCCGAGAACCTGTCCCCCGGCGAGATCGAGGACGTGCTCGTGTCGCACCCGGCCGTCGCCGAGGCGGCGGTGCTCGGCGTGCCCGACACCGAGTGGGGCGAGCAGGTCGTCGCCGTCGTCGTCCTCCAGCCCGACGGGCGACGCGGCGCGAGGACGAGCTGCAGCAGTGGGTGCGGGAGCGCCTGCGCTCGACGAAGACGCCGGCCCGGATCCACTTCCGCGCCGAGCTGCCCCACAACGACACCGGCAAGCTGCTGCGGCGGGTGCTCAAGGCCGAGCTCCTCGACGCAACCTGACGACCTTCGTCGGCTACGACCGCGTCGCGCCACCCGCTCGACTGACCGTCGCACGTACCGCGTCGCGACTGGGCGCACGCAGCGCGTCGGCGAGCGGCCGGTCGAGCACGCACAACCGCGCCGGCTGACCTG
>CAWGJK010000013.1:0-80625 GCA_963822875.1 uncultured Acidimicrobiia bacterium | reverse complement strand
GACTGGACGGCGACCGGCGCATGGACAAGGGTGTCGGCCCACACCGTCGAGTGAGGAGTTGGTCGTGCGCACAGCCATCACGAGAGCCGCCGGCAGCCTGGTTCTCGTCGTGTCGGTGACCGGGATCGTGTTCGTGACGGGGATGCGGGCGAAGTCACCGGCCGTGGTGAACGGCGTCCGCAAGCTCGGCCGAGCGATGAGACCCCTGGCGATCAAGTCGGCTGGTGGGCCGGGGGCGTCGTCCTCGGTGGTCCACCACGTCGGACGGACATCCGGCCGTTCCTACTCGACGCCGGTGGGGGCGGTGCCGACCGATGACGGGTTCGTCATCGCGCTTCCCTACGGGCTCAGCGCGGATTGGCTCAAGAACGTGCTCGCGACTGGGTCCGCCACCATCACGCATGACGGCAGCACGTCCAACGTCGACCGACCGGAAGTCATCCCCCTCTCGGCCGTCGAGCACCAGTTCTCTCCCAACGACCAACGGGCACACCGCTTGTTCGGGGTGAAGCAGTGTCTCCGTGTTCGCCGAACTGTCCCCGACCAGCCCGACACAGGCACGACCGGGTAGCGGACGAGTTCGCCCGACGACGTCGGTCGGTTGTTTCGTTCGCCGAGGGCCGGATGGCCGACGGCGAAACAGGCATGAGCGGGGTTACTGTCGTCGCGGTGGATCGGGCGCTGCCGAGAGACGGGATCACCGATGACGCACTGGCAGACCTGGCGCTGGCCGCCAATCCTGACCAGCCCATCGATCCAGCGGCCGTTCCGATTTCGCTGATTGCTCCTGCGATGTCCGGTCAGTTGCCTGAGTGGTACATGCCGGCGCCCATGTCGATCATCCGCGGGCGGACGCGTCGCCTGCTGCTGGGTGGGCTCGTACTCATTCTCATCTTGATCAACGGCGCCGGGCTGTGCGTCACCTACGGTTTTCCAGAGATCGCCTGGTAGCACACGATTGGCGGGCGATTTGCACCCGCCGAAGCGACCTTCGCCGCGACCTGCGACGCCGCCAGCCGCGTGGTGGTGACTGGGTGCGGCTGGCGGCGATCGCGAGGCGGTGCGCCGGAGCGACCGCGAAGATGCTGACGAACCCGCCCCAAGCGCAGCCTGCCACCAGCGTCGCCGCGCCGGCGAGTTGATGCCGTTCGGCCGCGGCTGTCCGTCGGTCGGATTGTCATTCGGGCGCGTGGTTCGGTGTCGGCGACTTCGTGTGTCTTGGACCTCGCGCGGCGGTGTAGGTGGCGCCGCTGAAGTTCACCTTGAGGGTGTAGAGCGTGGTCGTTGCGGTGATGAACAGGTGGTTGCGTCGGGGCCCGCCGAAGGCGAGGTTGGAGACGACCTCGGGGACGTGCAGCTTGCCGAGCAACGTGCCGTCGGGATCGAAGCAGTGCAGCCCGTCGTGCGCCGCGGCCCACACGCGCCCGCGACTGTCGAGCCGCAGCCCGTCGAACGATCCGGCGTCACACTCGGCGAAGACGTCACCACCCGACAGGCAGCCCTCGTCATCGACGTCGAATCGGCGGATGTGCCGGCGGCGGGTGTCAGCGACGTAGAGCTGGCGTTCGTCGCAGCTGAAGGCGAGCCCGTTGGGCCGTTCGAAGTCATCGGCGACGACGTGCACGTCACCGGACGGGTCGATGCGGTACACGTGGCATCCGCCGACCTCGCTCGGCGCCAGATGGCCCTCGTAGTCGCTGTCGATGCCGTAGCTGGGGTCGGTGAACCAGATCGTCCCGTCGCCACGCTCGACGACGTCGTTGGGGCTGTTGAGCCGCCGCCCGTCGTGGTGCGACGCCAAGACGGTGTCGCTGCCATCGTGTTCGGTGCGCACGACTCGGCGGTGCCCGTGCTGACACGACACCACGCGTCCGGCCCGATCGAGGGTTCGGCCGTTGACGTAGCCGGCCGGGTGGCCGAACACGCCGACGGCGCCGGTGGTCTCGTCCCAGCGCAGCACCCGGTCGTTGGGGATGTCGCTGAACAGCACGTAGCGGCCGGCCGGGACGTACAGCGGTCCCTCCAGCCAGCGACCAGCCGAGAACAACACCTCCATCCAGGCGTCGCCGCCCACGCCGGCGAAGCGGTCGTCGATCACTTCGAACCGCGTCGGCACGGTGCGCGGCACGTGGGCGGACAGGTCGGTCACAGCGTGCGACCCTACGCGTGGCTCCACCAGCGCCACGCTGAGTGAGGGTCGTCAAGGCGCTCTGGCGAGTCGCGTCGTTCGGTCGCGATGTTCGGACGAGCGGAAAGCTGGCCGCCCCGCTCAGATCGCGGCGAGAGCGCAGCGAACGGACTCCTCCCGCCGCTGTGCCATGGTCTCCGCGTCGAGGTCGAGACGGCCGAGCCGTTGCAGGTTCGGCAACCACTCGCCGAGATCGATCGGCGAGGTGAGCGCGGCGACGAGGTCCCAATAGGCGAGATCAACGACGGACTGACCCGACGTCTGCGCCCAGCCCGTGGCGACGTCGTCCATCGCGTCGGTGCCGAAGAAGAAGGCGGCATCGAGACGCATCGTGGCGAGGTCGATGCCCGGGGACCCTGTACCCGCTGCATCCCAGTCGATGAAGCCGCCAAGCTCATCACCCACCCACAGCGAGTTGCCCTGCCAGCAGTCGCCGTGCACGAGCGCGTCGGGCACCGCCGTCAGCTGGTGCTCGTCGACGGCTCGGAGCGCCGACGTCCACGGCTCGCCAGCGTCGCTCGAACGCCACCTCGCTTGCACCGCTGCGGCACTCTCGCGCCACATGGCATGAGAAGTCGATGTCCTCCAGTGGTCGGGTTCGGCGCGGCAGCCCGCGGGGTGGTCCGCACGCAGCGAGGGTGCCCACCGCCCGGCCGAGTGCCCGCAGCCGCTCCTTCGTGGCCGTCGGCGGGACGTCGCTCGAGCCCACCACCAGCGTGCTCACCAGCGCCGGTTGCGAGGCCAATGCGCCGCTCGGGTCGGCGGCGACCAACCGCGGGGCAGCAACGCCGGCATGGGCGGCAGCCTCCAGCGCCGCCCGCTCGATCTCGATCAGCCGGCTCGACTCGTCACCGCTGACCCGGGCCCGCACGACAACCGTCGTCAGGCCGGCGGCCGACTCGATGCGCACCCACCACGGGCTCGTGCGTTCGGCCAGCGGACCGGCATCGACGAGACGACCACCCGGCACCGCCACGTCGGCGACCCACGCCAGCGTCGCGTCGGTGGGCACCGCCATCGGCAGCCACCGTACCCAGAGGTCAACGTCGCAGTGGGCGGGACACGAGGCTGCGCCACGCCGCGGTCACCCGCCTTCGTGCAGTTCTGCGCTCCTGGCTCGACCGGACGAGGTCGATACGGCCTTACGCCGAGCCGGTGCCGGGGCCGGCCACCCCGCCTCGACCGAATGCCCGGGTTTGAGCATCGTCGGCGGCGCGCTGGGCAGTCCACTGATCACGTTCCGATCCGACAGGTCGCCGGCGCCTGGCAGCCATCGCGCTGAGACCGGCGATCCCGGCGATCACGATCGAGAGGAAGATGATCCAGGTCACGTGGGCCGCCTTTCGTGTCGAGCGTCTCTCGTCCACGGTAATTCCCAGCCGATGCGGTCCGACGCCGCTGGCTGTTGCGCTGCAACTTGACCGTGCCGGTGGCGACCAGCGCGCAGGAGGTTCGCGCTCGATCGAACCAACACGTTCGAATCCCACTCCTTCCGCTCGGCACACTTCCGACTCTGAAAGACTGCACATGGCAATATCCGCAGCAGGACAAGGAGTCGAACCGTGGACACGACCGAGACCCCATCCGTCCCCGCCGACGAGCCGACCTCTGAGCCCGTCGTTCCCGCTGTCGCGGCGACTGCCCCGCCAACCCAATCCGGCGAAACTGATCCGGCTGCTCGGCCTCGCCGTCGTCATCGCCGGCATCATCATGATCGGCGCCGGTGTCTTCACCTGGTTCGTCGTGCAGGACCAGCTCGCCGACGAGAACATCACCGTCTCCGAGGACGCCGAGCGCTTCGTCGGCGACCCGGTCGATGGGCCACTGACGGCCTACGCCGAGGCCGACGTGATCGAGAAGCACGCCCTCGAAGCCAGCGGAGGGTTGACCTACGCCGAGATCGACCGTGAGGACCCCGTCCGCGAGACCGTGATGAACGCCTCGTTCCTGCGCGCATCGCTGTTCACCTCGATCGTGGCGTTCGGTGTGGCGCTGATGGCTGCCGGGCTGGGCGTCGTGCTCATCCTCATCGGCATCGCCCTGATCAAGATCGCCCGTCAGTTCTCGGCGACACCGGCCGCAACGACGTAGCCCCTCGCGGCGCCGCCGGGTCCGACAGCGTCGTCCACGGTCGGTCACGATGGTGAGATGACTGGATACACGCAGATCATCTACGAGGTCCGCGACCAGGTCGCCGTGATCACGCTGAACCGACCGGAGCGGCTCAACGCGTGGACGCCGACGATGGCCGAGGAGCAGGTCGACGCCATCAACCGGGCCAACGACGATCCCGCGGTCGGGGCGATCGTGACGACCGGCGCCGGGCGCGGGTTCTGCGCCGGCGCGGACATGCAGGCCACGTTCCAGTCGCGGATCGACGGGGTCGACCCCGGGCGGGACACGGCCGGCGGGCGTGGTGGCATGCCGGCCGGGCTGGACTGGGTGACGTTCCTGCGCGCCGCCAAGCCGATGGTCGCCGCTGTCAACGGGCCGGCTGTCGGCATCGGCGTGACGATGTGCCTTCCGATGGACCAGATCGTCACCTCACCAGCGGCCAAGTTCGGCATGGGCTTCATCAAGATGGGCCTCGTCCCCGAATTGGCCAGCAGCCGCCTGCTCGCCGACCGCATCGGATTCGGTGCGGCGAGCGACCTGTGCCTGTCGGGCCGGCTGATCTCCGGCGAGGAAGCGCACCGCATCGGCCTCGCCGACCGCATTGCCGGCGCCGACGAACTGCTCGACACGGCCATCGAGATCGCCGGTTCCTACGCGGCCAACCCGGCGCCGCAGCTGCGCATGATCAAGGACCTGCTGACTCCGACCGCCGACCGCAACGACCTCGCCGCCGTCCAGCGCGCCGAGCATCGCTACCTCCTGGAGTGCTGGGCCTCCCCCGAGCACGCCGAAGCCGTCACGGCGTTCACCGAGAAGCGCGCCCCCAACTTCACACGCTGATCAGCAGCTCGTCTCGGCCTCCGGCGCCTCGAGGTCGATGAGATAGCGGTGGACGACATCGTCGGCGCAGTCGTTCACCTGGTAGCCCGTGTGCTGGTCAGCGGTGACGACGATGAGGCGTCCGTCCTCGAGCGCGGAGGCCATCTTCCGGGTGCTGTCGAGCGGCGTCGCCGGATCGCCGGTCGTGCCGATCACGACGATCGGACCCGCGTTCGCACCGGTGATGTCCGCACGCGGCTCGACGCTCGGCGGGAAGAACGTGCAGAAGTACTCGCCCGTGGTGCCCGGCGAGAACCGGGGCGCCACCTCGTTGAAGCTGCTGGCGGTGGCGTCGTCCTCCTCGACGGTACGGCGCTCGACCTGGTCCATGCAGCGGATCACCTGGAACGCTTCGAGGAAGTTCGGCCACGTGCCGTCGGGCTGGCGCCGGTAGTACGAGTCCCACAGCGCGAGCAGGCCGCTTCCGTCGCCGTTCTGGGCCGCAGCCAGGGACTCCGAGAGCTGCTCCCACCTGTCGTCGGAGTACATCGCCTCGGCGACCGCTTGGAGGGCGACCGCGAGGTTGATCTCCGGCCGCCCCTCCTCACTCGGGATGGGGTTCTCGTCCAGCTCGGCCATCAGCGCGTCGAAGGCACCTTCGGCGTCGCCGCCGTTGTGGAAGGCGCACTCCTGGTCCGCGCTGCACTGCGCCAGGTACCGGGTCAGCGCCGCCTCGAACCCCGCGGTCTGTTGCAGGCTGTCTTGCAGCGGGTCGACGGTCGGGTCCGACGCCCCGTCGAGCACCGCGGCGCGAACGGTCTCAGGAAACAGCGTCGCCCAGGTGGCGCCCAGCTCACTGCCGTAGCTGAACCCGAAGTAGCTGATCTTGTCCTCGCCGAGAGCCCGGCGGATCGAGTCCATGTCCCGGGCGGAGTTGTTGGTGCCGACGAACTCGAAGAACTCCTCGTTGGTTTCGACGCAACGGTTGGTGAAGTCCTCTTTGACGTCGACGATCTCCTGGTGCTCGGCGTCGTCGTCCGGCGTGATGTCGTAGCCGGCGTAGTACTCGTCGTAGTCGTCGATGCAGTCGACCGCCGGCTCGCTGTAGCCCGTGCCGCGCGGATCCCAGCCGATCACGTCGAAGCGTTCCAGGAGCTCCTCACCCAGCACGAACTCGGCGCTGGCGGCGTACTCGGCGCCGCCGAGACCGGGGCCGCCCGGGTTGATCAGCAACGAACCGATCTTGTTCTCCTGGTCGTCGGCGAGGCGGCGGGCGAGGAACAGCTCGAACGTCGGCCCGTCCGGGTCGTCGTAGTCGACGGGCACTTCGAGGATGGCGGTCTCCAGCTGCTCGTCGAACTCCCGCCACTCGAGCGTCGGTGCCTCGTCGACCTCGGTCGTGGTGGGCACCTGGGTGCTGGCGGTTGGCTCGCTGGTCGCCGGTGGGGTGGCGGTTTCCGGTGGGCTGGTGGTCGCCGCCGTCGGAGGTGGATCCGCCCGCTCCGTGAAGACGCCGCTGCTCGCGCCGCACGCCGCCGTGACGACCGCGACGACGACCGCCGCGAGCAGGCTTCGTCTGACCATGCCGTGATGGTACGGGAGGTTCGCCCCGACGGGGCCTCGACCGCCGTCCGTAGCCTGGCCCTGTGAGGATGGGTCCACCACGCCCCCCGAAGGACGCCAGTGACCTCGCTGGCGTCACCCTGTCGCGGGCCACCATCCGCCGGGCGTGGTCGTTCGCCAAGCCGTACCGCGGCGCGATCACCGTGTTCCTCGTGGCCATCCTCGCCGCCGCCCTGCTCGGCCTGGTGCCACCGCTCGTCGTGCGGGCGATCCTCGACGACGCCATCCCGGACGGCAACCGGGCGATGATCACCTGGCTCGCCGCGCTCGCCGTGCTCGCCGCCGTCGGCGACGCCACCTTGGCCATCGTCCAGCGGTGGTGCAGCGCCCGCGTGGGTGAGGGCCTGATCTTCGACCTGCGCCGCGCCTTGTTCGCCAAGGTGCAACGAATGCCCATCGCCTTCTTCACCAGGACGCCCACCGGCGCACTGATCTCCCGGTTGAACACCGACGTCGTCGGCGCCCAGACGGCCGTCACCAGCACGCTCGGCAGCGTCGTCAGCAACGTCGTCGTGCTCGTCACGACGCTGATCGCCATGCTCGCCCTCGAGTGGAGGCTGACGTTGCTGGCACTGCTCGTGCTCCCCCTGTTCGTGCTGCCGGCGCGGCGCGTCGGCCGCAAGCTGCAGCAGATCTCGCGGCGCCAGATGCAGCACAACGCCACGATGAGCACGCAGATGACCGAGCGGTTCAACGTGGCCGGAGCGATGCTCGTCAAGCTGTTCGGCGACCACGAGCGCGAGGACGACGCCTTCGAGCGTCATGCGGCCGGCGTACGTGACGCCGGCATCTCCCAGGCGATGTACGGGCGAGTGTTCTTCGTCGCCCTCGGTCTGGTCGCAGCGATCGGCGCGGCGGCGATCTACGGCGTCGGCGGGCACCTCGTCGTGTCCGGCGACCTCACGCCGGGCACGCTCGTCGCCCTCGCCGCTCTCGCCCCTCGCGTGTACTCGACGCTGACCGGACTGACGAACGCGCGGGTCGACCTGATGACGTCGCTGGTCAGCTTCGAACGCGTCTTCGAGGTCCTCGACGCACCGGACGCCATCACCGAGCGGCCTGGCGCCGTCGACCTCGTCGAGCCGGTCGGCCGGGTCACGTTCGAGGACGTGCGCTTCCGCTACCCGCCCGCCGACGCCGCCTCCGTCGGCTCGCTGGAGATGCACCCACCGGCGGGCGACCCCGATCGCGACGTGCTGGACGGGGTGAGCCTCGACGTCACGCCGGGCGAGACGGTCGCCCTCGTCGGAGTGTCGGGTGCCGGCAAGTCGACGCTCGCCGCGCTGGTTCCCCGTCTGTACGACGTCACCGGTGGAGCCGTGCGCATCGACGGCCACGACGTCCGCGACCTGACGCTGGACTCGCTGCGCGCCGCCATCGGCGTCGTGGCCCAGGACCCGCACCTGTTCCACGAGACGATCGGCGACAACCTGCGCTACGCCCGCCCTGATGCCACCCCCGATCAGCTGCTTGCGGCGTGCCGCGCGGCGCAGATCCTGGACACCGTGACGGCGCTGCCGGACGGGTTGGACACGGTCGTGGGCGACCGCGGCTACCGCTTGTCCGGCGGCGAGAAGCAGCGCCTGGCGATCGCCCGCCTGCTGCTCAAGGATCCCGCCGTGATGATCCTCGACGAGGCGACGAGCCACCTCGACAACGACAACGAGGCGCAGGTGCAGGCGGCACTGGAGGCGGCGATGGCCGGGCGGACGGCGATCATCATCGCCCACCGACTCTCGACCGTGCGCCACGCCGATCGGATCGCCGTGCTCGAGGTCGGCCGCATCGTGGAGATCGGCTCGCACGACGAGCTCGTCGCCCTCGACGGTCGCTACGCCGCCCAGCTGCGGGCTGGCGACCTCGTGGAGACGGCCGCAACGTGAGCCGCCTGCCTCTCACAGACGTGCGCGTGCTCGACCTGTCGACCGTGCTCGCCGGGCCCAACTGCGCCCGCTACCTCGCCGACTTCGGCGCCGATGTGATCAAGGTCGAGCGACCCGGCGGCGACAGTCTCCGCAACATGGCCTGGCGCGACGAGCGCGACGGCGAGGGGCTGTGGTCGAAGCTGGTCAACCGCAACAAGCGGCTGGTGGTCGCCGACCTCAAGGACGACGACGACCGCGAGCTCGTGCTGCGCTTGGCGGAGGACGCTCACGTGCTCGTCGAGAACCTGCGTCCCGGGCGCATGGAGCGCCTCGGTCTCGGGCCCGATGTGCTGCACGAACGCAACCCGCGTCTCGTCATCACGAGGGTCACTGGCTTCGGGCAGGACGGACCGTACGCCGGTCGGCCGGGTTTCGCCACGATCGCCGAGGCGATGTCCGGGCTGGCCGCGCTCAGCGGCGAGCCGGACGGCCAGCCGCTGCTCCCACCGATCGCCCTCACCGACGAGGTCACCGGCCTGGCCGCCGCGTTCGCCACGATGGTCGCCCTGCACAGCGGGACGGGACAGGTGATCGACGTCAGCCTCCTGGAGACGATGTTCCACCTGATGGGCCCGCTGCCGTCGCTCTACGCGCTGCGCGGCGAGCAGCAGCCTCGTCTCGGAGCCGGGCTCCCCTACACCGTGCCGCGGGGCACCTACCGCTGCCGCGACGGCAAGTGGATCGCCGTGTCGACGAGCAGTGATTCGGTGGCGGCGCGGGTGATGACGCTGCTCGGCCTCGACGGCGACGAGCGCTTCACGACGTTCGCCGGCCGTGCCGAGCACCGCGACGAGATCGAGGCGGTGATGACGTCGTGGTGTGGCGCACGCACGTCGACCGAGGCGCTGGACGCGCTCGCAGCAGCCGAAGCGGCGGCCGGGCCGGTGATGGACATGTCCGACATCGCTGCGGACCCCCACTACGCCGCGCGGCGGGTGATCGGCGAGGTCGACGGCACGCCGATGCAGGGCCTGATCGCCCGGCTCAGCGCCACGCCGGGCGCCCTGCGCTGGGCCGGCCGCACGCTCGACGCCGACGGCGACGACGTCCGCGCCAACGGCTGGCGCTGAGCCCCGCATCTGGGCGCGTTCCGTTTCTGGGTGCAGATCGTCTCGGAATCCGGGACGGATCGCGCCCAGATCTTGTCGTCAGGTCGGGCTGGTCGGCGGAACGACCTCGTCGGGAGTCGGGGATTCGGTCTCCTGGGTGTCGTCGCCGCCGAGGCCGAGCCTGTCCTTCATCTTGTCGATCAGGACCTCGGCCTTCTCCTTCAGGTCGCCGGCGGTGTCCTTGACCGAGTCGGGGATCTTCTCACCGACCTTTTCGACGATGTCGCCGGTCTTCTCGGCGACGTCGTGGGCGACGTCCTTGGTCTTGTCGGCGATGTCGCCGGCGACGTCCTTGGCCTTCTCAGTGAAGCCCTTCTCCGTGGAACTCATGGCCGGAATCTAGACCCGGCAGCTGACGCCTGTCGCGTGGATCGGGCAGTAGCCGTTGGGGTTCTTCGCCAGGTACTGCTGGTGGTACGGCTCGGCGTAGTAGAAGTCCCCGAGCGGGGCGATCTCCGTGGTGATCTCGCCGTACCCGGCCTCTCGCAGCGCGTCGCCATACGTCGCCCGGGTCGCTTCGGCAGCCGCTCGTTGCTCGTCGTCGGCCACGTAGACCGCGCTGCGGTACTGCGTGCCGACATCGTTGCCCTGACGCATGCCCTGGCTCGGGTCGTGGTCCTCCCAGAACGGCTTGAGCAGCTGCTCGTAGGACACCACCGACGGGTCATACACGACGAGCACGACCTCGGCGTGGCCCGTGCGCCCCGAGCACACCTCCTCGTACGTCGGGTTCGGCGTGTAGCCACCGGCGTAGCCGGCGGCGGTCGACCACACGCCGGGCAACTCCCAGAACAGCTTCTCGGCGCCCCAGAAGCAACCCAGTCCGAACACGGCGGTGCGGTAGCCGTCGGGCCATGGACCCTGCAGCGGGTGGCCGTTGACGAAGTGGGCGTCGGGAACGGGCATCGTCTGGTCGGTGCGCCCGGGCAGCGCATCGGCCTCCGACACCATCTCGGTCTTGGTGCGGAACAGCATCGATGTCCAGGCTACGGGAGCAGCAGCGATTGGATGCGGCGTGCGGCGACCACGAGACCGACGGCGGCCAGCGACGCCAGCACGGCGACATGGGCGAGCATCGCCCACTCGAACTGGCCCAGGTTGACGCCGCGAACGAGGGCGACGCCGTGGTACAGCGGACTGAGTTGCACGACCCACGCCCACTCGCCGTAGCTGGACAGCGGGTAGAACGTCGCCGAGAAGAGGAACAGCGGCAAGGTGATCGCGCTGACGTACTCGAAGTCGGCCCACGAGCGCATGTACGTCGTCAGGGCCATGCCCATGGCCCCGAACGCCAAGCCGATCAGCACGCAGATGGGGACGGCGAGCACGATCCACGGCGAGCCGACCATGCCGAGCACCCACATCGTCACGAGGAAGGCGATCGAGTAGATCACGCCACGGCTGACGGCCCACCCGATCTCGCCGAGGGCGACGTCGGCCGGCACCATCGGCGTCGACAGCACGGCGTCGTAGAGCCTGGACTGCTTCATCTTGAAGTACACGTTCATCGTCGTCTCGTACACGGCGCCGTTCATCGCCGACGCCGCCATCAGCGCCGGCGCGACGAACTCGGCGTAGGGGATCGACTGCCCGTCGACGGTGACGTCGCCGACGAGCTCACCGAAGCCGATGCGGGTCGACAGCAGGTAGAAGAGCGGCTCGAAGAACCCGCTGAAGATGATCAGCCAGGTGCGCCGGTTGACCATGATCGAGCGCTCCATCATGCGCTGCGGCCGGCGGGCAGCGAGCAGCTCGGGCGGGATGATCCGCAGACCACCCGACACGCGGTCGAAGGTCGTTGTACTCATTGGGCGACGTCTCCGATGCGAGCGATCGAGCGCCAGCGAGGGAGCGGCCAGCAACGGCCTGCGTGGCCGGGGAACGCAGTCATATGGCGAGCCGCCGGGCGAACGTGACCTGGCAGGCGAGGTGGCCGGCGAGCCAGAACGCCAGCAGCACGGCGACGTGGACCACGGCGTCGACGACGCCGAGCGTGCCGAGCACCGAGCCGCGGCACAGCTCGACGCCGTGGTACAGCGGAGTGACCAAGGCGACGGTCTGCAACCAGTCAGGGAGCTGGTCGATCGGGTAGAAGGCGCCGGCGAACAGGAACATCGGCACGATGCCGAAGCGCATGATCGCCGGGAACGACTTGTCACCGCCGGGCTCCCGCGTCGACGCCCACGCCGTGATCGGCGCGGCGAAGGCCATGCCGGTGAGCGTGGCGAACGGCACCGCCAGCAACAGACCCCACGAACGGGTCGAAGGGAACAGGACCAGCACGACGGCGACGCCGCCGGCAGCAAGTGCGCAGCGCGTGGCGTGCCACAGGCCGGTCCCTGCCGCGACGTCGCCCGGACGCAGCGGCGTCGCCGACATCGCCCGGTAGGTGTTGCTCCACGTGAAGCCGGCCATCACCGGCCACATCGCCTCCTGGGCGACGACGATCATCGACGTCGTCGCCAGCAACGCCGGGGCGAGGAAGGCGAAGTAGTCGACGCCGCCGAGGATGTCCGTCGACGACGTTCCCGCGTCGACGAGCGCGCCGACGCCGACGCCCATTCCGAGCAGGTAGAGCAGCGGTTGGAACAGGCTGCCGAGCAGGTTCGACCGCCAGATGGTCTTGTACAGGGCGAAGTTGCTCTCCCACACGCGGACGGCGGCCGGCGTGGTCATCGTCAATCCACCAGTGACCGGCCGGTCAGCCGGAGGAAGACGTCCTCCAGACTGCTGCGGCGGACGAGCGCGCTCTCCGGCGCCGCGCCGCGGTCGTGGACCATCGCCAGCGCCTTCTCGCCGTCGTCGGCGTAGATCAGGATGCGATCCGGGAGGACCTCGCTGCGATCGCCCACCCCCTCGACGCGCGGGGCCTCGGCCTCATTGGTCCCGGCTGCGAAGCGCAGCTCGAGCACCTCGCGTGTCGAGTGCGCCTCGATCAGGTCACGCGGCGAGCCCTCGGCGACGATGCGCCCCTTGTCCATCACGACGAGGCGGTCGCAGAGCTGCTCGGCCTCGTCCATGTAGTGCGTGGTGAGCACGAGCGTGACGCCCTGCTGCTTCAGCCGGTACAGGCGGTCCCACAGCACGTGGCGTGCCTGCGGGTCGAGCCCGGTGGTCGGCTCGTCGAGCAGCAGCAGCTCGGGCTCGTTGATCAACGAGCGGGCGATCGTCACCCGCCGCTTCATCCCGCCCGACAGCGGATCGACCTTGCTCGTGGCCCGTTCGGTGAGCTGGACGAACTCGAGCAGCTCGCGGGCGCGCCGCTTGCACTCGGCGCGCGGGATGTCGAAGTAGCGGCCGTAGATGATCAGGTTCTCGGCCACGGTCAGCTCGTTGTCGAGCTGGTCGGACTGCGGCACGACGCCGAGCCGGGCCCTGATGCGCTGGCCGTGCGTCGCTGGATCGAGACCGAACACGCGCAGCGTGCCCGCGGACACCGGCGACGTGCAGCCGATCATCCGCATCGTCGACGACTTGCCGGCGCCGTTCGGTCCGAGGAACCCGAACGCCTCACCGCGGTGGACCTCGACATCGATGGCGTCGACCGCCGTGAACTCGCCGAAGCGCTTGACCAACCCGCGCGCTTCGATCAGCGGGTCATCGGCCATGGACCGAACCTACCCAGCCGCTTCAGCGTCGGTCTTGGAGGAATCGGAAGTGGTCGCGGGTCTCGGTGACGTGGGCGGCGGAGATGTCGGCGAGGAGGATGGACTCGGTGTGCGCGGCGGTGGCGAGCAGCTCGCCCAGCGGGTCGACGATCCGGCTGTCGCCGCTGTAGGCCAAGCCGCCGCCGTCACCCACGCGATTGACGCCGACGACGTACGCCTGGTTCTCGATCGCCCGCGCCTGGAGCAGTGATTGCCAATGCAACCGCCGCTTCGCCGGCCAGTTGGCGGGGACGAGATAGAGGTCGGTGTCGAGGGCGACCTGCCAGAACTCGTCGGCGAAGCGCAGGTCGTAGCAGACGAACAGGCTGACGCGGAGCCCCTCGATGTCGACGGTGACGAGCTGGTCGCCGGCGCGGAACCACTTCTCTTCGCCGGCGAACGTGAACGGATGGATCTTGCGATAGCGGTGGATCGTGCCGTCGGGGCCGGCGAGCACGAAGCTGTTGCACGGCCGCTGGTCGTCGTCCGGAGCGTCGGGCGGGATCTCCGGGCACGATCCACCGACCCATACCCCGTGCTCACGTGCCTGGCCGGCGAGGAACGTCGAGGACGGCCCGCCCTCCGGCTCGCCGAGCTCCGGCACGTCGACGGCGAACCCGGTCGAGAACGTCTCCGTGCACAGCACCAGCCCGGCGCCGGAACCAGCGGCGGCGGCGATCATCGGGGCGAGGTGCTCGAAGTTGGCATCGCGGTCGTTCCACTCGATGTCGTGCTGGATCGCCGCGACGCGCAGCTCCCCGCTCATCGCAACGACGCCAATCGGGCCGCGGCGTCGTCGAGCACGTCGATGCGCTTGCAACAGGCGAAGCGGACGAGGTGGCGACCGTGCTCGGGTCGGGCGTAGAAGACCTCGTTGGGGATCGCCACGACCCCGCAGCGATCGGGCAGGGAGCGGCAGAACGCCATGCCGTCGCCGTCAGCCTGCACGGCGCGGATGTCGACGGTCGTGAAGTACGTCGCCTGCGGCACGTACGTGGTGAACCCGGCGGCGGTCAGCCCGGCGGCGAGGTGATCGCGCTTGGCCGTCAGGTCGGCGGCGATGCCGGCGTAGAAGTCGTCGCCGAGGTCGAGGCCGGCGGCGATCGCCGGCTGGAACGGCGCCCCGTTGACGTAGGTGAGGAACTGCTTGGCCGTGCGGGCGGCGGCGACGAGCGGTGCCGGCCCGCACATCCAGCCGATCTTCCATCCGGTCGTGTTGAACGTCTTGCCGCCCGAGGAGATCGTCAGCGTGCGCTCGGCCATGCCGGGCAAGCGTGGCGATCGGCACGTGCCTCGCGCCCGGGAAGACGAGGTGCTCGTAGACCTCGTCGGTGACGACGAGCAGGTCGTGCTCGATGGCGACGGCCGCGATCTGCTGCCAGCTCGCTGGCGTCGAACACCTTGCCGGTCGGGTTGTGGGGCGTGTTGAGCAGCACGAGGCGGGTGCGCGGCGACACGGCGGCGCGCAGCTCGTCGGGGTCGAAGTGGTAGTTGCCGTCCTCGCCAGGACTGAGCAGCACGGGGACGGCGCGGGCGCCGGCGAGGGCGATACAGGCCTGGTAGCTGTCGTACATCGGCTCGAACACGACGACCTCGTCGCCGTCGTCGAGGATGCCGAGCAGGGCGCCGGCGAGCGCTTCGGTGGCTCCGGCCGTGACGAGCACCTCGGTGTCCGGGTCGTGGGCGAGGCCGTAGAACCGCTGCTGGTGGCGGGCGATCGCCTCGCGCAGCACCGGCATGCCTGGGCCCGGCGGGTACTGGTTGACGCCGGCCCGGATGGCGTCGACGGCGGCGTCGAGCACCTCGCTCGGCCCGTCGGTGTCGGGGAACCCCTGGCCCAGGTTGATCGCACCCGTCGCGACGGCGAGGGCAGACATCTCGGCGAAGATCGTCGTGCCGAAGCCGGCCAGCTTCGAGGTCAGGACGGGGCGATCGGTCGGCACGGCCGGCATCCCGAGATCGTACGCCGGGCGGCGCTCACACCTCCTCGGCGAGGTGGTGCGGCACACCCTGCACCTTGGCCGCGTACATCGCTCGGTCGGCGGCGCGCAGCAGGTGCTCGAGCGTCCCGCCGTGGAGCGGGAACAGTGCCGCGCCGACGCTCGCCGTCAGCTGGTGACCATCGACGGTGGGCGCCGAGGCGATCGCCCTGGCGATCATCCCCGCCCGATCGGGGACGGCGCGGGCGTCGGCGATGCCGGGCATCAGCACCACGAACTCGTCGCCGCCCCAGCGCCCGACGAGGTCCGACTCGCGCACGGCGCTGCGCAACGCGTCGGCCGCGGCGACGAGCACGCGGTCGCCGGCCTCGTGGCCGACGGTGTCGTTGACGAGCTTGAACTGGTCGAGGTCGATGACCATCAGGCAGGCCCTGCCGCCGTCTCGCCCGAGCCGGGCGAGCGTCTCGACCGCCCGTCGCTCGAACTCGGCACGGTTCGGGAGACCGGTCAACGCATCGGTCGTCGCCCGCCGCTGCAGCGCGCGGTGCTCGGAGATCATCCCGCCGAGGGCGAGGATGGCGAGGCCGGCGCCGACCGCCAGCTGGGCTCCGACCAGCCAGCGCTCCTCGGTCGTCAGCCGGACGGACGCGGCGGTCGTCGCGCGCACGGCCCACGGGCCGTCCTCGAACTCGACGACCGAGGGCACGGCGTACGAGCGGTCGTCCCCGACCGTCCGAGCTCGCAGCAGCGGCTCGTCGGCGACCGGCACGAGGCCGGCGCTCGTGCCCGTCGGCAGGCCGGAGACGTCGAGCGTCGTGCTGGCGTGCAGCCGGCGCGCCCCCTGGTCGATGGCGACGACGACGTCGGTCGCCGGAGACCCGTCGGACCCGTCCACGACCACGACGGGCCAGCCGGCACCCGTCGACGCGTCGAGGGCGTCCTTGATGCCGGTCGCGGCGACGGTGGGTGGCGATGAGCAGATCGCCCCGTCGGCGTCGACGGCGCAGACCGGGAGCCCGAGGACACTGCCGAGCTGGTTGACGTCCGTGTCCGCCGTCGCCACGGTGAGCACGGCGCTGATGCGGGCGAGGGTCTCGTCGAGCTGGGCTGCGGTCAGCTCGGCGGTCGTCGCCAGCTGGCGGTCACGCTCGGCGCCGAGTTGATCGCGTCGCCCGAGCAGGCCGGCGATGCCGGCGACGACCAGGGTGATCCCGGCGATCAGCGAGACCACCCTCATGAAGCGCACGCCGCCCTATCGGCACGCGCGGCGTCCGGCAACAGCGATTCCTTGTCGGCTCAGGATCGCTCAGCGATCCTCATCGTCGTCAGAACGCGTTCACGAACGCCGCGACGGCCGCGAGGGTTGCGTCGGGGGCTTCGAGGTGGGGGGCGTGGCCGACGTCGGGCAGGACGAGGCGGGTGACCGGGCCGGTCACGCCGCGCTCGATGGCGTCGAGCTGGGCGAGGCTGCCGTACTGGTCGTCGGTGCCCTGGACGAGGAGGATCGGGACGTCGATCGCACCCAACCGGTCGGTGATGTCCCACGACCGGAACGCCTCCGACAACCACACGTCGTTCCAGCCGCGGAACGTGGCGTCGACGTCGACATGATGGCGGGCCATCCGTTCACGCAGATCGGTCGCCTCGTAGGCAACGCGAGCGGCGGCGATGCCCTCGACCGAGCGGTCCTCGACGAAGACGTGCGGGGCGAGCAGCACGAGGCCGGCGACGGGATGGCCGCCACCAGCGTGGAGCAGGGCGATCGAGGCGCCGTCGCTGTGGCCCGACGAGGACCGGCCGCTCGATGCCGAGTCGCTCGCGCAGCGCCGGCAGCACGTCGTCCGCCTCGTCGTGCATGTACCCGACCGGTCGCGGCTCGACCACGGGGTCGCTGCGGCCGTAGCCGTGGCGGGAGTAGACGACGATCTCCGGGTCGCCGGTCGCCGCGCGCACGTCGTCGGGGAACGAGCGCCAGAGGTCGAGCGACCCGAGCCCTTCGTGGAGGAACACCAGCGGCGGGCGCTCCGCCGCCGCACCGCCGGCCGGCTCGACGCGCACGTCGAGGGCGCCGCGGCCGACGGCGAGGAGCTGGCGGCTCAGGGCGCCGCCGCCAGCTGCTCGCGCAGGGCGTAGCGGCGGACCTTTCCGGTGGCCGTCCGCGGGAGCTGGTCGACCACGACGATCCGGCGCGGCCGTTTGAACGCTGCCATCTGCGCTCGGCAGTGAGCCTCGAGCGCGGCGGCGTCGATGTCGTGGCCGGCGCGGGCGACGACGAAGGCGACGACCGTCTCCAACCCGGCGGCGTCGCGGTCACCGACGACGGCGACCTCGAGCACGTCGGGATGAGCGATCAGCACCGACTCCACCTCGACCGGCGACACCCAGATGCCTCCAGCCTTGATCATGTCGTTGTTGCGGCCGAGGAACGCCCACGACCCGTCGTCGGCGCGGGTGTACACGTCGCCGGTGCGCAGCCAGCCGTCCGGGAGGAACGCCGCTGCGGTGGCGTCGGGTCGCTGCCAGTAGCCGGTCGCCACCGACGGCCCCCGCACGTGCAGGTAGCCAGGCGTGTCGGCCGCCGTGACCTCGGTGCCCGCGTCGTCGAGCAATGTGGCCTCGTAACCGGGGACCGGCCACCCGCTCGTGCCCGGTCGCTGCTCGTCGAGGGTGTTGGAGAGGAAGATGTGCAGTGCCTCGGTCGAGCCGATGCCGTCGAGGACGGGATGGCCGAAGCGCTCGCTGAACCGCCGCTGCAGCTCTGCCGGCAGCGACTCGCCGGCGGTCACCGTCGCCCGCACGCCGGCGAACGTGTCGGCTGGAGCATCAGTGTCCAGCAGCGACGCGACGAAGCCGGGACTGGCGAAGAACAGCGTCGGGCGCTCGGCCTTGACCAACTCGATGATGCCGGCCGGCGTCGGACGGCCCGGCTCGAGGATGGCGGTGCCGCCGACGGCGAACGGGAACGTCAGCGAGTTGCCGAGGCCGTAGGCGAAGAACAGCTTGGCGATGGACAGGAATCGGTCGTCCTCGGTGACCCGGAGCACCTCGGCGGCGTACGTGTCAGCGGTCGCCTGCAAGCTGGCGTGGCGATGCACCACGCCCTTCGGCAGACCGGTCGTGCCGGAGCTGTACAGCCAGAACGCCGGCGAGTCGGCTGTCGTTGCGCCGACGTCGACCGGCGACCGGTCGTCGAACTCGTCCCCTGCGCCGCCGACCACGACGGTGTGCTCGACGCTCGGTGCCGCCGCGGTGATCTTGTCGAGGTGGTCGGCGAGCGTCGCCGACACGACGACGGCGCGGGCGCCGCTGTCGGCGACGATGCCGGCGAGGTCGTCGCCGGTGAGCATCGTCGAGATCGGCACCGGCACGACACCGGAGCGCATGGCGCCGAGGAACCACGCCGGGAACGCCGGCTCGTCGTTGACCACGAGCACGATGCGATCACCATCACCGATGCCGAGCTCGGCGAGAGCGTGCTGGACGCGGAAGATCTCCGCCTGGACGTCGGCGTAGGTGAGCGACGATCCGTTGCAGCGGATGGCGACGCGGTCGCCCCGTCCGGCGTCGACGTGACGATCGACCAGCCACGCCGCGGCGTTGTAAGGCTCCATCGCGCCATCATTGCCCGGTGCAACGGCGAGCCGCACCCTCCTGGACCGTGCCCAGCGTCGACGGCGTCGAGGTCGCCGTCCACGAGCTCGGCGGCGAGGGCCCGACGCTCCTCGTCGCCCACGCCACCGGGTTCCACGGCACGATGTACGGGCCACTGGCCGCCGGCCTGCGTGATCACTTCCGCATCGTCGCCCTCGACTTCCGCGGCCACGGCTTCTCGACACGGCCCGACAACGGCGACTTCAACTGGGATCGCATGGTGCTCGACCTGCTGGCCGTCGCCGACCGGCTGGGCCCGCCGCCGATCACCGGGTTCGGCCACTCGCTCGGCGGCGGCACGCTGCTCCTCGCCGAGCACGAACGGCCGGGGACGTTCGGTTCGCTCGTGCTGTTCGAGCCGATCGTGTTCCCCGACGACTTCGAGTTCTCCGGCGAGAACCCGATGGCCGGCACCGGCCCGCAGCCGGCGGCCATCGTTCCCGTCGCGTGCGGACGCGCTGGCCCGCTACGCCAGCCGCCCACCGCTGAACGAGATGCGTCCCGACGTGCTCGAGATCTACGTCCGCGACGGGTTCGTCGATCAGCCCGACGGGTCGGTCGTGCTGGCGTGCGCCCCCGACGACGAGGCGGCGACGTTCGCCTCGGACACCAAGGTGCGCACCTCGACGATCGCCGATGTGAAGTCAGCGGTCACCGTCCTCACCGGCGCCGACGACGAGGACGCCCCGAGCCCAGCGCGATACGGGCCGGCCATCGTCGACGCCCTCCCGAACGGCCGCCTGCAGGTCCACCCCGAGGTCGGCCACCTGGCCCCGTTCGAGCAACCCGACGCCGTGGCGGCCATGGTCCTGGAGAGCGTGGGCGACTAGGAATCGAACGAGGTCGCCAGCAGGACGTCGAGGCGAGGCCCCACGGGGGGCGCAGGAAGCCGAGGGCGCGGACGTCCTCGAACCATGAGGCGAACGGAGAGCGCCGGGAGAACGTGCCGCCGCCGATGACGCGGGTCATCCGCCGCAGCGACGACTCGGCCAACTCGGCCACCGCTTCCTTCGCTCGCAGCGCCGACGGCAACGCGCGGTTGTCGGCCTCGACGGACCGCAAGGCGCCCTCGAACGCCTGCACCGCCAACCAGTGCTCCATCTCCGCACGCGCCCACTCGACCTGCTCGTAGGCGCGCAGCGTGTCCACCTTCGGCTGCAGCTGCTGGCGCGCCGTGGCGATCGCCTCATCGAGCACGCCGAGCACGACGGCCGTGAACACGCTGGCGATCATCGGCCCCGCGGCCGCGGCGAGATCCTGCACGGGGCCGTCCCAGGCGATGCGCGTCGCCGGGCACGACTCGAGACGCATGGCGTGGCTCTGCGTCGCCGCCATGCCGGCGCCGTCCCACTCGGCGGTCAGTCGCATACCTGCCGAGCCGTCCCACGGACGGTCACGCACGTCGAGCACGAAGATCGTCGGCGCCTCCTCGCCCGCCGGCACCGCCGTCGTGACCATGAACGACGTCACGCCCGAGCCGCTGCCGAAGTGCTTGTCGCCCGTCACGCGATAGCTGGCGCCGAGGACCGCGCCGTCCGCGCTGTCGGGCTCGGCCAGCGACTTCGTGCGCAGCATGTCGCCACCAGAGCCAGGCTCCGACGTGATCGTGCCCCACTGCGACCCGTCAGCGGCGGTGGCGCACACGGCCTCGCGCTGCTCGGTCCACGTGCCGCGGCTGGGGTCCGGCTTGGCCAGCCAGAACGCCAGCACGGCCGGGTGCATCGAAGCGACGAGCGCCACCGATGGGTCCGCCGCAGCCAACGTCCGCAACACCTCGCAGATCGGCCGCGTCGTCTCGGCGACGCTCCGCCACAGCCCACCGCCCTCCTCCGGAACGGCGACGAACAGGAACCCGGCGTCGATCAGGCGAGCGAAGTCCGCCGGGTCGAGGTGGCGGCGCGCTTGGCGCTCGCTGCGAGCCGAGCGCCACTCGCCGGCGATGGCCTCGACCTCCCCCGTCAACCGTGACCACGACACGTCCATCTCAGGCGTCCTCCCTGCTGATCATCTGACCGACGTCGGCGGCGAGCGAGGAGGGGTCTCCCGCGATCTCCACGATGGGGTCGTCGCGATCGTCGAACTCCACGCGCAGCGCCTTGCTCATGATCGCGTGCATCTCGTACATCGCCGTGATGTAGGTGAGCTCGAGGATCTCCTCGTCCGACAGGTGCGTCCGCAATTCCTCGAACAGCGCGTCGGGCACACGGCCGTCGGCGCCGACGAGGGCGTCGGTGTAGGCGAGCACGGCCCGCTCGCGGTCGTCGAACACCTCGGCGACGGACCACGCCGGGATGGCGGCGATCTTCTCCTCGCTGATGCCGACGGTCCGGCACGACTTGCAGTGCTGGGAGAAGACGAACTGGCTGGCGCGCAGCCAGCCCGCCCGCGTCTGGCCGAGCTCGCGCAGCGCCGGGTCGAGTCGACGCTTCGGGCTGCGGTAGAGGGCGAAGCCGCGCACGCAGTGGCGCAGGATGTCGGGGACCAGGGCGAACACGGTCCACCAGTCGCCGGGCGTCCCGGTGGCCGTCCCGGGCTCGGCGACCGGGTCGCGGTCGGGCCCGAACAGCTGGTCGTACATCTGCAGGGTCAGCTCGTCGTCGGTCTCGTGGCGGGCGACCTGGCGCAGTCGCGGCATCGGGTCCTCCTCAGTGGGTGTTGCGAGTCGTGGAAGGTGATCGCCTCATCGGCGTCGACGGCAGCACGCGCGTCGGCGAGCGTCCCGGTCGTCGCCGGCCGGCCGTCGTGGAGCGCGGCCAGCGCATCCTGCTGCGCGCGGATCGTCTCCAGCAGCAGCGTCACGGGATGCAGCACGATGCGCACCCCGGCCGCGGCGAGTGCGGTGTCGTCGAGCACCGGCGAACGGCCACCTTCGACGGCGTTGTAGAGCAATGGCGTGCCGGGGATGGCATCCCTCACGCGGCACAGCTGGCCGATGTCGGTGACGGCCTCGACGAACACGACATCGGCGCCCGCGACGACGAAACGGCGGGCGCGGTCGACGGCGTCGTCGATGCCGTGCACGGCGAGGGCGTCGGTGCGGGCGACGACGAGGGCATCGCGGCGGGCGGCGACGGCGACGGCGACCCGGTCGGCGGCCTCGTCGGCGCCGACGACCTCCTTGCCCTCGAAGTGACCGCATCGCTTGGGCACGACCTGGTCCTCGATCTGCACCGCGGCGGCACCCGCCGCCTCGACCTCGACGACGGTGCGGCGCACGTTGAGCGGGCCGCCGAACCCGGTGTCGATGTCGACGATCAGTGGCAGGGACGTCGCCGCGGCGATGCGCCGAGTGGCCGCGACCACATCGTCGAGCCCGAGCAGACCGAGGTCGGGGAGCCCCAGCGTCGTCGCCGACAGGGCGAACCCCGACACGTAGGCGGCGACGAACCCGGCCTGCTCGATCAGCCGTGCACCGAGGGCGTCGGCGCATCCCGGCACGTGCACCAGTCCAGCGTCGAGCAGCCGGCGCAGGTCACTCACCGATGACCCGCCGGCAGCATGCGCAGGACCGCGGCGGCTGCCGCGGCGACGGCCATCGACAGCACGATCCCCGCCTCGTACGAGGCACTGTCGATGACGACGCCCACGACCGGCGGGCCGACGAGGCCGCCGAGTCCGGCGGCGGTGTACAGCGCGCCGAGCACGCCGCCGAGTCCGACCGTGCCGAACAGCCCAGCCGTCACCGCTGGCGCGAGGGCGATGAAGCCGCCGTAGGCGACGCCCATCACGACGGCGAACGTGACGAGCAGGGCGTAGTTGTCACCGGCGACGAGCCAGATCGCGAAGCTGGCGGCCATCATGGCGAAGCTCAGCTGCATCAGCCGGGTGGCGTCGTGGCGGCTGCCGAGCGCCGCCAGGCCGAGCCGCCCGACCACGCTGCTGGCGCCGATGATGCCGACCAGTGCCGCCGCCGGACTCGCATCGATGCCCTCGTCCGTGGCGTAGGTCTTGATGAACACGAACGGCACGAACAGCGCCGATGACAACAGGACGCACGACACGTAGAGGATGACGAAGCCGCGGTCGCGCACGATCCGCCGCAGGGACACGACGGGCTGGGTGAGATCGACGGGCGGCCGCCGCGCACCGGTGCTGGCGAGCAGCAGCACGGCCGCTCCGCCGATGCCGAGGACGACGTAGGCGTCGCGCCAACCGTTGGCATCGATCATGCGACCCGACAGCGGAGCGAGCACGAGCGTGCCGACGCCGATGCCGGCGACGGCGATGCCGAGCGCGGTGGTCCGGCGCTGCACGAACCAGCCGCCGACGGTGGCCACCATCGGCACGTACACGCAGGCGACGGCGACACCGACGCCGACGCCGTACGTGACGTAGCCGGCCCAGATCGACCCCACCCGCGAGGTCGCCAGCAGGCCGGCGCCGAGGCTCACGGCTCCGACGAGCATGAGCGGCCGCGGGCCGTAGCGGTCGGCCGCCCGGCCGGAGAACACCCCGAGGCCGAAGTAGCCGGCCGTGGTGATCGAGAACATCAGCGCCGTCGCTCCCTTGCCGGTGCCGAAGTCCTCGGCCATCGAGTCGAAGAAGGCGCCGAAGCTGTAGACGATGCCGTACACGACGAACATCCCGACGAAGGCGGTGGCCACGACCACCCAACCGGCGGCCGAGTCGACCTCGTCACGCACGTCCACCTCGACGGTCACGCCGCCAAGGATGCCTCACCGGGGCCACCCATCTATCGTTTCGGGGCATGCCCGAGAACGTCGCACCTGTCGGTCTGCACCACGTCGCCTACGCGTGCAAGGACATCGAGGCGACGCACCACTTCTACGAGGACCTGATGGGGTTCCGGCTCGTGCACACCGAGGTCGAGCAGTTCGACAGCGGCGGCTACTTCCGGCACATCTTCTACGACCTCGGTGACGGCACGTGCATCGCCTTCTTCGACGTCCACGGCGTCGGCGAGAAGGAGGGATGGAGCAGCGCCATCAGCCGCGGCAACGGCCTGCCGGTGTGGGTCAACCACATCGCCTTCAAGGCCGACGAGGCCCGCCAGGCCGAGGTGATCGAGCGCATGGCGGCCGAGGGCATCGACCCGCTGATGGACGTCGACCACGGCTGGTGCCACTCGGTGTACTTCGTCGATCCCAACGGGATCATGGTCGAGTTCTGCCGCGACACGCCGGGCTTCGAACCCGACCCAGAAGCCGCACGCGAGCTGTTCTCAGCGACCGAGAAGCACGGCGCCGAGAAGTCCTACAGCTGACCCTCGAACCCTCGACGTGTCGGCGGCATGCCACTGACGCCGTCGGAAGCGGGAACGACGCCGAGCGCCTGGTGGACGTTGATCGAGCCGTCGGCGAAGGACACGGCCGAGCCGGCCATGTACAGCCGCCACACGCGCGCCCGGCGGGCACCGACGAGGGCGACGGCGTCGTCCCAGTGGGACTCGAGGTTGGCCACCCAGCTGCGCAGCGTGCGCGTGTAGTGCTCGCGCAGTGACTCGACGTCTCGAACCTCGAAGCCGGCCCGCTCCATCGCCAGCACCGAGTCTCCGACATCGACCAGCTCGCCGTCGGGGAAGACGTACCGGCCGATGAACGTCCGCCGACCTATCCGTGAGCCACCGGCCTTGCTGATGGCATGGTTGAGCAGCCGGCCGCGCGGACGCAACACGCTGTGGAGGATCTCGAAGTAGCGGTCGAGGTTGCCATGGCCGACGTGCTCGGCCATGCCGATCGACGACACCGCATCGAAGCGCTCCTCGCCGAGCCGGCGATAGTCCTGCAGGCGGATCTCCACACGACCGGCGAGCCCGGCTGCCTCGACGCGCTGGCGGGCGTGGTCGGCCTGCTGCTGGGAGATGGTGATGCCGACGACCGTCACGTCGTAGTTGGTGGCCGCATGCATGGCCATCGACCCCCACCCGCACCCGACGTCGAGCAGACGAGCGCCGGCGAGTTCGGGGAGCCCGAGCTTGCGGCACACCAGGTCGTGCTTGGCGTCCTGCGCCGCGGTGAGGTCGGTGTCCGGCTCGGGGAAGCGGGCACACGAATAGGTCATCGACGGCCCGAGCACGAGCCGGTAGAAGTCGTTGCCGACGTCGTAGTGGTGGCCGATGGCGTCGGCGTCGCGCCGCTCGGAGTGCCGCCCACCGTGCAGGCGTGCCTCCTCCGGCGGCTGCGGGAGCGGCCGTCCGAGCACGTGCAGCCGGCGCGCCGCGGCGACGACCTCGCCGGCGGACCGCAGCCCCGGTCGCGGCCCGGACTCCAGCGAGGCGCGCAGCGCGGCGACGACGTCGAGGATGTCGCCGTCGACCTCCAGCTCACCGGCGACGAAGGCGCGGGCCAGGCCGAGCTCGTTCGGGCTCCACATCAGCCGCCGCACGGCGTCGGGGCTGACCAACCGCAACGTTCCCACGGTCCTGACCGGCTCGATCGCGCTGCCGTCCCAGCACTCGATGCGCACCGGCAGGTCGTCACCGAGCATCGCCTCGACGACCGGGCGCAGATGGTCGGCCGCGGTCGACGTCGTCTCCTGTGGTGCGCGTTCGCGCGTGTCGACCCGCTCGATTGCCAACGGGTCCTCCCTTCCGTCAGCTGTTGTCGTCCGACCTCCAAGTATGTCAAAGACGTTCGACCGCGTTCTGACGACGATGGGGATCGTTCAGCGATCCTCATCCGACAAGGAATGGAGGTCGCTCGGCGGCAGAGACCAGCGGGGTCACGGTCGGCTCAGCGCAATGCCGCCCAGGCGCCGTAGCCGCCGAGCAGGTCGCTCACATCGGTGAAGCCTGCCGCGGCCATGCGGCTGGCGGCGATCGACGAGCGATACCCCCCGGCGCAGTAGACGACCGTCGGGCGTGACGCGTCGAGGCTGGCGAGGCGCTCGTTGAGCCGGGGGAGCGGCATCTCGACGGCACCGTCGATCGTGCCCTTCGCCGTCTCCCCGGGCTGGCGCACGTCGATCAGCTGCACGTCGTCACCGGAGGCCAGTCGCTGCTCGAGCTCGTGGACGTCGATGCGCGAGCTGCGCTCGATCTCCTCGGGGTGCTCCTCGAACACGCGCAGCGGGTCGGCGAGGTAGCCGACCACGCGGTCGAACCCGATGCGGGCGAGGCGGTTCTTCGCCTCCACCTCGAGGCCGTCGTCGGTGATCAGCACGATCGGCGCGCCGGGCTGGACGACGCCGCCGGCGTACTCCGCGTAGCGACCCTCCAGACCGACGTTGATCGAGCCGGCGAGGTGACCCACAGCGAACTCGTGCTGCTCGCGGGTGTCCAGCACCACCGCGCCCGAGCGCTGCAGGCGGATCACCTCGGCCAGTGTCAGCGACGGTGGGACCGCGGCCTCGTCGAGCAGGGCGTGACGCTCGCGGTTGCGCTCGGCGTCGTAGGAGAAGTACGCCGGCGGGGCCGACTGTCCGTCGGTGACGGCGTCGATGAACGCCGACTTGGTCATCGGCGCCAGCGCGTAGTTCGTCCGCCGTTGCTCGCCGATCGTCGACCAGGTGTCGGTCGACAGGTTCTTGCCGCACGCCGACCCGGCGCCGTGGGCCGGGTACACGCGCGTGCCGTCAGGGAGGGTCAGCAGTTGCTCGTGCAACGAGTCGAACAAGAGGCCAGCCAGCTCGTCGCCGGTGACGCCCTTCGACGACAGCAGGTCGGGCCGGCCGACGTCGCCGATGAACAGCGTGTCACCGGTGAGCACGGCGAACGGTTCGGGGTCCGTTGCCCGCTCCCACACGACGACGCTGATCGACTCGGGCGTGTGCCCAGGCGTGTGGCGCACCTCCAGGATCACCTCGCCGAGCTCGACGCGCTCGCCATCGGCGAGCTTGCGCGACTCGAACTCGGTCTCGGCGACGGAGCCATAGGCGATCGTCGCGCCGGTCGCCGCCGCCAGCTCGAGGTGACCGGAGAGGAAGTCGGCGTGGAAGTGGGTCTCGATCACCAGCTCGATCGTGAGGCCGTGCTCGGCGGCCGACTCGAGGTACGTCGAGACGTCGCGGCGAGGGTCGACGACGGCGGCCCGTCGCGTGGTCGGATCGCCGATCAGGTACGACGCCTGGGACAGGCACTCCAGGTAGTACTGCTCGAAGATCATCACGCCCCTCCCGCCGCGAGGCTACTTGGGGCCCGGCGGAGCGAGAATGGTCGGATGAAGCGGATCCTGGCGGTGGCCGCCGTCGCCCTCGTCGTCGCCGCACCGGGGTCGGTGCTGGCCCACACCGAGCCGGACGTGGTCGCCGTGCCGGCAGGCGCGGCGTCGGTCATCAACCTGAAGCCGACCCACGGCTGCGGCGAGTCGCCGACCATCGCCGTACGCATCCGGGCGCCGTTCCCCGACGCCACCGCCGGCCTCGTCGACGGGTGGACCGCCACGGCCACGCCCGACGGTGAGGGCAACACGGTGCTCGAGTGGACCGGCAACGTGCTGCCCGCCGACGAGGAGGGCGCCTTCCCCGTCGAGTTCACCGCCCCGGACACGCCCGGGGTGCTGCTCACGTTCCCTGCCATCCAGGTCTGCGAGAACGGCGAGGAGCTGGCGTGGATCAGCGGCGACCCGGCCGACGAGTATCCGGCGCCGCGAGTGCTGGTGCTCCCGGCGGGTTCCGAGCCGGCGACGACGATCGACGATGTCGCCCTCGACGCGCCGGGCCGCGACCAACTGGTGGCCGTGATCGACGTCGACAACCCGAACGAGACAACGACGACGACAGCGGCACCGACCACCGTCGCGGCGGCCACGACGACCACGGCGGCCGCCACCATCACCGTGCCGGCCGAGCCGACCGCCACGACGGCGGCGCCGCCGGAAGCGACCGCGCCAGGGACGTCCGCTCCAGCCAGCTCGGCTCCGCCGACGACGGCCGGCGACGCCGACGACGGCGACAGCGGCAGCGCGGCCGGTCCGATCGCGATCGGTGCGGCCGCCGTCGCGGTGCTGGGCGGCGGCGCCGCCCTCGTCGCCCGCCGACGTTCCACCTGACCGGGCCATCGGAGTGTCGGGTGCGCGGACGGTGCACGTCACACACTCCGATGGCCCGCAACACTCGGATGGGGCGGGTCAGGAGCTGATCTCGAGGGTGGTCGTCGCTGTGACCGCCTCGAAGTCGCTGATCCGGACGCGGATCGACATCTCCCAGGTGCCGGGCAGCGGGATGTCGGCGATCACGTGGTACTCGCCGCCGCCGAACGGGTGGACGATCGGGCGCAACGGCCCGACCCCGAGCTCAGCCTCGGTCAGCTCGACCACCGGTGCGTCCACCGGCTCGATGGGGAGGCCGGCGGCGTCGGTCAGCGTGACGCGGATCTCGTTGGAGCCCGCCCGTGCCGGGGCGATGGCGATCGCCGCCGTCCCGGCGCCGTCGGTCAGCGGCACCTCGACGGCACCCGGCGTGGGCGTCACCACGTCAGACGGTGCGGCCGACGAGGTGAGCGGAGAGCGGGCGACCAGCACGGCCGTCACGCCGACGACGACCAGCAGGATCGCCAGCTCGACGAGCACGATGCGGCCGAGGCGCCGCGCCGGCGCGGCGGCAGCACCGGCGCTCATCATCGGCACCAGCCGTCGCCGGTTGTAGGCACCGAGGACGATCACCGGGATCACCAGCGCCACCTTGGTGAGCAGCGCCAGGCCGTAGCCGGTGGTCACGAGGTCGTCGAGCGCCGGCAGCACGATGACGGCCATCCCCAACCCCGCCCCGACGACCACCACCACGGCAACAACGGCGACGGTGCTGAAGCGCACGACCTGACGGGCGAGCGCACCGGTCTCGGTGCCTTCCCGGAACGACACCACCAGCCCAGCGATGCCCCCGAGCCACACGGCCCCGGCCGCCAGGTGGACGACGTCGAGGGCGACCATCGCCGCGAGCGGGTCCTGCGATCGGGTGTGCCCCTCGATGGCGAACCCGGCGAGGGCCACGGCGCCAGCCACGGCCGCACCCCACGCCAGCGACCAGCGGCGTTGGGCGAGCCCGGCGAACGCTGTCATCGCCAGCAGCGCCGACACGGTCACGGCGGTGGAGACGCCGATCGGTCCGCGCAACGACTCGGAGAGCAGGTCGCCGTCGGCGAGCGCGCTCATCCCGCCACCGAGCCGGGCGATGCGCATCGGGATCGCCGCGATCAACGCCGAGACGGCGAGGATCGCGGCGCGGTCGATCACCATCGCCCACCGCGGGTCTGGTGCCCGGCGCACGACGAGCATCGTGAACCACCACCCGCCGACGCTGATGAGGGCGCCGGCATAGCCGACGGCGGTGAGCAATGAGGCGGCGAGGCGAACCCCCCAACCGGCGCCCCCGCTACTGGCGACGTCGACGGGACCTCCGGCGGACGGCGCTCCGACGTGGAACACCGATGCTCCGCTGATGCGGTGCGAGTCGGTGGAGATCACGCTCCACGAGATCGTGTACGTGCCGTCGCCGAGCCCTCCGTCGAGGGGGATGACGACGTTGACGTCGACGACGCTCGCCGCTGCCGAGACCGGCGCGCCGGTGTCGTCGAGCACTGCCGCCGACCCGCCGGTGAGGGAGACCTGCTCGCTGAACCGCAGCACCGCCTCGGCCGGCGCCTCGGTGAGGACGGCACCGTCGGCAGGCGAGACGTCGAGCAGCTCGGCGTGCGCCGACGCCGTGCCGGCGGGCACGAGCACCGCGACGACGATGCCGAAGAGGAGCGCGCCGAGCCGCCGAGTCACCGCTCCATCCTGGCCGTCGGCGCACGGCCGTTCCATTCAGGTGTGGAACGCTGACGAGCACGAGTACCGGCGCTCCACTGCTCGTGGCCACGGCTGCTGATCGCATCGCCGCGCTGTGGTGGCTGTTCCTGGCCGTCGGCGCGGCGGTCTTCGTGCTCGTCGTCGTGCTCCTGTTGCTCCCGATGATCCGCCGCCGGCGAGCAGGTCCGCAGCCGCCGCCGGCCGATCACGACGAGGTGCCGCCACAGCTGGCGACGCGCTGGATCGTCGGGTTCGGTGTCGTACTCCCGGTCGTCCTGCTCGCCGGCGTGCTCACGGCGAGTGTGGCGACGATGCAGGCGCTGCCGCGGGAAGGCGACGGCCTGGTGATCGACGTCGTCGGGCTCCAGTTCTCGTGGGAGGCGACCTACCGAGATGCCCGGGTCACCGTGACCGACGAGCTGCACATCCCCGTCGGCGAGCGCGTCGAACTGCGGCTGACGTCCGCCGACGTGATCCACAGCTTCTGGGTGCCCGACCTGAGCGGCAAGCTCGACGCCCTCCCCGACGGCATCAACACGCTCGTCATCGAGGCCGACGAGCCGGGCACCTACCGCGGCGTCTGCGCCGAGTTCTGCGGCCTGCACCACGCCGACATGGGCTTCGTCGTCGTCGCCCAGCCGGCCGCCGAGTTCGCCGAGTGGCTGGCGACACGATGAGCGACGGCGACCTCACCGACCTGGACACGCCCGAGTCGGACGTCGCGCCCGACACGGCCGAGCGGATGCAACGGCTGTGGGAGGACCCGCCGGGGCTGATCGGCAAGCTGATGGCGGTCCAGAACGACGCCATCGGCAAGCGCTTGCTGTTCGTCGGCTTCTTCTTCCTCCTCCTCGGCGGCAGCGTCGACTCGCTGGCGATGCGCCTGCAGCTGGCGTTCCCGGAGAGCGACCTGATCGGCCCCGAGCTGTACAACGAGCTGTTCACCAACCACGGCTCGGTGACGATGTTCCTGGTGATCCTGCCGATCACCGAGGGCTTCGCCATCCTCATGCTGCCGTTCCTGCTCGGCACGCGGGAGATGCCGTTCCCCCGCCTGGGGGCGTACAGCTTCTTCACCTACCTGATGGGTGGCCTCTTCTACTACTCGAGCACGCTGTTCAGGCTCGTCCCCGACGCCGGCTGGTTCGCCTACACGCCGCTCAGCCTGACGCGCTACTCGCCGGACCTCTCGCTCGACTTCTGGGTGCTCGGCCTCAGCGTCGCCGAGGTCGCCGCCATCGCCGCCGGCATCGAGATCATCATCAGCATCCTCAAGTTCCGGGCGCCGGGGATGACGCTCGCCCGCCTGCCGCTGTTCGGCTGGGCGATGCTCGTCACGGCGTTCATGATCGTGTTCGCCTTCACGACGCTGATCGTCGGCAGCCTGCTGCTCGAGCTCAGCCGCAGCTACGACATGAAGTTCTTCGACCCGCTGGCGGGCGGCAGCTCGCTGTTGTGGCAGCACCTGTTCTGGATCTTCGGCCACCCGGAGGTGTACATCCAGTTCCTCCCGGCGGCCGGCGCGGTGTCGATGATCCTCCCGGTGCTCGTGCGCCGCAAGATCGCCGGGTACCCGTGGCTGGTCGCCGCCTTCGTCGCCATCGGCTTCATGTCCTTCGCCCTGTGGGCGCACCACATGTTCGCCGTCGGGCTGCCGCCGATCGTGTCCAGCTTCTTCTCCGCGGCGAGCATCGCCATCGGCGTGCCGGCGGGGATCCTGATCTTCGCCTGGCTGGTGACGATGTGGGTCGGCCGGCCGGTGTGGAAGACGCCGCTGCTGTTCGTCGTCGGCTTCATCGTCACGTTCACCGTCGGTGGGATCACCGGGATCATGGTGGCGTCGGCTCCGCTCGACCTGCAGGCCCACGATTCCTACTTCGTCGTCGGCCACCTGCACTACGTGCTGATCGGTGGCGTCGCCTTCCCGTTCTTCGCCGCCGCCTACTACTGGCTGCCGAAGTACACCGGCAAGCTGCTCGACGAGCGGTTCGGCAAGGCCAACTTCTGGCTGATGTTCGTCGGCCTGCACCTGACGTTCGGACCGATGCACATCGTCGGGTTGATGGGCATGCCGCGGCGGGTGTACACGTACGAGGCCGGACAGGGCTGGGACATCTACAACCTGCTCTCGACGATCGGTGCCTTCGTGATCTTCGCCGGCATCGGCGTGTTCCTCGTCAACCTCGTGTACACGCACTTCCGCGGCGAGCCGGCGGGACACAACCCGTGGGGCGCCGACTCGCTGGAGTGGTCGGTCTCCTCCCCACCGCCGGACCAGGGGTATTCGGTGCCGCCGATCGTGCACAGCCGGCACCCGCTCTGGGACCAGGACGACCTGACGTCCGGCGACGAGCGCACGGTCGGGCTGTTGCAGGGCCTCGCCCGCTGGCCGTTGACGTGGCGGGCGGCGCTCGTGACGAGCACCAACCACGCCGAGCCGGAGGAGGTCATCCGCGTGTCCGGCCCGTCGATCTGGCCGTTCGTGGCGGCGTGCGGGACGGTACTGCTGTTCATCGGCGAGATGATCCACCGGCTGGCGCTGATCGGGTTCTCCGTCGTGGTGCTCGTCGTCGCCGTGGTGATGTGGAACCGGCCCGAACCGGTGCCGACGAGCGACGAGGAAGAGGAGGCGTTCGAGGCCGAGCACGACATCCCTGTGCGCACCGACGGCGGACGCACGCTGGCGTCGTGGGGCATGGGCCTGGCGATCCTCGTCGGGGTCATCGCCTTCTCGACGATCCTGTTGTCCTACTTCTACCTGCGCGTCGAGAACCCCGACTGGCCACCGCCCGGCGTGCCCGACCCGGCACTGACCCTCGCCGTTGTCAGTTCGGCGCTCGCCGTCGCCAGCGCCATCGCCATGCACGCGGCGCGGCGCTCGATCCGCGCGGGCGCGCCGTCCCGCCTCCGCGCCGGACTGACGGTGGCCGGCGCGCTGACGCTCGTGGCGGCTCTTGTGCTCGTCGTCGACCTGGCACGACTCGAGTTCGACGCTCAGGCGCACGCCTACGGCTCGATCGTCCACCTCGTCGGCGGCGCGGTCGTCACCCTCGCCTTCGTCGGCCTCGTGATCGACGGCGTCGTGCTCGCCGCCGCTCTTCGCGGCCGCTTCACACCGCGCCGCCACGCTGCGGTCACCAACGTCGCCCGCTACTGGGCGGCGATGACCGTGATGTGGCTCGCCGGCGTCGGCACGATCGCCCTCACACCGGTGCTCACGTGAAGCGCTTGTCGTCGCCGTGGGCGGTGCTGCTGGCCGGCCCGCTCGTCGGGATGGCGTACTTCTGGCTCGTCTACCTCGTGGCCGAGGTGGCCTGCGCGGAGCAGCTCGAGCTCGTCGGCACGACGGCGCTCGGTGTGGTCATCGCCGCCGGCGCAGCAGCAGGCGCCGCCGTGCTGCTGATCTCCTCGCTGCGGGCGCGCCAGCTGGTGACGGGTGGCGACGAGAACCAGCGGTTCATGGCCACGACCAGTCTCATGGTGCTCGGCCTGTTCGCCCTGTTCGTGCTGTTCCTGGCCGCGCCGGCGATCGGGATGTCGCTGTGCTGATCGCCCACCTCGGCCCTTCGCACGTCGACATCCCGCTGTGCCTCGCGCTGATCGCCGCGCTCGTCATCCATGCACGCGGCCGTCGAGGCGGCACGCGACGGTGGCGCGAGCGGGCGTTCGTCGCCGGCGTCGCGACGCTTGCCGTGGCGCTGGCGTCGCCGCTCGACGCGCTGAGCTCGTCGCGGGCGTCGGCGCACATGGTCCAGCACCTCCTGCTGACGGTCGTCGCCGCGCCGCTGCTGGTCGTCAGCGCCCCGATTCCGGCGCTGCTGCGCGGTCTCCCCCGATCGCTGCGCCGCGCGGTCCGCGGCGTGCGCCTTCCGGCGCCACGTCGAGCCGTCCCGTGGGCGATCCTCCACGTCGTCGTGCTGTGGTCCTGGCATGCCGCCGCGTTGTACGAGGCGGCGTTGCGCAACGACCTGCTGCACCGGCTCGAACACGTCAGCTTCCTCGTCACGGCGCTGCTCGTGTGGGCGGCGGTCCTCTCCCGCCGGGCCGCGGGCATCGGCGTGCTCGTACTCTTCGGGCTGTCCGTGCAGAGTGGCCTGCTCGGCGCGTTGATGACGTTCGCCCCGACGCCGTGGTACCCGACGTACTCGCTCGCCGACCAGCAGCTCGCCGGCGTGATCATGTGGGTGCCAGGGGGCGGCAGCTACCTCGTCGCCGCGCTCGCGCTGCTCATGTCGCTGGTCGCAGCCGGCGACCGATCTCCGCCAGGTCGGCCTCGTGATGGTGCTGCTCGACGTACAGCCCGAGATCGGCGATCCGCTGACCATGGGCGTCGTCGAACGCCAGCGGACCAGGACCGGTCGCCCGCTGACTCGCCGCGATGACGTCACGGCAGCCGGCGGCGACGACGTGGCGGATGGCGAGCGCCTCGGTCATCCCCACCTCGTCGGGTGATCGGTCGATGTCGTCGCCGGCGGCGCGCAGCAGCATCGCCATCGACCTCGTGACGGCGAACGTCCGGCCGAGGTTGGCGGCGGCATGCGGGTTCGCCGGGTCGACCCGTTCGGCCGTCGAGTCGTGGATCGCCGTGGCGCCGCCGGACCAGACAGCGGCCACACCGATCGCCCCGTGCCAGAAGCCCGGCCGGCGCAGGTAGAAGCCGGCGTCACCGATCGCCGCCCCGGCCTCGAGCTCGACGTCGAAGCGCGCCCGCCCAGTGCCGGTCGCCGCAAGGGCTGCGCTCCGCCAGCCCTCTGTGTCGACGGCCACGCCGTCGCCGAGCGGCACGGCGAAGAGCTGCTGGGCCTCGCCGGGCGTGCATGCGTCGACGAGGGCGATGTCGAGGATGGACGCACCGCTGCAGAACGCCAGCTCGCCGCTGAGGTGCCAGCCGCCCGCTCGCTGCCTGGCGACGAGCTTGCTCCCGCCGAACCGCGAGGCCCACACGCCGGCCAGCGCGCCGGGCGCCAGGGTGTGGCCGGCCTCGGCGACGATCGCCGCGGCGTCGCAGTGGGCCTCGGCGAGACGGGCGACGGACAGGTCCTCGGTCGCCGCCAGCCCCGCCAGTGCGGTGAACCGCGCCGCCGTCTCGCCACCAGCGGGCAGCGGCAGGTCGAGGGCACCGTCGGCGAGCAGCTGGCGCAGCCGGCCGATCGCGTCCGCTGGCGTCACACCGCCTCACCGAGCGAGCGCAGGTGGGCGGCGAAACCGTCGGGGGCGCGACCGACGCGCCGGCCGCTCGTGACGACATGGATGGACCGGGTCGACAGCGTCGGGTACCCGGCGCGGCGGACGGCGTTCCACAGCGCGTGGTCCTCGCCACTGGCGATCGCCGACCAACCGCCGACGGCGCGATAGGCGTCGGCGCGCACGCCGAGGTTGGCGCCGTGGACGTGGGGATGGTCGTCGCCGGCACCCGAGTACATCCGGTGATGTCGGCGAGCGGTCCTGGCGCTGTGCTCGGCGAACGACGCCACCTCGACGACACCGGCCACCGCGGCGAAGCCGACCTCGGCGACACGTCGTTGATGGTGCAACCACCCTTCCGGCACCACGGAGTCAGCGTCGGTGTGCACGGTCCACACCGTGGACGGTCGAGCGACCCACCGGGCCAGCGCGCGCGACGTCCCGATCGCCCGAGCCTGCCCGACCGACCCGGCGCGCGCCTCGACGACGACACCGAGCCCGCCGACCGCTCGCCGGGCGATGGCGGCCGTGGCGTCGGTGCAGGAGTCGGCCACGACGACGAGCTCGAAGCGGTCGTGAGCCAATCCCGCCGCGGCCGCCGACCGCAGGATCGACTCCACGCACTTGGTGATGTTCGCCGCTTCGTCGCGGGCGGGAACGACGACGGCGAAGCGATCCAGTGTCACCTGCGGGTCCACCAGTCGACGCGGAAGCCCGGGTCGCGGAAGGCGCCGGCATGATCCAGGTCGGACACCTCGGCGAGGGTGGCGTGGACTTCGTCGCCGTGGAGCACGTGGTCGGCGGAGTGGCCCAGCCAGTGGATGGCGATCAGCGTGCCGCCGGGATCGAGCGAGGCGACAGCGCGCGCGGCGATGTCGCGCAGCACGTCGACGCGGAAGTAGTAGCCGATCTCGCTGAACACGACGAGGTCGAAGGTGCCGGACGGCCAGTCGCCGGGGATCGCCCCCACCGCGAGGTCCACGTTGGCGGTCCCGGCCAGTCGCTCTCGCGCCGCCTCCACCACCGTCGGTGCGCCGTCCCAGGCCACGAGGTGGTCGCAGCGCGCCGCAAGCCGCCGGGACAGCTCGCCCACCGAGCATCCCGGTTCGAAGGCCCGCCGGTACCGCGGTTGCGGCAGGCAGGCGACCGTGACGTCGTACCGCCGCTGCTCGTACGGCGAGGTGGCGAACCGCCACGGGTCGGGGTCCTCCCGGTACCGGCGTTCGAAGTCGGCGATCGTGCTCACGCCGCGCGCCGCCCCGCCAGCAGCACCTCGTCGTCGGTGCGCAGCCGGTGGACGAGCTCGGCCGGCACGACGGGACGCCCGTCAGGGCTCGGCTCGAGCTGGCTGGTGTACGCGTCGATCGCCCGGCACTTGGCGGCGCGTCCGGCTGGTGGCAACGGCAGGCGGCGGATCGCCCGTTCATCCAGGAGACGTCCGCGGTGCTCGGCCCACACCGTGTACTCGAGCAATGGGATCGACAGGCGGGCGGCGGCGGCCGCAGCCGCACGACCGGTCGCCTCGTGATCCGGGTGACCGTCGTGGCGCCACGTCGACAGCAACAGCGGGCCGGCGAGGCTGATGATGGCGGACGTCAACTCGTCCTCGTGGTCAGCGACGGCCGCGTCGGGCAGCTGCAGCCGGATCACCTCGGTACTCCTGGCGATCCCGAGCGCCTCGAGTGCTGCCGTCCGCTCCTCGGCACGCAGCTCGGCGAGAGCGGCCCGCGCGGACGGGCTGGCCGGCCCGAAGGCCGCCTCGCCGTCGGTGACGGCGAGGATCCGCAGCCCGTGCCCGCGCAGGACGATCTCTCGCATCAGTCCGCCGACCCCGAAGACCTCGTCGTCGGGGTGGGGCGCGACGACGGTCAGGCGGCGGCGAGCGTCACCTGACGCCAGTGCGCGGCCGGAAGATGCTGACGCCACCGGGACCCACGAGCAGCCCAAGGACGATCAGCACGATCCCCCAGATGACGGAGCCCGAGATGAGCGTGATGATGCCGGCGATCACGAGGACCGCGGCGATGATCCAAAGGACGGTTGCGGACACAGTGGTTTCCTCCCTGAGTGGTCGGCTCGGAGATGCCCGAACGCGCGTTCCCTCAAACCCCGGGCGGGGCGATGACGGCCCACGCCGTCTTGCCGCCGGGGAATCGCGACACGCCCCACGAGGCGGCGATGTCGTCGACGATGCGCAGGCCGACGCCACCGAGCCGGCGCGGGTCCGGCGGCAGCAACCGCGGCTGCTCGGCACCCGAGTCGGTGACCGACACGCACACCGCGGTCTGGTCGTCGACCGATGCGCGCACGACCACGTCGCCCAAGCCGTGGCGGAGGGCGTTGGTGACCAGCTCGCTGATCACGAGCATGGCGTCGTCGGCCTGTCCGCTGGCGACACGATCACCGAGGAACGTTCGCAGCCACTCGCGCGCTCGCCGCACCGAGCGCATCTCGCGGACGAGCACGAGCATGTCCTGATCGGCGCGCTCGTCGCGCCGGATCGGTCCACGGCCACGCGCCCCCGGCGTCATGGATCGGCCGGCTCGGTGACGCCGAGCACGTCGATCAGTCCGGCGATGCGCAGGACGCGGTTCACCGCGTCCGACAGCGCAACCAGTCGGACGCGGTCGCTGTGATCGAGGTGCAGGCGCAGGATCGCCCGCACCCCGCTGGAGTCGATGAACTCGACGCCGGTGAGATCGAGGCGCACGCTGCCGGCATCGTCATCGAGCATCGCCTCGACGTCGTCCACCAACCCGTCCTCGTCGGAGAGGTCGAGCTCTCCCTCGACCACGACCCGGCGAGCCCCGTCCGGGTCAGGTCTGACCGACCACCTCGCTGCCACGCACGTGCCACGCTACTTCGTCGTGACGATCGTCGGCTGGCACGCTTCCCACGAGCAGGTCTCACCCCGCCAGTTGCTGGTCGCGGTGGGGGCGGCGCAGGACGCCGGCTTCGACGCGGCGATGTCGTCGGACCACTTCGCACCGTGGAGCACACGCCAGGGCCAGTCGGGGTTCGCCTGGGCCTGGCTCGGCGCGGCGATGGCCCGCACGTCGATGCCCTTCGGCATCGTCAACGCGCCCGGACAGCGCTATCACCCGGCCATCATCGCCCAGGCCGCAGCCACGCTCGCCGAGATGTTCCCCCGCCGGCTGTGGGTGGCGCTGGGCACCGGCGAGGCGTCCAACGAGCACATCACCGGCGGCGGTTGGCCGGAGAAGTCGGTGCGCAGGCGCCGGCTCGGCGAGTGCGTCGAGGTGATGCGCGCCCTCTTCGACGGCGAGGAGGTCACCCACCGTGGGCTGGTCACCGTCGACCGCGCCCGGCTGTGGACCCGGCCGGCAGACCCTCCACTGCTGCTCGGCGCCGCCGTCTCCGAGGCGACCGCGGCGTGGGTCGGCACGTGGGCCGACGGCTTGGCAACGGTCGGCCAGCCGCTGGACACCCTGCGGCGCGTGCTCGGCGCATTTCGCGAGCACGGTGGTGACGGCAAGCCGGCGTACCTCCAGGTGCACGTGTCGTGGGCGCCGACCGACGACGAGGCGATCGCCCTCGCCCACGACCAGTGGCGCACCAACGTCTTCGATCCGCCGCTGTGCTGGGATCTCGAGCTGGTCGAGCACTTCGACCGTGCCGCCACGTTCGTGCGGCCCGAGGACGTCGCCGAGCACGTGTTCACCTCGTCCGATCCTTCCCGCCACCTCGCCCATCTGGCCGAGCTCGTCGACGTCGGCTTCGACGGCGTGTGGATCCACCACGTCGGCCAGGAGCAGCTGGCCTTCATCGAGACGTTCGGCGAGCACGTCGTGCCGGCCCTGCGGGCGCACGCGTGAGCATCGCCGCCACCGCCGACATGTGGTGGAAGAACGCCGTCATCTACTGCCTCGACGTGCAGACGTTCTGCGACAGCGACGGCGACGGCATCGGTGACTTCGCCGGCCTGACGTCGAAGGTCGACTACCTCGCCGGGCTCGGCGTGACGTGCATCTGGCTGATGCCCTTCTACCCGACCGCCGACAAGGACGACGGCTACGACGTCGCCGAGCACTACGCCATCGACCCCCGCTTCGGAACGTTCGGCGACTTCACCGAGTTCGTCCGCACGGCGCGTGACCGCGGGATGCGCGTGATCGTCGACCTCGTGGTCAACCACACGTCCGACCAGCACCGCTGGTTCCAGGAGGCGCGGCGCAGCCGGGAGTCGCCGCTCCGCGACTTCTACGTGTGGCGCGACGAGATCCCGGCCGGTGGGCCGAAGGGCGAGGTGTTCCCCGGCCGTCAGGACGGCCTGTGGTCGTGGGACGCCGTCGCCGAGCAGTACTACCTGCACCGCTTCTACCGCCACCAGCCCGACCTCAACGTGGCGGCGGCCGAGGTGCGTGAGGAGATCCGCAAGCTGATCGGCTTCTGGCTGGCCCAGGACCTGGCCGGGTTCCGCGTCGACGCCGTGCCGTTCCTGCTCGAGGTCGAGGGCTCGGCCGAGGCGATGGAGCTCGATCCGCACGAGTACCTGCGCGATCTGCGCGCCTTCCTCGGGCGTCGGAGCGGTGAGGCGGTCCTCCTCGGCGAGGTCAACCTCCCCGCCGACGAGCAGCTGCGCTACTTCGGCGACGAGGACGGCGACGAGCTGCACCTCCTCTTCGACTTCCTGTTGATGCAGGCGACCCACCTGGCGCTCGCCCGCCGTGACGCCGAACCGATCCGCAAGGCACTGCGCACCCGCCGGCCGATCCCCGCCGAGGGTGCGTGGGCGACGTTCTTGCGCAACCACGACGAGCTGACCCTCGACAAGCTCACACGCGGTGAGCGCGAGGAGGTGTTCGCCGCCTTCGGTCCCGACCCGGACATGCAGGTCTACGACCGCGGTCTGCGCCGGCGCCTGCCGCCGATGCTCGGCGGTGATCAGCGGCGCATCCGCATGGCCTACGGCCTGATGTTCGCCCTGCCCGGCACGCCGACGCTCTTCTACGGCGAGGAGATCGGGATGGGCGAGAACCTCGCCCTCGACGAGCGCCTCGCCGTGCGCACCCCGATGCAGTGGACACCCGGCCCGACGGCGGGCTTCTCGTCGGCACCGCCTGATGGGTTGTGCCGCCCGCTGCCGACCGACGAGCGGTTCTCGGCGGACGCCGTGAACGTGCAGGCCCAGCGCACCGATCCGGAGTCGCTGCTCAACTGGTTCGAACGCCTGATCCGCCTGCGCAAGGAGCTGCCCGAGATCGGGTGGGGCGACGCCACCGTGCTCGACGCCGGGGCGACCGAGGTGCTCGCCCTGCGCCACGAGTGGCACGGACGCGTGGTCGTGACGTTGCACAACCTCGCCGGCCGCGCCGTCACCGCCGACCTCGACGCCGGCAAGGTCGGCACCGGGCTGGAGCTGGTCGACCTGCTCCAGGCGGGCAACAGCACCCGGCCGCGGCAGGGCCGCTTCCGCGTCCCGCTGCGGGCGTACGACCAACGCTGGTTCACAGCCGCGGCAGGCGCTGCTCGACGCTGACGAGCGGCGCCAGCGGATCACCCGCCCGCTCGATGCGCTCGCCGACGTTGCCGATGGTCCACGACGCCGGCGCCTCGTCGAGCTCGGCCCACGTGATCGGCACGGCGACAGGCCCGCCCGGCGACGGGCGCACGCTGAACGGGGCGACCGGCTGCTCGGCCGCGCCGCGGAGCGACGTCGGCGAGGTCAGGGACGGTCGCGCGGATCGCCGTGGCCAGCTCGCCGGCCCACTGATCCGCCTGGGCGGAGGTGTACCGCCGAGCGACGGGGATCCAGACCTGCACTCCGCCGTCACCGAGCAGCACTGGTCGGGCGTCGACGCCGAGGTGGTCGAGCGCCGTGCGGTGCAGGCGGGCGACGACGAGGGCGTCCTCGACGTCGTCGGCGGCGATGTCCATGACGACCCACGTCGGATGATCCGGGTCGGCGGCCGTCGTGGTCGGCGCGTTCAGGGCGACGGCGCCCCTCGCGACGACCTCGACCAGCGCCGCCGGCGTGTCGACCGTGCGTCCGGCGAGGTACGGCAGCATCACCGGTGCGTGGACGGCGTGGTGACGGACGAGATCGCGCCGGGTCACCCCACGCACGACGACCGTGTCGAGGTCGGTCAACTCGAGCTGGCGGTCACCGAACCGCCACGTGCCGCTGCGTCCGAGCTCGTCGAGCGCGGCCAGCTCGTCGGGCGTCGGCGCCGCCCAGACCTCGTCGCTCGACCATGTCGCCGCCGGGGCGTCGCGGACCTCGTCGTTGGTGCGCCCGGACTTCACCGAGCGCGGATGATCGCCCGGCTCCCACCCCGGCCGCGCCGCCTCGTCGTGCTTCTTGATCAGCAGCCACTGCTTGTCGTCCCCGCGCCGCACGAGGGCGAAGCGACCGGCGAGCTTCTCCCCGGTCAGGTCGAAGTGCAGGTCGCCTTTGGCGACGGCTGTCAGCGGATCGTCACCCTTGGCCAGCTGCCACGTCCCCCAGTCCCACACGATGACATCGCCGGCGCCGTAGCCGCCGGCCGCGATGACGCCCTCGAAGTCGAAGTAGTCGAGCGGGTGGTCCTCCACGTGCACGGCCATCCGCCGCACGTCGGGATCGAGCGTCGGGCCCTTCGGCACGGCCCAGCTCAGCAGCACGCCGGCCGCCTCGAGACGCACGTCGTAGTGCGGCCGAGTGGCGCGGTGGTGCTGCACGACGTACCGGTTGCCCTCGGGCGGTGGCGGATGAGTCGTCATGGGAGGTCCTCGCCCAGAAGTGTGCCAACGGTTGACCGGGCGAGGCGGTGGGTAGCTCGTACCCCATGGCCGGTGGCGATGACTGACCAGGACCGCACCCGCACGGGCGTCAACGAAGAGCACTTCGTCCAGACGCTGAACCGGGCATGCGACGCGCTCGACGAGCTCGGCGTGCCGATCCTCTTCATGGGTGGCATCGCCTCGATCGTCCATGGCCGGACGTCGTGGACCCACGACCTCGACGTGTTCGTGCGCCGTGCCGACGAGCCCGCTGTGGTCGAGGCCCTCGAGCAGGCCGGCTTCGAGCGCGACCCGACACCGTCGTCGTGGCTGACGAAGCTGTGGTTCGGCGATGTGTTCATCGACGTGATCAACACGTCGACCGGACCGATCTACCTCGACGACGAGATGCTGGCACGTGGCGAGAAGGCCGAGGTGTGGTCGCGGACGCTGATGGTGGTCGGTCCCGAGGACCTCGTCGTGACCAAGGCGCTGGCCCACGGCGAGGAGACGGCGCACTACTGGTGGGACGCCCTGGCGATCATCGCCGGCCACGAGCTCGATTGGGACTACCTGCTGATGCGGGCCCGGCGCGGCCCGCGGCGCGTCCTCAGCCTGCTGCTCTACGCCCAGTCGACCGACCTCGCCGTCCCCGACCCCGTCGTGCGCCAGCTCTCCGCCGTCACGCTCGGCGAGGTGGAGTGATGAGCGCACGACCGGACGCCGAGGGCCAGTACCTCGCGGGGCACCTCCACGAGGCGCTGCTCACCGACGCACGCGTTGGCGAACAGGACCTGGAGGTCCACGTCGCCGGCGAGACGGTGCACGTCACGGGCTCGGTGGCGACGGCCGACCGGCGCGATGCAGTCGCCGCCGTGATCGCCGAGCGAGCGCCTGGCTGGACGATCCGCAACGACGTCCTCGTCGTGCCGACCAGCGATCCGCCGGACGAGGAGCAGCTGCCCTGATGTCGTACGTACGGGTCGCCGCGGTGGGCGATGTCCACGTCGGCCTCGACTCCGGGCCCGTCCTCGGCCCACCGGAGCGGTTGCGCGAGGACGCCGACGTGCTGCTGCTCGCCGGTGACCTCACGCGCGTCGGGACCGCGGCAGAAGCCGAGGTGCTCGCCCGTGAGTTGGCCACACTGGATGGCCTCCCGGTCGTCGCGGTGCTCGGCAACCATGACTATGAGAGCGATGCGGCCGAGCAGGTGCGCGAGATCGTCGAGGCCGCCGGCGCCACCGTGCTCGACGGTGAGGGCACCACGATCGGCGTCGACGGCGTGTGCATCGGCATCGCCGGCACGCCCGGCTTCGGCGGCGGCTTCCTCGGCGCGTCCGGCTCGGAGTTCGGTGAGCCGACGATGAAGGCCTTCGTCCGTCGCACGCGGGAGATGGCCGATTCCCTTGCCACAGCGCTCGGCGCGCTGGAGTGCAACATCCGCGTGGCCCTCACCCACTACGCGCCGGTGCCCGAAACGTTGCAGGGTGAGCGACCTGAGATCTTCCCCTTCCTCGGCAGCTACCTGCTCGCCGAGGCCATCGATCGCGGGGAGGCCGACGTGGCGATCCACGGTCACGCACACCGGGGCAGCCGGCGAGGCCGGACGCCATGCGGCGTCCCCGTGCGCAACGTCGCCCAGCCGGTGCTCGGCCGCCCGTACACCGTGCTGCGCCTCGACGCCGAGGGACTGCGCGACGAGCGATAGACAGAGGGTCGGTGAGCCCGCCCGTGCTCTTCTTCGACCGGTCCCTGCCCGATGGCTTCGACGACCTCGTCGCCGGCCGGGCGATCGTGGCCGGACCCGACAACGCCGATCTGGCGCGCGCTGACGGCGTGATCGCCGGCAGCCGCCGATGGGGCGCGGCGGAGATGGACCTGGCGCCGCGCCTACGGGTGATCTCGCGCTCAGGTGTCGGCTACGACACCGTCGACGTCGCCGCGGCGAGCGCCCGCGGCATCACCGTCTGCTACGCGCCCGACGCGCCGACGGTGTCCACCGCCGAGCACACCATCACCCTGCTCCTCGCTGTCACCAAGGACCTCCGAGGATGGGCGGCGAGGTCGGTCTCGTCCGGCGCGGCTGCCGTGCCGGGCGTCGAGCTCGACGGACGCACGCTCGGCCTGTTCGGCTACGGCCGCATCGCCCGGCGCGTCGCCGTCGTCGCGCGGGCACTCGGCATGCGCGTCATCGCCCACGATCCGTACGTCGAAGCGATCGACGAAGCCGACGGCGTGTCGCTCGTCGGTGCCGACGAGCTGTGGCGGCGGTCGGACGTCGTCTCCCTCCACGCGCCGGCGACGCCGGAGACGCGCCATGTCGTCAACGAGGCGACGCTCGCGCTGCTGCCGCCCGGAGCGTTCCTCGTCAACTGCGCCCGGGGCAGCCTCGTCGACCACGATGCACTGGTCGCCGCGCTCGAGCGGCGGCACCTCGCCGGCGCCGCCCTCGACGTCACCGAGCCCGAGCCGCTCCCGCCCGACCATCCGTTGCGCCATGATCCGCGTGTGGTCATCACCCCGCACATCGCCTCACACACTGCCGTCGGGCGCCGGCGGCTGTACGCCGACGCCATCGACAACGCCCTCGCCGTGCTCGCCGGCGGTCCCGGCTGCGTGGTTCCCGAGCAGTTGGGGCGGCCATGACGACGCTGAGACAGCTCTGGGCGGGTGGCGGCGAGGCACTCGGGGCGTGGCTCACGTTGCCGTCGATCGTCGCCGCCGAGGCGACCGCCCGCGCCGGTGTCGACTACGCCTGCGTCGACCTGCAGCACGGCGCGCTCGACTACCGCGACGCCGTCGGGATGTTCCAGGCGATCGTCGCCGGTGGGTCGAGGCCGATCGCCCGCGTGCCGTGGAACGAGCCCGGCATCATCGGCAAGCTGCTCGACGCCGGTGCCGAGGGCGTCGATCGTGCCGATGGTCAACAGCGCCGAGGAGGCCGCCGCCGCAGTCACCGCTGGGCGCTACCCGCCGGCCGGCGGGCGAAGCTGGGGTCCCGTCGTCGCCGGGCTGCGCGCGAGCGGCGGCGCGGCCGATGCCAACGAACGGATCGCCATCATCCCGATGATCGAGACGGTCACCGCCTTGGAGCACCTCGACGACATCCTCGCCGTGCCCGGTGTGGACGCCATCTACGTCGGGCCGGCGGACCTCTCCATCAGCCTCGGGCTGACACCCGGGAACAACGACGGCGAGGCCGCCTTCGACGAAGCGCTGGCGACCATCGTGGCCGGGTGCCGCCGTCACGGCGTCGTCGCCGGCATCCACTCCACGGGCGCGCTCGACGCCGCGACGGCTCGAGCAGGGCTTCGCCATGGTGACCGTCACGTCCGATCTCGTCGCCCTGCGCGCCGGCCTGGCCGCCGAGCTCGCGGCGGGCCGTGGCACGGCCGGCGCGGCGAGGGATGACCGCCTCTACTGAGGAGTGGCCCTGGCCTTGCGCTGGGCTTCGAACAGCTCGTCGGTGAGCTGACCTTTGTAGAGGTCCTCGTTGAGCAGGTGGAGGAACGAGAACCGCTGCGCCGGGTCGAACGTGAGCCGGCCGCCGGCGACGATGGTCGCTGGATCGATGCCGACGACGGTGGCGTAGCGCTCGACCTGATCGAGGCTGACGTCGGCGAGGTGACCGCGCTGCTCGATCTCGCGCAGCTGCCGCCAGGTGCGCGAGTCGTGCACGGCGACGGTCCGCAGCGACTCGACGCCGGCGGGGTCCATGGGCAGGTGGTCGGTGATGCCACCGATCCACCGCGTGATGTTGGCGGCGACCATCCCGATCTCCCGGTAGAGCATCTCGAACGACCGCTGGTCGAGGACGATCGCCCAGCCGTCGCCGACGAGGAAGTCGAACTTCGGGGCGAAGCTGAACGCCGGCTCGTCGAGGCGCGTCAGGCGCTCGCCGCCGATGGCGAGGAACTTCTTGCCGCCGCCGTGGGTGAGCTGCGGGTTGGTGCGACGCACGAACAGCACGCGGTCGCCGTCGCTGCCGGCGACGACGCCGTACAGCTGGATCGTCAGGTCGAGCTCGTCGGGACGGATGTTCGGCAGCGTCTCGATCGCCGTGCGCAGATCGCCGATCCCCGACAGCTCGTCGAGGATCGCCATGTCGTCGATGAGGAAGAAGGCGTTGGCGTCGAGCTCGGCACCATCGCTGTAGGACTGCGCCGTCGCCGTGGCCAACCAGTCCAGCGCGCCGAGGCAGTAGCCGCGGAAGCTGTCGGCGACGTTGGCGCTGAGGTGCAGCTTGGCGCCCTCGACGCGCCCGTCGTCGGCCAGCCTGGCCACGAGCAGGCCGACCGCATCGGCGACGTGGGCGCGCGTCGCCTCGATCACCTTCGCTGCCGTCACCATCGGTCGGCCCCGTTCCCCCGAGCCGGCTTCTCGACGAGCACACTGGCGCCGATCTGCACGCACGGCTCGGCCGTGATCCATCGGCTGACATCGGACGTGGCGACCAGGTAGTAGGCCTCTTCGCCGACGGTGGCGCTGTACACGCGGCGACCGATCAGGTAGAGCAACGGGTTCACCAGCACGCGCCCGGTGGCGACGTGGATGTGCAGGATGAGGGCCATGATGATCGCCGTCGTCAGGATGTCCTCGGTCGAGCTGTCCGGGCCGACGATGAGCGGCAGCAGGTAGGCGCCGACATGGCCGAGGATCTCGCCACCGAGATCGTCGATCGGACCGAACGTGAACCGCTCAGCGTTGCCGGTGGCCACGACGACCATGCCGTACACCAGCACGAGCAGTCCGGCCGCCGCCGGAACCACGAACAGCCACGCCAGCGAGTTGTGCCGCGTGCGCACGGCGAGGAGCACGAACGCCGGGCAGAACGCGGCCAGACCGAGCTCGAGGCGCACCCGCAGACGCGCCCGTCGGGGTGGTCGTTCGGTCATCAGGCGACCCGTTCGTCGGATGGCGGCGATGGTGGTGGGTCGGGGTAGACGACGGCCCAGCGTTGGAGTCGTTCGCCGGTGGGGTGTTCGTACGGTTTGGAGGGTGCCGGTGGTGGCCTGGTTGGCAGGATCGGTTGGCCGGCGGGGTCGAGCACCAGGCCGTGGCGGTTGGTGAAGGTGAGCCCGTTGGGGTCGTCGGCGTTGCCGGTGATGCCGAGTTGGCCTCGGTGGTGCCAGCGGTGATCGGCGGGACAGATGGCGATCAGGTTGGCGGTGTCGGTCGCTCCGCCGTGTTCCCAGTGCACGACGTGATGGACCTGCAACCAGCGTGACTGCGAGCACCACGGCACCCGACACGTGCGGTCGCGGGCCAACACGAGGCGCCGGGTGCGTTCGGGCACCGCATGCTGGGTACGACCGACCGACACCGGCAGGGCGCCGTCGGTGAACACCGGTGACACCGTGCCGTCACAGTCGAGCATCTGCTGCAGCCAGTCCGGCACGGCGTGCCCGTCGGCCCAGCGGGCCGGGACCGGGTCGGCCGGGTCGATGAACCAGTTGACCCGGAACCGTTCCCGCCGCTCCTCCGACCCGGCACCGTCGAGGCTGCGGTGCGCCATCTCCACCAGTGCGTCCGGCCACGTGACCTTGGCCTGGCCGGCACGGAACAAGGCGTCACGGGCCTCTGAGAGGGCGGCGTCGACGAGACGGCCACGATCGGCATCGAGCTCGCCGCGCAGGTGGTAGCGGCCGTCGTCGTCGAACCAGCCCGACAACGACTCCGACGGGGCCAACTCCGGGTTCTTCGGCGACGGCGGTTCGGTGCGCGCCCCGCGGACCATCGTGCGCATCTGTGACACCGTCGCGTAGGTCACCGTCTGGGCGAGATGCTCATCGAGGTACGCCGGTGCCTTCGTCGCTGCGGCGGCTTGATCGATCGAGATCGCCCCGGCGGCGAACGTCGACATGATCGCCGGATGCGTCGTCCCTCGCCTCGGCCAGACGGACCACCTCGCCGGCATGACCCGGTGAGATCCCCGCCTGCCACGTCAACCAATGCGTCAACGACCGCACACCCCACCCCGCCCACGCCTCCGTCGCCATCGCCTCCGCAGCCAGCTCCACCAACTGGGCGTTCAACACGTTCAGATGACCACACACCGTGCGCAACCGCTCCTCGATGTCCGTCATGACCAGCACCCTACGAAAGGGGTGTGACACCGAACCTCGCCGGCCGGCGCCTCGGTGTGATCTGACGTCTACACCGAGACGCTGATCGGGAACGTGGCGATCCACGCCGCGGTCGCCACGAACACGGCGCAGCCGACGAGGACGAGCACCTTCCGCGGCCCTGCGCCGCGCAACTTGGTGCTCATGCCGGCGAAGAACAGAGCGACGGCGAAGAGCACGACCGCGAGCACGTAGTTGGCCGACCGTTGGATGTTGCGGAGGACGGTCCCCGCCATCACCGCCGCCTCGGCGTCGTATCGTTCGGCGTCAGCCGCCGCCTGCAGCCGGTACTCGTCCATGGCGAACGGCGAGGGTGGAGCCGCCGGATCGACGAGCGGATCGGTGTCCTGCCAGGCGTCGAAGGCGGGGCGGAACTCGGCCCGGAATCGATCCAGGTAGAAGTCGGCCAGCTCGGTCTCGTCGTTGGCGGTGGCATCGATCCATTGAATGAACATGGCGACGTCGACCTGTGTCTGGCCCTCGGCGAGACCCTGGGCGCGGGCAGCATCGATGCGCAGGGCGTTGGCGCGGCCAGCGGCCTTGGCCTGCTCGCCGTTCCACCGGTTTGCCTGGTAGCTGCTCCACGCCGTGGCGACGGCGGCGAAGGCGAGCAGCACGGTGGCGACGACCTCGACCCAATCACCGCCCGTGCGCTCACGCGTGGTCACGTCGGCGCCCCGGCGTCGTCGCAGGGGATGGGGACGTCGCCGATCACCGCCAGCGACTGGTCGATGAGCAGCTCGGTGCGCTCCATCGCCACGGGTTGGAGACCACCGACACCGCTGTGGAACGGGTCGTCGAGGAAGTTGAGCAGCAGCAGCATCGTCACGATGACGGCGACCACGCTGCCCGCGTAGAGCGCCTGGATCAGCGCCCGTTCGCCACTGTCGGCGAACCCGAACAGGTATCCGAGCACGATCACGGAGATGAAGAACAGGGCGATCCAGAGCGGCGACGGCATCACCCCGGCGGCGCCGTGGATGCGGTCCTGGCGGGCCGTCTCCCTGTCCGTCGTCTGGTCCAGCCACTTGCCGTACGCCGCCTCCTCGGACGGCGAGCCCGGCTCGACGCCCTGCAACGTCAGGAACATGGCGACGCCCCACTGGTTGATGTTCTCCCCCAGCGACCCCCGCTCCATGCGGTCCCACTCCTCGTGGATGACCGAGCGGGCATAGCAGACCAGCTCACCGGTGAGCTCGGCGCCAGCCTCCGACGGGAGGAACTGGGCCGTCTGGATCTGCTGCGCCACGGTCAGCGCCTCGGTCTCGGCGCCGGCGCGTGACGCGTCGTAGCTCTCGAAGCCGAGGAAGATCAGGAAGCCGAGCAGCACGGAGAACCCGGTGGCGAGCACCCCGAAGATGCCGGCGGCACGGTCGCTGTCGGCGAAGTAGCCGCCCTCCGGCGCCCGCCGCCGGACCGTGAGCATGGCGGCGACGGCGATTCCCGCCGCCGCCACCACGATCAGGCCGGCCCAGACGATGTTCACGGCGTCACGCCAGGAGCTTGGCCTTCTGCTGCTCGAACTCGGCGTCGGAGATCACACCCTGGGACTTGAGGTCGGCGAGCTTGGACAGCTCGTCGGCCGTTCCGCCCTTGGAGCCGGCAGCATCGCGGACGTAGGCGTCGAACGCGGCTCGTTGTGCCTGCGCCTGCTCGGCGTCACGATCCGCCATCGCGTGACCGCGGGCGATGAGGTACACGAACACGCCGAGGAACGGCAACACGACGACGAAGATCGCCCAGAGCGCCTTGCCCCAACCGCCCATGTCCTTGCTGCGGAAGATGTCGATGATCACCCGGAACAGCAGCATCAGCCAGGCGATCCACAGGAACAGCCACAGCATCGTCCAGAACAGGCCAAGGATCGGGTAGTCGTAAGCGAGCACGGTCAATCTCCTCTGTTGGTTGGTTGTCGCGGTCAGCCGGCCTGGTGGACATCGAGCAATTGCAGACCGAGTGCCTCGACGCGATGGATGATGCCACGCCGGCCCATAGCGATCAGCGTGCCCCAGCCTCGGCCACCCGCACATCACCCGCTCGCGGGTGATCTCACGCCGCCGCGGGTGACGACAGCACCGGTCAACCTCCTCATGCTGGGCCAGTGGATGGCGAGCTGACGTATCAGGTGTCCTTCCCAGTGGTCGGCATCCTCTGGCTACGGTGACCGAATGGCCAACGAGGAACTGCTGGCGTCGTGGAACGACACAGCGACGCGGCAACGGATCGTCGACTTCGTCGCCCGGGTCACCACCGACGGGCCCGACTTCGTCGCCCCGCCGGATCGTGTCGCCACGTTCGACAACGACGGCACGTTGTGGTGCGAGAAGCCGTTGCCGATCCAGCTCGCCTTCATCCTGCAGCAGCTCGCCAAGCAGGCCACCAACGACGAGTCGTTGCAGTCGAAACAGCCGTGGAAGGCGGCCTACACGCACGACCTCGAGTGGCTGGGCGGTGTGATCACCAAGCACTACGCCGGTGACGACAGCGACGTCAGGGTGTTGATGGGCGGCATCCTCGGCGCCTTCGCCGGGGTGACGGTCGACGAGTACGGGGCAGCCGCCGACAGCTTCGTCCGCGACGACGACCCACCCGAGCAACGGCCGGCGCTTCCGGGACTGCGGATACCAGCCGATGGTCGAGCTGCTGCGCTACCTCGAGGCCAACGACTTCGTCACGTTCATCGCCTCCGGCGGTGACCGCGACTTCATGCGCCCGTTCGCCGACGACATCTACTCCATCCCGCCCGAGCGGGTGATCGGCAGCTCCAACGCGCTGCGCTACGACGACGATGCCCGCACCGTCGCCTACCTCTCCGAGCCCGACGTGTTCGACGATGGCCCCGTCAAGCCGGTGCGCATCTGGAGCCGCGTCGGGCGGCATCCGCTCCTCGCCGGCGGCAACTCCAACGGCGACATCCCGATGTTGCGCTACGCCGCTGGGATGCGTCTGCTCATCCTCCACGACGACGCCGAGCGCGAGTTCGACTACACCGCCGGTGCCGAGATGGCCCTGCAACGGGCGGCCGACGAGGACTGGACCGTGGTCAGCGTCAAGGACGACTGGTCGACCGTCTACCACGACGTCAACTGACCCCATCCGAGTGTTCGGCGCCATCGGAGTGCCCGAGCGCCGGACGCCGGCGCTCCAGCACTCGGATGGAGTCGCAGCGAGGTCAGTCGCCGGTCGACGAGTGCGAGAGGTGGACCGGCTTGGACTCGGCGGAGCCGCGCTGGCGCAGGAAGATCGACAGCACGACGATGGCGCCGACGGCCAGGAACTCGCTCTGCCAGTTCTGGAAGGACTGGAACCAGAACTCCGCCAGGCGGACGAACTGCCACGTGCTCACGGCGGGCTGGCCATGCTCTGCCTGCTCGGCCGAGTACTCGTGGGCGCCGGCGACGGCGTGGCCGACGAACGAACCGACGAACAGGATCGTGAAGGCGAGGAGCAGGCTGTTGGAGTAGAGCGTCAGCCACCACCCGCCCTTGCGCACGGGCCACGGCGCATCGGGGTCGTCGCGATGCTTGGCCGGGTCCTCGTCGCGAGGGTCGTCGCGTTCCTGCTTCGACTCACTCGAGCCGCGTTGCACGAGGAAGGCGGTCAGCAACACGAACGACGCCATCTGCAGGAACTCGCTCTCCCAGTTCTCGAACGTCGCCTCGAAGAAGTGCCCGGTCGTCAGGTAGCGCCAGAACGAGATCGTCTGTCCGCCGTGCTCGATGCTGTCACTGATGTCAGCACGCCATCCCGTCAAGCTCTGGGCGACGAGGAAGATCGCGAACAGGGTGAAGCAGGCGAGGCTCAACCCATTCCGCCGGATGAACGAATCTGCTCGCGTCGCCGTCATGGGACGACGTTGTACCGCAAGCGCGTACGCTGCGCCGCCGATGGCTGAGTTCGACGGGCACGTGGCGATCGTGACGGGTTCATCGAGCGGCATCGGCGAAGCCACCGCCCGCCACCTTGCGGACCTCGGCGCCAACGTCGTCGTCAACTCTGCGTCTTCCGTCGATGCCGGCACCGCCGTGGCGAACGAGCTGGCGACCGAGTCGATCTACGTGCAAGCGGACATCAGCGACCAGGCCCAGGGCCACGCTCTCGTCGAGCGCACGATCGAACGGTTCGGTCGCCTCGACATCCTCGTCAACAACGCCGGCTGGACCACCGTGATCCCGCACGGCGATCTGGACGCGCTCACCGACGAGATCGTTCGCCGGACCTTCGACGTCAACGTGTTCGGCACGTGGTGGCTGACGAAGGCGGCGATGCCGCACCTCCGCCAGTCGCCCGATGGCAACGTCGTGATGGTGACGTCGATCGCCGGCCTCCGCCCGGTCGGGTCGTCGATCGCCTACGCCATGACCAAGGCGGCGTTGAACCACCTGACCAAGCTGCTGGCCAAGTCGTGCGGACCGGTTCGTGTCAACGCCGTCGCCCCTGGCCTCGTGGACACGCCCTGGACGGCCGACTGGCACGACCTGCGCGCCGGTGTCGCTGCCATCGCACCGCTGCACCGGTCGGCGACGCCGGAAGACTGCGCCGAGGCCATCATCAGTCTGCTCCGCAACCGCTACACGACCGGGAACATCCTCGTCGTCGACGGCGGCACCAGCCTCGTCATGTGACGAGGCTGGTGCCGCACATCGCCTACGCCGCAGCCAGCGCCTCGAGCAGCTCCCGCACCGAACCAGCCTCGCGCCACCTTGGCTGTCCCGAATGCCGTGCCGAGCCGACAGCAGTACCCTGGTCCCATCTCCCGACCCTCGCTGCGCGGCCGCCAAGACGTGGTCAGTGCGCTCATGGATCTTGTCGTGCGTGCCGCTGACGGTCACGGTGGCGGCCTGACCGTTGTCGGGGAGCCGGGAATCGGCAAGACCGCCGTCCTCGACGAGGCAGCTGATCTGATCGCTTGCGGTCAGCCCGATGCCCGGATCGTCCGGTTGAGCGGTGTCGAGAGCGAGGTCGAGCTGCCGTGGTCGGGGTTGGCCGGGCTGCTCGACGACTTCCTGGGTGGGCTCGGCAGGTTGGCTCCTGCTCGGGCCCGGGCAGTGCGGTCGGCGCTGTCGCTCGGCGGCACGAGCTCACCGGTCGAGCCGTTCGCTGTCGCCCTCGGCACCCGTGATCTGCTCGTCGAGGCGGCGGAGCGAGGGCCAGTCGTCGTGCTCGCGGATGATTTGCCGTGGATCGATCCGGCGACTCGTCGGACGCTGTCGTACATCACGCGTCGCCTGCAGTTCGAGCGGGTCGCGGTGGTATCGACCCGGCGGGCGGGAAGTGACTCGGTGACCGACACCGGGCCAGCCGTGAGCCTCGACGCGGTCACCGATGAGGTCGCCGACGGCATCCTGGCCGACGCTGGTGTCGACAGCATGAACGTCCGCCACGAGCTCGTCGCAGCTTGCGGCGGCGTTCCCCTGGTCCTCGTCGAGGCGGCCAAGCTCCTCGACGCCGAACAACGGGCAGGCCTCACCGCATTGCCGAATCCGTTGCCGATCGGAGCGTCGGGGCACCGTGTCGTCGACTGGAGGCTCGAGCGGCTTCCGCCGTCGGCACTGGCCGCACTGCTCATCGCCGCCGCCGAACCTGACGGCGACCTCGTCCACATCATGCACGCCCTTGCCACACAGAACCTCGGGGTGGCCGGGCTGGAGCTGGCGGAGGATCAACGTCTCGTCACGCTGGATGGTGACCGCCTGTCGTTCCGCCACCCGTTGATCCGGTCCGCCGTGTACCACGACGCCCCTGCGACCGCCCGCCGCGCCGCCCATCGAGCGCTGGCCGACACGCTGCCTGACGCCTCGCCGGCGCGGGCCTGGCACGGCGCGCTCGCCTCGGGCGGTCCCGACGAGGAGGTCGCCCGAGCCCTCGACGATGCCGCGGCCGTCACGAACCGACGGGGTGCGCCGGCCGTCGCCGGGCGCTCGTGGGAGCTCGCCAGTCGCTTGTCGCCTGCAGTCGAGGACCGTGTCCGCCGGCTCCGACTTGCCGCCGACGCCGTCCTCGATGCTGGGATGGCGGCTGCCGCCGGCCGCCTCTTGGAGCGGGCCGATGAGGCGATCGCCGCGTCCCCGCACGCCGACGATCCGGTCGAGCGGGTTCGTCGCCAACAGCTCCGTTGCCGGCTGCCACCGTCGATCGGCGGGGCGGCCAACCCGGTCGCCACCTTGCGAGCGGCTGCCCGCGAGGTCGCCTCGGCGTCGCCGTCGGTCGCCGTCGACCTGTTGCTCGATGCGCTGGCCGCCTACATCCGCGAGGGCGCACTGGCCGACATGGCCGACACCGTCGAGGAGGCCGCCACCCTGCGCGATCTCGTCGACGAGGATCGGGCCCGGCGCATCGACGTCATCTACGGGGCGCTTCTGATCTCCCGGGCCCAGCCCGATGGTGAGCGGCTGCTCGACCGCTACCTCGAGATGGCCGGGCCAGCCCGGTCCGTTGATGCCCTGTTCCTCGCCGAGGTGCTGGCGCCGGCGCTGGCGTTCCTGCGCCGGACCGACGCGTTCGACGCCCTCCTCGCCGAGCTCGAGACCGACCTGCGGACGCGCGGCGCGGTGCGACCGTTGGTCAGCGTGATCGGCGCACAGAGCATGGCGCACTACAGCCGGTCGTTTCCCGCCAGCCTCGCGGCGGCGACGGAAGCCGTCGCCCTCGCCGAGAGCACTGGCTTCCCTGAGCTCGCCTCATTCGCCGCCGCCGTGCTCGCCCTGTGTTCGGCAGTCATCGGGGATCGCCAGTCGTGCGAGCGGGCCGCGCAACTGCTCAGCGACGTTCCCGAGCCCGAGCGGCGGGCGCTGGGACCGTTCGCGTTGGGGTACCTGGCGTACAACCAGGGCCGCTACGAGGACGCCGACGCTCACTTCCGCCACGTCGAGGAGATCTCGCCGATCGGACGCGGCCTCATCCGGTGGGAGATCGAGTGGATCGAGACGCTGATCCGCTCCGGCCGCCTCGACGACGCGGCGAGGGTGTTGTGCGCCCTGGAGTCCGAGGTGTCGCCCAGGCTCCTCCGGGTCCACGGCATCGGACGAGCCAAGGGAATGCTGGCGACCGATGACGCGACCGCTGCCCGCCACTTCGCCGACGACGTGGCGATTGCGGTCCGCCTCGGAAACCGGTTCTACGAGGGTCGCGCCGAGCACCTCTGGGGTGAGCGGTTGCGTCGTGCCCGTCGACGCGCCGAGGCCCGCGAGCACCTTGGACGAGCGGTCCAGGTCCTCCGCGACGTCGGCGCCACGACGTTCGCCGATCATGCGGCCAACGAGTTGCGGGCGGCGGGCGGGATCATCGGCGACGACGTGGCGACCCACCGCTTGCTGTCACCACACGAACTGCAAGTCGCCCGCCTCGTCGTCGCCGGAGCATCCAATCGAGACCTGGCCGCCACGCTGTTCCTCAGCCCACGCACCGTCGAGGCTCACCTCACCGGCATCTTCCGCAAGCTCGGCGTCAGCAACCGCCGGGAGCTGGCGGCCAGAGCGATCGACGACCCGATCCTTCAGCCGTAAGGTGCCTCGGTGCGCGGCGGGCGTCCTCGCGTCTGCCCTGCAGGCCACCACTCCCGAAGAGTTGGTGGGTGCCGTCGCCACGATCTACGGCACGATGCTGTTCACCGACTTCCCGGCCCGGGCTGCTCCGATCGCCGACGAGATCGCCACTGATCGTCCCGACCTGATCGGGCTGCAAGAGGTGTCGAACTGGGTGGCCCGTGCTGCCAGAACAACACCCTGACGAACCCGGTCTCCGAGCTGAGCACGCGCATCGACCTCATCCTGACGCGCTGGGCTCTCCCCACCGAGGCCCACCTGGTCGGGGCGACACCGTTCCAACCTGTGCCTCCGCTGTGGGCGTCGGACCACGCCGGCGTCGTCGCCGACGTGCTCGTGTTCTGACGTCCGAACGGCGCTCAACTCGGTGAAGGACAGCTTGACGACTGGCGTCCGCGGCAATTGCGCCTTCTGGGCGCGGAGAGTCGCAGATCCGAGACTGCGCACGCCCAGATCCAGGACCGAGGCGGCGTCGACGCTGGATGAGCAACTGCCGCGACGGGTTCGGCCGGATACCGTCGCCGCGTGTCCAGGGCGTCTGTCGTCATCGTCGGCGGCGGCCTCATCGGCTTGACCACCGCGCTGGCGTTGCACGAGCGTGGCCTCTCGGTCGCGGTCGTCGACGCCGCCGCGCTCGGTTCGGGCGCGGCGCGTGGCAACGCCGGTTTCCTTTCGCCGACGCTGCTGTCACCGCTGCCCGGGCCGGGCATGCTGCGCACGGCCGCCACAGCGCTCACCACGCGTGACGGGCCGCTGCGCATCCGACCGCGCGCTGTCCCGTCGATGCTGCGCTGGAGTGTCGGCTTTCTCCGCGCCGCCAACCGGCCGCGCTTCGATGCCGGTCAGGCCGCTCTCGCCGGGCTCGGGCGAGATCTCGACGAGCGCCTGAGCGAGCTCGCTGCGCTCGGAGTCGACGTCTCGCGCGGCGAGGACATCGTCGTCCCGTTCCACGACGTGACGTTCGCCGAACGCTTCCATGCCGAGCTGCAACGCATGGTCCCGTTCGGCCTCCCCGGTCCTGGGCCGTTGCTCGACGGTGACGGCATCCGCACGATGGTGCCGGCTCTCACGGATCACGTCCGGGCCGGCTTCGTCCTTCCCGGCAATCGCGCCGTCGACCCTGGACGGTACGTCGACAGCCTGATCGCCGCCCTTCGGTCGCGCGGCGTCCAGCTGCTCGAGCACCGGCGAATCACCGGCTTCGACGTGATCGGCGATCGGGTGCGCACCGTCCGCACGAGCGACGAGCGGCTCGCCGCCGACGAAGTGGTCTTGGCCGCCGGTGCAGGGATCCGCGCCCTCGGCCGGATGCTCGATCTGCGCCTCGAGGTCGTCGCCGGTCAGGGCTACAACGTCGCCCTCGCCACGAGTCCGCGGCTCGCTCACCCGGTCATCGTGGAGGAGGCGCACGCCGTCGCCACACCGTTCGCTGACCGCATCCGCCTCGGCGGAACGATGGAGTTCGCCGGCGATTCTCCGACGTTCGACGCCCGCCGGGTCGAGGCCGTGCTGCGGTCGATGCGGCGGTTCCTCGACGTCGACTGGGGGTCGGCGCGGGAGGCCTGGGCCGGCTCGCGCCCGATGAGCGCCGACGGTCTCCCCCTCATCGGGCGTCCGCGTCGCTTCGCCAACGTCGTGATCGCCGGCGGGCACGGCATGTACGGGCTGACCCTGGCACCCTCGACGGCACACGCCGTCGCTGACGTGATCGTCGATGGCCGCCCATCGACGGATCTGGCGGCGTTCGACCCGGATCGCTGATCGGCCCGAGAACCTCCGTCATCCTGGGCGCTCACGGCCCCAGAGGTCGCTCAGCACGAAGCCGGTCGGGTACGGATCGGTCGGATCGACCGCGGCCGTCCTGGCTCCGAAGATCCAGCCGCGACCGGAGATGCTGGGCACGACCGCCGGCCGTTCACCCACGGTCGTCGTGTCCGTGATCGAGACGAGGAACTCGCTGTCGATGAGCGAGTTGGCGACGAACTCCGACCCGACCGACGCCTCGCCGCGGGCCGCCATGCATGCCAGGCGTGCCGAGGTTCCCGTGCCGCACGGCGATCGATCGACGCGGCCGCTGAGCACGGTCGCCCCGCGCAGGCGGCCCCCAGCAGGGTCGTCGTCGCCGGTCACCATGACGTAGGACAGGAAGTCGATCTCCGGGATCAGCGGGTGCCGCACGGCGACCTGACGTTGGGCCGCCGCCATCACCAACTCTGCCCGATCCACCACGTCCCGGGCACTGTCCCTGGTGAGCCGCACACCCAACGCGGCGCTGTCGACGAGCACGTAGAAGCAGCCGCCGTACGCCACGTCGACGACGATGGGGCCGATTCCCGGCACGTCGATCGAGACGTCGAGTGCCTCGACGAACGACGGCACTCCGCTGAAGGTGACCCGCTCACAGCGGCCGTCACGGCAGCTGGCTTCGGTCCGCACCAACCCGGCGGCCGTCTCCAGCGTCACGACCGTCGTCGGCTCCGTCATCGGGATGGTGCCGGTCTCGAGCAGCGCGGTGACGACGCAGATCGTGTTCGATCCGCTCATCGCATGCGCCCGATCGGACTGCAGGATGACGAAGCCCGCATCGGCGTCCGGGTCCGTCGACGGGAACACCAGGTTGGCGCTCGCCTGAGGCCGGCCACGTGGCTCGAGCGTCAGCACCCGGCGCAGCGAGTCGTCGACCGCGTTCAGGTGGTGCAGCTTCTCCCGCGCCGTGAGCCCAGGGACCTCGAAGACCGAACCGAGATAGCACGTGCCCTGCTCGCCCTCGGCATGCACCTCGACCGCGGCATAGCTGCGGGCGAGACGCATCAGCGCAGGACGCCGTCGAGGATCTCGATGAGCGTCGCCGCGTCGGCGTCGCTCAGCGGCAGCAGCGGTTGACGGACCTCGCCACAGTCGAGCCCCAGATGGCGCAAGCCGAGCTTGGCCTTCTGGTTGTACGCGCCGGCCTCCATGTGCTGCACCCACGGCAGGATCTGCTCGAACTGCTTGCGTGCTCCAGCGAGATCGCCGCTGTTCGCGGCGCTGAGGATCTCGACGTGCTGCCGGGGCAGCACGTTCGCCGTCCCCGCCAGCCACGCCCGCACCCCCCACAAGAAGTAGTCCACGGCCTGGTCGTCCGAACCGCACATGATCGTGATCCGGTCGGCGTAGCGGTCGCGCAGGGCGAGGAAGCGAGAGAAGTCGCCACTCGACTCCTTGATGCCGACGATCAGCGGGTGGTCGGCGAGTTGGTCGAGGCAATCGAAGTCGATCTCGACCCCGGACCGAGCGGGATAGTTGTAGAGGATCGCCGGCAGCCCAGAAGCCTCGGCGATGGCCACGAAGTGGGCGACCAGCTCGTGGGCCCGCGGCAGCGACGTCGGCGGGGCGGCGAGCATCAACGCGTCATAGCCGATGTCGCCCGCCGTGCGGGCGAGCAGGGTTGCCATCCGAGTCGAACCGGCGTTGCACCCGGCGACGACCTGGGCACGTCCGGCGACGACCTCATGCGTGTGCCGCATCACGTCGATCCGTTCTGCTTCGTTCAACGCGTAGTACTCGCCCGTCGTCCCACACGAGACGATGCCATGCACCCCCGCATCGAGGCAGCGCTCGATGACCGCAGTGAGCGTCGCCGCATCCACGTCCCCGTTGCCATCGAACGGCGTCACCACCGGCACGTAGACACCATCAAGGTCGACGATCATGGTCGGACGCTAACGAACCTTCAGATCAGCCATCGCCAACGCGTCCACAGCTGCTCGTCGGGGAGCGTCGGCCTGCCGCCGAGGCGTGACCCTCAAGCTGCTGGGCGGTGGACGACGACGGGGACATGGCCGAGCGCCATCGCCCAGCCGGAGTCGTCGAACGCGATCGGCCACGCCCACCCGTTGAGGTGATCGACGTGCGTCACCAGGTGCAGCTGACCGTGATGGTCGACGATGTCGCCTGGCTGAAGACCATCGGCATAGATCGTCGTCGGTCTGATCGGGTCCTGTGGAGACACGTCCCCCATGGCACGATGATGGACCTCGCGGCAGCGGCAGGCATCGGGGGGAGCCCGTGCAGAGCCCGTGCCAGTCGGATCCGGTACGGATGCCTGGGCACCGCGGCCCGCCGTAGTCTGACGGTTCAGCAGGCGAAGCGGGAACGACGCCAAAGGGATTCGAATGACCACGACTCTGCATGCAGCCGGTCTCACCACCGGTGCCCACCTGCGCGAGAGCGAGTGCCGGCTGGACGACTTCGCAGCCTTGCTCGAGCAACAGACAGCCGTCGAGGACTACCCCCACGCGGATCGCGTCGAGCGCAATGTGGTGATCTACAGGTCGGAGCGGCTCCGTGATGCCGTCCGGGACGAGACTGATCGCCTCGCTGTCGAAGCCGAGTTGGCGAGGGCGCTGTCGGCGGGACCCGGCATCGTCGTCATGGAAGGTGCCTTCGCCGATCTCGACGTGGTCGACCGGGCCACTGCCGTCTTCGAGGACATGATCGCGGACCAGGGCAGCGGGTCCGAGGCGGTCGGCGACCACTTTGCCAAGCCCGGGGCGAACGATCGCGTCTGGAACGCCCTCGAGAAGCTCGCCGTTCGCGATCCCGAGACCTTCGTGGACTACTACGCCAACGAGGTCATCGCCCTGGTCGCCACCGCCTGGCTCGGGCCGGGCTACCAGGTCACATCCCAGGTCAACGTCGTACGTCCAGGCGGCGTCGCTCAGGATCCCCACCGCGACTATCACCTGGGCTTCCTCTCCAACGCAGTTGCCGAACGCTTCCCCACCCACGTCCACTGCCTCTCACCCGCGTTGACGCTGCAGGGCGCGGTGGCGCACTCGGACATGCCGGTCCAGAGCGGACCGACCATGTACCTGCCGTACTCCCACCACTACCTACCCGGCTACCTCGCGTGGCGGTTGCCCGAGTTCCGCGACTACTTCGTCGCCCACCACGTGCAGCTGCCGCTTGCCAAGGGCGACGCGGCGTTCTTCAACCCAGCGCTCTTCCACGGTGCCGGCTCCAACGTCTCTGCCGACATCCAACGGATGGCCAACCTCTTGCAGATCTCCTCAGCGTTCGGTCGCGCCATGGAGCAGATCGACCGCACGAAGACCGCGAGAGCGATCTACCCGGCTCTCGCAGCGCGCCTGGCCTCAGGGACGCCGTTCCCATTGCTGGCCAACGCGGTTGCCGCAGCCGCAGAGGGGTACCCGTTCCCGACGAACCTCGACCGGGACCAGCCCGTCGGAGGACTGACACCGCTCGCCCAGACCGACATCGTGCTGGACGCGCTCGTGAACGGAGTTGGTGTCGCCGAGGTGAGCACACGGCTCGACAGCTACGCGGCCCGGCGACAGACGAACGAGATCTGATCGTGCCGTCGCTGCAGGGCAAGGTGGTCCTTGTCAGCGGGGGGACGCAGGGCGTGGGCGCAGGCGTCGCCCGGGCTGCGGCCAGTTCCGGTGCCACGCTCGTTGTCACCGGCCGCCGCGAGGATGTGGGCGAACGCGTCGAGCGACAGCTGAGGGAGCTCGGTGGCGACGACGCCTGGTTTCTCCGGGCCGACGTTGCCGACGTTGCTCAAGCTCAGGATTCGGTACGGCGCACCGTCGAGCGATATGGGCGCATCGACTCCCTCGTCAACGTCGCCGGCTTGACGACCAGAGGGACGCTGCTGGACACGACCCCGGAACTGTTCGACGCGCACGTCGCCGTCAACCTGCGCGCCCCCTTCTTCCTCATGCAGGCGGCCGTCGCGGACATGGTCCGACGACGGAGCGCCGGGACGATCGTCAACATCATCACCATGTCCGCGCACGGCGGGCAGCCCTATCTCGCCCCGTACGTCGCGGCGAAAGCCGGGCTCATCGGGCTGACGCGGAACGCGGCGCACGCGCACCGGTGGGATCGCATCAGGATCAACGGCGTCAACATCGGGTGGACCGAGACCGAGGGCGAGGACCAGATCCAGCGCACGTCCCACGGCGCCCAGGACGACTGGCTCGACCTGGCAGCAACGTCGGTCCCGATGGGCAAGCTCGGCCAAGTCGACGAAATCGCCGAGTTCGTCGTCTTCCTGCTGTCTGAACGCAGCGGAGTGGTCACCGGCTCCATCATCGACTGGGACCAGACCGTGGTCGGCGCATACGACTGACGTGGGAGACTGCGCCGAACGAGAGGGGGCGGGCGTGTCGCACGACACCATCGCACGGCGCGCGGTCGTGGTGGGCAGCGGGGTGGCTGGGCTGTTCTCAGCTCGGGTGCTCGCTGATCACTTCGATGACGTCGTGTTGATCGATCGTGACGACCGACCCGAGGGGAAGTCGTACGCGCTCGGCGTGTACCAGCCTGAGCGGCTCGCTCAGACGGCACTCAACTCGTAGCGCCGCCTTCGCCATGCGTCCGGTCGATGGGTACTCCACGCACCTTGCTGGTCACCCGGCACCTTGACGCGCCAGTCGATCTACGGTGCTGCGGATGGGCGAGACGATCGGTGAGATCCTGCCGGAGGCTGCGCGTCGCTTCGGCGACAAGACGGCGTTGATCGTGGAAGGCGCGACCTTCAGCTTCTCGGAGTTGGAGGCGATGTCGAACCGCGTCGCCAATGGTCTCGCGGCGATCGGTGTGCAACCGGGTGACCGGGTCACGTTGTACGGCCAGAACTGTTGGGAGTGGCTGGTCGCCTACTACGCGATCGCCAAGACCGGTGCGGTGGTGAATCCGATCAGTTCGATGTTGACCACCGAGGAGGTCCGCTACGTCGTCGCCGACTCCGGGGCACGCGCGGTGGTGGCGTCGATCGACAAGGGCATGCCGCTGCTCGACGTGGACAGCACCGACAGCTCCTCGGACGTCGTGCTGTGGGGAGACGACGTGCCGGCCGGTGCCACGTCGTTGTCGCGGTGGATCGACGAGGCATCCGCGGAGTTCGCGCCGATCCCACGCCAGCGTGCCGACCTGGCGGCGATCTGTTACACGTCGGGGACGACGGGCCACCCGAAGGGTGCGATGCAGAGCCACCGTGCGGTCATCTCGGCGGCGGTCGGGACGGTGCTGATGGGGGCGCGTGGCCCTGACGATCGTGTGCTCAACTCGCTGCCGTTGGCCCACGTCTACGGCTCGTGCGTGTTCAACGCAGCGATGATGGCGGGTTCGACGTTGGTCATGGTGCCCCGCTTCGAGGCCGAGACGGTGATGGCTGCCATCGCCCAGCATCGGGCGACGTTGATGGACGGCGTTCCCACGGCGTACTACTACTTGCTCGCCCATCCGGACTTCGACCACGCAGACTTGTCGAGCCTGACGCGTTGTTGGGTCGGTGGCCAGACCCTTCCCGCGGCCAAGGCGATCGAGTTCACCGAACGGACCGGCTGCCCGATCCACGAGGTGTGGGGAATGACCGAACTGGCAGGGGCAGCGACCGCCAACCCCGTCGTCGGGCCGAACAAGCCGGGGACGATCGGCATCGCCTATCCCGGCAACTCGATGCGCGTCGTTGACATCGACGACCCCAGCGTCGTGCTCGCACCTGGAGAGCGTGGCGAGTTGATGTTCCGCGGGCCGATGGTGATGGACGGCTACTACGGCAACGACGAGGCGACGAAGGCGTCGATCGAGCCCGACGGCTGGCTGCACTCCGGCGACATCGCCACGATGGATGACGACGGCTACGTCACGATCGTCGACCGCAAGACCGACATGATCCTGACCGCCGGCTTCAACGTCTACCCGGCCGAACTGGAACGTGTCCTGTGCATGCACCCCGCAGTGGCCTTGGCGGCGGTGACCGGCGTCCCCGACGAAGTCAAAGGAGAACTGGCCAAGGCCTATGTCGTCCGCAAACCGGACACCACCGTGACAGCCGACGAACTCGTCGCCCACTGCCGCCAGCACCTCGCCGCCTACAAGATCCCGCGTGCGGTGCAGTTCGTCGACGACGTGCCCATCACCGCATCCGGAAAGATCATGCGCCGCCTGCTGAAGGACTACGACGACGGGACGCGCTGACCGCCGCGACGCCGCCGCTGCATCACGGCGTGAGCCAGGCGGACATGAACACGAGAGGAGCGTTCCAGCGGATGCACACGTCGTTGGTGGTCTCCGACGTCGGCTCGTCGCGGTAGCGGCGTTGGGACGGTAGGCGATCCAAGCCGGGGTCGGCGGGGAAGCCCGGGTAGGTCTTCGACGTCGGTCCCCCGGCGAGCGGCGCCGGGCGGTGGCGGCGGGAGCGATGGATCGAGGTCGTGTGCGAAGTGGCGGGTGCGCTGGTGGCGGGTGCAGTCCGTGCCGTAGCCGGTGATGTAGCTCTGGCCGAGCGCGTTGCAGCCCAGCAGGTAGTCCATCCCTCGCGCCGCGGCGGTGAAGTAGCTGCCTTGCGCCGGTGAGCCCGTGGGCGACCGCGAGCACGACGAGGTTGTTGAGGATCCGGCCGTTGGACCCCCAGTCCCAGCCGTCGGCGGGAGCGTAGGGCTGGCCCCACGGCTGGGCCGCCTGGAGCGCCACCAGCCGGTCGGCGGAGGCAACGACCTGGTTCGCCGCGTCCTGATGCCCGACGATGGCCAGGTCCAGCGCGCCGGCGGCGGCGACCCGGTCGAAGTCGAAGCCGTCGAGCCGAAGGGCGTCGGGGGCGAGCACCGCGCGCGACTCGGCTTCGTAGGCGGCGTCCCGAGTGGTCAGCCACAGCTCGGCTGCAGCCCACGCCACATCGTCGGCAAGGTCGTCATCTCCGTACGGTCCGCCACCAGAGGCGCCCCGGTCGTCAGGCGCGATCAGACGCGGCCCGGTTCGTGCCGCCCGGTACGCCACGACCGCAGCGTCGAGCAACCGCCGTGCGTACTGCGGATCGTCGCGCAGCACTCGCGCTCCTGTCGCCGCAGCGGCGGCCAGATGCAAGCTGGCGCCGGTCGACGGGCGATGGAGCACGCGAGTGGTGGGATCCAGGTGCGGCCAGCACGGCAGCGGCGCCCACTCCGTGCCGTGCACTCGATGAAAGGCGAGACCCGCGAGCGGGAAGCCCGCAGGCACCTGCATGCGCAGGAGCCAGTCGAGCTGCCAGCGACACTCCTCCACCAGCAGCGCCTCGGTCCGCTTCCACCAGCTCGTCTCGGCGCCGCGCCGGCGCAGCAGCTCCAAGGTGGCCAGCAGCTGCCAGACCGCCAGCGCCCCGCTGGTGACGTACTTGCCGTGATCGCCGGCGTCGTACCAGCCGCCGGACACGTCGAAGCGCCCCGGGCACGACCACCCCGGATACAGCCGCTCGGCGTGCCCGCCGGTCCACGCCGGCACCGCAGCGTCGCCCAGGTGGCCCGCCGGACGACCGTAGCCCGGTGCCCGCACCTCGTCGACGGCCGTCCCGCAGCGCTGGAGGTAGAAGAACTCCAGTGCGTCACGACGTCAACGGCCGGTACAGCTCCGCAGACACCGCGAACGGATGGCTGCGCGCGCCACGTGGCTCCGGCGACCAACGAGGCCGGTGTGATCGCCGGGCTCACCAACCGGCCGCTGCGCGACGGCCCCGACGCAGCCAAGCGCTCCCGAGGTGAGCTTCCCCTCGCTCTCGCTGGCCATGCCACGGCGGCGGCCGCCGTCGAGGCCTTCGGTGGCGCCATCGACCCGGGCGCATACAACCCGTCCTGGCTCCTGGTCGCCGACCGCCACGACGCCTTCTTCGTCGACGTGACCGCCACCGATGAGGTCATCGTCGAGCACCTCGAACCAGGCGTGCACGTGCTCGAGAACCGCAACCTCCACGAACCATCCCCGAAGGTCGAACGAGTGCGAGCACTGCTCGAACCCGTTCTCGACGGTCCGCCCACCGTGCTCCTGGCGACGTTGCCGACCGTGCTCGCCGACCATCACAGACCGTGCGACGACCCGCCCGCCGACACCGGCAACGTGCGCCTCGCACTCGCCGCGCGAGCCATCTGCGTGCACGCCGACGAGGACGACTACGGCACACGGTCATCGGCGATCATCACCGTCGTCGACGACCTCGCCGCGCCAACCATCCGCTGGACCGACGACGCCCCGTGCCACGAGCGCTGGCACGAATCCGTTCGCCTGTGGGCACCGTCCAGCTCTCGGCACGGCGATCGATGAGGTGAGAGATGCGCACTGCATGTGCGCACATCTCTCACCGGGCGAAGGTCCCGCCCAATCTGCTCCGAGGCGATGTCGGCGTACGTGGCATCCTGCGGCCATGACGGTCAACATCGCCTCCATCACGTTCGACAGCGCCGACCCCGAGCCACTGGCTCGCTGGTGGGCCGAGCGGTTCGATGCCGAGATCACCGCCAACATGGATGGGTTCTTCCTGATCGTCGCCGGCGGCAGCCTCCCCACCCAGCTCGCCTTTCAACGAGTCGACGATCCGACGCCAGGCAAGAACAAGCTTCACCTCGACATCCATACCGACGGCGATCTCGACGCCGAGGTGGCACGCTGGACCGACGCCGGCGCCACGAGCCTCGGGAAGCGGAATGCCGGCGACTTCGCCTGGGTCACCCTCGCCGATCCCGACGGCAACGAGTTCTGCATCGCCGGCGGCTGACCACATCCCTGCGCTCTGCCGTTAGCCCACTTGGCCGAGCACGTCGCGCATTCTGGCGGCGAACGTGTTGGGGTCGTCGACGAAGCCGGTGTGGCCGCCGGGAAACATCGTCGGCTCGATGTCGAGCTGCGCGGCAAGCGCTCGTGAGGTGCGGTCGCAGAGCTCGTCTGTCGAGTCCTCGCCGATGCCGATCATCACGCGAGTCGGCAGGGTGCGCAGCGCAGTGACGTCGGGCTGCCAGCGCGTCGTGGGGCGGAGCTCACGGGTGAAGAAGTAGCGCTCGTCGGCCAACTGCTGCGGTTCGCGGTCCCCGCCGAACATCGCTTCGAGCGCACCTGGTGGCAGCTCGATGTTGGCCTGGGACATGAAGCTGGACCAGGCCCCGATCGTGTCGCCGGAGAGGTACGTCGCGATCATCTCGTCCGTCCCGGCGTGGAGTTGGTCGCGATCGTCGAGCACCTCGAGCAACGGCGGTTCGTGGGCGATCACGGTGTGCACCTGCTCGGGACGGGCCTGAACGAGAGCGAGCGCGGTCACAGCACCGCCGCTCGATCCAAAGACCGCAGCCGGGCCGGCAGCGAGATGGTCGAGGAGCAGCGAGAGACCTGCGGCGCGCAACTCGGGGGTCGAATCCTGGTCGCCGTCGTCGACGGTGCTGCGGTTGATTCCCGGCGGATCGAGCGTCACCACGGTGTGATCGACGGCGAGCAGATCCGCTGCCGGCGAGAACGCCGTGGCGTCCATTGGCGAGCCGACCAGCACCAAGAGTGGGCCGTCGCCGCGCACCTCGAAGTGGAGTCGCGCGCCAGGCACCTCGAGGGATCCGCTCGTGAGGGTCGTGTCGTTGATCATGTCGGTCTCCTGTGGTTGGGGAAAGCTGTCGAACTAGACGCTCACGGGGCGGCCAGAATCATCGCCAGTGAGTGAGAAATCGACCGTGACGATCGCGCCCGAGCGAGACGACGACGCGTTCGGACGGCTGGTTGCACCACTGCATCGCGAGTTGCACGCCCACTGCTACCGCATGCTCGGCTCCACACATGACGCCGACGACGCCCTTCAGGACGCCCTCGTGCGGGCGTGGCGAGGGCTGGACAGCTTCGAGGGTCGCGGCTCGCTGCGCTCGTGGCTGTACACGGTGGCGACGCGGACCTGCTTGGACATCATCAGGGGCAGGGGTCGGCGGGCGCTGCCGATCGACCTCGGCCCATCGAGCGAGCGGGCCGTCATCGACAACGTCCCGCGAACCGATGTCGACTGGCTCGGCCCCTACCCCGACAGCGGTCTGCCGGCTGGTTCGGCTTCACCCGACGCCCGCTATGAGCATCGCGAGGCTGTCGAGCTGGCCTTCGTCGCCGCCCTGCAGCACCTGCCGGGCAACCAGCGAGCAGCACTCCTCCTGTTCGACGTGCTCGGCTTCTCGGCCGCTGAGATCGCCGCCGTGATGGAGACAACGACCGCGTCGGTCAACAGCGCGCTGCAGCGAGCGCGTCAACTCGTCGTCGAACGGATCCCCTCACCCTCCCAGCAGCAGACGCTCCGCACGCTCGAGGACGGACGCCTACGCGAGCTCGTCGGCGGATACGCCGCGGCACTCGAGGATGGTGACATCGACGCCCTCGTCGCGCTGCTCGCCGAGGACGTGACCTGGTCGATGCCACCGATCCCCCACTGGTACCAAGGCCTCCACGCCGTGATCGACTTCGCGACGCGCATTCCGCTCGCCGGTTGCGGCTCGTGGCGGCACCTGCCCACGACCGCCAACGGCCAGCCGGCCGTTGCCAGCTACCTGTGGGACGACGCCGCCGGCGCCCACCTCGCCTGGTCGATCGACGTGCTGACCGTCGGCGACGACCGGATCACCGAGGTCACCGCATTCGTCGATCCCAGCCACCACCACCGCTTCGGCCTTCCCGCGTCGCTTCCATGATCCCAGCTCACGCGGCGACGAGGCTGTCGATCTGGTCGATGGCCGACGAGGCGCCCTCGACGATGCCCATCTCGAGCACCTTCTGGAGGGCTTCGGCTGAGTCGTAGGTGCTGGTGAACGTGGCCCGGGTGCCGCCCTCGGCTGCCTCGAAGGCGTACACGTTCCTCGACACCGGCATGTCCTCCACGGGGGCGAAGCTGTCGTCGGCGGCGAAGCCGTCCTCGAAGGAGAAGCTGCGCGGCTCATCGACCGCGGTGACCTTCCACCAGCCGTAGTACTTCTCCCCCTCCGGGGACGTCATGAAGTAGTGGGCGCGGCCTCCGGGGGTCAGGTCGTGCTCGACGAAGGTGGCGGGATGTGTCGGCGGCCCGAAGACCTTCTCGAGCTGGCGGGGATCGGCGTACACCTGCCAGATGCGCTCGACGGGAGCGGCGAACTCGGCGGTGATGGTGAGGGTGCGGGTGTCGAGGTCGTGGTTGACGTCGGTGACAGGCATCGGGCTACTCCTGGACTTGGGGATCGTGTGCGATGAGGTCGTCGATTCGGGCGATGCGACCGCGCCAGAGGTCCTCGAGCTCGGCGAGCATCGATGCGATCGAGCGCACCGCGTCGACCTCGCCGTGGGCGAGCTGCTGGCGACCGTTGCGTCGTTTGCTGACCAAACCGGCGCGTTCGAGCACGGCGACGTGCTTCTGCACCGAGGCGAACGACATGTCGTAGCTGGCGGCAAGCGCGGAGACCGAGTGCTCCCCGACGAGCACACGTCGCAAGATGTCGCGACGAGTGCGGTCAGCCAAGGCGTGGAACAGGGCATCGGCCCGGTCCTCGTTCTCGGCGCCGACGACCATGACCCTAACATACAACCGATCGGTTGTATGTCAAGCGACGACGGTCATCTCAGCGGTGTCGATGCAGCCAAGCACGCAAGGTGGCGTTGAACTCGTCGGGGCGTTCGAGGTTGCAGGCATGTCCGAGCCCGGGCAGGACCGTCAACTCCGAGCCGGCGATGGCGGTGTGGAGGTGTTCGGCGACCGACAGCGGCGCCCGAACATCCTGATCGCCGTACACCAGCAACGTCGGGACGTCGATGCTTGCCAACAGCCCGCGCAGGTCTTCCGCCGAGGCCCGGGCCATGGCACGGAAGCCGCCCGGATGGAACGCCCGCATGCTGGCGACGAACCGAGCGACGTCCTCATCGGCCGGCATCGTCGCGAACATCGTCGGCAGCAACGCGTCGACGAACTCCTCGGGCGTCAACTCGGACAGCGCCAACGCCTGGGACAGCCGCTGGTCGGCGATGCCGGGCGGCAGGGAACCACCCCAGCCGGCGTATCCCGACACCACCACGAGCGACCGCGCCAGGCCCGGGTGTCGAGCGCCGACGGCGAGCGCGAGCGCGCCGCCGAGGGACAGCCCGACGAGATGGGGGTCCGCCACGCCGAGCGCAGCGATGAACCCGGCCAGGCAGTCCGCGTAGCCGGCCATGCCGAACGATTCCGGCGGGTCCGCTGACGAACCTGCACCCGGCGCGTCCCAGGCGACCAGCTGGAACTCGTCACTCAGGGCGTCGAGCTGTCGTTGCCACGTCGCCCCGCCGTCACCGACATAGCCGTGCAGCACGACCACCGCCGGCCCGTCGCCGACCTGGCGATAGCCGACCCGAAGGCCATCGACGACGGCGGCACCCATCACCGTCCGACAGCTGCGGCGTCGCCCCAGAAGTCCTCGACGTGCTCCGGGTCCGACAGGAAGACCTGCCCCTCGGAGACCTTGCCGTCGACGAACCGCAACGCGTAGCAGTTCTCCGTGGAGAGGCGCCGGCCGTGCCGCTCAGCGGTGACGCGAGCGCGCGCGATCAGGTTGTCGTCGTCGGCGAGGACGGCCGTTGGGGCGATGTCGATGGTCCCGCCCGACTCGTCACGGAGTCGTGCGAGGGCCGCGATGAAGCCGGCGACGCCGTGGAACTCGCCTGCAACGATCGAGCGGCCGGGGATGCGGTACACGAAGTCGTCGCGGACGTGCTCGGCGACGGCGGCCACATCGTCGCGGTTGAAGGCATCGATCGCCGCGAGGTACGTCAGGACGTTGGGATGGATCTCGGACACGCAGCGCCTCCACGTCGTCGGGCTCGTCGGGAACCAGTTCGACGGTAGGCCTGACGGTGGCCGGGCGCATCGCCAGCATCGATCATTCTCGGCATCGGAGCGCCATCGACGCGTGGTCAATCCTGACCAGCGGTGGCGGTGTCGTTCGCCTGGATCGAGTCGAGATAGCAGGCCCGGGCTGCGAGTGCGCCGCGGACGTCGGCAACGACCTCGTCGCGGAACTGCACCCGGTACGTCGGGTCGTTCACGAGGTACACCGTGAAGTAGAGCGCTGCGAAGGCAGCGAGGAATCCGGCGACCCGCAGCAGCTCCTCGCTCAACAGCAGATGACGTCCACCGAGGGAGGGTTCCCACAACTCGTGAGCGCCGTTGCCGGTCCACGACTCGACGATCGATCGGTCGATCGCCAGCACGCCGAAGACAACGAGGAAGCCGCCGACCGCGACGGCCACCAACATGATCTGGATCGCCTGGGTCACGAGCATCACCAGCACGATGTTCACCCACGCCCGACGGCTGAGCGGCGGAGACACATCGACCGCCGACACTGCGACTCGGCTCTCGACCACCGCACCCGGCGCCAACGGTGCGCCCACCTCGCGCCCGAGGGCAGCAGCCTCGTCCCAGCCGGCGAAGTGGTTGATCTCGGCGACCTCGCCCGGCACCCGAGACAGCACGAATGCCGCTCCGATGAGGAAGAACAGCGCCAAGACGAGCCAGTACGCCAAGCCGTCGAGGTTGCCGGCGACCTGCCAGACCTCGGTGTTGACGAAGAGGAACGTGATGAACAACAGGAGCAAGGGAAGCGCCTTGACGACGAGCCGGCCGAGGTCGGCGACCTGTTCTCCCAGCTGACCGAACGCCCATCTGGTCATCGGGATCAGCCCGTAGCTCGTGACGACATAGATCACCAGCAGAACCCCGATGCCGGTCAACATCGATTGAAGGGCGTCGCCGGGCTGGCCGAGGAACAGCGCTGGCAACGACGGCCCGATGACGAAGAGGGCCAGCTCGCCCGGCCCGACGGCACGCGGGATCGACAAGCCCTTCCGGCCGCGCAGGATGTTGGCGGCCACGATCCCGGCGAGCAGGACAGCGAGCGTGATCGCCGCCACCACGACGTTGCGTCGGACGCTCCAGTTGTCGAGGTCCAAGGCGTTGAAGCCCCCGGCGAGGTAGGCGATCCCGAGGACGGGCAACGACCGGGTCCAGATGTCGGTGCCGGCCGAGTACCCGTCGATGAAGTGAGGAAGTCCGCGCTTGATGAACCAGCGCTCGATCTCCTCACGTTCGACGGCTCGGGCAGTCATCGTGCCGGGGACGTTACGGCTCACGCGCCCGCGGCGATCGGACGGCGAGCCTGACGTCAGGCCAGGTCGAGCGTGCCGTAGACGACCTCATGGGCGAGGTCGCTGAGGCGCCGATTGCTGTTGCGGGCGTCAGTGCGCAGACGTGCGAAGGCTTGCGCCATGTCGAGGTGATGTCGTTCGGCGATGATGCCCTTGGCCTGTTCGATGAGGATGCGGCTGTTGAGGGCGCCGGTGAGCTGCTCGTTGACGACCTCGGCGGCGACGGCGGTGCGGTGCTGGAGCAGGGCGATGGTGGCGACGTCGGCGAGGGCTTGGGCGACGATGATGTCGCTGTCGCTGAGCGCACCTGGTTCGCTGCGGAACAGGTTGAGGGCGCCGATGATCTGGGAGCGGAGGCGCATCGGCACGGCATCGGCTGATCGGAACCCGGCTTCGAGAGCGACCATGGCAAAGCCGGGCCAGCGGCCGTCGGCGGCGGCGAGATCATGGTTCATGACGGCTTCGCCGCTTCGATAGCAGTCCAGGCAGGGCCCTTCCTGTGACTGCAGCTCGAACAACTCGACGACTCGCATGGCCTCACTGGACGATGTCATCACTCGCAGCTCGCCGTTGGGGGCGACCAGCATGATGCCGGCGGCAGCGATGTCGAGGACCTCGACACAACGATCCGACAGGGTGGTCAGCAAGTCGACGATGTCGAAGTCGTCGACGAGGTTGTCGGCCAACTCGACGAGGGTGCGGGCAAGCACTGATTCGCGCGTCATGGGCACCTCGATCCCGGGCAAGCGCCGGCCGCTGCACTCGCCAGCGCGCAGCTCACCGCGGTGACTCTATGTGAGTCTCCGCTGCGGCGAAAGGCCGCGCCACCCTGTCACTGGCCGGGCGAATCGCCGCCAGCTCGAGCGAAGCGAAACCCTCCGGTGACGACGTCGCTGGCGACGTCGGTGAGGGCCCGGTCCTTGGCGAAGGCGTGGGCCCGCAGCCTGATCAAGGCTTCGGTCACGGTGATCCCGAGCTGCTCCGCGACCATGCCGGTGGCCTGATGCACGACGAGGCGTAGGTTGCTGCCGGCTTCGAGCTCGACACCGAGGGCGCCATGGTCAGCGCCGGTCTGCATCGTGATCAACGTTCGGCCGGCGATCGCTGCGACGAGCTCGGCGTCGGCGTGCTGTTCAGTCGTCAGCGGTCCTGGGCGGTCTCGGTAGAGGTTGAGGGCACCGAGCCGGACCGTTCCGACTGACATCGGGAACCCGAAGACAGCGCGGGCACCTCCGGCGACAGCTGATCGAGCGAACGCCGGCCAGCGGGCCTCGGTGGGGGCCCCGAGATCCGGCTCGAGGACCGGGCGGCCGAGCCGGTAGGCGTCGACGCACGGACCCTCCCCCAGGGTGTACTGCAGGTCCTCGATCAAGGCACTGACGCCTCCGGTGGTACAGACCGACGTGTGCGGCTCGTTGCCGACCATCAACATGATCCCGGCGCCGCTCATCTCGGTCACGCCAGCCGCCACGGCGCACAGACGCCCTGTTCCCGCGTCGGTCGCCGAGCCAGTCGAGGCAAGTCGAGCGAGGATCCGCGTCACACGGTCAGTGGGCACAGCGAACCCGGCGTGACGGACCAATCGCATGTCGAGCGTGCGGCTTCATCGAACCTCCGAGTGTCCGACAGGGGGGCGCTCAACGAGGACCAGATCCAACGCTCGAACCCGTCGTGTCGAGTATGACGCCCGCACCTCGGCGACGCCAGTGATCTCTCGGCTCAGCACACGACGTCATCGTCGACGGGCGCTCTGATACGGTCACCTCGATCGAGGCCTTCGTCTCGATGGTCGCTCCGGACCCCGGCGACAGAACTGCCGACGGTTGCGAGGAGCACATCATGACGACGCGGCCACTCCACCGCCCGACCGCGGCCGCTCGCTGCGCGGTGAGACCATCGTGAGCGACACCTTGACACCGAGTGGGGCGATCCGTCACAGCACTGCGCACGTGGTCGAGGAGCGAGGTGCGGTACTCGACGACCGGATCTGCTGGTCGACGGTGGCCGGACTGTCGCTGATCCACGTCGCGGGCTTCGTCGGGGTGATCTGGATCATGCTGAACCCGTCGGCGGCGACACTCGGCCTCGCGGCCGTGATGTACGTCCTGTGCGGTATTGCGATCACCTCGGGTTACCACCGCCTGTTCGCTCACCGCACGTACCGCGCATCGGCACCCGTGCGCTGGTTCATGCTGGCGTTCGGCGCGGCGGCATTCCAGAACTCGGCGCTGTCGTGGAGCGCCGACCACCGCGCCCACCACGCCGACACCGATCGCCCCGCCGACCCCCATGCCATCACGCGAGGGATCTGGTTCGCCCACATGGGCTGGTTGTTCCGCCGGCGTGTCGCGTCCGCCGACGTCCGTCGGTTGAGCGACCTGTGGTCGGTGGACAGCATCCGCTGGCAGCACCGCTTCTACGCGGGTGTGGCCATCGCCATCGGGCTCGTCGCCCCGATGGCGCTCGCCGCCATGTGGGGCGATCCATGGGGCGGCCTCTTGGTCGCCGGATTCCTGCGCGCGGCCATCCTGCTGCAGGCGACGTTCGCCATCAACTCCCTCGCCCACCTCGTGGGAACCAGGCGCTACGACCAGCAGTCCTCAGCACGCGACAGCACGCTCACGGCACTCGTCACGTTCGGTGAGGGCTACCACAACTTCCACCACCGCTTCCCGTTCGACTACCGCAACGGCGTCCGCTGGTGGCACTACGACCCGAGCAAGTGGCTGATCTGGACGATGGCCCACCTGCGGCTGGTCAACACGGTGCGATCCGCGTCGCCACGAACCATCGCCCGCGTCGCCGCTACGACGACCGCAGCGCGCAACGCGCCGTCGCAGCCGCTCTGACAGGCCGCCTCGTTCACATCCGGGCGCGACCTTCGCCGTCGGAAGGGTGGACAGGGGCGTGCACGATGGCCCACACGCGCTTGCCGTCGGTGGCGGGCTCCCAACCCCACGCCTCAGCGACAGCATCGACGACGTGCAGCCCGCGACCCCCGATGTCACTGGGGCCGACCAGCCTCTTCACAGGAGCCTGTGGGCTCTGATCGCGCACCTCGAGCCGGAGCAGGTCGTCGCCGTGCCGTGCCTCGATCGTGCAACCAGTGTCGGTGTGGATCATGGCGTTCGTCACCAGTTCCGAGAGCACCAGCACCGCATCATCGCCAGTGTGACAGCCACGCTCGGAGAGCCACGTTCCAACGGCACGCCGGGCGAGTCCGATCGAGGCCTGGTCGTGATCGAGCACCAACGCCAACACCTCGTCAGCTGATGAAGCGGCCACGTCGCTACCTCCGGTAACTCATCCAATGAGGGGTGTCGCCGGGGTCTGGAGCGAGGACCAGTGAGCAAGTACCCGACCAGCGGCGTGCGAAACCGCCGATCAGCACATCACTTGGCCGCGGATCACGTTCTCGGGGCACGGCACTCCGTCGGGCACGGGCTCGTCGACGACCGACTGTTCAGTCCGCGACGGCACGACCTTCCTCATCACCGACTGCTCGTGACCCCCGCTGGGAGGGAGAAGACTGACGCCATGGTGACGACGCACACAGAGACCGTCCAGCCACCGGCGGGGCCGACGCTGGATGTCGGGAGATTGTTGAACGTCGTGGCCGAATCGGTCGAGGAGATCGAGCGGGGACGCCGGCTGCCCGACATCGTGGTCTCGGCACTGCGCGAGTCGGGCGTGCACCGACTTGCCGTGCCACGCGAGCTCGGTGGCATCGAGGCCCCGGTGACGGTGGCGATGGACGTGTTCGAGCGACTGGCGGCAGCTGACGGCAGCACGGGATGGTGTGCAGTGATCGGCGCTGGCACCAACCTGTTCGCCGGCTACCTGCCGGAGGACGCCGCCCAGGTCGTGTTCGCCGACCCGGACCAGGGCAACGCCACGATGTTCGCCCCCACCGGCCGCATCGCCCTCGACGGTGCCCGTCATGTGCTCACCGGGCGTTGGTCGTTCACGAGCAACTGCCTGCACAGCGAGTGGGTCGGGCTCGGAGCGTTCGTCGACGGGCTCGACGCGACGCCGCGGGTCGTCTTCGTTCCGGTCGAGTCACTGACGATCGAAGACACGTGGGACTCGACTGGCCTACGAGGCACTGGCAGCCATCACGTCAGCGCCAGCGACGTGTCGGTGACCCTTGATCGGTGCTGCACGTTCGCCGATCGAGCCGTGGCCGGCCGGGACGATGTGGCGCCTGCCGATCTATACCGTGCTGTTGCCCACGCTCGCCGCGGTGCCGCTGGGCCTCGCCCGGGCGCGCTCGATGAGGTCGCACGCCAGGTGCGGGAAGGGCGGACAGCGCGACGGGGCCAACTCGCTGACGACCCGATCGCCATGGCTGAGTTCGCCACCGCTGAGGCCCGGTTGCGAGCGGCCCGCGCCGCACTCCACGAAGCCGCCGATGAAGCGCAGCGAGCGTGCCGGCCGCGACGAACCGATCGACCGAGTGCTGCAGGCCAGGATCCTCCTGGCATGTCTGCACGCCTGTGACACCGCCGTCGCCGCCACATCCGTCGCCCACCAACTCGGCGGCGGCGCAGCCGCGTACGCCGGCAGCCGGCTCCTCCGCGCGTTGTGTGATGTCCAGGCCGCCCGCCAGCACCTCCTCTTCTCGCACAAGCACCTCCCGGAGCTCGCCAAACCACTCGCCGGTCTCGACACCACGTACCCGCCGTTCATCACCTGACCGACGCCGCGAACGACCGCGCGAGGCTGGGGTGGTGCGCGTCGAAGGATCCGTCACCACGATCTCATGGGTCCCGGCGGAAGCGGTTGAACGGGATGCGAAGACCGGGTTCCGGCTGGGCACGTCGCGCGCCGACCCGGCGCCACCGGCCGACCTCGGCCCGGACATCGACACCACGCTCGACGCGCTGGCGGACCGGTACCGCTTCGCCAACCACCTGCGGGGCTTCGCCGAGTTCGACGACGACGGTGAGGTACGGCGCTATGGCGAGCAGGGAAGCGGGCGGCTCGGCCACCGCGCTGGACGCGAGGGCGAACTGGCGATCGGGACCATCCCCATGCCAGAGCGCCGGGGCGAGCCGGTGGTCGGTCCGGGCTGGGTGCGCTTCGACCAGACGTGGGGCGGCCGCACGGCGTCGACCATGGCGAAGGCGACACTTCGGCCGCCCTTCGTGCGCTTCAACGCCCCCGTCGCATGGACGACGCTCGAGCTCACGCTGCACGCCGACGGGCGGGTAAGCGGACGGCTGGCCGGCGCGTCGCCCTTCCCGCGCCACTGGGTCTACGACGCGGACGGTCGCCTCGACGCGACGAGCGCCATCACGGACTGGAAGGGCTGGGCCGGTTCAGCAGTCGGCACGCATACGCCGTGGGGCGACGAGGACTCGCCGGCCTTCGTCACCGCGGTCGAGTCGGCGTTGGAGCGGGAGCTGGCCGAGACGCTGTTGCGCGACACACCCCGTCCGGCCGTCCGCCGGCTGCAGGCCGGTGAGGTACTGACCCGCCAGGGCGATCCCGGCGACGATCTCTACGTCATCGTCGACGGTGTGCTCGTCGTCAGCGTCGACGGCACCGAGGTCGTCGAGCTCGGCCCCGGCGCGGTGCTCGGCGAGCGGGCGGTGCTGCAAGGCGGCCGCCGGACCGGCACCTTGACCGCCGGGTCGCGCGCCAAGGTGATGGTCGTGCCGGCCGACCGGGTCGATCGCGACCGCTTGGTCGGGCTCGCCGCATCCCACCGCCGGGAGCTGCCGCTGCGCTCCCGCTGAGTCGTGGACGCTGGCTGTCGTCAGGTCCCGGGAGCGCGATACGAAGGCGTCTTGGCGGCTGCTGCGTCGACATCCTCGGGGGTCATCAGCGGCGTCATGTTGAGGCTCACCGCGCCGCTGGCGTTGATGAGCAGGGACACGGCCGTGGCGCTGGCGTCGTCGGGCATGTCACAGATGCCATACACATCCGTGTCGCCGAACGCGTAGTACATGCAGTCGAGCGTGCCTCCGACGGACTCGATGGCGGCCTGTGCGGCTTCCCGCCGCTTCGACCCGCCTTCGGTCAGCAGTCCCTTCACCCCATCGCCCACGTAGTTGGCGCGAATCAGAAACTTCGCCATTCGCCGTCTCCCTCGGTTCGGGCACCAGATCTGGGCCAGGGTCCAGTGTCGCCCTCCGGCACCTCGTTGGCAAGTGTGTCGACTACTCCTCGCGCAGGATGATGGCGGGAGATGTCCGCGCCGCCGAGCGGCCGGGGAGGGCGGCCACGAGGTTGGCCACCGCCAGCGTCGCCAGGGCGGCGACGGCGAGCCACGTCCAGGGCGTCTCGGGCGGTGCGGCCGCATGGAGACCCTCGGCGTACCGCCGCCAGACCGTCCGTCCCAGCACGATCCCGAGCGGGGCGCCGACCAGCAACGCGCCGACGGCGATCACGGACGCATGCCAACCGACCGATGTGCGCAACTGCCATCTGGAGAAGCCGAGAGTGCGCAGCAGTGCCAGCTCGCGGCGGCGCTCACGTACCGATGTGAGCAGGAGGTGGGCGAGCGCAACGACAGCGATGAGGGCCAGGACGGCGGCCATCACGGCGGGAACGACGCGCACCCGCTCGAGGTCGCGGATCGTCGTCGGCGGTTGCTCGGTGCGGATCACGGCGAGCGCGCCCTCATCCTCGGCCGCCGCCTCCAACGCTCGCATCTCGACGTCCACCGATGACGGATCCCCGTCGACGTCGATGGCGACGAAGTTGTACCGCTGCCCGTCGAGCTCGTAGTCGGGAGGCAGGTCTCCCGTGAAGCCGAAGAACGCAAGTGACCCGCCGGCGAGTTGAGCGCCACTACCGAGCCCGGTCGTGGAGAACGAGCCCTGTCCCATCTGGGGGAAGACGCCTCGTCCGGTGATCAGCATCGGCTCGACCCCTCCGCCGCGGTCGACATCGACGCGGTCGCCGACGTCGACGCCGATGCTGTCCATCGTCTCGCCGCCGAGAACGATCTCGTCGGCCGCCGCAGCGGGCCGTCCGTCGACGATGCCGACCGACACCAGCCCGCGCACCGACCGCAGATCGAACGCCGTGACGGGCACGCCGTTGACCGTCACGTCGCCGTAGTTGCCGACGCCGATGCCTTCCACGTCCGGAACCGACTCCAGCTGGTCGACGACCCTCGTCACCGGAGCCGGCCCGAACTGGGCATCGACCATCCGATCCCAACCCTGGCCGTAGCGGCTCGGCGTGTCGATGAGCGCGACCAGACTGGCGGCGAACGTCACCGTGGCGACAACCGCCATGATCGCCACCGTGACGGCAACCAGCGTGCTGCGCAGCGGCACCGAACGCGAGGCGCTGCCGGTTGTCGCGAAGCGAACACCCTGCACCGCGGCCGGCGACAGGCCGCTCGCCGCAGCGGCGCCGGCGAGCAATGAGGGCCTGGGCCGCTGGGGCCGACGATGTGCGCCGAGGAACGCGGACGGAAGGGCGCTGAGCGTGGTCAGGACGGCCACCGCCCCGGCTCCAGCGACGAGGACGAGCGGGTCGATGCGCAGGCCGGGCTCGGGTTCAGCCACTCGGGCGACACCGAACGGGAACCGGTCGGACAGCGCCACTGCGAGCACCACAGCCCCGACGGCTCCGACCACGCCGATGACCGCCGCGCGGCTGGCGAGGAACGCGACGCGGTCGGCGGGTCGCGAGCCGATGGCGCGGAGTGCGTCGACATCGTCGTTCGCCTCCCGGGTGGCCCTCGAGATGGCCTGGCCGACGACGAGGAGGGCGACGAAGCCGATGGCCACAGCGGCGACGCCGAGGGCGAACGCCAGCGGACGCATCGAGTCGTTCACCGCGCTTGCTGCGGCCGCTTGATCCGACACGAAGACCGCACCTCCCGTACCCAGTTCCGGTCGTTCGCCGAGGTCCTCGATCACGTCCGTCAGCGCGACGAGATCCGTGCCCGGCTCGACGTCGACCATCGCCCCTTCGAAGTTCGTTGTCCCGCGGTCGACCATCGCCGACAGCGCGGCCGTGCCGCGCGCCGTGCCGGAGGAGCTGAGGTCGTCGAACGGCACGACCTCTTCGTGCAACACACCGATTCCGGTCACGGTGAGTCGAATGGGCGTGCCCTTGTCGGGGGTCGCCACCAGAACGACGCTGTCCGTCTCGTCGGGCTCGAGGATCACGGCGTCGATGTGATCGCCGACATCGACGCCGCCGGTCCTGGCGAGGAGCTCACTGACCATCACCTCGTCGGCGCGTGCGGGGTCGGGCAGGCGACCCGCCACCAGCCTTGGTCGTCCGACGTCCTGGCTGCTGTCGCCGATGGGGGCGAGCACGCCGCCACCGCTGAGCGCCTCGCCGAGACGCGCCGATGGTGTGCCCGCCTGCGGGACCACCGGGATGCCGGCGAACACTCTCATCCCACGAATGCCAGGCACCTCTGCAAGAGCGTCGTAGAACGGGCTCGGGTCGAAACCCGGTCCGCCACCGGCTGGCGAGACGAGCAGCTCGGGCGGATTCACCACATCGAGGAGGCGACCGTAGGCGGACGAGGTGCGCCTGGCGCCGGCCGCCGTCGCGAGGACCACGCCTCCCAACACCGCGACGAGCAGCGCAAGGCCGATCCCGACACGCCACCCCCGTCGGAGGTTGGCGCGCAGTCGGTACGAAACGACCCCGCCCACACGGCGATTGTCGCACCGCCCTGCTCAGCCGGCCAGGTGGCGACCATCCGTCTTCGGGGTGGTGCTACCTACCTCGTCGAGACGTCGTGTGCCTCGGGGTCGCGACGCGCCCAGTCGGGCGGCGCCCCGGTCTCCAACTCGATGAGTCGCGACTTCGCCCGGCGCCACGCTGCGTCGGCGTCCGCAGCACTGCCGCCGGCTTGCCGGGCGGCGCGTGCTCGTCGGATCGCCAGGTCGAGCTCCCGGCGAGCCTCGTCCAACGCCGCGGCATGCTCCGCGGCGACACGCTCGGCCTCGCGAGCCTGCTCCTGTTCGAGTCGGGCACGCTCGCGTTGAACCCGCTCACGCTCCGCCGATTGTCGCAATGTCGCCGCGAACCGCTCGATCGTGTCCTCGGACTCGAGCGCCGGAGGAGGCTTTGGTCGTCGCCTGCTGGGCACAGGTCGACAGTCTGGCTGGGATCAGGCGCGTCACCGCGCCGTCGGGTGCCGACGTGAGGTGAGGGATGTGCGCTCAGAGAGCGCACATCCCTCACCGCGTGCAGCAAACACTCGGATGGGAGCGACGTGACCCACGGATCAGTCACGAGAGCCAATCTCCATCTGCACCCACGTCTGCCCGTCCTCGATCGTCTCATCCGTCCGCCGGAAGCCGGCCTTCTCATAGGTCCGAATCGCACGAGCGTTGCGGGCGAGCACCGCCAGGGTGATGCGGCTCAGCCCGATGGTGTGCAGTCCGTGATCGACGATGAGACGAGTGGCTTCGATGCCCAGTCCGCGCCCGTACCAGGCAGGCC
>CAWGJK010000012.1:0-140974 GCA_963822875.1 uncultured Acidimicrobiia bacterium | reverse complement strand
TCGGATCCGGTCGCCCTCGCTCGGCTGTGCCAGGCCGCCGAGCACGCCGCACGTGGCGTACCCACAGGCATCCTCGACCAGATCTCGTCGATCTGCGGGGTCGCCGGGCACGCCCTGCTGCTCGACTGCCACGCCGTCGTCGTGACGCCGGTGCCGCTGCCGCCGCCGGACGTCGCCGAATGGGTGGTGCTCGTCCCGACCGGCTCGCGGGACCTCGCCACATCGGGCTACAGCGAGCGGGTCGTCGAGCTCGGGCGCGCCGAGGCAGAGGTCGGGCCCCTGCGACTCGCCACCCTCGATGACGTCAGCCAGATCGCCGAGCCCGTCGTGCGGCGGCGTGCACGTCACGTCGTCACGGAGAACGGCCGCGTGCAGGCGTTCGCCGAGGTCATCGGCTCCGGCGATCTCGATGCCGCCGGAGCATTGATGAACGAGAGCCACGCCAGTCTGCGCGACGAGTTCGAGTCGTCGACACCCGCGATCGACCGGCTGTGCGCCGATCTCGCCGAGACCGATGGCGTGTTCGGCGCTCGCATCACCGGCGGCGGCTGGGGCGGCTCCGTCATTGCCCTCGCACTCCCCGGCGTCCTCGCCGGCCGAGACGGGGCGTGGGTGGTCCGCCCGAGCGACGGCGCTTCCCGCTCGGTCCGCTGACCCGCCATCTGGGCGGGAATCGTCCCGGAATCCGGGACGATTCCCGCCCAGACACAGATCCCGCCCAGAATGGGGAGGTGCCGGTCGATCACCCGATCAGTGTCGGTGCTGTCGTGCGCAACCCGGAGGAGGCGTTTCGCACGTCGACGCCGCTCGAGCTGTTCTTCGACCTGTGCTTCGTCGTCGCCGTCGCCCAGGCATCGGCGTCGCTGCACCACGAGCTCGTCGCCGGGCACATCGCCGACGGCGTCGTCGGCTTCCTGATGGGCTTCTTCGGCGTGTGGTGGGCGTGGATGAACTTCACCTGGTTCGCCTCGGCCCACGACGCCGACGACGTGCCCTACCGCCTGCTCACCCTGCTGCAGATGGCCGGCGTCCTCGTCTATGCGGCCGGCGTCCCGGCGGCCGTCGAGGACCACGTCTTCACGCTCGCCGTCGTCGGCTACCTCATCATGCGCGCCGGGTTGATCACGCAGTGGGTCCGCGTCGCCCGCCACCATCCCGACCTGCGCACCAGATCGCTGCGCTACGCGGTCGGCATCGGCACCGTGCAAGTGCTGTGGCTGATCATCCTCGCCACACCGCCCGACTGGACGGCGCCGCTGTTCTTCACCCTCGCCATCGGCGAGCTGCTCGTGCCGTTCTGGGCCGAGCGCGGGGCGGATGGCCGCAACTCCCGCCTGTTCCACCCACGAGCACATCGAGGAGCGCTACGGACTGTTCACCATCATCGTGCTCGGCGAGTCGATCCTCGCGGCGAGCATCGGCATCCGTCAGATCGGCACGGAAGGGGTCACGGCCGGGCTGATCGTGATCGCCATCGGTGGGCTCCTCCTCGCGTTCGGCGCGTGGTGGCTGTACTTCGACCACCCCGGCCACCTCACGCCCGTCCCGCTCCGTCGCCTTCCGGTGGGGATACACCCACGTCGTCGTGTTCACGTCGCTCGCCGCCCTCGGTGCCGGCGTCTACGTCGCCGCCGAAGCGGAGGCCGGGCACGCGACCGAACGCACTGGATCGCTCGCCGTCACCATCCCCATCGCCGCGTTCCTGCTCGGCCTGGTGCTGCTCATGCTCGCCACGCACCACGCCGTGAGCCGGGAGTCGATCGGCTCGAAGGTTGCCGGGGCGACGGTGATCGTGCTCCTCGGCGCACTCACGCCGCCCGCACTCGCCGTCGCCGGGAGCGCAGCCGTCGTCGTCGCCCTCGTGACCTTGATGATCGTCGATCAGTTCCGCCGACAACAGGAGTCCAACCAACCATGACCGCAGACACGATGGTCCTCGCCGGGACCACCAAGGGCCTGTTCATCCTCCGTTCCGACGACGGGCGCCAGCACTTCGACGTGTCCGAGCCGGTGTTCCCCGGCGAGGAGATCTACTCCACGTGCATCGACACGCGCAGCGACCCGCCGCGGCTGTTCATCGGCTCGGTGAGCATGCACTGGGGCCCGGTACTGCGGAGGTCCGACGACCTCGGCGACACCTGGACCGAGGACGAGCAGGCCGCACTGCACTTCCCGGAGGGCACCGAGGCCTCGCTGGCGCGCATCTGGCAGCTCGCACCAGGCCCGGCCGACGAGCCGGACGTGCTCTACGCCGGTGTCGAACCGGCGGCGCTGTTCCGCAGCGAGGACGGCGGGCGCACGTTCGAGCTCGTCCGTGGTCTGTGGGACCACCCGCATCGCCCCCAGTGGGAGCCGGGCGGTGGCGGGCTGTGCCTGCACACCGTGCTCGTCCATCCGGACGACCCTGCACGCATCCTCATCGCCATCTCGGCGGCCGGCGTCTATCGCAGCGACGACGGCGGCGAGACGTGGGAGGCGAGCAACGCCGGGATCGCCGTTCCGTTCCTGCCCGACGCGCCAGCCCCCGAGTTCGGCCAGTGCGTGCACAAGGTGGCCCGCGACGCCGGCAACCCGGAGCGGCTGTACCTCCAGCACCACGGCGGCATCTATCGCAGCGACGACGGCGGCAAGCAGTGGACGGCGATGACGAGCATCGCCGGGATGGACTTCGGCTTCCCCGTCGTCGCCCACCCGTCCGAGCCCGACACCGCCTACCTCCTCCCGCTCGAGAGCGACATGTACCGGTGCACTCCCGACGGCAAGTTCACGGTCTGGCGCACGACCGACGCCGGGGCTTCGTGGCGGCCGCTGACGGATGGACTGCCGCAGCACCAGGCCCACCTCACCGTCCTGCGCGACGGGTTCGCCACCGACGGCGCCGACCCGGCGGGTTTGTACGCCGGCACCCGCACCGGCCAGGTGTTCGCGTCCGGCGACGCCGGCGAGTCGTGGCAGCTCATCGTCGAGAACTTGCCGCCCGTGATGTCGGTGCGCGCCGCACCGATCGGCTGACCCGGTGGAGATCCGCGTGCGCGTGCCGGCGCAGCTACGCGAGCTCGTCGGCGGTCAGTCGACGGTTGCGGTCGACACCGATGGCGCCGTGACCGTCGCCGCCGTACTCGACCTGCTCGCCGACAGCACCCGGCGCTCGAGCGCCGCGTCCGTGACGAACGCGGCCGGGAGCGCGTGCACGTCAACTTGTTCGTCGGCGACGACAACATCCGTGATCTCGACGGGATGGCGACGGAGATCCCTGCCGGTACCGACCTGTCGATCATCCCCGCCGTCTCTGGCGGCTGAGGTCGCCCGCTCGCACGAGGTCCTCGACGAGCGCGGCACGCACCTCCGCCGCTCGCTCGTCTGCGCGCAGCACGGCCGACGGGTGGTAGGTGACGATCACGTCGGTGCCGAACGCCTCGTGCACCGTCGCGCGGCTGGCGGCGATGCCGACGTTGCGCCCGAGCACGGCACGCGCCGCTGTCGCGCCGAGAGCGACGATCACCCGTGGGCGCACAGCCGCCACCTCGGCCTCCAGCCACGGGTGGCACGCTTCGACCTCCGCCGTGCCCGGCTTCTTGTGGATCCGCCGCTTGCCGCGGACCTCGTGCTTGAAGTGCTTCACGGCGTTGGTGGCATAGAGGTCGCCGCGTTCGATCCCCGCTTCCTCGACGCAGCTCCACAGCACTGCTCCCGCAGGACCCACGAACGGCAGACCACGCCGGTCCTCGACGTCGCCCGGCTGCTCGCCGACGAGCATGAGACTGGCCTTCGGCGCGCCCTTGCCGAAGACCGTCTGTGTCGCATCCCGATAGAGGTCGCATCTGGTGCACGACGCCGCCTCAGCGGCGAGCTCATCGAGGTCAGCGCTCACGGCCAACCTCGTGGTGGCGATGCAAGTTGAGCGGCAGGACCACCCACACGACCAGCACCATCACGACCACCGGCCCGACGATCCACCACGCCGTCCCGTCGCCGTAGACGAAGCGGGCGACACCCCACATCGCCGAGACGAGCGCAACGCAGAGCAGCAGGATGCCGGCGACGGTCAGGCGGATGCTCCACCACAAGCGCGCCGAGCGCGCCGTTCGCTCACCGAGCCGGTGCAGGATCACCGGTCCGATGAGGCAGAGCACGGAGAACATCGAGCTGGTCAGGGCGATGCCGAACGCCCACCGGCCCGCCGAGTCGAGCTCGACGAAGCGCTGGGCGAATGGTGCAGTCAGCAGGAAGGCCAGCAGGACCTGCACGCCGGGGAGGATGACCCGCAGCTCCTGCAGGAGGCCGTAATGGCGTTGCCGCAGCTCGTCGCGGTCGCGGACGTCGTCGAGGTCCGCGGTGTCCCGGTCCGAGTGCTCGACGCCCTCGTCCTCGTCCGTCATCAGGTCCTGGCCCTGTTTACGGACCCCGTCATCGGGCGCAGAATAGGCACGGTGCCAGCGCTACCCCCTCTCGACATGGCTGACACGCGCCCGTGATCGAGCGCCGTGTGACCGGCGACGGCACCATCGCCGTGACGTTCCGCCTGCCTGTCGATCACCCCGCCGCTCCCGTCGGCGTCGCCGGCGAGTTCAATGACTGGCAGTGGGAGGCGACGCCGCTGACGACGGTCGACGAGCACCTCGAGGCGACAGTCGTCCTGCGCGCCGGTCGCTACGAGTTCCGCTACCACACGGTCGACGGTCGCTGGTTCAACGACGAGGGCGCCGACGACTACGTACCCAACGAGTTCGGCGGTGTGAACTGCATCGTCGAGGTGTGACCACGCGGGGCATCCGAGTGTCAGGTGACCGGGGGGCGCACACCTGACACTCGGATGGACTGCAACACTCGGATGGATTCAGCGGCGGGCGAACTTGCGGGTCGCCAGCGGGAGGAAGATCGCCACGATCACCACGCACCACGCAAGTGCCCGGACGGCGAACCAGCTCGCCGAGTGGCCGAGGGCGGCCTCGGCCTGGTCACCGAGGGCAAGCGCCCGGACCGAGCCGACCATCGGGGTGATCGGTTGGTGCTCGGCGATCGGCTGCATCCAGCCCGGCATCGACTCGACCGGCACGTAGGCGCTGGACACGAACACGAACGGGAACGCCAGCATCGACATCCCCTGCGCCGCCTGCGCCGACCCCGACACCAGGCCCATCCAGATGAACGGCCACGTGAACGCCGCCCCATAGACCACGCACAGGGCAAAGGCGAGCACGGCGTCGAGCGCCGAGCCGTGGAACCGGAACCCGGTCAGCGTGCCGACGCCGATGGTGATGATCACGCCCCAGGCCACCAGCGCGGTGTCGGCCATCGAGCGTCCGATGAGCACCGCCGAGCGTGGGATCGGCAGCGATCGCAAGCGGTCGAACAGACCGCTGTCGACGTCCTCGGCGACGCCGACCGCGGCACCGGTGCCGGAGAACATGGCGCCGGCCGCGGCGAGACCGGGGATGAGGAAGTCGACGTAGGCGACGTCACCGGTGCCGATCGCCCCGCCGAACACGTAGCGGAAGATGAGCAAGAACATCGTCGAGGTCAGCGCCCCGACGACGAGCAGTTGCGGCGTGCGCACGAACTGGCGCAGGGTACGGCCGGCGACGGTGGTCGCCGTGTCGACGACGCCCGCTCGGTGGGCGGGTGCGGGGATGGCGATGGTCATGGTCATGATCTGCTTCTCCTTCAGGCGGCAACGAGTTCGTCGGTGGTGGACGTGTCCTCGGCCGGCGGGCGACCGGTGAGCGTGAGGAAGACCTCGTCGAGCGTGGGCCGGCGCAGGCCGACGTCGTCGAGCTCGATGCGGGCGTCGGCGAGCAGGCGCACGGCATCGGCCAGGCGGGCAGTGCCGTCGTCGACGGGCACGGCGACACGGCGAGCGGAGTCGTCGACGCGCGCGTCGTCGCTGCCGAGCGGTGCGAGCAGCTCGACCGTGCGGCCGAGGTCGTCGTGGCGGCGGACGCGGATCTCCACGACGTCGCGCCCGGCCAACGCCTTCAGCTCGTCAGGCGTGCCCGTGGCGATCGAACGGCCACGGTCGACGATGACCACATGGTCGGCGAGCTGGTCGGCCTCCTCGAGGTACTGCGTCGTCAGCAGCACGTCGGTGCCGCCGTGGACGAGGGCTCGGATGGCGTCCCACAGGTCGATCCGGCTGCGCGGGTCGAGCCCGGTGGTCGGCTCGTCGAGGAGCAGGAGGCGCGGCGTGCCGACGAGGCTGGCCCCCAAGTCGAGGCGCCGGCGCATGCCGCCCGAGTAGTGGCGAACCAGGCGGTCTCCGTCGTCGGTCAAGCCGATCTGGTCGAGCACCGCGTCGGCGGCGTGACGGGCGGCCGCCCGCCGGTGCCCGAACAGGCGGGCGACCATCACCAGGTTCTCCCGGCCAGTCAGCGCCGGCTCGACGGCGGCGTGCTGGCCGGCGAGACCGATCACCCGGCGGACCTCGTCCGGGCGGGCGATGGCGTCGATGCCGGCGACGGTCAGCGAGCCCTCGTCGGCCGAGGCCAGCGTGGCGACCGTGCGTACGAACGTGGTCTTGCCGGCGCCGTTGGGCCCGAGCACGGCGGTGACCGCACCCGCGGGGGCGAGAAGGTCGAGGCCGTCAAGCGCGGTGACGTCGCCGAAGCGTTTGCGCAGGCCGTGAGCCTCGATGGCTGCGGCGCGGGAGTGGGTGAGGTGTTGCATGCGACCATCGTGCGCCGGAGAAGTGGTCATGTGATGACCACTTCTGGCGCGAGACTGTGACCATGCGTGCCGATCGCCTCGTGGCCACCCTCCTCGTGCTCCAGGCCAAGGGTCGCGTGACCGCCGCCGAGCTGGCTGACGAGCTGGAGATCTCCATCAAGACCGCCCGCCGCGACCTCGAGGCGCTGGCGATCGCCGGCATCCCCGTGTACTCGCAGGCCGGTCGCGGCGGTGGCTGGTCGCTGATCGGCGGAGCCCGCACCGACCTCAGCGGGCTGACGGCGGCCGAGGCGCGGACCCTGTTCATGGTTGCAGGGCCGTCGTCGACGGCGACGCCCGAGGCCAAGGCGGCGCTGCGCAAGCTCGTACAGGCGCTGCCGGAGACGTTCCGCGCCGATGCCGAGGCGGCGGCGTCGGCCATCGTGCTCGACCCCGCCGCCTGGGGCGGGACGACCAGGCCGCGCCCGGCACACCTCGATGAGCTGCAGCGGGCCGTGGTCGACGGTGTCCAGGTGCGCCTCGGGTATGCCGACCGGACGCGCAACGAGACCGTGCGCACCGTCCACCCGCTCGGCCTCGTCGACAAGGGGTCGGTGTGGTACCTCGTCGCCGGCACCGACGCCGGGATGCGGACGTTCCGCGTGAGCCGCGTCCGATCCGTCGAGCGGACCACCGACCCGGTCGTGCGGCCGCCCGACTTCGACCTCGCCACGACGTGGCAGGGCGTGGTGGCGACGCTGGAGGAGCGCCGCGCCAGCGTGCGGGCGATCGTGCGCGTCGACCGCTTGGCGTCCTACGGGCTGCGCGGCCAGTTCGGGACCAGCTTCCGCGAGCTCGGCGAGACCGACGACGGTCGCGTCGAGGTGGAGATCGGCGCGCCGAGTGCGGGATGATCGCCGAGCGGCTCGCCGGCTGGGGCGGCTACGCGGAAGTCGTCGGCCCCGACGAGGTGCGCGCCGAGCTGGCGCGGATCGGCAGCGAGCTCGTCGCCCGCTACGCCTGACGGGCTGCGAAGAACGCCCGCTCGGCATCGGTGCGTGCGCTGCGTCCGGCGGCGACCCACGACTCGGCGGCCTCGGCGCGGCGGCCGAGGCGGTCGAGCATCTGCGCCCGCGCGGCGTGGGCGTAGGGGTAGGTGTCGAGCTCGCCGAAGGTGAGGACCTCGTCGAGATCGGCGAGCCCGGCCTCCGGACCGGCGGCGTAGGAGATCGCGACGCAGCGCCCGACGGCGACCGTCGGGCTCGGCTCGATCGTCAAGAGGGCGTCGTGCAGCCCGACGATGCGCGACCACCGGGTCGCCGCGAACGACGGCGCGCTGCTGTGCTCGGCGGCGATCATCGCCTGCAGGCCGATCGGACCGGGGTCGCGCAGCGAGGCGACGAGCTCGAGCCCTTCGGCGATCAGCATCTGATCCCACTGCGTGCGGTCGGCGTCGGCGAGCAGCACCTGGGCGCCGTCCGCCTGGATGCGCGTCCCGCGCGCGTGCCTCGGTGAGCAGGAGCAGCGCCAGCAGGCCGGTCGCCTCGCTGTCGTCGGGTCGCAAGGCATACAGGGTTCTGGCGAGCCGGACGGCATGGTCGGCGACATCGTCGTGGCGGAGTGCCGCTCCCGAGCCAGCGGTGTGACCCATCGCGTAGGCGAGGTGGATCGTGCGGCGCACTGCCGGCATGCGCTCTTCCACGGCGAGGTCGTCGGGCAGGCCGATCCCGGTGCCCGAGATGGCGATGCGCTTCTTCGCCCGAGTCAGCCGCGCCGCCATCGTCGCCTCGGGGACGAGGAAGGCGGCAGCAACCGACGCGGTCGGCACGCCACACCCGAGGCGCATGGTCAGGGCGACCTGGACCTCCTGGGGCAGGGCCGGGTGGCAGCACAACACGACGAGGCGCAGTTCGTCGTCGAGCACGGGCGGGGCGTCGAGCCCTGCGTCCGCCGGCTGTGCGGCCAGGTCGCCCGTGGCGGCGATGGCGGCGAGCCGCTCACGGAAGCGGGCCAGCCGGCGGATGCGGTCGAGTGCTCGGCGCCGAGCGGCAGTCAGCAGCCAGGCCTCGACCGAGTCGGGCACGCCTCGGTCGGGCCAGGTCTGCAGGGCGAGGGCGAAGGCGTCGGCAGTGGCCTCCTCGGCGATGTCGAGGTCGCGTGCCATCCGCAGCGTGGCGGCGAGCACGCGACCCCAGTACCTCCGCTGGGCGTCGGCGGCGGCTGCGGCGACGTCGTCGTCAACCACCCGCGCCGGAGAAGTCCCAGATCGGGCGCACCTCGATGTAGCCGAACGGCGCCGGGCAGCGCTCGGCGATCCGTCGGGCGTGCTCGTCGTCGTCGGCCTCGACGAGGTAGTAGCCGCCGAGGATCTCCTTGAGGTCGGGCGCCGGGTTGTCGACGACGGTGACGTCGCCGCGAGTGCCGCGCAGGTAGGTCGCCGTCGACGTCGGCTGCAGGGCCTCGCCGCCGAGGATCTTGCCGCCGGCCTGCTCGACCTCGGCGCTGAAGCTGGCGTGCTGCTGCATGACGTCGTTGAAGACGGCCTCGTCACCGCTCGCGTACTCCGCCTCGGACTCCACGATCAACATCACATACTTGGGCATGTCCTCATCCTCTCAGTTGGTGGACACCTACAGACGAACGACGCGACCCGAAATCGACACCATCCGAGTGTTTGCTGCCATCCGAGTGCGGGGTGCGCGGACGCCGGCTCTCCAGCACTCGGATGGATCGTCACCGGAAGTCGCGGCTGGCGTGGATGGTGGAGCCCGGGAGGGTCAACGGTTCGAGGTGTTCGGCGACGAGGTTGATCACGCCCTCGGCCCGTTCGAGGCGGCCGCGGATCGTCATCGCCGGCGCCTCCCTGGCCACCCGCCGGAAGCGCGCCCAGCAGCCCTTGGAGACGACGACGTTGATCAGGCCGGTCTCGTCCTCGAGGTTGAGGAACGTCGTGCCCTGGGCGGTCATCGGCCGCTGGCGGTGGGTGACGACGCCGGCGACGGTGACCCGCGAACCCGGCGTGACGTCCCACAGGCCCCGTGACGTCACGACGCCGGCTTCGTCGAGCTGGCGACGCAGGAACTGCGTGGGGTGGCCGTCCGGCGCCATGCCGGTGGCCCACAGGTCGGCGACAGCCTCCTCCACCGGCGACATGCCGGGCAGCCGTGGCGCCGCCGCCCCGGTGACCACGCCGGCCAGCCGGTCGGGGCGCGACTGGGCGACGGCCCCGACTGCCCACAACGCCTCGCGCCGCTCGAGCCCGAAGCACTCGCCGAACAGCCCGCCCGTGGCCATCGCCTCCAACTGCGCCAGGTTCAGCGACGGCACCCGGCGGACGAGGTCCTCCGGCGACGCGTACGGCCTCCCCGCGTCGATCTCCTTGGCCAGCTCCTCACCGATGCCGCGCACCGACCCGATCCCGAGCCGGACAGCGACGCCACCGACCGATTCCGGCGCACGGCTCCAAGCGTGGCCGATGGCGAGCGACGCGTTGAGGTCGGGGGTGCGCACGACGACGCCGTGGCGGCGGGCGTCGCGGACCAGCGTGTGCGGGCTCCAGAAGCCCATCGGCTGGGCGTTGAGCAACGCCGCGCAGAACGCCGCCGGCTCGTGGTACTTGATCCACGACGAGGCGTACACGAGGTAGGCGAACGACACCGAGTGCGACTCGGGGAAGCCGTAGTTGGCGAACGCCTTCATCTTCACGTACAGCTCGTCGGCGATGTCGCCGGTGATCCCACGCTCGGCCATCCCGGCGTACAGCCGCTCGCGCAGCCGCTCCATCCGCGCCGCCGAGCGCTTCGACCCCATCGCCTGGCGCAGCTCGTCGGACTCGGCCGGCGTGAACCCGGCGACGTCGATGGCCATCTGCATCAGCTGCTCCTGGAACAGCGGCACGCCGAGCGTCTTCTTCAGCGACTTCTCCAGCAGCGGGTGGAGGTACGTGATCGGCTCCTGGCCGTTGCGCCGGCGGATGTACGGGTGCACCGACCCGCCCTGGATCGGCCCCGGCCGGATCAGCGCCACCTCGACGACGAGGTCGTAGAACCGCCGCGGCTTGAGCCGCGGCAGCGTCGCCATCTGCGCCCGCGACTCGATCTGGAACACGCCGACGGTGTCGGCGCGGCACAGCATCTCGTAGACCTCGTCCTCCTGGGGGATCGTCGCCAGGTCGACCTCGTAGCCACGGTGCTCGCGGATCAGGTCGACGGCGTAGTGCAGCGCCGACAGCATCCCCAGCCCGAGCAGGTCGAACTTCACCAGTCCCGCCGCGGCGCAGTCGTCCTTGTCCCACTGCAGCACGGAGCGGTCCTCCATCCGCCCCCACTCCACCGGGCACACCTCGATCACCGGGCGGTCGCAGATGACCATCCCGCCGGAGTGGATGCCGAGGTGCCGCGGCGCATCCTCCACCTGCAGGGCAAGGTCGATCACCGGTTGTGGGATCCCGTTTCTTGATGCGGCCGGCGAAGGCGCTGGAGCGCCCGCCGTGCCGGACCGGGACTTCGCCTCTGAACGACGCGACTCGGCTTCTTGCTCACGCTTCGTCGATGCAACGGTCCCCCATCCGTCGACGCGCTTGGACCAGGCGTCCTGCTGGCCGGGCGCGTGGCCGAGCGCCTTGGCCATGTCGCGCACCGCCGACTTGGCCCGGTAGGTGATCACGTTGGCGACCTGCGCCGTGTGGTGGCGGCCGTGCTTGGCGTAGACGTACTGGATGACCTCTTCTCTTCTGTCACTTTCAATGTCGATGTCGATGTCCGGCGGGCCGTCGCGCTCGGGCGACAGGAAGCGCTCGAACAGCAGGCCGAGCGACACGGCGTCGGCGGCGGTGACGCCGAGGGCGTAGCACACCGCCGAGTTGGCGGCACTGCCCCGCCCCTGGCAGAAGATGCCGGCCTCCTTGCAGAAGCGCACGAGGTCCCACACGACGAGGAAGTAGCCGGCGAAGCCGAGGTGCTCGATGATCGCCAGCTCGTGATCGATGGTCGTCCAGGCGACCGAGTCAGCGGTGCGCTCGCCGTAGCGATGGCGGGCACCATCCTCGACGAGGCGGCGGAGGTACTCCATCTCGGACAACTCGTCGGGACACTGGAACGGTGGCAGTGACGGGGCGACGAGCGACAGGTCGAACGCCGCCGCCCTGCCGACCTCGGCGGCCAGCTCGACGACGCCGGGGTAGCGGGCGAAGCGGCGTCGCTGCTCGGCGCCCGAGCGGAGGTGGGCGCCGGCCGCCGCCGGCAACCACGGATCGAGCTCGGCGAGGCTGCTGCGCGCCCGCACGGCGGCGAGCGCCGTCGCCAGGCGGCGCTGGGCCGGCGTGGCGTAGTGGGCGTTGGTGGTGGCGACGCAGCCGACGTCGTTGCGGGCGGCGAGCTCGGCGAGGGCGTCGTTGCGCGCCGAGTCGAACGGATCGCCGTGATCCCACAGCTCGACCAGCACGCGGTCGCGCCCGAACGCCTCGGCCAGCCGGTTCAGCTCGCGGCGGGCGGCGGCCGGGCCCTCATTCATGAGTGACGCCACGACTGCACCCTTGCGGCAGCCGGTGAGCACCCACACGTGCCCGGCCGTGATGCGGGCGACGTCGCCGAGCGTGAACTGCGGCGCCCCCTTCTCCCCCGCCAGGTGCCCGAGACTGAGCGTGCGGGCGAGGCGGGCGTAACCGTCCGGCCCGTCGGCGAGCAGCAGCAGGTGGTCGCCGTGGGGGTCGGGGGCGTGGCTGTCGGGAACCCGCCCGGTGTCGACCTGGGTCAGCGTGGCCGCCTCGTCCCTGAACGCCGCTCCCGACAGGCCGGGCGTCAGCGTGATCTCCGTGCCGAACACCGTCGGCATCCCCACGGCACGAGCGGCCTCGGCGAAGCGAACGATGCCGTAGAAGCCGTCGTGGTCGGTCAGGGCGAGGGCGTCGAGGCCGAGCCGGGCGGCCTCGGTGGCCAGCTCCTCGGGGTGCGACGCCCCGTCGAGGAAGGAGAAGTTGGAGTGGCAGTGCAACTCGGCGTAGGGCACCGCGCACCCTGGAGGGTCCGCCGGTGAGAGGCGCGGTGCAATGAAGGGCTGGCGGCGGCGACTCCACGCCGGCCCGTCGCCGCCGGCGTTCCACGACGGACTGCCCGCCACCCGGCCATCCCGGCCCTTCGTCCCGGAGAGCGCCGCCTCCAGCTCGCTCCACGTCCACGACGGGTTGTTGAACCCCATCTCGCGAGTATCGAACGTCTGTCCGTCGAACGCAAGTTCGCTTCCATCCGAGTGTCAGAGGACCGGCGTCCGGCGCTCAGGCACTCCGATGACGCCGAGCACTCGGATGGAGCGTCAGCGCCAGAGCGGGTCGCGGCCGAAGCCAGCCAGCAAGCGGGAAGCTGGGTCGTCACCGCCGCCCAGTTCGACCCGCGCGCCGATGACCCCTGCGCCGCGATAGAGCTGCTCACGGTCGGCGAACCACGTGGCCACGGCATCGACGAGCTCCGGATCGAGGGACGTGTCGCCGCCCGTCGCCACAGCGACGTCCCACCCGTGGATCAGGTGGTCGGCGGCGAGCTGGCGGACGTACTCGGCCATGTCCTCGTCGCCGTAGGAGAGGTGGACCGTTCCTCCAGCCGGCAGTTGATACCCGACGGCGGCGACCGCCTCGGCGGCGGCGTCGTTCGCCGACCCGACGGGATCGGCGCCGAGGAGATCGCCCTCGAACCGGTCACCGACCTCGGCGATCGTGCTGCCCCCGAGCAGCGGCGCCGTCCAGCGGTCCTCGCCGACGACGTGGTTGACGAGGGCCCGGACGTCCCAGTCCGGGCACGGCGTCGGCGCGGACCACCCATCGTCGCCGATCGCCTCGACGCGTTCGAGGAAGGTCTCGACCGTCCGTTTGTGCAACTCGATGACGTCCATCACCGTCCTTTCACTTCGGGGAGGACCCCGGCCAGCCCGTGATCGGCGATGGCCTGGGCCTCGGGCCAGTCGAACCACGCGACGTGCTGGCTCTCCTCCGGCGGTGGGTTCGGGTCGGCGTCGCCTCCCTCGACGACGTAGCGCAGGTCGAGGTGGGTGTGGCCGCGCGGCCCGGGGTGCACGTCGACGTGAGCGAGCGGCGGCGGATCCGTCGAGCAGGCGGATCGGCAGCCCGGTCTCCTCACTCGCCTCGCGCACGGCGGCCTGCCACGGCAGCTCACCGGCGTCGATGTGGCCGCCCGGTTGGACCCAGATGCCGAGCGACTTGTGCAGCAGGAGCACGATGCCGCGAGTGCCGACGATCAGCGCCGAGCCGGTGATGTGCACGGGGTCGGCGTGCTCGTCGAACGGCCGCTCCAGCCGTCGGGACCTCGGCCAGGAAGCGCTCGATGCTGACCCGCTCCCGCTCGTCGACGGGGACCCGGGCGGCGACCGCGGCGAGCACGTCCTGCACCGGGTCGCCCACGGCGGCCGACCCTAGTTCCCAGCCGGGGTCGGCTCGATCGGGTGGCCGGTGGCGACGAGGGCCACCGGCAGGGCGCCCTCCGGCCGCTTCGACCGGTCGGTGACCCGCTCGGCGTAGCGGTCGATGATGGCGAGGATCTCGTCGCCGACGGCGTCCAGTTCGGCGGCGGTGAGGTAGGTCACAGAACTGAAGACGATCGAGGCGTCGCGCCACTCCTTGGGGTAGCTGCCGCGAGTCGCCTGCCAGATGTCCCGGCGCTCGGCGATTCGGTGGTCGTAGAACCTCGCCAGCCCCTCCGCTGCGGCGTCCGTCGCCGGGTTCTCGTTGTCGTAGCCCCACGAGTGGGTCAGGGCGACTCGTCGCCATGGACGCTGCCGGCCGCGGCCGCCTTCCGCCTCCTCGACGAAGCCGTACTTGGCCAGCGTGCGCAGGTGGAACGAGGCGTTGGCCGGCGACTCGCCGAGCGCTTCCCCCGCTTGAGTGGCCGTCATCGGGCCGTCGCGGCCGAGCAGCTCGAGCAGGGCGATGCGCACCGGATGAGCCAGCGCGCGCATCTCCTTGGCGTCGGTCAGCGCCCGCGAGGGGCGCGTCACGGGCCGGCGACCACCGGCCGGCGCTGGCGCTCGCGCTTGACGGCTCGGCGCGTGGTGGCGTCGCGAGCCAGCTCGGAGAGGTGCAGGCGGGCAGTTTCGGCGAGGATGTCGGGGTGCATGGCGTTCGAAGCATATCTTTCGAAAGAAGTGTTGTCAACGGTCGGCTAGGCTGGCGGCGTGGAGCTGCCGCTGATCGACATCGCACCGCTCCTCGACGCCGGCGCCGATGACCGCTCCGTGGCCGCACAGATCGATGCCGCCTGCCGTGAGGTCGGCTTCTTCCGCATCACCGGTCACGGCGTGCCCGAGAGCGACCTCGTCGAGCTCGATCGCCTCGCCCGCTCGTTCTTCGTCCAGCCCGACGACGTCAAGGCACGCATCGCCATGATCCACGGCGGCGCCGCGTGGCGCGGCTGGTTCCCTCTCGACGGCGAGCTGACATCGGGGCGGCCGGACCACAAGGAAGGCATCTACTTCGGGACCGAGGGCGCTCCTGGCCGCCCGTTGCACGGGGCCAACCTCTTCCCCGCCGAACCTGCCGACCTGCGGGCCGCTGTGCTCGGCTGGATGGATCGCATGGCGGCGCTCGGTGCCGTGCTGCTGCGGGCCATGGCCACCGGGCTCGGGCTGGAGGCGGACTGGTTCGCCCGCCACGTGACGGCGGATCCGACCGTGCTGTTCCGGATCTTCCGCTACCCGCCAGCCGAGGACGACGGCTGGGGCGTCGGCGAGCACACCGACTACGGGCTGTTGACGATCCTCGCCACCGACGCCAACGGCGGGCTGCAGGTGCACGCACCGGGCGGGTGGATCGACGTGCCGTCGGATCCGAGCGTGTTCGTCGTCAACCTCGGCGACATGCTCGACCGCATGACCGAGGGCCGGTACCGCTCGACGCCGCACCGGGTGCTCAACACGAGCGGCTCGGAGCGCCTGTCGTTCCCCTGCTTCATCGACCCGTCGTGGGACGCCGTCTGCCCGGTGCTGCCGCTCGCCGGCACTCCCCCGGCCGACGACGCCGCGCAGCGATGGGACGGCACCAGCGTGCGGGCGTGGGATGGCACGTACGGGGAGTACCTCACGGCCAAGGTGGCCAAGGTGTTCCCCGAGCTGTTCCGAGCTACTTCGTCAGTTCGCGCTGACTGATCACCGTCGTCACGGGCAGGCCGAAGCGCTGCTCGACGCGGTGGGGCAGGTCCTTGTTCAGCCACCGCGAGATCCCCGGCGGCAGGGTGGACAGGATGATCTCGTCGTGAGGGTGCGCGAGCAGCACGTCGTCGATGGCGCGCACCGGGTTGGCGTCACCGACGACGCCCTCGACCGTCGCTCCCTCGCCGACGAACCGCTCGACGGCGGCCGCCATGCGGCCTCGGGCGATGGCCTTGGCGTCGCCCTCGGTCCACGTGGCGTGCTCGTGCGGCGGGGTGGCCGGCACGAGCAGCGTGAAGCGGCACGGGCCGGCGTCCTTGCGCGCCTTGACGGCGTCCAGCAGCTCGGTCCCACATGCCGTCTGGTTGGCGACGACGAGGATCCTGCGTGGTTCCATCACGACCACCTCCTCGTCTCTGTTGTACTCCCGGCCTGCAAACCGCTGATCCCTCGATCTGGGTGCAGATCGTCTCGGAATCCGAGACGAATCGCGCCCAGAGACGGATCGCGCCCAGATTGGGGTCTCAGCCGTAGGACGCGGCGACCCACCAGTGGCGGCGTTCGGCGAGGACGAGGTGGGCGGCGCCGCCGGAGGTGACGACCTGGAAGCGAGCCAGCCGGCGGTGCCGGCCTGGCTCCCACCAGCGCTCGTCGAGCGGCCATGGGCCGGCCCAGGCGGTGATCGCCTCGGGTGCCCGGCCGCCGACCGCCAGCGTGGCCGGTGGCGCGCTGACCTCGCCCCGGCCGCTGACCTGCACCGCCTGCCCGGCAGCGTCGAGCACCTCGGCGGGCTGCACCTGCGGCGGGACGACGGCAGGTGACGGAGCCGGCAGCGATCCCGGCCACGGTCCCGTCACAGTGGGTCGCAACCGCTCGGCGGTGTCGTCGGCGTCGGTCAGGTCGGTGGTCGACGCCGGCACCCAGCCGTAGCGGTCACCGGGCAGCCGCCCGCCGCGCCACGCCGGCACGAGCACCGACTGGTCCCCGACCAGCCCGGCCAGCCGGGCGACGGCGCGCGTCGCTCGCTCGTCGGCGGCCGACGGCCCGCCCCACAGCCGCAGCTGGTCGCCGCCGTCGCCGCGCACCTCGTCGGGTGCCAGCCGCAGCAGCACGACCCCCGCCGACAGCTCCCCCGACGAGGTCCAGCCGTCGAGCTGCCAGCGCACCCGCTCGACCATCGCCGACGCCGACAGCCCGGCCGCCCGGTACCAGGCACGTTCGCTGCGCTCGCCGTGCTCGGTCTCGGCGGTGACGACGAGACGGGTGCACACGCGACCCTCGGCGGCGAGGGCGGCGACGAGCTCGTCGGCGAGGTGCTTGCCGGTGAACACGAGCGGCTCGAGCGTCATCACCGGCTCGTCGAAGGTCTGCTCGACGTGACGCTCGGGTGACGGCTCGACGCCGCCGGCCGGGCGCTCGTCGAGCCCGCCGGCCATGCGCTGGGCGTGCCGGCCAGGTGGGCCGAAGCGGGCGAGGACGTCGCCGGCGGGCAGCGCCGCCAGGTCGCCGAGGCGGGCCAGGCCCATGCGGGCGAACAGGCCGACGAGCTCGGCGTCGGCCTCGCCGACGTGCTGCAGCCAGGCGACCGGGAGCGGGGCGAGGAACGCCGCCGAGCCATCTGGCGCGACGACGACCGGGTGGAGCCCGGCCCGCCGGGCGGCGACGGCAGCGGCGAAGCGGCCGTCGGCGATGCCGACCCCGACGTCGGTGGTCGCCTCGGCACGAACGGCGGCGACGACCTGCTCGGCCAGCCGTTCGTCACCGCCGAAGTAGCGCGACGGGCCGCGGGCGCCGAGGCTCAGCCACCCCGGCTCGACGACCTCGAGGCGAGGGGCGAACCTGCCGACGGCGCGCACGACGGGCTCGAACGCCCTGGCGTCGCGGTCGGTGTCGTGGTCGAGCAGCACGACGTCGGGGCAGCGCTGCTGCGCCTCGCGCCGGCGCTGGCCGATCACCACGCCGTCGGCAGCGGCGGCCGGCGAACGGGCGACGACGCGGTTGGCGTGCAGCACGACGGCCGGCACTTCGGCGGCCACGCCGGCGGCGACGACCGGCCAGTCCGGGCACCACACGGCGACCATCCGCTCGCTCACCACGTCACCCCACGGGGCGAAGCACCGTGACCGGCTCGTCGGCCACGGCCACGGTGCCGTCGGGGCCGGGGAGCCACAGCTCGGCCCGGCGCGGGCGGGGGACGCGGCGCCCGGTCGACGACACGGTGACCCGTCGTCCGCGCAGGTGGCCCCACCCGTGCTCGACCCCTTCCCACACGGGGGACGACGCCTCCATCGTGATGTCGGCGGACAGCGGGCCGGGCTCGCCGACCACGATCAGCACCGCCTCCCTGGCCTGCACCCTGGCCTGGACGCGGCGCAGGGTGGCCGCGTTCAGCCGGCGCGGGATGCGCGTGACGACGAGCTCGAACCCGTCGAGGACGGCGGCGACGAGGTCCGCCCACTCGCTGGCAGCGGGTTCCACCCGGACCAGCCGTTCGAGCGGCACGCCGAGCTCGCCCGCCGCCTCGACCCCCAGCCAGGGCACGTCGACCACCGCCAGCCATGCGCCGGCTGTCGTGGCCTCGGCGGCCAGGGCGACGGCGAGCGAGGTGGCGGCGATGCCACGGCAGGACACCGCCCGGCCCCTGGCCAGGGCGCCGTCAGGCAGCAGCGGGACGAACGGGTCGGTGACGGGCAGGGTGCGCTGGCGGGCGAGGGTCGTGGGAGCGACGGCTGCAGCCAGGTCCATGGACCGAGTCTACGAACGAACGTTCGACTGAGCAAGCGGGCTTGTTCTGGGCGCGATCCTCGCCAGACGGCCTTCTGGGCGGCGATCTCGCCGCATCCGGCGAGATAGCCGCCCAGTTCGGCGACGGCAGCTATCCCTGCTTGGCCTTCCATCGCTCGCGGGCGGCACGGCCGCGCTCGAGCAGGTGCATCGGCACTCGCTTGGCCGCTTCGGCCAGCGCCGCGTCGCCACCAGCCTCACCGTCTGCGCTCGCCGCCGCCGGTCCCGACGAGGTGTCCTCGGCAGGTTGGAGGTCCTCGAACGTCGGAGGCGACATCCCCGGCTGCCAGTACTGGTAGAGGTAGCGCACGACGTCGGCCATCCCATCCGACGACGATCCCCTGGCAAGGTCGACGGTCACGATGTTGGAGTACACGTGGACGGCGTCGGCCTGGCCGGTTGCGAACAGCCGGCGGGCCAGCTCTGCCGCCGGGCGCGGACCGAACGCCTCCTCCGCCGAGCGGAAGTGCTCGTGGCCCATCCCCGTCAGCGCCCGGTTGAGCTCGAAGCGCACCACGCCGGGCGACGAGCTCGGCTTCTCGGTGACCGCGACGAGCTGACCCATCACCCCGGAGCGTACAAGTCGGTGGCGCTTGTCAGCAGGCCCATCCGAGTGTCGGGCGTGCGGACGCCGCGCATGCAGCACTCCGATGGCGCCGAACACTCGGATGGGGCGGTCAGGCGACCCGGCGCTCGTCGACCCGACGGAAGAACCGGCGTCGCGGACGGCGAGCGGCGGCCGTGTGGTGGTTGACCATGCTGGTCGACTCCGCGTGGCGCAGCCTGGCGATGTGGAGAGGGTGTCGGGGTGCATGTCGATCATGGTGCGCTCCTCGGGATCGTCCGGGCATCGGTCGAACTCCCTCTTTGCGTCGTGCGACGCCCAGCGGTTCTGTGACCTCGGTCATGCCGGCGGCGGAAAACCGGGCTGAGCACGCCCGTCACTAGGCTCGCGAGCGCCGCATGCGCCTTCCCCGCACCTCTCTGCTCAGCCGGCTGGCCGGCACTGACGGGCCACCGGTCGTGCTGCTGGAGGCACCCCCGGGATACGGCAAGTCGTGGCTGGCCCGGCGTGCGGCCGGTCCCGATGTGCTGCGGCTGCGCGGCGGGTCGGCGCCACTCGGGGCGGCGGGCTGGGCCGACGAGACGGTCCTCCTCGACGACGCCCACCTGCTCTGCGCGCTCGATCTCGCCCGCGTCGCCGAGCGCATCGAGGACGCGTCGGGCGGCGCACGGCTGATCGTCGCCGGTCGCGTGCTCGCCGATGTCCTGCACGAGGCCACCCACCTCGTCGACGGGCTCATCATCGACGCCGACGCCCTGGCCATCGACCCCGACGAGGTCGCCGCCGAGCTCCCCGGCGCATCGTTGACGCTCGCCCGGCGGATCGTCGAGGCTGCCGACGGCTGCGTCCGCGTCATCGCCACGTCGCTCGACCAGAGCCGGCGCGACCCTGGTACCGACCCCGTCGCCTTGGCGTCGCGCATGGTGCGCGTGGCCGCCGAGGCGGCACTGCAGCACCTCACGCCGCGCGAGCACGCCGTCGTCGCCCTGCTCGCCCGGACGCCGGGCATCGACCAGCACCTGCTCGACAAGCTCGCCGGCGACGGCTTCGTCGACCGCGCGGTGGCCGCCGGCGTGCCGCTGCGCCGTCAGCTCACCGGCGCGCTCGATGTCGCCTGGGCGTCGGCGTTCCGCGCCGCGTCGATCGACCCGGAGACCGCCGCTGCCCTGGCCGACGAGCTGCTCGAACGTGGCCGGGCGCTGGAGGCCGTCGGCCTCCTGCTCGACGCCGGCGACGTCGAGCGGGCGACGGCGATGGTGCTGACGTTGAGCGAGTCGATCACCGACACCGTCGAGCCGCGCCAGATGCTCAGCCTCCTGGCGCGCCTCGGACCGATCGCCGAACGCGAGCCGGCGCTGCTGTTGCTGCGCGCGTCCGCAACCCGATCGCTCGGCCGGGTCGACGAGGCGGTCGCTGACATCGACAAGGCCGTGGTGATGGCCACGTCCGCGCCACCGCCGCTGCGGCGGCGGGTGAGCATCGAGTCGGCGCGGGCACGCCTGACGGAGGGCCGCCGCGAGGACGCCGAGCGGATCGCCGAGCGCACGCTGCTCGAGCTCGGCGACGGTGAGGATCGGACCTACGCGCGGGCCCACGAGGTGCTCGCCGAGTGCGCCGCCACGTCCGACGCTCGCGACGACCTGCAGCGGGCGGCCGAGCACCACCGCGTCGCCGCGGCGGCGTGGGAGGGGTGCGGCGAGTTCGCTCGGGCACGCGCCTGCCGGCGCGACCTCGCCCTGTCCGTGCTGTCGCCGCTCGGCCGCTACGACGAGGCGCTGGCCCAGGTCGGCCACCTCCTCGGCACTGCCGACCTGTCCGACACCGAGCGGTCGTGGACGCTGGTGGTGGAAGCGTTCGTGCTGTTCAACGCCAACCGGCTGGAGAGCGCCGAGTCACGGTTCATGCGCCTCGCCGACCTCGGCTACCTGCACGACAACCCGCGCCTGATCGCCGTGGCGGCGTGGGGACGCGCCCTCGTGGAGTCACGCCGTGGCGACCTCCCGGCAACGTTGCGCTGGATCGGCAGCGCCGAGAACACCGCACTCGGCGTGGCCGACGACGTGCTCGGCGTGCCGTTCCTCTGCGACATGGCCACGGTGCTCGGCGGCCTCGGCGAGCTGGAGCTGGCGACGTCCTACTTGGATCGAGCGAACGAGCGCCACCCGGTGTTTCCCGGCCAGGTGGCCTCGACCGCGTTCGTGCTGGAGGCCCGCAAGGGTCACGTCGAGGACCTCGAGCAGGGCTTGGCACACACGCTGCCCGCCTCGCGGTGGCGGGTGAAGCTCGTCGCCGCAGCGGCGATGGCCCGCCAGGGCGACCTCGAGACGGCGCGCCGGTTGAGCGAGGAGGCCGGGCGCGAACTGATGGCGCTCGGCTTCAGCGACGCCGCGTCGCTGGGCGAGGGCAAGGCCCAGCTGGAGCTGCAGGTTGCCCTGCAGCGAGCAGGGACGGGCAACGCCGGCGAGTCGGCGACCAGTGCCCGGCCCTCAGCGACGCAGGAGGATCGCCGGCTCGTCGTCATCGGTGAGCCGATCTCGATCCACGAAGGCGGCGTCGTGACGATGATCCCGCCGGGCAATCCGCAGCGCCTCGTCGGTGTCCTGGTCGCCAACGGCGGATCGGTGACGATCGACCAGATCAGTGACGCGCTCTGGCCCGGCGACGAGGTCGACGTGAGCAGGACGCGACTCCGCAACGTGCTGCTGCGCCTCCGTCGCGTCGTCGGTGACATCGTCGTGCGCACTGGGTCCGGGCTACGTCTCGCGCCTGGCCTGGCATGCGATCTGCACACGTTCGAGCGCCTGGCCACCGACGCACTGTCAGCGGTGAGGGCCGATCCGGAGCTCGCCGGTGAGCTCGCTCAGCGGGCCGTCGCGGCAGGCGACGGCCCGCTGTTCGTCGACTTCGAGTACGAGGAGTGGGCGATCACCGCCCGCCGCGCCAGCGACCAGCAGATGATCACCTTGCTCGACCTGCTCTCGGTGCAGGCCGAGGACGCCGGCGACCTGCCCGTGGCCCAGGCGCTCGCCGAACGGGCACTGCGCCTCGACCGCTACACCGACTCGCGGTACGTGCGACTCGCCGAACTGCTCACCCTGCAGAACCGTGTCGCTGCGGCGATGGCCGTGCTCGACGACGCGGCGGCCGTCGCACGCGAGATCGGCGACCAGCCGGCGGGCGCGACGAAGCGCCGCCGCGACGAATTGCTCCGTCGGACGGCTACGGGTCTGTAGCGGTCGTCGCCCGCCGACGCCTGCGCGTCAGAAGAAGCGAGGACCCTCCTCGGTCATGGCGGCGATCGCCATCACGATCGGGGTGAACCTGAGCAGAGCCATGACAGCTCGGCGGGCGCGTGTCCTCATGCCCGACATGATGCGGGTGAAACCGTCCAATGCGCGTCCCACGACGGTCGACGGACGCCATCTCACGGTGCTGCGACTGCCGGCTTGTTGCATCGGCGGCGATGAGTCTGAGCTACGCATCCCTCGCGGTCGTGCCCTCGTCACTCGACGTCCTGGTCCCGCGTGAACGCCATGTGATCACGCCTGGCTCCCTCCTCCGCCGGCGTCAGCTCCGTGGCGCGACGATGGTGAACGCCCGTGACCTGGACGGGCGGGAGTGGATGATCCCCGCCAGAGCGGTGTGGCGCGACGTCGACATCGACGGTCGCCGGGAGCACCCCTGGAGCGTCGGCCTGGCGCATGGCGCCAGTGCGCATGTCGCCGTGCTCGCCGGGCTCAGCGACCGCCTCGGTTGGGAGGCCTGGGCGGCCCACCGCCGGGGCCGCCACCTGCCCGTCGTCGACGAGCTCGGGAGCGGCCGCAGCGACGACACCGTCGTCTACGACGGGCGACTCGGTCACGATGTGCCGACCGTGCTCGTCATGTCGGAGCGGGCGGCGTTCTGGGGCGCCGGAGCGACGATGGCGGCGGCGTACCACCGGGCGTTGTTCAGCGACCGAGGTGAGCTGGGCGGTCGCGGCGAGCTCGACAAGTTCGCAGCCGGCTTGGCCGAGGCAAGGATCGAGGTGGTCGCCGTCGACCTGTCGACGGCGGTCATGGCCGCCCGGGGTCTGCACCGGGTTTCCGTGCAGCTCGTGCTGGGGTGACACGAGCCGGGACGGCCGTGGGACGCCGACCCGGTGAACTGACCCTCGTGGCGGCGGTGGTGCGTGGTCAGTCTGCACCTTCCGTTGACCGAGTGGAGTAAGTCCGCCCGCCCTTCACGCGTGTGATGGATGGTCTCCGGCCGCAATCCTCCGCCGCCACCGCAGCGTGTCAGGGATCGAGCGGAGAGGCCCCGCCTTTCCGCTCGATTTCGCGTTCGCCACCTGGACCTGTGTCTCTCACAGCGCGGCGGCGAAGATGCCGGGGAACTCGTCGGGCGTGCAGGCGGTGACGGTGGCACCGAGCGCGGCGAGCGCCTCGGCCTCGTGGTGGTCGTGGGCCGGGGCGCCGTCGTCGGACAGCGCGAGCAGCACGAGCACGGTGACGCCGTCGCGCACGAGCTCGGCGACCCGGGACCGCAGCACGGCCGGGTTGCCGCCCTCGAACAGGTCGCTGACCAGCACCAGCACGGTCTCGCGGGGCCTGGTGATCAGTTGCCGGCAGGCGCCGAGCGCACCACCGATGTCGGTGCCCCCACCGAGCTGCACGCCGAAGAGCACGTCGACGGGGTCGGCCAGCAGCGGCGTGAGGTCGGCGACGGCGGTGTCGAAGGCGATCATCGACGTCCGCAGCGTCGGCAGGCGGGAGAGCACGCAGGCGAACAGCGAGGCGTGGACGACGCTGCCGGCCATCGAGCCGCTCTGGTCGACGGCGATGACGACGTCGCGGGCGAGGCTGCGTTGGTGCCGCCCGAACCCGACGAGGCGCTCGGGCACGACCGTGCGGTGCTCGGGGAGCCAGTGCCGCAGGTTGGCGCGGATCGTGCGCGGCCAGTCGATGTCGGACGGCCGGGGCCGGCCCGTGCGGCTCGACCGGGCGAGCGCGCCGCGCACCGCCTGCCGGGTGCGGTCGGCCAGGCGCGCCTCGAGCTGGGCGAGCACGGAGGCGATCACCTGCCGTGCGGTGTCCCGGGTCTCGTCGGGCAGGGCCCGGTTGAGCTCGACGAGCAACGTGACCAGGTGCACGTCCGGCTGCAGCTCGCCGAGCAGCTCGGGCTCGAGGAGCAGCTGGTGCAGGTCGAGCCGCTCGACGGCGTCGCGCTGGAGCACCTGCACGACGGGGGTCGGGAAGTACCGGCGGATGTCGCCGAGCCAGCGGGCCACCGACGGCGCCGATCGGGCGAGGCCGCCCGCCCGCCCGCTGCCGCGCCCGCGCGGTGCCGTCCGGTCGTACAGCGCGCCGAGGGCGACGTCGATGCGGCGGTCGTCGCCACGCAGATCGGCGCCCGTGCCGTCGGCGTCGCCGCCACCCAGCACGAGCCGCCACCGCCGCAGCCGTTCCTGCTCCGACACCCGCGGCGTGTTCATGCCAGGTCCAACATGTCGACGATGCGAGCGAGCGAGCGCCAGCGAGCGAGCGGCCAGCAACGGCCTGCGTGGCCGGGGAACGCAGTCATAGTCCGAGCATGGCGCGCACGGTGGCCAGGCCGGCGACGGCGCGGTCGGTGTCGACGTCGTCGCCCATCGCCGTCATCCGAGCGACCCGGCCGGTCGACAGCAGGGTTCCGAGCTGACGGCGCTCCGCCGGCTCGAACGCGCCGAACGTGCGCCGGAGCAAGGCCACCACAACGTCGAACATGTCGGCGCGCAACGACGCGATCCAACCATCGACGAGCCGCAGCAGCTCGTCGTCGTGGAGCAGCACGGTGCCGCTCCCGGCGAGGAACCCCTCGACGAATGCCGCGCCGTCGGCCGCCGGGGTCCCCGGCGTGAGCGCGCGGCCGAGCCGTGCCTGCACGTCAGCCGCCGCCCACTGGCCACCGTCATGGAGCAGTCGCACCGCCCGCCCGTGCACCAGCCCGTGCACCCGCCGGGCATCGGCGAGTCTGGCGAAGACCGCTGGGAGCTCAGCGTGGCGCGCCGGGTGGTCGACGACGGCGAGCGCTGCCTGGACCGCGCTCATCCGCTCGATCATCGCCCGCGCCGCGTCGTCAGCGAGGCCCTCGGCGGCCCGGCCGATCCCGGCGACGACGCGCGCCACGATCTCGTCGAACACCGCACGCAGCGCGGCGGCGTCGGTGCGCCGCACGTCGCCATAGCGCAACGCCGACGCCAGCGGGCCGAGCGTGTCCATCAGCTCGGCGATGTCGGGTGCGCCCGCGGCGAGCCGGGCGATGGCCTGCACCGCCGGCGTGACGGCGTCGGTCAGGTCGCCGAGCAGGGCCAGCTCGACGCCGGCGGTGGCATCGGCCAACCGGGTCGCCGCGTCGACCTGTTCGACGAGACACGACGTCGCCGCGGCTTCGACCGTGGTGCCGTGACCGGCCCGCTCGACGAGCCGCACGGACAGCTCGGGCTCCCACTCCACCTGCCACGTCTCACGGAACGTGCCGCTCGATCCCCTGCCCTCCTGGAGCCAGCCCCATGGCACGCCGAGCGCGGTGAGGCGGTGCAGGAGGTGCGAGCGCCGGAGGCCGTTGGCCGTGCGCAGGTCGAGCTCGATCGTGCGCGGCGCCGCCTCCGGCTTCAGTCGCGCCGCTCGCTGGCACGCCGCGAGGTCGCGCGCCAGCGGCACCTGCGGCGCCTCGGGTGGAACCTCGCCGACGGCGTCGCCGACGACGAGCTCGTCGACGACGAGTGGCAGGCCGCCGAGCACGGCGTCGGACGCGTCGAGCACCTCGGCCAGGCCGGGACGCGGTCGGTCGCGCAGTGCGGCGAGCGAGCCGGCCAGGCGGGACGCGGCGATGAGGTGGTCCGGCGACGCGGCCATGCCTCGCCGGCGCAAGAGGTGGGCGGTGTCGACGAAGAAGCGCGAGACGCCGTCGGGGCCGGGATGGCGGAACACGTGGGCGTACCAGCCCGGGCTGGCCACGCCGGCGCCGTAGCCGGTCGAGCGCCGCAGTCGCCGGTGCGTCCAGGGCACCCAGGTCACACCAACCTTCTCCTTGCGCCGCCCGCGCAACGCAGCGGCGTCAGCGCCGGCGGTCGCCACACCCGGATGCAGCGCCGGGACGTGCCACGCGCCGCAGACGACCGCCACCGTGGCGTGCGCTGCCAGCGCGCTGCGGATGCGCCGGCGCATGTGCGCCTCGCGGAGCTCGTCCTGCGGCGACGTCCACGTGCCTGTGCGGGTGGCGGCCATCGCTTCAGCGACGGCGTCGAAGACCGGTTCGCCGTCGCCGCGATGCTCGACGAGGTCCTCCCACCACCGCTCCGCATCCGGTTCGCCGGCGGCCGCCGCCAGGTCGCCGAGCGGATCGGGCGGTGCGTGGCCCGCGGGCGGCGCCTCGGGACCAGCATGGGCAAGCGTCATCGCCAGCGGCAGGTCGATCGGCTCGACGTCGACGCCGTTCGCCGCGGCCCACATGACGGTCTGCCACTCCGGGCTGAACGCGGCGAGCGGAGCGAACACCGCCCGCTGCGGTGCGGCGACGACGTAGCCGAGCAGGGCGACGGGCGGGACGAGCCCGGCGTGGCCGATCCATGTCAGCGCCGCGGCAGCGTCGGCGGGTGCCTCGAGGAGGACGACGTCGGGCCGCAACGCGTCGAGCGCCTTGCGCACCGAGCGCGCCGAACCCGGCCCGTGGTGCCGGATCCCGAGCAGGTGGAGCCGGTCAGTCGAGGTCGCGGCACGCGTCGTAGAACTCACCCCAGCCCTCGCGGTCACGGACGACGGTCTCGAGGTACTCGCGCCAGGCGACCTCGTCGTGCAGCGGGTCGCGGACGACGGCGCCGACGATGCCGCCGGCGACGTCGGTCGCCTGCAACGTGCCGTCGCCGAAGTGGGCAGCGAGGGCGAGGCCGTTGGTGACGACGGAGATCGCCTCGGCCGTCGACAGCGTGCCAGTCGGCATCTTCAGGCTCGTCCGCCCGTCCTCGGTGACGCCCTCGCGCAGCTCACGGAAGATGGTCACGACGCGGCGGATCTCATCGCCGGCAGCGGGAACCTCGGGAAGGGCGAGGGCGGCGCCGAGCTCGGCGACGCGGCGGGCGACGATCGTCATCTCCTCCTCGGCGGTCGCCGGCAGCGGCAGCACGACCGTGTTGAACCGGCGGCGCAGGGCACTGGACAGCTCGTTGACGCCGCGGTCGCGGTCGTTGGCCGTGGCGATCAGGTTGAACCCGCGCACCGCCGAGACCTCGGTGTCCAGTTCGGGCACCGGCAGCACCTTCTCGGAGAGGATCGTGACGAGGGCGTCCTGCACCTCCGACGGCATGCGCGTCAGCTCCTCGATGCGCACGAGCTTGCCGGTCCGCATCGCCCGATAGACCGGGCTGGGCACGAGCGCCCCCTCGGTGGGGCCCTCCGCCAGCAGCCGGGCGTAGTTCCAGCCGTAGCGCAGCGACTCCTCCGTCGTGCCGGCGGTGCCCTGGACGAGCAGCGTCGAGTCGCCGCTGACCGCCGCGGCGAGGTGCTCGCTGACCCACGTCTTGGCCGTCCCCGGAACGCCGAGGAGGAGCAGCGCCCGATCGGTGGCGAGCGTGGCCACGGCGATCTCGACGAGGCGACGCTGGCCGACGTACTTCGGCGTGACGATGGTCCCGTCGGCCAGCACGCCACCGAGGAGGTAGGTCACGACCGCCCACGGAGACAGCGCCCAGTTCGGTGGTCGCGGACGGTCGTCGACCACGGCCAGCGCAGCCAGCTCGCCGGCGTGCTCGTCCTCGGCGTGCGGCCGCAGGATGTCGGGGATCATCGCTGCAGCTCCCGCAGCATCTGGGACCGTGTGCCGGCGAGGTAGGAGAGCGCACTGGCGACACCGTCGACGCCTGGTGGGACATGTGCCTCGGCGAGGGCCGCGGCGAGCGGCTCGAGCGTGTCGGTGCGGGCACGGGCGACGAAGTTGATGAGCACGGGGCGATGGGTGATCCCGAACGTGCCGTCGACGAGCCCAGCGAGCACCGCCGTGACGACGGGCAGCGGGCCGGCGTCGAGCAGTCCGGCGAGCTGCGGCGCAACGGCGAGCGCGGGCAGGCCGTCGATCGGTTCGGTGGCGGTGCGCCGCGACGGCCCGCGCAACGCCGGCTCGTGCTCGAGTAGCCATGGCACGACAGGACCGCCCAGCCGGACGACCTGACCCCAACGGCTGGCGTCGCTGCGATGGCGCCGCAGCAGGCCGACGAGGACATCGGGCGGCAGGCGCCAGCCGGCTCGCGTGGCGACGTGGAGCCACTCGTCCTCCAGCACCGGCCACGCGTGGATGATGGACCACCATCGCCGTGACGCAGCCGGGGGCACGAGCGGCCGGTCGTCGAGCTCCGGGGGCACGAGCGGTGCAGCTGGTGGACGTGGGAGCAGCCCGGCTCGTCGGGCGACGACGCAGGCGGCGACGGTGGTGAGCATCCGCGACGACGGTGTCGGCTCGAGGGCGTCGTCGACGGCGTCGGCCAGGGGACCGGGGGGCGGTGCCGGCGGGTCACGCCGGTCGGTGCCGAGCAGCGACGTCGTGACCAGCTCGTGCCAGAGCCCCGTGATCGTCATGCCGCGCTCACGAAGGAGAGGTCGGCTCGCGGACCGATGTCGAGCGCCCGATCGGGGAGGTGAACGGTCAGGGGCACGGCGCCGTCGACGGTCCACTCGACCGTCACGGCGACGGCAGCGCCGAGGGAGGCGGCGAGCACGGTCGGCAGGCCGCCAGCCTCCGGTGCCACGCCGAGCGACCCGGTGGCGTCGGTGAGCACCCAGCCGCCGTCGGTGAACGTCGGGGCGGCAGCGATGGTGACCGGGACGCGGTCGAGCCACGGCTCGGCGGCGAGCGCGGCACCGACGGCGTCGCACGCCTCGGCGACGGTGGCGGTCGGCGGGATGATCGGCGTGACCGGCACGTCGTCGTGGCGAGCGCCGACGAGGGCGCGCCAGGACGACCCCGGGTAGCGGTGCAGGTCGGCGGTGAACGTCTCGCCGACGGCGAACGTGGTGTCGAGCGACTGCTGGTAGGCGGCGAACGAGAGCAGCATCGCCCATCGCCCGGTGCTGGTGCCGTGGAGCCAGGTGCGGCGGACCTCGATGCGGTCCTCGCGTGTGTCGCTGCGGCCGGCGACGACCCAGGTGTCGGTGTCGGGGACGCCGGCCAGCACGTCGGCCTGGCGGACCTGCCAGCCGCAGGCCGTGGCGACGACGTCGGCGAGCGCCGAGGGCAGGTCGGGCACCCGCCGGCCGGCCCGGGCGAGCAGGTGCAAGATGCCCAACTCGGCCAGGACGATCTCGTGCCAGTCGGGGCGGGCGCCGACCACACCGGCGAGACGGCGCACGCGGTTGGCGAGGGCGCCGGCGCGGGCATCGACGAGGCGTGCGGCGAGCTCGTCCCACGTCGCGTAGCGGGCGAGCGACGGGTCGCCGAGACCGGTGCGCACGCGATCGTCGAGCCAGCGCTCGAGCTCGACGAGACCGCCGACGAGACGCTCGACGCGCTCGTCCCGCTGGCGCTCGAGATCGACGGTGGGAGCGGCCGGCTCGGCGTCGTCGGCTGCCGGTGTGCTCGGCTCCAGGTGAACGGGAACGATGTCGGCGCGCGCGTGCCCGCCCGCCCAGGTGCGCACGCCACTGGGTGCTGCGCCGGCGGGAACCTGCCCCCTCACCCACATGACGAGCAGGGCGAGGGCGTGCTTGCACGGCTGCGAGCGGCTGGGGCAGGAGCATCGCCAGGCCGCATGGGCATGGTCGACCATCGTGTCGTAGGGCTCGCGCCCGGTCCCCGCGCACCGACCCCACAGCGCCTGCTCGTCGGCGCCGAGCACGACCCATCGCGCCGGCACGGCGAGTGCGTCGGCGGCGGCGAAGCGCGCCGGCGTCGGCGCGATCGCCACCACCTGCTCGATCGACCACCTCACCCGTGTGACGTTACAGAGGGGGTGCGCGCCCGAGATCTGGGCGCGAATCGTGACAACCGGCGATCTGGGCGCGGATCGCCCCGGATTCCGACACAGATCGCGCCCGGTTCGGGGGAGCGTGTTGACTGGTCCGTCGTGCACCCGGCGACGATCGTCACGGCGTTCGCCACGGTGTTCGTGGCCGAGCTGCCGGACAAGACGATGCTGGCGACGGTCGTGCTGTCGGCACGGTTCAAGCGCCCGCTGGCGGTGTGGATCGGGGCGGCATCGGCGCTGACCGTGCAGATGGTCATCGCCGTGGTGGCCGGAAGGCTGCTCGGCCTGCTCCCCGATCGCGCCGTCAGCGCGGCGGTCGCCGTGCTGTTCGGCGCCGGCGCCGTGGTGCTGTGGCGCTCCGCCGGCGAGGCCGACGAGGAGGCAGCGGTCGCCGATGACGAGGCCCGCGCGGCCGAGGCCACCACCGTCGCCGGCCGCACGCCGTGGTGGCGCATCTCGGCGACGGTGTTCGGCGTCGTGTTCCTCGCCGAGTGGGGCGACCTCACGCAGCTGGCGACGGCGAGCCTGGCGTCGCGCGGCGAGGCGCTGTCGGTGTTCGTCGGCGCCACCACGGCGATGGTCACCGTGGCCGCCATCGGCGTCGTCGCCGGGCGGGCGCTGCTGCGAGTGCTGCCCGAGCGCACGTTGCGTCAGGTCGCCGCCGGCATCTTCGCCGTCCTCGCTGTCGTCGCCCTCGTCGCCGTCGTGCGCGGATGACGGCCAGGGGTACAGTCCGGACATGGCCGACCCCCGTCTGGAGGGCACGGCGATCGCCGATTCGGTCGTCGACCTCATCGGTGACACGCCGCTCGTGCGGCTGAGGCGGATCAGCGAGGTCGAGCGAATCCCCAGCGTGCTGGCCATGAAGATGGAGACGGGCAACCCGGGCGGTTCGTCCAAGGACCGCCCGGCGCTGGAGATGATCGCCGCCGCCGAGCGCGACGGTTTGCTGCGACCGGGCGGAACGATCGTCGAGCCGACCAGCGGCAACACCGGCGTGGGGCTGGCGATCGTCGCCGCCCAGCGCGGCTACCGGTGCGTGTTCGTGATGACCGACAAGGTCGCCCCGGAGAAGATCTCGCTGCTGCGCGCCTACGGCGCCGAGGTCGTCGTCTGCCCCGTCGCCGTGGCACCCGACGACCCCGAGAGCTACTACTCCGTCGCCGAACGGCTGACCCGCGAGCTCGACGCCTTCCGGCCGAACCAGTACGCCAACCCGGCCAACCCGCTCGCCCACGAGAAGACCACCGGTCCCGAGCTCTGGGCGCAGACCGCCGGACGGATCACCCACTTCGTCGCCGGCGCCGGGACGTGCGGCACGATCACCGGGACCGCCCGCTACCTGAAGGCCCAGAACCCGGCCGTCCAGATCGTCGCCGCCGACCCCGAGGGCTCGGTCTTCTCGGGTGGATCCGGGCGCCCCTACCTCGTCGAGGGCGTGGGCGAGGACTTCTTCCCGGCGGCATGGGAGCCCGAGCTCTACGACGACGTCATCGCCATCAGCGACGAGGAGAGCTTCCGCACCGCCCGCCTGGTGTCCGAGGTCGAGGGGATCCTCATCGGCGGGTCCGGCGGGATGGCCGTCGCCGCAGCGATCAAGGTCGCCAAGCGGGCGGGGCCCGACGGCATCGTCGTGGTGCTCAACCCGGACTCCGGCCGCGGCTACCTCTCGCGCGTGTTCGACGACGAGTGGATGGCCAACTACGGCTTCACCAAGGAGTGCGACGAGTGCGTCGGCGCCGTGCTCGACGCCCGCGGCAGCATGGCCGAGCTGCTCTACGTCAACCCGGACCAGACGATCCGCGAGGCGATCGAGGTGATGCGCTCCAACGGCGTGTCCCAGCTGCCCGTGTGCAAGAACACGCCGCCGTTCGCTGCCGCCGAGGTGTCCGGCTCGGTCGACGAGCTCGAGGTGATGGAGGCCATCGCCCGCGATCCGTCGGTGATGACCACACCGGTCGAGAAGGCGATGGGGCCGAAGCTGCCGACGATCGGTGTCGGCCAGAAGGTCGAGCGAGCGGTGAAGATGCTCGAGGCGTCGCCGGCGCTGCTGGTGCTGTCCGGCGGCCGCCCGCTCGCCGTCATCACGCGGACGGACATCCTCAGCTACTTCGAGGCCGTCGCCCCCACGATGTCGGAGGGCGCCAGCGTTGGGTGATGAGCTCGACACCGCCGCCCTCGGGTTCGAGACGCGCGCCGTGCACGCCGGCCAGGCGCCCGACCCGTCGACCGGCGCCGTGGTGACCCCGATCTCGCTGGCGACGACGTTCGCCCAGGACGGCGTCGGCGGCCACCGCGGCTACGAGTACTCGCGGTCGGGGAACCCGACGCGCACCGCGCTCGAGGAGTGCATGGCCGCGCTGGAGTCGGCGCGCCACGGGCTGGCGTTCGCCAGCGGCCTGGCCGCCGAGGACAACGTGCTGCGGCTCGTCCCGTCCGGCCGGCGCGTCGTGCTCGGCAACGACGCCTACGGCGGCACGTTCCGGCTGATCGCCCGGGTGTGGGGACCGCTCGGGCTGGCGTGGACGGCGGCCGACCTCACCGACGCCGCTGCCGTCGAGCTGCCCGACGACACGGCGATGGTGTGGCTGGAGACGCCGACCAACCCGCTCCTCAGCTGCATCGACATCGAGGCGATCTGCGCCGCCGCCCACGCTCGCGGCGCCCTCGTCGTCGTCGACAACACGTTCGCCACGCCCTACCTGCAGCAGCCGTTGGAGCTCGGCGCCGACATCGTCGTGCACTCCGCCACCAAGTACCTCGGCGGTCACAGCGACGTCGTCGGGGGCATCGTCGCCGTCGACGACGACGAGCTCGCCGGCCGACTGCGGTTCACGCAGAATGCGGCCGGCGCCGTCCCCGCCCCGTTCGACTGCTACCTCCTGCTGCGCGGCCTCAAGACGCTCGCCGTGCGCATGGACCGCCACTGCGAGAACGCCAGGGCGATCGTCGACCTGCTCGTGCGCCACCCGGCCGTCGAGCAGGTGCTGTACCCGCAACTCCCCGACCACCCGGGCCACGCCGCAGCGGCACGGCAGATGCGCGACTTCGGCGGGATGGTCAGCTTCCGGTTGCGCGGGGGTGTCGACGCGGCCAAGCGGGTGGCCGCGTCGACCGAGCTGTTCACGCTCGCCGAGTCGTTGGGCGCGGTGGAGAGCCTCATCGAGCACCCCGGCGAGATGACCCACGCCTCGGTCGCCGGCTCACCGCTGGAGGTGCCCGACGATCTGATCCGACTGTCCGTCGGCATCGAGTCGGCGAGCGACCTCGTCGCCGATCTCGAGCAAGCACTGGAGCGCGCGTGAGCAGCTGGCCACAGGACACCGCCGAGCTGCCGGTCGTCCAGGAACGAACGCCCGCCGAGCACATCCTGCCGACGCGGCCGATCGTCATCGCCGCCAACCGCCTGCCGGTGACCAGGGCGCCCAGCGGCTGGACGGCGAGCCCGGGCGGACTCGTGCGCGCCCTGCTCCCGCTGCTGCGGGCGACGGACGGTACGTGGGTCGGCTGGACCGGCGAGGCCGACGACGCGCCCGAGGCGTTCGTCCAGGACGACGTTCGCCTGCACCCCGTGCTCGTGACGAGCGAGGAGGTGCAGGACTACTACGAGGGGTTCTCCAACGACACGTTGTGGCCGCTGTACCACGACGCCCTGCGCGACTCGACGTACAACGTCCGGCACTGGGAGGCGTACCAGGCGGTCAACCAGCGCTTCGCCGACACGCTCGCCGAGATCGCGCCCGACGGGGCGATCGTGTGGATCCACGACTACCACCTCCAGCTCGTGCCCGAGCTGCTGCGCGCCAAGCGGCCGGACGTGGTCATCGGGTTCTTCTTCCACATCCCGTTCCCGCCGGTCGAGCTGTTCATGCGCCTGCCGTGGCGCTCCGAGATCGCCGCCGGTCTCGCCGGGTGCGATCTCGTCGGCTTCCAGCGCTCGATCAACGCGGCCAACTTCACCGTCATCTGCGACGAGCTGCTCGGGCAGCAGCGCGCGCGTCGGGTCGTACCCGATCTCCATCGACGTCGACGAGCTCGAGGCCGTCGCCGCCGGCCGGGCCACCCGGCAGCGTTCGAACCGCTACCGCACACGGCTCGGCGAGCCCGAGGTCGTGCTGCTCGGCGTCGACCGCCTCGACTACACCAAGGGGATCAGCCAGCGCCTCCGGGCGTACCAGACCTTGCTCGAGGACGGCGCCCTCGACACCGAGCGGTGCGTGATGGTGCAGGTGGCGACGCCGACCCGCGAGGGCGTCGAGCACTACCAGAACGAGCGGCGGGAGATCGAGCAGCTCGTCAGCGAGATCAACGGCGTGCACGGCCGGCTCGGGTACCCGGCGATCCACTACCTCTACCAGTCACTGCCGCTCGACGAGCTCGTCGCCCTCTACCGCACCGGCGACGTGATGCTCGTGACGCCGCTGCGCGACGGGATGAACCTCGTCGCCAAGGAGTACGTCACGACCCGCCTCGACGGCGACGGCGTGCTCGTGCTGTCGGAGTTCGCCGGTGCCGCCGACGAGCTGACCGATGCCGTGCTCGTCAACCCGCACGACGGCGTGGCCTTGCAGGAGGCGATCGTCACCGCCGTCGAGATGCACCGCCACGAGCGTCGGGCCCGCATGGCCCGGCTGCGCGAGGTCGTGCGCCAGAGCGACGTGCAGACGTGGGCCGAGCGCTTCCTCGCCGACCTCATCGCCACGGTCGAGTGAACGTGGGTGACGACGACCCGGTCGAGCTGGCTCAGCACTGTGCCGAGCTGGAGCAACCGCTGCTGATCGGCCTCGATGTCGATGGCGTGCTGGCGCCGATCGTCGCCCATGCCGACGACGCCGTGTTGTTGCCCGGGATGCTCGACGCCGTCGCCGAACTGGCCGACGTCGCCGACGTCGCGGTCGTGTCCGGCCGCACGGTCGAGGACCTCGGGCGGTTCGGGTTCCCCGACGACGTCGAGATCTTCGGGCTGCACGGGATGGAGCGGCGCGCCGAGCGGGCCGTCGAGCTCGGCGACCACGAGGCGGAGCGCCTCGAGCGTCTCGTCGAGCTGGCGTCGGAGGCTGCCGATCGCGCCGGTGACGGTGCGTGGGTGGAGGTCAAACCGGCGAGTGTCGTGCTGCACGTGCGCGAGGCGCATCCCGAGCAGGGGGCGCGGTCGGCCGAGCAGCTGCGCGAGCACGCCGAGGACGTGACCGGCGCCCACGTGCTGCCGGGGCACGGTGTCGTCGAGCTGCTGACGCGGGCGACGAGCAAGGCGCTGGCGATGGACGAGCTGCGCGGCGAGCTCGCGGCGGGCAGCGTCGTGTTCATCGGCGACGACCGCACCGACGAGGAGGTGTTCGAGGCGATGGGCGACGACGGCTGCTCCATCCGCGTCGGCCCCGGCGCGACCGCCGCCCACCACCGCCTCGCCGGCCCCCCCGAGGTCCTCGCCTTCCTCCGGGAGCTGACCAGTCGAGTACGTGCGGCCGGATGAGTACGTGGTGCCGGGCAGGCCCGCACCACGTACTCGACCGTCTTGCCTAGAAGAGCGTCGGCTGCTCGGGTCGGTAGACGCGGGAGATGCCCGACCACGGGACGTAGTGGTCCATGAACACCCACGTGCGGCGATGGATCACCGACGGCCCGTAGGCCTGCAGCGCCGCCTTGTGCACCGGACACGGGTAGCCCTTGTTGGTGTCGAACGACCACGGCGGGTAGTCCTCGGCGTGGACCCGCATCTCCCGGTCGCGCACGACCTTGGCGAGGATGCTGGCGGCGGCGACGCTGAGGCAGCGGGAGTCGGCACGCACCCGGCGGTCGACGTGGCCGACGTGCGGGGAGACGAAGTCCCACTTGCCGTCGACGACGGCGGCGTCGGGCGCGACGGCCAGTTGGGCGATCGCCCGCTGGGCGGCCAGGCGCTGGGCCGCCGACATGCCCAGCTCGTCGCACTCCACCTGTGAGGCGCTGCCGACGCCCCACGCCACGCACCACGACGTGATCCGGGCGAACAGCCGCTCGCGCTCGGCCTCGGTGAGCAGCTTGGAGTCACGGATGCCGTTGACGCGGCGGTCCCGCGGCAGGATCGCCGCGCCCACCGTCAGCGGCCCGGCCCAGGCACCGCGGCCGACCTCGTCGATGCCGACGACGACCTCGTGGCCGAGGTCCCACAGCTCACGCTCGGCCGACCTCGTCGGCGCCCGCTTCTTGGAGACGAGCGGCCGCCCGACGCGTTCTCTGGAAGAAACCGCTGCCAACCGTGGCACCTGAAAACGCTTGAGAAGTCGTTTTCACCGCAGGATCACCGCCGCCGGGCCGGGTTCGATGGTGCCGATCTGGGTGAAGGCGGGGAGGTCGGCCACCGCAGCGGGGTCGACGGCGGCGAGGAGGCCGCCGGAGGTCTGCGGGTCGAAGACGAGCGCCTCGAGCGACGCGGCGGCGCTCGAGTGGAGGTGGCCGGCGACGTAGTCGCGGTTGCGGGCGTCGCCGCCGGTGCGCACACCGCGCTCGGCCGCCTCCAGGGCGCCGGGGTAGGCGACGAGCTCGGCGGCGTCGACGACGAGGCGCACGCCGCTGCGCTCGGCGACCTCCCAGCCGTGCCCGGCGAGGCCGTAGCCGGTCACGTCGGTGACGGCGTGCACGGCCGGCCCGGCGGCACGCAGCGCCTCCGACGCCGCCCGGTTGAGGCGGCGCATCCCCTCGGTCACGGCCGCCTTGTCGTCGTCGGTGCCGCCGGCGAGCACGAGACCGGTCCCGAGCGGCTTGGACAGCACGACGGCGTCACCGGCCCGCGCACCGCCCTTGCGGAAGATCTCGTCGGGGTGCACCACACCCTGCACGGCGAGACCGAACACCGGCTCGGGGTTGCGGATCGTGTGCCCTCCGGCGACGACACCGCCGGCCTCGGCGACGACCGCAGCGGCGGCGTCGAAGATGGCCGCCATCGCCCACCGCGGGAAGTGCTCGGGGAAGGCGGCGACGTTGACCGCCAGCACCACACGACCGCCCATGGCGAACACGTCGCTGCACGCGTTGGCGGCGGCGATCGCCCCGTAGTCGGCCGGGTCGTCGACGAGCGGCGGGAAGAAGTCCGTCGTCGACACCAGCGCCGTCGACTCGTCGAGGCGGTACACGGCGGCGTCGTCGAACGGCGCCAGGCCGACGAGCAACGCCGGGTCGACGCCGGCGGGCAGTTCGCCGACCATCTCGGCGAGCACCGACGCCCCCCACTTGGCGGCGCACCCGCCGCACGACGTCCACTCGGTCAACCGCAGGATGCGCTCGGCCGGCGGGGACGTCACGCTCGCCAGGTTAGGAGCGACGCACGTCACACGCGGTGACGGCAGTGAGTACATTACGATACCGGACGGTTCAGTATCGAAAAGATGAAGGGGTCGACAGTGGACGAGACGCACGACGACAAGGTGCACGAGAGGCGGTGGTGGACGCTCGGCGTGCTGTGCCTCTCGCTGCTCGTCATCGTCATGGACAACACCATCCTGAACGTGGCGATCCCGTCGCTCATCAGCGACCTCGGCGCCTCGAACAGCGAGATCCAGTGGATCATCGACGCCTACACGCTCGTGTTCGCCGGCCTCCTGCTGACCACTGGCAGCCTGAGCGACCGCTTCGGCCGCAAGGGCGCCCTGCAGATCGGCCTCGTCCTGTTCGCCATCGGCTCGGCGTCGGCGGCGCTGTCGACCACCACGGCGCAGCTGATCGGCAGCCGTGCGTTCATGGGCATCGGCGGGGCGCTGATCATGCCGGCCACGCTGTCGATCCTCACCAACGTCTTCCGCGACCCGCGCGAGCGGGGTCGGGCCATCGCCGTGTGGGCCGGGTGCTCCGGCCTCGCCGTCGCCATCGGCCCGGTCACCGGCGGCCTGCTGCTGCGCCACTTCGAGTGGAGCTCGGTGTTCTGGGTGAACCTGCCGCTCGTCGTCCTGGCCCTCGGCGCCGGGTGGTTCCTCGTGCCGACCTCGAAGGACCCCAGCCACAGCCAGCTCGACCCATTCGGCGCGCTGCTGTCGATCGTCGGCCTCGGCACACTCCTCTTCGGCATCATCGAGGGACCGGCGAAGGGGTGGACCGACCCGCTCGTGCTCGCCTCGTTCGCTGTCGGCATCGTGGCCATGACGTCGTTCATCGCCTGGGAGCTGCACACGCCGACACCGATGTTGGACATGCACTTCTTCCAGAACCCGCGCTTCACCGCCGCCAACAGCGCCATCACGCTGACGTTCTTCGCCATGTTCGGGTCGATGTTCCTGATGACGCAGTACTGGCAGTTCGTCCACGGCTACACCCCGCTCGGCGCCGGCCTGCGGATGATCCCCTACGCCATGACGATGATGGTGGTCGCGCCGATGTCGGCGCGGATCGTCGAGCGCGCCGGCACCAAGCGCGTCGTCACGACCGGGCTGCTGATCATCTCGACCGCGTTGCTCGCCCTCTCGTTCCTCCAGACGGACACGCCGTACCCGGTGGCGATCAGCGGGTTCTGCCTGATGGCCGTCGGCATGGGCATGACGATGGCCCCGGCCACCGAGTCGGTGATGGGCTCGCTGCCACGGGAGAAGGCGGGCGTCGGCTCGGCCGTCAACGACACCACCAGGCAGGTCGGCGGTGCCCTCGGCGTCGCCGTCATCGGCAGCGTCGTGTCGAGCATCTACGCCAGCAACGTCACGAGCGTCGCCAGCAGCTTCGGCGTGACCGGCGGCGCGCTGGACGCGGCGCGGGCGTCGCTCGGCGGTGCGCTCGAGGTCGGCACGACGGTCGGCGACCCCGGCTTCGTCGCCGGGGTCAAGGACGGCTTCGTCGACGCCCTGAGCACGGGGCTGCGTCTGAGCTCGCTGATCATCCTCGGCGCCGCCTTCGTCGCATGGCGCTACCTCCCGGCACGGGCGCGCGATCCGTTGGCGCTCGACGCCCGTTCGGCCGCGCCGGTCGCCGTGGCATCAGGAGGCAACTGATGGTCGCCGCCGCGCTCGCCGATCCCGCCGCCCGGCGCGGCCGCCCGCGGCGCGCCGACGCCGACGAGGCGATCCTCGCCGCCACCCTCGAGCAGCTGACTGACGCCGGGGTCGCCGGCCTGAGCATGGCGCTCGTCGCCGAGCGGGCTGGTGTCGGCAAGGCGACGATCTACCGTCGCTGGCCCTCCAAGGAGGCGCTCGTCCTCGACGCCCTGCGCACGGCGACGGCACCGATCCCGGTTCCCGATCAGGGCAACCTGCGCGACGACCTCACCGCCTACACCGGCGAGCTCGTCGACCGCTTCCGCGCCGGCCGGGGGTCCGACGTGCTCCCTCACATCGTGGCGGCCAGCTGCCACGACGACGAGCTCCGGGCATCGCTCGACGACTACACCCGCAGCCGCCAGGCGACGCTGCGGCTGCTCTTCGCGCGCGGCATCGAACGCGGCGAGTTGCCTGCGGACACCGACGTCGACCTCGCCGTCGAGGCCATCCTCGGGCCGATCTTCTACCGCCACCTGCTGTCCGGCGAGCCGGTCGACCGCACGCTCGCTCGGCGCCTCGTCGACCGGGTACTGCGCTGAGAAGCTGCGCCGACAGGTATCATTCCGCCGTCACACGGTGGGTGCCCCTCGGGGCGGCCGGTTCTCTTGAGAGGTAGACGATGACGAACATTCGGGTCGCTGCACCATCCGTGCGCGCGTACGGCCAGCAGGCGACGGACGTCTTCGGGGGCATGCACACGTCGCTGAGCACGCTCGTCGACCAAGTCGTGAACGTGCACTACATCGGGCCCAATGCCGACGACTTCAAGGCCAAGTGCGGCCAGATCGCCACCGACTTCGCCACCCAGATGCACAAGGACATGGTCTCGATGGCCGAGGTCGTGCGCGTCTCGACATCGAACATCGCCAGCTCGCTGGGCGGTGCGCCGATCTCGATCGCCGTCGAGTCCAAGCCCTTCGTCGCCACCGCAGCGACGAAGAGCGACGCCGAGGTCACCGATGTCGAGACCGCCGGCTTGGAGCAGCTGACCCCGCTGGTGACCCAGCGATTCGCCGAGCTGCGCGAGGCCCTGTCGACGCACCTGTCGGCACTGCAGGGAACCGACTGGCAAGGCTCCGCCAAGGAGGCTGCGGTCGGCTCGGTGTCGAAGTACACCACGTCGGCGCAGGCCAACTGCGACACCACGGAGAAGTCGATCACGACGTTCATCTCCAATCAGCTGAAGAGCGTCCTCGACGCCGACAGGCCTGTCGCGATCTGACGCTCCGGCTCCGCGCCAGGCGGCCAGCCGGACGGCCAGACTGGTGGTCGCATGGAGCTGATCGTCCGGGCGTACGCGAGCGATGGCACCGCCGCCGATGTCGTCGTCGACGTCGAGACGACACATCGCGTCGGTGAGCTCGCCACCGCGCTCGGCCGCCAGCTCGGCGACGGGCACGGCACCTCGACGATCACGCTGCTGCGCACCGGCACGGTGCTCGATCCCGACGCCACGGTCGGTGACTCGGGGATCGTGTCGGGCGACGACGTGGTCGTCGGCCCGCCCTACCCGGTGCAACGGGTGCCGGCGATCCCCGTGCGCGCCGTCACGCTCGACGTGCTCGCCGGCAGGGACACCGGTACCAGCCTGATCCTGCTGCAAGGCAGCTTCACGGTCGGCCGCGACCCGTCGGCACAGGTGGCGCTGACCGACCCCACCGTCTCGCGGCACCACCTCGACGTCGCCGTCGCCGCCGACTGGAGCGTCACGGTGACGCCCCGCGAGGACGTCGAGAACGTCGTCACGCGCAACGGCGAGCCGCTCGAGGAGCCGACCACGGTCGGGCGCGACGACGTCATCGGCCTCGGTGCCACCCAGCTCGCCTTCCGCCCGTTCGTGCGGGCGCCGGGCGAGCGCCACGACCAGCTCGGCCAGATCGAGTTCCAGCGCACGCCGTACCGCCCGCCCGTCATCACCGAGCGCACGGCCAAGGAGCTGGGGCGGATCCCGACCCGGCCCGATCCGCGGCGCTTCCAGGTGCTCAGCGTGGTCGCTCCGCTCGGCGCCGGGCTGACGCTGTTCGCCTTCACCGAGCAGATCCAGTTCCTCGCCCTCACCCTGATGTCGCCGCTGGTGTTCGTCGCCAATTGGTTCGAGGACCGCCGCTCTGGACGCCACCGCTTCCGTCGCGACCTCGAGGCGTTCCGTGCCTCGCTCGACGCCCGGCGAGCTGAGCTGGCGACACTCGTCGACGACGAGCGCATCGAGCGCCTGCGGGCGGCACCGGACCTCGCCGACCTCGCCCGGCGGGCCGAGCTGCGCACCACCGACCTGTGGGCCCGCGGTCGCGAGGCGCCCGACTTCCTGCGCCTGCGCGTCGGGCTGGGGACGGCACCGACACTCGTCAAGGCGCCGCTCGACCGCGGGGGCGACGACGATCTCCGCGAGGAGGCCGAAGCGGCGGCCGAGGACAGCGTCGCGGTGGCCGGTGTCCCGATCACCGTCGACCTCGCCGAGATCGGCGTGTTCGGCGTGCACGGATCAGCGACGCTCGTCGACGGCGTTGCATCCGCCCTCGTCGTGCAGTCGGCGTGCCTGCACAGCCCCGAGGACCTCACCATCGCCGCCGCGGTGTCGGCGGAGTCGCCGGTGGCGGCGTGGCTGAAGTGGCTCCCCCACCTGCGCTCGGTGACGTCGCCGCTGCCCGGCCGCCACGTCGCCGACGACACCGCCGGGGCCGAGGAGCTCGTCGCCCGGTTGCTCGAGGTGGCCGAGTTCCGCATGGCGATCCCCGAGCGCGAGCGCACGTCACGTCGGTGGCCGTGGATCCTGGCCGTCCTCGACGGGCGGCTCGAGCCCGACCCCGCCGCCCTCGCCGACCTGCTCGAGCAGTGTCCCGACGCCGGCATCAGCGTGGTGTGGCTGGCCGAGACGGAGGCTGACGTGCCGCGCCAGGCGGCGATGGTGCTGGCCGCCCGCCAGTCGGGCACGGCCGTCAACGGCCGGCTGTGGTCGACCGACCCGGAGATCCCCGACCGCACCATCGAGGTCGAACAGCTGCGCTCCGACATCGCCGACCGCGTCGCCCGCTCGCTGGCCCCGATACGCGACGCGTCGACGGCGTCGCTGGCCACGTCGATCCCGCGGACCGTCCCCCTCCTCGACGTGCTCGGCGTCGGCATGCCGACACCCGAGTGGGTGGCCGAGCAGTGGCGTCGCCGGACGGAGGGTCTGGACTTCCCGATCGGCATCGCCGCCGACGGCGTGCTCACCCTCGACCTCGTCGCCGACGGACCGCACGCGCTGATCGGAGGGACGTCGGGCGCCGGCAAGAGCGAGCTGCTGCAGTCGATCGTCGCCTCGCTCGCGGTGCGTCACGCACCGAACCGGCTGACGTTCCTCTTCGTCGACTACAAGGGCGGCGCCGCCAGCGCCGTGTTCTCCGAGCTGCCGCACACCGTCGGCTACGTCACCAACCTCAGCGCCGAGCTGTCGCGCCGGGCGTTGACCTCACTGCGCGCCGAGCTGAACCGGCGCATGCGCCTGCTCGAGGGCAAGGCCAAGGACCTCGCCGAGATGCGCCAGCTGCACCCCGCGGAGGCGCCGCCGTCGCTCGTCATCGTCGTCGACGAGTTCGCCACCCTCGTCAAGGAGGTGCCCGAGTTCGTCGACGGCATCGTCGACATCGCCCAGCGCGGGCGCAGCCTCGGCATCCATCTCATCCTCGCCACGCAACGACCATCCGGCGCCGTCAACGACAACATCCTCGCCAACACCAACCTGCGCATCTGTCTGCGCATGCTCGACAAGAGCGAGTCGGTCGCCGTGATCAACAGCGGGGAGGCCGCCGAGATCCCCGTGCCGCTGAAGGGACGCGGGTGGGTCCGCCTCGGGCCCCGCGCCCTCGTCGCCTTCCAGGCGGCGTACTGCGGCTCGCCGCTCGTCAGCGACGACGTGCAGGCGCCGGTGCTGGTGGCACCGTTCGTGCGCACCGACGATTCTCCGAAGGTGGCCGCTGGACCGGCGACGGCCAGCGGCACACATCTCGACGCCGTCCTGCGCGCCATCGGCGAGGCCAACCGGCGCCTGGGGCTGCCCGCCGCGCCGACACCGTGGCGCGACGTGCTCCCCGAACTGGTCTCGCTGGCCGACGTGCTCGTCGATCCGCGCGCGGAGGCCGCCAGCGACGAGCCGGGCAAGGCGGTGGCCGTCGGGCTGATCGATGCGCCGGACATGCAGGACCAGTTCCCGGCCATCATCGATCTCGAAGCGGGGTCCGGATGGCTGGTGTTCGGGTCGGGTGGGGCCGGCAAGACCACGTTGCTGCGGACGCTGGCGGTCTCGGCGATCATCACCGGCGGCGCCGACGAGGTGGTCGTCGTCGGGCTCGACTTCGGGTCCCGCGCGCTCGCCTCGCTGGCGCCGCTGCCGCAGGTCGTCGACATCGCCACGGGCGACGACCTCGAGGCGGTGACGCGCCACCTCGCCGTGCTCGACGCCGAGCTCGAGCGTCGCCGCCACCTGCTGTCGGCGGCGCGGGCCGAGAACCTCGGCTCCTACAACCAGCGCCACGATCCCCTCCCGCGGGTCCTCGTTCTCGTCGATGGGTTCGCCGGCTTCTCCTCGACGTTCTTCGGCGGCAGCTCGATGTCGTCGCTGGTGCCGCTCGAGAGCTGGCTCGAGCGCTTCATCAACCTCGTGGTCGACGGCCGGCAGGTCGGGATCCACGTCGCCATGACCGCCGACCGGCGCAACGCCATCCCATCGCGGCTGCACTCGGCGGTGGCCAACCGGCTGATCCTGCGCGCCGCTGACGAGATGGGCTACACCGAGCACGGCATCCCCCTGGCCCGCGCCAAGGGGCTCGTGCTGACACCCGGGCGAGGGTTGTGGCAGGGCGACTCGGAGGTGCAGATCGCCACCGTCTCGGACGACCCGTCCAGCGAGGCGCAGGCGGCCGCGATCGCCGACCTGGCGACCAAGGTCGAGCCACCGACGATTGCCCTGCTGCGCAGCGCCGCGCTCCCGGAGAAGCTGACCCTTGACGAGCTGCGTCCGGCGCCACCGGCGCCGCTGTCGGCGCCCTTCGGCGTGGCCGACGTCAGCGGGGCGACCGTCGTCGCCGACCTCGAGTGGTCGCACCTGGCCGTCGCCGGGCCGGCTCGATCCGGCCGCACGACGACGCTGGTCACGTGCTCGGCCGGGCTGCACGCTGACCACGACGTGTGGGCCGTCGGACCGGCATCCGAGCGCGCTCGACCCGGCGTGGCTGCACCACCACGCCACCGGTCGCCCCGAGCTGCTCGTGCCCGTGCTCGAGCAGCTCGCCAACCTCCTCGACCTGGGAGCCTCGAAGCGGCCGCAGGTCTTGATCGTCGACGACCTCGACACGTTCGACGACACGTCGCTGGCGACCTGCTGGGAGCGTCTCGCCCGCCACGACAACCTGCGCGTGATCGCGGCGATGGAGACGCGCTCGCTGTCCGGCTACACGACCAACTCACTGCTGAACGCCATGCGGCGGACTCGCCGGTTGTTGCTGCTGCAGCCCGACGACGCCAACGACGTGTTCCAGGCAGCCGGGGTCAAGTCTCCGGTCCGCCCGGGCCAGCGGATGGTTCCCGGCCGCGGGGTCTACGTCGCCGACCGAGTCCCGATCGTCGTCCAGGTCGCGCTGCCCTAGATCTGGGCGCGGATCGTGTCGGAATCCGGGACGATCCGCGCCCAGATTGCTGTGTGGCACGGATCGCGCCCAGATGCCCGACCGGTAGCGTTGGTGCGATGTCCAAGGCGGGGACGATGGCTTCATGACGCCCCTGGCCGCATGCCGACGGGTGATCACACGGGCGCGCCTGTGGACGCCGATGTGGACCGTCCTCGCCCTCGTCGCCGGGGCGCTCGTCGTGACGTCGCTGGCCGACCCACCCGACCGCGTCGTGGCCCAGGAGATCGACGGGCGGACCTGGCTGTCCGTGCCGCGGGGTACCGACACTGCGCTCGTGCTGGCCAACGGCGTCTCCGGTCTCGTCGAGGCGGAGGCCGACCTCGCTGACGCGGTTCCGGACGACCTGCGCTTCGGGGGGTCCGACGGGCGGTTCACGGTGCTGGCCAGCAACGGCGCCGCCGTCGTCGTCGCCGACGGGACGCACGCCGCCACGGTGGTCGAGCTGGACGAGGACGCCGCCAGCGTGCTCGGTGGCGGTGGGTTGCTCACCGCCTCCACCGATGTGAGCGTGCGCACCATCGCCGCCGACGGCACGATCGGCGAGCCGGCGGTGGTCGGCGACACCGGCACACCGGTTGCCGGTGTGGCGCCGGTGGTCGACGGCGACGGCGACACGTGGGTGCTGACAGACGACGACCGGGCCGCGCGCATCACGACCGACGGCAGCGTCGGCGATCGTGTCGACGTCGACTCGAGCGCCACCGAGCTGCTCGTCGTCGACGGTCGGGCCTACGCCCGGAGCGACGAGGCGCTCGTCGAGCTCGGCGGCGATCGACGGCGGCCGGGGGCCGGCGCGCGCGGCGTCGTGCCATCCGTCGCCACGGAGACCGACGGCAGGTGGGCGGTCGCCAGTGGTCGCCAGATCACGCTCGACGACGATCCCGACGACATCGTCTCGGCGCCGGACGACGTGCGCTCCCTCGCCGTGTGGTTCGGTCACGTCTGGTCGGCGACCGACGACGTCGCCTTCGCCGTCGACGACGGATCCGTGCAGCCCGTCGACGGTGTCGACGGTCCCTTCCAGCTGTTCGCCGACGGCGGGCGGCTGTGGTTCGTCGGCGCTGACGGTGCGATCGCCATCGATCGCGACCAGCGCGCCACCGTGTTCCGCCTGGCCGGCGTCGACCTGTCGCTCTGCGCTGGCGACTGCTCTCCGGAGGCGGCCGTCGACTTCCTCGACGAGATCACGACGACGACCGCGCCACGCAGCGACGACGACGCGACGACCACCGTGCCGCCACCGGGCATCACGCTGCCTCCCGTCGTGCCGACGACCTCGACCACGACGACGGCCCCGCCGTCGCCACCGTCGACGGACGAGCCGCCGGAGACGACGCCGTCGCCGTCCTCGACGATCGCTCCGGCGCCGGCGCCGATCACCGTGCCTGCCACCTCCGTGGTGGCGACGACGGTCGCCCAGCCGACGACGCTGCCGGCCACACTGCCGGCGACGCTCCCACCCATCCCGCCGATCACCGAGCCACTCGATCCGCCCAACCCGCCGGGCCCCACACCGACCAGGCCACCGCCCCCGCAGACGACCGTTCCGCCGCCGCCCGCCGGCGGTGGCGGCGTCATCCTCGCCTTCGCCGACGGCGGTGGGCCGATGACCGGCTCGTCGACGACCGTGCAGGTCGGATTCGACGGCACCACCGATCAGTGCATCGGCAACGGCGGCGTCGTGGTCGGCGGGGCGACGATCGGCATCCTGACGTGGTCGGGTGCCGGCGACGGATCGCGCTCCGTCACCGTGGCACCGGGAAGCGCCGGTTCGGAGAGCATCGACGTCGCGCCCGGCGAGCTGTCGGTCACGTTCTCCGTCTGCAACCTCAGCGCCTCGACCGGCCGTACCGTGCAGCCGGAGATCGGCGCCGAGCCCGTCGTCAGCGACATCTCGATCAGTGGCGCGCCAGTCGCCGGTCAAATCTTCACGGCATCCGTGGCCTTCTCGTACGGCGCCGGCTGGTCGGTGGGCAACGCCAGCTGGAGGGCGACGGGTGCGTGCTCGCCTGGGGGACCCGAGACAGGACCGGACGGGTCGTCGGTGACCGTGGCCGCAGGGCAGGCCGGCAGCTGCGACATCTCCGTCGTCGTCAGCTTCGTGGCGCGCGACGGCACACCGGCAGAGGACCGCAGCTCGACCGGGGTCGACGTCGCCCCGACCCCGACCGCGCCGACCACCAGCGGGCCGCCGACGACAACGGCACCGCCGACCACCGCACCACCGACGACGGCTGCGCCCACGACGACCGGACCACCGACGACGACCACCGCGACGACCATCCGACGACCGCCGACGACCACCGCACCACCGACCACCGCACCACCGACCACGGCTGCGCCCACGACGACCACACCACCGACGACGACCACGACGACGACCACGACGGTCCCCGGCTAGCAATCGAGGCAACGTGTCCGACCACCCACCTCCCTCTGCGCCGCGCGTCATCTCCGGGGCGACCGCCGCGCCGGTGTCCAGGCCGACGGCGAGCGCCGGTTCGACGACGCTGTCGGACGCCGAGATCACCTGGTTCGCCGAGATGTTCGCCCGCCTGGCCACCAACGTCGGCCGGCGCATCCAGGGCAAGGACGACCAGATCGGTTACGCCCTGATCGCCCTCGTCTCCGAGGGCCACCTCCTGCTCGAGGACGTCCCCGGCGTCGGCAAGACGAGCATGGCGCGAGCCCTCGCCGAGTCGGTGTCGGGCACGTGGAGCCGCGTGCAGTTCACGCCGGACCTGCTGCCGTCGGACATCACCGGCATCTCCATCTACAACCAGGCGTCGCGCCAGTTCGAGTTCCACCCCGGCCCGGTCTTCGCCAACATCGTCATCGGCGACGAGATCAACCGAGCGTCACCGAAGACGCAGTCGGCCATGCTCGAGGTGATGGAGGAGCGGCGGGTCACTGTCGACGGTGTACCTCACTCCGTTCCCCGCCCGTTCGTCGTCGTGGCCACGCAGAACCCGATCGAGATGGACGCCGGCACCTACGCCCTCCCCGAGGCGCAGCTCGACCGCTTCTTGATGAAGATGGCGATGGGCTATCCCGACGCCGCGGCGGAGGCAGGCATCGTGACCGCTCGCCACGGTGGCGTCCCCGGGCCGCTGGAGCCGGTGCTCGAGCTCGAGGAGATCGAGCGGATGATCGCGACCAGCGCCAACGTGCGCACCGACCCGCAGGTCGTCCAGTACGTCGTCGGTCTCGTCCACGCCACCCGCCACACCGCCGACGTCCGCCTCGGGGCCAGCCCGCGCGGGTCGATCGGCCTGCTGCGCGCCGCCCAGACGCTGGCTGCCGCCGAGGGCAGGGCGTACGTCATCGCCGACGACATCAAGCGCCTCGCCGTCCCCGTGCTCGCCCACCGCCTGATCGTCGCCCCCGACGCCCAACTCCGCGGCATCACCGCCGACCGCGTCATCGTCGACCTCCTCGGCCGCCAGACCGTGCCGGGAGGTGTCGTGGCGTGAGCACCCGCCTCACATCTGGGCGCGATTCTCGCCAAACCAGGTTCTGGGCGCGATCCTCGCCGACTGTCGTCGAGATTCGCGCCCAGAACGCGCTGGCGGCCGCGTGCGCCTGACCGACTTGGGCTGGGGGATCCTCGGCGGGGGGATCCTGCTGATCGTCGGCGGCGTGCTGCTCGGGCTCCCCGCCGTGCTCGCCGTCGGGGTCGTGCTGGTCCTTCTCGTCGCGCTGGCGGCGTCGATCGTCGCCGAGGTCCCGCAGGTGTCCGTCGACCGCGAGGCCGTTCCCGGCGAGGTCGAGCGTGGCGGGCCGGCCGAGGTCCGGTTGCGCTTCTCGTCGACATCGACGCGCCGTCCCAGGCCGCTCACCGTCATCGAGTCGGTGAACGGCGAGCCGCGGATCGCCACGGTCGGCCCGATCCCGCCGCACGGGGTCGACTCGCTCTCCTACGCCGTGCCGACGTCGCGCCGCGGGATGATGACGTCGGGTCCGCTCGTCGTGCGCCGCTTCGACCTGTTCGGTCTCGTCACCGCCGACCGCCGCTTCGGCGGCACGTGCACCGTGCGCGTGCGACCGCGCCGGTACCCGTTGCGAATGCTGCCGTCGGGCCGGCGCCGCGACCTCGAGGGCCCGACACGTGAGCGGTCCGAGGGCTCGGCCTCGTTCCACCAGCTCCGCGAGTACGTGCCGGGCGACGACATGCGCCGCATCCACTGGCGCAGCACGGCGCGCACCGGCGACCTGCTCGTCAAGCAGATGGTCGACACGACGCGACCCGAGCTCGTCGTCATCCTCGACAACCGGGCGTCGACGATCGGCGCCGACGACTTCGAGCACGCCGTGGAGATCGCCGCGTCGATCCTGCACGCCGCGGAGGCCGAGGACTTCCCCACCCAGCTGCTCTTCTCGGACGGTTCCGACGACCTCGACATCGACGGCCAGCCGATCCCCCACCTCGATCGCCTCACCGGTGTCGAGCTCGGCGACGTCGACTCGCTGTCGCGTCTCGCCGACGTGCTGGTGTCGCGCGGCCGCAGCCTCGTGTTCGTCACGGGCGAGCCGTCGGGCCCCGACCTGCTGACGATCACCAAGCTGGCCCACGGCTTCTCCCCCGCCTACCTCGTGTCCGTCGTCGGCGACCGTCACGCGCCGCTCGTCGCGCCGCGGGGCATGCGGGCGATCGCCTGCGCCGACGGCCCGGACTTCGTCGCCCACTGGACCGGTCTGCGATGAACCGGCCGCTGCACTCGGTCGCCGCGCCGCTCCTCCTGGCCGCCGTGGCCGGGCTGGGACTGTGGCGGGCGATGGACAGCTCGCCGCTCGCCACGGGCATCGCCGGCGGTGCGGTCGCCGGGCTGCTGGCCGGCCTCGGGATGGCGTGGCCGTCGCACGCCAGCTCCTCCGGGCGCCGTGTGGCCGGAGCCGCGCTGCGACTCGTGCTGGCCGTGCTCATCGCCCTCGCCGGGCTCATCGTCATGACGGCGGATGTCGGCATCGTGTCCCGACTCGGGACCGCCGTGGTCACGTTCCTGTCGATCGACCTGCCGGCGGCGGGCCTCTCCGATCTCGCCGTCGTCCCGTACGTCGTGGTCGTTCCGGCTGCAACGATCGCCACCTGGGCGGGGCGGCGTGGGCGCACGCTGGTCTCGGTCGCCGCGCCGGCGGCGGCGTTGGTCGTGGCTGCGCTCTTCGCCGCACCCGTCGGCGTCCCGTGGTGGGTGTCCGCCCTGTTCGCGGTCGTCGTCGGCGTGCTGCTGGTGATCGTGTCCCGTGAGCACTACACGGACATGGAACCACTCGTCGGCACGTCGACGGCGATCCGCCGGCAGCTGCCATGGTGGCGGCCGGCGATCACCGGCGTGCTGGCGGTCGGCGTCGGCCTGGCGGCGCTGGCGATCCCGCTCCCCGGTCCGTTCGACGTCCGCTCCTTCATCGATCCCGACGTCGTGACGGTGGAGGACGAGAGCCCGCTGGCGACCGCTGCCCGCCTGCTGCGCGACCCGCCGCCCGATGCGGAAGGCATCGACGTCGCCGTCGACGTCGACGGCGAGAGCCCCGGCCGCCTGCGCCTCGCCGTGCTCGACCACTACGAACCGGAGGGATGGCGCCAGCAGGCGCAGTTCGCCGTCACCGGGGAGGTCGTCACACCGACCGACCTCGATGTCATCGACGGGGCGGCACCGTCGGTCGTCACGGTCGCCCAGGGTCCGGCGACGACCGGCTTGCGCGGCACACCGACGGCCGGCAGCCCGGTCGGCGTGGTCGATCCCGACGGCGTGCGCTTCTCGTCGTCCGCCGGCCTGTTCGTGGCCACGGACCCGGCAGCGAGCGTGCGCTATCGCACGCTGCCGCGGGCTGAAGTGGCCCCGCCGGGCGCGTCGAGCGCACCGGTCGGTGTGCCGGGGGAGCTGTACCGCTGCCCCGACTCGGCCATCGTCGACGACATCGCCGGCGTGCTCGCCGCCGGCACGACCGAGCCGCTCGAGCGCCTCGCCAGGATCGAGTCCTGGCTCAAGCTGACCAAGATCTACGACCCGGAGGCGCCCGGCGGCCAGACGCTGCGCAGCGTCGAGCGCTTCCTGTCCCAGGACTTCGCTCGCGGCAACCTCGAGGTGCTCGTCACGGCGTACGCCCTGCTCGCCCGCTGCGCCGACGTGCCGGTCCGGGTCGTCGTCGGCTATCCGGCGCCGCAGGCGGACGCACGGCGGGAGTACTCGGCCGCCGACGTGGCGGCGTGGGTGGACACGCCGATCGCCGGTGTCGGTTGGGTGGCCCTCGATCCCGTGCCGACCCCCGAGGAGCAGCAGCGCCAGGCCGAGCTCGCCAGCCAGCCGCCGCCCCAGCCCGCCGAGCCGCCGACTCGGGCGGAGGCCACGCCGACAACGGTCGAGCCGACGGGTGTCGACACCGGTCCGTCGGTGCTGCAGGTGGTGCTCTGGGTGCTCGCCGCGCTGGCGCTCGTCCTCGGCGCCTGCTGGCTGTGGGCGGACGGGATGCGCCGGCGCACGCTGGCGCGCCGGCGGCGAATCGCCGACTCCGCTGCCGCCGTGCGCTTCGCCTGGCGCACCGTCGTGGAGACGCTGCTCGACAGCGGCATCGCCCTCGGACCGCATCTGACGGCGAGCGAGACCGCACGGGCGACGACCGGGCGGGTCAACCCGGCGGTCACCAGGTTGATGTCCGAGCTCGCCGGCCTCGTCGACCGCGCCCGCTTCGATGCGCCGAGCACCACCGACGAGCACGCCGGGCTGGCATGGGCGCTGGCCGACGCCGCGCTGGAGCGCCAGCCGATGACGTGGCGTCGACGCGCCGCTCCGCTGCTGCACCCACGCCGTGCGGTGCGCCGGTTGCGGGCGACGAGAGGGCTGCCCCGGCGCCGCGAACCGTGGACGGGAGAGGTGCCGGCGTCCTCGCTCGTGACGTCGCCGCAGGACGTCGTCGACATCCCCGGCTACGAGGTCGAGGCGCGCATCGGCAGTGGCTCGACGTCGGTGGTCTATCGCGGGCGGGACCCATCGAGCGGCCGCACGGTGGCCATCAAGGTGTTCACCATCGACATCGGCGGGCGCAGCTTCGACCACCAGCGCTTCGCCTGGGAGGCCCGGATCGCCGAGCTGGTGTCCGGCCGGCCCAACCTTCCAGAGGTGCTCAGCTCGGGCGTCACCGAGGGAGGCCAGCCGTACCTCGTCACCAAGCTGTACGAGCGTGGCACGCTGCACCGCCGGGTCCAGCGTGGCGGCCCGCTGTCACCTGGCGAGGTCGCCTCGGCCGGCCGGCAACTGGCGATGGCGCTGGAGACGCTGCACCAGCACAGCATCCTGCACGGCGACGTCAAGCCGGAGAACGTGTTCATCGACGACGACGGATCGATGGTGCTCGGCGACCTCGGGTCGGCATGGCTGCGCGCCGACGGCGGGCCGGCGGCGATGATGACGCCGCCCTACGCCGCGCCGGAGGTGTGGCTCGGCCATGCGCCGACGGTGGCGTCGGACATCTACTCGCTCGGGCTGACGCTGATGTTCGCCGCATCGGGGCGCGCACCGATGGCCGGCTCGCCGCCACGGGAGGACGAGATCGTCGACGCCTTCGGGTCGGACATCGCCCTACCGCTGCTGGAGATCGATCCCCGCCGCCGCCCACGGACCGCACTCGCTGCCGCCCACCGCCTCGGCCTGGACGTCGAGGAGCACGTGCGCCGTGGCCCGCCGGTGCTGGCGCTACCGACGCCGACGTTCACGCACCGGCCGGGCTGAGCCGCCAGAGCGCCTCACCGCTGGGCTCGCCGGTTCGCCACGTCGGATCGACGGCCGGCGCGCTGAGCTCGACGGGGTCGCCGTCGACCTGCCACAGGACGGCGGGGTGCTCGCCGTGCCAGCGCACGGCGAACGACAGCGTCGAGCGTGGCCCGGCCATCAGCCCGTGGGCCTCGAAGTCGACCCCCACCCACCCCGCCGGCATCCCCTCCGGCAACAGCACGGAACCCCGCGCCAACCGCCGCTCGACCGCGGCCACCGCGCGCACCCCCATCTGGGCGGGATTCGTCTCTGGGCGCGGATTCGTCCCGGATTCCGAGCACGAATCCCGCCCAGATCTCGGAGGGCGCGGTGTTCCCCGGCGCGAGCGAGGATCAGCGCGGCGGCGTCGAGGGCGGCAGCGACGTCCCAGCCGTCGCAGCGGGCGATCTCTTCGACGGCGGCGGCGACGTCGGGGACACGTGATGTGAGGTCGGCGAGCTCACCCATGCGCACCAGCTCGCCGACGCCCAGGAGGTACCCGACCGGGTCATCGGGCGGGCCGGCGAGCAACAGTTCGCAGCGCGCGGCGATGACCCGCTCGACGTCAGGCCGGTCGGGCAGCACCAGCCGGCTGGCCCGCTCGGCGAGGGCGACCCATCCACGTGCGGTGGCGTCAGCCGACGGCAGCCCCGCCGGCAGCAGGCCGGCACCGCGCCCGTCGTGGGCGAGACCGACCGTCACCGACGTGCGGTGGGCGATCGGGAGCACGATCGTGGACGCCGCCGGGAGGTCGATCCCCTGGATCGGCACGTCGCGCCGGCGGCCGGTTGGTGAGCACGTCGCGGCGGGTGAAGGCACAGGCGATCGGCAGCGACGAGTCGTTGGTGACCTCGACGAGCGTGCACCCGCCGCCATCGGCGACGGTCCAGACGCGGTGGATGGCGTCGCCGCCGGGGATGCGCAGCCGGGTCTCGCAGACCGGCGCCCCGCGCAGCTGGTGCTGGCGCACGGCGACCTCGTCGGCGGGGCTGTGCCAGCGATCGTCGGCGGCGACGTGCCAGTCGAGGGCAGCCGAGCCGTCCCGCGGGACGACCGCACCCCACGCCGTGACGTCGGCGCGCCATGGCTGACCGAGCGCGCCCGTGATCACGGGCCTTAGTGTGTCGCCGTGGAGGCCGCCGTCCTCGTCCCGGTCAAGCGGTTCACGTCGGCCAAGGCGCGGCTCGGCGACGTGCTCGATGCCGGCCAACGCGCCGAGCTCGCCCGCTGGCTGGCCGAGCGGGTCATCGCCGCAACGCGGCCGCTGCCGGCATTCATCGCATGCGACGACGACGCCGTCGCCACGTGGGCCGATGACCACGGGGCCGACGTGCTGTGGAGCCCGGGCCTCGGGCTCAACGGCGCCGTCGACGCCGGGCGGGCGACGATCGCCGGCAAGGGCTTCGACCACCTCGTCATCGCCCACAGCGACCTGCCGCTGGCGAGCGACCTCGGTTCGCTGGCCGTCGCCCGCACGGTGACGTTGGTCCCCGACCGCCGCCGCGACGGCACCAACGTCGTCTCGCTGCCGCTCGACGCCGACCTCCCGGCCGCCTACGGCCGAGGCTCGTTCGCTCGTCACCTCACCGCGTCGCTGGCGACGGGTCTGCGCGTCGAGGTGCGTGGCGACCCCCGGCTGGCGATCGACGTGGACAACCCCGACGACCTGGCCCATCCCGCTCTCTGGTCGATCCTGCCGGCGTGGCTGCGAACGATCCTGGCCAGCCGGCGGTGACGGCGGCGGACGGGGCGACCACGGTCGACCGCCCCGTCCCGGCGTCGGCGCTCGCCGTCGGCGCCCATCCCGACGACGTCGAGTTCGGCGCCGGCGGCACCCTCGCCAAGTGGGCGGCGGCGGGCTGTGTCGTCCACCACCTCGTCTGCACCGACGGATCGAAGGGCACGTGGGACGCCGGCGCCGACCTCCCCGCCCTGGTCGCCAGGCGGCAGCTCGAGCAGCGTGAGGCCGCTCGCCGCGTCGCCGGCGGCCGGGCCGGCGAGGTGCGCTTCCTCGGCCGCGTCGACGGCGAGCTGGCGAGCGACCGCGAGACGGTCGGCGAGGTCGCCAGGATCATCCGCGAGCTGCAGCCGGAGGTCGTCCTCGGCCACGACCCGTGGAAGCGCTACCGGCTGCACCCGGACCACCGCCACGCCGGCTGGCTCGTGTGCGACGCCATCGTCGCCGCCCGCGATCCACACTTCTATCCCGGAGCACGCGCTCGCACCGCACCGCCCGGCTGCGCTGCTGCTGTTCGAGGCCGACCAGCCCAACCACGCCGAGGACGTCAGCGCGTTCGTCGACCACAAGCTCGCCGCGCTGGAGGCCCACGAGAGCCAGTTCGAGTCGACGATGCACGCCGCCGACGCCTCCGCAGCTCGACGCCTTCCGCTCCCGCATCCGAACCCGCCTCACCGATCTCGGCGCCCCCTACGGCCTGGCCGCCGCCGAGCTGTTCGCCCAACTCACGGACCTCTGACCCAGTCGAGTACGTCGTGCCGTCCGAGTGCGTGATGCGGGCCTGGCCGTCACCACGTACTCGACCGGGTCAGCCTGAGCTCGTGGCCGGCGTGGTCGCCGCGCTCCCAGGCTTCGCGGATGGCGAACTTCTGGATCTTGCCCGAGCCGGTGAGCGGGTAGCCCTCGACGGTGTACCACTGCGCGGGTGTCTTCTGCGGTGACAGGTGGGCGCGCAGGTGCGTGCGCAGCTCGGCGACGGTCGGAGGCGCGGCCGGATCGCCGGGCGGATGAACGCGGCGACGACCTCGCCCCATCGCTCGTCGGGCAGGCCGACCACCGCCACCTCGGCGACGGACGGATGGCGGTAGAGGACGTCCTCGATCTCGGCGGGGAAGAGGTTCTCGCCGCCGCGGATGATCATGTCCTTCAGCCGCCCGACGATCCGGCAGTACCCGCGCTCGTCCATCGTCGCCAGGTCGCCCGTGCGCACCCACCCGTCGGCAAGCAGGGTCTCGGCCGTCTCCTCGGGCTTGTCGAAGTAGCCGAGCATGCTGAAGTAGCCGCGGGCCCACAGCTCGCCCGACGTCCCCAACGGCACCGTCTCCAGCGTCAACGGGTCGACGATGCGCACCTCCGTGTGCGGCAACGGCGGGCCGACCGTCAGGCCCTTGTCCTCGGCGCTGTCGGTCGGGAACGTGTTGGTGATCACCGGCGAGCACTCGGTCTGGCCGTAGACGATCGTGAAGTCGACGCCGAGTGCGCCTTCGATGCGCCGCACGAGCGCCTCGGGCACCTGGGCGCCGCCGGAGACGGTCGACCGCCACGACGACAGATCCCGGGTCGAGGCATCCGGGTGGTCCATGGCGGCGATCAGCATCGTCGGGACGGCCGCGGCGAACCACGGCCGCTCGAGCTCGATCATCTCGAGGAACAGGCCCGGCTCGAACATCGGCATGAGCACGAGCGCCGACCGCCGGTCGAGCGCGCCGAGCACACCCATCACGCACCCGCCGGTGTGGAACAGCGGCATGGGCGACAACCAGCTCACGCCGTCGGGGATCGCCACCCGATCGGCCCACAGCCGGGCGTTGTTGACCACGCTGGCATGACGCAGCACCGCCCCCTTCGGGAACCCCGTCGTGCCGCTCGTGTACTGGATCTGCACCGGGTCGTCCGGGCCGACCTCCGGCAGCGTGACGGTGTCGGCCGCCGCCATCAGCTCGCCGAGCTGGTCGAGACGCAGCACGTGGCGCAGCTCCGGCAGATCGGCGCGGATCGCCTCGGCGTGCGCCGCCAGCGGGTTGCCACGGACCTCGGGCACGAGGACCACGCCGGACGCCCGCGACTGGCCGAGGACGTAGCTCGCCTCGGCCGGCTGCAGGCTCGGGTTGACGGTGACGAGAGTCAGACCAGCGAGCGCCGCGCCGTACTCGAGCAGCACCCACTCGGGGAGGTTGTGCGCCCACACGCCGATCCGCTCGCCCGGCTCGAAGTGCGCCAGCAGCACCGACGCGCAGCGCTCGGCGTCGACGAGCAGCTCGGCGAAGGTCCAGCGCCGGCGATCCGGCGACGCCACCCCTTCGACGAGGGCGACCCTGTCGGGCACCTCGGCGGCGATCTCGCGCAGCCGGCTGCCGATGGTCGACCTGGTCAGCAACGGCAGTCCACTGCCGTCGGGGACCCAGTGCGACGTCGTGAGCGTCGTCATCGTTCAGGCGACCTGACCGGGGAGGCGACCCTCACCTGGTGGGCCGGCGAAGGACTGGGCGATGTCCAGCCACTCGTCGGCAGCCGCACCTTCGGCGACGAGCCCGACGTCGTCGCGATGACGGCGCTGCGTCACGAGGAGACAGAAGCCGAGTGCCGAACCGGAGATCCGGTCGGTGGCATCCTCGGGTCCCCACGTCCACGTGTCGCCCGTCGGTGACGTCAGCTCGACACGCACGGGTGCCGGATTCGGCTCGCGTCCGTTGGCGACGTAGCTGAACGGCCGGGCACCCACGCCGATGTGGGCGACATGGCGCAGGCGGTCGGTCGGCGTTCGGGAGACGCCCAGCGCGTCGGCGACGTCTTGTCCGTGCGCCCACGTCTCCATGAGCCGGGCAGTGATGAACGAGCGTGCGCTCATCGCCGGGCCGTACCACGGGACTCGAGCGCGCGGATCAACGGTGCGCGCGTGATCGACCAGTCGCTCCCGGTCCTCGCGCCAGCGCGCCAGCAGCTCATCCGGGTGCAGCGCACGTCCCTGGTCGACCGAGGGATCCTCGCCAGCGCCGGACACGGCGGCGAGGATGGACTCGGCATCGCGGCGGAACGCCTCGGGGTCCGTCAGGGCCAGCAACGCCCGCTGATCGAAGAACCACAGGTGACTGATCTGGTCACCGACGGTCCAGCCAGCAGCGGGCGTCGGGCGAGCGAGCGAGGCGACATCGACGATGCGGTCGAGGTCGTCGTGCTCGGCGGTCAGGTCGTCGCAGAGCTCGTCCACCCGGACATCTTCGTCGCGTCCGGAGGAGCGATCGCGCTCAGCGCTTCCGGGCGGCAGCCTTCTTGGCCGGAGCCTTCCTGGCCGGAGCCTTCTTGGCCGGAGCCTTCTTGGCGGTCGTCTTCTTGGCCGGAGCCTTCTTCGCTGCCGTCTTCCTCGCCGGAGCCTTCTTCGCTGCCGTCTTCTTGGCCGGAGCCTTCTTCGCTGCCGCCTTCTTCTTGGCCGGAGCCTTCTTCGCTGCCGTCTTCTTGGCCGGCGCCTTCTTCGCTGCGGCCTTCTTCGGCCGGCGCCTTCTTGGCCGGAGCCTTCTTCGCCGGTGCCTTCCTGGCTGCCGTCTTCTTCAGTACCATCGTCACTTCCTTCTCGGGTTGAGCGTCGCCTTGAGGGTCGAGCTCGGCGTGAACTTCATCGCCGTCGAGGCAGCGATCTTCACCGGCTCACCCGTCTGCGGGTTGCGGCCCTCCCGGGCGGCCCGCTGGGTGGTGCTGAACGAGCCGAAGCCGGGCCACGTGACCTTGTCGCCCTGCTGGGCCAAAGCGGTCACGTGATCGAAGAAGGCACCGAGCGTGCGCTCGGCGTCAGCCTTCGACACACCGGCCGTGTTCGCCACTGCGTCGATGAGCTCTGCCTTGGTTGCCATTGATCCTCTTCCAGGTGGTCGTACCGAGCGGTGCCCGGTGATATGTCGTCGGGAGTCGTCGCGACGAACCCCCTACCCTCGTGAGGGCTGCGCAAATCGAACCGGTCACACGCTGATCGCGCAAGCATCGATGAAGTTGCATGTGCAACTGAGCGTCACGTCATCGCATCGAGCGTCTGGCGAAGGCGTGCCGCGACAGCCGACGCCTCCCCCGCGGCGTACCGCGACCGCGGCCAGAAGAACCCGCGCAACCCATCGCCCTTGGTGCGCGGCACGACGTGCACGTGCAGGTGGGCGACGCTCTGGCTGACGACGTTGTTGTTGGCCACGAACGTGCCCTGGGCGCCGAGGGCGATCGGCACCGCGGCAGCCATTCGCTGGACGCGCTCGAAGAACGGCCCGACGTCGGCGAGCTCCGGCAACGTGACGACGTGCTTCGTCGGGACCACGAGCAGGTGCCCGGGGAACAGCGGTGTGCGATCGAGGAAGGTCACGGCGATGTCGTCGCGGTGGACGACCTCGGCGTCAGCGTCCCCGGCGACGATGGCGCAGAAGACGCAACCGGCCACGACGCTCACCGTAGGCCGCTGCGACACTCTATCCGCCGATGCGAGCGAGCGTGCCCCGGCGACGCAGGCGGTTCGCGAACCGCTTGCTCGCTGGCGCTCGCTCGCTCGCATCGGCGCATCCACCATCCGGACGTCCGCCTGCGATACAACAGGACGCCGTTGGCTACCTCGCCCGCAGCATCCCAGAACCCCAAGGAGAGTCGGTGACCGATCTGCTCCCGGAGGTTGCGGCATCGACGGTGGCGATCGAGGGCGACGAGCGGGCGTTGCGAACGAGGGTCGTGCTCGACACGTCCGTCCTGATCGCCGACCCGTCTTGCGTGACCTCGTTCGACGGCGTCGACGTCGTGATCCCCCTGATCGTCGTCGAAGAGCTCGACGGCCTGAAGACGCGTCCCGACGACGTCGGCCGCGCCGCCCGCGCCGCGCTGCGCTCGATCGAGGAGCTGCGCGTCCACCATGGCGGCTCGCTGGCCGAGCCGGTGCCGATCGGCGACGGCAGCCTGCAGATCGAGCTCAACGGCATCCGCAAGCACCTCCTCGTCGAGCACGGGCTGGACCCAAACAGCCCCGACAACCGCATCATCGGCGCCGCTCTCGGGCAGGTCGGGCGCGGGCCCACCACGATGCTGTCCAACGATGCTGCCCTGCGGATCAAGGCCGCCCACCTCGGCCTCGCCGCTGCCGAGCACCTCCCGACGCGTCGACCGGCGTCCACCCAGCTCGCCGGGTGGTCGACGATCGAGACCGATCACGAGGTCATCGACCGCGTCTACGCGAGCGGCGCTGCCGACATCGAGGCGGTCGTCGACGCAGCGGCGGTCGGCGAGAACGAGTTCGCCGTGTTGCGGTCGGGATCGCAGTCGGCGCTGACGCGACGCATCGGCGCCGAGCTCCGGCTGCTCGCCCACAGCGCGCCCGAGGCGTGGGGACTGCGCTCCCGCTCCAAGGAGCAGCGCTTCGCCCTGGAGCTGCTGCTCGACCCGGCGATCTCGGTGGTCGCCCTCGACGGCCGTGCGGGAACGGGCAAGACGCTGCTGGCCGTTGCGGCGGGGTTGGAGCAGGTGGTCGAGCACAGCCGCTACGAGCGTCTGGCGATCTACCGCCCGCTCGTGCCGGTCGGCCGCGCCGACGTCGGGTTCCTCCCCGGCGGACTCGACGAGAAGCTGGACCCGTGGATGGCCGCCATCCACGACGCCATCGTCGCCCTCGCCGACCACGGGTCGAACGCCGACGCCAGGCACCTCATCGATGAGCTGACCGCCCGCGGGCAGCTCTCGCTCGAATCGGTGACGTTCCTTCGCGGCCGGTCGCTGCAGCGCCAGATGGTCGTCATCGACGAGGCCCAGAACCTCGAGCCGACGACGCTGCGGACGATCCTCACGCGTGTCGGCCAGGGCACCAAGGTCGTGTTCACCGGCGACACCAGCCAGATCGATGCTCCCTACCTCGGCGAGTCGAACAACGCCCTCGCCGTGCTCACCCAGGCGTTCAGCGGCCAACCCTGCTTCGGCCACGTCACCCTCACCGCCTGCGAGCGCAGCGACGTCGCCAGCCTCGCGGCGGAACTGCTCTGACCAGTCGAGTGTTTGCGGCCAGCCGAGTACGTGATGTGGGCCTGGCCGGCACCACGCACTCGACCGGCCGCACGTACTCGACAGGACTGGGCCAGGTCTCGTCGCGACACCCCTTGCGTAGCGTGGACGTCGTGGGGTTGCCCAGGTTCGCCGTGGTCGACGTGGAGACGTCGGGGCTGTCGACGCGGCGGCATCGCATCCTGCAGATCGGCGTGGTGACGGTCGAGCCGGACGGCACGGTCGGCGAGCGCTGGGAGAGCCTCGTGCGGCTGCCGTGGCCGTGGAGCCGCGTCGGCCCACGCAAGGTGCACGGCCTCAGCCGCCGGCGGCTGCGCGGTGCGCCACGCAGCGCAGACGCCCTCGAGCAGCTGCGGCGCCGTCTCGACGGCGCCGTCTTCACCGCCCACAACGCCGACTTCGACGCCGCGTTCATCGAGCGCGCCGCGCGCCGGTCCGGTGTGCCGCTCACACTCGATCGCCGGCTGTGCACGCTGCAGCTCTCCCGCCGTCTCGACCCGGACCGCCAGCTGTTCCATGGGCTGGCCGACCTCTGCACCCGCTACGAGATCGCCCTCGACCGGCCCCATGACGCCTTGGCCGACGCCACCGCCACGGCGGCCATCCTGCCCCACCTGCTCGCCGCCCACGGCGTCGTCGACGAGACCGACCTCGACCGCGCTCTACTCGTAGCGCCGCAGCACCCGGGTGGCGACCTCGCCGGCGAGCGAGCGCCATTGCGGCGGCTCGACCACCTCGGCGTCCGCGCCGAGCCGCAGCAGCAGCCGCTCCAGCCACCGTTCGCTGGCGACGGCGAATCGAGCCACGATGCCGTCGCCGTCCGGGACGACCTCGTCGACGGGATAGCGCTCGACCACCCACGTCGCCGCCGGTGCCAGCCGCAGTGTCACCTGGGGCAGGCCGCCCTCGGCGAACCACTCCGGCGCGCCGCCGGCGACCTCCCCCGGCTCGGCGGGCTCACCGCCTTCACCGGTCGGGACCACCGACTCGAAGCGATCGATGCGAAACGTGCGCCGCTCGCCGGATCGTCCGTCGTCGGCGACGACGTACCACTCACCCCGGTCGTTGAACACACGGCGCGGCGTGATCGTTCGCTCGCTGACCTCGTCACGCGACGGTGTCCAGTACTCGACGCGCAACACCTCCACGCCGGCCACGGCGTCGGCGATGACCGAGATGCGCTCCGCGACGGCCGGCGGGATCGGCAGATCGACGACGACATCGTCGTCGCCGAGCGCCGCAGCCAGCTTGTCCAACCCTCGGCCCAGCGGACCGGACGGATCGGCGCCAGGGAGCTGCATCGCCGCTCGCCCGGCGGCGACGAGGGCGAAGCCCTCCGGGGCGCTGAGCCGCAGGGGTCGGGTGAACAGGCGGGGCACACCGACATAGACGGTGTCGTCGTCGATGAACACGTCGATCATCTCGTCGACGAACGGCGGCAGCCCGCACATCGCGGCGAGCTCGAGGTCGGCGGCGACCTCGGCCGGCGTCAGCCCGAAGCGTTCGGCGACATCGGCGAGCGGCGCCTCGCCGCGCTCCATCAGCCACGGCAGCATCACGAGCAGGCGCCCGAGGCGATCCTCTGCCGTTCGCCGAGCCTTGGTCACGCCGTGCCCGCCAACTGCTGCAGCCACGAGACGATCGCCTGGCGAACCTCGGGCGGTGAAACGACCTCGGCGTGGTCGAGCAGACCGAGGACCCAGGACCGGAACGCCGGCAGGTTGGCGCACGGCACCGCCACCTCGACCGATCCGTCGTCGAGGCGCCGGGTCACGCGGTCCGGACCGAGCTCGCGCTCGACGCCAGCGGCGCGAGCGCCGTCGACGCGAACGACGGCCACGGCGTCCTCGCCGCCGTCGGCCCCGAGCAGCTTCGGGTCGACGGGGAACGCCGCACGAAGGTCGAATCCCTTCGGCCGGTCGAACGCCCCGGATGCGCCCGCGCTGACGTCTCCGGCGATCCGGTCGACGCGGTACGTCCGCAGCTCGTCGTGGGTGTGGTCGTGGCCGACGACGTACCAGAACCCACCGCGCAGGAGCAGGCCGTACGGGTCGAGCCGGCGGGGTGTCCCGCGGTAGTCGAACTCGACGGTCGCCCGGCCCGCCGATGCCTCGCGCAGCACGGGCAACCCGGCGAGCTCGGGGACCATCGCGCTGACCGCGACGTCACGCTCGTCGGCATCGAGGCCGAGCTTCCAGAGCGCCTCGCGCCCTCGCGCCGGGCGCACCGCGGCCACGGCGACCTGCAGGGCGCGCATCTCGTCGGGGTCGAGGTCGAGATCGCCGAGCTCGTAGCGATGGCGGTCGATCCAGTACGCGGTCATCCCCGCCTGGTCACCGGCGAGCACGACGGATTCGATCGGCACGCCGATCTCGCGCAACGCCGACTTGTCCCGCTCGAAGGCGGCGCGCCGCGTCGTGTCCTTCTCGGGGTACTGACCCTCGAGCTCGCCGGCGATCTCGACGAGAGTCAGCGGCTTCGTCGTCTCGAGGAGCAGCGCGAGCAGGTTGGTGAGGCGCTCGACGCGATCCGCGGTCGCCACGTCAGGCGCGCGACGCGATGACGTCGCGCATCACGGCCACGACCTGCTCGCCGGTGGCGCCAGGAGTGAGCACGCCGGCGACCCCGGCTTCGAGCAACTTGGCGACGTCGACATCGGGGACGATCCCGCCGACGACGACGGGGATGTCGGCGCCCCGCTCGCGCACCTTCTCGACGACGAGCGGGGCCAGCGTCATGTGCGCGCCGGACAGCATCGACAGGCCGATGGCGTCGACGTCCTCGTCGACCGCCGCGGCGGCGACGGTCTCGGGCGTCTGGAACAGGCCCGTGTAGATCACCTCGAACCCGGCATCACGCAGGGTCCTGGCGACCACCTTGACGCCGCGGTCGTGGCCATCGAGGCCGACCTTGGCCACGAGCACGCGCCCCTGTTCCATCGCCGCCGTCATGCCCTCGCGTAGTCGTAGAAGCCGCGGCCGCTCTTGCGCCCGAGCAGTCCGGCCTCGACCATCCGTGACAGCATCGGTGGCGGCGCGTACAGCGGCTCCTTGAACTCCTCGTAGAGGCTCTGGGCGACGGCGAGCGTGGTGTCCAGCCCGATCAGGTCGGTGAGGTGCAGCGGGCCCATCGGGTGGTTGCAGCCCTCGACCATGCCCGTGTCGATGTCCTCCGCCGTGGCGAACCCGGACTCCATCATGCGGATCGCCGACAGCAGGTAGGGGATGAGCAAGGCGTTGACGACGAACCCGGCGCGGTCCTGGCTGCGGATCACCTTCTTGCCGAGCACGTCGGTGGCGAAGTCGGATGCGGCGCTGATCGTTGCCGGGGACGTCATCAGGCTGGTGACCAGCTCGACGAGGCGCAGCACCGGCACGGGGTTGAAGAAGTGGATGCCGATGACCTGCTCGGGCCGCTTGGTGGCGATGCCGAGCTTCATGATGGGGATCGAGCTGGTGTTGCTGGCGAGGATGGCGTCAGGGTCGGCGACCACGTCGTCGAGCGTGCGGAACACGTCGACCTTGGCCTCCTCGGACTCGACCACCGCCTCGACGACGAGTTGGCGGTCGACCATCTCGGCGAGCTCGGTGGTGTAGTGCACGCGGCCGAGCGCAGCGTCGCGATCGTCCTCGGTCAGCTTGCCGGAACGGACGCCGCGGTCGAGCGAGGCGGTCAGTCGCTGCAGGCCGGCCTCGGCGGCACCGGCGTCGACCTCGCTGACGACGACGTCGAGGCCGGCCCGGGCGCAGACCTCGGCGATCCCCGCACCCATCAGGCCGCTGCCGACGACCCCGACGCGCTCGATCTCACTCATTCGCCAGCGGATGGTAACGGGCGCGCCCGGGAGGGATGATGTGGGCATGGGAGACAGCTACAGCGAGGCGGCACGGGCGTTGCAGGACCGCTTCGACACGCGGCGACTGGCGGACCGCCTTCACGACAAGTTCCGTGCGAGGTGGACACTCGAGGAGGTCCGCCCGTTCATCGAGTCGCGCTCGATGTTCTTCCTCGCCACGGCCGACGGTGCGGGCCGCCCGCAGTGCTCGTACAAGGGTGGGGCGCCGGGGTTCGTGCGTGTGCTGGCGCCGATGGAGCTGTGCTTCCCCAACTACGACGGCAACGGCATGTACCTGTCGATGGGGAACCTGATCGAGAACCCGGCCGTGGGGATGCTGTTCATCGACTTCGCCGATCCGGGACGAGTGCGCGTGTCCGGTCGGGCCACGGTCACCGACGAACCCGACCTCGTGGCGAGCTATCCAGGCGCCCAGTTCGTCGTGCGGGTCGCCGTCGACGAGGTGTTCCCGAACTGCCCGCGGTACATCCATCGCATGGACGTCCAGGAGCAATCGGTGTTCGTGCCCGCCGCGGACGGCTCGGCGCCCGTGCCGGATTGGAAGCGGGCGCCGTGGGCATGCGACGTGCTCGCTGCCGGTGACCCCGCCCGTGGCTGACATCTCCAGGCGGACGTTCCTCGCCCTCGGCGCGACGGTCGTCGCCGGTGCGTGCTCGTCGGACTCGCCGTCGACGCAACCGTCCGCGTCGTCGTCGACGACTTCGAGCCCGAGCTCGACGACGAGTTCGGCGACGACGGCGCAGACTCCGGCGACGACGACGACCACGACGGTCACGCCGCTCGCGGCCGATCCGTTCACCCTCGGTGTCTGCGCCGGTGACCCCGACGAGCAGTCGGCGGTGCTGTGGACCCGGCTCGCCGGCGACCTCGACGACGAGGTCGAGGTGGCGTGGGAGCTCGCCGACGACGCCGACTTCGCCACCGTCACGGCCACCGGCACCGTCACCGCTCGCGCTGCCGACGCCCACAGCGTGCACGTCGTCGCCGAGCTGGCCGGGCCGTCGTGGTATCGCTTCCGCGCCGGCGGGTTCACCAGCCCGGCCGGCCGCGCCGCACCCGTCGGCACCGGCGTCGACGCTGCGCCTGGCCGCGGCGTCGTGCCAGAACTGGGCGGACGGCTACTACGCCGCCCACCGTGACATCGCCGAGTGGTCGCCCGACCTCGTCGTGTTCCTCGGTGACTTCATCTACGAAGGCGCCGCCGCCCCGGTCGCCGACGGGCGGGTCAGGGCCCACGACGGTCCGGAGCCGACCGATCTCGACGGCTACCGGGGGCGCTACGCGCTGTACCTGTCCGACCCCCAGCTGCAGGCGTCTCGGGCTGCCTGCGCGTGGGCGCCGATCTGGGACGACCACGAGGTGGAGAACAACTACGCCGGCCTGGTCCCCCAGGACCCCGCCGAGCAGGCGACGTTCGCCGCCCGCCGCGCCGCCGCCTATCGAGCGTGGTGGGAGCACATGCCGGTGCGGCTGCCGCCGCCGAACGACGCCGACACCTACGGCATCTCGCGGTCGTTGCCGCTCGGTGGCCTCGTCGATCTCATCCTGCTCGACGGCCGGCAGTTCCGCAGCGACCAGGCCTGCGGTGACGCCACCCTGTCGACCGACCCGCCGTGTGCCGAGGCGCTCGACCCCGCCAGGACGATGCTCGGCGACGCCCAGGAGCAGTGGGTGGCCGACACCCTCGCCGCGTCGTCGGCGACGTGGACCGTGATCGGCCAGCAGACCGTGCTCACGGACCTGCGCCTCCCCAACGGGGCGATCCTCAACCACGACCAGTGGGACGGATATGCGCCGGCGCGTGACCGACTGCTCGCCGCCGCGGCCGGCGTCCAGCGGCTGGTCGTGCTGACCGGTGACATCCACCTCGCCGGCGTGGCCAGCATCCCCGGGCTCGGCGCGGAGTTCGTGACGACGTCGATCTCCTCGAGCAACAAGGTGCCGCTCGGCCTGGAGCCGATCCTGCGCGGGTTCCCGAGCGTCGTCGACGCCGAGCTCGCGCACCGCGGGTACATCCGCCACACCGTGACCGCCGAGGCGTGGATCGCCGACTACCGCATCGTCGAGGACTCCACCACTCCTGACTCGCCGGTCTCGACGTGGCGCACGTTCCGGGTCGACGCCGACGCTCGTGATCTGCCGACCCTCACGTGAGGGACAGAATGGATCAATGACGCTCGCGCTCGATGCCGGACCGACCGACGTCCCGCTGCTCGACGAGACGATCGGCGCCAACCTCGCCCGCACGGTCGCCGCCCACGGCCACCGCGAGGCGCTCGTGGCGCGCCATCAGGGCATCCGCTGGACGTACGACGACTTCGCCGAGCGCGTCGAGCGCTGCGCTCGCGGCCTGATCGGCCTGGGCCTCGAGGTCGGTGACCGCGTCGGGCTGTGGAGCCCGAACTACGCCGAGTGGACGCTGTTGCAGTTCGCCACCGCCGAGATCGGCGTCGTGCTGGTCAACATCAACCCGGCGTACCGCACGCACGAGCTGTCGTTCGCCCTCGCCCAGTCCGGCTGCCGGATGCTGTTCGCCGCGCCGTCGTTCAAGACGTCCGACTACATGGACATGGTCGAGCAGGTCGCCCCGGACCTGCCGGGCCTCGAGCGGTCGATGTTCTTCTGGGAGGACGACTGGGACGAGCTCGTCGCCGGCACCGGCGCGGCGAGCGCCGACGAGCTCGCCGAGCGGCGGTCACGGCTGCGGCCCGACGACCCGATCAACATCCAGTACACGTCGGGCACGACGGGGTTCCCCAAGGGCGCCACACTCACCCACCGCAACATCCTCAACAACGGCTACTTCGTCGCTCGCCTGCAGGGGTTCGAGCCGGGCGACCGGTTGTGCATCCCGGTGCCCTTCTACCACTGCTTCGGCATGGTGATGGGCAACCTCGGCTCGACGTCGCACGGGGCGACGATGGTCATCCCCGCCGACGCCTTCGAGCCGACGCACGTGCTGGAGACGATCGCCGCCGAGCGCTGCACGGCGCTGTACGGCGTGCCGACGATGTTCATCGCCGAGCTCGCCCACCCGAACTTCGACGACTACGACCTGTCCAGCCTGCGCACCGGCGTGATGGCCGGCTCGCCGTGCCCGGTCGAGGTGATGAAGGCGTGCGTCGACCGCATGCACATGACCGAGGTGACGATCTGCTACGGGATGACCGAGACGTCGCCGGTGTCGACGCAGACGTTGCCCGACGACTCGCTGCACCACCGCACGGCGACGGTCGGGCGGGCACACCCGCACGTCGAGATCCGCGTCGCCGACCCCGCGACGGGAGCGACGCTCGAGCGCGGCGAGACCGGCGAGTTCTGCACGCGGGGGTACTCGGTGATGCAGGGCTACTGGGGCGAGCCCGAGCGCACGGCCGAGGCGATCGACGACGAGGGATGGATGCACAGCGGCGATCTCGCCGTGATGACCGAGGACGGCTACGTCAACATCGTCGGGCGGATCAAGGACATGGTCATCCGCGGCGGCGAGAACGTCTACCCGCGTGAGGTCGAGGAGTTCCTCCACTCGCACCCCGACGTCGAGGACGTCCAGGTGATCGGCGTGCCCGACGACCGCTACGGCGAGGAGCTGATGGCCTGGGTGCGCGTCCGCGCGGGCGCCGACGTCGAACCGGAGGAGCTGCGCGAGTTCTGCAAGGGCAAGATCGCCCACTTCAAGATCCCGCGGTACGTCCAGTTCGTCGACGAGTTCCCGATGACCATCACCGGCAAGGTCCAGAAGTTCAAGATGCGCGAGGAGTCGATGGCCGAGCTCGGCCTGAACCCCGTCGACACCGCCTGAGCCAGTCCGAGTCGTGCTGCGTTCCGAGGACGTGGCGCGGGCGTGCCCGCACCACGTACTCGACCGGCGCTCAAGCACTCGGATGGTCCAGGACCTCGGCGTTGTGCTCGCCCAGTTTGGGGACCGGGCCGGGGTGCTGGATCGCGTCGTCGAAGTCGATGGGGCTGGCGATCGCTCGCCAGGTCTCGCCGTCGTCGCCGGACATCTCCACGAACGCACCTGATGCCTCGACCTGCGGGTCGTGGAGGACGGTGCGCGGGTTGTTGATCGGCGCCCACCACACGTCGTGGCGGTCGAAGCGCTCGGCCCACGCCGACATGTCACGCGAGGCGAAGGCGACGTCGAGCTCGGCGACGAGGGCGGCGCAGTGCTCGAGGCGCGCCGACGCCGAGGCGAAGCGCTCGTCGGCGGCCAGGTCGGGACGGTCGAGCGCGGCGACCAGCGCCGGCCAGTGCCGGTCCGACTCCAGGCCGAGCAGCCAGAACCCCGCCCCGTCGGCGGCGGCGTAGCAGTTGATCAGCGGTGTGCGCGCCTCGTGGCGGGCGCGGGTGCTCTCCAGCTTGCCGAAGCGCAGCAACACCCCCAGGTCCCAGCCGGCGCAGTACAGCCCGGTGCGCAACAGGCTCGTCGACACGAGATGGCCACGCCCGGTGCGCTGGCGGTCGAACAGCGCGGCGCAGATGCCGCCGGCGAGCGTCATCCCGGTCACGTGGTCGCCGAACCCGCCGCGGATCGGCGGCGGCAGCGCACCGCGTGGCACGACGGACGAGGCCAGCGTCGACCGAGCCCAGAACGCGCCGACGTCGTAGCCGGGACGGTGGGCGTCGGGACCCTGCAACCCGTACCCGGTGATGATCCCGTAGATCATCGACGGGAACCGGGCGCGCACCGCCGGCGGATCGAGCCCCAGCCGCTCCAGTGCGGCGACGCGCGTGTTCGTCACGAACACGTCGGCGTCGGCGAGCAGGCCGTCCATCGCCGCCCGTCCGTCCTCGGCTGCGCAGGTCGAGCACGACGCTGCGCTTGCCGCGGTTGTCCAGCTCGAACGGCGGCACGGCCGCCTGCTCGGCGGCACCGACGGCGCCGAAGATCGCCCGCTGCGGGTCACCACGCGGCGGCTCGACCTTGATCACGTCGGCGCCCCAGTCGGCCAGCACGCCGGCCGCTGCCGGCCCGGCGACCCACGCCGCCAGCTCGATCACACGTACCCCGTCAAGGATCATCCTCCACCTCCTACCATGCCCCGATGGCCCGTCGTGCCCAGAAGCCCCCTCCCCCGCGCCAGTGGGTCGGCCGGCCATACCCGCTCGGCGCCACCTACGACGGCTCGGGCACCAACTTCTCCCTGTTCTCCAGCGTCGCCGAGGGCGTCGAGCTGTGCCTGCTCGGCCCCAACGGCGACGACACCGAGATGCGCGTCGCCCTCACGGAGGTCGACGGCCACTGCTGGCACGCCTACCTCCCCGACGTCCGCCCGGGCCAGCGCTACGGCTACCGCGTCCACGGTCCGTGGGCGCCGGCCAAGGGCCTGTGGTGCAACCCGGCGAAGCTGCTCCTCGATCCCTACGCCAAGGCCATCGACGGCGACGTCGACTGGGATCCCGCCTGCTTCGGCTACGACTTCGACGATCCCGACGAGCCGAACACGGCCGACAGCGGGCCGCACGTGCCCCGCGCCGTCGTCAGCGACCCGTTCTTCGACTGGGGCAACGATCGCCCACCCGACCACGGGATGCACGACACGATCATCTACGAAGCCCACGTCAAGGGACTGACCGCCCGTCACCCGGCCGTGCCCGACGAGATGCGCGGCACGTACTCGGCGATCGCCCACCCAGCCGTCATCGACCACCTCTCGTCGCTCGGCATCACGGCGATCGAGCTGATGCCGGTGCACCAGTTCGTCCACGACCACCACCTCGTCGAGCGCGGCCTGCGCAACTACTGGGGCTACAACTCGATCGCCTTCCTCGCCCCGCACAACGGCTACACCGTGGCCGGCCACGGCACCTCACCCGGCCAGCTCCCCACCGTCGTCGGGGCCCAACCGCAGAGTCAGGTGCAGGAGTTCAAGACGATGGTCAAGGCGCTGCACGCCGTTGGCATCGAGGTCATCCTCGACGTCGTCTACAACCACACCGCCGAGGGCAACCACATGGGCCCGATGCTGTCGATGCGCGGCATCGACAACCTCGCCTACTACCGGGTCACCGACGAGGACCCGCGCTACTACCTCGACTTCACGGGCACCGGCAACAGCCTGAACATGCGCCACCCGCACGTGCTGCAGCTGATCATGGACAGCCTGCGCTACTGGGTCACCGAGATGCACGTCGACGGCTTCCGCTTCGACCTCGCATCGACGCTGGCCCGCGAGCTGCTCGCCGTGGACCGGTTGTCGGCGTTCTTCGATCTCGTCCAGCAGGACCCCGTCGTCTCCCAGGTGAAGCTGATCGCCGAGCCGTGGGACATCGGCGAGGGCGGCTACCAGGTCGGCAACTTCCCGCCGCTGTGGTCGGAGTGGAACGGCCGCTACCGCGACACGATCCGCGACTTCTGGCGAGGCGAGCCGGCGACGCTCGCCGAGTTCGGCTACCGCTTCACGGGCAGCTCCGACCTGTACGAGGCCGACACCCGCCGGCCGACGGCGTCGATCAACTTCGTCACCGCCCACGACGGCTTCACCCTGCGCGACCTCGTCTCCTACAACGAGAAGCACAACGAGGCCAACGGCGAGGACAACCGCGACGGCGAGTCGCACAACCGCTCGTGGAACTGCGGGGTCGAGGGCGACACGGACGACGATGAGGTCCTCGACCTGCGCTCCCGCCAGCGTCGCAACCTGGTCACCACGCTGCTGCTGTCCCAGGGCGTGCCGATGATCCTCGGTGGCGACGAGCTCGGGCGCACCCAGGGTGGCAACAACAACGCCTACTGCCAGGACACCGAGCTGTCGTGGCTCGACTGGGGCGATGTCGACACGGACTTCCGGGCGTGGTGCGAGCACGTCGCCACGCTGCGCCGCACCCACCCGGTGTTCCGCCGTCGCCGGTGGTTCCAGGGCCAGCGCATCCGCGACATCGACGACCTCGCCTGGTTCCGTCCCGACGGCGAGACGATGAGCGACGAGGACTGGGAAGCCGGCTACGCCCGCGCCGTCGGCGTGTTCCTCAACGGCGACGCCATCCCCACCAAGGATGCATATGGTGGCCGGATCGTCGGCGACAGCTTCTTCGTCATCTTCAACGCCAGCGAGACCGACATCGCCTGGACGGTGCCCCACGACGGGTGGGCGCGCGACTGGGTCGTCGAGCTGGACACCGACCTCACCCACGAAGCGGGCAACGCGGTCGCGGCCGGATCGATCCTCGCCCTCGTCGCCCGCTCGATGCTCGTCCTGCGCTCGCCGGCGCCCGAGGTCGACGTGATCGACATTGCGTTCCCCGGCCACGCAGGCCGTCGTTGGCCGCTCGCTCGCTGGCGCTCGCTCGCTCGCTCCTAGTGACATGCGTCCGACGTGAGCGATCTCGCCGCACTGCGGCAGCGCGCCATCGAGCTCGGCGTCGAGCCCTACTACTGGGACGTCGCCGGCGGCTACCACGACACCCCCGAGCACACCCTGCGCGTCGTCGTCGAGGTGCTCGAAGCCGACGCCGAGCCGGGCACGGCGCGACGCCTGCCGCCGGTCATCGTCGCCCGGTCGACCGGCACGAAGCTGCCCGAAGGCGCCCAGATCGTGCTCGCCGACGGCACGGCGGTCGGCCCCTCGGCGAACCTGCCTGTCGGCTGCCACCAGGTCGTGCTCGACGACGGCGAGACCTCGACGCTCGTCGTCGCCCCGCCGGCGATGCCGCGCGCGACCGAGCTGGACGGCGGGGCCGGACTGTTCGTCCCGACGTACGCGCTCTGGGAGCAGGCCGCACCGCTGCCCTCCTTCGCCCACCTCGCCACGCTGGCGGCTGCGGCACATCGCATCGGGCTCACCGTCGTGTCCACGCTTCCGGTCTACGCGGCGATGCTCGACGAGCCGTTCGACCCGAGCCCGTACGCGCCGGCGAGCCGGCTGCACTGGAACGAGGTCTACCTCGACGATGCCTCCGTCCCGGCCGCCGCGATGCCGACGTTCGGCACGCTCATCGACTGGCCCGAGCTCGCCCGCCGCCGCCGCCGGCAACTGCTCGACGCGGTGGCCGACCTCGATCCGTACATGCAGACCGGCATGGAACGCTTCGTCGCCGGCCGTCCCGACGTCGCCGACTTCGCCCGCTGGCGCGCCGGTACGGGCGACGCGGCCGACGCCGGTCGCCCGCGGGCGCTCGTCGAGCGCAGCCACGTGCTCGCCCAGTACCTCGCCGATCGCCAGCTCGCCGCCATCGAGGGTCAGGGCCGCGCCACCCTCGCCCTCGACCTGCCGATCGGCAGCCACCCCGACGGGTACGAGACGTGGGCCCACGGCTCGCTGTTCGCCGCCGGGATGGACGTCGGCGCCCCACCTGACGAGTTCTTCTCCGAAGGCCAGAACTGGGGCTTCCCGCCGCAACTGCCGGGCGCCGGCCGGCGCAGCGGGCACGCCTTGTGGCGCGACCTCGTCGCCCGCGCCGGCGAGCACGCCTCCGTGCTGCGCATCGACCACGTCATGGGCGTGCAGCGGCTGTGGTGGATCCCCGACGGGTGCAGCGCGACCGATGGCGTGTACGTCCGCTATCCCAGGGAGGAACTGCTCGCCGTCATCGCCGCCGAGGCCGAGCGCACGTCGACGACGATCATCGGCGAGAACCTCGGCACGGTCCCGGCGGAGGTCACCGAGGCGCTCGAGCGGTGGGACGTCATCGGCATGTTCGAGGAGCAGTTCAACCTGTACCACCGCAGCGCCCTCCCGCCGGTGCCCGCCGACTCCGTCGCCGGCATCCGCACGCACGACATGCCGGCCTTCGCCGCCGCCTTCAACGGCGACGCCACCGGCGGCGTGTACGACTACCGCCGGCTCGTCGCCGACGCCGTCGGTCGTCCCGTCGGCGACGGCGCGGCGGCCGTGCTCGACGCCGCCCTCGAGCGCCTCGCCCGCAGCGACGCCTACCTCGTCGTCGCCGACCTCGACGACCTCGTCGGCGAGACCGCGCCGCACAACGTGCCGGGCAAGATCCTGCCGTCGACGTGGCGCCGCCGGCTGCGCCGGCCGACATCGGACATCCTCGCCGACCCCGACGTCCGCCGCCGGCGCTCGCACGCTGACTCGGCCGTTCCCCGGACGAGCCGCGGCCGCTGAGCTGGCGCCTCGATCGACGCAGTCCGCCAATCCCGTCGGCGAGATGGACCTGTTCCTGTTCAACGAGGGCACCCACCGGCACCTGCACAACTGCCTCGGCGCCCATCCCGACGCCACCGGCACGTGGTTCGCCGTGTGGGCGCCGACCGCCAGGTCCGTCGACGTCCTCGGCGACTTCGACGGCTGGTCGGGTCAGCAGATGGAGCTGATCGGGCGTTCCGGCATCTGGTCGCGCCACGTTGCCGGGGCGCTCGTCGGCCACTCCTACCGATATGCCGTCACCAGCTACCACGGCGAGCGCATGGAGAAGTCCGACCCCGTCGGGGCGGCGACGAACGAGCCACCCTCGACGGCATCGGTGATCAGCGCCCTCGACCACACGTGGGGAGACGCGGCGTGGATGGCCGACCGCTCCGGTCAGGCCGGCGGCCCGATGTCGATCTACGAGGTGCACCTCGGGTCGTTCGGCCGGGTAGCGATACCGGGGACACGCTTCCCCACCTACGCCCAGCTCGCCGACCCGCTGGCCGACCACGTGCTGGCGCACGGTTTCACCCACGTCGAGCTGCTGCCGGTGACGGAGCACCCCTTCTACGGCTCGTGGGGCTACCAGACGACGGGGTACTTCGCGCCGACCGCCCGCTACGGCCGGCCCGAGGACCTCATGGAGATGGTCGACCGGTTGCATCAGCGCGGCGTCGGCGTGATCGTCGACTGGGTGCCGTCGCACTTCCCGACGGACGCCCACGGCCTGGCCCGCTTCGACGGGACGCACCTCTACGAGCACGCCGACCCACGGCAGGGTTACCACCCGGACTGGACCTCGGCGATCTTCAACTACGGGCGGCGCGAGGTGCGCTCGTTCCTCATCTCCAGCGCGCTGTGCTGGCTCGACCGCTACCACGCCGACGGGCTGCGCGTCGACGCCGTCGCCTCGATGCTCTACCTCGACTACTCGCGCAAGGAGGGCGAGTGGATCCCCAACCGCCTCGGCGGACGCGAGAACCTCGAGGCGATCGAGTTCCTGAAGCAGCTCAACGACGCCGTCGCCGAGGAGGTGCCCGACGCCATCACCGTCGCCGAGGAGTCGACGGCGTGGCCGATGGTCACCGGGGCAACCGATCACGGTGGGCTCGGCTTCACGTTCAAGTGGGACATGGGCTGGATGCACGACACGTTGCAGTACGTCCGGCGCGAGCCGGTGCACCGCCGCTTCCATCACGACGAGATCACGTTCCGCAGCGTGTACGCGTTCACCGAGCGCTACGTGCTGCCGCTGTCGCACGACGAGGTCGTCCACGGCAAGGGCTCGATGATCGGCAAGATGCCCGGCGACGAGTGGCAGCGCTTCGCCAACCTGCGGCTGCTCTACGGGATCATGTGGATGCAGCCGGGGAAGAAGCTGCTGTTCATGGGCGGTGAGCTGGCGTCGTACCGCGAGTGGAACCACGACGCCAACCTCGACTGGAGCCTCCACGACGCGCCGCGGCACGCCGGTGTGCGGTTGTGGCTCGCCGCCCTCAACGACGTGTACTGCACGGAGCCGGCGCTGTGGCGCGGCGACACCGATCCGGCGGGGTTCCAGTGGATCATGGGTGACGACGACACCCACAGCATCTTCGCCTGGCTGCGCCTGGACCCGACGGGCGAGGCAGCACCGGTGATGGCCGTGGTCAACGCCACGCCCGCCGTCCACCACGGCTACCGGCTCGGGGTGCCCGAGAGTGGCACGTGGGAGGAGCTGCTGAACTCCGACGCCGAGATCTACGGCGGCAGCGGCAAGGGCAACCTCGGCGGCGTCGAAGCCGAAGCCAAGGCGTGGCACGGCTTCGACTACTCGCTGCCGCTGACCCTGCCCCCGCTCGCGGTGGTGGTCTTGCGCGCGACTACCGGCGAGTTGCTCGATACCAACTGATCAGCGCGTTGGTGGAGCTGTCGTGGTCTGCTGTCGCAGCTCCCGACAGCTCCGGGGTGATCTGGTTGGCCAGCTCCTTGCCCAGTTCGACCCCCCACTGGTCGAAGCTGTCGATGCCCCACACGACGCCTTGGACGAACACGACGTGCTCGTACAGGGCGACCAGCTGACCGAGCACCGACGGGGTCAGCTGGTCGGCGACGATCGTCGTCGTCGGACGGTTGCCCTCGAACGACCTCCACGGCTCGTCGGGACGCGAGCGGCCGAACGCCAGCGCCTCGGTCTGGGCGATGAGGTTGGCGACGAGCAGGTCGTGGTGGTCGCGGTGAGGGTGGTGCGGGTTGGCGAAGCCGATGAAGTCGGCGGGCACGATCCTCGTCCCCTGGTGCAGCAGTTGGTAGAAGGCGTGCTGGCCGTTGGTCCCCGGCTCACCCCACACGATGGGGCCGGTGCCCGCCGTCACGGGCGACCCGTCGAGGCGAACCGACTTGCCGTTGGACTCCATGTCGAGCTGTTGCAGGTAGGCGGGGAAGCGCCCGAGCTCCTCGGCGTAGGGCAGCACCGCCTTGGTCGGCAGGCCGAGCACGTCGATGTTCCACACGCCGATCATGCCGAGGACGATCGGTGCGTTGCGCTCGGGCGACGCGCTGCGGAAGTGCTCGTCGATGGTGTGGAAGCCGGCGAGGAACTCGGCGAAGTGATGGCGCCCGATGGCGATCATCAGCGACAGGCCGATCGCCGAGTCCACGGAGTAGCGCCCGCCGACCCACTCCCAGAACCCGAACATGTTGGCGGTGTCGATGCCGAAGGCGGCGACCTCCTCGGCGTTCGTGCTGACGGCGACGAAGTGACGGGCGACGGCGCCGTCGCCGAGCTGGGCGGTGAGCCACGCGCGTGCGGTGCGGGCGTTGGTCAACGTCTCGATCGTCGTGAACGTCTTGGACGACACCACGAACAACGTCTCGGCGGGATCGAGACCGTCGAGCGCGCCAGCGATGTCGGCGCCGTCGACGTTGGAGACGAACCGGGCCGTCAGCTCCGGTTGGCGGTAGGCGTCGAGCGCCCGGTAGGCCATCGCCGGACCGAGATCGGAGCCGCCGATGCCGATGTTGATGACCGTGCGGATGCGCTTGCCGGTCGCGCCGGTCCAGGTGCCGTCGCGGACCTGCTCGGCGAAGGCGCCGGCGCGATCGAGCACGTCGTGGACGTCGGCGACCACGTCGCGCCCGTCGAGTTCGATCGTCGAGCCGCGGGGTGCGCGCAGGGCGACGTGCAGGACGGGCCGGCCCTCCGTGACGTTGATCGGATCACCGGCGAACATCGCGTCGCGACGCTCGGTGACGCCGGCGGCCGCGGCGACGTCGAGGAGCGCGGCCATCACGGCGTCGTCGACGCGCTGCTTGGCGTAGTCGATGCGCAGGTCGCCAACCTCCAGCAGGTAGCGCTCGGCGCGACCCGGATCGGAGGCGAACAGCTCGGCGAGGTGTGGGGGCGGCGGCGTGGCGAGGAGCGCCGCCCATTGCGGCGTCGCCGTGATGTCGTCCATTCGGGCGACGTTATGCCTGCTGCGAACCGGCGGCGGCAGGATCGAGCACGACGACGGTGTTGGTCCGCCGGACGCGGGCGATCGGCAGATCGTCGTCGCCGGCCAGCCAGGCGGCCACGGCCGGCGCCTTGTCGGCACCGGTGATCAGCACGACGCGACCGATCGCGGCATTGACGACGCCAGGCGTGAGCGTCATGCGCACGCGTCCCTGGTACACCTCGGACAGAGCGACCGGCCGCTCGCTGTCGATCACCGGGTCGCCGGGGGGCCACGACGCGGCGTGCCCGTCGGGTCCCATCCCGAGGTGGACGACGTCGAAGCGCTCGGGCAGGCCGGCGGCGTAGCGGCTGCACGCACGGCCGAGGTCGGCGGCGGTGACGGGCATGAGGTGGTGGCGGCCGGGGAAGTCAGTCAGGTGGGTGGCGTTGCGGTCGGGATGGCCGTCGGGGGCGACGCGCTCGTCGACCTGCCAGACGCCGATGCGGTCCCACGCCAGACCGGCCGCGGCGAGGGCGGCGAGCATCGGCGGGGCGGTCGAGCCGCCGGACACGGCGAGCGTCGCGCGACCACGGGCCCGGAGGGCGCTGGCGAGCCGCCGAGCGATGGAGCGGGCGGCACGACGAGGCGCGTCATCGTCGATGCGAATGGTGCGGCCGGGCATGGGCACATGATCGCCGATGGTTCGCTGCCCCCCGACGGGGGTACATCGGCTGCCATGACCACGACCGGTTTGTCGTCGAGCCCCCAGCAGGTGGCGCGCGCCTGGCGCGACCCACTCGGGCGGGCCGGACTCTTCGCCAAGGGCGTCCTGTACCTGATCCTGGGCGTCCTGGCGATCCAGTTCGCCAATGGCGACACGACGAGCGACCAGGTCAGCCAGGAGGGCGCGATCGCCACGCTCGCCGACAAGCCGTTCGGCAAGTTCCTGCTCGTGTTGCTGACGCTCGGGCTGGCGGCGATGTGCGTGTGGCGGGCGATCCAGGCGTTCGTCGGTGATCCGGTCGAGGGCGACGACGGCAAGCACCGAGTGGAGTACGCCGTCAAGGCGGTGCTCTACGGGGCGCTCGTCGTCACGTCGGCGAAGATCACGATCGACAACTGGAACGGCGGCGGCACGACGCCGACCGGTGGTGGCGACGAGCAGACGCAGCAGGTGTCGTCGACGCTGTTCGATCTGCCGGCCGGCCGCTGGCTGGTCGGTCTCCTCGGCGTCGTGATGATCTGCATCGCCCTGTACGAGACGTGGCACCAGGTGATCGAGGCGACGTTCATGGAGCGCATCACCCCGCCGGGGCAGGAGGTCTCCAAGGGTCTCGAGCTGTTCGGGCGCATCGGCTACGCGGCGAAGTCGCTCGTGCTGTTCATCTCCGGCATCTTCTTCGTCGTCACGGCCGTGCAGTACGACCCCGCCCAGAGCAAGGGCCTGTCCGGGGCGCTGCAGGAGCTGGCCGAGAAGGACTGGGGCCGCGTGCTCCTCTGGGGCACCGCGATCGGCCTGTTCCTCTACGGCATCTTCTGCCTCGCCGAATCCCGCTACCGCCGCCCCACCTGACCCCCCAGTCGAGTATCGTGCGCCGGTCGAGTGCGTGGTGCGGGGCTAGCCGCGCACCACGCACTCGACTGATCGCGCACCCCTTGTCTACGGTGCACTGACACCGGCATCCCCCTCCTTTCCGATGTACCCGAGGAGGGCCGATGGCCGATCTCCCTGCCCTGTCCACCCGCTGGCTCGCCGACCACCACGGCGTGATCACCGCGGCCAGGCTCCGCGAGCACGGCGTCGGCGCGACGGCGACGCGCCAACGCCTCGTCGACGCGCGGCGTCTTGCGACGTGTCGCCAAGGGCGTGTTCGTGATCGCACGGCCCCGGTCACGCTCGAACAGCGCTGCGCGGTGCTGTCGGCCGCCCATCCGGGAGGCTTCGTCACCGGGCCGACGGCCGGCATGCTGGCCGGGCTGCGCCGGATGCCGCGCTCCTCGGCGCTGCACTTCTCCACCCAACATGGCGTCCACGTCACCCAGGACCCGGCATCCGCTTCCGGCAGACCACGGTCATCTGGGCGATCGACCGCCACGTCCGTCCCGACGGGATCGTCGTCGCCTCGTGGCCGCGGCTCGCCTTCGACCTCGCCGCCGACCTCCGCCAGCTCGATCACGTGTCGGTCGTCCAGCAACTGCTGCACGAGCGAACGGTGACCGGCGACGAGCTCGCTGGCCATCGATCGGCGACTCGGACATCCGACGCGTCCCGGATCGGGCGTGTTCCGCCGGACGCTCGTCATCGCTCGGCGGTCGGCACCCAACGAGTCGCACCCGGAGGTCGTCCTCGCCGATGCGCTTCGTCGCCGCGGGATGTGCCGATCGAGCACCAGACACAGGTGATCCGCGCCTCGAGCGGGCGCTCGATGCGCCTCGATCTCGCCGTGCCGGCGATCAGGTGGGGCGTCGAGCTCGACATCCATCCCGAGCACCGCACGTTCGACGGCTTCGCGCACGACGCCCGGCGGCGACGCGAGATGCACTGGTCGGGTGGCAGATCGAGATGGTCACCGAGCTCGACATGGCCGACGTCGAGCCGCTCGCCGACGAGCTCGTCGCCGACCTACCGACTCCGCTGCCGTCCAGTCGAGTGCCTCGTGATGGGCTGCCGTCACGAACGCACTCGACGAGCACGACTACTCGACTGGATGAACGTCAGATCGTGGGGACTTCGGTGTGGTGGCCGAAGACGTCGCCGAGGGCGTGCATGACCTCGCCGAGGGTGGCGTACTGGTTGACGGCGTCGATGAGCACGGGCATCAGGTTGCGCTCGGGGTCGGTCGCGGCAGTGCGCACCTCGGCAAGCGCCTTCTCGACCGCTGCGCTGTTGCGCTCGGCGCGCACGCGGTCGAGCCGCTTGCGCTGCCGCGCCTCGTCCTCGTTGGTGATCTGCAGGATGTCGATCGGCTCGTCATCGTTGCCCTCGGTGAACCCACTGACCCCGACGATCGGTCGCCGGCCGTCGTTGAACGCCCGCTCCAGCTCGTAGGCCGAGTCGGCGATGCGGCCCTGGAACCAGTTGTCCTCGATCCCCCGGATGCATCCCTCGAGCATCGAGCCGCCGCCGATGTCGTCGAGATGGGCGAACAGCTCCTCCGCCCGCCGCTCCATCTCGTCGGTGAGCGACTCGACGAACCACGAGCCGCCCAGCGGGTCGGCGACGCTGGCCACGTTCGTCTCGTGGGCGATCACCTGCTGCGTGCGCAGGGCGATGCGTGCCGCCCGCTCCGTCGGCAACGCCATCGCCTCGTCCATCGAGTTGGTGTGCAACGACTGCGTCCCGCCGAGCACGCCGGCCAGCGCCTCGATCGCCGTGCGCACGATGTTCACCTCCGGCTGCTGCGCCGTCAACGACACGCCCGCCGTCTGGGTGTGGAAGCGCAGCTGCATCGACCGCTCCGACGTGGCGCCGTAGCGATCATGCAGCCAGCGCGCCCAGATCCGCCGCGCCGCCCGGTACTTGGCGATCTCCTCGAAGAAGTCGATGTGGGCGTTGAAGAAGAACGACAGCCGCGGGGCGAAGGCGTCGACCGGCAACCCCGCCGACAGCGCCAGCTCGACATAGGCGAAGCCGTTGGCCAGCGTGAACGCCAGCTCCTCGGCCGCCGTCGAGCCGGCCTCGCGGATGTGGTACCCGGAGATCGACACCGAGTGCCACCGCGGCATCTCCTGGGCCGTGAACGTGATCGTGTCGCGCACCAGCCGCATCGACGGCCGCGGCGGGAACACGAACTCCTTCTGTGCCTGGTACTCCTTCAAGATGTCGTTCTGCAGCGTCCCACCCAGCTGCGCACGCGAGACGCCGGCCTTCTCGGCCTGGGCGACGAACATCGCCAGCAGCACTGCGGCCGGCGAGTTGATCGTCATCGACGTCGTCGTCGACCCGAGATCGATCCCGGCGTAGAGGTCCTCCATGTCGGCCAGCGAGTCGATCGCCACGCCGCAGCGGCCGACCTCGCCCAACGCCATCGGGTCGTCGGAGTCGATCCCCAGCAGCGTTGGCATGTCGAACGCCGTCGACAGCCCGTCGCCGCCGGCCTTGAGGATCTCCTTGAACCGCCAGTTCGTGTCCTCGGCGGTGCCGAAGCCGGCGAACATGCGCATCGTCCACAGCTTCGAGCGGTACATCGACGCGTACGGTCCCCGCGTGTACGGGTACACCCCCGGGAACTCGCCGTCGTCGGGGCCGTACACCGGCTCCACCGGGATCCCCGACATCGTCGTGAACGGCGCCTCACGCAACTTCGATGCCTCGTACGCCTGGCGCCACTGCTCGCGGGGATCCATGCGCCAGATGGTACGACCGCCGACTGCTCCCCGTAGCGTCGTCGGTCGTGGATTCCGAGGTGTCCAAGGGCGTGCGCGCGGCGATCGCCGCCTACGTCCTGTGGGGATTCCTCACGATCTACTGGAAGCAGCTCGCCGACTTCGACCCGTTCGAGCTGATCGGCTGGCGGATCCTGTGTGCCACCGTCGTGCTCGCCGCCATCATCACCTTGCGCCACCGCTGGCCGGTGCTGCTGGCCGCGATGCGCAACCGGCGCACCGTCACCCGGCTGGCGATCGCCGCCGTGCTGCTGACGGCGAACTGGACGGCGTACGTGTGGGCGGTGACCAACGACCGCATCATCGAGACCGCCCTCGGGTACTTCATGGCCCCGCTGGGCACGATGATCCTCGGTGTCACGGTCCTCCACGAGCACGCCTCACGGATGCAGAAGCTGGCGATCGGCCTCGCCGCGCTCGCCGTCGTGGTCCTCACCGTCTCGTACGGCCGCCCGCCCATCGTCGCCCTCGTCCTCGCCGCCACGTGGAGCACGTACGGGCTGCTCAAGCGCCAGGTCCCGCTGTCCCCCGTCGAGAGCCTCGCCGGCGAGACGTTCCTGCTCACCATCCCCGCCGGCGTGCTCGTGCTGGCGATGTCCGGCGCCAGCGACAGCATCCCGTCGACGGCGTCTGGTGGCGAGTGGATTCTCGTCGTGCTCACGGGCGTCGTCACCGCCGTGCCCCTCCTGCTCTTCGCCGTCGCCGCCCGCCGAGTGCCGTTCACCCTGCTCGGTGCGCTGCAGTACCTCGTACCGACGATCAACTTCCTGCTCGGCTGGCTCGTCTACGACGAACCTCTGCCGCTCGAACGCCTCGTCGGCTTCGCTCTGGTCTGGGCGGCGTTGGTGGCTGTGGCCGCGGACCAGATGTCGACAGGGCCTCGACGCGTCGACGAGCACCGCCTCAGCCCGACGGTCGGCAGTTAGCCTCCGCCCGATGCGTGCCCGCCCGCTCGCCGCGATCGCCGCGACGACCATCGTGGTCGGCGCCTGTGGCGGCAACGCCGGGCCCGGCGACTTCGCCGACGAGGCAGAGAAGTACATCGAAGGCGAGCTGGCCGACGACAACCCGCAGGTCACAGGGATCCCGTTCACCGATGCGAACTGCGACGAGCCGGCATCGACGGATGTCGGCACCACCTACACGTGCACAGCAGTGGGCGCCGACGGTCAGACGTACTCGTTCCCCGTGTCGATCGACGCCGAGCGCACGCTGACGGTTCAGCAACCGACGCTCATCGCGTCGGGTGCCACGACCACCACCTCGACCACAGCCTCGACGACGACCACCGCGGCCGGGTAGCTCAGCGGCGCAGGAGCGTGCCGGCGAACAGGCGCTGCAGGGCCTCGACAGCGGCGGCATGACGGCGAGCGTCGCCCGTGAGCGCCGACAGCCTGGCCAGACCGATCACGACGGCGTTGAGCAGGTCCTCGACGGCGCGTACGTCGACGTCGGGCGCCAGCTCGCCTCGCTCGGCGGCGGCGGCGACGAGCCGGCGGAAGAACATCGTCGTGCGCCGCTGCAGCGGTCGCAGCAGCTGGGTCAGCTCGGGGTGACGCTGGACGTCGCCGGCAACGCCGGTGACGAACGCCGGCACGGTCGGGTCCTCACGGTTCATCCGCGCCGTGGCGTCGAGCACGGCCGCGTATTGGGCGACCAAGGTCGGCTGGTCGACGATGGCCTTCTCGAACTCGGTGTAGACGCGATCGAAGACCTCTTCGTACACCGCCGCGTAGAGCTCTGCCTTGGACGAGAAGTAGTGGTAGATCGCCGCACTGGTCAGGCCACTGGAGCGGGCGATCGCCCGGTTGGTGGTCGCCTCGTAGCCGTCGCGGGCGAACATCTGCAGCGCCGCGCGGAGGATGCGCAACCGGGTCTCCGCGGAGTCCTGGTCGCGCGGCCTGCCGCGTGGTCGAGGCTCGTCCATCGAGCCGACGCTAGTGAGCCGCCCGGCCCGCGGACGGGCCGGGCGCTCACGCAAGGATTCAGCTCGATTCGAACTCTGTGATCAGCTCACCGACGTCGTTGAAGATCTTCGCCGCCGCGTCGTACTGGACGATCTGCGTCGACTCGACGAGGAAGGCGTCCTCTTCGCCGTTCGTCTTGTAGACGATCCCGTCGCGAGCCATCGATGGGGTGAACTCGAGGTTGCGGGCGGCGTTGATGATCGACGCCCTCGTCAGGCCGTCCGGAGACTCCGCGGCCTGGGCCAGGATCGCCACCGTCACCTCGCCGGCAATCCAGCCGGCGGCGCTGGTCGGGATCGTGTCGGCCTCGCCCCGCGCCGTCATGTAGTCGATGTACGTCACGATCTCCGGATCGGCCTGAGCGACCTCGGGGTTGCCGATGTCCTTGGCGCCGGAGTTCGTCGAGGTGATCAGCCCGTCGGCGGCGGCGCCGGCGATGCCGATGATCAGTGGGCTGGCGCACGTGTTGGTGATGTACACCCGCGGCTCCCAGCCGGCGTTGGCGGCCTTGGCGTTGACCAGCTCGCTGGCGAACGTGGCGCACTGAGCACCGAGCGGAGCGGCCATGATCACATCGGGCTGACTGCTGGCGATGCTGCTGATCTGCGCCGTTGGCGGTGCGCTCTCTGGCGCTTCGATCGTCTCGGTGGCGACGATCTCGATGTTGTTCTCGCCGGCGAGCTCCTCGAACGCCTCGCTGTACACCTGGCCGAAGTCATTGTTCGTGTAGAAGAGCGCCGCGGTGGCGCCGTCGGGGAACTCGCTGACCATGTTCGTGACGTACATCTCCGTCTCCACGTTGTACGGCAGCAGGGCGCCAGTGGTCCACGGGTACTCGGCTGCCTCGCCCCAGGCCGGCGAGCCGGTGAGGGCGTTCAGTTGCGGGACGCACTCCTCGTTGAGCAGGTCGCGAACCGCCGCGTTGTTGGGCGTGCCGACGATGCCGCTGATGATGTGCGCGCCAGAGTCGAGGGCTCCGTTGATGACGCCGGGCGTCAGCGCCGGGTCGTACTGGTCGTCGCCGATCGACAGCTCGAGCGTGACGCCGGGCACCAGCTCGTTCTCGTTGGCGTAGTCGATGTAGGCCTGCAGCCCGGCGGCGACCGGCGTGAACGCAGTGGCAGGACCACCCGACAGCGGCATCGCCGCAGCGATCGACAACGTCCCCTCGATCGGCTCGTTGGCGGCGTCGGGATCGACGCAGTCGTCGGTCGACACCGTCCAGCCCTCGCCACCTCCCTCGTCGTCACCCTCGGTGGTCTCGGTCACGTCGGTCTCGCTCGGCGCCGTGGTGTCCGACGGTGCGCCGGTCGTGCCGGGTGCCTCGGTGCCCGCCGACGCAGTGGTGTCGGTCGGTGCGTCGGTGCTCACCACCGCGTCGGTCGCGACGGGCGCATCGGTGCTGGCGGCATCGTCATCGTCGTCGTCGTCGCCACAGGCCGCGGCGATCAAGGATGCCGCGGCGAGGACGGCAACGATCCGGGACGTTCGTCGAATCATGGAGGATCCCCCTGGGGGTCGGGTGGGGTCGCGCGCGTCGTTCACGTCGCGCTGCGCAGGACCGTAGTCGGCTCCGACCACGGTCAGGACGCGGGTGCCTCCTCGACCTCTTCGGCAGCCTCGCTGGCGAGGACCGGGATCGCCGCCTGTGTGCCGGCCGGCTTGGGCACGATCACCACGAAGTAGCGGGCGATGCGCTTCATCAGACCGACGAGGCCGAACGGGGCGACGAAGATGACGATGATGATGATGACCGCCAGGATGAACGTCGCCGGGGACGTCTCGAAGTTGAGCCACTCGTTGAAGATCTTGTTGACGATCCCCTCGCCGGACGTGCCGGCCTCCCGGGTGCGGGAGTCGATCACGACGTACAGCAGCGCGCCGAAGATCGGACCCCACAGCGTCGCCGCGCCGCCGAGCACCATCACGAGGAGGAACGTGATGCTGCCGACCAGCGTGATGAAGCGGATGTCGGGGCTGGCGAGGTTGAGGCGGATCGCCGACAGCGATCCGGCGAGCGAGCACATCGCCGCCGAGATGCCGAACACGATCGTCTTCGTCCGCGCCCGGTGCACGCCCATGACCGCCGAGGCCGTGTCGTTGTCGCGGATGGCGATCAGCGAGCGCCCGATGCGGCTCTTCACGAGCCCGCGGCAGACGAGGTAGGAGATCACGATGAGGACGATGCCGAGCCAGTACACGAACACGGCCCGGCCTTCGCGACCGCGGAACTCCGGCAGGAGCGGCCAGTCCGGGATGTCCTCGTAGGCGACGCCGTTGATCCCAGCCGGGCCCTCGGTGAGCCACTCCAGCATCTGCCACTTGACGAGCGTCGGGAACAGCACGGCGAGGGCCAGCGTCACGAGGGCGAGATAGATCCCCTTCAGTCGCAGCGCCGGCAGCGAAACGAGGGCACCGACCACGAAGGTGATCGCCGCGGCTGCGAACAACGTCCACCCCTGCGGCCAGCCGTAGCGCACGACGAGGACGCCGGTGGTGTACATGCCGAGGCCGAAGAACGCCGAGTGTCCGATGGAGATGATCCCGGCGAAGCCGAGCACCAGGTTGAGCGACATGACGGCGATCGCCAGCTCGATGGCCAACGTCATGTCGCCGACCGTGCCGGCCTCGGTCTTGGTGGGGATGTAGATGACGAAGGCGACGACGGCGGCGACCCAGAGCAGCCGGATGACCCAGTGGCCGATCGAGCCTTCGTTGATCTTGATCACACGCGTTCCACCTTCGCTGTGCCGAAGAGGCCGGACGGCTTGAACAGCAGGACCACGAAGATCAGCAGGAGGGCGACGACCAGCTTCATGTCCTGGCCGATCCAGGGCCGATCCGCGTACTCAGGGGAGTACTCGACGGCCATGTTCTCGATCACGCCGATCATGAGGCCGGCGATCACCGCGCCACCGGGGCTGTCGAGGCCGCCGAGCGTGGCGGCCGCCGAGGCGTAGACGAAGATCGAGAACATCAGCGTCGGCGTGACCTGGCCCTGGTCCCCGGCGACCATCACCCCGGCGAGCGCGCCGAGGGCGCCGGCGATGCCCCACGACCCGGCGAGGATGCGGCCGGTCGGGATGCCGACGAGGCGGGCCGACTCGCCGTTGCTGGCCACGCCGCGCATGGCCAGGCCGAACCGCGTCTTGGCGAACAGCAGGAAGAGCATGGCCGTGACGACGAGCGTGACGGCGAAGATGCCGATGTTCTCGTAGCGCCAGATGGTGCCGTCGGTCAGGCGCCAGAAGGAGTCGGGATCGTTGGGGAACAGGCTGTCGAGCGCCTCGTCGGGTGGCGCGCCCCAGATGCCGGTGGTGAACGCGTTGATGCCGAGGAACAGGGCGATGGTGGCGACGAAGACGGCCAGCGGCGACTTGCGCTCGAGTGGCCGGATCAGCGTGACCTCCACCGTGGCGCCGAGGACGAAGCCGAAGGCCATGCCGATGAGCGTGGCGAGGGCGAGCGGCACGCCGGCGTCGTCGGCGATCCACGTGATGTAGGCCGACAGCGTGGCCATCTCGCCCTGGGCGAAGTTGAGGTGACCGGTGCCGCGGTAGACGACGACGAGGCTGAGGGCGACGAGGGCGTAGACCGACCCGGACGACAGGCCGAGGAACAGGGCGTCGAGGAAGCGGTCCATCAGTACCCCAGATAGGCCTTGCGGATGCTGTCGTCGGCGGCGATCGTCGCCGCGTCGCCGCTGGCGACGATGCGACCGGTCTCCAGCAGGTAGACGCGGTGAGCGATCTTCATCGCCAGGTTGGCGTTCTGCTCGACGAGCAGCACGGCGATGCCCTGCTCACTCAGCGTGGCGATGATGCCGAACAGCTCCTGGGTGATCAGCGGCGCCAAGCCGAGGCTGGGCTCGTCGCAGAGCAACAGCTTGGGCCTGCTCATCAGGGCGCGAGCGATCGCCAGCATCTGCTGTTCACCGCCCGACAGGCTTCCGGCGCGTTGATCGTTGCGCTCGGCGAGGCGGGGGAACGTCGTGTACCAGCGCTCCATGTCCTCGGCGACCTCGCCGTCGCGCCGGGTGTAGGCGCCGATGCGGAGGTTGTCGGCGACGGTGAGCTCGGGGAACGTGCCCCGGCCCTGGGGCACCTGGGCGATGCCGGTGCGCACGATCGACTCCGCCGAGGCCTTGGTGATCTCCGTGCCCTCGAACGTGACCGTGCCGGCACGCGGGATGGTGCCGGAAATGGCCCGCATCGTCGTCGTCTTGCCGGCGCCGTTGGCGCCGAGCACGACGACGATCTCGGCGTTGTCGACGGTGATGTCGAGGTCGTGGAGCACGTTGACGTGCCCGTACCCGGCCCGCAGCTGGGCGACCTCCAGGAGACTCACTCGGCCACCCCGAGGTACGCCTCGATCACTGCTTGGCTCTGTTGCACCTCGGCGGGCAGGCCCTCGGCGATCTTGCGTCCGAAGTCCATCGCCACCACCTTGTCCGAGACGCGCATGACCATCGACATGTGGTGCTCGACGAGGAGCACGGTCAGGTTGAACTCGTCGCGGATGCGCAGCACGGTGTCGCCGAGCTCGTCGACCTCGCCGTGGGTCAGCCCGGCCGCCGGCTCGTCCATCAGCAAGAAGCGCGGGTGGGTGGCCAGACCGCGAGCGATCTCCAGCCGCTTGAGCGTGCCGAACGGCAGCCCGGCTGCGGGCCGGAACATCAGGTGACCGAGGCCCAACTGGTTGAGCAGGTCGCCGGCTTCGTCGCGCATCCGCCGGTTCTCGGCGGCGACGCCGATGCGGCTGATCGACTGGACGATCCCGACCTTGCCCTGGCTGTGGGCGCCGACCATGACGTTCTCGAGCAACGTCATCGATGGGAACAGGGCGAGGTTCTGGAACGTGCGGGCGATGCCTCGCTCGGCGATGCCGTGAGGAGCGACGGCGAGCAGGTCGGCACCGTCGTACAGCACGCGGCCGGCAGTCGGCTCGTAGATGCGGCTGACGACGTTGAACATCGTCGTCTTGCCGGCACCGTTGGGCCCGATGAGCCCGCAGATCTGACCTTCGTCGATGGAGAACGACAAGCCGTCGAGGGCGACGATGCCGCCGAACCGTACGGTGACGTCCTGCACGTCGAGCAGTGCCACGTCTGCGTTGCCCCCTTCCCCAAGATGTGCTCGGCGGCACCGTAGCGCGGCTCGCGGTCTCGTCTGACACATCCGCTGGCAGACTGCGAGCGTGGACGTCGAGCTCGACCCCGAGGTCGCGCCGGAGGACGCGGAGGGCGATGCGGACGACGACGATGTCGTCGTCCTCTCGTGGTGGCAGCACCCGGCGAACGTCATCGCCCTCGTCGTTGCCGCGCTGCTGATCGCCGGCATGATCGGCTGGCTGATCGGTGAGTCCTCGTCGTCCGCCGACGACGGCGGGCCTGTCGACATCGGCTTCCTCCAGGACATGCGCATCCACCACGAGCAGGCCGTGCAGATGGCGTTGATCTACCGCGACCTGGAGGACACCGACCCCGGCCTGCGCACGATCGCCGGCAGCATCCTCATCAGCCAGAACCTCGACATCGGTCAGATGATCCAGATGCTGCGCACGATCGGTGCGCCGGAGGCCGCCGAGACCGACGAGGCGATGGCCTGGATGGGGATGCCGACCACCCACGACGCCATGCCCGGCATGGCCAGCGAGGACGACATCCTCGCCCTCGCCGAGTCCAGCGGTGCCGACGCCGATCGCCGCTTCGTCGAGCTGATGGTCGCCCACCACCAGGGCGGCCTGCACATGGCCGAGTACGCCGCCGCCGAGGCGGAGAACGCCGAGGTGCGCAGCCTCGCCCAGTCGATCGCCGACGGCCAGCAGGGCGAGGTCGTCGAGCTGGAGGACCGGCTGGCCGCGTCGCTCTCGTGACGCGAGTAAGCATCGGGTGAGACGCGTCGCAGCCCCGGGGAGCCGCTGACACCCCCCTCGTAGACTTCGTGCGGGTGAGGACACGGTGGATCGCGGCGGGCGTGACGGCCATCGTGCTGGCGGGCTGCGCCCAGGACCCCGGCGTGTTCACCGAGTCGGCGCGCCGTCCTGCCGCTGACGCGTTGCCGTCGACCGCGCCAACCGCTCCGCCGGCCACCGACCCGGCCGCGCCGTCGACCGCGCCGCCGACCGATCCCCCAGCGACATCGCCGCCGGCCACGACGCCGGCACCGACCGATCCGCCGGCGGCGATCACCGACGTCCTCGACCTCGGCGACGCCAAGCAACCGCGTCCCTACGACGATCTCGTCCGCGCCGCGGTCAACGACATCCAGCTGTGGTGGTCCGAGCAGTTCCCCGGCCTCTACGGCTCGGCGTACGAACCGATCCGTGGCGGCGTGTTCGCGGCCTACCCGGAGCGGACGACGCCGATCCCCGGCTGCGGCACGGCCGAGCCGACGTCCTACGAGGAGATCGCGCGGTACTCGGCGTTCTACTGCGCCCAGGGTGACTTCATGGTCTACGACGACGGTGAGCAGGGTGCGATCTACCACCTCGCCGACCAGCTCGGTCCGTCGATCCTCACGGTCGTGCTGGCCCACGAGTTCGGCCATGTCGTGCAGACCCGTGCGGGCGAGCTCGACCGCGGCCTGCCCACGATCGCCACCGAACAGCAGGCCGACTGCTTCGCCGGGGCGTGGGTCGCCCGTGTGGCACGCGGCGAGGCCAACGGCATCTCCTTCACCGACGCCGACGTGCGCACCGGGCTCTCGGCGATGATCGCCGTGCGCGACCCACTGGGCACGAACCAGCTCGACGAAGGCGGGCACGGCTCGGCGTTCGACCGGGTGGGGGCGTTCCAGGTCGGCTTCGTCGAGGGCCCGACCCGCTGCGCCAGCCTGCTCGACGAGCCGCTCCCGCTCGTCGACAACACCAATCTCCGGAATCGTGACGGCAACGCGCCGTACGGCTACGACGAGGGTCAGATCGTGCCGCTCATCGTCAACGACCTCAACGTCTTCTGGCCCCAGCTCCTGTCGACCGTCGGGGTGACGATGGCGCCGCTCGAGATCGTGCCCGTCGGTGACGACGGCGCGGTGCAGTGCGCCGACCCGGCGGCCACGAACGGCACCGGGGTCGTCTACTGCCCGTCGACGCAGCGCGTGTACTTCGACGAGTCACTCGCCCTCGACCTGTACGGGCGCTACGGCGACTTCGTCGTCGGATACCTGCTCGGCGGGGCGTGGAGCGAAGCGGTCCAGCACGCCCTCGGCAGCCCGCTCGCGGGCGAGGAGCGGATCCTCGCCGGCGACTGCCTCACCGGCGCGTGGGTCGCTGACCTCATCCCGACGGCGGAGGTGCGGGAGGATCGCGCCGTGATCGAGTCCGGCGACCTCGACGAGGCGATCCAGACGGCGCTGGTCCTCGGCGACGAGACCGCCGGTGACAACGTCGTCGGCAGCGGTTTCGAGAAGATCGCCGCATTCCGCGAAGGTGTGTTCGGTGGCTTCGACGCCTGCACCGAGCGCATCGGCGACTGACGACGACCCGCGAGCGCTCGCCGCGCTCGACATCGGCACCAACAGCTTCCACCTCGTCGTTGCCAGACCGGCGGGCGACGGTCGCTTCGAGACGCTGACCCGCGAGCGCGAGGTCGTGCGCCTCGGCCACGGCGGCGGCGACATGAAGGAGATGTCGCCCGAAGCCGTCGACCGTGGCATCGCCTCCCTCCGCCGCATGCGGAGGATCGCCGACAGCTTCGACGCCACGCTGCGCGCCGTCGCCACGAGCGCCGTGCGCGAAGCGGTCAACGCGTCCACGTTCCTCGAACGAGCGCGCCGCGAGGCCGGCGTCGAGATCGACGTGATCTCCGGCGCCGAGGAAGCGCGGCTGATCCACCTCGGTGTGCTCCAAGCCGTCCCGGTGTTCGAGCAACGCATGCTGCTCGTCGACATCGGCGGCGGTTCGACGGAGGTCGTCATCGGTCGAGCGCGGCGAGACGCTCGCTGCGCGCAGCTTCAAGCTCGGAGCCGTCCGCCTCACGGATCGGTTCTTCCCGGGCGGCCGCGTCGACCCGAAGGCGATCGCTCCGTTCCGCCAGTACGCGCGCGGCGTGCTCAGCCACTTCCAGCGCGACATCGAACGGCACGGCTTCGACGTGGTCGTGGCCTCGTCGGGGACGGCCGAGGCGGTCGCCCGGATGACCCACGCGGCGACGGGGGCCGAGCCGCTGCGCACGTACAACTGCTACGAGTTCACGACGCCGGAGCTGGCCGGCGTCGTCGCCGAGCTGGTCGCCCGCCGGACGGCGTCGGCGCGCGCCAAGGTGCCCGGGCTGGAGGCCGGGCGCGCCGACATCGCCCCGGCCGGCGCGCTGATCCTGGAGACGGCGGCGACGATGTTCGGTGTCGAGCGGATCACGTTCAGCGAGGCCGCCCTCCGTGACGGGGTGCTGGTCGACACCGTCGGCCGGATGCGCGTCGACGGCGCGCTGCACCACCTCGGCGACGTGTCGCGGCGCAGCATCCGTCAGCTCGCCGAGCGCTGCGACGACGACCCGGCGCACTCGGCGCACGTCGCCCGCCTCGCCGTCGAGCTGTTCGACGCGCTGGCGCCGCTGCACGGCCTCGATGCGGCGGCACGGGAGTACCTCGAGGCGGGCGCGCTGCTCGCCAACGTCGGACTCGTCGTCGCCCACAGCAAGCACCACCTGCACGCCTACTACGTGATCCGCAACAGCGAGCTGGCCGGGTTGACGGACCTGGAGATCGAGATCGTCGCCCAGATCGCCCGCTACCACCGCAAGAGCGAGCCCAAGCCGTCGCACCCCGAGTTCGCCGGCCTCGAGCCCCGGCACCAGGAGCTGGTGCGCACGCTGGCCGGGATCCTGCGCGTGGCGATCGGCCTCGACCGCAGCCACCGCCGGCGCGTCGCCTCCGTGCGCGCCGAGGTGCACCCCAAGCGGGTGGTCGTGCTCGCCGTCCCCGAACCGGGTGCCGACATCGGCCTCGAGCTCTACGCCGCCAACGAACGCAAAGCACTCCTCGAGCGCGTCATCGACCGCCGCGTCGAGCTGATCCCCGGCTGACCGTTTCCCCAAATCCGGCCACGATCAGCCGGCCGGGGCGACGGCGGCGGTGGTGGTGGTCTCGACGGGGATGGTCGACGTCGTGGCGGGCGGCGGTGCCGTGGTGGCCGGCTGCGTCGAGGCGACCGTCGGCGGCACGGTCGTCGGCGGGGTGGTGGTGGTCGTCGTCGTCGTGGTCGTCGTGTAGTCGGGATCGGGCCAGTTGAACGTCGGCACCTTCTCGCGATCGGAGTACAGCTCGGGCTCCTTCACGCCGTCGAACACGTACACCTTGTCGCCGTTCGTGACGAGCGTCTGGAAGTAGTTCGACAACGTCATCGGGATGCGGATGCACCCGTGCGACGCCGGCTGCAACGGCACGTTCATCGCCCCGTGGATGGCGATGCCGTAGTTGAAGTACACCGGGTTCCACATGCTGCCGAGACCGCTCTCCCGGATGCCCTCGACGCGGCGGTCGTACTCGAACACCCCACCCGGCGTGTTGGAGATGCCGCACTCGCCCTTCTTCAGCGGCTCGGTCCCCGTCTCGTTGCCGCGCTCGCCGGGGCTGATCGTGACCTCCTCACACCACTCGTCACCCGTGCCGCTCGACATGTGCGAGATCAGCGCCGGCGTGTCGTTCTGGAAGAAGATCACGACCTGCTCGGGCAGGTAGATCTCGGTGTGGTTGGCGGTCGGCGCGTCGGGCCGGCGGGGCACGACGACGATCGGATCCTGCATCCGCTGCCACGCCTCGTTGGTCAGCTCGCCGGTGGCCTGCTCGCGAGGCGTCTGCAGCACGAGCTTCTCGAACGCCCAGATCGCCGCCCTGGTCAGCCCGCCGAACTGGCCGTCGATGGGGCCAGGGTCGAAACCCAGCTCCTTGAGCCGGTTCTGCACCATCTGCACGTCGTTGCCGTACGAGCCCTCGCCGAGCGTCTGCGCCAGCGTCGTCTTGCGCAGCGGGGCGGTCGTCGGCACGGTCTCGACGATCGGCGGCGCGGACGTCGTCGTGACGACGCCCGTCGTGGTCGGCCCCCCGGACGGGTTGTCACCACCGAACCCGCCGGCAACCCCGGCAGCGACCGCGGTCCCGAGGACCGCGACGGCAGCCACGGCGGGGAGCAACCGAGTGGTGCTCCGGTCAGGTCGGGGGAGTGCGGCGTTCACGTGACGAGGTCGACTGGGTCGCCGACAGGCTACCGGTCGGTGGGCGTCGCTCGCCCTGCGGCGTTCAGCCCTTGCGGACGACCGGTTCGATGCCCCGGAGATCGCCTCTGAGCTGGACCATCTCGCGAAGGATCGTGGCGATGATGCCGGGCCGGCTGAGCGTCGAGACACCACGGGTACGGGGGAAGTAGTCGACGCCGAACTGCAGGATGTCGTAGCCGAGGCGGGTCGCCCGGATGACCAGCTCGGCGTCGATGAACGATCCCTCGCTCTGCAGGCGGATGTGCTCGAACACCTCCCGGCGGCAGAGCTTGAAGGCGAAGTTGATGTCCCGTGCCTTGACCCCGAACATCGTGCGGATCAAGCCGTTGTAGAAGAACGTGTAGATCGCCCGGGTGTAGCCCTCGCCGGTGCGGTCGAAGCGGTAGGCGCTGACGATGTCGATCTCGTACTCACGCATCAGCCGGATCGCCCGCGGCACCTCCTCCATGTCGAACGGGAGGTCGGCGTCGGAGTACAGGATGAGGTCGCCACGGGCATTGGCGAAGCCGGTCTTGATCGCCCCACCCAGCTTGCGGTTGTGCTCGTGGTGGATCACGCGCACGTGCGGGTCGACCGCGGCGAGCTTGTCCGCCAGTTCAGGGGTGCGATCGGTCGAGGCGTCGTCGACGATGAGCAACTCGTAGTCGGCGATCACGCCGTCGGCGACCATCGTGTCGCACACCCGCTTGGCGGCGTCGACGGCGCGCTCGACGTAGAGCTCCTCGTTCCACATGGGGAAGAAGATGGACAGCACCTCGCCGCCCCGCTCGCTCACGGCTCAGGAGGGTACCGGTGCGGTCGCACGTACAGTCCTGGGCGTGGAGACGGAGACCGCGCCCGCCGTTCACGCCGTCAGTCCCCGCCCGGGCCAGCTGACGACGGCGTGGCGCTACGCCACCATCGTCGTGTGGTCGCTGGTGATCGTCGCCTACTGCTGCGTGGGCGTCGCCAGCCGCCAGCTCGGCCTGGCGACGTGGTGGCTGGGGCCGGTCAGCGCGCAGCAGCCGATCTTCGTGATGCTGCTGCCGTTCGTCGCCCCGGCATTGATGATCGTCGCCGCCATCGGCAACGCCCGCCGGCTCCCCTGGTACGGCCTGCTCGCCAGCGGCGTCGCCGTGCTCGTCGCCGTCCCCGACCTCGATCGGGTCCGCCGGCTCGGCATCGTCGAGCTGGCCATCGCCGCCGCCGGCGCCCTCGCCTCGATCGCCGGTTTCGCCGGCATGTACCGCAAGGCCGACGCCGACGTGACGCGCGTCCTGACGTCGCTGCCCGCCGGCGAGCGCGTCGGCATCGCCTTCTCCGGCGGGCTCGACACGTCGGCTGCTGTCGCCTGGATGCGCGAGCGGGGGCGATCCCCTACGCCTACACCGCCGACCTCGGCCAGTACGACGAGCCCGACCTGGCGGGCGTGCCGGGGCGGGCGCAGCAGTACGGCGCCGAGGCCGCCCGCATCGTCGACTGCCGCCCGGAGCTGGTGCGCGAGGGTTTGATGGCGTTGCAGTGCGGTGCCTTCCACATCACCACGGCGGGCCGCACCTACTTCAACACGACGCCGCTCGGGCGCGCCGTCACCGGCACGCTGCTGGTGCGGGCGATGCACGACGACGGCGTCGACGTGTGGGGCGACGGCAGCACGTACAAGGGCAACGACATCGAGCGCTTCTACCGCTACGGGCTGCTGGTCAACCCGGCGCTGCGCATCTACAAGCCGTGGCTCGACCAGCAGTTCGTCGACGAGATGGGTGGGCGGGCGGAGATGAGCGAGTTCCTCGTCGCCCGCGGCCTGCCCTACCGCGACCCGAAGGAGAAGGCGTACTCGACCGACGCCAACATCTGGGGCGCCACCCACGAGGCCAAGGCGCTCGAGGAGCTGTCGACCGGGCTGGAGATCGTCGAGCCGATCATGGGCGTCGCCCACTGGCGCCCCGACGTGGCGATCGACGCCGAGGACGTCGCCGTGCGCTTCGACCATGGCTGGCCGGTGGCGATCAACGGGCGGGAGATCGCCGACCAGGTGGAGCTCGTCGTCGAGGCCAACACGATCGGTGGACGCCACGGCCTCGGGATGAGCGACCAGATCGAGAACCGCATCATCGAGGCCAAGAGCCGGGGCATCTACGAGGCGCCCGGGCTGGCGCTGCTGTACGTCGCCTACGAGCGGCTCGTGACGGCGATCCACAACGAGGGCACCATCGAGAACTACCGCACGATGGGCCGCCGGCTCGGCCGGCTGCTGTACGAGGGGCGCTGGTTCGACCCGCAGAGCCTGATGCTGCGCGAGCCGCTGCTGCGCTGGGTCGGGTCGGCGATCACCGGTGAGGTGACGTTGCGGCTGCGTCGTGGCGAGGACTACACGATCGTCGACACGACCGGTCCCGACCTGACCTACGCCCCCGAGCGGTTGTCGATGGAGCGCGTCGACGACGCCGCCTTCGGCCCGCTCGACCGCATCGGCCAGCTGACGATGCGCAACCTCGACATCGAGGACTCCCGCGCCAAGCTCGATGTTGTACCGCGACGCCGGCACCCTGGGCCCCGGCGACACCTTCGAGCTGGATCCGGGTTCCTGACCCGCCCCATCCGAGTGTTCGGCGCCATCGGAGTGTCCGAGCGCCGGCGTCCGCACTTCCAGCACTCGGATGGACTCAGCGCCGGATCGTGTCCAACCAGCGCGGTGAGCAAGCGGAGTTCGGTCGAGCATGGTGGTGGTGTCGGCCCACTCGTGGTCGGCGTGGGCGCCGCCGCCGGTGACGCCGAGACCGTCGAGCGTCGGGATGCCGAGGGCGGCGGTGAAGTTGCCGTCGCTGCCGCCGCCGACGGCGACCCCGGCCGGCTCGTCGACGCCGATCGTGACCGCGGCCTGACGGGCGAGCTCGAACAACTCGGCCGTCGCCGACTCGGGCATCGGTGGCCGGTTGAGCCCGCCGAGCACCTCCAGCCGCGCCGCCGGGTCGACGGGCGCCAGCGCCGCCATCGCCGCCTCCAGCCGCTCGGCCTCGGCGAGCTCGGTGACCCGCACGTCGACGCGCACGCGCGCCTCGGCGGGCACGACGTTGTCCGCCGTGCCGGCCGACGCCACGGTCGGCGTGACGGTCGTGCCACGCTCGGGGTTGGCCAGGGCGGCGATCGCCAGCACCTGATGGGACGCCTCGACGAGCGCGTTGACGCCCTTCTCCGGCTCCAGCCCGGCGTGCGCCGCCCGCCCGTGGACGACGACCTCGAAGCCGCCGGTCCCCTTGCGCCCGATCTTCATCGCTCCGCCGTCGGCGGCCGGTTCCAGTACCAGCGCCGCCCCGCACGCGGTCGCCCGCTCCTCGATCAGTGCCCGCGACGCACCCGACCCGACCTCCTCGTCCGCGGTGAACAGCAGCTCGATCCCCGATCGATCGGCGAGCGCGGCGACGGCGTGCACGCCGAGGACGATCCCGCCCTTCATGTCGAACACGCCGGGCCCGGTCGCCCGACCGTCGGCGACGCGGAACGGACGTGCGGCGAGCGAGCCGATCGGGTGCACGGTGTCGTGATGGCCGACGAGCAGGACCCGCGGCTCGCCCGGCCCACGCCAGTGGACGTGCGGACCGGCGACGCTCTCGACCAGCGTCGGGTGCGCTCCCGAGCCGGCGCTCGACGAGGTCGGCGACGGCAGCCGCCGACTTGGACACGGCGTCGACGTCGAGCGACGGCGACTCGACCTCGACCAGCCGGCGCAGGTCGTCGAGCACGTCGTCGAGCCGGATGCTGCTCACGCGGTCACGGTACTGCCAGGATCCGATCGTGTGCCGCCGCGGCCGTCGCCCATGCGCTCCGCGGCCAGCCCGGCCGGCCCTCAGAGCCAACCGGCTGACAGCTGCTCGCGGCGTGGCGGGTCGGCGCCGCGCCGGCCGACGACCACGGCGGCCACCTCGTGAGCGGCGTGCACGGCACGCTCGACCACGTGGATGTCGCCGAGCTCCTGACGATGACGCCCACTCGCCACCCACCACGAGATGAATCCGGCGGTGAACGCGTCACCGGCACCGATCGTGTCGACGACGGGCACCGTATCGACGGCGACCATCGCCGAACCCGTTGGCGTCCGAATCGTCGTGCCTCCGTCCCCGGCGGTCACGAGGACGACCCGCTCGTCGCTGCTGACGAGCTCGCTGCCGTCCGCCGACAGCCAGGCGAGGTCCTCGTCGCTCGCCTTGACGACGTCGGCTCTGGCGAGGACGCGGTCGAGCCTGGCCACGTACGCCGCGCGATCGCTGATCGCCACGGGTCGGCAGTTGAGGTCGACGACCACCAGGACATCGCTGCTCGCTTGGGCGACGACGCGCTCGATCCCCGTCGCCATCGGCTCCAGCACCAGCCCCAGCCCGCCTGTCACGAAGGCCGCCGCCTCGGTCGGCAGTGCCACGGGGGCCAGCAGGGTCGCGCTCGTCCCGTCGAGGTAGAAGCGATACGTCGCCGCGCCGTCGGCGCCGATCTCGGCGACGGCCAGCGTCGTCGGTCGGTCGGTGCGCTGGACGAGCGCCGTTGACACGTCGCTCTCGGCGAGGCCCGCCGCGAGCAGCTCGCCGAAGCCGTCGGAGGACATCGTCGCCATCAGACCCGTCTCGATGCCGAGTCGGGCACAGCCGCGAGCCACGTTGTAGGGCGCCCCGCCGGGCACGGCGAGGATCTGGTCGGCCGTGACCACGAGGTCGATGAGCGCCTCGCCGGCAACCACGATCACGCAGCGGATGATCGCGCGGTACGGTCACCGCAGATGGATGGAGACTCGATGGACACACCGTCGGACGCCGTCCGCCGGTTGCAGGCCGAGGGGTACACCGGCAACTGGTTCGCCAACCGGGACCACGAGCTGGAGTGCGACGAGACCAGCAATCGCTACGACCCCGCCGACCTCGAGATCGACCACGTGCTGCGCTTCGAGGGCGAGTCCGATCCTGGCGACATGACGATCGTGTTCGCCCTGCGCGCACCGTCGGGCGACAAGGGCGTCTACTCCGCCCCGTACGGCGCGCACATGCCGTCCGAGGACGCCGACGTCATCGCCAAGCTGCGTCACCGCACAGGAGACGGCACGACAGGATGACGCACGCGTTCCCCGGCCACGCAGGCCGTTGCTCGGCCGCTCGCTCGCTGGCGCTCGCTCGCTCGCACCCGAGACATGCCTCGCCGATGACCGACCTCGTCGAGCGACCCGACTTCTCCTCGTACGAGCTCCCGGATCGCTTCCGCCTCGAGGAGGGCCGCGTCTTCCTCACCGGCGTGCAGGCCGTCGCCCGCCTGCCGGCCGACCAGCTGCGCATCGACCGGCGCCTCGGCCTGCACACGGCGGCGTTCGTCTCCGGCTATCAGGGCTCGCCGGTCGGGACGTTCCAGGAGGAAGCGTCGGCCGCTGCGGCCACCGTGCCCGACCTGCCGATCGTCATCCGTCCCGGTATCAACGAGGAGCTCGCCGCCACCGCGGTGATGGGCAGTCAGCTCGTCGACACGCTCGGCGACAAGCGCTACGACGGCGTTGTCGGCGTCTGGTACGGCAAGGCGCCGGGGCTCGACCGCGCCAGCGACGCCATTCGCCACGCCGTCTTCGCCGGGACGGCGCACCGTGGTGGCGTCGTCGCCGTCGTCGGCGACGATCCGCAGGCCAAGTCCTCGACGCTGCCCAGCTCCAGCGACGCCACGCTGGTCGATCTGCACATGCCGATCCTGTTCCCCGGCGACGTCCAGGAGGCGCTCGACCTCGGGCGGCACGCCGTCGCCCTCTCCCGCGCCAGCGGCATGTGGGTCGGCCTCAAGCTGGTCACGCCCGTCGCCGACGGCACCGGCACCGTCGACGTGCACCCCGACCGGATCCAGCCGGTCACGCCGACGATCGAGGTCGACGGCACCGTCTTCGTCCCCCGCCCGAGCGGCCAGCTGCTGACGCCCTACACGCTCGACATCGAGCGCGAGTTCCAGCAGGTGCGCTCCGAGCTCATCCGGCGCTACGGCGTCGCCAACCGTCTCAACCGTGTCACCGTCGCGACCGAGGACGACTGGATCGGCATCGCCGCCAGCGGGCACACGTTCCACGAGGTGCGCGAAGCGCTCGGGCTGCTCGGGCTGCGCAGCGACGACGAACTGCGCGCTGCCGGCGTTCGCCTGTTCCACCTGCTGATGCCGGTCCCTGTCGACGAGCAACAGGTCCGCGACTTCGCCCACGGGCTCGCCGAGGTGCTCGTCGTCGAGGAGAAGAACCCCACGCTCGAGCTGCTCGTCAAGAGCGCCATGTACGACTCCGACGAGCGACCGCGCGTGGTCGGTCGCCGTGACGAGCACGGCGAGGCCCTCGTCCCGGGCACCGGGTTGCTCGATGCCGACCGCCTGCTGGAACCGCTGCGCCGGCGCCTCGCCGCGCGCCTCGGCGACGATCGCCTGCGCCCCCTGCCGGCGACGCGGGAGCGGTCGCTCATCCCGCTGGCGATCAACCGCACGCCGTTCTACTGCAGCGGCTGCCCGCACAACGTCTCGACGCGCGCCCCAGCGGGCACGCTCGTCGGCGGCGGCATCGGCTGCCACGCGATGGTCGCGCTGATGGACCCCGACCGCGTGGGCGACGTGGCCGGGCTCACGGCGATGGGCAACGAGGGCGCCCAGTGGATCGGCATGGCGCCGTTCATCGAGCGCCAGCACCTCGTGCAGAACATCGGCGACGGCACGTTCTTCCACTCCGGTTCGCTCGCCGTGCGGGCGGCCGTCGCCGCCGGCGTCGACATCACCTACAAGCTGCTCTACAACGGCACCGTGGCGATGACCGGCGGGCAGGACCCGCAGGGTCAGATGACGGTGCCCAACGTCGTCCAGTCGCTGCTGCTCGAGGGTGTCAGCCGTGTCGTGGTGACGTCGGACGACCCGGACCGCTGGAAGCACGCCGACTTCGGTCCCCTCGCCGCAGGGCAGGTCGACGTGCGGGACCGCACCCGCCTGATCGAGGCGCAGGTCGAGCTGGCCGCTGTGCCGGGCGTGACCGTGCTGCTGCACGACCAGGAGTGCGCCGCCGAGAAGCGGCGTGCCCGCAGTCGCGGGCTGGTCACCAAGCCGGACTTCCGCATCGTCATCAACGAGCGCGTGTGCGAGGGGTGCGGCGACTGCGGCGACAAGAGCAACTGCCTGTCCGTCCAGCCGATCGACACGCCATACGGGCGCAAGACGCGGATCCACCAGACGAGCTGCAACTTCGACATGTCCTGCCTGCAGGGCGACTGCCCGGCGTTCGCGATGGTCACCATCGACGCCGAAGGAGCCAAGTCAGCACGACCGACGGTGGGGATGTCGGGCGATCCCGGCGCTGGCCTGCCCGACCCGGTGCCGCTCGGTCGCCGGCGACGACGCCACGGTCCGCCTGTCGGGCATCGGCGGCACCGGCGTCATCACGGTCAGTCAGATCCTGGGGACGGCGGCGATGCTCGACGGCTTCGTCGTCCGCGGCCTCGATCAGACGGGTCTGTCGCAGAAGGCTGGTCCCGTCGTCAGCGACCTGCGGCTCAGTCGCGGCGACGTGCCGGCGTCGAACCACGCCAACAGCGCGGGCGTCGACTGCCTGCTCGCCTTCGACCTCCTCGTGGCCGCCAGCGACACGCACCGCATCGGCGCCGACGCCGAGCGCACCGTGGTCGTCGGCTCGGTCGCCGTCACGCCGACCGGCGCGATGGTGGCCCACCCCACGACGCCCTACCCCCAGCTCGACATGCTCACCGGCCGGCTCGACGAGGTCTCCCGCCGCCAGCACAACCGCTACCTCGACAGCGCCGCACTGGCGACGGGGCTGTTCGGTGACGCCACCGCCGCCAACATCCTGCTGCTCGGTGTCGCGGTGCAGCAGGGGGCGATCCCCGTCGACGCGGCCTGCGTCGAGCGGGCGATCGAGCTCAACGGCGTCGCCGTCGCCCGCAACGTCGCCGCGTTCCGCTGGGGGCGACGCTGGGCGGTCGACCCGGCGGAGGTGGCCCAGGCGGCCGGCATCCCCGCCCCGGTCACCCCGGAGACGCTCGACGAGCTCGTCGAGCGCCTCGCCACCGACCTCGCCGGGTACCAGTCGGCGAGCTACGCGCGGCGCTTCCGCGACCTCGTCGCCGTGGCGCGGTCGGCCGAGCAGCGCGTCGATCCCACGAGCAGCGCCTTCACCGAGGCGGTCGCCCGCAACGGTCACAAGCTGATGGCCTACAAGGACGAGTACGAGGTCGCCCGGTTGCTGCTCGCCGCGGAGGCCCGCGAGGGCTACGAGGCCGTCGGCGGGGCGGGCACGAAGGTCACGTGGCGGCTGCACCCGCCGATGCTGCGGACGCTCGGGATGGACCACAAGATGAGCCTCGGACCGCGGACGCGCCCGGCGCTGGCGGCGCTGGCCAGGGCGAAGCGGCTGCGTGGCACGGTCGCCGATCCGTTCCGCTGGGCCGAGGTGCGCAAGGTCGAGCGGGCGATGATCCCCGAGTACGAGCGGGCCGTCCGCTCCCTGTCAGCGCAACTCGATGCCGGCAACCTCGCCGACGCCGTCGCCATCGCCTCCCTGCCAGACCAGGTCCGCGGCTACGAGCACCTCAAGCTGCGCCGAGCGGCGCAGTACCGGGAGCAGCTCGAGCAGGCCATCACGCGATTCCGTGTCGGCTGAGGATCGCTCAGCGATCCTCAGCATCGTCAGAACCCCGTCTTACGATGAGCGGCTCGGGGAGGGCGCCGACGAGGGCGGCGCCGACGATGCCGGCTTCGTTGTGCAGGGCGGCGGGGACGACCTCGGTGGCGACGTCGATGTGCGGCAGCCACCTGTCCGACTTCTTGCTGGCGCCGCCGCCGACGATGATCAGGTCGGGCGAGAACAGCGCCACGACCACCTGCAGGTAGCGCTCGACACGCTTGGCCCAGTGCTCCCACGACAGGTCCTCACGCTCGCGGGCGCTCGCCGCCGCCTTCGACTCGGCGTCGTGGCCGTCGACCTCGAGGTGCCCGAGCTCGGTGTTCGGCACCAGCACACCGTCGGTGAACATCCCCGACCCGATCCCCGTGCCGAACGTCAGCACGATGACGACGCCCTTGCGTTTGCGTCCGGCGCCGTAGCGGACCTCGGCGAGGCCGGCGGCGTCGGCGTCGTTGACGACGTGCACGTCCATCCCGGCCGCCTTGGTGAACACGGCGTCAGCGTCGACGCCGACCCACGACTTGTCGAGGTTGGCGGCGCTGTGGATCACCCCGTGGCGCACCACACCCGGGAACGTCACGCCCACCGGCCCGCTCCACGCGAAGTGCCCGACGAGCTGGGCGACGATGTCGGCCATCGCCTCGCTCGTCGCCGGCTGTGGCGTGGCGATGCGGAAGCGCTCGTCCGCCAGCTCGCCCTTGACGAGGTCGACAGGAGCCGCCTTCATGCCGGACCCGCCGATGTCGATGCCGAAGGCCTGCTCCACGAGCGATCAGAACCCTGTCGACCGGCGCAGCGTCCCGACGATCTCGGTGGTCGCGGCCGGCTCGGGTAGCGGCGCCGGCGCCCGGCCCGGATCGCACAGGTCGAGCGGGCTCGGTATCGCCAGCCCGGACGACTCGGCGAAGAACAGCTGGGCCTGGGTGAGCGCGTACGCCGGCTGCCCGGCCGCGCCGTTGTCGATGACGATCGTGCGGCAGGTCGCCGACGTGTTCACCGGCGTCCACGCCGACGCACTGAGCGTCCACGCCTCGGGCTGGCCGACGAGCTGCGTGTAGCGCGCCATCCACCGGTCCTGGTACTCCCGCGGCGTCAGCCGGTTGCCGGCGTCCGGGCGCGGGATCGTGTCCCACTCGGCGCCGACGGGCACGTGACCGATGTACCACGAGACCGGGATCGTCGACACGTCGCCGCCGTTGCGGGCGAGGATGGCCACGGCGTGCTCGGCTGCCTTGGCGTCCTGCACCTCGGGCGGGGCGTCCTTGGCCCTGGCGTACCCGCCGTAGCCGCCCCAGCTCGTGTCGAGGAAGGCGTAGGCGCCTGACGCCGTCGACGTGGTGATCGACACGGTGTAGTTGCCGCCCGACTCCATCGCCCGGATCGTCGCCAGGATGGCTCCCAGCTCGGCGCTGATCGGCGGCACGTCGGCAGGTGCCGGTTGCGTGCAGTCGACGCCGGCGTCGTACCTCGGGTCACCAACGAGCAGGCTCGACGTGTCGACTGGCGTGAAGCCGCCGGGGTGCACCCACATCCGCGCCGACGTCGTGCCGGAACCCGGCCTGGCCGCCGGTCAGCTCGAGCGGGCGCCAACCATCCGGCAACAACGGCCTCCGACCACGCCGATGCCAGCCATTCGGGGTCGACGGTGACGTCGGGTGCCGGGTCGGACGTCGGGACGGCGCAGTTGACGTCGCGCTGCGCCCGGCGAAGGCTCCAGAACGGGTTGATGGCCACGCCGTCAGGGCGGTGGATCTCGACGTGGGCGTGGGGGACGGAGCCCTCGGAGTTCCCGCTGTCGCCCATCCACGCGACGAGCTGGCCGGCTGTCACGCGGACGCCTGGGGTGATCCCCTCGGCGACGCTCCAGGTGCCGTCGTCGGCGCCGTCGTCGCTGCCGGGTGAGTCGTTGTTGACGTGGTACAGGTGGTACTCCCAGCCCTCGTCGTCGCGGATGACGACGCCGAGGCCGGCCGTCGGGTGGTCGAGCAGACGGTCGACGACGCCGTCGTGCATCGCCAGGAGCGGCTGGAGGCGGTCACCGATGAGGTCGTTGCCCTTGTGCGCCCGGGCGCACCCGTCGCGGCAGGCGCCCCAGTCGTTGCCGTAGCTGATCGGCCCGGCGACCGGGAACGTGATCGGCCGCAGCTGGCCGGTGTCGATGGCGCCGGCGGGCACGACGATCTGCCCCGACCCGGCCTCTTCGGGCGGTGCCACCAGGTCGGACTCGATGTCCTCCGGTGGAGGCGGCACGGTCGTGGTGGTCGTGGTGGTCGTCGCCTCGGCGGCGGGATCGACGGCTGGCAGGGTCGTCGTGGTGTCGAGGGGAGCCGGTTCCGATGTCGGCGCCGGCTCCGACGTCGGCGTCGGCTCCGGGATCGTGGTCGTGGTCGTGGTCGACTCGGGACCCGGCACGACGGTGGTCGTGGTCGTCGTGGTCGCGTCGTGGTCGTCGTCGCCGGGACGGTCGTGGTCGTCGTCGTGGTCGCCTCGTCGGCGGGCGCGGCTGGCGGTGCGCCGGCCGGTGCTGCGGCCGGTGCCGGTGCCGCTGGTGGCGCCGGCTCGGCGGGCGGGTCGGGGACCGCCGACGCCGCCTCCCACGCGGCGATCGGTGCCATCAACCCGAACGCGGCGACGAGGGCGATCCGCCTCACGGCGTGACCCCCGCCGTCGGCGGCAGGTCGACGGACACGGCGAGCATGCCGGCGGCGACGACGTCGTCGCCGACGGCGTCCAGCCGCAGCGTCGCGGTCGTCGCTCCTGGACGGAAGTACCGGGCCGGGATGCGCACGACGTCCATGTCGACGGCCGAACCGGAGCTGGGTGTGCGGCCGTCCCCGGAAGCGACGTAGTCGGTCGGACCCGGCGTCTTCGTCGCCACCGGAGTGCCCAGGTTGCAGATGCTGTCGTTGAGGACGTCGGTGATGCTGTTGCACGCCGCGTCGGTCCCCAGCACCACGCCCGGCGGTGCGGCCGGGTCACCCGGCATCACGCTGTTGCCGATCGGCCGGCCGTCGAAGAGCAGGTTCTCGGTGCCGCGGTGCTGGGCGTGGGCGACGATGTGCAGGCTCTTGGCGAACACCGGGACGGCGGCGTCGACCACGAGGCCGGTGATCGGCACGTCGAGCGGGGCGTCGGCGCGGGCGACGAAGCCGTCGTGCCAGGAGATGGCACGGCGGGCGAAGCGCTGTTGCGCCTCCGGAGTCGGGGCGACGGTGGCCAGGTCGGCCGCTGGATCGAGCTCGTAGGCGGCGACGATCGCCCACGACGCGTAGGGCAGGAACGCACCGGCGCGCTCGTTGACGATGTCGGCCACGGTGTAGGTCCCGGCGCCGCTGGCAGTGACGAACTGGGTCACGTCCCACACGGCCTGGCGCAGCGCCGGACCCGACCGGCCGGCCGTGGCGGATCCCTCGGCCAGCTTGGGCGCGTCCGGCGTGAGGGCGCCGAGCTCGGTGTAGCTGAATCCGTCGGCGGGACCGTCGAGGCGCACGCGCACCGGACCGACGGCCGACGACAGCGACGTCTGCACGTACAGCCGGGCGTGCACGACACGGGCACCGGCGGGGATGTCGAGGACGGCCGAGCTGGAGTTGTCGGCGCAGGCGCCGGGCACGAACAGCCGGCCGAGGCACAAGCGGTTGACGTCACCGTCGACATCGGCGGCGTCAGCGCGCCGCCACCCGCCGGCGGAGAGCAGGTTGGAGTTGGCCGCCATGACCAGGTCGCCGGCGAGCACGCCCTCGAACACCGGGGCGAACGGCACGGCATCCTCGGCGACCGGCGCAGCTCCGTCGGCGACACCAGGCGTGGCGGCCAGCAGCCCGGCTGCCAGGAGCGCGACGGCGCGACGGCGGCGTACGCGTCGCGTCGGATCGTCACTCCTCATCATCACCCTCGATGCTGCCTGTGTCCGCCGTGTCGGACCTGGGCGAACGCTACTTGAGCCGATGTCAGACCCACCAGTCGCATCACGCTGAGTTCGCAGTCGGACATGGCTCAGATGCCCAGCGACTTGCCGATGATCTCCTTCATGATCTCCGTCGTCCCGCCGTAGATACGGGTGATGCGGGCGTCGGCGAAGGCGCGGCCGACGGAGTACTCGGTCATGTAGCCGTACCCGCCGTGCAGCTGGACGCAGCGGTCGACGACGCGGCCCTGCAGCTCGGTGCACCACCACTTGGCCATCGCCGCCTCGTCGGCGGTCAACTCGCCGGCGTTGAGGGCGAGGACGCAGCGGTCGACGAACGTCTGGGCGATCTCGATCTCCGTGGCCATCTCGGCGAGGGCGAACCGGCTGTGCTGGAACGAGGCGATCGGCTGGCCGAAGGCGGTGCGCTGCTTGGCGTAGTCGAGCGTGCGTTCGAACGCGGCCTGCGCCGCGGCGACGGCAGTGACGGCGATCGACAGGCGCTCCTGGGGCAGGTTGGTGACGAGCGAGACGAACCCCGTGCCCTCCTCCCCCAGCCGGTTCTCGACCGGGACCCGCACGTCGTCGAAGAACAGCTCGGCGGTGTCCTGGGCGTGCATGCCGACCTTCTCCAGGTTGCGCCCCCGCTCGAAGCCGTCCATCCCCCGTTCGATCACCAGCAGCGACATGCCCCGATGGCGCTGTGACGGGTCGGTCTTGACGGCGGTGATGACGAGGTCGGCATTGATGCCGTTGGTGATGAACGTCTTCGAACCGTTGACGACGTAGTGGTCACCGTCACGGACGGCCGTCGTGGACATCGAGGCCAGGTCCGAGCCGATGCCCGGCTCGGTCATCGCCACGGCCGTGATCAACTCGCCGGCGCAGATCCCCGGGAGCCAGCGCTGCTTCTGCTCGTCGTTCGTCAGGTGCAGGAAGTAGGGCAGGCAGATGTCGTTCTGCAGCGTCAACCCGAGGCCGGCGGCGTTGACGTCGGCGTGCTGGAGCTCCTCGGCGACGACCACGTTGAAGCGGAAGTCGCGCACCCCGCCCCCGCCGTACTCCTCGGGAACGTCCATGCCGAGGAACCCGCTGGCGCCGGCGACGGCGAAGAGGTCGCGGTCGACGATGCCCTCGGACTCCCAGCGGTCGTGGTGCGGCACCGCTTCCTTGGCGAGGAACGAGCGGAACGAGCTGCGGAACTCCTCGTGGGTGTCGTCGAACAACTGGCGCTGCATTCCCGGCCGACAGTAGCGGTCGAGGCCCCGGCCGCCTGCTCAGGGCCAACCTCATGCCTTTCTCAAGGCGGCGACGCCATGCTCCGGGCGTCGAACCGAGGAGAACCGCACCCGATGAGCACCAGCCCCCCTGTCGCCCCAGTCCCGGGCGACGCCCCCACCGGCATCGCCGCGCTGCGGCACCGCGTGGACGGCAAGGTGCTCACACCAGGAGACGCCGGGTTCGACGAGGCCGTGCTGGCCTGGAACCGCACCACCGAACACCACCCGGCGGTGGTCGTCCTCGCCGAGAACGTCGGTGACGTCATCGCCACGGTGACCTTCGCCCCGGACCTGGGGATCGGGCTCGGCGTGCAGTCGACGGGTCACGGCGGAGTCGTCCCGGTCGACGGCGTCCTGCTCGTGACCACCCGGCTGCAGGACGTCTGCGTCGACGTCGAGGAGCGCACCGCGTGGGTCGCCGCCGGCTGCACGTGGGGCGATGTCGTCGCCGCCACCCAGGTACACGGTCTGGCGCCGCTCGCCGGTTCGTCACCCACCGTCGGCGCGATCGGCTCGGTGCTCGGCGGCGGGCTCGGCTGGCTGGCCCGCCGCTACGGCCCTGCATGCGACACGGTGCGCTCCTTCGAGGTGGTGCTCCCGGACGGCTCGCTCGTGCGCACGTGCCGCGACGAGAACCGCGAGCTGTTCCGTGCCCTCCGCGGCGGTGGCGGCGCTCTCGGCGTGGTCACCGACATGGAGATCGACCTGGTCCCGGTCACGAAGGTCTATGGCGGCAACCTCTCCTACCCGCCCGAGCGAGCCGCCGAGGTCGTCGCTCGCTATGCCGAGTGGGTCGCCGACGCTCCCGACGACCTGACGTCGAGCATCGTGTGGGCGAACCAACCTTCGCCGGCGGTGATCATCCGCGGTTGCTGGTGCGGCGACCTGGACGAAGGGCGGGCGCTCCTCGACGCATGGCGCGCCGTCATGCCGCCGGAGATCGACGAGTGGGACGAGATGTCCTTCGCCGACGTGGCGGCGATCAGCAACGACCCCGTCGATCCGATGCCCTGCGTCGTCACCGGTGGGTGGCTGGACCGGCTCGACGACGAGGTGGGCGAGGTGCTCTCCGACGCCACGTTCGGTGGCCAGCGACTGTTGTACGCCGAGGTCCGCCAGGCCGGTGGCGCCGTCGCCGCCGGGGGGCGAGCCGAGTCGACGATGGGCAACCGCGACCGCCCGTTCCTGCTCCACCTCGTCGGCATCGCCGGCGACGGCAACTCGCTCGAGGAGGTGCGCCAGCACCAGCAGTCCGTCCGGGACCGCCTCGGCGCCTCCGAGCGGACCTACCTCAACTTCCTCGAGGGCGACGAACGCCGCAAGGGCGCGCCCACCTCGATCGACCCGGCCGACCTCGCCGAGATCGCCGCCCTTCGTCGCCAGCTCGATCCCGGCGACCTCCTCCGCTTCGGCGTCGAGCACACCTGAGCACGGGGGCTCTGCCCCCGTGTACCCCGAAGAGGAAGAGTCGCCCAGCCGAGCTCAGTCTCGTCGCCGTCGTCGGCAGCCAGCGGCGCGCCCAGCGCGGCGGCCGGTACGGGCTCCACTGCCCGATCGGCTGGGCCAGCCGGTCGGCGACGACCACGAGCACGGCGGGGTTGTGGCCGAGACCGAGGTGGCTGCCGCGCACCTCGATGTTCTCCCGTTGCGGGCCCTCGGCGAGCAGCGATGCCCGCCACGGGACGATGGCGTCGGTGCGGCTGTAGACCGACGTGGCGGCCACCGTCGGCGGCAGCCTCGGCGCCATGCGCAGCGGGCTGCCGAGCGTGATGACCTGGCGGACGCGCTGGGGGGACCGGGTGGCGAGCGAGCAGGCGTACACACCACCGAGGCTCCACCCGACGAGGCTGACGAGCTGGCCGTGCTCGGAGACGATCCCGGTCATCATGGCGTCGAGCTCGGTGGCCGTCGCCTTGCTCGGCCCGGTGTTCGTGCCCAGCCCCCAGCCGTAGGCCCGGTAGCCGAGCCGGGAGAGGAACCAGCGGATCGGTCGCGTCGAACCGTCACCCCCGCCGAGCCCGGGCAGCACGAGGACCGGATGACCGTCGCCGCGAGGCGCGCTGGCGACGAGCGGGGCGGCGGTGGCGACGAAGGCGGCCAGTTCGGACGCCACGCGCGCCTCGCGGGCGTACGTCCACGGCTGGGCCATCGACGCTCACCGTAAACGGTTGACCGCCCACGGATTGATCACTACGTTCCCCGGCAGACGGGTCGGTGCGGCAGGAGAGGGAGCCATGGCCAACCAGTTTCCGACGTGGGGCGCCCCACAGACGATCGAACAGCTGTGCGCCAGCGCCAGCTTCGCCCAACTGCACGTGACGATGCAGGAGCGGGTGCGGGCACTGATCGAGGCCTCCGAGGGCCGGGTCGGCCTCGGCGTCGGGTGGCGCTCGGCGGAGCAGCAACGGGCGATGTTCCTCGACCGCTACGAGGTGCACGAGCACGGCAAGACGATGTGGGAGGGCAAGCGCTGGCGCAAGAAGGCGTCCCACCTGGCGACGGCCGCCCCGCCGGGGCGCTCGATGCACGAGATCGGACTCGCCGCCGACCTCGCCGGCGACCACGCGTGGGTGGTGTCCAACGCCGGGCGCTTCGCCCTCAAGCACTTCGCCTTCGTGAACAACGAGCCGTGGCACGTCCAACCGTTCGAGCTCCCCAACAGCCGGCGCGAGTACGAGCGGGCGGGCAAGCCATGGAAGTCGGGCATGCCGATCGCCGCGCCGGACGTCCCGGCGCAGATGGACGTGCCGGCGGCGCAGGTGGACGCGGCGCCGCCCGAGGCACCGGTGCTCGAGATCGTGGCGGGGATGCGCGGACCGGTGGTCGGCGAGCTGCAGGACGTGCTCATCCGCCTCGGGTTGATGAAGGACTGCGTGGCCAACCGCGACGAGTACTACGGACCCGGCACCCAGGAGGTCGTCAAGCGCTTCCAGCAGCGCTGCGGGCTGAGGGTCGACGGACGGGTCGGCAAGAAGACCTGGGAGGCGCTTCGGGGCGGTTGAACGGTCAAGCAGCTCGAAGGATGCGCACGTCGGACAGCCCGGCGCCGAGGTCGACGAGGTAGCGCGTCAGCGCGAGGCGTTGCTGCACGAGCTCGGCCAGCTCGTCGGTCAGCGGCTCGCCGAGGCGCTCGAGCGGCAGCGCGGTGAACGCGCTGCGCACGACGAGCCCGGCGTCCATGCCGTAGCGGACGACGTCGGGGTCGACCAGCAGCCCTTCGTCGGCCAGCCCGGCGGTGTACGACCGGATGATCGCGTCGCGCACGGCCGGCAGGTCGTCGACGGTGAGCACGCCGTCGTGGGCGAGGCCGACAAGGAGCTGGCCGAGGTCGTCGCCGACGGGTGACAGCGCGCCGATCGACCAGTCGATGGCGACGAGCATGCCCGGCTCGCCGGCCGGCACGAGCAGGTTGGCCGGGCAGGCGTCGCCGTGGGCGTGCAGGTGCGGGAGCCGGGCGAGCACGTCGAGCAACGACGGGACCCGACCGAGCAGCTCGCCGAGGTCGCTGCGCAGCCGGCGGGACGCTCGACCGGCGAGGAGCGGATGGGCCCAGATCGTGTCATCGTCGAGCATCGGCAGCGCCACGGGGAGCAGGCGGCTGCGGTAGAAGATCGACTGCAGCGCCGCCGGGTCGTCGAACACCGGGGCCGGGAGTCCGTGGGCTCCGGTCAGCCGCACGTTCACGCGACCGAGCAGGTACGCGGCGCGGGCGAAGCGACCGAGGTCCCAGGGGCTGTCGTCGGTGACGACGAGCTCCATCAGCACGGCGACGCGATCGTCGCCGAGCTCGACGACCCCGTGGATCGCCGGCATGCGCATCCCGCGTGGCATCAACCGGTGAGCAGCCGACTGGTACAGATCGGCCTCGTAGCGCCATCCGTGGCCGTCGACGACGCGAGGGAGCACATCGGGCGGCAACAGGTGGACGTGTTGCCAGTGGCGGAACGACTCAACCACCTTGACGAACAGCGACCAGTCCGTGCCCGTCACTCGGAACAGCGCGCCCGTCGTCGGCGAGGCGATGGCGTACGGCACGGGCTCCACGGTCCAGGTGCCGGGGTCCGCGGACGCGTCGCGCCGGGCCGCGCGGGCGGCCGAAGCGATGGCGTCCTGGGGAATCCGGAGCATGGTGGGCCATGGTGCGCGTTGGCGCTGCCCGACGCGTGGAGGCAGGGTGATGATCGTGTGGAGAATCGAGGTGATGCGATCCGCCGACGCGCCGCCGGAGCTGCTGGACGCCATCCGCGGGCTGCTGGTCGACGCGTTCGACGACGGCTTCACTCCGGAGGACTGGGAGCACGCCCTCGGCGGTCACCACGTGATCGCCATGGACGGCGGGGCAGTCGTCGCCCACGCCGCCGTCGTCGCGCGCCACTTCGACGTCGGCGGACGTGCGGTCTCCGTCGGCTACGTCGAGGCCGTGGCCACCGATCGCAACCGGCGCGGCCAAGGAGTCGGCTCGGGCGTCATGCGTGCCGCCGGCGACATCGTGCGCGCCGAGTACGAGCTCGGCGCGCTGTCGACCGGCGCGCATGAGTTCTACGAGCGGTTGGGGTGGACGCGCTGGCAGGGACCGACGTTCGTCCGCCGGGGCGAACGGACCGTCCGCACGCCCGATGAAGATGACGGCGTCATGGTGCTCGTCACCGACCTCGACGTCGACCTGACGTCGTCGATCACGTGCGAGGAACGCGCTGGCGACGACTGGTGAGCGTCAGTACGAGCCCTGGATGCTCACCGTGAAGTCGATGGGGCCGGATTCCCAGATCGGCCGCGTGACCCCGCCGAGACCGAGCCAGTCGACGAGAGACTGCTGGTTGGCGACGGGGAGCCGGGCGCAGCCCTTGCTCTGCGGCGAGGTCGGCACGTTGTTCGCCCCGTGGATCGCCTGGCCGCGATCGAAGTACAGCGGCTTGTACATGTTGCCGTTGAGCGGGTTGTCCACGCCCACCGGGTAGTCGATGCTGTTGTGCCAGCCACCGTTCGCCGACGCCGGGTCGTAGCGGAAGACGCGTGACGCGTTCTGGTTCCGCGTCTCGTACCCGGCCTCGCCGGTCGACGTCCGGAACACGAACGCGAGTCGGTTGCTGCCCTCACCGACGAACATGATCTGACAGGTCTGGTCGATGAGCCCCCAGCGGTCGGCGCCCACCGGTGCCGAGGCAGGGATGGGCAAGGAGGTGGCGCCCATCAGGGCGAGCTCGTCCGGCGAGCCGGGCTCCATGTCCCCGCGGCTCACCGGCAGGCCGAGGGCGACGCGTGCCGCGCACAGCTGCTGGTCGGTCAGCCGGCCGGACACGCCGTCGACATCGAGGGCCGGGAGACCGAAGCCGCCGAACAGGGCGTTGAGCTTCTGCTGCTGCGCGGCGACGCCCGTGCCACTGACCGCGGCGATCGCCGGATCGATGACCGGCGCCGCCGGCGCTGGGGCGACGACGCGCGGCTGTCCGGTCACGTCGTCGATGCCGTTGCCGATGCACAGATCGAGGGTGTCGCCGGCGTTGATCGTGTTCGGGTTGCTCAGGCCGTTCTCGGTGACGACCGCCTCGACGGTGAGAGCAGGGTCGGCGACCGCGGCGACGATGGCGGACAGCGAGTCGCCCGGCTGGATCTGGTGCACGCACACAGGCGTCACCGCGGCGACGGCGACCGCCGGTGCGGTGGTCGTGGTCGTCGTCTCTGGAGCGACCGTCGTGGTGGTCTCAGCGAGCGTGGTCGTCGTCGGTGCGATCGTCGTCGTCGTCGGTGCGATCGTCGTCGTCGATGTCGACGTGCTCGTCGAGGTGGTCGTCGACTCCTCGGTGCTCGTTGGCGCCGGCGTCGTCTCCGGCTCCGGCTTCGTCGATGTCGGCCGAACCGTCGTGGTCGGCGATGCGGCGGGATCATCGCTGCACGCAGCGAGCAGGCAGCCGGCGATCAGCGCTGCGAGGAGGGGTCGGGCGCGCACCGGTACACGCTACGCGGCGACCGGCGATTCTGGCCGTCATGCTGCGTGTCCAACTTTCGCTTGACTGGCGGTCAAGTTTCTGGTTGAGTGCTACTCCAATGAAAGGGCGGCGGACCTACACGATGGCGGCTCGGGCCGAGGCAGTGGCCTCGACGCGAGAGACGATCGTGCGTGAGGCGACCCAGCTGTTCTTCGACCACGCCTTCGAAGATGTCACGCTCGCCGACATCGCCCGAGCGGCCGGCGTGTCGCACCAGACCGTGCTCAACCACTTCGCCTCGAAGGCCGGCGTGGTGCTGGCGGTCGCCGAGCTGATCAGCGCCGAGACCACCGACATCCGTAACCGGGCAGTGCCCGGCGACGTGCCCGGCGCGGTGCACCTCCTCGTCGGCGAGTACGAGCGATTCGGTGATGCCAACTTCCGCTGGGCCGCCACCGCAGAGCGCTTCGACGTCGTGAACGATGCCCTGGACGTCGGCCGAGCCTCGCACCAGGCGTGGCTGGACACGATGTTCGGCGGACGTCTGCCGTCGACGCCAACGGCTCGCCGGCGCGCCGTCAACGCCCTGCACGCGGCCACCGACGTCTACTCCTGGAAGCTGCTCCGTCGCGACCTCGGCCTCAGCCGAGCCGAGACCGAGCGCACGATCGTCCAACTCGTCGAGGGCATCCTCGACCACCAACAGAGGGAGCCCAGCTCATGAAGACCTATCTCGTCGCACTCGTCGACGGCGGCGGCACCGTCCCCGTCGAGCTCGGTGTCGTCCGCCGCCTCGTCGAGCGCGGCCACGACGTCACCGTCCTCGCCGAGGACTCGATGATCGACGACGTCCGGGCGACCGGCGCCACGTTCCGGCGGTGGGTCGAAGCGCCCAACCGGCCGGACCGTCGCCCCGAGCACGACCCGTACCGGGACTGGGAGTGCAAGGGATCGCGGCAGCTCTTCGCCACGCTGCTCGAGAAGCAGTTCGCCGGGCCGTTGCGCCAGTACGCCGCAGACGTCGACGCAGCGATCGCGGCGCACCGCCCGGACGTCGTGTTGTGCGCCCAGTTCGCCTTCGGGGCGATGGTCGCCGCCGAAGCGGCGGCCATCCCGTTCGACGTGCTGATGCCGAACGTCTACCTCCTGCCGGGCGAGGGGGTGACGCCGTTCGGGCTCGGCCTGAGGCCAGCCAAGGGAGCACCCGGGCGGGCACGGGACGGCGTCGTGAGGTCGATGACCCACCGCATGTGGGACAAGGGACTGACGAGGCTCAACACGCTCCGCGAGGAGCGGGGGCTCGAACCCGTCGCCCACTTCATGGACCAGCCGACACGCGCTCGCACGGTGTGGGTGCTCACCTCGGCCGAGTTCGACTTCGTCGGACGGGTCCCGGCCAACGTTCGCTACGTCGGTCCGGTGCTCGACGACCCCAACTGGGCCGTCGACGCCTGGGCTCCGCCGCAGGGTGACGATCCGCTGGTTCTCGTCGGGTTGTCGTCGACGTTCCAGGACCACGCCGGCGCGCTGCAGCGCATCGTCGACGCCCTGTCGACGCTGCCGGTGCGCGCCATCGTGACGACAGGCCCAGCGCTCGATGCGGGATCGGTCACCGGGACCGCCAACGTGGAGGTCGTGTCGAGCGCACCGCACAGCGCGGTGCTGGAGCACGCCGCAGCGGTCGTGACCCACGGCGGTCACGGCACGGTGATGAAGGCGCTCGCCGCCGGCGTCCCGATGGTCGTGCTCCCCCATGGGCGCGATCAGCTGGACAACGCCGTGCGCGTGTCGTCACGAGGTGCAGGTGTGAAGCTGAAGAAGTCGGCCTCCTCGGCGCAGATCGCCCGAGCGGTGTCGACGGTTCTCGCCGACCCGGCGTACCGCCAGTCGGCCGCCGCGCTCGGTGCCGTCATCCGTCGCGATGCAGTCGACAGCACGCTGATCGACGAGCTCGAGCAGCTGGCGACGTGCGTCTGAGCTTCTGACGACGCTGGGGATCGCTGGGCGATCCCCAGCCGACACGGAATGCAAGCCCGGCGGGTTGAAACCTTTCAGTGGTACGGTGGCGGACACGAAGCGCTCGACTGGGATCAAGGAGGTCGCCGCCGGCGCCGGGGTCTCCGTCGGGACCGTCTCCAACGTGCTCAACCGCCCCGACGTCGTCGCCGAGCCGACCCGGCGGCGGGTCCAGCAGGTGATCGCCCAGCTCGGGTTCGTGCGCAACGAGACGGGCCGCCAGCTACGCGCCGGGCAGAGCAGGACGATCGCCTACGTCATGCTCGATGCCGCCAACCCCTTCTTCACCGACGTCGCCAAGGGCATCGAGGAGGTCGCCAGGACACGAGGTGTCGCCCTGTTCATCTGCAACAGCGACAGCGACGTGTCACGCGAGGGCGACTACCTCGAACTGCTCCTGCAGCAGCGGGTGCGCGGCGTCCTCGTCACGCCGGTCGACCAGGACACGTCGCCGCTCGACGTGCTGGCCCGGCGCGGCATCCCCGTCGTGCTCGTCGACCGCGGCGGCGGCCCCGACTTCTGCAGCGTCGGCGTCGACGACGTCGAGGGCGGGGTCCTTGCCGTGACCCACCTGCGCGAGCAGGGGCACGAGCGCATCGCCTTCATCGGCGGCCCGATGTCGACCGTGCAGGTCACCGACCGACTCGAGGGTGCTCGGCAAGCCGCTGCCGCGTCGACGCTGCTCGTCCTCGACACGGCTGCGCTCAACGTCGCCGAAGGGCGTCGGGCAGGTGAGCGGCTGGCCGGACTCCCCCGCGCCCGCCGCCCCACGGCGGCGTTCTGCGCCAACGATCTGCTCGCCCTCGGGCTGCTCCAGCAGATGACGGCGATGGGCATCGACGTGCCCGGCGAGCTGGCGATCGTCGGGTACGACGACATCGAGTTCGCCGGCGCCGCCGCCGTCCCACTCAGCTCGGTGCGTCAGCCCCGACAGCTGCTCGGGCGAACCGCCGCCGAGCTGCTGCTCGCCGAGAGCGACGCCGACGAGGCCCACGTGCACCAGCAGGTGCTGTTCCACCCGGAGCTGGTCGTTCGCGCCTCGTCGATCAGCGCACGCGCCGCGCCAAGGCGTTCCAGTCGTACATCGGCTCGGGGTTGAACGTCTCGATCGCGGCCGTGCCGGCCACGATGCGACGCCCGTGTGCCACGTCACCGAGGACGCCGGCCGCCGCCGCTTGCACGATGGCGTTGCCGATGACGGTCGCCTCGACGGGGCCGGCGAGCACAGGACGCTCGCAGGCGCTGGCACACAGGCGCCCGAGCAGGGCGATCGCCGAGCCGCCACCGACGAGATGGATGCGCTCGGCGGACGTGCCGCTCACCTCCTCGATGGTCGCCACCGTGGCCCGCCAGGCCATGGCGAGCGAGTCGAGGATGACTCGCGTGACCTCGGCCGGTGTCGACGGCACCGGCTGACCTGACTCGGCGCACGCCGCAGCGATGCGCCCGGGCATGTCGCCCGGCGCGGCGAAGCGGGGGTCGTCGGGGTCGACGACACTGCGCCCGCCTGGCACGTGCTCCGCCGCGGCCACGAGCTGCGGGGCCGTCACCTGCTCACCGTGGGCCGACCACCACCTTCGGCTCTCCTCGAGCAGCCACAGCCCGGTCACGTTCTTGAGCAGCCGTACGGAGCCGTCGACGCCCAGCTCGTTGGTGACGTTGGCGGCGAGGGCGGCAGCGGTCGTGACGGGTGCGGTCAGCTCGCACCCGACGAGCGACCACGTTCCACACGAGATGTAGACGTCGGTCGATCCCTCCCGGAGCGGCGTGCCGGCGACGGCGCTGGCGGTGTCGTGGCTGGCGACGGCGACCACCGGCACGCCGCTCGCCGTGGCCCCGAGCACGACGCCGGGCTCGTGCAGCGGTGGCAGCACGTCGCGGCGCAACCCGGCGGCGGTGACGAGCTCGTCGCTCCACGACCTCGTCGCCACGTCGAGGAGCTGGGTCGTGCTGGCGGCGGTCACGTCGGTGGTCGTGCTCCCGCAGAGGTCGTGGTTGACGACGTCGGGCAACATCAGCAGTCGCTCGGCCTCGCGCGTACTCCGCCGACTCGCGCGCCGACACGAGTTGGTACAGCGTGTTGATCGGGAGGAACTGGCTGCCGGTGATGCCGGAAGATCCGCTCGCGGCCGATGCGCCCAACGACCTCGTCGAGCACGCCATCGGTCCGCGACGACCGGTACGAGTGCACCGGGGTGAGGAGGCGGCCGGACGAGTCGAGCAACCCGTAGTCGACACCCCATGCGTCGACACCGACCGACTCGACGTCGCCCCGCTGTGCCGCCGCGGCCACGCCTGCGCCGACGTCTGCCAAGAGGGCGTCGACGTCCCAGTGGCGCGCCCCGCCGGGGCCGTCGATCGCCTTGGTGGCGAAGCGATGAACGGGCTCGAGCGCGATCGTGCCGGCGTCGACGTGCACGCGCACGACGCGCCCGCTGGTCGCGCCGAGGTCGACGGCGACGAACGTCGGCACCGGTCAGCGCAGGAACGCTGCGGCGACGCCGGCGTCGACGGGGATGTGCAGACCGGTGGTCAGGGCGAGGTCGCCGCCGGTGAGGGCGAAGACGGCGGCGGCGACGTGCTCAGGCAGGACCTCGCGCTTGAGCAGCGTGCGCTGGGCGTAGAACGCCCCGAGCTCCTCCTCGGGCACGCCGTAGACCGCGGCTCGCTGCGCACCCCAGCCCTTGGCGAAGATGCCCGAGCCGCGCACGACGCCGTCGGGGTTGATCCCGTTGACGCGGATGCCGTGCTCGCCGAGCTCGGCGGCGAGCAGCCGCACCTGGTGCGCCTGGTCGGCCTTGGCCGCGCCGTAGGCGACGTTGTTCGGTCCGGCGAACACGCCGTTCTTGGAGCTGATGTAGACGATGTCGCCGCCCATCCCCTGGGCGATCATCACCCGTGCCGCTTCCCGCGCCACGAGGAACGAGCCCTTGGCCATCACGTCGTGCTGGAGGTCCCAGTCGTGCTCGGTCGTGTCGAGCAGCGGCTTGGAGATGGACAGCCCGGCGTTGTTGACGACGAGATCGACGCCGCCGAAGGCCAGCACCGCCTCGGCGAGCGCGGCGCCGACCTGCTCGGCGTCGGTCACGTCGACGGCGACCGGCACGGCGACGTCGCGGTCGCCGATCTCGGCAGCGACCCGCTCGGCTGCCTCGGCGTCGAGGTCGGCGACGACGACGCACGCTCCCTCGGCGGCGAGGCGGTTGGCGACAGCTCGCCCGATCCCCGAGCCGGCACCAGTGACGAAGGCGACCCGCGTCGCCAGCGGCTTGGGCTGGGGCAGGCGCTGCAGCTTGGCCTCCTCGAGCGCCCAGTACTCGATGCGGAACTTCTCCGACTCGGGGATCGGCGCGTACGTCGAGACCGACTCGGCGCCGCGCATCACGTTGATCGCGTTGACGTAGAACTCGCCGGCGACGCGCGCCGTCTGGGCGTTGGCGCCGTAGGAGAACATGCCGACACCCGGCACGAGGACGATGGCCGGGTCGGCACCACGCATCGGCGGAGAGGACTCGTCGGCGTGGCGCTCGTAGTAGGCGCGGTAGTCCTCGCGATAGGCCGCGTGCAGCTCGCCGAGGCGGGCGACGACCTCATCGATCGGCGCCGTCGCCGGGAGGTCGAGGACGAGCGGCCGCACCTTGGTGCGCAGGAAGTGGTCGGGGCACGACGTGCCGAGCGCGGCGAGCGCGGCGAGCTTCTCCCGGCTGCAGAAGTCGAGCACGACGTCGGAGTCGGTGTAGTGGCCGACCTGCGGCCGGTCGGTCGAGGCGAGCCCGCGGATGACCGGGGCGAGCAGCGGCCGCGCGGGCGCGGCGATCGGCAGCGGGCAGCGGCTCGTTGCCGGGCGACCACGGCGCCGAACGGCTCGGCCGAGCCGCGCTCGTCGAGGAACGCCTGGGCGGTGGCGATGATGTCGAGGGAGTTGGCCTCGCACGCCGCGCTCGACTCGCCCCATGCCGTGATGCCGTGGCCGCCGAGGATGACGCCGATGGCCTGCGGGTGCGAGCGCCGGATCTCGGCGATGTCGAGGCCGAGCTGGAAGCCCGGCCGGCGCCACGGCACCCACACCACGCGGTCGCCGAAGCACTCCTTGGTCAGCGCCTCGCCGTCGGCCGCGGTGGCCAGGGCGATGCCGGCGTCGGGGTGGAGGTGGTCGACGTGCGGTGCATCGACGAGGGCGTGCATCGCCGTGTCGATCGACGGTGACGCGCCCCCGCCGCCGTGGCGGCAGAAGTCGAAGGCGGCGACCATCTCGTCCTCGCGGTCGACGCCCGGGTAGACGTCGACCAGGGCGCGCACCCGGTCGAGGCGGAGCACGGCCAAGCCCTCCGGCGGTGAGCGTCCCGAGGTCGCCGCCGCTCCCCTTGACCCACAGCAGCTCGACCGCGCGCGTCGGTCACCGGGTCGACGTCCTCGCCCTTGGCCGACGTGTTGCCGCCGGCGTAGTTGGTGTTGCGCGGGTCGGCGCCGAGTCGGTTCGAGCGCTCGACGAGCTCGGCGACGGCTGTGCTCGCTTTGCTCGGGCTGGCCGTCATCACGCGCCCCAGCCGGCGGCGGTGCCGCCCTGGCGCTCGGCGCAGACCTGCTCGTAGTAGCCCGACCGGTGGTACGCCGCGACAGGGTCGGGATCGAGCCCGCGACTCGGCGCGCAGGTCGGCGAGCAGCGGCCGCACATCGGTGTTGTAGGCGTCCATGAACACGGCGTTGGCCCGAGCACGTCGCCGTCGAGCTGCGCCGCGGCGAGGGCATCGGCGTCGACGAGCAGGGCCTTGGCCGTGGCCTCCTGGACGTTCATCACCGAGCGGATCTGGGCGGCGATCTTGGGCTCGATGTTGTGGCACTGGTCGAGCATGAACGCCACCCCCGTCGCCGGGTCGAGCCCACCGCCCCGGCGAACCTCCCACATGATGCGGAACAGCTGGAAGGGATCGGCGGCGCCGACCATCAGGTCGTCGTCGGCGTAGAAGCGCGAGTTGAAGTCGAACCCGCCGAGCCTGCCGGCGCGCAGCAGCACGGCGACGATGAACTCGATGTTCGTCCCCGGGGCGTGGTGGCCGGTGTCGAGGACGACCGTTGCCTTCGGTCCGAGGGCGATGCAGTGGGTGTAGGCGGTGCCCCAGTCGGGGACGTCCGTCGAGTAGAACGCCGGCTCGAACAGCTTGTACTCGAGCAGCATCCGCTGGCCCTCGCCGAGGCGGTCGTAGACCTCGGACAGCGCCTCCGCCAGCCGGTCCTGGCGGGCGACGATGTCGTCCTGGCCCGGGTAGTTGGTGCCGTCGGCGAACCACAGCTTGAGATCCCGCGACCCCGTCGCGTCCATGATGTCGACGCACTCCAGCAGGTGGTCGGTCGCCTTGCGCCGGATCCCGGCGTCGGGGTTGGCGACGGACCCGAGCATGTAGTCGTTGTCCTGGAAGACGTTGGAGTTGATCGTGCCGAGGCGCACGCCGAGGTCGGTGGCGTGCTTCGCCAGGTCGGTGTAGTCGTCGACCCGATCCCAGGGGATGTGCAACGCGACGCTCGGCGCGCTGCCCGTGAACGCGTTGACCTGGGCGGCGTCGGCGATCTTCTCGTACGGGTCGCGCGGGACGCCCGGTTGCGGGAAGACCTTGAACCGGGTGCCCGAGTTGCCGAACGCCCACGACGGCAGCTCGATGTGCAGGTCGCCGATCCCGTCGGCGACGCGTTGTTCGATCGTCATCGCAGCTCCTTTCGATGGTCGCTCACGGGAGGTGGAACACCTCGTCGAGTGGACGCATCTGCTGGTCGGCCGGCGTGTCGCCGGCCACGAAGTACGGGGCCATCAGCGCCTGCCAGCGCTCGTTGATCGGTTCCGCCTGCATCGCCGCGACGGCCTCGTCGAGGCGTGCCCGGTGTCTCGACGTAGCCGAACAGCGTGCCGTCGGCGTCGAGGAACAGCGAGTAGTTGTGCCACCCGCAGCGCGTCAGTGCCTCGAGCATCTCCGGCCACACCTCCAGGTGACGAGCGCGGTACTCGTCGAGCAACTCGGGTCGCACCTGGAGGCGGAAGCCGATGCGGTTGTCCGGCAAGTCAGCCGCCGACGTTGGACTCGTCGTAGACGGTGAACGGACCCATCACGATGCGCAAGCCCGCGTCACGGGTCGGGTCCTTCTCGATGGTGTACTCGCCCATCCGCCCGGCCGTGAACGTGGCGCCCTCCTCGGCCTCGAAGGCGCCCGTCGCCAGGCCGTAGGCGGCGTGGAACGTGACGTACCCGAGGTCGACGAAGCTCCACAGGGCGAACTGCGGGGCGCAGCCGTTCTCGGTGTACGACTGCATCTCGTCGGGCAGTCCGAGGCCGGACACCTTGACCGTCTCGCACAGTCCCTCGTCCTGCATCGCCTTGGCCGGCGGCGGCGATGCCGACGGTCGTCGGCGCCATGATCAGCTTCAGATCGGGGTGGGCGTCGATCAGCGCCAGCGCCTGGTTGTACGACTCGTCGGCGTCGTCGTTGCCGTAGACGGTGTCGACGAGCTCGAGCGACTCGTACTCCGGCTCGGCGAGCACCTCCTCGAACGAGGCGATCCAGGCGTTCTGGTTCGCCGCGTCGGGAGACGCCGAGAGGATCGCCAGCTCGCCGCCCTCCTCGCCGAGGATCTCCACCGCCATGTCGGCCATGACCTTGCCGGTCTCGTCGAAGTCGACCTGGGCGACGAACAGGCTCTCGCCGGCGCCCGACGGGATCGGCGAGTCCCAGCTGACGACGGCGATGCCGGCGTCGGCGGCGGCCTGCGTCGCCGGGTCGAGCTGGTCGCCGGCGTTGTTGGACACCATGATCGCGTCGACGCCCTGGGTCACGGCGTTGGTGACGAACTCGACCTGCCCGGTGCTGTCGGTGCACGACGCCGGGCCGACGAACTCGGCCTCGGCGACGCCGAGCTCGCCGGCCGCCTCGATCGCGCCCTCGTTGGCCTGGTCGAACACGGCGATGCCGGTGCACTTCGGCAGCAGGATGCTGGTGAAGTCACCGCCGCCAGGCGCCGCCGAGCCGGCTGGAGCGTCGCTCCCTGCCGGCGCGGTCGTGGCGGCCGGCGCCTCCGTCGCCGCCGGAGCGTCGGTCGCCGCCGCAGCGTCGGTCGCCGCCGGCGCCTCGGTGTCCGTGGCGACATCGTCATCGTCGTCGTCACCGCACGCGGCGACGGCGAGGGCGAGCGCCCCGACGATGGCAACCGTCTTGGTCAACTTCATGCTTCCTCCCGGTGTGTCTGTTGGCTGTGTCGAGATCTCATCCGCTGGCCACTCCCGCCGGGGTCGGAATGCCGGGGGCCCTGGCGCGGTCGGTGATGCGGTCGATGACGTTCTGGGCGATGACCGAGCCGATGAGGATCGCTCCGATCACGCCGGTCTGGGCGTTGCCGCCGACGTTGGCGAGGCCGAACCCGTTGCGCAGGTTGAGCACGATGAGCACGGCCAGCAGCACGCCGCTCATGCGCCCCGCGCCGCCGAAGATGCTCACGCCGCCGAGCAGGACGATGGTGATGATCTCCAGCTCGAACCCGTTGGCGAGGTCGCCGCGGACGGTGCCGACGCGGGCGGCGAAGAGGATCCCGGCCACGCCGGCGACCAAGCGACGAGGCCATGAACAGCAACAGCCGGGTGCGCGCCACGTCGACCCCGGAGTAGCGGGCGACCTCGGCGTTGTCACCGATCACGAAGAGCACCCGACCGGTGGCGGAACGGTGGAGGATCACCCAGCCGGCGGCGAACAGCAGGGCGAACAGGATCAGGGCGGCGGGGAGCGGACCGACGAGGTCGTCCTGGCCGAGACGGTCGAACCACCGTGGGAAGTCGCCGATCGAGCGGTCCTCGACGAGCACGCGCGCTGCGCCGCGCCACCCGATCAGCCCGGCGAGCGTGACGACGAGCGACGGCAGACCGAGCTTGGCGACGCAATAGCCGTGGATCAGCCCGGCGGCGGCGGCCGCGGCGAGCGCGGCCGCGATCGCCAGCGCCAGCGGCGCGTCGCGCTCGTACAGCGCGGCCAGCACGCTCGCCGACCAGGCCATCACCGAGGCGACCGAGAGGTCGATCTCGCCGGCGACGATGACGAACGTCATCGTGACCACGACGATGACCTTCTCGATGTGCAGCTGGAAGAGGTTGACGAAGTTGTCGACGCCGAGGTAGCCGCTCGACTGCGTCAGGTTGAACACGATCGTCCCGAGCAGGATCACACCGAGCACCAGCTCCCACGTGTACCGGCGCGCCCAGCTACCCACGGCGACCACCGCCTGTGCCGCGCCGCGCGCGGAGACGGCGGGCGACGGTCACGTCGAGCATCACCGCCGCCAGGATCAGCGAGCCGAGGATGGCGTCGCGCCAGAACTCGCTCACCTGGGGGACCCGCACGAGGCTGAGATCGAGCAGGCCGATCAGCACGGCGCCGGCGAACGCGCCCATGACCGTGCCCGAGCCGCCGAGCGTGCTGACGCCGCCGACGACGGCGGCGGCGATCGCCGCCAGCTCGAGCCCCGACCCAGCGGTGACGTTGATCGTGCCGAAGCGCCCGACGTACAGGAACCCGGCCAGCCCGGCGAGCGCGCCGCACGCCACGAAGGCGACGATCTGCACGCGCCGTTCGTCGAGGCCGACCTGGCGGGCCGCCTCCGGGTTGGAGCCGACCGCGTAGAGGTGCCGGCCGCGGCGGGTGTACTGGAGGACGAGGTGCAGGGCGACGGCGATGACCAACGCCAGGACGAACATCGTGCGCGCCTCGTACCGACCGATCGTCACGATCGTGCTGCGCGGCAGGTCGACGATCCACGAGGGCAGGTCACCGGTGGAGATCGTCCGCCCGCCCGCCCACGTCGTGAGCACGCTGCGGTAGATCGACAGCGTGCCGAGCGTGACGATGATCGACGGCACACGGGCGATGGCGACGAGCAGTCCGTTGACGAGCCCGAGGACGGCGCCGACGGCGACGGCGAACGCCACGGCGACGACGGCCGGGAGCCCGTTGTTGCTGCTCAGGAGATCGGCCGTCAGATAGGCGGCGATGCCGACGGTCGAGCCGACCGACAGGTCGATGTTGCGGGTGATGATCACGAGCGTCTCGCCGGCGGCGACGAGCGAGGTGATGGAGATGGCGATGAGGAGGCGGCTGACGAAGCGCTCGCTGAGGTAGTCGTCGACGACCAGGCTGAACAGGACGACCGTGGCGGCGAGCACGGCGACGAGCGACAGGCTCTTCACCCGCTCCGGCTGGACTCCTCGCCGCATCCGCGGCCCCGCTGGCGCCGCGACGAGGTCGGGCTCGGCGATCATTGCGTCCCGACCGCCGCCGTCATGATCCGCTCCTGGTCGAGGTCGCTGCCGGCGAACGTGCCCATCTGCCGGCCCTCGCGCATGACCACGACGCGGTCGCTCATCGCCAGCACCTCGGGTAGGTCCGACGAGATGAGGATGACGGCGACACCGTCGCGGGCGAGCTCACCGATGAGGGCGTGGACATCGGCCTTGGCGCCGACATCGATGCCGCGGGTCGGCTCGTCGAAGAGCAGCACTGCCGGCTTCATGTCCAGCCACTTGGCGAGCATCACCTTCTGCTGGTTGCCGCCCGAGAGGTCGCCGACAGCGGTCGCCAGCGACGGCGTGCGGATCCGCATTCCGGATCGGTAGACCTCCGCTGCCTGCCGCTCCGCGCGACGATCGATGAGCCGCCAGCGGCTGAGGAACTTGCGCAGGCCGGGCAGGGAGATGTTCGCCGCCACCGATTGCGGCAGCGAGAGGCCGAACTGGCGACGGTCCTCGGAGACGTAGGCGATGCCGGCGCCGATGGCATCCCGCGGCGACCGGATGTCCACCTCGACGCCATCGCGGCGGATCACGCCGGCGTCGGTCGGCCGCAGACCGAACACGGCCTCGGCGATCTCGGTCCGGCCGGAGCCGACGAGGCCGGCGAACCCGAGCACCTCGCCGTGGCGCACCTCGAAGGAGATGTCCTCGAACTCGCCCGCCCGGCCGAGCCCTTCGACGCTGAGGGCGACGTCGCCGGGTTCGTGGGCGACCCGGTGGAAGAAGTCGGACAGCTCACGCCCGACCATGTCGCGGATCAGCGTGACCTCGGTGAACTCGGCGACAGGTCGCGTCGAGACGTGCTGGCCGTCGCGGAGCACCGTGATGCGGTCGCTGAGCTCGAACACCTCGTCCAGCCGGTGGCTGACGAACAGGATCGCCACGCCCGACGCGGCCAGCCGGCGGACCTGGCGGAACAGCCGGCTCACCTCGTGCGCCGACAGCGCCGCCGTCGGCTCGTCCATGATCAGCACGCGCACGTCGCGCGACATCGCCTTGGCGATCTCCACCGCCTGCTGGCCGGCGACAGTCAGCTGCGACGCGGTCGATCGCGGGTCGACGTCGACCTCCAGCGTGTCGAGGATCTCCGCCGCCCGCTGCTCCATCGAGCGCCAGCGCACGAGCGTGCCGCCGGTCTGGCCCATGAAGATGTTCTCGGCGACGGAGAGGTCCGGGAACACGAGCGGTTCCTGGTAGATGCAGGCGATGCCGCGCGCCTGGGCAGCGGCCGGGTTGCGCAGCTCGACGGTCTCGCCGTCGACGTCGATGTGACCGTCGTCCGGTCGGTACAGGCCGGTCATCACCTTGATCAGCGTCGACTTGCCGGCACCGTTCTCCCCGACGAGGGCGTGGATCTCACCCGGTTGCAGATCGAGGGACACGCCGCGCAGGGCATGCGTCGGCCCAAAGCTCTTGGACACGTCGACGACAGACACGAGCGCCGGCACAAACCCCCCAGACGATTGAATCGTTTCAGAGACTAAGCGACCCCAGTCCTCCCGTCAACGGCCATCACCTGCGGTTCTGACGACGATGGGGATCGCTGAGCGATCCCCAGACGACACGGAATCCAGCGCGACGCCGGTGGATCAGACGTGGGCGAGCACGGCGTCGAGCGGCCGCGGGACGCGATCCAACTCGAGGGCGTCGACGAGCAGCGGAGCGCAGCGGGCCTTGCGGTGCGCCTTCGTGCCGAAGAACCGCCGGAGCTGCTGATCAGTTGGCACGCCCTGCTGCGCCGGCTGCTTCTGGAACGTTCGCAACGAGCGCAACTCGCCCTGCCCGTCGACGACCTGCTCGACGGCATCGATGCCGAGCGAGCGGATCAACTCGTCCTCCAGGTCCGTGACACAGACGTAGAAGCCCAGCGCCTCCATCTCCCTGCAGCTGAGGCACGAGCCCAAGCCGGCCCCTTCGAGACCGCGCCGGAAGTGCAGCGACTCACCGACGTCGCACAGGCCGGCCAGCCGCACGTCGAAGCCGTGCGGTCCGAACAGGGCGAGGAACTTGGAGATGTTCGTCGCCCCGCCGATCGGCACGATCGACACACCCTCGGCCTCGAGGTCGCGCCCACGTCGCACGGCGAGGGCTTCCAGCGCCAGCTGATCGCTGCGGCCTTCGACGAGCACCACGGCACGCGACTCCACGTGCCGAAGCTTCACAGTCAGCCGTGGCTGACCGCCGGTGGGTTACGCCGTCGCGTGAGCAGTGACGAGGTCGACCCAGCGCTCCCACAGCTCGGGTGGATAGTCGTGGCGGACGGCGCGCCGGATGTTGGCCACGACTCGCCGACCTTGCGTGGCGCGTCGGGGTCTGGGTCATACAGCCGAACGTCTGCCCCGTGCAGCAGGAATCGAACGGCCAATCCCCCGCCGTTGACACCCGGCCGAGCAGCGCGCCGCGCTCGCGTTGTCACCCCGGGGGCTGCGCCTCCAAACCCCACCGCCGTCCGGCGAGCTGACGCTCGCAAACGCGACGCACCCAACACGGAGGGCACCGGACAGCGCTTCCTGCGCGGCTGCTACGGCGAGCGCGACGAGTTGCACTTCCGGATCCGGATCCTCCGACGCCATCGCCGGCAGCGTGGAATGACCGCGGCACCGACGGGGTAAGAGCGCGCTCCGACCGAGAGGAGTGCGTCATGCCGAGCAAGTCCGCCAACGTGAAGAACGAGAAGCAGTACGAGGCGCTGAAGGACAAGGGGATGTCCAAGGAGCGAGCGGCGAAGATCGCCAACTCGCCGAAGGCGTCGAAGCACGGCGGCGAGAAGTCGCACAGCGGCAGCGGCAACACGTCGCAGGGCGGCACGACGGCCCAGCACAAGGCCGCCGGCCGCAAGGGCGGCAAGGCCGCCGCCCGCAAGAGCTGACTGGGGTCAGCTGGCCGCGCCGGCGCGCTCCAGGGCCCGGCGCAGCTCGGTCTTGGTCATCGTCGAACGTCCGTCGATCCCCGCGTCTCGTGCCAGGTCGAGCAGCTCGCCCTTGGTCACGTGGCGCGGGTCGAACGGCGGGAGGCCGGCATCGGACTTGGCCTGCTTGAGCTCGGCGGCGAGGGCGACCAGGGTGTCGCTGTCGTACGCCGAGCGCAGCTTGGGGAAGACCTCGGTCTCCTCCTCCTTGACGTGGTGATCGATACCACCCGTCAGCATCTCCACCGCCGCACCGAAGCCAGGTGCCGCTGACAGCTCGGCGAGCTTGGCAAGTCCGTCCCGGGCCAACCCGTGCTCGATATCCGGCTTCCTCGGCGCCTTCACCGTCGAGCGGCGCGAGCATCGGGTACAGGCGCTGCTCCTCGAACTGCATGTGCACGGTCAGCGCGTCGGTCAACTCCCGCACCAACGCGTCGCGCTCGGCGCCCTTGTCGCTCTCCTCCAGCCGCGACAGCAGTTCCTCGACATGACGATGATCGCTGCGCAGCACCGTGAACACGTCAACCATGGTTGTCCTCCTCGACGTCTCGGCCGAGCTCCTCGGCGTCCTGCTTGAGCTCCTCGATCTGCTCGGGGGCATCCGGTGACCTGGCGTCGATCTCGGCGGCTTCCTCGTCGATGGGATCGGGCTCGGGGATGTCCTGCTCGCCGGGCGATGTCATCGGGTGCTCCTTCGGACCGTGTGGGCGACCGTCTCTACCCCGGCCGGGCGGCGGTTAGTCCGGGCGCTGGCGAGCCGCTCGGCCCGCAGCGCCGAACGGCGTACCTTGCCGGCGTCGTCGCGCAGCGGTGTGTCGACGACCTCGACCGTACGCGGCAGCTTGTACTTGGCGAGCCGCTCGCCGGCGAACGTGAGCAGCTCGGTGGCATCGAGGGCGTCGGGGTCGGCCTCGACGATGGCATGGACGTTGTTGCCGCGGTCCTCGTCGGGCAGGCCGATCACGCAGACCGAGCGCACCGCCGGGTGCTCCTGGAGCACGGACTCCACCTCTGCCGGGTAGATGTTGGCCCCACCGGACAGGATCATGTCCTGCATCCGGTCACCGAGGTAGAGGTAACCGTCCTCGTCGAACCAGCCCATGTCGCCGAGTGACTCCCAGCCTCCGTCGAGCGTGCGGGCCTCGGCACCGACGTACCGGTAGGTCGGTTGATCGGACGTGCTGCGCAGCCACACCTCGCCCTGCTCGCCGGTCGGCAACGGGTTGCCGTCGAGGTCGGTGATCATGAACTCACCGGTGCTCGGCCGGCCGACGGAGCCGCGGTGCTCCAGCCATTCCGGGCCGGTGATGATCGTGACGGCCTGCGCCTCGGTCCCGGCGTAGAGCTCGAAGATCTTCTCCGCGCCGAGCCAGTCGATCCATGCCTCCTTCAGCCACATCGGGCACGGCTCGGCGAGGTGCCAGATGACGCTCAGCGAGGACACGTCGTGGCCGAGACGGACCTCGTCGGGAAGTCGCCAGATCCGCTTCATCATCGTCGGGACGACGTACAGGGAAGTCGGCGCGGTACTCCTCGATGGCGGCCAGGGTCGCCTCGGCATCGAACCGCGGCAGCACGACGACGTGGTTGCCGGCGAGCAGCGCCTGGCACGACCAGACGGCCGGGCCGTTGTGGTAGAGCGGACCGGGCATGACGAGACACCCATCCAGGGTCAACAGCAGCGGCGGCGGTTCGTCGGTGTCGAGCTGCGCCGGGTCGCCGGACACGATCAGCTTCGGCCGGCCGGTCGACCCGCCCGACGTCGGCGCCTTCCACGCCGGAGATGTCGCATCGGGGAGCGGGCCGTCGTCCAGGTCCGCGGGTGGTGCATAGCCGGCCGGCAAGCAGTCCGCCCCTTCGAGCGCGCCCGGCTCGGCGCCGAGCACGACCTTGGCACCGGCGAGGCCGACGATGTCGGCGAGCTCGCGGGCGGGCAACTTGGCCGACACCGGCTGCGGGACGGCACCCAACTTCCAGCAGGCGACGTAGGCGACGAACCAATCGATCGAGTTGGGCAGCGCCACCGTGACGAGGTCGCCGTGCTCGACGCCTCGCCCGGCGAGGTCGCGGGCCAAGCGGTTGGCGCGACGCTCCAACTCACCGCGGGTCACCGATGCCTCGCCACAGGTCACCGCGGTCCGGTCCGGGGCCGCTGCCGCCAGGTCAGCCAGGCGGCGGGGGAAGGAGACGATCGCCATGGCGTCAGTCTGTCGCGACGGCATCTCCCCAAATACTGGCATCGAACCGAATCTGGACCTGTTCCAGATGTCGGGCTAGGGTGCAGCACGTGCCCATGGAGCCGCCGGTCGATCACGACGCGCTGCTCCGCCGTCACGGCCTTCAGGTCACCGCGCAGCGCCTCGCCGTGCTGCGGGCGGTGTCCGATCGGCCGCACAGCACCGCCGACGACATCTACGGCGCCGTCCGGGCGGAGATCGGCGCCATCTCGACACAGGCCGTGTACGACGCCCTCGGGGCGTTCACCGACAGGGGTCTCTTCCGCCGCATCCAGCCGGCAGGGTCGCCGGCCCGCTACGAGAACCGCGTCGGCGACAACCACCACCATCTCGTCTGTCGAACCTGCAACCGGATGGTCGACGTCGACTGTGCGGTCGGCGACACCCCGTGCCTGACGGCCGCCGACGACTCCGGCTACGAGGTCGACGAAGCCGAGGTCACCTACTGGGGCCGCTGCCCCGAGTGCGTCGCCGCAACCAGCCAGTAGCAGCAACCAACGAGGACAGAAAGGACCCACGTGTCTGACAACAACAAGGAACAGACGGAGAGCGTCAGCGAGAGCGAGAGCCCAGTCATTCCCGCTCCGGAGCCGAAGGGGACGCGGCCGAGGTCGAACCGGGACTGGTGGCCGAACCAGCCGGCCGTCGAGGTCCTCCGTCAGCACGAGTCCCGACCCGACCCGACGGGCGACGACTTCGACTACGCCGAGGAGTTCAAGTCGCTCGACGTCGAGGCACTCAAGCAGGACCTCTTCGACGTGATGACGACGTCGCAGGACTGGTGGCCCGCCGACTACGGCCACTACGGGCCGCTCTTCATCCGCATGTCGTGGCACGCCGCCGGCACGTACAGAATCGCCGACGGCCGGGGCGGCTCCGATGGCGGCGCCCAGCGCTTCGCCCCCCTCAACAGCTGGCCCGACAACGTCAGCCTCGACAAGGCTCGCCGGCTGCTGTGGCCGATCAAGCAGAAGTACGGCCGCAAGGTCTCGTGGGCCGACCTGCTCGTCTTCGCCGGCAACTGTGCGTACGAGTCGATGGGTCTGAAGACGTTCGGCTTCGCCTTCGGGCGCGAGGACATCTGGGAGCCCGAGGAGATCTTCTGGGGTCCCGAGGACACGTGGCTCGGCGACGAGCGCTACAGCGGCGACCGCGAGCTCACCGGTCCGTTCGGCGCCGTGCAGATGGGCCTGATCTACGTCAACCCGGAGGGGCCCAACGGCAACCCGAGCGCGCTCGCCGCGGCACGGGACATCCGCGAGACGTTCGGCCGCATGGCGATGAACGACGAGGAGACGGTGGCCCTCATCATCGGCGGGCACACCGTCGGCAAGGCGCATGGCGCCGTCGACCCCGAGTACCTCAGCCCGGAACCCGAGGGATGCCCGGTCGAGCACCAGGGCTTCGGATGGAACAACAGCTACGGCAGCGGCCACGGAGCCGACACGCTCACGAGCGGCCTCGAGGGCGCCTGGACCAACGAGCCGACGAAGTGGGACAACGGGTACCTGGACAACCTGTTCAAGTACGACTGGGACCTGACGAAGAGCCCCGCCGGCGCGCAGCAGTGGACGCCAACGGATCCGGCGGCCAAGGACACCGTGCCAGATGCCCACGATCCGTCGAAGCGGCACGCCCCGGTCATGTTCACGACGGACCTGGCGCTGCGGATGGATCCGATCTATGGACCGATCGCCAAGCGCTTCCACGAGAACCCCGACCAGCTCGCCGAGGCCTTCGGCAAGGCGTGGTTCAAGCTGCTGCACCGCGACATGGGCCCGATCTCGCGCTACCTCGGCCCGTGGATCCCCGAACCGCAGCTGTGGCAGGACCCCGTGCCGGCCGTCGACCACGACCTGATCGGCGTCGACGACATCGCCTCGCTCAAGGAGAAGCTGCTGGCGTCGGGGCTGACCGTGTCGCAGCTCGTCTCCACCGCGTGGGCAGCGGCGGCGTCGTTCCGCGGCACCGACAAGCGGGGCGGGGCGAACGGCGCACGGATCCGCTTGGCCCCACAGAAGGACTGGGAGGTCAACCAGCCGAGCGAACTGGCCACGGTGCTGCAGGCCCTCGAGCAGGTCCAACAGGACTTCAACGGCACCCAGTCGGCTGGCAAGAAGGTCTCACTCGCCGACCTGATCGTGCTCGGCGGCTGCGCGGCCGTCGAGAAGGCAGCGAAGGACGCCGGCTACGAGGTCACCGTCCCGTTCACGCCGGGCCGCACGGACGCCACGCAGGAGCAGACCGACGTCGAGTCGTTCGCCGTGCTCGAACCGGCGGCAGACGGGTTCCGCAACTACCTGCAGGCCGGCGAGAAGTTGTCTCCGGAGACCCTCCTGATCGAGCGGGCCAACCTGCTGACGCTGACGGCTCCCGAGATGACGGTGCTCGTCGGCGGCATGCGTGCCCTCGACGCCAACGCCGGAGGCTCGGCGCACGGCGTCTTCACCGACCGGCCCGGGACCTTGACCAACGACTTCTTCGTCAACCTGCTCGACATGAGCACGGAGTGGAAGCCGTCCGTCTCGTCCGAGAACGTGTACGAGGGTCATGACCGAGCCACGGGCGGGGCCACGCGGACGGCCACGGCCGTCGACCTCGTCTTCGGAGCGAACTCGCTGCTGCGGGCGCTTGCCGAGCTCTACGCGTGCGACGACTCCAAGGAGAAGTTCGTGCATGACTTCGTGGCGGCGTGGGACAAGGTCATGAACCTGGACCGCTTCGACCTCGCCTGACCATTCCGGGCATCACGGCAGCGCTGCGTCGCCGCCGTGATGCCCGTTCATGCGCTCTTCACGAGGGCTGCACGCACCACCGTCTGACATTGCACCCCGTGCGACAGTTCGGACTCGCCACGGTGGCGCTCCTCGCCTCGACGCTGGTACCGGTGGAAACGCCGGGCGGGGGCACGGTCGCGGCGGCACCCGAGCGGGCGAACATCTCGATCGATGCGTTGTTGCCGTCGTGGCGGGCGCGGGTGGAGTGGGGTCTCGACCGGTTCGCCGCGGCCGGCCTCGAGCTGCCGCCGATGGAGGTGATCGTGCACCCCCACAAGCGGCCCTGCGACGGCAACAGCGGCCTGTACCAGCCGGGACCGCCGGTCGAGGTGCACCTGTGCTTGGCGGACGCCGCCTCGCGGGCCGCCCGCATGATCACGTTGCACGAGCTGGCGCACGCCTGGGCGGAGACGCAACTGGAGCCGGCTCAGCGCGAACGGTTCCTGGAGCTGCGCGGGCTGCGGGCTTGGGTCGACCCCGACCGGCCGACCTCCGAGTGGGGCGGTGAGCACGCCGCCGAGGTGCTGTCGTGGGGGCTGATGGACGCCATGGTCCCGATCATCCGCATCGAGGACGCCGAACCGGCAGAGCTGCGAGCCGCGTTCGAGCAGCTCGTCGGCCGGGCGCCGCTGTGGGCGGACGCCTGACACCGCCGCGTCAGGCGAGCTGGAGCAGAATGCGGGACAGCTCCTCGGGGCGGTTGCTGGCGACCATGTGCGTCGTGGCGATCTCGAAGTACTTCCACCGGTCCGAGCTGTTGGCGCGCTCGGCCGCAGCCCAGAACGCCTCTCCCCCCGGCGCCTCCCGGCCGTCATCGGTCGCCTTGATGTAGGTGAGTCCGAACGGCTGCTCCTCGAGTGGCCTCGTCAGTCGCACCGCCTCGGTGAAGCACCGCGCCGGATGCGGTCCTCGTCGAGCGCTCTGCCATGCCCCTTCCACGGGATCGTCGAACGAGCGCGACAGCGGAGGCACCAGCCACTCCTGATTCACCGACAGCGCCTGCGGACGTGGGCGACCGGAGAGCGCGGCGACGCTGTCGCCGTCGCTCGGCACGAAGGCATCGAGATAGACCAGCTCGCGGATCCTGTCGCCGATGTGGGCGACCGCTCCCGTCGCCACCATCCCGCCATAGGAGAACCCGACGAGCACGATCTCGTCGAGGTCCTCGTACAGCACCACGTTGACCACGTCATGGACGTGCGTCGTCAAGTCGATGAGCGGGCTGAGCAGATGTGCCCGTTCCCCGATGCCCGTCAGGCTCGGCGTGAAGACGTCGTGACCCGCATCGGCCAGCAGACGACGCACCTTGTGGAAGCCGTGCGCCCCGCTCCAGGCGCCGTGCACCAGGACAAAGGTGGTCATGGCCGAATTCTCTCAGCCCTCGACGGGCGAGCCCGTCGTGGCGCTACGGACGCAGTGGTGGAACAGCGTTCTGCGCCAGCTCCAACGCCATCTCCGGGAACCAGTCGCCAGCGGCGGGATCGACGCGCCCCCACTCCGGATCCACCGTCTCGCCGGCCGGGCCGAAACCGCGTGTGCACTCGCCGTCCGACTCGCCCGGGATCCTGACCCACAGGTGTGCGGCGATCAGCGGATCGCCGGTGTCCAACGTCGGTGCCGGGCCCACGCCACGGTCGGGCGGGTTGCACCAGTCCTGGGCGTCCGGATAGCCGGTCGGCGGTGCCCACGGCCCGACGCCGGTCAGTCCTTGGCCAGCATCCAGCCGGTGCCAGCGGCCCAGCCAGTCACACCGACGATGCGCAGCACGAGCACGTGGTCGAAGGGCTGGTCGCGGTACTGGGGGTAGCGCCCGGCGAGCCCGGCAGCGAGGTCCGCCGCCCGGCCGGCGGCCGCATCGCCCTGCCAGCGCAGCTCGGCCCGCACCCACCACAGCCGTGACCAGTCGTCGCGGTCCCAGTGCTCGACCAGCAGCGTGGCGCGCGGATCGGCCTCCAGGTTCCGCTCCCGCTGCAGCCGCGACGACGCCTTCGGCTTCACCCGGTCGACAGGGATGCCCACGTAGCCGTCCTCGTCCACCACGTACGCGACGGGCACGGCGTCGACGCCCCGCTCGGCGTGCACCGTGCACAGGATCGCGTGGTCGTGCGCCGCCAGGCGGGCCCGTGCCTCGTCCACGCCGAGCCTCATCGGGTGTGAAGGTAGTTCGCTACGCTGGCCTCGTGCCGGGGGCACGATGAACCTGGCCGTGTGGGTGGAGCGCAACGGCCGCCGGCAGCCCGACGACCCGGCGCTGGCCGACGGTGAGCGCGTCCACGCCAACTGGTCGGCGTTTGCCGCCCGGACGGCGGGCGCGGCCGCTGGCCTGCGAGACGTCTTCGGCCTGTCGCCCGGTGACCGGATCGCCATCGTGATGCGCAACCGGCCCGAGTACCTCGAGGCGCTGTTCGCTGTCTGGCACGCCGGTCTCGTCGCCGTGCCGGTCAACGCTCGCCTCCACCGCGACGAGATCGCCTACATCCTCGAACACAGCGGGTCGGCCGTCGTCGTGACCGACGCCGAGCATGCGGGCGATGTCGAGTCGCTGAACGGCACTGTCGCGTCGCTGCAGGCGACGGTGGTCGCGCCCGGTGAGCGGTGGGACCGGCTGACGGCGTCGTCGCCGGCATCGCTCGTCGACCGGCAGCCGGAGGATCCGGCCTGGCTGTTCTACACCAGCGGCACCACCGGCCGTCCCAAGGGGGCCACGCTCACGAATCGCAACCTGCTCATGATGTCGCTCAGCTACTTCGCCGACATCGATTCGGTGATGCCACAGGACTGCATCCTCCATGCCGCGCCGCTGTCGCACGGTTCGGGGCTCTACGGGTTGCCCCACGTGGCCCGGGGCGCGGTGAGCGTCGTGCCGCAGTCCGGCGGCGTCGACGGCGAGGAGATCGCCGTACTTCTGCGGCGCTGGCCGGGGATGTCGTTCTTCGCTGCGCCCACCATGGTGAAGCGACTGGCCGGCGACGCGGCCGTCGCCGAAGGCGACCTCGCGCACCTCAAGACGATCATCTATGGCGGCGCACCGATGTACCTGGCTGACCTGGAGGTCGCCCTCGCCGTCTTCGGCCCCCGCTTGGCCCAGATCTACGGGCAGGGCGAGAGCCCGATGACGATCACCGCCCTGTCCAAGGCAGACCACGCCGATCGGAACCATCCACGCTGGCGGGACCGTCTGCAGAGCGTCGGTGTCACGCGCACCGACGTCGAGGTCCGTGTCATCGACGAAGTCGGCCGCACACTTCCCGTCGACGAGATCGGCGAGGTGGTGGTCCGGGGCGATGTGGTCATGGCCGGCTACTGGAACCAACCCGATGCCACCGCCGAGGCGCTGCGGGGAGGCTGGCTGCACACCGGTGACGTCGGCAGCTTCGACGCCGACGGGTACCTGACGCTGCGCGACCGGTCCAAGGACCTGATCATCAGCGGGGGGATGAACGTCTACCCCCGGGAGGTCGAAGAGGCGCTGCTCCGCCACCCAGGAGTCCGGGCCGCAGCCGTCGTCGGCCGGCCCGACACCGAGTGGGGCGAGGCGGTGGTGGCCTTCGTCGTGGCCGCCGACGGCGCAGCCTCACCGCCGGTCGAGGAGCTCGACCGGACGTGCCTCGAGCACATCGCCCGCTTCAAGCGGCCCAAGGAGTACCGGTTCGTCGACGTCCTGCCGACCAACAACTACGGCAAGGTCGTCAAGCGGGAGCTTCGTGACCAGCTCAGGGCCGAAACGGAGTCCTGTTAGCGTCGCCGAGGAGGTCGTCTCATGAAGCTTGCTCTGTATTTGCCGAACTTCCGCGACAAGGTGACCGTCACGGAGCTCGAGAACCTCACCGGGCTCGCCGAGGAGCTCGACTTCGACTCCGTCTGGACGCTCGACCGGATCGTCGTCCCAGAGGCCTCCGATCGCGCCGAGCTGCAGTACTCGTTCGGGATGATGACCGAGTTCCCGAAGGCACTGCCGGTCTCCTCCCGCGGCGAGTGGCTCCAGGGCTGGCCGCTGATCCCCTGGCTCGCGGCGAAGACGACGAAGGTGCGGATCGGCATGAGCATCACCGACACGCCGTACCGAGCGCCCGGCGTCCTCGCTGCCGAGATCGCCACCGTGGACCATCTCTCGAACGGCAGGGTCAACGTTGGCGTGGGGTCGGGCTGGATGCCCGAGGAGTTCGCGGCGGCGAGCGCCTCGCACATCTTCCCCAAGCGGCACACGCACGTGCGCGAGACGATCGAGATCATGCAGGGCATCTGGACGAACGATCTCTTCGACTACCACGGCGAGTTCGCCGACTTCGACCGATGCGGGTTCGGAGCCAAGCCGGTGCAGCAGCCGCACCCGCCGATCTTCTTCAGCGGACTCAAGGATCCGAAGCGCTCGGCGAACCGCATCGCCAAGTACAACCTGTCGGGCTGGATCGGGATCCAGGACACGCCGGACGAGCTGCAGCAGTGGCGCGGCGCCATCCAGCGAGAGCTCGATGAGCTCGGGAGTGGCCGCTCGATCGACGACCTCGAGATCTGCAGCATGATCTGGTTCGTCATCACCGAGGAAGAGACCGACCAGACGCCGCAGGGCAAGGCCAGCAATCTGCTGGCAGGAACCGCCTCGCAGATCACCGACAACCTCAAGCGCTACAAGGAGGCCGGGCTCACGATGCCGCTCCTCTGGCCGCCGTTCCAGGACGTGCCGGTCGGCAAGACGCTCGACGACCTCAAGCGGCTGAAGGAAGAGATCATGCCCCAGGTCGACGCCATGTAGTCGATGCGTGCCCGGGGTGGGATTCGTACCCACACGGCCTGACTGCCAGAGGTATCTCCGCCGCGAGGTGTCCAACCAATGAGTGACAGTCCACGCCATGTGTTCGTTGTCGCGGGGTCAACCTCGTAGCGTCCGCCGTGATGAGCACCGCTTCCGAGGCCGCCGGCCGAAAGCGGTTGGCGGCGGTCGTCGCCATCTTGTTGGTGGTCGGCGTGGTCGCGACAACGGTGGGACGGGTCGCCAACGAGCCGCTGCGCGTCGCGGGCGAGTTCCTCCTCGTTGTCGTGATCGTCGGGGGCGCCTGGGTGGCGGTGACCACCACGACGTCGCGTCGGGCGACCGCCGAGCTCGTGTCTGTGGCCGCAGTCGTGGCGTTGATCGTCAGCGTGATCAATGCAGAGGGCCACCGCATTCTCTCGGTCGTCGTGCGAATTGTCTCGCTCGTTGTCGCTGTCGCCCTCGCAAAGTACGCACTGGGAACGACGGTGAGCGCGCTCAAGCAGAGCGAGATCGAGGGTACGCCGGTGCCGGCCGCCACTCGAGGTGTCCTGTTCATCAATCTCAAGTCCGGGGGTGGCAAGGCGGAGCGGTTCCGCCTCGTAGACGAGTGCACGAGGCGCGGCATCCAGCCCGTGGTGCTGGAGCCGGGCCAGGACTGGGTTCAGGTGGTGCGGGAAGTGGCCGCCAGCGGCGTTGACGTCCTCGGCATGGCCGGCGGCGACGGTTCCCAGGCGATGGTCGGCACCGTGGCGGTCGAGATGGGATTGCCGATGGTGGTGGTGCCAGCGGGCACGAGAAATCATCTTGCGCTCGACCTCGGACTCGACCGTGACGACGTCGTGGGCGCGCTCGATGGTTTCGGAGAGGCCGTCGAGCGGACGATGGACCTGGCTGACGTCAACGGCCAGGTCTTCGTGAACAACGTGTCACTCGGCCTGTATGCCGCCATGGTGCGCTCCGAGGCGTACCGCGACTCGAAGGTGGATACGACTCTCGCCACCTTGCCTCAGGTGTTGGGTCCGGATAGCGCACCGTTCGATCTGCGGTTCACGGGCCCCGACGGCGCGGAGCATCGCGGCGCCCACATCATCCAGATCTCCAACAACCCCTACGGCACGACGTTCGGTGGCCGCGGGAGCCGGCCTCGGATGGACACCCACCAGCTCGGTGTCGTGACGTTGGTGCTGGCCAAGCGGGGCGACGCTGCAGCATTCCTGGCCGCACTCGCATCCGGCCATCCAGAGCGGTTCGGCGGGCTCTCGTCGTGGGCGACACCGACCTTCGAGATCAACTCCGATGTCCCGATCGAGATCGGTCTCGATGGTGAGACCGGAGTCATGGATTCGCCGCTGCGATTCTCGATCCGCCCGTCACCGGTCCGGGTGCGACTCCCGAAGCACGCCATCGGGTACTCGCCGGCCGCCCGCTCACTGGGCTGCCGGGAGTCCCTGCGCCGGCTGTGGGCGACGGCCATCGGTACCGTCCCCGCTTGAGCCACGCCCCCGACCGCGGCTCGCGGTCTTGCCGGCGGCGCTCCGCCATCTGAGCCTCCTGTTGACGCTCGACGAGGGGAAGCATTCTTGATGCGCCCGGCCTCTCGGGCATTCGCCCTAATCTGACCGGGTTCATCCTTTGGCCATGTCGAAGACGGCCCGCGCGATTCTCGAGCGGAGCATCGTATGAGTGTTGCGTGATGCACGCGGGAGGGCGATGAGCGGTTGACGGTGGTGGACGGGCACGTGCCGGGCATCGCGTCGCTGCGCAGCTACGAGCGGCGCTGGCTGCGCTCCGACCTCGTGGCCGGAGTCGTCCTGGCGGCGATCCTGGTCCCCCAGGGGATGGCGTACGCCGAGCTCGCCGGGCTGCCTCCGGTGAACGGCCTCTATACGACCATCGCCTGCCTCGTCGGCTACGCCGTCATGGGGCCGTCGAAGATCCTCGTGCTCGGCCCCGACTCATCACTCGGGCCGCTGATCTTCGCTGCCATCACCCCGCTCGTCGTGGCCGGCGACGACCCTGCCACCGCCGTCGCCCTGGCCGGGATGCTCGCCATCTTGGTCGGCCTCATCGAGATCGGGCTCGGTGTCGGCAAGCTGGGTTTCGTCGCCGACCTGCTCTCGAGTGAGGTCCAGGTCGGCTACATGAACGGACTGGCGATCGTCATCATCGTCGGACAGCTTCCGAAGCTCAGCGGGTTCTCGACAGACGCCGACTCCTTCGTCGAGGAGGTTCGGGAGTTCGTGACGAACTTCGATCAGCGCGACGCCACGGCCCTCAGCGTGGGGCTCGTCACGCTTGCCGTGCTGCTCGTGCTGCCGCGGATCACCCGTGCAGTTCCTGCCGTCCTCGTCGCGGTGGTCGGTGCCACCGTCGTCACCGCCGTGTTCGACCTCGACATCGCCACGGTCGGCACCCTTCCCGAGGGCCTGCCCACACCCGACGTCCCCTGGACCGACATCGACGATGTCGTGCCGCTGCTCATCGCCGCGGTGGGGATCACCCTCGTCTCCCTGACCGACACCATCGCCCTGTCCACGTCGTTCAACGCCCGTCGTGGCGAGCGGGTGAAGCCGAACAAGGAGATGATCGGCATCGGCTCGGCCAACATCGCCGCCGGCTTCTTCCGCGGGTTCGCCATCTCCGCCAGCAGTTCACGTACCGCGGTCGCCGAGCAGTCGGGGGCCAAGAGCCAGCTCGCCGGCATCGTCGGCGCCGGTGTCGTCGTGCTGCTGCTGCTGTTCTTCAACGGCCTCCTCGCCGACCTGCCGAACTCCGCGCTGGCGGCGGTGGTCATCGCCGCCGCGCTCTCCCTCGCCGACTTCGCCCTGCTCGGCCGGGTGTGGAAGGTGCGACCGTCGGCGGTGGCGCTCTCGCTCGTCGCCAGCGCCGGCGTCATCTTCCTCGGCGTCCTCGAAGGCATCGTCGTCGCCGTCGTGCTGTCGATCCTGCTCTTCTTCCAGCAGAACTGGTGGCCGCACGGGGAAGTGCTCGGACGTGTACCAGGCCGCGAGGGCTGGCACAGCAAACCCGATGGTGGGGGCTTCGCCGAGCATCCCGGCGTGGTCGTGTTCCGCTGGGAGGCGCCACTGTTCTTCGCCAACTCGGGCATCTTCGCCAGCCAGGTGCGCGAGCTGGTGCAGGAGCGCCGGCCGGCGTGGGTGGTGCTGCAGTGCGAGGCGATCACCGACATCGACGTCACTGCGGCCGGAATGCTCGAGCGCCTGGACAACGAGCTCAACGCCAAGGGCGTGCACCTCGCCTTCGTCGAGCTACGCACTCGCCTCCGCGACCTCGTCCACGACTACGGGCTCCTCCACACCCTCGACCGCGAGCACTTCTATGCGTCGATCGGGGAAGCCCTCACCGACATCGAGTCGACCCTCGGCGAAGAGAAGCCCGCGCCATGAGCACCCAGCTGACGGCCGGCGAAGACGGTCAGCGTTCGAGACCGAGCGTGAGGTTGTCGCCGCTCTGCGGGTCGAAGATGAGCATCCGGCGTGGGTCCAGCCACAGTGTCGCATCGCTGTTGTCGCTGATCCGGCTCATCGGCTCGAGGGCCACGACCAGCTGACTGCGCATCCGCTCGCTGTCGAGCTCGCGCTCGAGCTCTTGGAGACCTGCCACCATGTGGTCCGGTGCGTCGTACGGGATGTAGGCGTACTGCTCGTTGCCCAACCACTCGATCACGTCCACGGTGACGGTGAACGTGACACCCCGCTCCCGCTTCGAGGCATCCAGCAGGGCGTCGTCCTCGAAGGCCTCCGGACGGATCCCGATCATCACGTGATCGCGTTCGCCGACGGCCGCGCGCATGTCGTCGGGCAGGTCGATCGAGACGAACGGCAGGCTGAGCTTGCCGTCCTGGAGCGGGCGCGGGGACGAAGTTCATGGGCGGGGAACCGATGAAGCCGGCGACGAACATGTTGACCGGGCGCTCGTACAGCTCACGCGGCGTGGCAACCTGCTGGAGCAGGCCCTTACGAAGGACGGCCACGC
>CAWGJK010000011.1:0-76035 GCA_963822875.1 uncultured Acidimicrobiia bacterium | reverse complement strand
CTCCCCACCCGTCTGCTGATGCGACATCAGCGCCCCCTTTCGTGGCGTCAGGTCCGCCGACTGCTCGCATCTCGGACCATGCCGCCCATCAGAACTCATCGCGGCAGCGTCAACCGCGGCTGCAGGACCGGATGAGACGCTGCCAGCCGACGAGATGCCGATGTCGGCGCTGCCCGCGCCGTCCACGCCGCCCCGTGGTCACCGGACGTGATGGTGCGTGGCGGTGAGACTGTTGGCGACGAGCAGCACGGTCCCAGCGACGATCGTCGCCACCGTGGCCACGATCGGCGAGATCAGCGCCGCCAGCGGGATCGTGGTTGGATCGCTTCCTGTCACCACCGTCGGTCCGAAGATGCTGACCAGTGTGGTGGCGGACCAGATCGCCACCGTGGCCCCGGACAGCATGATCCAGAGCGGCCGACGACCGACGTCGCCGCGCAGCCGTGCCATCGCCAAGAGTGATGCGATCGATGCGCCGAACCCCCAAATCCACGTGCCGAAGGCGGCGATCGGCATCCGTTGGTGCTCACTCCCGTGAACCATGTCGGGCGAGAACACGCTGATGAGCACCACCGCAGTCCAGATCGACGCGATGGCCGCCAGGGTCCACGCCGTCCATGAGCTCTCGACCGGCTGCGACCGGGTCGCCACAGGTGGCGGCCACCGGTGCGGCACGCTCACCGTTGTCGGCGGAAGCAGTGTGGAATCTCTCGGCACTCCCATGACTTCGACGGTACGAAATGTCACCGGCGGCGTCATCGGACCACGGTCGGATCGACGACTCCACCCGAGGTCTGACGCTGTCGCCGGTGCCGGACGAGTCTCTTCCTTGTCGGCCACGTGACCGATCTTGAGTGCCTCAGGCGACCGTCGCAGCCAGCGCCGGCGTCATCCGACGCCGGATGAGGTACACGTAGCCGCGAATGACGTCCACTGACTCCACGGCGCGCTGCCGGACCCCTGACGCAGGACGCGGGGTTCAGGCCGTCAGGCGTCGCGGCGTGGCCAGGCGGCGGCGCAGCATCTCGGTCTGCTCGCCGGCGGCGATTCCGAGCTCGGCGAGCATCCCGTCGCACTCGTCCAGCAGCCGCAGTGCGCTGGCCCCGTCGCCTTGCGCCAGCGCGGCGGCGATCAGCGCGCGGTAGGCCGGCTCGCACCACTGGTCGGTTGCGAGCGCCAGCCGGGCGTGGCGGACCGCGGCATCCACCCGTCCCGCAGCCAGGTGCAACTCGGCGGCTCGGACGGAGGCCGCGACGAAGCGGGCGGTGACGTCGCGGCACGTCGGTGTCGCCCACTCCTCGTAGACGCCGTCGGCGAGGCACGGGCCGCGCATGATGATCTCCATCGCTCTCGAACACCAGGGGTTGGTGTCGCCAGCGACGATGTCGACTCGGCGCTCGGGGGCTACCACGTGCCCGGAATAGCCTGGTAGCTGGGTGATGCAGCCCGAGGTGGGCACGGTCGTTCACGAAGGGGTTCTAAACGCACTTGTTCCCGCTGAGCGGGAACAAGTGCGTTTAGAACCGGGTCAGGCGCCGAGGTCGCCGTCGTTGAAGTGGCGGCGGCAGAGCAGCTCGTAGCGCACGGCGTCGCCGAACAGGGGCGGGCTCGCCGGTGTCTCCGTGTCGCCGACGACCACCGTCTCGCCCTCGTAGACGACCTCGCCGTTGACGACGCGGGCGTTGTGCGTCGCCCGGGCACCGCACCAGCAGCGCGCCTCGACCTGCAGCGGCACGCGCTCGTCGGCGATCTCCAGCAGGCGCTGCGTCCCCTCGAAGAGGCGCCCACGGAAATCGGTGATCAGCCCGAACGCGTACACCTCGACCTCCAGTTCGTCGACCACCCGAGCCAGCTGGTCGCACTGCTCGGCGGAGTAGAACTGGGCCTCGTCGCAGACGAAGTAGTGGATCGGCCAGTGGGTCACGGCGAGCTTGTGCAGATCCATGTCCGGCGTGACGTCGATGGCCGGCGCGGCGACGCCGAGCCGGCTGGTCACCTGATCACCCTCACGGTCGAGGCACGTCAGCAGCAGGCCGTACAGGTCGCGGCTGGACAGGTTGTGGTGGATCTGCAGGGCGACGGTGCTCTTGCCCGAGCCCATCGTGCCGAAGCTGAACCGCAACGTCGCCATGCCGTCCGGCGACGCTACACACGGGGGCTCCGCGCTACTCCACAGGGATCGGTTCGCCGGCCGGGTCGAGCACGTACCACACATCGCCGACGCCTTGGCCGTTGGCGTCGCCGGGCGCGCTGTCCTGGCCGTAGTAGTAGAGCGGCCAGCCGTTGTAGGTGACCTGCTCGGTGCTGTCGTCGGGGCGGGTCGCCGTGCCGAGCAGCGCGGCGTCGACGCCCTCGCCGGCGGTCGCCGGACCGGTCAACGACGGCCAGTTGGCCAGGCAGTCGCCTTCGCACGTGCTCGGACCGGCGTTGTCGGGGACGAACATGTACAGCGTCATCCCCTCGCCGTCGACGAGGATCGTGCCCAGGTCCGACTCGGCGGTCATGACGGTGGCGTCGCCGGCGGCCGGTGCCGATCCTGCCTGCAGCGGTCGTCCCGGCTGCGGCGGTCGTGCCCGGCGCATCCGTGGGCGCAGCCGCATCAGTGGGGGCCGGGGCGTCGGTGGCGGCGGCGGCGGGGGTCGTCGACGCCGACGTGGCGTCGTCGTCGTCATCGTCGCCACATGCGCTGGCGAGGGTGAGCAAGGCGACGACGGCGAGCGCGGTGCGAGATGATGTCCGGGTCACGGGTCCTCCGTTCACGGGGTGAGGAAGCGATGAACAGCCATTGCTACGAGCGAACCACGGCCGGGGATTGCGCGCAATCCGCCGCACCCCGGCAGTCGTAGTACCGACGTGCGGGCACCACACCACGCCGAGCTCGCCGACGATGCGCTGGTTGCAGGGCTGGCCGTCGAGGATGCCGATGCGGCGACGGCGTTCGTCCGCCGGTTCCAGGCGAAGGTGTACGGCCTCGCGCTGGCGGTCACCCACGATCCGGCGCTCGCCGATGATGTCGCCCAAGAGGCGTTCGTGCGGGCGTGGCGCTCGGCGTCGACCTACGACGCGGTGCGCGGCTCCGTCCCGGCGTGGCTGCTGACGATCACGCGCAACGCGGCGATCGATGCCGTGCGCGCCCGCCGATCGGTCCCCGCCGACGGGGACGAGATGGACCGTCTGCTCCACGCCACCCTCGGTGGCGAGGTCGCCGACGCCACGGGCGAGGCGGCGACCGACCACGTCGAGGCGGGGCGGATGATGGACCGGCTGCGGGCGCTGCCCAGCGACCAGGCCAGAGCGGTCGTCCTCGCCGTGTTCGGCGGGTGCACGGCCGACGAGATCAGCCGCCGCGACGGCATCCCGCTCGGGACGGCGAAGACACGCATCCGCACGGGGTTGCTGCGCCTGCGACGCCAACAGCACGAGGCGCGACGGGAGGTGCGCGATGGCTGACGACGAACATCTCGGCGACGACGTCGTCGCCCTGGTGCTGGGCGAGGTCGACGGCCGCCGACGGGCGGAGATGGCGGCACACGTGCTGCGCTGCCCGTCATGCCGCGGCGACTACGACGAGGTGGCCGCGGCGGTCGGCGACCTGCTGCCTGGCGTACTTGCGGTGCAGCCGCCGCTCGGGTTCGACGAGCGCGTGCTCGGTCGCCTCGGCCTCCCCCAGCCGCGCCCGCGCCGGCGCTGGCCGTGGCTCGTCGCCGCCGCGGCCGCGGTCGTCGCCCTGCTCGTCCCCGTCGCCTGGTGGGCGTTCTCGGCCGGCAGCGACACGACCGATCTGGCGACGCTGTACCTGACCGACGGCGGCGCGCCGACCGGCACCGTGTCGCTCACCGAAGTGGACGGTGATCCGCTGATGGTGGTCGCCATCGTCGACGCTCCGGCCGGTGTCTCCTACTTCTGCCGCACCGTGCTCGCCGACGGCACCACCGTCGACTCGGAGTCGTGGCCCGATGGCGACGGCGCGTGGATCGTGCCGCTGCCACGCGACGCAGACGTGGCGACGGTCGAGATCATCCCCGCCGGCACGGACCACATCTGGTCCACCGCCAGCTTCGAGTAGGCGCATCTCCGCCATCTGGGCGCGGATCGTCTCGAATTCCGAGATGGATCGCGCCCAGATCGTTGGTTGGCACGAATCGCGCCCAGATGTGGGGGGCGTCAGCGCAGCATCGCCTGCACGGTCGTGATGTGGTCGGCGTCGGCCGCCGGACTTGTCGGGGCGGTACCGGCGGACGCGGGCGAAGCGCAGGGCGACGCCGCCCGGATAGCGCGTCGACGCCTGAACGCCGTCGAGGGCGATCTCGACGACGAGCTCGGGCCGGACGTGCACCACGTAGCCGGACTCGGTACCGACGGAGATCGCTTGGAGTGCCTCGGTCTGCCAGCGCAGCAGCTCGTCGGTGAGCCCCTTGAACGTCTTGCCGACCATCACGAACGTGCCGTCGTCGCCCCGGGCGCCGAGGTGCAGGTTGGACAGCCACCCGGTGCGCCGGCCGTGGCCCCACTCGGCGGCGAGCACGACGAGGTCGACCGTGTGGACCGGCTTGATCTTGCGCCACGCCCCGCCCCGCCGCCCGGCGTCGTACAGCGAGTCGAGTGACTTCACCATGACCCCTTCGTGCCCGGAGTCGACCGCCCGATCGAGGAACGTCGCCGCCTCGGCGGCGTCGGCGGTGACGATCGACGGCAGCCGCGCCGATGCCGGGACGATCGTCGCCAGCAGCTCGCGGCGAACCGACAGTGGCTCGTCGACGACCGGCTCCCCGCCGGCGTGGAGCACGTCGAAGAAGTAGGCCGACAGTCCGTGGCCCCGCCCGGTCGGTGCATCCGCACCGAAATCGCCCATGGTGTCCTGGAACCGGCGCGGCACTCCCTCGTCGTCGACGCCCAGCGCCTCGCCGTCGAGCACGAGGTCGTCGCCAGGGAGCGCGGCGACGAGCTCGCCGACCGCGCCGAGGCGACCGGTGATCTCGTTGAGGTTGCGCGTGAAGATGCGCACCTGGCCGTCGCGGCGATGCGCCTGGATCCTCGCCCCGTCGAGCTTGAACTCGACCGACGCCGGCCCGGTCGCGTCGAGCGCGGCGGCCACATCGGTCGCCGGCGACGCCAGCATCGGCTGCACGGCCCGGCCCGGCACCATCCCGACCGCCGCCAGCGCGGCCACCCCGCCCGCCAGCGCCGCCGTCGCGGTGACCCCGAGATCACCGGCGAGCATGTGCGCCCGGCGAACCGCACCGATGGGCACGCCGGCCGCCTTGGCGACGGCGTCGACCATGACGCCATCGAGCGCACCCTGGCGCAGCTCGCCGCTGAACACCTTCCACAACAGACGCTGCTCGGGCTCGGTCGCCCGCGTGGCGATGTCGGTGAGCAACGCTCCGCCGCGAGGCGTTGACACCGGCACCGGACATCCCTGCCAGTTGATCCAGCGCCCGGTCGACGTCGAGGATCTCCAGCGACGGCTGCACCGCCGGCTCGACCTGCACGTCGCGCAGCGTCGCCCAACCGATGCCGATGCGTCCCTGCCGCGGCGCGCCGGTCAGCACGCCGACGGCGACGGCGACCTCGTCCGGTGCCAGCCGGCGCAACACCTCGACGAGCAGCGCCGCCTTCTGCCCCCGCTTGCTCGTCGCCGCCAGGGCGTCGGAGACGGCGGCCAGCTCGGCGAAGCGCATCGTGGGAACGGTACGTCCGCGCGGCGACGTCTGGGGGTACGGTGTATGTACGGAGGAGGAGGTCGGCAACGACGCCGACCTGACGACATGACCGAGACGACGTCGGTGACCGTGAACGGCGGGGACACCGAGCACGGTGCAGCGACCACACTCGACCGCGTGGTCGTCCGCTTCGCGGGCGACTCCGGCGACGGCATGCAGCTCACAGGCGACCGCTTCACGTCGGTGAGCGCGGCCTACGGCAACGACCTGTCGACGCTGCCCGAGTACCCGGCCGAGATCCGCGCCCCCGCCGGCACCGTGCACGGCGTCTCCAGCTTCCAGGTGCACATCTCGGACCACCCGATCACGACACCGGGCGACGAACCGAATGTCCTCGTGGCGATGAACCCGGCCGCGCTGCGCGCCGATCTCAACCGGCTCGAACCCGGCGGCACGCTGATCGTCAACGACGACGCCTTCGACGACCGCAACCTGGAGAAGGCCGGCTACACCGACCCGGGCGGCACGACGATCAACCCGCTCGACGACGGCACCCTCGACGGCTACCGCCTGATCCGGGTGCCGATGACGTCACTGACCAAGGAGGTCGCCGCCCCGCTCGGGGTCAAGCCGCGCGACGCCGAGCGCTCGAAGAACTTCTTCGCCCTCGGGCTGGTGTCGTGGATGTACACGCGGCCGACCGACCCCACGCTGTCGTGGATCGAGCAGCGCTTCGCCAACAACGAGATGGTGCTGGCGGCCAACCGGGCCGCGTTCCTCGCCGGCTACAACTTCGGCGAGACGACCGAGGCCGTCGGCCACCGCTTCGAGGTCCGCCCGGCCATGCTGCCGGCGGGCGAATACACCAGCATCACCGGCAACACGGCGCTGGCGTGGGGCATCGTCGCCGCCGGGCAACTGGCCAAGCTGCCGGTCACGCTCGGCTCGTACCCGATCACGCCGGCGTCGGACATCCTCCACGAGCTGTCCAAGCACAAGCACTTCGGCATCCGCACGGTGCAGGCCGAGGACGAGATCGCCGCCTGTGGCATCGCGCTCGGCGCCGCCTTCGCCGGCAACCTCGGTGTGACCACGACCAGCGGGCCCGGCGTGATGCTGAAGAGCGAGACGATCTCGCTGGCCATCTCCGTCGAGCTGCCGCTGTTGATCGTCGACATCCAGCGCGGCGGTCCGTCCACCGGACTGCCGACGAAGACCGAGGCCGCCGACCTCAACGTCGCCCTCTACGGTCGCTCGGGCGAGGCGCCTTTGCCCGTCGTCGCTGCGCAGAGCCCGGTGCACTGCTTCGAGGCGGCCATCGAGGCGGTCCGCATCGCCGTCAAGTACCGCACGCCGGTGATCCTGCTCTCCGACGGCTTCATCGCCAACGGCTCGGAGCCGTGGCAGCTCCCCGACATCGCCGACCTCCCGGACATCTCCGTGCCCTTCGCCACCGAGCCCAACCATGTCGGCGCCGACGGCGAGCCGGAGTTCTGGCCGTACCTGCGCGACCCCGACACGCTGGCCCGCCCGTGGGCGATCCCCGGCACGCCCAAGCTGATGCACCGCGTCGGCGGCATCGAGAAGGAGGGCGACGGCACCGGGAACATCTCCTACACGCCGGAGAACCACCAGAAGATGACCGACCTGCGCGCCGCCAAGGTGGCCGCGGTCGCCCAGGACATCCCGCCGGTGATCGTGCAGGGCGACGCCGACGCCGAGCTGTGCGTGCTCGGTTGGGGCTCGACGTGGGCGGCGATCGACGCCGCCGTGCAGCGCCGGCGCCGCGCCGGGTGCAAGGTGGCGTGGGTCCACCTGATGCACCTCAACCCGCTGCCGTCCGACCTCGGCGACGTGCTGCGGCGCTACCCCAAGATCCTCGTCCCCGAGCTCAACCGCGGCCAGCTCGCCCGGGTCGTGCGTGCCGAGTACCTCGTCGACGCCCGCTCGCTGTCCAAGGTGCAGGGCCTGCCGTTCACCGCACGCGAGATCGAGGCATCGATCGATCAGGAGCTGTCGAGACCTCATGACTGACACCGCCGTCCCCCTGACCACGAAGAAGGACTGGGCCAGCGACCAGGAGGTGCGCTGGTGCCCCGGCTGCGGCGACTACGGCATCCTGCTGGCCGTCCAGCAGCTGATGCCCGAGCTCGGTGTGGCCCCCGAGGACACCGTGTTCGTGTCCGGCATCGGCTGCTCCAGCCGCTTCCCGTACTACATGAACACCTACGGGATGCACTCGATCCACGGCCGTGCCCCGGCCATCGCCACCGGCGTGGCCATCGCCCGGCCCGACCTCGACGTCTGGGTCATCACCGGCGACGGCGACGGCCTGTCGATCGGCGGCAACCACCTGATCCACGCCCTGCGGCGCAACGTCAACCTGACGATCCTGCTGTTCAACAACCGCATCTACGGGCTGACCAAGGGGCAGTACTCCCCCACCTCCGAGCTGGGCAAGGTCACCAAGTCGACGCCGATGGGGTCGATCGATCCGCCGTTCAACCCGCTCGCCGTCGCCCTCGGCGCCGAGGCCGGCTTCGTCGCCCGCACCCACGACCTCGATCGCAAGCACATGATGGAGACGTTCCGCGCCGCCCACGACCACCGTGGCGCGTCGTTCGTCGAGATCTACCAGAACTGCAACGTGTTCAACGACGGCCAGTTCAACGACATCACCAAGAAGCAACAGCGCGACGAGATGATGATCGAGCTGGTCCACGGCGAGCCGATCCGCTTCGGCGCCGAGCGCCAGCGTGGCGTGGTGATGGGCCGCGACGGTCAGCTGCGCCTCGTCGACGTCGCCGACGTGGGCGAGGACGCCCTCCTCGTGCACGACACCCATCGCGCCGACCCGAGCCTGGCGTTCGCCCTCGCCCGGCTGAGCACCGACGATCACTCGCCGACGCCGTTCGGCATCTTCCGCGACATCGAGCGCCAGGAGTACGCCTCCGCCCTCGCCGCCCAGCTCGCCCAGGCATCCGAACGCAAGGGACCCGGCGACCTCGCCGCCCTGCTGCGCTCGAACGGCACGTGGATGGTCGCCGGCTCGAACTGACCCGTGACGAGATCGAGCGCATGGCGCTGGTGCTCCGCTCGTCGCGATCGGGCTCGCGGCCTGCTCGTCGGACGACGACGAGTCGACGGCCGGTGGTCCGATCCCGAGCAGCGCCGGCCACCGACGCACCGATCGGCCCGAGCCACCGCCTCGCCGGACACCACCGAGCCGCCGGCCACCACGGCCACCGGCGACGACGGAACCGCCGGCGACGACCGAGCCGGTCGCCAACCCCGACGGCACCGACCCGCTCCCGCCGTTGGCCGACGACGTCGCCCTGCCGATCGTGTTCGTCCACGGCTTCGCCGGATCAGCCCAGCAGTACGAGTCGCAGAAGATCCGCTTCGTCGCCAACGGCTACCCGGCCGAGCGGATCGTCGCCTTCGAGCACGACGGCGCAGGCATGGACATCGCCGCCTACGCCGCCGGTGCGGTGGCGACGATCGACGCGGTCCGCGCCGAGTTCGGCGTCGACCAGGTCTTCCTCGTCGGTCACTCCCGTGGCACGTTCGTCTCGGACGTCGTGCTCGCCGACCCTGCCCAGGCAGCGAAGGTCGCCAAGTACATCGCCATCGACGGGTCACCGTGCCCGCCGGCCGGCACGGTGCCCTGCCTGGCTCCGAACCAGGCCGCGCTGCCAGGCCAGGCGCACGTCGAGACGGCGACGTCGAAGGAGTCGTTCGCCATGCAGTTCGAGTTCCTCATCGGCCGGCCACCGGAGGTCGTCGACATCGTCCCCCAACGCGATGCCGTCGTGCTCTCCGGGCGAGCCGTCAACTTCCCAGCGAACACCGGCCGGGACGGCGCCACGCTCGAGATCTGGGAGGTCGACCGAGCGACCGGACAGCGCCTCGATGCGCAGCCGCTGGCGTCGTTCGTGCTCGACGCCAACGGCGACTTCGGTCCCGTCGAGGTCGAGGCGGGCGCGCCGTACGAGTACGTGCTCTCCGCACCTGAGTCGCCGACCCAGCACCACCTGTACCTCCAGCCGTACGTGCGGGACAGCGACTTCGTCCGGCTGCTGTCGTCGCCGGCCGACGCGCCGACCCGCGTCAACACCAACACCGGTGACGGTCACTCGTCGATCATCGCCATCCGCATGCGCGAGTGGTACGCCGAGGACGATCGCCGATCTCGACGGCGACCAGCGCGACGCCCTCCTCGTCAGCACCGATGGCGGAGAGGCGGTCGACGCGCTCCCGGCGTTCGTCGGCAACGGTGGGATCGGTCTGCACGTCCACGACGATGCGGCAACACCCGGTGTCTCGTCACTGGCGGCCCTCCCGTACTTCTCCGAACAACCGTTCCAGAGTGGGGTCGACGTGTTCATGCCGGCGTCGCCGGACGGCAGCGGCACGATCACCGTCACCAACCTTCCGCGCGGTGATGCAACGAGGCCGCAGACCCTGAACGTCCCCAACTGGCCGTCGAACACACACGCGATCAGCCTGATGTTCGCCGACTATCCCGTCGAGTGAGAAGCCGCCGATTCGGGCCGCGCGTCAGATACGGTCTCGGGGTCGACGCCGCCCGCCACGACCGCACCTCCCGAGGCTGATGAACTCACGAGATCTCCGAGCCCGCCGGCCCGAGGCGCAGTACCACCGTGCCCGCGAAGCTCGCTCCACGCTCATCGTCGTCGTGGCAACCGTCGCCGCGCTCGGCGGCATCTTCCTGGCCGGCGCCGTCCGCGAACGATCGACCGGCGCCTCGCCGTCAGTGGCCGCAGCGCCACCGGCCACCACCGTCGCCGCCGCTGCGCCGGTCGCCGCCTTCGCCACCCCCACGCCCAGCGTCGATCTCGACGAGCCGGTCGCCGAGGACTGCACGATCACGGCGGAGAAGCTGTCCGTCGGCGACACCGGGGTCGACGTCAAGTGCCTCCAGCAGGGACTGGCGAGGGCCGGGTACTTCAGCGGCGAGGTCACCGGCACGTACGGCCAGGAGACCTACGACGCGGTCGAGACAGCTGCAGGAGGATCGCAAGCTGTTCGTCGACGGCGTCGTCGGCCGCGAGACGGCGATCTCCGTCGGCGTGTGGCCCGACGAGCAGTCGTTCGTCATCCACACGCCGGCGCCGCCCGATGGCGCCACCGACTCGTGGGGTCATCCGCTGTCGTCGGTGGCCTCGACGGGCGCCGACGCGCCCGCCGGTTCCGGCCGAACTCGGGCTCGGGCCGGCGCGTCGTCTACGAGCGGCGCGGGCAGCGGGCGTGGGCGATCGACGACGACGGCACGGTCATCCGCTCGTGGCTCGTCTCGGGGAGCAAGTACGGCAACGAGCAGCCCGGCTTCCACAAGGTGTACAGCCGGTCGGAGCGCTCGACGGCGTGGAACGGCCAGGCCTGGCTGCCGCTGATGATCCGCTACCAGGAGACGCACATCGGCCACATCGGCTTCCACGCCATCCCGCTGCACGTGTCCGACGGCTCGGCGTACATGACCGAGGCCGAGCTGGGCACCCGGCTGTCGGGCGGCTGCCAGCGCCAGGCGAACGCCGACGCCGCCTTCATGTGGGACTTCGCCCAGGTCGGCACCACGGTGGTCGTGCTCTAACGCCGTGCGGTTCGGGCTGCAGCTCCACGCTGACGACCCGACGCGGGTGGGCGCCGTCGCCCGCCGGGCGGAGGAGCTGGGCTTCGACACGATCCTCGTCGCCGATCACGTCGGCAGCGACTGGAGCCCGTGGCAGTGCCTCGCCGCGGCCGCCGCGGCGACCCTGCGCATCCACGTCGGGACGTTCGTGCTCAACGCCGGCCTGCACCACCCGCTGATGGTCGCCAGGGAGGCCGCCACACTCGACCGCCTGAGCGGCGGACGGGTCGAGCTCGGGCTCGGCGCCGGGCACACGCCGGGCGAGTTCGCGGCGATGGGAACGCGACTACCTGCCCGCCGCCGAGCGCAAGGTGCGCCTCGCCGAGTTCGTCGAGATCGTCCGCGCCCTGCTCGACGGCGAGGAGGTCGACCACCACGGCGCCCACTTCGACCTCACCGGGGCGTCGACCGGCGACGCCCGACCGGCCGGGCGCGTGCCGATCCTCGTCGGCGGGAGCGGCACGAACCTGCTGACCCACGCCGGCCGGCACGCCGACATCGTCGGCTTCACCGGACTCGGTCGCACGCTGCCCGACGGCCACCGCCACAGCGTGCGCTTCCAACCCGAGGTCCTCGACGCCGAGGTGGCGGTCGTCAGGGATGCCGCCGGCGAGCGACCCGTCGAGCTCAACGTGCTCGTCCAGGTCGTCGACGGTGACGGACGATCGGCGGGCAGCGGCCGAACGGTTGGCGGCCGACATCGAGGGCCTGTCGGTCGACGATGCCTTGGCCACGCCGTTCCTCGCCCTCGGCACCCACGACGAGATCGCCGAGCACCTGCACCGGGCCGAGGAGCGCTGGGGCATCGGGTACGCCGTCGTGCGCGACGCCGAGGCCTTCGCGCCCGTGATCGAACGGATGCACCGATGACGCTGCGCATCGAGCCGTTGACCCCCGAGCGTTGGGCCGACCTGGCGGCACTGTTCGGGCCCAATGGGGCCTACTCCAACTGCTGGTGCACGTGGTGGACGTGGCGGGCGTCGGAGTGGGACAAGGTCTCACCGTCGGATCGACGCAGCGAGCTGCGCGCGCAGGTCCGCCGAGGCGACGAGCCCGGTCTCCTGGCCTACGACGGCGACGCGCCGGTCGGCTGGTGCGCCGTCGCGCCGCGGGAGCGCTACGCCCGCCTGTCCAACCCGCGCGCAAGGACGTACCGGTCTCCCGACGGCGAGCCGAGCTGGGTGGTCACGTGCTTCTTCGTGCATCGCGACCACCGGGGCACGGGCGTGGCATCGGCACTGCTCGCCGCGGTCGCCGACTTCGTCGCCGACCGCGGCGGAACGCTCGTCGAGGGCTATCCCGTCGAGGACGCCACCCACGGGACAGCGGCGATGTACACCGGCACGATCGACATGTTCCGCCGGGAGGGTTTCGCCGAGTCAGCCCGCGTCGGCGGCCGGCCGCTCGTGCGGCTGCCACTGCCCACGAGCAACGTCGCCCAGACGCGCAACGTCGCCCGGCCCCTGAGGACCGGGCGACGTCGTGACGTCGATCAGCGATCAGGTCGTCGCTGTCGTCGGCTCCGACGCCACCGTCCCGGCGTCGAGCTCGGTGTCGGCAGGGGCGTCATCATCGTCGTCGTCGTCATCGCCACATGCAGCAAAGGCGGTGACCGCCAGCGCTGCACATGCGACCGTTGCCAACGGCTTCATGCGCATGGTGTTCGGATCCTTTCACGCTGCCCGCTGGTCCGAACAGTACTTCAGCCTACGTCATCGAAACGACATCTATTTGTCGGATGGTGACGGTGGTCACAGAGGTTCGATCGGCCGCTCCGACGGTGATCCGGTCGGCTCGCGACGACCGCCCGCCGGAAGGCGTCGAGCGGGTACGACGTCGCCCCGCTGCCCCCACGCAGCGAGCGCACCGTGCCGTCGTCGGCCCAGTCGTACACCAGCCGCTCGCCGGGGGACCGATAGCCCGGCGCGCGGGTGATCAGCAGGGTCCGCTCGTCGACGACGCGCAGGTGGTGTGGCTCGGCGAGGGGATCGAGCGCCGTCGGGTCGAGCAGGTACAGGCGGTCGCCGAGTCGGACGACGTCGAACACGCCCCAGAGGTTGGCGAAGCGACCGCAGAAGCGTTCGGCGGCGTCGTCGCTCGTGCGGGTGATCCTCCGGTGGCCGGCAGGCGAGGTCCACGGTCCGCATCGCCGCCGTGGCGAGCGGCTCGGCCGGACCGTCGATGGCATTGGTGAGCACGGCGACGGCGACGCGCTCGACGGGATCGAACCACGTCTGGGTGATGAAGCCGGGGAAGCCGCCGCCGTGACCGAGCACGCGCCGTCCGCCTGGCTCGGCGATCGCCAGGCCCAACCCGTACGACGAGGCGGCGCCCTCGACGGGCCACTCCGTACGCTGCATCCGCCGCTTGGCGTCGTCGGACAGCACGCGCGAGTCGCCGAGGAAGTGCGCCGCCGCCCACCGCACGAGATCCGTCGCCGTCGACGAGAACCCCGTCGCCGGCGCCATGGCGCCCGTGGCGACGTGCCCGATCGGCAGCCGATGCTCGGCGTAGGCGAACGCGGTGTAGCCGGTGGCGTGGTCCCCGGCTGACGTCGGGGTCGATGTCCGGTGTGGTCGCGGCGAGGCCGAGCGGGTCGAGCAAGCGCATCGGTGACATGCGTCGCGTACGGCGGCGCCCGTCGCCTGCTCGATCACGCGCCCCAGCAGCGAGTAGCCGATGTTGGAGTACTTGAAGCGCTCGTTGCGGCCGAGCACGGCAGCGTCGTCGCGGGCCGCGCGAGCAGCCCGTCGGCGTCGGGGAACTCACGGAACAGCTGCCAGAAGTCGCCATCCCAGCCGTCACGGACGACGCCGCCGCCGTGGGCGAGCAACTCGCCGAGCGTGACCCGGGCGATCGGCGTGCCGGCCAGCTCGTCGATCCACGCGCTGACCGGATCGTCGAGGTGCAGCACGCCCTCCTCGGCCAGGCGGACGACCGCGGTGGCGGTGAACGTCTTGGAGTGTGAGGCGATCCGGAAGCGGTGGGCCGTGGTCATCGGCGTCGCCGACTCGACGTCGGCCAGGCCGTAGGCCGCCGACATCACGACGTCGCCGTCGTGCAGCATCGCCACCTGCACGCCGGGGATCCGGTCGCGCTCGCTGGCGGTAGGCGACCAGCGACTCGACGTAGCGCGCCGCGTCGAGGACGGCTTGCCGCGTCGCATCGCTCACCGCCGGCACGCTACGCGGTTGACATCCGCGGTCACGGGGCAACCCTTGACACGCCGATCGGATGCCCGATACAAGGAGCGCACGTGATCGCCTTGACGGAAGCGACCGTCCGCCTCGGCGAGACCGTCGCCGACAAGGAGCAGGCCATCCGGCGTGCCGCCGGGCCTGTTGGTCGAGCACGGCCACATCGCCCCGGAGTACGCCGACTCGATGCTCGGCAGGGAGAAGGTCGCCAACACCTATCTCGGCAGCGGCATCGCCATCCCCCACGGGCTGCTCAAGGACCGTGATCTCATCCGCTCCACCGGCCTCGCCGTGCTGCAGGTGCCCGACGGCGTCGAGTGGAATCCCGGTCGAGACCGTGCAACTGGTCGTCGCCATCGCCGCCGCCTCCGACGAGCACCTGCAGATCCTGGCCAACCTCACCCAGGTGCTCGCCGACGAGAGCGAGATCGCCGAGCTGGTCAAGACGACCGACCCGGCAGTCGTCGTGCGCCGTCTCACCCGTGCCGGTGACGAGCCGGCAGCGCCCGAGCAGCCCACGGTCGACCTCGACGGCTACGCCTCCACCGATGTGGTGCTGCGCCTCGCCGCTGGGCTGCACGCCCGCCCGGCGACCGCCTTCGTCGATGTCGCCAAGGGCTTCACCAGCGACGTGCGTGTCCGCTGTGGCGACAAGGTGGCCAACGGCAAGAGCCTCGCCGCGCTGCTGACCCTCGGTGCCGAGCGCGACGCCGTCATCACGTTGCTCGCCCGTGGCGACGATCAGGACGATGCGCTGGCCGCTCTCGTCGCTGCCGTCGACGCCGGCCTCGGCGACGACGAGGCTCCGGAAGAGGCGCCGCCGGCACCCTCGGCGCGGCCGGCCTGGAGACCTGACGGCCCGGCCGTCGCCGTACCCGGCATCGGCGCGTCACCGGGACTGGCGATCGGCCCGCTGTGGCACCTCAAGCGACGTCACCTCGTGGTGGAGCGCACCGCCAAGGATCCTGCCGCCGAGGAGCAGAAGCTGCGCGCGGCCGTGGCGTCGGCCCGGGCCGAGTTGCGCGAGCTGCACGACGACGTCAAGGCCCGTTCGGGAGCCCAGAAGGCAGCCATCTTCCGCGCCCACGAGGCCTTCCTCGACGATCCGGAGCTGCTGGCTGCGGTGGCGTGGTCGATCCGCAGCGGCCAGTCCGCCGGATGGGCCTGGCGCGAGGAGATCGAGCGGCGCGCCAGCGAGCTGCAGAAGGTCGACGACCCACTGCTCGCCGCCAGGGCCACCGACCTCGGCGACGTCGGCAACCGCGTGCTGGCGTTCCTCGCCGGTGTCGACGACACCGACGCCGAGCTGCCCGGCCATCCGGTGGTGCTCGTTGCCGACGACCTCACGCCGTCGGACACGGCAGCCATCGACCCGGCGCGCGTCGTCGGCTTCTGCACCGCGGCAGGCGGGCCGACGTCGCACACGGCGATCATCGCCCGCGCCCTCGGGATCCCGGCCATCGTCGGCGCCGGCCCGGCGGCGCTGGCTCAGCCGGCCGGAGCAGTCGCCGTGCTCGACGGCTCCGGCGGGACGTTGTGGGTCGACCTCGACGACGCCGACCTCGAATCGGCGCAACGGGTGCAACAGGACCTCGAGGTCGTCCGCGCCGACGAGTACCGCAACGCGCTACGAACCGGCGATCACCACCGACGGCCACCGCGTCGAGATCGTCGCCAACGTCAATCGTCCGGGCGAGGCGGCCGCCGCCGTCGAGGCGGGCGCCGAGGGCGTCGGGTTGATGCGCACCGAGTTCCTGTTCCTCGGACCGCGACGAGCCGCCGAGCGAGGACGAGCAGTACGAGGCGCATGGCGGCGATGGTCGGCGAGCTCAACGGCCTGCCGCTGATCGTGCGCACGCTGGACATCGGCGGGGACAAGAACGCCCCGTACCTGGACGTCCCCATCGAGGACAACTCGTTCCTCGGCATCCGCGGGATCCGCCTGTGCCTCGAGCGGCCCGAGTTGTTCCAGGCACAGCTGCGGGCGATCTACCGGGCGTCCAAGCTCGGCCCGCTGTCGGTGATGTTCCCGATGATCGCCCGCATCGAGGATCTCGAGGCCGCCATCGACCATGCCGAGATCGCCCGCGCCGACGTGGGCGCCGAGCCGATCGACATCGGCATCATGATCGAGGTGCCATCAGCGGTGGTGCTCGCCCCCGAGCTGGCCCGCCGGGTGCAGTTCTTCTCCATCGGCACGAACGACCTCACCCAGTACGTGCTGGCGATGGATCGTCTGCATCCCGTGCTGGCCAAGCAAGCCGACGCGCTGCACCCGGCCGTGCTGCGCATGGTCAAGGCCACCGTCGACGCCGCCGACGCGGCCGGCATCTGGGTGGGCGTGTGCGGCGGTGTCGCCGGGGAGCCGGAGGGCGCGCTCGTGCTCACCGGGCTCGGCGTGCGCGAGCTGTCGGTGAGCGTGCCGGCCGTCGCCGCGGTGAAGGCCCGACTGCGCTCGGTGACGAGAGCAGACACCCAACGCCTCGCCGAGCAGGCCCTCGCCTGCGGCACCGTCGCCGAGGTGCGCGCGCTGGTCCTGCCGTGAGCGAGCGCAGCGAGCGAACCATTGAGCACAGTCCTTTCGCTCATTGGTGCCCGGTTGCTGCGCAGCCCGGGACGACTCTGCACGACTCGATGGTGCACCAATGAGTGCGGTCCTCACCATCACGGCGAACCCGGCGCTCGACCACACCATCTGGGTGCCCGGATTCCGCGCCGGCGAGGTCAACCGCGTGGCGCGTGACCAGTTGACGCCCGGCGGCAAGGGCGTCAACGTCGCCGCCGTGCTCGCCGTGCTCGGCGTGCCGGCCGACGTGGGTGGCTTCCTCGGCACCGAGAACGCCAGCCTGTTCGAGACGTTCTTCGCCGAGCGCGGGATGGGCGACCGGTTCGTGCGCCTGCCCGGCCGCACCCGCACCGGCGTCAAGGTGATCGACGAGCAGGCCGAGGCGACGACCGACATCAACTTCCCCGGTCTCGGCGTCGACGGCGCGGCCCTCGACGCGCTCGCCGAGCGGCTCGCTGCCGACGCCGGCGGCGCTCGCTGGGTCGCCCTGTGCGGCAGCCTGCCGCCGGGTGCCCCACCCGACCTGTACGGGCACCTGACCGGTGTCGCCAAGGCAGCCGGCGCGTCGGTCGCCCTGGACACGAGCGGACCTGCACTCACGGCGGGCGTCGCCGCCTCGCCCACGCTCGTCAAGCCCAACCGCGCCGAGCTCGAGGAGCTGGTCGGCCGGGCGATCAAGGACGACGACGCACTCCTCGCCGCCGCCGACGACCTCCGCGCCGGCGGGATCGAGACGGTCATCGTCTCGCTGGGCGCCGACGGCGCGCTGTTCGTCACGGCGGATGGCGCCGTGCTCGCCCGGCCACCGGACGTCGCCGTGGTCAGCACCGTCGGCGCGGGTGACTCGATGGTCGCCGGCACGATCGCCGCCGACCTGCGTGGCCTTCCGCTCGCCGAGGCCGCGGCGTTGGCCACGGCGTGCTCGGTGGTCGCCATCTCCCAGGTCGGCTCCGACCTCGACCCGCACCGGATCGACGCCGTCGCGTCGGACGTCAAGATCGAGACGCTCCGATGACGTCGGCTCACGAACAGGAGGACACGACGTGCGCTTCGTCGCGGTGACCGCGTGCCCCACCGGGGTGGCCCACACCCATCTCGCCGCCGAGGCGCTGAAGCGCCAGGGGCGGGTGATGGGACATCACGTCGACGTCGAGACCCAGGGGGCCGAGGGCGTCGCCGAACGCCTCGATCCGCACTCGATCCACGAGGCCGACGCGGTCATCATCGCCGCCGACATCCACATCGACCCCGAACGCTTCGTCGGCAAGCCGATGCATGCGGTGTCCACGGCCGAGGCGATCCGCCACACCGCCCGGGTCATCTCCGACACGGTTGGCGCCGTCGCCGTCGCCGCTGGTGACGCGGCCGACCAGATCGAGGCCGAGGAGTCCGGCGTCGTCGCCGCTCCCCCGCCGCTGCCGATCGCCCCGTCGGTCGCCGGGACCGGCAAGCTGCTCGTCGGCATCACATCGTGCCCGACAGGGATCGCCCACACGTTCATGGCCGCCGAGGGTCTCCGGCGCGCCGCCGAGGCGGGCGGGCACACGATGAAGGTGGAGACGCAGGGCTCGGTCGGGGCGAAGGACGTGCTGACGGCGGAGGACATCGCCGCCGCCGACGCCGTGGTGATCGCCGCCGACACCAAGGTCGACCTCTCCCGCTTCGTCGGCAAGCGGATCTACCAAACGGGCACCAAGGAGGCCCTCAAGCACGGCGACGATGTCATCGGCAAGGCACTGGCATCGAACGAGATGCTGTCGGCGGCCGCGGCTGGCTCCGACCGGCGGCGGCGAGGGGCCGACGGCGCGTTCGGCCGCGCCCGCCGCCAGCAGCGGATGGCGCGGCGTCCTGAAGAGCGTCTACCAGAACGTGATGACCGGTGTGTCGTACATGCTGCCGTTCATCGTCGCCGGCGGGCTGTTGATCGCCATCTCCTTCGCCATCGACATCGACGCCCCCGATCTGCCGGACTCGTTCGCCGGCCGGCTGCTCGGCATCGGCAGCGCCGCCTTCGCGCCTGTTCCTCCCGGTGCTCGCCGGCTTCATCGCCTACGCCATCGCCGACCGGCCCGGGCCTCGCGCCGGGCTTCGTCGGGGGATACCTGGCCGTCCAGGTCAACGCCGGGTTCCTCGGCGCGCTGCTCGCCGGGTTCACCGCCGGCTACCTCACCAAGTTCCTCGCCCAGCACATCAAGCTGCCGACGTCGATGCAGGGTCTGAAGCCGGTCCTCGTCCTGCCGCTGCTGGCGACGCTGGGCACCGGGCTGGCCATCTACTACATCATCGGCGAGCCGCTCTCGTGGGTGCAGACCGAGCTGACCGAGTGGCTCGAGGGGCTGCAGGGCTCCAACGCAGCCGTGCTCGGGTTGATCCTCGGGGCGATGATGGCGACGGACATGGGCGGGCCGTTCAACAAGGTCGCCTACGCCTTCGCCGTCGGGTTGCTGACGAGCGAGGTGAATGGGCCGATGGCGGCGGTCATGGTCGCCGGCATGACGCCGCCGCTCGGACTCGCCCTGGCGACGACGCTGTTCCCGAACCGGTGGCTGCCCGACGAGCACGAGGCCGGCAAGCCGGCCTACGTGCTCGGTCTGTCGTTCATCACCGAGGGAGCGATCCCGTTCGCTGCTCGCGATCCGCTGCGTGTGCTGCCGCCGTGCATCGCCGGCTCGGCCGTCGCGGGTGCCATCTCGCTCGGCGCCGGCGTCTCCACCGTGGTGCCCCACGGCGGGATCTTCGTGCTGTTCGTTCCCGGCGCCACGGAGAAGCCGCTCGTCTGGCTGCTCGCGCTGATCGCCGGCATGCTCATCACGACGGCAGGGTTGTTCTTCACCAAGCGGCCCATCGAAGCGCCCGCTCGCGCCCCGTCGCTGACCGCCGCCGTCGCCGCCTGACACCGCTTGGTCACCGTTCTGCCGCATCCCGGCGGCAGAACGGTGACCGAAGCGATGCGTCGGATCAGCTGCAGCCGCTGGTGCTGCCGCAGCTCGGGCAGGCGTGGCAGGAGCCGGCGCGGATCATGGCCACACCGCACTGCATGCACATCGGCGCGTCGTGGTGGCGGATCGCGCCGGCGGCCGGCGTGTTGTCCTCCGGGGTCGGCGCGGTGGCGCCGGCCTCCATCTGCGCGGCCAGCTCGCCGGCACTCGGCACCGACTTCGGATCGGCGGCGATCTCCGTGCCCGTCGACGTCTCGATCACCGTCTCCTCGACGCCCGGCAGCGTCGGCTGGAGGCGCTCGTCGATGGTGTGGATGCCGAGCTCGGACCGCTCGTCGTAGCTCAAGTACTCGATGGCGAGGCGGCGGAACAGGTAGTCCATGATCGACGTGGCGAAGCGGATGTCCGGGTCGTCGGTCATGCCGGCCGGCTCGAAGCGCATGTTCGTGAACGCCTCGACGAACGCACGCAGCGGCACGCCGTACTGCAGGCCGTAGGAGATCGACTTGGCGAAGGCGTCCATGATCCCCGACAGGGTCGAGCCCTGCTTGGACACGGTGAGGAAGATCTCACCGGGCCGCCCGTCGTCGTACTCGCCGATCGTGGCGAAGCCCTTGCAGTCGGCGACGCGGAACTCGAACGTGCGACCACGCCGGCTGCGCGGCAGCTTCTGGCGGAGCGGCCGGTGGACGACCTTCTCCACCGTCTTCTCGACGATCTTCTCGACCACGGCGGCAGTGTCCTCCTTCTTCGTCGTCGACAGTGGCTGACCGACCTTGCAGTTGTCGCGGTAGATCGCCACCGCCTTGAGGCCGAGCTCCCACGCCAGCTGGTGCAGCGCCTCGACCTCCTCGACGGACGCCTCCTCCGGCATGTTGACCGTTTTGCTGATGGCGCCCGACAAGAACGACTGCACCGCGCCCATCATGCGGACGTGGCCCTCGTAGTGGATCGTGTTGTCGCCCATCGAGCAGGCGAACACGGCCAAGTGGTTGGGGTCGAGGTGCGGCGCGCCGAGGATCGTCTTCTCGGCGTCGATGTAGGCGACGATCTCGTCGACCTGCTCGGCGGTGTAGCCGAGCCGGGTGAGCGCACGGGGGATCGTCTGGTTGACGATCGACATCGTGCCGCCACCGACGAGCTTCTTCGTCTTGACCAACCCGAGATCCGGCTCGATGCCCGTCGTGTCACAGTCCATCATGAGGCCGATCGTGTTGTGGCTGACAAAGCCATTGGCGACGTACGTGACGTTCGAGGGCACCGAGAGGTCGTAGGTGAGCTCCTCGTCGCCAAGCTCGGCTGAGGCGACCCTGTCGTAGAAGAACGACAGCAGGTGCCCGAGCTCAGCGTCACCTGTCATGTCGTGCAGCTCGGTGGCGATGCGCCGAGTGATCGTGCCGCTGCGCCGGTGCTCCATCATCGCCACCCTTCGGTAGCGATCGTTGTCAGGGGCGACCCGGTCGATGAGCGCTCGTGAAACCGGGATGTGATCGTGACGGGCGCTCTGGGCGATGTCACTGACGTTCACAGCGCTCGCTTTGCGCGCCGAGATGAAGCCGATCTCGTCGAGCCACCGGGCGTTGGCGGCGCGGTTGAGCAGGCGCACGATCTCGAGCTTCGAGCCTCGTCCGCTCACGCCCTGCGACCTGGTCGTGACGAAGCCGAGTGCCAACATCAAGCGACTGCACGTCCTCGGCGAAAGCGACGTTGGTGGTCGTCCACGACGGGTAGCCCGCGACCACCGTGCCGTCCGCTTCGAACAGACCCCGCATGAACGCGCGGTACACAGCCGGATCATTGGTGTGGAGGACGGCATCGGGCACGTGTGGCGACCACCCCTTGCCGACGTGTTCGTCGTGCGGGCGGCGCTTGGCGAAGCCGGCTGCCTGCCACCACTCGGCGAGTCGCACCGAGTGCAGCTCCACGCTGGCGTACCCCTGCTGCGGCATCACATGGGCCTGGATGCCGAACAGCTCCTTCGCCAGCCGTTCCAGGTGGTCGATGACGTCGAGGTCACCGTTGGTGACGCAGAGCCGCAACCCACGGCTGTGCAGTGAGCCATCACCCATGAAGTAGCCGACGAGCTCGGCGAGCTCCGGCGACATCGCCGTGGGCACGTCGACGTGATGCTCGCCCGCCCACGCCAGCTTCTCCGAGAGCGGCGGCAGTCCGACCTCGTTCGGGCGCCCGATCAGCTGACCGAGCGACAGCGGGACACGATCACCCTGACGCAGGTCGGAGAACCGACGCCACACCCACTCGCCGACCTCGTCGACGACCTTGATGCGGTGCTTCGCCGTTCCCGTGATCCGGTAGCCACGCTCGGTGCGCACGTCGACGACCTGTTCGAGACCGTTCACGTAGAACTTCGTCGCCGCACGCTCGCCGTCGTCGGTGAGCACGTCAACCGAGGTGTCCTGCCATTGCGGGCCGTCCGGATCGCCCAGTGAGCGCAGCCGGACCAGGCCCCGATCGGTCACGACGAGCGACCCGCCGACCAGGCACCCGGTCGGCGCCAGGACACTGGCCTGCGAGTTGCGCACGCCGTACTCCTCGCCGTCGCGCACGGCGGCGTCCCACGACTCCTGTGCCGCGGCGAGCAGCTCGTCAGGCACGGCGCTGGCGCCGTCCAGCGACTGGCTGGCGTCGCGGTGCATGCGCAGCACGCGCAGCATGTGCTCCTCGTTGTCGGCGAAGCCGGCGAACGGCCCCATCCGACTGGCCGTGCGGGCGCTCGTGGCGTAGGCGTGGCCCGTCATCAACGACGTGATCGCCGCCGCCCAGGCCCGGCCGTCGGCAGAGTCGTAGGGCAGCCCGAGCGCCATCAGCAGCGCGCCGAGGTTGGCGTAGCCGAGACCGAGCTGGCGGAAGTTGCGGGTGGTGTCGCCGATCTGCGCCGTTGGGTAGTCGGCGCGGCCGACGAGGATCTCCTGCGCCGTGAACACGACCTCGACGGTGTGCCGGAACGCATCGACGTCGAAGTTGCCGTCGGTGTCCAGGTACTTCAGCAGGTTGATCGAAGCGAGATTGCAGGCGCTGTTGTCGAGGTGAACATATTCACTACATGGGTTGCTTCCGTTGATCCGGCCCGTCGTCGCAGCCGTGTGCCAGCGGTTGATCGTGGTGTCGAACTGCAGGCCGGGGTCGGCGCACTCCCATGCCGCCTGGGCGATCTGTCGCCACAGGTCACGGGCCTTGACCGTGCGCAGCACCTCGCCGGTCTTCACGCCGACGAGGCCCCAGTCGGCGTCCTCGGCGACCGCCTGCATGAACTCGTCGGTCACGCGGACCGAGTTGTTGGCGTTCTGGTACTGGATCGAGAACGAGTCGGAGCCGTCGAGGTCCATGTCGAACCCGTTGTCGCGGAGGACCCGCGCCTTGCGCTCCTCCTTGACCTTGCACCAGATGAACTCCTCGACGTCGGGGTGGTCGGCGTTGAGGATGACCATCTTGGCGGCGCGGCGGGTCTTGCCACCGGACTTGATCGTGCCGGCCGAGGCGTCGGCGCCACGCATGAAGCTGACCGGCCCCGACGCCGTACCGCCGCCCTGCAGCAGCTCCTGGCTCGAGCGGATCCTCGACAGGTTGATCCCCGAACCGGAGCCGCCCTTGAAGATCACGCCCTCCTCGCGGTACCAGTTGAGGATCGAGTCCATCGTGTCGTCGACGGCGAGGATGAAGCACGCCGAGGCCTGTTGCGGCACGCCCTTGACGCCGATGTTGAACCACACCGGGCTGTTGAAGGCGGCACGCTGGGTGGCGAGGATGTACGTCAGCTCATCGCGGAAGGCGGACTCCTCCTCGGGGTCGGCGAAGTAGCCGCCCTCGTGGCCCCATGTGGTGATCGTGCCGACCACGCGGTCGATGACCTGGCGCAGCGACGATTCCCGCTCCGGCGTGCCGAGCGTCCCGCGGAAGTACTTCTGGGCGACGATGTTGGTGGCGTTGACCGACCACGTGACCGGGAACTCGACGTCGCGCTGCTCGAAAGCGACCGAGCCGTCCTTCCAGTTGGTGATCCGCGCGTCACGGCGCTCCCACACGAGCTCGTCGTAGGGGTCCACGCCAGGTGACGTGAACAGGCGGCGGAGGCCGATGGTGAGCCGTTCGGGTGCCAGTGACATGGGGACCTCTCGTTCAACCGCAGGTTGCGGGCTGATGTTCCGGGCGTGTCGCGAAGGACACAAGATCTGGTGGCCATTCCCCCTGCGGATGGATCCAGACCACTACTGCTTGTGGTGCGAACCCAGATTACAGCACCGTAGTTACGACGTTGTCAACCACCAGTGAGAAGTCGATCGCCGGCGCGCGGTGCGGCATCGCAGGTTCAGGACCCAGAGGCCCCATGCCGTCCCCACCCGGGCCAGCTCATCGATCCGCGTGCCGCACCGCAGCCGGCACGTGCGACAACCTAGACAGCCGTCCCTGTGGGGCGATAGGGGGACAACCCTGTGAATTTCCGTGTGGGCAACTCGCCGTTCACGCGCCCGTGGAGCGGGCGATGCCGACGGCGACACGCCGAACTGCGCGAGCATCGCCGGGTGCGAGTCATCCACCCGGAGCCGGCGGACGACGTGTCGCCCGACGAGCTGTACGGGGTGACCAGGTCTCGCGTCGGCGACCGTCCCTGGGTCGGCCTGTGCATGATCGCCAGCCTCGACGGCACGACCGTCGTGGACGGCCGGTCCGGCGGCCTCGGCAACGAGACCGACAGCGCCGTGCTCGCCGCCCTGCGCCGGGCGGCCGACGTCATCATCGTCGGCGCCGGCACCGCACGCGCCGAGGGCTACGGCCCGCCGGGCAAGCCTGGCCAGCGCATCGGCGTGGTCACCACGACGGCGAACGTCGACCCGGCGAGCGCCCTGTTCACGAGCGGCGCCGGATTCCTGATCCTTCCCGTCGACGGCCCTCCGGCGCCGGCAGGCCCGGCGGGACCCCTCGACGCCGTGCGGGCCGGCTCCGGCCGGGTCGACCTGGTCGGCGCTCTGCGACGCCTCGACGACGTGATCGACCCGCCGACGTTCGTGCAGTGCGAGGGCGGCGGCACGCTGAACGGCTCGCTGCTGGCCGCCGGCTGCGTCGACGAGCTCGACCTGACCGTGTCGCCGGTCGTCGCCGGCGGCGACGGTCCGCGCGTGTCGGTCGGCGCCCCGGCCATCCTCGAGCGCTTCCAGCTCGCTCACCTCGCCGTCGACGCGCTCGTACCTCTACACCCGCTGGACCCGGTCGCCGGGCGCTACTGCGCCCCCTTCGTGAGCAACTCGATCTCGCGGTGGAAGTCGGCAGCGGCGTCGAAGTTCTTGTACACGCTGGCGAACCGCAGGTAGGCGACCTCGTCGATCGTCCGCAGGTGGTCGAGCACGGCGAGGCCGATCTGTGCGCTGGACACCTCCGATCCCTGCAGGCGTACGCCGTCCTCGATCGACTCGGCCACCTGTTGGACGACGCCGGCGTCGACGTTGCGGCCCTTGGTGGCGGCGAGGATCCCGGCGACGATCTTGCCGCGGTCGAAGGGCTCGGACCGCCCATCGGACTTGACCACCGTCAGCGGCACCTCGTCGACACGTTCGAACGTGGTGAAGCGGTGCGAGCACGAGAGGCAGTGCCGGCGCCGGCGCACCGCTGCGCCCTCCTCGGCGAGCCGCGAGTCGACCACCTTGGTGTCGTCGGCGTGGCACACCGGGCAGTGCACGCGTCGACACTACTGCGCCGGCTACATCGTCTTCGGGTAGTACTCCCCCGGCTCGAGCATGCCGACGTCGGCGTCGAAATTGCCGGCGAACGGCCAGTCGGCCTCCTCGCCAGGAAGTGGCACCTGCGTGAATCGCCCCATCTCGCCGCCGCCGACGCGCTCGTTGCCGACGAGCGACCACGCCTGGCGCTTGTACGTCCAGTTGTCCGGCTGCAGGCGGTGACACTCGTTGAAGTGGCGGATCGCCGCGTCGCGCTGGCCGGCACGCCACGCGTGGTCGGCGAGCTCGAAGTGGGCGGCGGCCCGGGACACATCGGGCGGGCGAGGCTGCGACGACTGCACGACCTGCTCGGGCGTCATGGCGAACTCGCTGGCGGCGCCGTTGCGCGCCCAGTCGCGGATGGCGTCGGGATACGTTCGACGGTCCTGACCGCCACGCAGGACGGCCCCGACGTCGCGTCGCGCGGCACCTGACTCGGCGGCCTGCTTGGCGCGCTCGGTCAGCAGCTTGACCATCGACTCGGGGTACTGCGGCGGGCCGGGCCAGCCGGGTTCGGCGGGGCGCACGATCGTGCCCTCCTCGTCGATCCAGATGACGTTGGGGATGTTGACGACACCGAACAGGGTGTCGAGGAGGTGCGTCGGGTCGAGCAGCGACGGGTGCTCGGGCGCGGCAGCCTCGATGAACGGACGCGACGCCTCGGCGCCGCTCAGCTCGAGCGAGACAGTGACGACCTCGACGCCGAGATCGTGCAGCTCAGTGCGAAGTGCCTGCCACCCGGGCAGGTCGAAGCGGCAGCCTCAATACGGCGCCCACGCGACCAGCAGCACCTTCTGGCCGCGCAGCGACGACAGGTGGAACTCGTTGCCGTCGAGGTCGTCGAGGACGAGCTCGGGTGCCTCGGCGGTGACGAGCGCGCGGCCACCCAACGACGACGGCCCCAACGCCCACAGCGCCAGCTCGTCGTCGTGGACGAGCGCCATGCCGAGGCGGTCGGCCACGGCGGCGAGGTCGAAGCCTGGCGTCGGAGCGAGCGGGACGCACACATCGCCCTTGCACGCTCCCTCCGGCTTGATCTCCCAGCCGGTGCCGCCGTGGAAGGCGTTGGCGTCGATGTCGAGGCGATCGAGGATCATCGCCGTGACCCTACGGCAAGTGCACGAGTTGGCCGGCCGTGATCGCCGTCCCTCCGTTGAGATCGATCAACGCCTCGACATAGCGCTGCACGCCGACGTCGCCGCGGAATCGCTCGGCGATGGACCACAGCGAGTCACCGGGCTCGGCGCGGACGTGGCGGGCGGCCGGCGCCGTCGCGGTCCCGGTAGCGGAGGCAGGAACGCCACCGGGACCGCTCAGGACACTGGTGCCGAGCTGCGCAGCGCCCGTGACGAGCAGGACGGTGGCCGCGCCGGCCACGGCGCGCCGGCGGCGGTACGTGGCTCGGGTCGGTCGGGCCGGCTCGACGTGGGTGCTGCGCAAGGCGAGTGTCATGCTTGCTCCTGAACAGTGTTCGGGAACGAATGTACGGGAACGAGTGTTGCGAGGCCGAACGAGCGACCGAGCGCCACGAGGGATCGCTGTCAAGCCTGCGTGGCCGACGCAGTGTCAGGGAACAGATGTTTGACTTGGGTGGCGAACGTTCGTACGATGCACGGCATGACGGACTCCGCAGCAGCACCCCGCCGGCCCGCGCCTTCGAGGATCACGGCGCGCCAGCGCCAGGTCCTCGACGTCATCGAACAGTCGATGCGCGACCGCGGCTACCCGCCGTCGGTCCGCGAGATCGGTGAGGCCATCGGGCTGACCTCACCGTCCACCGTGCACAGCCACCTCAACACGCTGCAGCGACTCGGCTACCTGCGCCGCGACCCCACCAAGCCACGGGCGATCGAGGTGCGCTGGGACCCCAACTCCGGTGCCGTGATGGAGCGGCGGCCCGTCCGCCACGTCCCCCTCGTCGGCGACGTCGCCGCCGGCACGGACGTGCTCGCCGAGGAGAACGTCGAGGAGCTCCTCCCGGTCCCGGCCGACTTCACCGGCGAGGGCGAGCTGTTCATGCTGCGCGTGCGCGGCGACTCGATGATCGAGGACGGCATCCTCGCCGGCGACTTCGTCATCGCCGTGCAGCAGCCGACTGCCGAGAACGGCGAGATCGTCGTCGCCGGCATCCCCGGCGGCGAGGCGACGGTCAAGCGGTTCTCCCGCCGGGGTGGTTCGGTGACGCTGACCCCGGCGAACTCGACGATGGAGCCGATGGTCTTCGGCGAGGACGAGGTCGAGCTCTACGGCCGCGTCGTCACCGTGATGCGCCGGCTGTAACGCCGGTTCTACGGACGTGTTCCCGTCACGGGAACAAGTCCGTTAGACCGGGTCGCGCCTGGCGACGGAGGCGGCCATGCCACCGGGAGGCCCGATGGCCCGGCAGTTGCTGCGCTGGCGGAGCTCCGTAGGGCGGCGAGCCCGGCGGGTTGGCGTAGGGCGGAGCGATCGGTGGCGCCATCGGCCGCGTCGGTGGCCACTGGGCGTACCCGGGCTGACCGGCCACGGCGTCGGGCCGGCGGCCTCCGCCGCGTCAGGGCGAGGAGGAACAGGGCGATGCCGGCGACGAGCACGGCGACGGCGCCGATGCGCATCGCGGCGACGCCGCTCGACGGATCCCGGCCGACGCGGATCATCACCTCGGGGTCGTCCGAGCTCGCCGTCAACACGTAGTCACCGGTGTCCTCGATGTCCGCCGCCTGCACGCCCGTGCCCTTGGTGCCGTCGCTGTCGTAGCTCGGCCCGCTCACCTGATCGAGATCGATCTCGTCGCCGCCGGCGTCGAGCAACACGAGGTCGACGTCGGGCACATCGTCGTCGCCGAGGTCGTACTCGCGGTCGTCGGTCTCGCAGTCGCCGTCGATCTCGCCGACGCTCCCGGCCGTCTCGACGAAGAACGTGTAGGTGCCGGTGCGGTCGAACACGAGCGTGGTGTCGCAACCGATCGGCGCCGGCGCCAGGTCGGCGACGGCGTCGTCGTAGCGCTTGTCGGCCAGCCACCACAGCGCCAGCGCGCCGACGACGCCGACGATCAGTGCCAGCACCCCGAGCAGTCGCGCCCGTCCTTTCCGCATCACACCCCCAGCCGCGCTGCGACCTGCTCGATCCGTTCGTCAGGTTGTACCACGGCGACACGCACGTGATCGGTCGAGCACGGGCCGTAGAACTCGCCGGGGCTGACGACCGCGCCGCCCTCCTTGGCCAGCCGCTCGGCGTAGGCCCAACCGTCGTCGACCGGGTACCACAGGTAGAAGCCGCCGGCCGGCAGCTCGATCGATTGACCGCTCCAGGCACCGAGGATCTCGGCCATCCGCTCGAGCCGGCGGCGGTAGCGCTGGCGCTGACCGGCGACGTGCTCGTCGTCGTCGAGGGCGACGACGGCGGCCCACTGCGCCGGACCGGGGACCATCATGCCGACGTGCTTGCGAACCTCTTGGAGGTAGCGGACGAGCTCGGCGTCACCGGCGTAGAAGCCGACCCGGGCGCCGGCGAGGTTGGACCGCTTGGACAGCGAGTGCACGGCCACCACGCCGTCGAGGCCGTGCTCGAGGATCGTGCGTGGCGGTCCGTCCCAGGTGAACTCGGCGTAGCACTCGTCGGAGAACACCGGTACGCCGTTCGCCCGCCCCCACTCGGCAGCGGCGGCGAGGTCGTCGAGGGCACCCGTGGGATTGCCCGGGCTGTTGACCCACAGGGCCAGCGCTCGGTCGGCGTCGGCCGGGGCGATGGCATCGAGGTCGATGCCCCCGGCCATCGGCACGGCGACGGGACGGCAGCCGGCGAGGATGGCACCCATCTCGTAGGTCGGGTACGACGTCGCCGGGTACAGCACCGTGTCGCGCTCCGGGCGAGCGCAGGCGCAGCCACTGCGGCAGCGTGCCGACGAACTCCTTGCTGCCGACGCAGGCCCCGATCGCCGACGGCTGGACGGTGACACCGAAGCGCCGCTCGATCCACCTGGCGGCGGCAGCGCGCAGCTCGGCGGTGCCGATGCTCGCCGGATAGCCGCGTTCGGCGCCGGACGTCGAGAACGCCGCCACCACCGACTCGGGCGGCGGATCCATCGGCGTGCCGATCGACAGATCGACCGCACCACCGTCGAACTGACCGGCGACGGCGAGCAGCTGGTCGAGCCGCTCGTACGGGTACGGCGGCGGGACGAATCCCGTCAAGTTCCCGTTCCCACCACGAACTCGGCGAGCCGGCCGGCGGACGCGTCCGACAGGCGCGCCCGCACCACGAGGTGCTCGGGTTCGTCGGTCGTCGACACGACCTCACCCTCGCGGTGGATCGCGGCCAGCACGTCGCCACGGTCGTAGGGCACGACCAGCTCGACGACGTGGGTGAGCGCGCGCAGCCGGTCGCCGAGCGTGCGCAGGAAGGTGTCGATGCCTTCGCCGGTGGCGGCGCTGATGGCCACCGAGCCGGGATGGTCCTCGACGATCTGCTTTGCCGCGTCGGGCGCGACGTCGGTCTTGTTGACGACGAGCAGTTCGGGCACGGCGGCGGCGCCGATCTCGCCGAGGACCTCGCGCACCGCGGCGATCTGCCCGTCGGGATCGGCGGCGGTGGCGTCGACGACGTGGACGAGGTAGTCGGCGCGGCTGGCGACCTCGAGCGTGCTCTTGAACGACTCGACGAGCCCGTGCGGCAGGCGCCGCACGAAGCCGACGGTGTCGGTGAGCAGCACGGGCTCGCCACCGGGGAGCACGAGGCGCCGGGTCGTCGGGTCGAGCGTGGCGAAGAGGCGGTCCTCGGTCAGCACGCCGGCGTCGGTCAGCGTGTTGAGCAGCGTGGACTTGCCGGCGTTGGTGTAGCCGACGATCGTGACGGCGGCGAGCCCGCTGCGGTCGCGCTGGTGGCGCTGCAGCTCACGGGTGCGCCCGAGCTCCTCGAGCTCGGTCTCCAGGCGGCTGATGCGCCGCATGATCCGCCGGCGGTCGACCTCCAGCTTGGTCTCGCCGCCGCCGAAGCGCATGCCGACGCCGCCGCGCTGCTGGGACAGCTTGGCCGTCGACCCCCGTCGCAGCCGGGGCAGGCGGTAGCGCAGGAGGGCCAGCTCGACCTGCGCCTTGCCCTCCAGCGTGTGGGCGTTCTGGGCGAAGATGTCGAGGATCACGGCGGTGCGGTCGATCGCCGTGCGCCCGAGCAACTTCTCCAGGTTGAACTGCTGGGCCGGGCTGAGCTCGTTGTCGAACACCACCGTGTCGGCGTCGACGGCGAGGCACAGCTCGTGCAGCTCGGCGGCCTTGCCCTTGCCGATGAACCACGTGTGGTCGGGGTGGTCGCGGCGCTGCACCATCCGCCCGACCTCGTCGGCGCCCGCCGTGTCGATCAGCGCCGACAGCTCGTCGAGGCTGGCCTCGGTGGTCTCGTCGTCGGACCCGGGGAACGTGACGCCGACGAGCACGATGCGCTCGCGGACGGCCCGCTCGATGAGCGTGGCGCCGAGCGCTTCGTTGTACGGGTTGTGACTCACGGGATCTCGATGGTGGCGACGAAGGTGGCTGGTCCGGTCAGTGTCGCCTGCCCGGACGGGTGGAGCGACACTTTCGCGCTGCCGCCGTCCATGTGCACGACGAGTTCCGCTGTCCCGGCGTCGACGAGCCCCCACCGGGACGCGGCCCACGCCGCAGCCACCGCGCCGGTGCCGCACGCCTCGGTGATCCCGGCCCCGCGCTCGTGGACGCGCATCGTGATGGCGTCGGCGCCCGGCCCCGGCTCGATGATCTCCAGGTTGACGTCGGGCACCAGAGCCACCGAGCGTCAGCAGGTCGACGGCGGTGACGTCGTCGACGCCGACGACGGTGTGCGGGTTGCCGACGGCGAGGTGGGCGACCGGGCGGTCCGGGTTGGCGCCGATCTCGGCCCACCCGGCGGGCGCGGCGATCTCGACGACCTCGCCCATCTCCACGGTGGCGAGCACGGTCAGCGGATCCTCCGTCGGGAGCAGCTCGACGCGCCGGACGCCGGCATCGGTGGCGATGCGTTGAGGCAGCATGTCGCCGCGGCGGGCGGCGAGCGCCTGGGCGAAGCAGCGGATGCCGTTGCCGCTCATCTCGGCCCGGCTGCCGTCGGCGTTGTACAGCGACCATCGCCGCGGCGAGCCCGTCGGCGGACTCGCCGACGAGCAGCCCGTCGGCGCCGATGCCCCGTGTGCGGTCGCACACGCGGCGGGCGAGCGCGGCGAGATCGTCGACACCGGGGTGGAACACGACGAGGAAGTCGTTGCCGAGGCCGTGGTGCTTGGTCAGCTTCATTCGTTCACTGCGTTCCCCGGCCACGCAGGCCGCGCAACGCGTCGATGACCGCCGGCGCCGCCTCGGCGACGGGATCGTGCTCGACGTCGATCCAGCGTACGCGCGGGTCCCGGCGGAACCACCGCTCCTGACGCACGGCGAACTGGCGTGTCCTCGTGACGATGGTGGCGACGGCTTCGTCGAGGCCGACCCGGCCCTCGATGTGGTCGACGAGCTCCTTGTAGCCGAGCGCTTGGCCCGCCGTCTGCGACATGCCGGCTCGCGGCCACGCGCATCGACCTCGTCGAGCAGGCCGGCCGTCATCATCTCCTCCACCCGTCGCTCGATGCGCTCGGCGAGCACCGGACGCGGCCAGCGCAGCCCGATCATCACCGTCGTGGTCGGCGGGTAGGCGGCGAGGCCGGGACCGTACGAGCTGAACGGCTGGCCGCTGCCGACGGACACCTCCAGCGCCCGCTCGACCCGGCGGCGGTTGCCCGGATCGATCCGCGTCGCCGACCTCGGGTCGAGGTCGATCAGCTTGACCCACAGATCGCTGATGGGCATCGCAGCGAAGCGGGCGCGAATGTCCGGCCAGCGTCCGGGGACGTCGAGGCGATCGACGACCGCCGCCAGGTAGAGACCGGTCCCGGCGACGAGCAGGCAACGTCCGGCGATGCCGGCGACCGCCCGGTCGTACGCCACGCGGTAGTCGGTGACGGTGAACGACTCGCTCGGGTCGACGAGGTCGAGGCAGTGGTGGGGAACGCGCTCGCCGATCGGCCGCCGACGGCTTGGCCGTGCCGATGTCCATCCCGCGGTACACCTGCATGGCGTCGACGGCGACGATCTCGGTGCCCTCGACCGCGCTCGCCGCGGCCATGGCGACGTCCGACTTGCCCGACGCCGTCGGTCCGAGGACGGCGACCGGCCTCCCGATCACAGAGCGGCGACCGGGATGCGTGACCTGTGCGCCGGCTCGGCCAGGACGCTGACGAGACGACCGGTGAGGTGGTGCGGCGCGGCGCCAGTGACCTCGACCTCGGCGTACGAGCCGGCGCGCACCGGGTGCGCCGGCGTGAAGTGCACCAGTCGGTGCTGCGCGGTGCGGGCGGCGAGCACCGTCGGATCCTTCTTGCTCGGTCCCTCGACGAGGACCTCCTCGACCAGCCCGACGCGTCGCTGGTTGGCCGCCAGCGAGCAGCGCTCGATCACGACGCGCAGCCGGGCGAAGCGCTCCGCCGCGACGTCCGGAGCGACGAAGTGGTCGGTCATCGTCGCCGCCTCCGTTCCCGGGCGCGGCGAGAAGATGAACGTGAAGGCGTCGTCGAAGCGGGCCTCGGCGGCGACCTCCAGGGTGCGCTCGAAGTCGTCGTCGGTCTCGCCCGGGAAGCCGACGATGATGTCGGTCGACACGGCGAGGTCGGGCACGATGCGCCTGGCGTCGGCGAGGCGGGCGAGGTAGCGCTCGGCCGTGTAGCCGCGGTGCATGGCGGCGAGCACGCGGTCCGAGCCGGACTGCAGCGGGTAGTGCAGCTGCGGGCACACCGCATCGGTCTCGGCCATCGCCGCGAACGTCTCCAGGCGCATGTCCTTGGGGTGGGGCGACGTGAACCGGACCCGGCGGATGCCATCGACCTCGCCGGCGGCGCGCAGCAGGTCGGCGAACAGCGGCCGGACGCGCGCCGTCGCGTCGCCGCCGCGGCGAGCGGCGAGCTGCAGGTCGCGCCCGTAGCTGTTGACGTTCTGGCCGAGCAGCGTGATCTCGGTGACGCCCGCCGAGGCCAGCTCCTCGACCTCACCGATGATCTCGTCGAACGGACGGGAGATCTCCACCCCGCGGACCGCCGGCACGATGCAGAAGGCGCAGTGGTTGTCGCAGCCGATCTGGATCGTCACCCAGGCGTTGTAGGACGTCTCGCGAACCGCCGGGAGCGCCGACGGGAACAGGGCGTGATCGTCGATGACGGCGGCGTCGAAGATCTCCGTGACCGGCGCGCCGTGCCGCAGCAGGTCGGCGGCGCGGTGGACGTTGTGCGTGCCCATGACGACGTCGACGTGGGCGGCACGCTCGCGCACGAGCTCGCGGTCCTTCTGGGCGAGGCAGCCGGAGACGACGATCTGACGGCCGTCGCGCTGCGCCTTCCACGACTTGAGGTGACCGAGGTTGCCGTACAGCTTGTTGTCGGCGTTCTCGCGGATGCAGCACGTGTTCAGCACGACGACATCTGCGTCGTCGAGCCCGCCGGCCGGGACCATGCCGTCGGCCTCGAGCAAGCCGGCGATGCGCTCGGAGTCGTGCTCGTTCATCTGGCACCCGAACGTGCGCACGACGTAGCTGCGGGTCACGGCGAGCCAGGCTATCGGTGCGCCTTCGCCGCCTTCGGTAGCCTCGGACCATGTCGGGCGCACGTCGCGCCGTCGCCGTCGGGCTGGCCGCGGCGGCGTTCCTCCTGGTGGCCGTTGCTGCCGCGGGTGACCCCGTGCCGCTCGCCACTGAAGGCAGCAACGGATGGTTCGTCGAGCCGCTGAGCTCCGGAGACCGCAGCGACTCCGACGGGAACGACCAACAGGAGGACGAGCCGGCCGACGACGAGAGCATCGCCACACATGCCGCGTCGGCACTGCTGGAACTGGTCGTGCTCGTGAGCCTGTCGATCCTCGCTGTGGTGCTCGGACGTGCGCTGCTGCGCCGGCTGCGTTCGGTCGAGCGCGATCTCGATCGGCCGAAGGTTCCGGGCGGACCGGCCGCGCCGACACCGGAGCTGGCCGACGCCGTCGAGGAAGGTCGCCGGATGCTGGAGTCCGGACCGATCGACGACGCCGTCGTCGCCTGCTGGGTCCGCCTCGAGGAGGCAGCAGCAGGCGGCGGCGTCGCCCGGCTTCCGTCGGAGACGCCAACCGAGCTGACCGTCCGCCTGCTCGACCGCTTCGACGTCCCCGAAGGGGCTGTCAACCGGCTCCTCGGGCTGTACCGGACGGCGCGCTACTCCCGGCACCAGCTCGGCGAGGCCGATCGCGCCGTCGCCCTCGCCTGCTTGCAGCGCGATCGGTGTCGCCATCGAGGACGGTGAGCGAGTGGGCACGTGAGGCGCATCGTCGTCCGCCACCTGATCGTTGCCGCGCTGCTCGTCGTGGTGACGCTCGCCGGCATCGTCCTGTCGGGGTTGTCGCCCCATGTGGCGTACATCGCCGCACTGGGGGTCCTGCTCGCCATCGCCACCGCTGGCGTTCGCCGGCTGGGTGAGTCCCTGGCCGGAGCCCGCTGGCCCTCACCCGTGCCCGTGGCGCCGGACGCTCCCGGTGTCGATCCCCGCATCGGTGGGCTGGAGACACTGCTGCATCGCAGCGCCGAGGACGCCAACGTGTTCCGCCGCCGTCTGCGGGTCCTGCTCGCCGACCTGGCGACCCACCGCCTCGAGCGTGATCACGGCATCGACCCCGCCGAGCACCCCGACGAGGCGCGTCAACTGCTCGGCGACGATGCGTGGCGCGTCCTCACCGAGGCCCGAGCGGCGAAGGCAGCCGACATCGAGCGGACGATCGCGGCGATCGAGCGACTCCCCCGCCTGGAGCGGGCGCCGTGACGACCGACGTCCCTCCTGTCTCGATCGACGAGAGCGCACGCATCGCCGCCGCGGTCCTCGATCGCGTGGCCGTCGCCATCGTGGGCAAGGACGAGGCGGCCCGCCTCGTGCTGGCGGGCATCCTCGCCCGCGGGCACGTCCTGCTCGAGGACGTCCCCGGCGTCGGCAAGACGCTCATGGCCCGCTCGTTCGCCCAAGCCCTCGGCATCGGCTTCCGCCGCGTGCAGTTCACACCCGATCTGCTGCCGTCGGACGTGACCGGCTCGTTCGTGTTCGACCAGCGCACGAGCGAGTTCGTGTTCCGGGCAGGACCGGTGTTCACCGGGCTGTTGCTGGCCGACGAGATCAACCGCACGCCGCCGAAGACGCAGGCGGCGCTGCTCGAGGCGATGCAGGAGCGACAGGTCACCGTCGAGGGCACGACGTTCCCCCTCGCCGAGCCGTTCCACGTCGTCGCCACGGCGAACCCCGTCGAGTACGAGGGCACGTACCCGCTGCCCGAGGCGCAGCTCGACCGCTTCGTGCTGCGCGTGCCATTCGGCTACCCGACTGCCGAGGAGGAGTGGGACGTCCTCGCCCGGCGCATCGACCGCCGGCGGGAAGAGCAGTCCGTCGAGCCGGCGACGGACGCCAGTGGCCTGGTCGCCCTGCAGCACGCGTGTGAGACGGTCACCGTCGACCCCTCGGTCGGTCGCTACTGCGTCGAGCTGGCTGCCGAGACGCGCCGCCACCGCCAAGCCCTGATCGGCGCATCACCGCGGGGTTCGCTCGCCCTGTTGCTGACGGCACGATCCCACGCGTTGATCGCCGGGCGCGACTTCGTGGTGCCCGAGGACGTCAAGGCCGTCGCCGTCGCCGCGCTGGCGCATCGCATCACCGTTCGCCCCGAGCTGTGGCTGCGCGACGTGGACGGCGCCTCCATCATCCGTGACGTCCTGCTGTCCGTGCCGGTGCCGCCGACCGTCCGGCCCGCCCGATGACCCTGTCCGGAGTGCCCGACGGTAGGTGGCAACCGACGCACGCCCACCTGCGCGCCGTCTGCGTCGCCGTCGGCTGCGTGGTCATCGCGGCGGCGGGCGGACGCGCCGACATCGCCGTGCTCGCCGCACCGTTCCTCGCCCTCGCCGCCTGGGGTGAGCACCATCGCCCGCGAGGCCGCGTGACCCACTCGCTGCGGGTGGAGGCGCGCACGATGTTCGAGGGTCAGACGACGACGGCCACGGTGACCATCGCCGCGGACGACGACCTGCCGGGCGGTGTGGTCGCCGCCGCCGTCGATGCCGGCCCCTGGATCGATGCCTCGCCGCCGTCGGCGTGCGCTGCCGTCACCCGAGGCGGGCCGGTCGACGTGGTGGTCCCGCTGCGGGCGCTGCGCTGGGGGCGCGACGAGGTGGTGGTGCGCCGAGCGGCGACGACGTCGCGCCTCGGCGCATACCGCGCCGAGACCTGGTCGCCGCCCGTGCCCGTGACGACGCTGCCGCTCGGCGCCGACTTCACCGGGGTCGATGTGGTGCCACGAGCCGGCGGCACGGTCGGGCTGCACCGCTCGCACCGGCACGGTGAGGGCACCGAGCCGGCCGAGGTGCGGGCGTACCGCCCGGGCGACCGGTTGCGCCGGATCAACTGGGCGGTGTCGTCGCGGACGGGCACGCTGCACGTCACCTCGACGTGGTCGGACCGCGACACGCAGGTGCTGCTGCTGCTCGACACCGAGTACGACATCGGCGAGAGCGAGGGCATCGACGGCAGGGCGAGCAGCCTCGACACGGCCGTGCGCGCCACCGCGGCCATCGCCGAGCACTCCCTGCGCGCCGGCGACCGCGTGCAGGTCATCGACCTCGGAGGGCGCATCCGCGACGTGCGTCCGGGCAGCGGGTTGCGCCACCTGCGCCGTGTCCTGGAGGTGCTCGTCGCCGCCGCGCCGGGGCTCAACAACCGCGTCGAGCCAGTACGCATCCGGCCGTTGACCGGCGGGGCCCTCGTCGTCGTGCTGTCGCCGCTCGTCGGCCGCCTCGCCCCGGATCAAGTGGCCCACCTCGTGCAGCACGGTCAGACGGTGGTCGTCGTCGACACCCTGCCAGAGGATCCCGCCAGGTCGGAGTCATCGTGGCGGGCGCTGGCCACGCGGCTACGAGCGCTCGAGCGGTCGGCGGACATCGACCGCCTCGGCGAGCTGGGCGTGCCCGTCGTCCCGTGGCGCGGCCGGGGCACGCTCGACGAGGTGCTGCGCCACATCAGCCGGCTGGCACTCGCCCCGAGGCGGCGATGACGACGGACCCTGTTGTCACCGCCCTGCTGACGATCCGGCGGGTGGCCGGCGTGCCGCTCGTCCTGCGCGGCATCGTCGCGGTGATGGCCGCGCTCGCCATCGCCGCCACCACCGTGCCGCCGTGGGACGCACCGAACGGGTACGTGCTGGTCGCCGTGCTCGCCGCCATCGGCTACGTCGTCACCCCGGACGGGGCCAGCGGCGTCGTGTTCGCCGGCGCCGTGGTCGTCACCTGGCTCACCGGCGCCCCGGGCGGTGTCGGCCCCGCCGTGGTGGTCACCGCGCTCGCCCTGCTCGTCGGCCACGTCGCCGCCGCCCTCGCCGGCTCGATCCCCGTGACCGCCCACGCCCGCGCCGGGCTGATCGTGCTCTGGGCGCGCCCGACCGCCGCCATCGCCGCCGGCGTGCTCGCCGCTGCCGTGCTCGTCGCCGCGCTCGACAGCTGGTCGCTGCCCGGCTCGGCGCTCGTCACCCTGGCTGCCATCGGTGCCGTCACCGCCGGTGCCTGGCGGTGGTCGGCGCGATCGGCGCCATCAGCGCCGTCAGCGCCGCACTGACCGGCCGGCGGTAGCTTCGCCGCCGTGCTCGCCATCCTCCCCATCTCGACCGGCTATCAGCTCCTCGGGCTGCTCCACGTCCTCGCCGCGATCGCTGCGTTCGGCCCGCTGTTCCTGTATCCGTCGATGCAGCGGGCCGGCGCCGGTGCAGCGGTCGCCAAGTTGCACCTCCGTCTGGCGTTTCCGGCGTTGACGCTGATCTGGGTGCTGGGCATGGGCATGGTCGGGATGTCCGACGACGCGTGGGAGATCAGTGACACGTGGATCGTGCTGTCCCTCCTCGGGTGGGTCGTGGCGATGGTCGCCAGCTGGTTCCTGATCAGGCCGGCGCTCACCGACACGTCCGAGCGTGCTCGCAGCCGCATGGGCGCGGGCATCGGCATCACCCATGTCGTGCTGGTGGTCGTGCTCTACCTGATGATCTTCAAGCCCGGCGCCTGAGGCGCAGTCGAGTACGTGGTGAGGGCCAGCCCGGCACCACGTACTCGACGGACGCTCAATCGAGCTCGATCGGTTCGTCGTCGGCCGGGGTGAAGACCTCAGCTGGCCCCGCCACCTCCACCTCCGGCTCGCCCGGCTCGCCGCGGCTTGAGGCCGGCGGCCTCGAGCACGCGGTCGCTGATCTCGACCATGATCTCGGGGTTGTCGATGAGGAAGCTCTTGGCGTTCTCCCGACCCTGGCCGAGCTGCTCGCCCTCGTAGGTGAACCAGGCACCGGACTTCTTGACGATCCCGAGGTCGACGGCCATGTCGATCAGCGACCCCTCACGGCTGATGCCCTTGCCGTACATGATGTCGAACTCGGCCTGCTTGAACGGCGGGGAGACCTTGTTCTTGACGACCTTGACCCGGGTGCGGTTGCCGACGATCTCGGCACCGTCCTTCAACGACTCGATGCGCCGGATGTCCAGCCGCACCGACGAGTAGAACTTCAACGCCCGCCCACCAGGGGTGGTCTCCGGGGAGTTGTGCACCATCACGCCGTCGGCGAAGTAGTTGTGCGTGCCGGCGACCTCGAGATCGAACCGGTGCATGCTGCGAGTCGGCGGCTTGATCTTGATGCTGCTGATCCGCATCGGCATCAGCACCTGCCGGGGCTCGGCGAACACCGGCTCGACGGCGAACCGCCCGCGGAACCTCGGGAGCAGCTTGTACTCCATCGAAGGATGGACGAACGGCGCGATCAACGCCTGGAACTTCGCCGTCTCACCGGTCGGGAACTGCAACACAGCCTTCTGACCAGCGCCGACTGCGCGCAACGTCGCCTCGATGCCCCACGTGTCGGCGAGGTAGGCAACGAGGCGGGCTCTCGTGTCCGGCGTCATCGCTTCCACGCAGATCTCGATCCGCCCGCTCCCGCCCTCGGTCCGAGCCTGCACACCCTTTGATCGGAGCGTGAAGCAGCCGTCATCCATGTACCAGACAGCCAGCGACAGCGGCGTCAGCTGCTTCACGTAGTCCTCGCTGAACACCTTCTTCCCGCCCACGTACACGGCCTCGCGCAGCTCGGCCAGTTCGGGCAAGGGCTGAACGTCGTGGAACACCGCCCCGGCGGGGTTGGTCGACCGGCTGACCGTCAGATTGGCGAGCATGCTCGCCTTCCAGTCGCCGTACGCGGTCTGCTTCGCCCCATGACCCCAGCGGAATCGAGCACCGTTGCCTGAACGGCTCGGCGACAGCGCGCCATCGCCCATCAGGCCGCCGAGGATCAGCTGCCATTGCGTGTCGCTCAACAACTGCGACGTCGCCTGAAGCACACGGTCGCCCGCGATGAGCTCGCCGGCCGGGCGCCAGCCCCCCGGCGTGGAGATCATGTGGTTCTCGGTTGCAGCGAACTGCGCCCTCCCGTTGCGACCTGCGCGTTCGACCGTGAACTGCAGGAATCGCTCGGCCACGCCGTTGTCGAACCAGTTGGTGATCGGCTTGGCGACCAGCTCGTCGAGATCGGCGTCGTACGACAGCACGTCGACCGCCATGCGCTGGTTGACGATCTTGCCGATCTTCTCCTGCGTGCCGTCCGCGAGAGTCGACGCGAGTGTCGTAGGACAGGCAACCGAACATCACGCCGATCTTCTCCCGGAGCTGGTTGATGAAGATGGCGATGGTCTTGGTGCGGTTGAGGTTGGCGGTCAGCTTGCGCAGTGCCTGGCTCATCAGACGGGCCTGCAGGCCGACGTGGGTGTCGCCCATCTCGCCCTCGATCTCGGCCCGCGGCGTGAGCGCAGCCACCGAGTCGATGACCACGACGTCGAGGGCGCCGGAGCGCACGAGCATGTCGCAGATCTCCAGCGCCTGCTCACCGGTGTCGGGCTGGGAGATCAGCAGCTGGTCGATGTCGACCCCGATGGCTTTGGCGTAGATCGGGTCCATGGCGTGCTCGGCGTCGATGTAGGCGCACACGCCGCCGTTGCGCTGGGCCTCGGCGACGACGTGCATCGCCAGCGTCGACTTGCCGGACGACTCCGGCCCGAAGATCTCGGTGACCCGGCCGCGCGGCAGGCCGCCGATGCCGAGGGCGAGGTCGAGCGAGAGCGCTCCCGTCGGCACGGACTCGATGGCCATCGTGCTCTTCTCGCCCATGCGCATGATCGAGCCCTTGCCGTACTGCTTGTCGATCTGGGCCAGCGCCATCTCCAGCGCCTTGTCGCGGTCCGTGCTCATGTCGTCTGCCTTTCAACCTGAGGTGTGAGGACGTGGATGTCGATCCGGTGATGGCGACCCTACGGAAGGGGTGTCACAGTCAGCGGCGAGGAATGACACGAGTGTAATCAACGAACACAGGTTCGTTCAAGCTCATCCGAGTGCTGCATCGCCGGACGCCGACCACCCCACACTCGGACGGCGCCGAACACTCGGATGGTCAGGGGTGAGGGGGCGGGGCTTCGGCGGGGGCGGGAGGGTGCATGGCCAGGTCGACGGCCTGCCAGATCGTGTAGCTGAACGGGTACACGAGAACTGGCAGGGCGACGGCGCAGACACCGAGGATCAGCAGCATCGGGAGCACGGCGATGTCCGGCCACGTCGCCACCACCCCGATCAGCAGACCGACGACGAGCAGGCCGAGGGAGACCACGGCGTTGATCGCCATCGCCCCGAGCTCGAAGCCCTCGTAGCCGCGGTGCCAGCCGATCCCACACGTCTTGCACGTCTCCCGCTTGCGGAACCACCCGTCGAAGAAGGCGCCCCGGCCGCCACACCACGCACAGCGGCGGCGAACTCCCCGCCAGAGCATCTTCGGCAACGAGGGCCGCGGCACGGTCGCACCCTAGGGCGGCGATCCGCGAGACTCGCACGGATGCGTCGAGGCCTGGCGGGCGTGCTGTTCTTCGTCGCCGCGCTCTGCCTCGCCTTCGCCGCCGGCGGGTGGTGGCTGCAGCACGTCGCCTTCGACACCGACCAGAGCGCCGACCTCGCCGCCGTCGTGCTCGAGGACCCAGCCATCCGGGCGGAGATCGCCAGGACGACCGCCGAGGCGACCGCGGCCACACTCGGCGTGCCGGTCGACGACGTGCGCGCGCAGGTCGACCAGCTGGCGCAGACGCCTCCGGGCGCCGAGCTGATGCGCCAGATCGTGGCCGATGCCCACGGCACCCTCATCGGCACCCGCCCGGGCCCCGTCCAGATCACCAGTGCGCAGCTCGTCGAGCTCACCCGTGACCAGCGCGTCGGCGGTCTCCCGCCCGTGACGCTGCCAGTGGAGGAGGTCGCCGTGCTGTCGGCCGTGCGCACGTCGCTCGACTGGGCCGTGCCGATCGCCGCCATCGCCGGCGTCGTGTTCCTCCTGCTCGGCCTGCTCGCCCACCCGCGCAAGTCCGACGCTGTGTTCGGCATCGGCCTGTTCTGCGTCATCGCCGGCGTGGCCGTGGTGCTGATCGGCTACGTCGTGCCGGTGTTCCTCTTCCCCGTGTTCGACGACGACGTCTGGGCGGGGGTCATTCCCGCCGTCGCCAAGGATGCCCTGCCGATCATCATCGCCGCAGCGGTCGTGCTGTGCGCCGCCGGGGTGGTCATGATGATCGGTGCGGCAGCCGCTCGACGCAACCGGTCGTGGTCGTCACCCGTGCCGGTGCACCGCTACGGCGACCAGCACCGCTGGTCCTGAGGTCAGCCGACGAGCTCGTCGACGAAGTCTCCGAACACGTCGGCGTATCGCATGGCGTCGGCCTCGCTGTGCATCACCGAGACCAGCCACTGCTCGTCGAGCCCGGGCGGCAGCAGCACGCCCCGGTTGATGCCGTGGATCCACTGGGCGAACGCCAGGTCGAAGTCCGTCGCCTTGTAGTCGCGGTAGTTGCGCACCGGCGTCGGCGACCACGTGACGCACCCCTTGGCGCCGAAGCGCACGGTGTGCGCCGGCAGGCCGGCACGGTCGATGATCGCCTGGCACGCCTCCACCAACAGGTCGTTGCGGGCGATCGCCGCCGTCGTCGGCTGGCGGCCGCACGCCTCGGTGAGCGTCGCCTTGGTCGCCGCCATCACGAGCGGGTTGCCGTTGTACGTGCCGAGGTGCAGCACTCTGGCCTGGGTGATCAGGTCCATGAGCTCCTGCTTGCCGCCGAACGCGCCGACCGGGAAGCCACCGCCGATCGACTTGGCGAGCGTGACGAGGTCGGGCTCGATGCCGAAGTGCCCGGTCGCCCCGCCGTACCCGGCGGTGATGCCGGTCTTCACCTCGTCGAGGATGAGCAGCGTGCCGTGGCGGGCGGTGATCTCGCGCACCGCCTCGAGGTATCCCGGCTGCGGCAGGCAGATGCCGATGTTCTCCATCACCGGCTCGACGATGAAGCAGGCGTACTCGCCCGATGACAGGACCTCGTCGAGCTTGTCGGGGTCGTTGTACGGGATCACCGTCGTGTCGGCGAGGACCGCCTTGGTGATGCCCGCCGTGCCCGGCACCGACCAGGGCGCGTCCGCCGGGCCGGCCTGGTCGACCGGCGGCTTCATCGAGATCATCACCTCGTCGTGATGACCGTGGTAGCCACCCTCGACCTTGACGATCTTGTCCCGGCCCGTCGCTCCCTTGGCGACGCGGATGGCGTCCATGGTGGCCTCGGTGCCGGAGTTCGTGAAGCGCCACATCGGCAGCCCGAAGCGCTCGCCGAGCAGCTCGGCGACCTCCGCATTGAGCTCGCACGGCGTGACGAACAGCGTGCCGTCGTCGAGCTGGGCCTGCACGGCATCGCGCACGGCCGGGTGCATGTGTCCGGCGAACAGGGCACCGAAGCCCATGTCGTAGTCGACGTACTCGTTGCCGTCGACGTCGACCATCCGCGAACCGGCGGCGTGGCGGACGACGATCGGGTGCGGGTCGTAGGCCTGGAAGCTCGACGGCACACCCAAGGGGAGCACCCGGCGAGCGCGATCAGTGGCCGCCTGCGAGCCGACCGTGCGCTCGGCGTAGCGCCTGAGCTCCCGTTCGGTGATCGCCTTGGCGGCGGCGGCCAGGCCCTGGTCGACGGCCACTCCGTGAGACGGATGGGTGGCGGTCATCGGTTATCACTTCCTTGCGCGGTGAGGCGTGGGATCGGGTCCGACGCTACCACTGGCTCTTGCGACGGTTGCCGGGAGCGCTCGGCGGGTACCTGGACGCGGCGAAGGAGGATGCCATGTCCAAGGAGTTGCAGGGTCGCCGGGTCGCCTTCCTGGTCGCCAACGATGGAGTCGAACAGGTCGAGCTCACCGAGCCGTGGTCGGCGGTCGAGGACGCAGGCGGTGAGCCAGTGCTCGTCGCGCTGGAAGCCGGCAAGGTGCAAGGCCGCAACCACCTCGACGAGGCCGACACGTTCGACGTCGATGTGACGATCGAGGACGCCTCGGTCGAGGACTACGACGCCCTCGTCCTGCCCGGAGGCGTCGCCAACCCCGACGAGCTGCGGACGCGGCCCGAGGCGGTCGATTTCGTGCGCTCGTTCGCCGACGCCGGCAAGCCGATCGCAGCGATCTGCCACGCCCCGTGGACGCTCGTCGAGGCCGACATCGTGCGCGGCCGACGGCTGACGAGCTGGCCGAGCCTGCGCACCGACATCACCAATGCCGGCGGTGAATGGGTCGACGAGGAGGTCGTCGTGTCGAGCGACGGGCCGGGCACGATCGTGACGAGCCGCAAGCCGGATGACCTCAAGGCTTTCTGTCGCCAGCTGCTCGACGTGATGGCTGCTCGCTGACGCCATCGCGGAACGGGTGTCGCGATCCGCGGACAGCGTGGCAGACTGACGCGTCCCGTGGTGGGCGTAGCTCAGCTCGGTTAGAGCGCCAGGTTGTGGCCCTGGAGGTCGGGGGTTCAAGTCCCCTCGCTCACCCCAAACGGTCGGGCCGTGTCCGGGCGCCTCGTGCGACCCGTACACTGCCCGGCCGCTCGCGCCTCTAGCTCAACGGCAGAGCAGTGGACTCTTAATCCATTGGTTCAGGGTTCGAATCCCTGGGGGCGCACCACAAAGTACCTGCTAGATAGCGTCCGATCTGCCCTAGACCTCGGACCATGGCCGAAGCCGATGGTTGCTACCGGGTTGCTACGCAGAATGAGAAGCCCGACACATCGAGCATCGGCCCCCGGAGCCGTGAGTTGACAGCCATAAGCCGCTGCCATTGGGAGGAAGCTGGGAGGAGACTCGCCGGCCGGAATGCCCCAAGGCAGCGACGCAAGTTCGCTCCGTCGACGTCTGCTTGATCGCCTTCAACCGACGATGTGCGCCACGAGGCGTCCGGTGACGCGGTGGTGCTTGAGGTCGTCGAGGCCCTGCGGGATGTCGTCGAAGTCGATGACCGTGTATGCCGGCTTGACGTCGCCGGTGCGGATCGAGTTCGTAGACGGCAGCGATGTCGTTCTTGGTCCCGCCGTTGGAACCGTAGATCTGTGCCTGCTTGCGAACGACGTCGATCGTGTTGAGCGTGATCTCCGGCTTGGCCATTCCGACCACCACGACGCGGCCGTCACGACGGATCGCTGACAGGGCGTTGGCCGTGGTGGTGCCGAAGCCAGCGAAGTCGACGATCACGTCGAAGCGCTGGTCCGCCCACTGGGCGACGTCCGCTACGACGGAGCTCGCACCGATCTCCTCGGCGAGCGGCCATGCCGCCTCGTTCACTTCGGCGACGTGCACCTCCGCGCCGTTCACCACGGCGACCCGGGCGCCGATCTGGCCAAGTCCTCCGAGGCCGATGATGCCCACCTTGTCGCCTGCCTTGACCGCCGCCTGCGTCATCACTGCGTGATACGAGGTCATGCCTGCGTCCGTCCCGATCGCCGCCAACTCGAAGTTGACTTCATCCGGTACCGGCACGAGATCGCCGGCCGGCACGCGATGGAAGTAGGTGAATCCGCCGTCGCGCGCGAATCCAGGCGCACCAGTGGCGCCCATCGGCCACACCCCGTACCGCTCGCCGACCTTGACGTCGGTGATGCCGTCGCCCACTCGTGCACGACGCCTGCGACCTCGTGGCCCATGACGACCGGACGGATCGGGATGACCGCGAGCCAGCTTGGATCGGTCAGCGCCCCGACGTCGGAGTGGCACAGGCCGGCGGCCTTGATCTGCAGGACGACCTCACCCGGGCCCGGCAACGGCTCGGCGATCTCGTTGAGCACCAGCGGTTCGTTGGTCCCGGTGAACTGCCATGCCTTCATTGGCTGCTCGCCTCCGGTCGCTCCGACCCGCGGTAGTCGCCGAAGGGCTTGTCGCGCTCGGCCAGCGCCGCTGACACGCCGCGCTCGGTGAAGGACTTCATGTACGCCCGCGAAGATCTCTGGTGGAAGCCGAGTGCCTGGATGTCGGTGGTCGCCCGCAGCCCGTCGCGCATCCCGGCGGCTTCCATGGCGCGGTGCACCACCCGCTTGTTGAGGGCGAGGAGGTCGGCGGGAATCTTGGCGACACGCTCGGCGATCGCCACCACCTCGTCGCCGAGACGCTCCACCGGGAACGCCCGGTTGGCGAACCCCGCCTGCACCGCCTCGGCCCCGGACATCGCGTCGCCCGTGAGCAGCGCCTCCATCGCACGCCGCATGCCCATCAGCCAGGGCTGCCACGCCAGGTCGGGAGGTGACATCAGCCGAACGGGTGGATAGCCGATCTGCGCGTCGTCGGCGACGTACACGAGGTCGCAGGCCACCGCCAACTCGGTACCGCCTGCCAGGCAGTAGCCGTGGACCTGGGCGATGAGCGGGGTGGACATGTCCCACATCTCGAACCACCCGGCGACGACATGGCGCGACCACCAGCCGTCGCTGGGGGATGCGTGCCGCTCGACGGCGTGGTTCGGAGCGGACAGGTCGTAGCCGGCGCAGAAGCTCGGACCGGCGCCACGGATGATGACGACCGACACGTCACGCGCTGCATCGGCCTCACGAAGGCTCTCGAAGAGGGCGGCCCGGAGCCGGTCGTCGAGAGCGTTGCGCTTGTGCGGACGGTTGAGCGTGAGTCGCCGTACGAGCGGCGCCGGCTCATCGACGAGGAGGACTGGTTCGTGCTCGTCCATCGGTCGACGCTACGACACGGGCGTCGCGGCCAGCTCGGCCTTGAGGACGCGACGCAAGAGCTTGCCGGTGTCGTTGTACGGGAGCTGTGCTCGGAACTCGATCCGCTGCGGCGTCTTCGACGAGCGGAGGTGACTGCGCACCCAGTCCTGCAGTTCGGCCTCGCCGATCGTTGCGCCCTTGTTGAGCACGACGACAGCGACGATCGCCTCACCCCACTCGGCGTCGGGGACACCGACGACGGCGGCCTCGGCCACGGCAGGATGCGTGACGAGGACGTCCTCGATCTCTCCCGGCGAGATGTTCTCGGCTCCCCGGACGATGACGTCGTCTCGCCGGCCGGAGAGATAGAGGTAGCCGTCGTCGTCCCAGCAGCCTGTGTCACGCGTGGCGAACCACCCGTCCTCGGTCCCACCGCTTCGTCCGAGATACTCGCCGGCGACCTGTTCGCCACGCACGAAGATCTCGCCGGGCTCGTTCGGGCCGAGCGGCCGGCCGTCGTCGTCGCGGATCTCCACCTCCAACGACGGGATGGGCTTGCCGACCGAGCCGAGCCGTCGGCGCACGGATGGCGACGTGCTCGCCACGGCCTCCCGGTGATCATCGCTCCCGAGCACGGCGATGGTCGAGCTCGTCTCGGTGAGCCCGTAGGCCTGGACGAACTCGACGTGCGGCAGCATGGCCAGCGCTCGCTCGATCACCGGGACCGGCATGCGGCCGCCGCCGTACGCGAGGTGACGCAGGGCGGGCAGGGCCTCGCGCTGATGCTCCAGCACGTCGAGGATGCGGCCGAGCATCGTTGGGACCACCATCGCCTGGGTGACCTGCTCGTCGCGGGCCGTCCCCACCCAGGCCTCCGGGGTGAACGCCGGCAGGTAGACGACACGGCGTCCGGCGTACACCGAGGACAGCACGGCCGACACACCGGCGACGTGATACGGCGGCACGCTCACCAGCGCCGCTTCGTCCTCGTCGGCGGCCATGAACTCGACGGTGGTGATCACGTACGTCGCGAGGTGCTTGTGGCGCAGCACCGCCGCCTTCGGCTCTCCGGTGGTCCCGCTGGTGAACAGCAACAGCGCAGTGTCGTCGGGATCGACGGATGTCACCGCGATGTCGTCCGCGGCGACGGTCTCCGTCGCGGCGACGAACTCGGCAACGCTCAGCAGCTCGACATCGGAGTACGGCGCCGACCCGCGCGGTGACGGTGTCGTCGACGACCAGCAGCGACGGGGCGGTGCGGCCGACGATCGCCCGCAGGTGGTCGTCGTCGAGGCGATAGTTGAGCGGCACGAACGGAAGCCCGGCGAGCGCACTTCCGAACACGAGGATCGGCACCGCCTCGGAGTTGACGTCGACGAGCCCGACACGCTCGACCCCGCGGCGACGGACCAGGGTGGCTGCCGCCCTCGCTCGGTGGCCGAGATCGGTGTAGGTCATGCCACCGTGCCGTGGCCCGAAGGCGACGCGGTCGCCGAAGCCGTCGACCGCCATTTCCAGCAGCGTGGACAGGTGCATCGGGCTGCGCTCTCAGTCCGAGGACGGCAACGGCTTGGCGTCTTTGACGTGGAGCGGTGCGTCGCCGAGCGAGAGCGAGTCCTCCCCAGCTTTCGTGCACAGCACCTCGAGCCCGGAGTCGGCGTCGGCGTAGCGCTTGCCCAGCAACGTGCCCGCCGCGTGCGCCGGGTCGGTCTGCGCGCCGGCGACGACGGCGTCGGAGTAGGGCACCATCGGCTGGCCGCCGCAGCGGAGGTCGACGTCCGACGACGGCGACCTCACCACGATCACCTCCGTCGTCGAGGTTGTGCTCTTCAAACGAGTACCCGGCTTCAGTTGCACATCGATCACTCCCACGGCGCCTTCCAGCTGTCGACGTATGTGACCTCCTCGACGGGGCGTCGCGGCGCCGGCCCGAACCCCTCGCCGTGGTAGTAGGCGACCGGGAGCAGTGCGACCTGGGTGACCGTCAGGGGGATGTCGAGGAGCTCGCCGACCTCGCGTTCGTACTCCAGGTGCAATGTGGTCCACGCTGACCCGAGCCCGCGGCTGCGCAACGCCAGTTGGAAGCTCCACACGGCGGGGAGGATCCCACCGTAGAAGCCGGCCACCTCCGCCGGCCCGGCATCTGGGGCGAGCCGGTCGAGGATGCAAGGGACGACGAGCAGCGGTACTTCGGCCATGTGGTCGGCGAGGTGGCGCGACGACTCGACCATGCGCACCGATGCACGGTCCTCGGGGTCGAGCACGGCCAGCTGGGGAGTGATGTACGCCTCGTACGATCGGGCGTACAGGTCGGCGATCGCCTTCTTCTTCGCTTCGTCGCGGACCACGAGCCAGCGCCCCCGCTGGCGGTTGCCGCCGCTCGGCGCCTGTGTGGCGACGCGGAGGCAGTCGAGGACCACCTCCCGTTCGACCGGCCGCGTGAGATCGAGGCGCTTGCGCACCGCCCGCGTCGTCGTGAGCAGCCGGTCGGTCTGCTCGAGATCGAACTCTCCCGGCCATCACGACCCTCCCGTTGCGTAGAGCAGATCGTCGTACTTCTCGTGAGCATGCGCCCGCAGCCTCGGCAGGTGCATCGTCGGGAACAGATCGTCGCTCGCCTTGTAGTCCTTGAGCACCTGGCGGGCGAGCGTGACCTTGTGCACCTCGGTGGCGCCGTCGGCGAGGCCCATGTGGAACGACTCGAGCACCATCGCGCCGAACGGCATCTCGTCGGAGACGCCGAGCGAGCCGTGGATCTGCAGTGCACGCGAGGCGACGTCGTGGAGCACCTGGGGCATCGCCGCCTTGACGGCCGAGATGTCGGCGCGCACCCGCAGGTAGTCGTCGTAGCGGTCGATCTTCCAGGCAGTCCGCAGCACGAGCAGGCGGAACTGCTCGATCTGCACCCACGAGTCGGCGATCATCGCCTGGACGAGCTGCTTGCGGGCGAGGACCTCGCCCTTGGTGACCCGCGACAGGGCTCGTTCGCACATCATGTCGAAGGCTCGCTTGACGACCCCGACCGTGCGCATGGCGTGGTGGATGCGGCCGCCGCCGAGGCGGGTCTGGGCGACGACGAAACCCTCGCCCCGCCCGCCGAGCAGGTGGTCCTTGGGGATCCGCACGTCCTCGTAGCGGATGTAGGAGTGGGTCCCTTCGTCGTGCCCGTACACCGGCACGTTGCGCAGGATGTTGACTCCGGGCGTCTCCTTGGGCACGACGAACATCGACATGCGCCGGTGGGCGGGCTCGTCGGGGTCGGTCACGGCGAGCACGATCAGGAAGGAGGCGAAGTTGGCGTGCGAGGAGAACCACTTCTCGCCGTTGATGACCCACTCGTCGCCGTCGAGCTCGGCGCGGGTGACGAACTGCGTCGGGTCCGAGCCGCCCTGCGGCTCGGTCATCGAGAACGCCGAGACGATGTCGTTGCGCAGCAGCGGCTCGAGGTAGCGCTCCTTCAGCTCCGGCGTCCCGTAGTGGGCGAGGATCTCGGCGTTGCCCGAGTCCGGCGCCTGGCACCCGAACACGATCGGGTCCGGAGTGGGTGCGGCCGAGGATCTCGTTGAGCAGGGCCAGCTTCACCTGGCCGTAGCCCGGCCCGCCGAGGTTGGGCCCGAGGTGGGTCGCCCACAACCCTCGCTCGCGCACCTTCTCCTGCAACGGCGGGATCAACTGCTGGCGCACCGGGTCGTCCATGTCCCATGCGTGCTTGACCAGGAAGTCGACCGGCTCGACCTCCTCACGCACGAAGGCCTCCACCCAGTCGAGCTCCTGCTGGAACTCGGGCTCGGTCTCGAAGTCCCAACTCATGCTGTCACGGTCCTCCATTGGGGTAGCACGACCCCGTCGTCGAGCGTCTCGAACCACGCCTCCATCGGCTGGCCCTCGACCAGCTCGGGGGCACCCGGGAGGTGGCCGACGAGTCGCGCCGGCAGGTCGTCGAGTTCGATCAGCACGATCGTGTAGGGCACCGGGAAGGCCGGATGGACCTGGTGCTCGACGGTCGTCCACGAGTACACACGCCCGCGCCCGGCAACCGGCTGCCAGTGGCCCTCCCACGATCCGCACGTATGGCAGTAGGCACGGGGCATGTGCAGGACAGCCCCGCACCCGTCGCACACCCGGATGACCAGCTCGTGGCGGCGGGCCGCTTCGAAGAAGCCGCCGGTGTCGATGTCGTCGTCGACGGGAAGGGGTCGCGGTGGTGTCTCGATCATCTCATGCCGCCGTCAAGATCAGGGCGCTGCCCGGCGGCAGCGCAGTGGACGTGACCAGACAGACCTCGGCGCCCGGCACCTGTGACGTCGACTCGCCCCGGATCTGGCGGACCCCTTCGACGATGTGGTTCATGCCGTGGATGTAGCCCTCCGACAGGTGGCCGCCGCCGGTGTTGATCGGGATGCTGCCACCGAGGTCGATCTCGCCGCTGGCGACGAACGGTCCGCCCTCGCCCTTGGCGCAGAACCCCCAGTCCTCGAGCTGCAGGAGGACGGTGATCGTGAAGCAGTCGTAGACCTGGGCGACATCGACGTCCTGCGGGCCGAGCCCGGCCCGGGCGTAGAGCGTGTCGGCCACCGCCTTCGCCGGCAGCTCGGTGATGCGGTCACGCATCAACACCGGGAACTGGATGCCGGGCTGCGGGTTCGGGATGCTGTTCTGGGCGACGGCCCGGATGAGCGCCGGCTTCTGGCGCAGGTCACGGGCCCGGTCGGTGCTCGTGACGACGACCGCGCACGCACCGTCGGTCTCGAGACAGAAGTCGTAGAGCCGCAGCGGCCGGGAGATCATCCGGGCGGACAGGTAGTCGTCCATCGTCAGGGAGCGGTCGTGCATCTGTGCACGGGGATTGGCGTTCGCCCGCTCCCGGCACGTCAGCGCGATCTGGCCGAGCTGCTTGTCGGTCGTCCCGTACTCGAGCATGTGGCGCTGCGCCATCAGGGCGAAGATCTGGCCCGGCGTCAGCAGCCCGTACGGCGCGAAGAACTCGTCGTAGCTGCCGGCGCCGCCGGCCCGCGGATCGGTCTGCTTGGAGAGCCCGTAGCGGCGCCCCGAGCGGCCGTTCAGCTCGCGGAACACGAGCACGGTGGTCGCCTGCCCGGACAGGATCGCTCCGACCGCCTGGCCGACCTGTGCGCACGGGGCCACACCGCCCGGCCCGACCTCACCCCAGTACGTGAGCTCCGTGATGCCGAGGGAGTCGGCGAGGTCGTTGTGGCGGACGGTGTCCATGTCGCAGCGGACGATGCCGTCGATGTCCTTCGGGGTCAGCCCGGCGTCCTCGATGGCGGCCAGCGCGGCCTGGGTGGCGAGCGTGAGGTCGCTGCGACCGGAGTTGCGGGAGAAGTCGGTGGCGCCGATGCCGACGATCGCGCACCGGTCGCGGTGGTGGAACTCAGTCATCACACAGCCTTCCGTGTCGAGGTCGTGGAGCCGAGCACTTCGGCGGTGTGCTCGCCCAGGTTCGGGGCCCGCCGGGTCGGGACGCTGTCGAACGCCGAGAACCGCAGCGGCGGCCCCGGATAGAGCGCCGGCGGAACGTCGGCATGCTCCACTTCGACGAAGAATCTCCGCGCCCGGAGGTGCTCGTCGTCGAGCAGGTCGTCGGGCGAGTTGATCGGGCCGATCGCCAGCCCACGCACCTGGCCGTCGTGGTAGGCCTCGTCCGCGGACTGCAGCAGGAAGAACGTCTCGACGATGCTCTGGATGTGGCCGAAGTTCTGCTGGCGGTACTCCGGATCGAGGTACTCCGGCTGCACGAGGTCGACCGCCATGTCCTTGGTGCCCAGCCACTCGACCAGTGTCTGCCACGCCTTCTGATCGGCGACGAAGATCACGAAGTACACCCAGCGGTCGTCGCCGCACTGGAAGATCGCCGGCTGGGTGGGCGTCGGCTGAGCGTGCCGGCAGGTCTGCCGGTGGACGATGGCCCGCGGGTAGAACCAGTACGGGTTGGCCAGTTCGGCGCCGACGGCGAGGCAGTCGTGCATCGCGACGTCGACGAGTTGACCCTCACCCGTCCGCTCGCGCTCGATCAGGGCGAGCATCGCCCCGGCCTGGGCGAAGCTGGACGCCGACTGGTAGCCCTGGTCGCCGCCCGGGCGGATCGGCGGGATCGAGTGGTCGTCGTAGCCGCAGCTGTTGAGTGGCGTGCCGAGGGCGAGACCGACGAGGTCGGAGCTGAGCCGGTCGGCCCACGGGCCGGTGAGCCCGAACGGTGTCACCGACACCACGATCAGCCGCGGCGAGGCCGTGCGCAGCTCGCTCGGCCTGCGAGCCCCAGCGCGCGGGCCTCGGACGGGCGCAACGTCGTGATGCAGACGTCGGCGCTCGGCGAGGAGGCCGAACAGCTCGGACCTGCCGTCCGGAGTCGCGTAGTCGATGACGACACTGCGCTTGTCGGTGTTGTAGTACCAGAAGCTGAGGCTGTGGTCGGCGTCCTCGTGTCCCTCCACGAACGGTCCGATCGAGCGGCTCGGCGACCCGCCGGGCGGCTCGACCTTGACCACGTCGGCGCCCATCTGGGCGAAGATCTTGCCGGTCATCTCGCCGGCCGGATCCCCGGCGAGCTCGATGACCGTCAGGTGCTCGAACAACGCGGTCATCAGATCACGCCTTCCGCGCGCAGCTCGGCGAACTCGTCGTCGTCGACGCCGACGATCTGCTTGAACACGTACTCGTTGTCCTCGCCGAGCAGCGGGCCGGACCGCCAGTTGTCCTGGGCGATCGATGAGAACTGGACCGGCGTCCCCTCGAACCGCGCCGGGCCGATCACCGGGTGGTCCATCTCGAAGAACACGCCGCGGTGGGCGACCTGCGGGTCGCGCTCGTTGAGGTCTTCGGCGTTCTGCACGGCCCCCGCCGGCACGCCATGCCGCTGCAGGAGCTCCATGACGTCGTGGCGGTCGCGGTCACGTGTCCAGTCCGACACGTGCTCGTCGAGGGCGTCCTGGTTCCGGAACCGATCCTCCTGGGTGGCGAAGCGCGGGTCGGCGGTCCATGACGGGGTTCCGAGCGCGGTCGACGAGACCGGACCACTGGTCGTCGTCGAACACGGCGATGGCGACCCAACGGTCCTCGTCCCCGGGCCGGGTAGACGCCGTGCGGCGCGGCGGGCGGCCACTCGAGCCGGTTGCCGGTCGGGAAGTCGGGGCGGCGGGTCGTGTGCCCGTTCACGGTGACGTCGAGCAGCACCGGCCCGACGAGGTTGATGCCGTTCTCGATCGCCGACACGTCGATCTCGGTGCCCTGCCCGGTGCGCATGCGCTGGTAGATCGCCATCAGCAGCGCCGTCGAGTTGTAGTACGCGGCCTGGTTGTCCATGTACGAGAAGCCCCACCCCGACGGCTCCCGGCCGGGAAGGCCGCTGATGTGGGTGAGCCCGCTCATCGCCTGCACGACCGGCCCGTAGCTGCGGTACTCGGCGTGTGGGCCCGAGTGCCCGTAGCCGCTCATCCGGGCGTAGATGACGTCGGGCGACAGCTCCTGCAGGCGCTCGTAGGTGAGGCCCCAGCGCTCCATCACCCCGGGCGCGAAGTTCTCCGAGACGACGCTGCTCTCGGCGATCAGCCGCTCGGCGAGCTGGCGGCCCTTCGGCGTGCGCATGTTGATGACGACGCCGAGCTTGTTGCGGCAGTAGTTGTTGAACAGGCCGCCCCGGTCGGGGTCGGCGTCGACCGCCTCCTCGCCGAAGTTGCGCGCCGGCTCGTCCTTGTAGATCGGCAGCTTGCGCGGCGTGTCGATCCGTGTCCGGTCCTCGATCTTGATGACCTCGGCGCCGAAGTCGGCGAGCAGGCGCGTCGCCACCGACCCGACGCCCATCCAGCAGAAGTCGGCGACCCGGATGCCGGCCAGCGGGCCTCGCGCGGTGACGAACGGTGCGATCCATCGTGCGTGCTCACAGCTTGTCGAAGACGTCCCGGCCGCCGAGGGCGATGGCGAGCACGACGCCACAGGCGGTGACGAACGACATCACCAGCGCGATGGCGGCGACGAGCGGATAGGACCCGTTGACGAAGTAGTCGTAGAGGATGGTGCCCATCGTGTTGGTGGTGGGCGAGCGGACGAGGAGCGAGGCGGCGAACTCGTGGGTGAGCAACACGAACATCAGGGCGGCGGCCCCGCCGAGCGTGCCGCGCATGAGCGGCAGCAGGATCCGGATGTTCGTGCGCAATGCGCTGGCCCCGCTGACCCGGGACGCCTCGATGTACTGATCGCCGAGGGCGACCATGCCCGAGAGTTGCATGCGGGTCGTGAACGGCAGCATCAGCGTGATGTAGACGAGGATGATCACCCAGCGGGTCCCGTAGAGGATGAACGGCTCGCGGGTGTACGTGAACAGGAAGCCGACGCCGAAGATGACCGCCGGGATGCCGAGGGGCATCGCCACGATGAAGTCGACGATGGCCCGGATGATCGGGTAGCGCCGGCCCTTGAGGAGCAGGTACGAGGCGATGAAACCGATCGGCAGGGCGATGGCGACGGCGGCGAGGGAGGCGATGAGGCTGGTGCTGATGGCCTCGGTGATCCGGGAGTCGTCGAAGACGGCGCGGAAGTTGTCGAGGGTGAAGTTGCTCACCTCGATGTCCCCGCTCCAGAAGCTCGAGAGCCCGACGACGACCAGCGCGAACACCGGCAGGATCGTCGCCATGAAGCTGTAGACGATGATGCCGACGGCGGCGAGTTTCGACGGCTTCGCCCCGCCGCGGAAGGCCTTGCCGCCGTGGGTCACGAACCGGCTGTGGTCGCCCAGGAAGAACCTCTGGAAGACGACGATGGCGATCCCGAACAGCAACAGCGGCGCGCCGATGCCGGCCGCCGTGCCGTAGTCGACGGGCGACTGCGACACGGCGAGGTACATGTCGGTGGTCAGCACGTTGATGCCGGCGTTGCGGCCCAGGAGCAGTGGTCCGGTGAACTGCCCGAGCCCGAGCAGCAGCGCCACGCCGCCGCCGTAGACGATCACCGGCCGCAGCAGCGGCAGGATCACCCGGAAGAACACGCCGAGCTGCGAGGAGCCGCTCACCTGGGCGGCCTCGATGAGCTCGGAGTTGATGTTCTCGAAGCCGGAGCTGACGAAGAGGTAGACGAAGGCAGTCAGGCCGAAGCCGGTGATGATGATGATCCACGGCAGGGTGTAGACGTCGACAGGGCCTTCCTCCAAGTGGTTCCACCACGGCAGCGTGCGGAGGAGCGCGTTGAGGTATCCCGGTCGGGGCGACAGCAGGAACGACCAGCCCAGCACGCTGGCGACCGCGGGCACGACGATCGGCAGGATCGGGAGCACCCGCAGCATCCGCAGTCGGGGAGGGAGGCGGGTCGCCGCCCAAGCCAGCAACGTGCCGAGCACCAACGCGATGACCAGCGAGCCGAGCGCGAGGAGGATCGTCGTGCGCAGCGTCTCCGCCATCGACGGTCGCGTGAAGGCGTTGCGATAGCCACGCGCGCCATCCTCCAGCGCCAGTGTCTGCAGCCGCCACAGCGGCACGACGACGAGGTAGGCCAGCCCGGCGAGGAAGGCCAGGAGCCCGATCCTGACAAGGATCCGTCGGCCCTGGGTCACCCCGACCGAACGTGGCCGGGTGGCGATGGTTGCGACGGCCATGACGCTCAGGCTCCGATCGGCGCCGGCGCCTCGACCGGCACGTGGCCGGCGATCCGCGAGCCGGTACCGTCGAAGTAGATCGCCGTGGTCGTCGCGAACCCGGCCGTGACCGGCTGGCCGATGGACAGCTTGCGTGCCCAGCCGCCGAGGCGGCCGCTGGGCACTTGCACCTCGAGGCGGTGGCCGCCGGCGTTGATGACGACGTCGAAGTGCCGTCCTCCGAACTGCGAGTCGACGACCTCGGCCAGGAAACTGACGACGTCGCCGTCGAGCGGCTGGTCGACCGGTGCGAGCACGACATCGTCGGGGCGCAGCCGGACGGTGACGGACGTGCAGTCGCGGGGCACGGGGAGCTCGCCGTTGGCGGTGTAGTCCCCGAGGGACCAGCCGTGGCTCGCGCCGTTCGAACTGCAGCCGGTTGGACATGCCGATGAAGCCGGCGACGTACTCAGTGGCCGGCTCCTCGAAGACTTGCTCCGGGGTGTCGAACTGCTCGATCCGGCCGGCCTTCATGATCGCCAGGCGGTCCCCCAACGCCAGCGCCTCACGCTGGTCGTGGGTCACGAACACGGCGGTGAAACGCAATCGCTCGTGGAGCTCATGGATCTGCGCCCGCACCTGGTCGCGCAGCCGGGCGTCGAGGTTGCTCAGCGGCTCGTCGAAGAGCACCAGGTCCGGACGGGCGACGAGGCCCCGCGCGAGGGCGACGCGCTGCTGTTGGCCGCCGCTGAGCTGGGCGGGATATCGGTCGAGCAGCTGGCCGCAGTCGACGAGCTCCGCCACGTCCTCGACCCAACCCCGGCACTCGCTCTTCGGGATCTTGCGCGCCCGCAGCGGGTAGCCGATGTTCTTCCGTACCGTCATGTGCGGCCACAGGGCATACGACTGGAACACCATGCCGAGGTTGCGCTTGTCGGGCGACGTGTCGATCCGCGACCCCGAGTCGAAGACCGTTCGCCCGCCGAACGAGATGGCCCCGGAGCTCGGGGTCTCGAGGCCGGCGAGGCAGCGCAGCGTCGTCGTCTTGCCGCACCCGCTCGGGCCGAGGAGGACGAGGAACTCGCCCTCCTCGATCTCCAGGTCGAGATCGTCGATCGCCGTGGTGGGCGGCTTGCCGGCGAAGTGCTTGTCGAGGCCCTCGATCGTCACGTAGCTCATGTCGTAATTCCTTGGTCGTCGATCCGCTCGTGGGTCACCGGAACAGTGCGTTCCACTTCTCCTGGTAGGCGGCGACGGCCTCCGGCGTCAGCTTCGACAGGTCCTGCTCACGCACATCCTCGTTGTAGATCAGCGTGCCGGGGATGTCCGGAAGCACGGATCCGCCAGTTGCCTGGACGACCTCTTGTCCTTCCGCCGTGACCATGTAGTTGGCGAACAGCTGCCCGGCCTTGGGATGAGGCGCCGTGTTGAGGATCATCCCGAAGAAGCGGGCGCCCCACGCACCGTCAGATCCGATGCCGTACTCGACCGGCGCCCCACTCGCCTTGAGGCCCTCGAGCGTCTGTGGTGCGGCGTACGGCGAGGCCGAGATCTCGCCCGATGCCAGCGCTTCGCCAATCGGCAGAGAGCTCGGGTAGATGCGTGGTTCCAGCGCAGCGAGTTGCTCGACGTATTCCTCGCCGTACGTCTCCTCCAGCCAGAGGTAGAAGTCGACGATCGACGGTGCGGTCGGCTCGATCACACCGAGCTTGCCCGACAGCTCCGGGTCGAGGACGTCGGGGTACTCGGTGATGCCTGGGCTGTAGAGCTCGGTGTTCCAGGCGAACGTGAGGACGGCGGAGCCGACCTCGAAGAAGTTGCCCTCGTGGACGAACTGCTCGGCGTCGTAGGCGCCCTGCCCGGTGAGCTCGGGACCCTCGACGGGCAGGTACCAGCCCTGATCGGCGTGGTCCTGCACCCAACTCAGACTGGCGTTGACGTACAGGTCGGCGATGCCCTGGCCGGTCTGGTTCTCGGCCTCCACCTTGGGGGTGAGGTCGCTGTCGATGCCGCGCACGATCTCGACGGCGATGCCCGGGTACTTGGCCTCGAAGTTGGTGGCCAGCTGTTCGAGAGCATCAAGCCCCTGGCTCGAATAGACCGTGACCGCACCTTCCTCGGTGGCGGCGGCGATCAACTCAGGGTCGTCGGCCGCAGCGCCGGCTGTCGTCGCGGTGCTCTCCCCCGCCGTCGTCGCCGTGTCCTCCGCGGCCGTGGTCGCGGTGTCCTCCGCGGCCGTGGTCGCGGTGTCCTCAGCGGCCGACGTGGCCGTCGCCTCAGCAGCCGTCGTCTCGGTCGCACCGGCTGCGGTGGTGCCGCTTTCGGCGTCGTCGTCGTCATCACCTCCACAGGCAGCCATCGTCAGCCCGACGACCACCATCACCGCTGTCGTGAACCGAAGACCTCGCCGTGATTTCGCTCGCACGTTGTGCACCCCCTGTGAGTGGATCGACACGGCCGAGGCCGTATTCCTCATGATGATAAGAAAGAATCGAGGATGTGTCAAGGATCACTGCCGGTTTTCCTCATTAGGATTCGGCGCGCGGTGATGCGCCTTGCCCGAGGAGGAACGATGGTGTGCTCAGGCGCCAGGGCGGTCGGTGAGCATGCCGGTCGTCATGATCGCGTCGACCCGACGCTGCAGGATCTTGGTCCACTCGGGGTGGGTGAGGATCCAGAACCGGTTGGCACGGATCGCTGCGACGACGAGCGCGGCGACCGTCGCAGGGTCCTTCCCGGCGGTTGCGAGATAGCTCGCTGAGCTCGACGCGAAGGCCCGTCCTTCGGGCGTGTCCGACCGCTGCGGCAACGTCTCCGGGCGGTTGTGCCGGCTGCTCAACAGGGGCGTGTCCACCGGCCCCGGCACCAGCACGCTGGCTCCGACGGGAGACTGACGCGCGTCCAGCTCGCGTCTGACCGCCTCCATCAACGTGATCACGCCCGCTTTGGCCACCGAGTAGGGGGCGATGAACGGCGGCGCCACCAGGCCCGACGTGGACGAGGTCGACACCAGATGCCCGGCGCCTTGCGCCTCGATGAGCGGCAGGAACACGCGTATGCCGTTGATCGCGCCCCACAGGTCCACGTCGATCACCCAGCGCCATTCGTCGTCGGTGAGGTCCTCGACCCGGCCTCCGATCACGACACCAGCGTTGTTGCACACGATGTGCACAGCCCCGAACGAGTCGACGGTGGCCTCGGCCAGGGCGCGGATGTCATCGAGACGGGAGACGTCCGTGCGGATGCCGACGGCACGACCTCCAGCGCCGACGAGCTCGGCGGCGGTCGCCTCGGCCGCTGCACGGTCGATGTCGGCCACGACGACGTTCATGTCCTCGGCGGTGAATCGGTCGACCATCGCCCGCCCGATGCCTGACGCGCCGCCGGTGACGACCGCCGTCTTGCCCGCGAGGTCCTCCATGACACGCGGATGTTACTCTAAATCTCATGATGAATCGAGATGTCCGTGAGGTCCTCGACCAACAGGAGTTGACGACGCTGATCTCGCGATACGCCCATGCCGTCGACTCTCGCAACGCCGCCAAGACGGTCGCCTGCTTCACCGACGACGCTCACGTGGAGTTCGACGGCGGCGTCGAGGTCGTCGACGGACGCGACGCGCTCGCTCGGTTCTTCGAGGGCGCGTTCACCAGCCCACGGATGGGACGCACGGGCGTCTCCACCCACCTGATGAGCAACGTCATCGTGACGGTCACGGGCGACACGGCTCACGTCGAGACCCAGGCGGTCGCCTATCACGCCAGCGACGATCGCGACACCGTGATCGTGCGTGGGCTGCGCTACTCCGACGACTGCGTTCGAAGGAATGACGGCTGGCTGATCGGGCGACGCGTGCACCGCTCGATCTGGCAGTCCGAAGCAGCGGGCCGACCGGTGTCCGCGGATCGTCAGGGCGTTGACCGGTAGCCTCGCCGCGTGGCGAAGGTGGCGCGCGCAAAGACCGACGCAGGCCCGATTCCAGGCGGAGGCCGGCGGCGGTCCGGGATCGCCGGGTCGTCGAGGGCACCCGCCGGTAGCGCCTTGACTCGCGCGCTCAAGACGTCCGAGACCGTCGCTCGTGACATCGTCCGAGACATCGTCAGCCGAGGTCTCACGACCGGCGACCGCCTGCCTGGAGAGGCCGCCATGCTCGAGGAGTATGGCGTGAGCCGGGAGTCGGTTCGCGAGGCCCTCCGACTCCTCGAAGTCCAAGGCCTGATCACCATCCGGCGCGGCCCGGGCGGCGGTCCGAGCGTCGGTCACGTGGATCCCGCCAACCTCGGTCGCGTGTCGACGCTCTTCTACCATCTCGCCGGCGGCACGTACGCCGAGCTGTTCGAGGCGTGGATCCTGACCGAACCGATCCTGGCCGATCGAGCGGCACGCAACGAGGATCGCGGCGCGGTCAAGAAGGCGATGGCGCCGTTCACGACCGAGCCCCCGCCGAATGGCCCCGACAGCAGCAAGCTCGACTTCGTCGACTCACATGTCGAGTTCCACGCCGTCGTGGCCAGGCTCGCCGACAACCGCGTCCTCGAGCTGATGCTCGAGACGACCGGTCAGATCGTCACCCACCACGTCGTCGTCAACGCCGACCCGCGCGATCTGAAGAACGAGATCGACCATGACCACGCAGAGATCGCCAAAGCGATCGCCGCCGGGCACGCCAACCGGGCTCGCACGCTGATGGAGGACCACATTCGTGCCATGGTCGACCACTACCGCATGGAGATCGGCGATCAGATGAACGACTTCATCGAGTGGCGCTGAGCGACGGCCCGATATCGGGCGCGATTCGTATTTGGGCGCGGATCGTCTCGGATCCGAGACAGATCTCGCCCAGATCCCGATCATCCACGTGGTAGATGCGGGCGGCGTTGTCGTGGAGGATCTTGCGCTGCGTCGACTCGGGCAGGTCCCCGAGGCTGGTCTGGATGAACTCGCGCGGTGAGACCGCGCTGGTGGCCGGGCCGGGCGACATGCTCGTCGGGTGCGGGAAGTCGGTCTCGTAGAGGAAGTTGTCGTCGCCGAGCCAGTCGATGGCGGCCCGGGCGGTCTCGCGCTCGAACCAGAAGCACCCGTACATCTGCCGCTTGAAGTACTCGCTCGGCAACAGGTCGTACTCGGGATGCTCGAGGGCGACGCCGCAGTTCTTCCACTGCCAGTCGAGTGAATCGAGGGCGAACGGGATCCAACCGATGCCGCTCTCGACAGAAACGAAGTTGAGCTCCGGGAAGCGGTGACAGATCCCGCCACAGATCAGCGAGGAGATCGTGCGGGCATTGCCCATGAAGAACGACACGCCCATCGACGCGTAGTTGGCGTGGGGTCCGGCGCCGACCAGCCCGCCTCCCGACGTGAAGAGCGAGATGTCGCCGGAGGCGATGTGGAAGTTCACCGGCAACCCCTTCTCCTGCGCCGACGCCCACATCGGGTCCCAGTGCCGGTCGGTGAGGGTGGGGAGCCCGAATGCCGAGGGATCCTGCGAGAACACGATGCCCCTGTGTCCCATGGCAGTGCAGCGGTCGATCTCGGCCAGGGTCGCGTCGAGGTTCCAGAACGGCAGCGACGTCATCGGGAGCAGCCGGTCGGGCGCGACGCTGCTCCAGTCGGTCTGGTAGTCGTTGTAGGCGCGCAGGAACTCGAGCGTCATGGCCTCGTCCACCTCGACGAGGAGCGACGAGTTGAACAGCGCCACGTTGGGGTAGAGGACCTGGGCGTGGATGCCGTACTCGTCCATCTTCTTCAGGCGCACCGACGCGTCCCATGTCGCCGGATCGGTGTCACCCCAGCGCTTGGGATGGTCCGGCGGGAACTCGCCCCACCCGGCCATCGCCGCGCCACCGACCGATGAGACGCGTTGGCCGCCGATGAACCAGGCCTCGTCGCCGTTCTCCTCGTCCCACTCGACGTGCGGGACCAGGTCACCCCACTTCGACGACATGCGCGACGTCCACAGATCGGGCGGTTCGACGAGGTGGGTGTCGGCGTCGATGACCGGAATCTTCTCGACCAGCTGTGTGCTCACGTCGAGCATCTTATTCCTCATGATGAATAGTGTCAACCGTCACGTCGGGGCTCATGCGAGCGACTCGCCGCCGTCGACGACGAGGTTCGCTCCGGTCACGAACCGTGCCGCAGGGCTGCAGAGGTACAGCGCCGCCGCCGCCATGTCGTCGGGTTCCCCTGCCCGGCCGAGCGGCACCGTTGCCACCATCTCCTCGAACACCTCCGGGTTGCCCTCCAACGCCAGCGGCGTCGCTGTGATCCCTGGTGACAGCGCGTTCACTCGGATGCCGAGCGGGGCCAGCTCGTAGGCGGCGGCGCGCACGAACTGGTTGAGCCCCGCCTTGGTCACCGCGTAGGCGAGCCGGCCGGGCCGCACACCGTCCGCCCGGATCGACGAGACAGCAAGAATCGTTCTGTTTGTGTCGGCAGGCGACTCGGCCATCATCCGCGCCGCCTGCTGGCAGCAGAGGACGGTGCCGGTGAGGTTCAGTGCCAGCGTGCGGTCCCACTCCTCCTCGCTCAACTCGAGGAACGGCACGATCGTCCCGCTGCCGGCATTGGCCACGAAGATGTTCAGCTCGGGCACCTCGGACCGGATCGCCCGGAACATGTCGGAGATGGCCGACCGATCGCCCGTGTCGGCGACCAGCGGGACCACGGACTGCGCCGCGCTGGCGCCGGACCGGAGCTCCTCGCACGCGTCCTTCAGCGTCTCCACGCCGCGGGCGATGAGCACGACGTTGGCGCCGGCATCGACGAAGCGCGCGGCGATGCCGAGCCCGATCCCCTTGCTGGCGCCCGTGATCGCCGCCCACTGCCCGGCGAGTGGTCGGTCCTGGATGTCGGTGCTCATGACCGAACCGTAGCATAATTCATCATGATGATCTCTTGACAATCGGAGCTGGGTGGTATCTCATGCTTCCGATGAGCGTGGGGATCTCGGTCTACGACATGCCGGCATCCGACGTGCGCGAGCTGGCGGTGGCCGCTGACGAGGCCGGGTTCGACGCCGTCTGGCTCGGCGAACACGTCGTCCTGCCGGTCGGCTACTCGTCCGAGCACCCGACCGCCGGCACCGGAGGGCACGAGCACATCACCGGCCCGATCGTCGACCCCGACACCGAGCTGCTCGATCCGTGGGTGGCGCTGGGTGCCGTCGCCGGCGCGACCACGCGGTTGCGGTTGGCGACCGGCATCTACATCCTCCCGCTCCGGCACCCGTTGATCACCGCCCGATCAGCCGCCACCCTGCAGGATGCGTCGGGCGGCAGGTTGCTGCTCGGCATCGGCGCCGGCTGGCTCGTCGAGGAGTTCGCCGCCCTCGACGTGCCCTTCGACGAGCGCTACGGCCGCCTGGTCGAGACGATCGAGATCATCCGCGCCGCGTGGGCGGGCGGTCCGTTCGACTACCACGGCAAGTACTTCTCCTTCGACCCGATCCAACTCACCTCGCGCCCCGTCCAGGTGCCGTTGATCATGGGCGGCAACACGCCGCCGGCCCTGAAGCGTGCCGGCCTACTGGGCGACGGCTGGTTCAGCTCCGGCACGCCGAGCTTCGACGACGCCCGGCGTCTGCGCGACACCTTGCTGGAGCTGCGCGCCAGCAACGGGCTCGACGCGCCGTACCGCTGCTACTTCCGAGTGGAGAGCGCCGACCCGGCGCTCGTCGAGCGCTATCACGCCGAGGGCATCGACGACGTCGTCGTCTGGGCCGACCAGCTGTGGCCGGCCGAGGGCGACGTCGACTCGAAGCGAGCGGCGCTGACGGAGAAGGCCGCAGCCCTCGGCCTACTCGGCTCGGCCGCTCTAGCGCTGAGCCGGCGCGGTCGAGGATCGTCATCGCGCGGCGAGCCTGCGGGCCGACCTTCTCGCCGCGTGTCGCCATCCGTTCGTCGGTGCTCTCGCCGCGGACGTACCGCGTGTACAGCTGTTGGAGCACGACGGCGGTCTTCCAGCAGGCGAACGCCTCGTACCAGTAGACGTCGCCGACGTCGAAGCCGGTGGCCGCCGCGTAGCGCTCGACCACCTCGGCGCGGGTCGGTAGGCCGAGCGACTCCATGCCTGGGTTGTAGATCGGGCGGTCGTCGTCGGTGTCCGAGGGATCGGGCCAGTAGTTGAGCAGCGTCCCGAGATCGACGAACGGGTCACCGAGGGTCGCCATGTCCCAGTCGAAGATCGACTTCACCCGATCGGGGTCGGACGGGTCGAACTGGCAGTTGTCGAGCTTGTAGTCGTTGTGCAGGATCGCCGGACCGGGCTGGTCGGGATCGCCGCCGCCAGCCGCTCGCCGACCACGGGCATGAGCGGCTCCGCGTCCGGCGGCGCGGCGAGCTCCCATCGCTTGGTCCAGCCGGCGACCTGCCGGGCGACGAAGCCGTCGGGTCGTCCGAGATCACCGAGGCCGACCGCGTCGGGGTCGACGAGGTGCAGTTCGGCGAGGGCGTCGACCACGGCACGGCCGACCCTGAGTCCCACGTCGGCGTGTGCTGCCATCGAGGCCGGGACCTCGCCCCAGATGACCTCGCCCGATCGGTACTCGACGACGAGGAAGTCGGAACCGATGACGCTGTGGTCGTCGCAGAACAGGTACGCCCGCGGCGCCCTGTCGAACCGCTGCCAGAGCTTCGAGAGGGCGCGGTACTCGCGACGCATGTCGTGGGCGCCGGGCGCGAGCTGCCCGAACGGCGGTCGTCGCACGACGAGCGCCTGCTCACCGACCTGGACGAGGTACGTCAGGTTCGCCGACCCGTTGGGGAACTGCAGCACCCGGAACTCGCCGTCGAGGTCGGGAAGGTTGGGTCCGCAGGTAGTGCTCGAGCGCGGACCAGTCGAGCTGCTCGCCGGGTCGGACCGGCGCCACCTGGGACGGCACGGCCGACATCAGCGGGTGAGGACCGTGCAGGCGCTGATCCCCGGTGCGCCGTAGACGTGGGTGAAGGCGGTCTGCGGATCGTTCGGCACCTGTCGTGGACCGGCATCGCCCCGGAGCTGGAGCACGCTCTCGTACACCTGGCGCAGCCCCGACGCGCCGATCGGCTCGCCGTTGGCCAGGCAGCCGCCGTCGGTGTTGATCGGCATCGATCCGCCGATCTCGGTCGCACCCGTCTGGATCAACGCCTCCTGCTCGCCGTGCTTGCACAGCCCGGTCTCGGCCATGTGCATGATCTCGGCACCGGACTCGGTGTCCTGGATCTGGGCGACGTCGATGTCGTCGGGGCCGACGCCGGCGAGCTCGAAGGCGGCGCGCGACGCGTCGACGGTGGGGCTGTCGGCGCGCTCGATCGCCAGCCACGGGCTGAAGACCTCGAACGAACCGAAGCGCCGGGACCGCAGCGCCGCCGCCTTCAGGTACACCGGGCGTTCGTTGTAGCGGCGGGCCTGGTCGGCGCGGCACAGGACCAACGCCACCGCCCCCTCGCCCGGCGAGCAGAACATGTACTGGGTCAGCGGATGGCTGAGCATCGGCGAACCGGCGATCTCGTCCTCCGACAGCGGAGTCCGGCGCCATGCGTTGGGGTTCAGCGACCCGTTCCGGAAGGCCTTGGCGGCGACCTTCGCCAACGTCGAGGCGCTCACCCCGTGCTCGTGCATGTAGCGCTGGATCTTCAACCCGAAGAACTGGGTCGTCAGCATGAGGCCGGTCTCGCCGTACCAGCTGCCGATGCCCATCGACTCGGGGTCGGCGTTGAACGCCCCGCGAGGGTGCTTGTCGAAGCCGATCGCGACACCGAGGTCGAACGCCCCGGAGCGGATCGTCGAGTCGGCCATCGTCAGCGCGCTGCCGCCGGTGGCGCACCCGTTCCAGACGTTGATGAACGGCAGCCCGCTGAGCCCGAGCTCGTTGACGAGGGTGTCGGCGTCGCCACCGTCCCGGCTGCCGCCGAACGCGAACTGGACGTCGTGCCAGCCGATGCCGGCGTCGGCGAGCGCGAGGCGGGCCGCGTGGACGGCCTGCTGGCGGCCGGAGACGCCGTCGTGGCGCCCGAACGGGTGGATGCCGATCCCGACGATCGCCACACCGGACATCAGGCCCCGCCTCTGATTGCGTTCCCCGGCCACGCAGGCCGTTGTTTGCCGCTCGCTCGCTGGCGCTCGCTCGCTCGCATGTTCAATCCCACTTCCTGACCTTCCGGAAGGCGAAGGTCACCACGTCGTTGCCATCGTCGTCACGACGGAAGGGGACGACGACGAGTTCCATCGCGTCTCCGATCTCGAGCACGTCGGGATCGTTCTCGGTCAGCCGCGCCTCGACCATGACCTCGCCGGGCAGCTCGACGTAGCCGACGCCATACGGTTCGAACTCGGCGGGACCGTTGTACGGCGACTTCGGTCGGAAGCCCTGCACCGTGTACGACCAGAGCGTGCCATTGCGACCGAGCAGCTGCTCCACCGTGTCGGATCCCGCGCACTTCGGGCAGGACTGCTGCTTCGGGAAGATCGTCGTGCCACACGACGTGCACCGGCTGCCGATCAGCCGCGGCGCCTCGTCCGGCCACGTGAACAGACCCTCTGCGATCGGGATCACACTCACCTTCGTGCACGAAACACCACCCGCTCCCGTCTGTCAAGATGATTCCTCATGAGGATCTGGGTTGCGATGCCAGCGTGCACTGTTCATAATCATCCTGAGATTTAGCTCCTGGAGCCGCCGATGGTCGCGGAAAACCGACAACTCGCTGACGCCGGGGGAACGCCCACGCCGAACGTCCGCCCCGAGATCACCGTCGGCCACGTCAGTCGGGATGACCGTCGGCGGACGATGAAGACGTCCGAGCGGGTCTCCCTCGACATCGTCCGCGACATCGTCGCCCAAGGCTTTCGAACCGGCGATCGGTTGCCGCTCGAGACGGCGATGGCCCAGCAGTACGGCGTCAGCCGAGCGTCGCTGCGTGAGGCGCTGCGGCTCCTCGAGGTGCAGGGACTCATCCACCTGAAACCCGGACCCGGCGGCGGGCCGGTGGTGGGAACCGTCGAGCCCTCCAACCTCGCCCGCACCGCCTCGCTGTACTTCCACCTCGGCGGCGCGACGTACGGCCAGCTGATGCAGACACAAGTGCTCCTCGAGCCGCTGTGCGCCCAACTCGCGGCGCAACATCCGGACCGCGGCGAGGTCATGGCGCCGTTCCTCGCCGACCTCGAGATCGGCGAGGAACGGCGGTATCGGGCGAAGACGATCGACTTCCACCGCGCGGTCTGGGAGCTGGCCGCCAACCCCGTGCTGACGCTGCTCACCGAAGCCGTCACGCACCTCGTCACCCATCACGTCGTGTCGACGATGGACCCCGTCGAGCTCCGTCAGGACATCGTCGACGAACACGCCGTGCTCGCCCGGATCATCAGCGCCGGGCGAGCGGACAAGGCGGCCAGGTTGATGGCCGAGCACTTCCAGGCCCAACACGACTACTACGCCGAGCACTGGCCGACCCGTCTGGGCGACCTCATCGAATGGCGGTAGGAGGACAGATGAACGACGTCCACGATCGGTTCTCCCTTCGCGGAAAGGTGGCGCTGGTCACCGGGGGAAGCAGAGGGCTCGGCCGCGAGATGGTCCTCGCCTTCGCCAAGGCAGGCGCCGACGTGGCCATCACCAGCCGCAAACAGGAGGCGTGTGACGAGCTCGCCTCCGAAGTGGCCCGCACCACCGGGCAGCGCGCCTTTCCGGTAGCCAGCCACGTCGGACGCTGGACGGACCTGGAGAGCCTGGTCGATTCGACGTATCGCGAGCTCGGCAAGGTTGACGTGCTCGTGAACAACGCCGGGATGTCACCCCTGTATCCGAGCCTGCCGGAGGTCACCGAGGATCTCTTCGACAAGGTGATCGGCGTCAACCTCAAGGGCCCGTTCCGGCTGATGACCTTGATCGCGCCACGTATGGCCGAAGGTGACGGGGGTTCGATCATCAACGTCAGCAGCGTGGCCGCCATCCGCCCCACCGCCGGGGAGCTGCCCTACGCCGCGGCCAAGTCGGGGCTCGACGTCCTCACGGTCGGGTTCGCCCAGGCGTACGGACCGAAGGTCCGGGTCAACACGATCATGGCCGGACCGTTCTTCACGGACATCTCCAAGGCGTGGGACCTCGATGCGTTCCGGCAGCACGCGGCGAGCTACCCGCTGGGCCGCGGTGGGCAGCCGCACGAGATCGTCGGCGCCGCGCTCTACCTCGCCAGCGACGCGTCGAGCTTCACGACCGGCACGGTGCTGCGCGTCGACGGCGGCCAGGCGGTGGCGACGCGATGACGACGCCACCCGACCTCGCCGGGTACCGGGAGGTGTGCGGGCGTGGCTCGCCGCCCACCTCGAACCGCTCGAGACCGGCGACGCGGTCGCGGCGGCGCCGTGGGGGGTCGACGAGCACGACGTCTCGATCTTCCACGATCTGTCGTTCGAGGAGGAAGCGCGCCTGCTGACCGAGCTGATGACGTGGCAGCAGACCAAGTTCGACGCCGGCTACGGCGCCATCTCATGGCCGGAAGAGTTCGGTGGCGCCGGGTTGCCCGTCGAGTACGAGCGGGCGTTCGCCGACGAGGAGCGAGGGTTCAGGACGCCCCGCCCGCATGAGACGTTCTCGGTCACGGTGCGACTGATCGCGCCAACCGTGCGTCTCTTCGGATCCACGGCGCAGCGGGCGACGTTCGTCCGCCGCTTCCGGCGCGCCGAGGAATTGTGCTGCCAGCTGTTCTCCGAGCCCGGCGCCGGCTCGGACCTGGCCGGCCTCGCCACCCGCGCCGTGCGCGACGGAGACGAGTGGGTGGTCAACGGCCAGAAGGTCTGGAGCTCTGGTGCCCGGTTCGCACCGTGGGGAGAGCTGATCGCACGAACCGACCCGGACGTCCCGAAGCACGCCGGCATGACGGCGTTCATCGTCCCGATGGACGCGCCCGGGGTCGAGGTGCGGCCGATCCGGCAGATGTCGGGTGGGGCGTCGTTCAACGAGGTGTTCCTCACCGACGTCCGCATCCCCGACGGGCTCCGCCTCGGCGATGTCGGCGCCGGGTGGAAGGTCGCCCTCACGACGCTCGGGTTCGAACGTGGGGACCGCACGGCGGTCGGCGTCGGCGGCAGCTGGGCCCAGGTCCGTGATCTCGCCCACTGGCTGGGCCGCGGCCTGCACAGCCGTGCGCGATGGCGACGAGTGGGTGGTCAACGGCCAGAAGGTTTGGAGCTCCGGTGCGCGGTTCGCGCCGTGGGGACGAGCTGATCGCTCGAACCGACCCGGGTGTCCCGAAACATGCCGGCATGACGGCCTTCATCGTCGCGATGGATGCGCCCGGAGTGGAGGTGCGGCCGATCCGACAGATGTCGGGTGGGGCGTCGTTCAACGAGGTGTTCTTCACCGACGTGCGCATCCCCGATCGACTCCGCCTCGGAGACGTCGGCGCCGGTTGGAAGGTCGCGCTGACGACACTCGGGTTCGAGCGGGGCGACCGCACGGCAGTCGGAGTCGGCGGCAGCTGGTCACAGGTTCGTGATCTCGCCCGCTGGTTGGAGCGCAGCGACGACCCGCTCGTCCGGCAAGCACTGGCCGAGCTGTACGCCAGCCGCCGCATCACCGAGCTGGTGTGGCAGCGATCGACCGTCGCCTCCAACGGGGGCGCGCCCGGCCCGGAGGCGTCGATCGGGAAGCTGCGTTGGACGAAGGACCTGACGCGCACGTCGGAGATCGTGTCCATGCTCCTCGGCCCGCGGCTGGCGGCAGACACTGGTGAGTGGGGCACGTTCTCCTGGAGCGCCCACGTCCTCGGCGCGCCGGGCTATCGCATCGCCGGCGGGTCGGACGAGATCCAACGCAACATCATCGGCGAGCGGGTGCTCGGTCTCCCCGCCGAGCCGCGGGTCGATCGAGACATCCCGTGGAGGGATAGCCGGCGATGAGTCTCGGGCGACTGGCCGGCCGGCGGGCGCTCGTCACCGGCGGCGCGAGCGGTATCGGTCGCGCCAGCGCACTTCGCCTCGCCGCCGAGGGTGCCAGCGTCGCCGTCGTCGACGTGCGAGCGGGAGCAGCCGATCCAGTCGCCGCGGAGGTGACGGCGGCCGGCGGCCACGCCATCGCGCTGACGTGCGACGTCCGCGACGAGGCGTCGGTCGAGACCGCAACTCGTGCTGCCGCCGACGCCTTCGACGGGTTGGACACGGTGGTCGCGTGCGCGGGCATCACGGCGACGGGCGCCACTCACGCCGTGGCGCTCGCCGACTGGCAGCTCGTCATCAGCGTGAACCTCACCGGCGTCTTCCTCGTCGTCAAGCACGCGCTCGCCCACCTGCTCGATGCCGGCGGCGGGGCCATCGTCACGGTCGGCTCGACAGCTTCGCTCGTCGCCGCTGGGCGCACCGCCAGCTACGACGCTTCGAAGGGCGGCGTTCTGCAGTTCACACGCGCCGTCGCCGTCGAGTACGTCGACCAAGGGATCCGGGCCAACTGCGTGTGCCCAGGCGTTGTCAGCACCGACCTGGCCACCCATAGCCGCGCACTCGATGCGCCGTTGGAGACGGGTGACGGCGTCCCCGGACCGTCGGGGCGCCTGCGGGTGCCGATGTCCCGCGCCGCCGATCCGTCGGAGATCGCCGCGGTGGTGGCGTTCCTGTGCTCCGACGAGGCGTCGTTCCTGACCGGAGCGGCGATCCCCGTCGACGGCGGGTACACCGCGATCTGACTGATTGGAGCCAACCTTGACCAGCGATCTCGGCGACCCGATGCCAGCAGCGTTGGCCGCCTACTACACCGACCTCGACGCCGGCCGCATGAAGGAAGCCGTCGAGCACTTCTCGACCGACACCGTGTTCGCCCTCCCGCCGGCCGACGGCGATCGAAACCGGCCCGCGCCGGCTGCGCCACGGGCGGGATGAACTGCTCGGGTGGTTCGAGGAGCGTGGGCCCCGGGCGTACGTGCACCGCATTCAGCTCTGCGTTGCTGACGGCGCCGGCTGCCTCGTGGAAGGCGTCGGCGTGGAGTCGACGACAGGTGAAGCGTTCGCCACGTTCGTCGCGAGCGTCCAACTCGACGACGACGGGCTCGTCGGCCGGTACCTCTCGTACATGACGGCCCCGGCCGTCTCACCGGCGCCGAGCGGGACGCACCCCGCACCGGCCGATGGCGCCGAGGTGCTCGCTCGATACTTCGAGGCGCTCGACGCAGGGTCGTTCAACGAGGCCGCCGCCCAGTTCAGCGCCGACGTCGTGTACTCGCACCCGCCCTACCGCCACACCGGAATCGACAGCGACGACCGGCTCGTGTTCCGTGGGCGTGACGAGCTCCGCGCCGCCTTCACAGCCAGGGGCAAACAGAGCTTCGACCACCGCATCGTCGCCATCGGACAACGCGGTCCACATTGCCTCCTCGAGGGCGTGGTCGAGGGCCTGCCCGGCGACCGGAACGGAAGCTTCGTCTCCAGCCTGACGCTCGACGCGGACGGCCTCATACAGCGCTATGTCAGCTTCTACTGCGAGCCTGCGGTTCCCCGCCGCTGACCTACCCTCCGCGCCGTGGACGCTGCACAGCGATGGGCGAGCTGCGGGGCGATGTGGTTGACCGGACGGGCGGGCGGTCCCCCGCTCGGATGCTTCAGCGGCGTCACGGCGGTGATGGACCGTGCGGCGCGCACGCTGGGCGAGCTCACACGTCGAGCCGGTCGGGCGGTCGTGCTCGACGGACCGGCGCTGCTGGGCGAACGAGCCGCACTCTCGGGCCTGACGCGCCGAGGTGAGCAGAGTTGCGGCGGGTCGAGCCGGCTGCTGCGCAGCGCCGACAGCTGGATCGCGATCTCGCTGGTCCGTCCCGCTGACGTCGAGCTGCTGCCCGCCTGGCTGGGCGTGGCCGCTTCCGCCGACCCGTGGCCGGCCGTCGCCAGCGCGGTGTCCACCCGAGCCGGTGCCGAGCGTCGTGCAGTCGGGTGCCGAGCTCGGACTGGCCGTCGCGCGCCTGGGCGAGCGACGAGGACGACCGGGCTGCCGTCGTCGCCATCCCGTTGGGCGAGGCGGCGCCCACGACGCCCGGTACCCGCCGGCGTGTCGTCGACCTCTCGTCGCTGTGGGCCGGGCCCCTGGCCGGGCAGCTGCTGGCTGCGGCCGGCATGGACGTCGTCAAGGTCGAATCGACCAAGCGACCGGACGGGGCGCGACAGGGGCCGGCGGAGTTCAACGATCTGCTCAACGCCGACAAGGCGTCCGTGGCGCTGGACTTCTCCACACGCGAAGGCGTGGGCGCGCTGCGCCGTCTGCTCCTCTCCGCGGACGTCGTGATCGAAGCCTCGCGACCACGAGCGCTCGAGCAGCTGGGCGTGGACGCGGCCGAGATCGTGGCGACCGGTTCGACCCGGGTCTGGCTGTCGATCACCGGGCACGGGCGCACCGAGCCCCATCGACACCGTGTCGGCTTCGGCGACGACGCAGCGGTTGCCGGCGGCCTGGTCGCACGGGACTCACGGGGAGCGGTGTTCTGTGCGGACGCAGTCGCCGACCCGGCCACCGGGCTCCTCGGCGCGACGGCTGTGGTCGAGCGGCTGACCAGAGGCGGACGTTGGCTGCTCGACGCCGCCCTCGCCCGGACCGCTGCGCTGATGGCCACGGGCGAGACCGTGGCGTGGGAGGGCGAGGTTTCCCCACCTCGGTCCCGCTCGGTCGCGGGCAAGGCAGCGCCCCTCGGCCGAGACACACGGCGCGTCCTCGCCGCGCTCGGCGGCAGGTCGTGAACGAGCGGCGGGTGCTCCGGCGAGCCGAGGTCGGCGACCGGCTCGCCGACGTCGTCATCGGCGGCGACCGGATCGTGGAGATCGTCGAGGTCGGACGTGGCCGCGGCGACGAGATCGTCGACGCCGCCGGCGGGGTGTTGCTCCCGGGCCTGCATGACCACCACATCCACCTGCTGGCGCTGGCTGCCGCCCGCGGGTCCGTCGGCTGCGGCCCGCCCGGCGTGAACGATCGCGAGGCACTGGCCGCCGTGCTCCGGGGTGCTGACCGTGCCGCGCCTCGGGGTCAGTGGCTCCGAGGTGTCGGCTACCACGAATCGGTCGCGGGTGATCTCGACCGGCACGTCCTCGACGAGCTCGTCGCCGAGCGCCCGGTGCGGCTGCAACACCGCTCTGGGCACGCGTGGTTCCTCAACAGCGCCGCGCTCGCGGCGGCAAGGATCGACGGAACGGAACACCCGCCGGGGGTCGACGTCGATGAGCAACATCGCCCGACAGGGCGCCTGTTCGGGCTCGACGGTTGGCTGCGCCCACGGGTGCCCTCGCCGGATCCTGACCTCGCGTCGGTCGGCGCTGAGCTGGCGAGCTACGGGGTCACGGCGGTCACCGATGCCACACCGACCAGCGACGCAAGCGAGGTCGAGCTGCTCGCCGCCGCCGTCGCACGCGGTGAGTTGCCCCAGCGTGTCGTGCTCACCGGGAGCGTCAGTCTGGACGGCACGGCTGCGCCCGAGCTCGAGCGCGGTCCGGTCAAGGTGATCGTCGCCGACCACCATCTGCCCAGCCTGGACGAGCTCGTCGACTCGTACGCGTCGGCGCGGGCGGGCGACCGCTGCCTCGCGGTGCACTGCGTCACACGGACGGCACTCGTGCTGGCCCTCGCCGCGTGGGAGGTCGTCGGCACCCGGCCGGGAGATCGCATCGAGCACGGCGCCGTGATCCCACTCGAGCTCGCCGCCCGGATCGCCGAGCTCGAGCTGACCGTCGTCACCCAGCCGGGCTTCGTCGCCGAACGCGGCGACGACTACCTCCGCGACGTCGAGCCCGGCGACCGGGCGGACCTGTGGCGCTGCGCCACTCTCCGCGCAGCCGGGATCCCGGTCGGTGGGAGCACCGACGCTCCGTTCGGTCACCCTGACCCGTGGCGTGGGATCTCCGCCGCGATCGATCGCCGCACACGGGCTGGTGTCGTCCTCGGGCCGGCCGAGCGTCTCGACGCAACCGACGCCCTCGGCCTGTTCCTCACCCCGCTGGAACGTCCCGGCGGCGCAGCGCGGCGTGTGGCCGTCGGCGAGGTTGCCGATCTCTGCCTACTCGCTCGCTCGCTCCGCGAAACGATGCGCGAGCCGAGCTCAGCGCAGGTGCGTCTCGTGTTGCGCGCCGGCTCGATGATCCACGGGTCATGAGGCACCGGCGATCAGGTGTCGCTCACCTCGTCGACCAAGCCCCACTCGAGTGCCGTGACGGCGTCGATCCGCTGCGTTGTGAGCGCCAACTGTGCCGTGCGTTGTCGCCCGATCCGCGGTGGCAGGCTGGCGGTGCCGCCCGCTCCGGGCACCAGTCCGAAGGACAGTTCGGGTAGACCGAACACGGCGTCGCGGCTCGCCACGACTCGCCCCGCGAAGGCGGCCAGCTCCACGCCCGCACCGAGGCATGCGCCATGGACATGCGCGTCGACCCGATCGCCGATCCGTGCCAGCAGACGAGCTGCGCTGCGCGTGAGCCGGACGAGATGTGCGGTCACAGGGTCCGGGAACGTTCCGAACTCGGACAGCTCACCGCCGCTCGAGAACGACGGTCCGGTGCCGGACAGGACGACACGTAGGTCAGGATCGGCGAGTGCCAGCCGGAGCGCGGCGACCAGGTCATCGCGCATCGCCGCTGAGTATGCGTTGTGTCGATGTGGTCGGTTCAGCGTGACCCGGAGCACGTCTCCGTCGACTTCCCAGCGAACCGGTGGCGCCGGATCCGGCGGCGCCGGGCTGGTCGACCGAACCGACAACCAGGACGCGAACTCAGGCCCGGCCTGCAGCATGGAATACGTCACCGACTCCGCCACCAGCGCGTCGTCGACCGAACGACCGTCTCGCCCCCGCAGCAACAGCACCAGGGCAACGGCCGCGCGCGGCTTCGACGCGACCATCTGCTCGATCGCGTCGACGACCGCCGGATCGGATGCGACCACATCGAGTGACGTTCCCACGCTGCCCGGCGCGGCCGCCTCTCCGACACCGACGAGGACACACGGCAGCGACCGAAGCGCCGCAACCGATGCGATCGGGACGTCCGGAGCGCTCGCCAGGTCAACCACGACCAACGGTGAGTCGAGCGTCCCAAGCCCCTCGTGGTCCAGCGTCGCGCGCGTGACCAGTTCGTCGACGCTGATCGTCTGCCGAACGCCGGTCACTCGCCCCCGCGCCGGACCTCCGGAGCGCTCGCCAGATCAACCACGACCAACGGTGAGTCGAGCGTCCCAAGCCCCTCGTGGTCCAACGCCGCGCTCGTGACCAGCTCGTCGACGCTGATCGTCTGCCGAACGCCGGTCACTCGCACCTCCTCTTCACGCCCGACCGGCCGGCGGCGCGCACGGCAGTGACCTGGAGCACCCCCGGCACGGCGGTCGACGACGGTGGCGCTCTTGCAGACGAGCCGGTCGTGGTGCCGGGCCGGGCGAGCGAGGGAGCGCCACCGGCGCACTGCGGTGGGCTGTTGGTCGCGGTCAACCGGCGCACCTCCATGCCCATAACGATGGCACCTACTGCTGTTGGACCATGCGCTCGTCGGCGTCGAACCTCGGACCACCTTCGACGCCGCCGGAGTGAGCGCCGAGCCGTCGATCGGACGCGTCGGGAGCACCTACCCGTGGAAGATGTCCTCGGCACTTTGACGGCGAAGTGGTGGTCCCTGCC
>CAWGJK010000010.1:0-600590 GCA_963822875.1 uncultured Acidimicrobiia bacterium | reverse complement strand
GCTCGTGGACGAGCCGGCTCAAGACGGCACGGCGATCTCGTTGCGCTCGATGGCGCCGCCGTCGGACTCCGGTGGCAGCTCCACGGCGTCGCCCCACTCGAGGTGCACGGCGGACACGCCCTCCCGGCCCGGCGACGGATCAGAGACGTGCGCCCGGCCAGCGCGCGGTGGAACAGCCCAACCTCAGTGCGACGCCAGCCCGCGATCTCCGCCAGTGGCAGGTTCGGGACGTTGACGTTGGCGACGATCGGGCGTTGGCCGGGCCGGCGTCAGGATCGGCCTGGCGACGACCTCGTCGGCGACCGTCGCGGCGACGTCCCAGTGCTGATCGGCTGATCATCTCGTCCCAACCCTGGCCCTCCACGCCGAACCCGGCCACCGCTTGGCTGATGGCCACGCCGCTGATGCCGCCGTTGCGCGCGTCAGCACGGCGCCGACAGTCCCCAGTGGTACACCGCCCGCCCGACGTTGGCGCCCGGGTTGATCCCGGACACGACCAGGTCGAGGCGCCCGAACGCGCCCGAGGGGCGGACAGCATCACGCAGAGGCCGGGCGGTCCGTTGACGGACCACGCCTCGCCGATCCCATCGATTGCGACAGACCGCACCTCAGGGCGCATCAGGTGCAGCGGACCGAGGGCGGCGCCGGCACCGGAGTACTCGGTGTCGGGTGCCACGACGACGACGTCGCCGTGGCGGCGCATCGCCCGGGCGAGCACGTGCAGGCCGACCGAGTCGATTCCATCGTCGTTGGTCAGCAACGAGCGCGTCATTGGCGTGTCGTCCCGATCGGCTCGGACTTGCGGACGTAACCGAGCACCGGCGTCGCCTTCACCCGTGCTCGCGCCCCTGGGGCACGGCGGTGCGCTCGTTGGACAACCACGCGCTGCACGCGGTCGGAGCTGCCGTCGTCGACGGCGATGAACAGGGCGAAGCGGTCGCGCCGGGCGAGTGGGCGCAACAGCCGGGGGAACGGGACGACACGCTGTGGCCGCCGGGCACGCACCACGAGCCCTTGGCGCTCGATCGTGGAGAGCAGATCGAATGCACCGGCGATGGCGAGCCAGATCATCCACAGCAGTGGCACGATGGCGACGGCGGCGAGCACGAGGCCGACGTCCTCGATGAGGTCGGCCTGGTCGGGGAAGTCCTCGGCGACCCCCTGCAGGGCGTCGCCGCGTGCGACGTCGAGGAAGAACTGCTGCAGCCACAGCAGGCCGGCGCCGACGACCAGCCCGACGACGAGCATCGAGCGCGGGATGGCGTCCATATCCAGGACGGAACGGGTAGCGCACGCGCACCACGTGCCACTCACCGGTCGCGTTGCTCCACGCCAATCGGTCGTCCTCGGGGACGATCGGCAGCTCGTCGGCGGCCCGTTCGGCGAGACCGAGCGCGGCGGCATAGCCGAGCGCCCTGCTGGTGCTGTTGGCGGCGCCCGCCGACGCGCCCTCGAAACCTCGCGGCTCCATCCACGCCCGCACGCACAGCCAGTGCTCGGCACGCACGAGCCCGTGGGGTGTGGGTCGCTGCGCCCGCGAACGGACCCGCTTCAACACCCGCACGCCGACGACGACGATGGCCAGGCCGACCACGCCGGCGGCCGCTCGCGCGCCGAGCGAGTCGATGACGGCATCGGGATCACCGCTGCGCACCGAACGCCACCAGAAGAATCCGCTGAGCAGAAGCGTGACGGCGGGAGGACCGACGGCGAGCAGGTGCCACCGTCGCTTCGTGAGGCGCTGGCGCTTGGCGTCGACGACGACTGACCGGGTGAACCGACGCCACCAGCGGCGCGACAGGCGGAGGCCGGCGATCTCCACGCCGGCGCCGGAGACTCCCGTCAGCGTGCCGGCGGTGAGCTTGTGGATGTGGTTGAGGACCTGCTGCTCGTAGCCCTTCAGGGCATCACCCTCGCGGCCGCGCCGGTCGGTCAGGATGACGACCTCGTGCTCGGTGTGCTCGATCCGCAACCACCCGCGGCGACACGAGGTCGAGGAGCGTCGCCACCGCCGCCGGGGGAGTGACGACGAAGCCGTTCGTCAGCAGACTGGCGACGGCGGGCGACTCCGCGCCGAGCTCGGCCGACGTCGTCGAGGCGACGAGGCGCGGCGGCCGGGTCCAGAACGACGCCCACAGCTGCAGTGTCATCGTGGCCAGCAGCAACAGGATCGACCACCAGAGCAACCCGGCATCGGGTCGCGTGAAGAATCCGAGGAGCGCGGTCACCGCCTCCGCCGCAGATGGTCGCGCACGGCGTCATCATGGCATGAGCGTCTCGAATCCCACGTTCCCCGCGGGGGCTGCGCTCCCACACCCCATCGCCGGCCGGCGTGCTCGCACCGCGCGGTCGGGCGGCTCCGCCGCCGTTCACGCAGGGGCGTCGGCAGCCGGGCCGGCGGCGACGCCGGCATGGTCGAGGGCGAGCTTGATCGCCTCGCGCAGCGCTCGCTGCAACCGGAACTGGGCTCCGGGTCCTGTCCTGACGAGCAAGCGCAGCGTCATCGCCTCGGGGCTGATGGACTCGAGACCGAGGATCTCCGGCGTGGCGAGCACATCGCCCGCGAACTCATCGTCCGCGCACACCTCAGCGGCGGTGTCGGCGAGCACCTGCCGTGTCGCCTCGAGGTCGGCGTCGTAGACGACGGTGACGTCGAGCACGGCGACGGACCACAGCTTCGTGCGGTTGCCGACACGGCGGATCTCACCGTTTGGAACGTGCCAGACGGTGCCATCCTGGCCGCGCAGCACGGTCGTGCGCAGGGTGACCCGTTCGACCGCGCCGATCGCCACGCCGAGGTCGACCGAGTCGCCGATCCCGTACTGGTCCTCGATGAGCATGAACAGGCCGGACACGCAGTCCTTGACGAGGTTCTGGGCACCGAAACCGAGGGCGACGCCGGCGATCCCCGCACCGGCGATCAGCGGGGCGAGGCTGACGTTCAGCTCGCCGAGCACCATCAGGAGTGCAATGACCCAGATGAGGACGGTGACGGTCGACGTCAGGACCGCCGAGATCGACGACGCTCGGGCGGCTCGTCGCGGATCGTCGACGGTCGCCGGGGCGACGCTCGAGAGGCCGACCGTGCGCAGCGCCTTCGCCGCATCGCGGTCGGCGTCGATCAGTCGGTGCACCGCCCTGCGCACGAGCCGGCGGGCGAACCGGGCGACGAGCCAGGCGATGAACAGGATCAGGATGATGGCGAGGGGCACCCCGATGATCCACTGGGCCAGACCCGCGAGCACCTCGTTCGACGTGCCGTCCCACACGGCCTCGCAGATCGCTCCCGGATCGTCACCGCACGCGTCGACGAGGCCGGGATCGTCCGGCGGGGGCGCCAGCAGCATCGGCGCCACCGTAGTGATGCGGCCCCTGTCTTCACGGGGATCCGACGACCGAACCCCACGCTTGGACGGTCCGGTAGCTTCCACGCATGTCGCGAATCGCCATCGTGGGCACGGGATACGTGGGTTTGACCACAGGTGCGTGCTTCGCCCACCTCGGTCACGAGGTCATCTGCGCCGACGTCGATGCGGACAAGGTCGCCCGGCTGTCTGCCGGCGAGATCCCCATCGTCGAGCACGGCCTCGACCGGCTGGTCGACGAGGGTCTCCGATCGGGACGGCTGAGCTTCGTCGTCGGCGCGGCGAATGCCGTCAAGGAGTGCGACATCGCCTTCCTCTGCGTGCCGACGCCCCAGGGTGACGACGGCAGCGCCGACCTGTCGTACATCGAGGCGGCGGCGCGGGAGATCTCGCCGCACCTGCCCTACGAGAGCGTGGTCGTCAACAAGTCGACGGTACCGGTCGGGTCGGCGCGGGTGGTCGAGCGGGTGCTCGACCGTCCGGACGTCAAGGTCGTGTCCAACCCCGAGTTCCTGCGCGAGGGCTCGGCGGTGCAGGACTTCCTCAAGCCCGACCGCATCGTCGTCGGCTGCACTGATCAGTCGGCAGCGATCAAGGTGTCCTCGCTGTACCTCGGCGTCGCCGCCCCCGTGATCGTCACCGACCCGGCGTCGGCGGAGACGATCAAGTACGCCGCCAATGCCTTCCTCGCCACCAAGCTCTCGTTCGTCAACGCCGTCGCGGCGATCTGCGAGGGCGTCGGCGCCGACGTCAACGACGTTGTGCTCGGCCTCGGTTACGACCACCGCATCGGCCAGGACTTCCTTCGCCCAGGCCCCGGGTGGGGCGGTTCCTGCTTCCCCAAAGACTCCCGCGCCCTGCTGAAGATCGCCACGGACGCCGGGTACTCGTTCGACCTGCTCGAAGGCGTCATCGCCATCAACGACGAGCAGTTCGACCGAGTGAGGGACAAGGTCGTCGAGGCGGTGGGTGGCGACGTCAGTGGAAAGACGATCGGTGTCTGGGGCCTGACGTTCAAGGCGCGCACCGACGACCTGAGGGAGTCGCCGTCGCTGGCGATCATCGATCGCCTGCTCGCTCGCGGGGCCGTCGTGCGCGCCCACGACCCGACCGTCGCCGGCCCCAAGCCGGGGCTGCCGAGCGGCATCGAGGTCTGCGACGACCCGTACGCCGCCGTCGAAGGGGCCGACGTGCTCGTCGTGCTGACCGAGTGGGACGACTACCGCTGGCTCGACCCGGCAAAGGTCGCCGCGGCGATGCCCGGCCGGGCGGTCGTCGACGCGCGCAACCTGCTCGACCGCAGCGAGTGGCGGCGCGCCGGCTTCGAGTACCAGGGCATCGGGCGCTAGCCGTGGCGCGCATCGTCGTCACGGGCGGCGCCGGCTTCCTCGGTTCGCACCTGTGCCGCGCGCTGCTCGACCGTGGCGACCGGGTGGTGGCGGTCGACAACCTCATCACCGGAGCCGTGGCCAACATCGAGGAGCTGTTCGGTCACCGCGGGTTCACGTTCGTCGAGCACGACGTCAGCCAGTACGTGTGGGTGCCCGGCCACGTCGATGCGATCATGCACTTCGCCAGCCCGGCGTCACCGGTCGACTTCGAGCGCATCCCCATCCAGATCATGAAGGTCGGAGGCCTGGGGACGCACAACTGCCTCGGTCTGGCCAAGGCCAAGGGGGCGAAGTTCTTCCTCGCCTCGACCAGCGAGGTCTACGGCGACCCGCAGGTGCACCCGCAGCCGGAGACGTACTGGGGCCACGTCAACCCGATCGGACCACGGGGCGTGTACGACGAGGCCAAGCGCTTCGCCGAGGCGCTGACGATGGCCTACCACCGCCACCACGGCGTCGACGTGAGGATCGTTCGCATTTTTAATACGTACGGCCCGCTCCAACGGGTCGACGACGGGCGGGCGGTCTCCAACTTCCTCGTCCAGGCACTGCGCGGCGAGCCGATCACGGTGTTCGGTGACGGCAGCCAGACGCGGTCGTTCTGCTACGTCGACGACGAGGTGCGTGGCTTCCTCGCCCTGCTCGACGGCCCGCACACCGGGCCGATGAACATCGGCAACCCCAACGAGTTCACGATCCGCGAGCTCGCCGAGCTCGCCGTCGAGGTCACCGGCTCGTCGTCGGAGATCGTCTACGAACCGCTGCCCGTCGACGACCCGACCCAGCGCCAGCCCGACCTGACGCTGGCCCGCTCGGTGCTCGGCTGGGAGCCGACGGTCCCGCTGCGCGACGGCCTGCAGCGCACCGCCGACTACTTCCGCAAAGTCCTCGAAGTGTGAGCGCAGAGGACGGAGACCTGCTCCGGGAGCTCACAGTTCCCGGTGGGATCGGCGCGATCGACGTGCGCAGCCCGTTGCAGGGGACGGTCGTGTCGCTGGAGGTGGCGACCGGCGACGTCGTGCGCACCGGCACCGTGCTGGTGCTGATCGAGTCGATGAAGATGCATCACGACGTCGCCGCGTCCGAGCACGGCCGCGTGATCGAGGTGCTCGTCGCGGTGGGTACCGCGGTCATGCCCGGTGATCGGCTCGTCGTGCTCGAACCCGTCGTCGACACGCCGCACGTGCACGCCCCGGACGACTCGCCGGAGAACGCCGCCAGAAGCCGGTGTCCGGGCCGACCTCACCGAGTCGATCGAACGACACGCAGCCGGCCTCGACGAGGCCCGTCCCGACGCCGTCGCCCGCCGCCGCAAGCGGGGCCGGCGCACGGCACGGGAGAACGTCGCCGACCTCGTCGACGACGGCTCGTTCGTCGAGTACGGCCCGCTCGTGATCGCCGCCCAGCGTCGCCGCCGCGATCTCGCCGATCTCATCGCCAACACACCGGCAGACGGCCTCGTCGGCGGCATCGGCACGGTCAACGGCGACCTGTTCGGCCCCGAACGAGCCCGCTGCATCGCCATGTCCTACGACTACACCGTGCTGGCGGGCACGCAGGGCATGCAGAACCACCGCAAGAAGGACCGTCTGTTCGAGCTCGCCGAGACGCTCCGCCTGCCGATCGTCTTCTTCACCGAGGGCGGCGGCGGTCGCCCCGGCGACACCGATGGCACCGGGCCGTCCGGCCTCGACTGCCTCGCCTTCCTCTTCCTCGCCGAGCTCTCCGGCCTCGTGCCGCTCGTCGGCGTCAACGCCGGCTACTGCTTCGCCGGCAACGCCGCCATCCTCGGTTGCTGCGACGTCGTCATCGCCACGCTCGACTCGAACATCGGCATGGGCGGGCCGGCGATGATCGAGGGCGGCGGGCTGGGCGTCTACGAGCCGACGGCGGTCGGGCCGATCGACGTGCAGCGCGCCAACGGCGTCGTCGACATCGTCGTCGCCGACGAGACCGAGGCGGTCGCCGTCGCCAAGCGCTACCTGTCCTACTTCCAGGGTCGTACCGACGAGTGGGAGTGCGCCGACCAGACGCTGCTGCGTGACGTCGTGCCCGCCGACCGATTGCGCAGCTACGACGTGCGTCGGGCGGTCGACCTGCTCTTCGACACCGACTCCGTGCTCGAGCTGCGGCGCGACTTCGGGCTGGGGATGATCACCGCGCTGGCGCGCATCGAGGGCCGGCCGGTCGGCGTGCTCGCCAACAACCCGACGCACCTCGCCGGCGCCATCGACACGCCCGGCGCCGACAAGGCGGCGCGGTTCATGCAGCTCTGCGACGCCTTCGACCTGCCGCTGATCACGCTGTGCGACACGCCGGGGATGATGGTCGGTCCGGACGTCGAGGAGACGGCGCTCGTGCGCCACTGCAACCGCCTGTTCGTCACCGGTGCCAACCTCATCGTGCCGACGGCGACGGTCGTGCTGCGCAAGGCCTACGGGCTCGGCGCCCAGGCGATGATGGGTGGCTCGACCAAGGCACCGCTGGCGTGCCTGGCGTGGCCGACCGGCGAGTTCGGCGGGATGGGGCTGGAGGGTGCCGTCCGCCTGGGCTACCGCCGCGAGCTCGACGCGACCGCCGATCCAGGGGCGCGCGAGGAGCTGTTCCGCGAGCTCGTCGACCGCATGTACGAGGTCGGCAAGGCGCTCAGCACCGCCTCGTACTTCGAGATCGACGACGTCATCGACCCAGCCGACACCCGTCGCTGGCTGACCGCCCTGCTCGACGCGGCACCCGCGCCGCTGCCGCGGGCGGGCAAGAAGCGCCCGAACATCGACACCTGGTGAGCGTCGCCGCGGCGCTCGGGGTGGCGCTGGTCGTCGCCCTGGCGGCCACGGTGCAACTGTCGGCGGGGTTCGGCTTCGGGCTGGCCGCCGTGCCGCTGCTGTCGGTGGTCGTCGACCCCCACGCGCGCCGTGATCGTGGCGCTCACGCTGGCGACGCTGACGAACAGCTACCAGGCGTGGAGCGGTCGCCACGACACCGACCGCGGTGTGGCAGGACGGATGCTCGCCGGCGCCGCCGTCGGCCTGCCGATCGGGCTGCTCGTGTTCCTGCGTGCCGGCGACCGGCTGCTCGGCGCGGTCATCGGTGTCGCCGTGCTCGTCGCCGTCGTGGTCATCGCCCGTGGACTCGACCTGCGCCACGCCGGCCCTGGCCTCGATGTCGGCAGCGGTGTGCTGTCGGGTGCGCTGACGATGTCCGCCGGTGTCAACGGCCCGCCGCTCGTGTTCGTGCTGCAGGCCCGGCACTTCGACCAGCGGCGCTTCCGCGGCACGATCACGACCGTCTTCGCCGTGCTCGACATCGTCAGCGTGGTCGTGTTCGCGGCGACGGGGAAGTTCGATCGTGAGGTGCTGGTGGCCGTCGCCGTGTCCCTGCCGGCGCTGGCGATCGGGGCCCGGACAGGCATCGCCCTGCGCCGCCACCTCGACGCCCGCCGCTTCCGCCGCCTCGTGCTGACGCTGCTGACCGTCGCCGGTGTGTCCGCCCTCGTGGCCGCGGCGGCCGGATGACTACGAGCCGAACATGCTCAGCCACTGCTCGCGCGACGAGGGGCGGAAGACGTAGTTCTGGCGCAGGACAGCGTCCATCGAAGCGCTCGCTGGGGCCGAGTAGCGGTGGCCCGGGAAGACGACGGTGTCGGCCGGGAGGGCGGCGAGTCGCTGCAGGCTGTCGTACATCTGCCCGGTGTCGCTGCCCGGCAGGTCGGTCCGCCCGCAGCCCTCGAGGAAGAGGGTGTCGCCGGAGATCAGGCGACCGTCGACGAGGAAGCACTGGCTCCCCGGCGTGTGGCCCGGCGTGTGCACCAGCTCGATGGAGACCTCGCCGACGGAGACGTGATCGCCCGGCTCGTGGGCGACGAGCTCGCTCTCGGAGACGCCGGTGCTCCTGGCGACCCACGGCATCTCGGCTCGTTGCACGTGCACCGGCACGTCGACGCGTTCGAGCAGCCGCGTGAGCCCCTCGATCGTCAGCCCCATCATCGAGCCGCCGACGTGGTCTGGGTGGTAGTGCGTGGCGAGCACCCCGCCGACGACCATGCCATCGGCCTCGACGGTGTCGACGATGTCGTCGACGGCGTACGCCGGATCGACGAGCAGGCACTCGCCCGACTCCCGGTCGCCGACGGCGTAGACGAAGTTGACCATCTGGGTGGCCACGGGATCGCCGACGGCGAAGTCGCGGCCGGAGAGGAGCTGGCGGAAGTACAGGCGCTCGGACGAAGCCACCCGGTCACCCTACGCTGGCGGTCGTGACGGGCGACGAGATCCGATACGGCATCATCGGCACGGGAATGATGGGCGTCGAGCACATCAGCAACCTCCTCGCCATCGACGGCGTCCGCGTCACGGCGATCGCCGACCCCGACGAGCGCTCGCTCGACTGGGCGCACAACTCGGTCGGCATCGACGCCACGATCGCCCGCTTCGGCGACCACCATCAGTTGATCGACTCGGGCGAGTGTGACGCCGTCGTCATCGCCTCCCCGAACCACACCCACCGCGCGATCCTCGACGACGTCCTCGACAGCTCGCTGCACGTGATGGTCGAGAAGCCGCTGTGCACGACGACGGCCGACTGTCGCGCGGTGATCGAGCGGGCGGCAGCCGGTCCGCCCGACCGTGTCGTGTGGATGGGGCTCGAGTACCGCTACATGCCGCCGACGCAACGCCTGCTCGCCGAGGTGCGCGGCGGCACCGTCGGCAACGTGCGCATGGTGGCGATCCGCGAGCACCGCTTCCCCTTCCTCCACAAGGTCGGCAACTGGAACCGCTTCAGCCGCAACACGGGCGGGACGCTCGTCGAGAAGTGCTGCCACTACTTCGACCTGATGAACCTCGTCATCGGCACCAGGCCACAGCGCGTCATCGCCTCGGGCGGCCAGGACGTCAACCACCTCGACGAGCGCTACGACGGCGAGGTGCCCGATGTCATGGACAACGCCTACGTGATCGTCGAGTACGAGGGCGGTGTCCGGGCGATGCTCGACCTGTGCATGTTCGCCGAGGCGAGCAAGAACGAGCAGGAGGTCTGCGTCGTCGGCGACGAGGGCCGCGTGGAGGCGCTGGTCAGCGAGAGCCTGTTGCGGGTCGGCCGGCGAGCCGACGGGGTCGGCAAGGTGAGCGAGCACCTCGTCACCGACGACCGCGTGCAGTTCCAAGGCTTCCACCACGGCTCCAGCTACCTCGAGCACCTCGACTTCCGCGACGCCATCCGCGCCGGCACGCCCGCAGCCGTGACCCTCGAGGACGGCCTGTGGGCCGTGGCCATCGGGGAGGCCGGGCACCGATCCATCGACGAACGCCGCTGGATCGACGTGGCCGAGCTGGTTGGCGGCGAAGCGTTCGGCTGACCAATGGACCGACTCGAACGACTCGAGCCCGGCCAGCCGATCGTGTTCGGCGGTGATCGTGTCACGACCGTGGCGCCAGCGCTCGCCGCGGCCTTCCGGGCGGGCGACCGGCTCGTCGTCGTGCAGGAGACCGGCGACCTGCTGCACGTGCCGGCCGCCGACCACGCCGCCGCCTGCGCTGCCGTCGACGCCGCCGTCGCCGCGTTCGGCGGGCTCGCCGGCTGCGACGACGAGCAGATCAGCGACTTCTTCGAACAGTTCGCCGGTCGCCTCGCCGACGACGACGCCAGGGCAGCGATCGTCGCCGCCAACGACGACGACGTGGCCAAGGCCGCCGCTGCCGGCCGCTCGACCACGCGGCTCGTCATGACGCCGAAGATGGCCGACGAGATGGTTCGCGGTCTGCTCGGTTGGCGCGATGCGGATCTCCGGCGCGACCAGCTGGTCGACCGCGTCGATCACGACGGGTGGTCGGTCGAGGCCCGTCGCGCCCCGCTCGGTGTCGTCGGGTTCGTGTTCGAGGGCCGGCCCAACGTGTTCGCCGACGCCACGGGCGTGCTGCGCACCGGTAACACGGTCGTGATGCGCATCGGCTCCGACGCCCTGGGCACCGCCGAAGCGATCGTCGCCCACGCCCTCGATCCGGCGCTCGCCGCAGCGGGTCTGCCCGCCGGTGCGGTCTCCCTCGTCCGCTCGCCGGCGCGGGCGGCCGGCTGGGCGCTCTTCGACGATCGGCGGCTGGCACTCGCCGTGGCCAGGGGGTCCGGGCCGGCGGTCGCCCAACTCGGTGCTGTCGCCCGCCAGGCCGGCACACCGGTCAGCCTGCACGGCACCGGGGGTGCGTGGCTCGTCGCCGGCCTGCGTGCGGACCCGGAGCGCTTCCGGCTCGCCGTGCTGCACTCGCTCGATCGCAAGGTGTGCAACACGCTCAACGTCTGCTGCATCCCCGCCGCTCGCAATGACCTCGTCGATGTCTTCCACGACGCCCTCGGTGAGGCGGCCCGTCGCCGCGACACCTCGCCACGACTGCACGTGATCGACGTGAACGATGAGCTGGCGACGGAGTGGGAGTGGGAGCAGTCGCCTGAGGTGTCCCTCGTCGTGACCGCCGACGTCGCCGCGGCGGTCGAGCTGTGCAACCAGTACAGCCCTCGCTTCATCGCCTCCCTCGTCAGCGACGATCCCGCCGAGCACGACTGGTTCTACGACGCCGTCGACGCCCCGTTCGTCGGCGACGGCTTCACCCGGTGGGTCGACGGCCAGTACGCGTTGGACACACCCGAGCTCGGCCTGTCGAACTGGCAGGGCGGGCGCCTGCTCGGTCGTGGCGGGGTGCTGTCGGGTGCCTCGGTGCACACGATCCGCTACCGCGCTTGCATCGCCGACCCCTCGTTGCACCGCTGATGCGTCGCGTCATTGTCGTCCTCGCCCTCTTCGTCGCGGCGTGCTCGAGCGCCGACGTGCACACGGAGTCGGCCGTCGAGGCTCCCTCGTCGACCGACCCGCCCGAGACGACCGCACAGCCCGAGGCACCCGACACCACCGAGGTGCCCGGGACCACGGAGGGGCCCGCGACCACCGAGGTGCCGGTGACGACCGTCGATCCCGACGGTCCGTCGACGAGCAGCGGCGACTCGCTGTTGCCGGAGCTCGGTTCGGCCGACCTCGACGTGCAGTCCTACGACGTACGGCTGTCCTACGACCCGGAGACCGAGGAGCTCGTCCGCCACGGTCGACATCACGACAACAGTGACCCGCGAGGTCGACGAGATCGCCCTCGATGCCACCGACCTCACGGTCGAGGCGGTCGCCGTCGACGGCCAGCCGGCGACGTTCGAGCACGTGTCGCCCGAGCTCGTCATCCGGCCGGCGAGCCCCGTCGGTCCCGGCGCACCGATCGTCGTGTCGGTCACCTATCGCGACGACCGCCACGCCAGCTCACTCGGCTTCGGGCTCGGCGGCGGCTTCTACCCGACAGCGAACGGTGCGCACACGTTGAACGAGCCCGACGGCGCGCGCACGTGGCTGCCGAGCAACGACCATCCGTCGGACAAGGCGACGTGGCGCTTCGAGTTGAGCGTGCCGGCCGGCTTCACCGCTGTGGCCAACGGGCGTGTCGTCGAGCAGCGGCAGGAAGCCGACGGGACCACGTGGGTCTGGGCCGAGGACGAGGACATGGCCACCTACGCCGTGCAGGTGCTCATCGGACCGTACGCCGTGCTCGACGGTGGTGCGGCCGGCGACGTCCCGTTGACCAACGTCGCCTTCACCGACGACGTCAGCCGGATGCAGCCGTACTTCGATCAGACGGCCGCGCAGATCGAGTTCTTCGAGCCCTACTTCGGTCCCTACCCACTGGACCGCTACGGGCTGGCGTTCGTCGACAGCGTCCCCGGTCTGGCGATGGAGCACCAGGGTCGGTCGCTGTTCTCCCGGGACGACTTCCCAGGCGGCACGCCCGACCCCATCGCCCAGCTGCTGCTGTCCCACGAGCTGGCCCACCAGTGGTTCGGCAACGCCGTGACGCCCGCCGACTGGAGCGACCTGTGGCTCAACGAGTCGTTCGCCTCGTACGCCCAGTGGATGTGGCTCGAGCACATCGACCTGACGACCGTCGAGCGTGAGGCGGAACGCAACCTCGAGCAGCGCCAGACGCCGACCGAGCCGACGGGGGAGCCGACGCTCGACAACCTGTTCGGGTACGAACGCTACGACGGCGGCGCCGTGGTGCTCCACGCCCTGCGCGGCGAGATCGGCGACGACGCCTTCTTCACGCTGCTCCAGCGCTGGGTCGCCGAGAACAACGGCACGTCACGGATGTCGGCGGACTTCATCGCCCTCGCCGAGGAGGTCGCCGGCCGATCGCTCACCGAGTTGTTCGACGCCTGGCTGTACTCGCCGTCGGTCCCGGCCGAGTACCCCGGCTGATGCTCGTCAGTGCCCGGTGAGGGCGTCGAGCAGGCGGGTCCAGGCGCGTGCCTGCCACGACGCCAGCCGGCCCGATGCGCGCCTCGGCGGCGTCGGCTCCCGCAGCCGCCCGCCGAGCGATGTTCACGCCGAGCCAGCGCAGCGGCTCGGGCTCCCAGCGCCGCAGCGGATGCTGCACCCACGGGAGGCGCACGATGTCGCTCTGCCGCCCGGTGATCAGGTCGGCGAGCGTGCGCCCGGCGAGGTTGGTCGTGGCGACGCCGTCGCCGACGTAGCCGCCTGCCGACGCCAACCCGGTCGAGGGGTCGTAGCGCACGGCGGCGTGCCAGTCACGGGGCACGCCGAGCGGGCCTCCCCAGTGGTACGGGAAGTCGACGTCGTGGAGCACGGGGAACAGGTCGGTGACCGACTCGACGAGCATCGAGCGCACCCGCTCGTGGCGATCGAAGCCCGGCTCGATCCGTGACCGGAAGTGGTACGGCGCGCCGCGACCGCCGAAGGCGATGCGCCCGTCGGCCGTGCGCTGGCCGTAGATGATCATGTTGCGGGCGTCGTTGAACGTCGGCCGCTCGTCGAGCCCGATGCGGTCCCACTGCTGCGCGGTCAACGGCTCGGAACCGATCATCAGCGAGTACAGCGGGATCACGTCGCGGTGGTGCCCGGGGAGGTCGACGGTGAACGCCTCGGTCGCCAGCACGACCACGTCGGCGCGCACGTCGCCGCGTGCGGTGGTGACCAGGCGCGGTTCGATGGCCAGCGCAGCCGTCTGGTCATGGATGCGCACACCACGGCGCAGCGCCGCGGCGGCGACGGCGTGGACCAGCCGCAGCGGGTGCACCGCGGCGCAGTGCGGCGTGTACACGGCGGCGCGCGCGGAGGTGGCCTGGCAATGGTCGCCGACCTCGTCGGGACCCAGCCACGCCAGGTCGTCGGGGCCGAGGCCGAAGGAGCGACCCTCCTCGATGGCGGCGGCGAGGCGCAGTTCCTGCGCCGGTGTGCGGGCGAGTGAGATCGTGCCGCCCTTGCAGTAGCCGGCGTCGTCCTCGCCGGCGAGCGCAGTGCCGATCTCGTCGACCGTGGCGATCATCGCCCGCTTCATGGCGATCGCCGCGTCGCGGCCGTGGCGGCCGGCCAGCGCGGTCAGCCCCGTCGACAGCAGCGCCGAGCACCACCCGCCGTTGCGCCCGCTGGCGCCGTGGCCCACGTGCTCGCCCTCGAGCACGACGACGCGCAGCGTCGGATCCGCCTCGGCGAGGTACAGCGCCGTCCACAGCCCGGTGTAGCCGCCACCGATGATGGCCACGTCGGCGTCGGTGTCGCCGTCGAGCGGGGACGTCGTCACGCGGCGGTCGGGCGGCATCGTCGCCGCCCACAACGACCCTGACTGCACGCGGCCATCGTCGCACGGCACCCCGGCCTCGAGGAGCCTCGGCGGTACGCTGCCGCCGTGGCGAACCCGGCGGAGGCACCCACGCGGGCGCTGCCACCACCGACAGGACCGCAGGCCGGGTGGTATCCCGACCCGTACGGCTGGCCGGTCGGGCGCTACTTCGACGGCCGCATGTGGACCCATCACACGACGGCGGTCGCCCTCACGCCGGCGGTCCCGGAGCCGCACGCCGTGCTCCCGCTGCGGGTGGCCGTCGGCGCCGTGGCCGTGCTGGCGGTCTCGCTCATCGCCGCCCGCCTCCTGATCGACGCGCTGGTCGGCTTCGACTGGTCGATCGTCGTCTACGCCTCCATCTCCGTTCTCGTCGGCTACGGGCCATCGGTGTGGTGGTGCCTGTACGCCGTGCGCCGCTGGGGGACCGGCGACGCTCGGACGGATCTCGGCCTGCGGTTCCGCTGGTCCGACCTCGGGTGGGGACCGCTGGTGTGGCTCACGGCCGTGCTCGCCGAGATCGGCGTGGCGATCGTCGTCACGATGCTCGACATCCCGTTCACGAGCAACACCGAGGGCATCGGCGACCTCGACGTCGACCGCACGTATGTCATCACGCTGCTGGTGACCGCCGTCGTCGCCGCGCCGATCGTCGAGGAGATGATCTTCCGCGGCCTGATGCTGCGCGGCTTGCTGAGCCGCATGAGCGCCTGGCTCGCCGTCGGCGTGCAGGGTCTCCTGTTCGGCGCCGTGCACGTCGACCCGGTGCGCGGGATGGGCAACATCGGCCTCGCCCTCGTGCTGAGCGCGGTCGGCATCGTGTTCGGCGGCGCGGCCTACCTGTTGCGGCGCATCGGGCCGACCATCCTCGCCCACGCCATCTTCAACGCCGTCGTGATGGTCATCGTGCTCACCGTCGAGCTCAACTGACACCCTGCCACGGGCGCACGACGCGGTGGGCGTGTGTGCCGTCGGCACCGATCACGTGCTCGACCACACCGGGTCGCGGATCGTCGCCGCGCGCGCCGTCGCCCGTCAGCGTGAGCGACGGCGCCCACACCGCTCGACCGAGCGATCGTGACCGGTGGCGGTGTCCGGACGCCACGACGCGCACGTCGGCACCGGCGACCGCCGACTCGAACGCGACGGTCGCCGCGGCGGGCATCTCCCAGCCATCGCGCTCCGGATCGTCGAGCGGCTGGTGGACGAACACCAGCACGGGTCGCGTGGTCGCCACCGCATCGCGCAGCCAGGCGTCGTGATCGGCAGAGCCCAGGAGGTACGCATCGGCGCCGGCGAGGCGCCAGCCGGCGAGATCGAGTCGGAAGCGGTCACCGCCCCATGTGTCACGGAACGTCGCCAGGCGACGCGGGCGCTCGGCGTCCTCGCCGTAGAAGCCGATGTCGTGGTTGCCGGGGATGACGGCGAGCGGCGCGGGGACGCCGTCGAGCAGGTCTCGAGCGAAGGTCAGGTCGGCCGCGTCGTCCGGATCCTCGAAGACGATGTCGCCCGTGTGCACCACGAGATCGGGTGGGTCGGCGACCAACCAGTCGAGCAGCGGCGGCCACTGTGGGGGCACGCCCTTCGCTGCGGAGAAGTGGGTGTCGGTCACCTGCACGATGCGTGCCCGGTTCACGTCACCATTGTCGCCGGTAGCGTCCCGGCGTGCTGCGCCGGCCCGGTGTCCCCGACACGCCGTGGCACCGTGCGGCGGCGGCGGTGAAGCGGGCAGCCGGCGAGGTCGTCCACGTCGGGTGGGAACAGGTGCTCGAGCTCGGGGCGATCGGACCACGGACGCGACGCGGCCGTCGCTTCGGGACGTTCGGCGAGGACAGCGTGATCTGCTTCCCGCCGACCGCGCTCGTCAACGAGCGCTACATCCACATCGGGACGGGCACGATCATCGGCCCGCACGTCGCCCTGTCCGCCGGCATGGTGCCGGGCCAGCAGTGCGTCAGCGACTCGGTCGTGCGCATCGGTGACCGCTGCCTGATCGGCCGGGGGAGCGGCATCGTCGGGCATCTGTCGATCGAGATCGGCGACGACGTGTGGACGGGACACCACGTCTACATCACCGACCAGAACCACGGCTACGAGGACCTCGAGCGGCCGATCTCCGTGCAGGTCATGCCGGAGCGGCCGGTGCGCGTCGGCGCCGGCTCGTGGCTCGGCCACGGCACCGTCGTGTTGCCGGGGGCGACGATCGGCCGCCACGTCGTCGTCGGCGCCAACAGCGTCGTGCGCGGCGACCTCCCCGACTTCTGCCTCGCCGCCGGCAACCCCGCCAAGGTCATCAAGTCCCTCGACTGATGCGATTCCGTGGTGTCTGAGGATCGCTCAGCGATCCTCATCATCGTCAGAAGCTCAAGTCGTGGGGGGGTGCGCAGGCGGGCATCTCGTTGTCGGAGGCGAAGACCTCCAGCTTGTCGCTGAGCGGGATGCCGTCGACCGCGGTCTCGGTGAACGGGACGTTGTCGCCGGTGCGGAGGCGCTCGGCGAAGCGGCGCCGGTCCTCGATGTGGGTGCGGTAGTCGGTCTCCCACAGCGGTACGAGGTCGGCGCCCTTGGCGTCCTGCGGAGCGACGGCGACCACGTCATCGAGCATCTGCTCGACGACATCGGTCGCCCGGTCGACGATGTCACCGCGCTCGGCCACCATCGCCGGATCGTCCTCGTCGACGGGCCGCAGGTCGGCGAGCGCCTCTCGTCGCTCGTCGGCCTCCTCGCAGATCTCTTGCGCGCGGACGGCCCACGCCCGATCGTCGAAGCGGTTGACCGCCTCCTTGGAGGCGAAGAACAGCGCCCAGATCCAGAACGCGGCGAAGCCGGCGACCACGACCGTCAGCACGATCCGCCAGCCGTTGCCCCTCACTGCGTGGCGAGCGGCGGCGCAGGGCGGTAGCAGAGGGCGAGCTGGGCGACTGCCCCACCAACCCCGAGCACGCCGGCGATCAGCGCGCCGATCCAGCCGTCCAGCGCCGTCCAGTCGAGCCCGATGGCGTGATCGACGCTGAGCTCGCCGGGGCCGATGGCGGCGACGCACCAGGCGGCGACGGCGATCGACGCCACGTACTCCCACCCCTCACCCTTGCGGAAGATGAAGAAGCCGTTGCGGCGATGGGCGCTCCACCCGGCCACCACCATCACGCCGATGATCCCGGCGGCGGCGAACGGGGTGAGCAGGCCGAGGGCGAACAGCAGCCCGGCGCCGATCTCGGTCGACGCGGCGACGCGCGCCTGAACGCGCGGCCAGCGCATGCCGAGCGACCCGAACCACCGCGCCGTGCCCTCCAGGCCTCCGCCACCGAAGACCTTGTTGTAGCCGTGAGCGGCGAGGAACAGCCCGAAGACGACGCGCAGCACGAGCAACGCGAGGTCGATCGGGTCCACGGCGGCAATCTACCGACGCCCCCAGCCGAGGGGATAGAACACTGCACCGTGAGAACACCACCGACCCCTCAGCGCTTCCAGCGCGCTCGCGAGGGGTTCGGGCTGATCTCCGCCGAGGTGCGGATGCACCCTCGACCGTTCACCGTCGCCGTCCTCGGCGCCGTCGTCTTCGCCCTCGGCACCGTCGCCTCGAGCGCGGCGATCCGCTGGGTGATCGACCACGTCATCGTCCCCCGCTTCGACGAGGGGTCCGTCGCTGTCGGCACGGTGGTCGCAGGCGTCGGGCTGATCGTCGGCATCGGCGTGGTGCGCGCCTGCGGCGTCGTCGTGCGGCGGACATGGGCCGGCAAGACGCAGTGGCGGGTGGCCGGCACGCTCAGCCGTGGCGTGATCGACCGCCTCGTCCGCCAGCCGATGTCGTGGCACGCCCGCCGGCCCGACGGCGACCTCGTCGCCCGCGCCGGGGTCGACACCGACGCGGCCGTGTCGATCCTCGCCCCGATCCCGTTCGCCACGGGCACCGTGCTGCTGATCGTCGTGTCGGCGGCCTGGCTGCTCGCCACCGACGTCGTCATGGGGCTGGTCGCCGTCGGCGTGTTCCCGATCCTCATCGCCTTGAACATCGTGTACCAGAAGCGCGTCGACGCCTACTACAACGCCGCCCAGAACCACCTCGGCGACCTCTCGGCGCGGGTGCACGAGAGCTTCGACGGCGTGCAGCTCGTCAAGGCCTACGGCGCCGAGCAACGCGAGACCGAGCGCCTCTCGGAGATCGCCGGCCGCCTGCGCGGCGAGCGCATCAACGCCGTGCGCCTGCGCGGCACGTTCGAGGCGCTCCTCGACGTCGTGCCGTCGCTGACCAACGTCGGGCTGGTGCTGCTCGGCGCTTCCCGCGTCCAGAGCGGCGACCTCACCATCGGCGAGCTGTCCAGCTTCGTCTACCTCTTCACCCTGCTCGTGTTCCCGCTGCGGCTGATCGGCTATGCCCTCTCCGAGCTGCCGCACTCGGTCGCCGGATGGCGGCGGGTCCGCGAGGTGCTCGACGAACCGATCGAACCCGACCCGCTGGCGTCGGTGACCGCCGCCGAGCCGGGCATCGGGCTGCAACTCGTCGACCTCGGCTACACGTTCCCCGGCGAGAGCCGCGCGGCGCTCGACGACGTGTCGCTCGACATCGCTGCGGGCCGCATCGCCGCCGTCGTCGGACCGACGGGGGCGGGCAAGACCACGCTGGTGGAGATCACCGGCGGGATGGTGGCGCCGACCACCGGCCACGTCGCCACCGGACCGGGGGAGCGCGCCGTCGTGTTCCAGGAGGCGTTCCTGTTCTCCGGCACGATCCGCCACAACATCGTGCTCGGAACGGCGATTGACGACGACCAGGTGTGGGAGGCACTGCGGCTCGCCCGCGCCGACGACTTCGTCGCCGAGACTGCCCACGGTCTGGACACGGTCGTCGGCGAGCGCGGCGTCAGCCTGAGCGGCGGGCAGCGCCAACGCGTCGCCCTCGCCAGGGCGCTGGTCCGCCGGCCGGCGCTGCTCCTGCTCGACGACACGACATCGGCGCTGGACCCGGCCACGGAGGCCGCCGTCCTGACCAACCTGCGCGAGTCGTTCGCCGGCACCACGGTGCTGATGGTGGCGTCGCGACCCTCGACGATCGCCCTCGCCGACGAGGTCGTCTACCTCGCCGGCGGCAAGGTCGTCGACCACGGCCCGCACGACGAGCTGATGGCCCGGCGCGCCGGCTACCGCGCCCTCGTGGAGGCGTTCGAGACCGACCGCGAGGCGGCCCCGCTCGCCGTGGGTGGGGGTGGCGCCAGTGGATGAGCCGATCGGGCGCTTCTCGGCGGTGCACACGATCAACCGCGGGCTGCAGGAGGCGCCTGTGCTGCGCCAGGGGCTGGCGCTCACGTGGTGCCTGGCGGCGGTCGGGGCGACCGGCAGGGTCGTCGTCCCGATCCTCATGCAGCAGGCGATCGACAAGGGCATCACGGGCGACGAGGGCGTCGATGTCGCCTTCGTCGGCACGCTGTGTGCGATCGCCGCCGTCGCCCTGATGATCGCCGCCGTCGCCCAGCGCACGGCCGTCGTCCGGCTCGGCCAGCGCAGCGAGCAGGCGCTGTACCACCTGCGGGCGCGCCTGATCGCCCACATCCACCGGCTCAGCCTCGCCGACCACAACGAGGAGCGCCGCGGGGCGCTCGTCGCCAGGGTCACGAGCGACATCGAGACGCTGGCCCAGTTCTTCCAGTGGGGCGGGTTGGCGTGGCTGCTCGACGGCCCGCTCGTGCTGATGGTCGGGGCGGTGATGCTCGCCTACGACTGGATCCTCGCCATCGTCGCCTTCGCCGTGGCCGCCCCGCTGGCGATCGTGCTGCGCATCGTGCAACGCCACCTCGTCGCCGCCTACGACCGAGCCCGCGAACGCAACGGCGAGATGCTCGCCGCCGTCACCGAGGTGGTCACGGGTGCCGAGACCATTCGCGCCTACGGCGCGGGCGACACGCTCGGCGCCGAGGCCGACGCCACGGTCACCGAGCGTCAGCAGGCGCAGATCCGGGCCAACGTGATCGGTGCGTTCCTCTTCCCGTCTGGCGAGGTGTTCTCGGCCCTGACGATCGCCACGGTGGTCGTCGTCGGGGTGCTGCGCGGGCCGAGCAGCGGGCTCACGGCCGGGGCGATGATCGGCTTCGTCTTCCTGACCTACCGCTTCCTCGAGCCCGTCGCCGAGTTCACCGAGGTGCTCGACCAGACACAGACCGCCGTCGCCGGGATGCGGCGCGTCCTCGGTGTGCTCGACCTGCCAGTCGGGCCACCGCCGCCGGCCGCGCCGCGCCCGCTGCCACCCGGTCCGCTCGACATCGACATCCGCGACGTGACGTTCGCCTATCCGAGCAGGGGGATGACCACCGAGGTCGACGCCGCGGTGCTGCGCCACATCAGCGCGCACATCCCGGCTGGCCAGCAGGTCGCCCTCGTCGGCGCCACCGGTTCGGGCAAGACGACGCTGGGGCGGTTGATCGCCCGATTCGCCGACCCGACGATCGGTCAGATCCGCCTCGGCGGGGTGCCCTTGCACGACGTCGCCAACGAGGAGCTGCGCGACCGGCTCGTCGTCGTCTCCCAGGAGCCGTTCCTCTTCGACGACACGATGGCCGCCAACGTCGGCTTCGGCCAGCCCGGGACGTCGATCGACGACATGGAGGTCGTCGTCGCCCGCCTCGACGTGGGCGACTGGGTGGAGTCGCTGCCCGACGGGCTGATGACCGCCGTCGGCGAGCGCGGCGAGCAGCTGTCCGCCGGTGAGCGCCAGCTCGTCGCCCTGCTGCGTGCCGGTGTCGCCGATCCCGACGTGCTCGTCCTCGACGAAGCGACGTCGTCGGTCGACGCGCTGACGGAGGTGCGCATCTCGCGTGCGCTCACCCACCTCGCCGAAGGGCGCACGACGATCGCCATCGCCCACCGGCTGTCGACCGCCGCACGAGCTGACCGCGTGCTGGTGTTGGACGACGGCCGGCTCGTCGAGGACGGTCACCACGACGAACTGGTCGCCGGCGGCGGCACCTACGCCCGCCTGTACGCCGCCTGGATGCACGCCACCACCACCGGCCAACCGGCGCTCGACTGACCCCTCAATCTGGGCGGGATCCGTTTCTGGGCGGCCATCGTCCCGGATTCCGGGAAGGATCCCGCCCAGGAACGATTCCCGCCCAGTTGGGGGTCAGTCGTTGGAGTCGAACGTGTCGGGGTCGAGGCCGAAGGGGACGGGACCGTTGACCGAGACGATGCGACAGGTCGGCTCGGACGTGAACGTCGAACCGATGACGAGCGCCGAGCGTTCCTCGCCGGCGGGCACGTCGTCGACCTCGACCCACTCGGTCGTGTCGCCGCCGAGGTCGACCTCGACCGTGTACGAGCGCTCCTCGGAGCTGAGGTTCTCGACCACGATCTCGGCACGCGCGCGCAGCCCGGCGTCGGCACACTCCTCGATGCGCGCGTCGACCGGTCCAGGGTTGTCGAAGCGGTCGAGGGCCCGGACCACGGCGACGGTGAGCACGATGCCGAGGACGCCGAGAAGGATGCCGATCGCGCTGGTGACGATCCCGGCGATGGCGAAGCCGCGCCGGCCCGACTGACGTGATCGGGCCAGCGCAGGGATGGACAGCGCCAGGCCGACGATGGCGGTGATCAGGCCGAGCACGGCCACGAACGGGATCCAGGCGATGACGACGGCGACGATCCCGCAGACCATCCCGGCGACCGCCAACCCGTTGCTCCGGCTCCGTTGTGCTGGCGGCGTGGAGCTGGTGTTCAGCGGGTCGACCGAGCGACGACCGCCCGTCGAGACGTCCGCCGTCCACCCCTGATCGTTGTGGAAGCGGTACTCGAAACGACCCGTCGGATCGGGATACCACCCGCTCATGGCGAGGACTGTAGACGTAGCCTCGAGCCGTGGAGCTGGTTCTGATCCGCCACGCCCAGCCGGAGTGGGTGCGCGACGGGTTGAACGTCAACGACCCGCCGATCACCGACCTCGGGCGACGCCAGGCCGAAGCCCTGGCGACGGCGATGGCCGGTCAGCACTTCGACGAGGTCCTCGTCTCGCCGCTGCTGCGCGCCCGCCAGACGGCCGAGCCGGTGCTGCGCCAGCTCGGTCGCGTCGAGGACATCGACATGTGGCTGGAGGAGATCCGCGACCCGAAATGGCACGGCACGCCCGCCGAGCGCGCCGCCGAGGCCTACCGGGAGATGAGCCAGCGGCCGTCCACCGAGCGGTGGAACGGCCTGGAGGGCGGCGAGAACATCCGTGAGTTCGTGCAACGCATCCGCCTCGGTGCCGAGAAGTTCCTCCAGGAGCGTGGTGTCTTCCAGGTCGAGGGCGAACTGCCGGTGTGGCAGATCGCCGAGCCCGGCAAGCGCATCGCCCTGATCGCCCACGCCGGCACGAACTCGATCACCATCTGCCACCTGCTCGGTCTGCCACCGACACCGTGGGAGTGGGAGCGCATGGTGCTGCGCCACGCCTCGATCAGCCGGCTGGAGGCGATCCCGCTCGGCGACGGCTACACGTTCAGCCTCACCGCGCTGTCCGAGGTCGAGCACATCCCCGTCGCCGACCGCACCCGCTGAACCCGGCGCGTAGGGTCCGGGCATGCCGGAGCTCGATCCCGACGCCCTCAAGCAGTACCAGTTCCTGGTGTTCTCCAAGCTGGAGGGCGCCGTGACGTCGGGGATGATCCACCTCGGCGACCGCCTCGGCCTGTACCGCGCGCTGGCCGACGCCGAGGGGGCGCTGACATCGAACGAGCTCGCCGAGCGCACCGGGCTCGACGAGCGCTGGGTTCGTGAGTGGGCCTACAACCAGGCCGCGGCGAAGATCATCGTGGCCGAGCCCGGCGAGCGCTTCTCGTTCACCCCCGAGGCGGCAGCCGTGCTGGCGTCGCCCGACCACGAGGCCTTCGGCATCGGCATGTTCCATCGCCTGCCCGCAGACGATGGAGGCGCTCCAGCTGCCTGCCCGACTGCTTCCGCACCGGCGTCGGGCTGGACTACGACAGCCACGGGCCGGAGGGTGCCGTCGGCATCGAGCGCAGCTTCGAGCCGTGGAACCGTGCGCACCTCCTGCCGACCGTCCTGCCCACGCTCGACGGCGTGCTGTCGAAGCTGCAGGACGGCGGGCGGGTCGCCGACATCGGCTGCGGCGCCGGCGGCGCCGTGCTCCTGCTCGCCGAGGCGTTCCCCGCCAGCACGGTGGCCGGCTACGACATCTCCCAGCACGCCCTGGCGCGGGCTCGATCGCGCCTCGCCGACGCTGGAGTGGACAACGCGTCGTTCCACGACCCGCGCGAGGACCCGCTGCCGGCCGATCACTCGGTCGACCTCGTCACGACGTTCGATTGCATCCACGACATGACCGACCCGCAGGGGATGATGGCGGCGATCCGCGGCTCGCTCGCCGACGACGGCACGTGGTTGCTCGTCGACATCAAGGCGCTCGACACGTTCGAGGAGAACGCCAAGCGCAACCCGATGGCCTCGCTGATGTACGGCGTCAGCGTGATGTCGTGCATGTCGTCGGCGCTGTCGGAACCCGGTGGCGCCGGCCTGGGGACGCTCGGCCTGTCGCCGTCGAAGGCCGAGGCGATGGCCCGCGACGCCGGCTTCACGCGGTTCCGCAAGCTGCCCGTCGATCACGCCGTGAACGCGTTCTACGAGGTCCGGCCGTGACAGCGCGGCTCACGTCGCTGTCCCGTTCCATCGCCGGGCGCCGCGCCCTGGTCACCGGTGCGGCGAGCGGGATGGGCAGGGCGACGGCGCACCTGTTCGCCGACGAGGGCGCCCGCGTCGCCGTCGTCGACATCGGCCGCGACGGGGTCGACGCGGTGGTCGCCGAGATCACCGACGCCCACGGACCCGAGGCCGCCGTGGGGTTGGTGTGCGACGTCGGCGACCTGGAGCAGATCCGCCGGCTCGTCGACGACGTGGTCGGCGGCGCTCGGCGGCATCGACATCCTCGTCAACAACGCCGGGGTGGCCCTGCCGACGTTCAGCGAGCAGGCCGACGGCGACTTCGTCGCCAACTGGGACCGCACGGTCGCCGTCAACCTCACCGCCCACGCCCACCTCGTGCGCCTGGCGGTCCCGCACCTCGCCGCCGAGGGGCAGGGGCGTGTCGTCAACATCGCCTCGACGGAGGCGATCGTGACGACCGCCGGGATGGTGGCGTACACGGCCACCAAGGCCGGCGTGGTCGGGCTGACCAAGAGCTTCGCCGTCGAGCTCGGGCGCCAGGGGATCACCGTCAACTGCATCTGCCCGGGACCGATCCGCACGGGCATGACGGCGTCGATCAGCGAGGAGGACAAGGAGACGTACGCCCGCCGGCGGGTGCCGCTGCGGCGCTACGGCGACCCGGAGGAGGTCGCCCAGATGACGCTCAGCCTGTGCCTCCCGGCCGCCAGCTTCCTCAACGGCGCGATCGTCCCCGTCGACGGCGGCATGTCGATCCGCCACACCTGACGAACGTCCGACGCTGGACGATCTGTTCCAATCGTTGGGCACCATGGTTGGCAAGCGGTCCCGCATGGCAATATCGTGCGCGCCAACCTGACAGCGGGCTCGGCTGCCCGCGACAAGGGGGAGGAAACCACAGCACATGAGCAACACCAAAGTTCGCCGTGTCGGTGCGCTGCTGGTCGGACTCTCGTTGATCGCCGCAGCCTGCGGTGACGATGACGACGACGACGTAGCGAGCGACGCGACCACGGCCACCGAGGAGACCGAAGCTGCACCGGCGGACACCGCTGCGGCGGCCACGTCCGCGCCGGCTGCCACGACCGCACCGAGCGAGGACACGGCGGCCGACACCACCACCGGCGAGGGCACGACCGCGCCGACGGGCACCGGGGCACCCGGCGGTGCTGGCGCATTGGAGGGTCTGAAGGGCACGACGCCGCTCGTCGAGCTGTCGTCGGACTTCACCGACCGCCTGCTCGAGATCGACCCGGCACTGACGGACTACAACTACGCCGCCGAGACCTACGACGCCGTGACGATCGTCGCCCTCGCGGTCGAGGAGGCCCAGGACGATGGCATCGCCTACGCCAGCCTGATCAACGGGATCACCCGTGACGGTGAGAAGTGCACCGACTACGCCACGTGCAAGGCGATCCTCGATGCCGGCGGCGACGTCGACCTCGACGGCTTCTCCGGGCCGCTGGAGTTCGCCGGCAACGGCGAGCCGCTGGAGGCGAGCTACGGCCTGCTGAGCTTCGGCGCCGACAACCGCATCGACAACGCGACCACGGAGTACCTGCCCGCCTCGGCCCCGGCCGAAGCGGATGTTCCCCAGGTCCCGGTCGAGGGCGACCGAGCCGGCGACGGCGTGCTGACCGTCGGTTCGATCCTGCCCCAGACGGGGTCGCTGGCGTTCCTCGGACCACCCAGTTCGCCGCGTTCGACCTCGCCATCCAGGACATCAACGCCGCTGGCGGCGTGCTCGGCCAGGACGTCGTCGGCATCCCCGGCGACTCCGGTGACGCCACCACGGACACCGCCAACCAGACGGTCGACCGCCTGCTGTCGCAGAACGTCGACGCCATCATCGGCGCTGCGTCGTCGGGCGTGTCGCTGACGGTGATCGACAAGATCACCGGCGCTGGCGTCGTCCAGTTCTCGCCGGCGAACACGTCGAAGACACTGTCGGACTACCCGGACAAGGGCCTGTACTTCCGCACCGCCCCGTCGGACATCCTGCAGGGCGCCATCCTCGGCGAGGTCATCGCCGGTGACGGCCTGGCGACGGTCGCCATCCTGGCCCGCAACGACTCCTACGGCACCGGTCTCGTCGAGGACGCCACGGCGGCCCTCACCGAGGCCGGCGTCGAGGTCGTCGAGACGCATCATCTACGCCGAGGACGCTCAGACGTTCGACGCCGAGATCGAGGCCGTCAAGGCTGCCAACCCCGAAGGCGTGCTGCTGATCTCCTTCGACGAGGCGTCGAAGATCCTGACCACCATGGTGGAGCAGGGTGTGGGTCCGCAGGACCTGCAGGTCTACGGCGTCGACGGCTTCATGGGCAACGCCATCGGCGAGAACTTCGACGCCGGCGAGTGATGCCGGAGCGAAGCAACGCTCACTGAAACGCTGACGGGACCCGGCCGCGAGGCCGGGTCCCGCCGCGTCTGAGCCTTCCTTGTCGTCTGAGGATCGCTCAGCGATCCTCAGCGTCGTCAGAACGGCTCGTCAGGCGTTGCGGGCCAGGGTGCCGAGGTACAGCTCGATGACCTTGGGATCACCGAGCAGCTCGCGGCCGGTGCCGGTGTAGGCGTTGCGGCCCTGGTCGAGCACGTAGGCGCGGTCGCACACCTGCAGGCAGCGTCGGGCGTTCTGCTCGACCATGAGGATGGCCACGCCCGTCGCGTTGATCTGCTTGCACTGGAGGAAGACCTGGTCCTGCAGCATCGGGCGAGAGCCCGGCCGACGGCTCGTCGAGCAGCAGCAGCTTCGGGCTGAGCATCAGCGACCGGCCCATCGCCACCATCTGCCGCTCGCCACCCGACAGCGACCCGGTGCGCTGGCCGGCCCGCTCGCGCAGCCGGGGGAACAGCGTGTAGACGTACTCGACCTGCTCCTTGAAGCGTGACGGCTGGAGGTAGGCGCCCATCTCCAGGTTCTCCGTCACGGTGAGGCTGGGGAACACGTTGCGCACCTGTGGGACGATAGCCGACGCCGCGCTGGACGAGCTGGTGGGCCTGGTGGCCGGTGATGTCGTCCTGCTCGAACAGCACGTGGCCGGAGCGAACGGGGACCAGTCCGAGCACCGCCTTCAGGAACGTCGACTTGCCGGCCCCGTTCGGTCCGATGATGCCGACGAACTCGCCGGCGTCGAGGTGCAGCTCCATGCCGTTGAGGATGTTCACCTCCGGCACGTAGCCGGCGACCAGCTCGGTGGCCTCGAGGAGGACGTCAGCCGCCATCGGCCCGCTCCGAGGTCGAGGTCGTGGTGGGCGCCGAGGTAGGCGTCGATGACCTCCTGGTTGGTGCCGATCGAGTCGGGCGGGCCCTCGGCGATGACCTTGCCCTCGGCCATGACGATCACCCAGTCGCTGATGTCGTGGACGACGTCCATGTCGTGCTCGACGAAGAGCACCGTGCGACCCTCGTCGCGCAGCGACTTGATGTGCCCGAGCAGGCTCTGGGTCAGCGCCGGGTTCACGCCGGCCATCGGCTCGTCGAGCATGATCAGCCGCGGGTCGGCCATCAGCGCCCGGGCCATCTCCAGCAGCTTGCGCTGGCCGCCCGACAGCGAGCCGGCGAACTCGTCGCGCATGTGGTCGAGCCGGAAGCGCTCCAGCAGCTCGTCGGCACGAGCCTCGTTGGCCTTCTCCTCCGAGCGCCAGAACACCGGGAGCAGGCTCGACCAGAAGCGCTCGCCGATCTGGCCCTGGGCGCCGAGCTTCATGTTCTCGATGACCGAGAGCCGGCTGAGGCTCTTGGTCAGCTGGAACGTGCGGACCATGCCGGCCCGGGCCAGCTTGTAGCCGGAGTGGCCGGTGACGTCGTCGCCGTCGAACAGCCAGCGGCCGCGGTCGGGCTCGTCGAACCCGGTCAGCAGGTTGAAGAACGTCGTCTTGCCGGCACCGTTGGGTCCGATGAGGGCGGTGATGACGCCGCGCTGGACCTCGACGTGATCGACGTCGACGGCGATCAGGCCGCCGAACTGGCGGTGCACGCCGTCGACGACCAGGATCGGGTCGGGTTTGGCGACGCCCGGCTCGTACGCCAGGTCGACGCATCGGGGAGCCGCGGCCGTGGCGGCTGCGGTCAACGGACATCGAACGCCTGCTCCCGACGATCGCCGAAGATGCCCTGCGGTCGGAACACGACGAGCAGGGCCAGCGCCGAGCCGGCGATGATGAACTTGACCTGGCCGAAGTTGGTGGCGTTGACCTCGAGCCAGTCCGGCAGCCAGCCGGGCACCGAGTCCGTGCGCACCGCCTCGGCGAGGACGTTGTCGACGAGCGTGATGACGAACCAGAAGATCATCGCCCCGATGATCGGACCCTTCACCCGGGCCACGCCACCGAGGATGAGGATGGTGTAGGCGAAGAACGTCAAGCGTCGTCGAGTAGTTGCCCGGCTGGGCGGCGCGGTTGCCGAGGGCGATGACCGCGCCGCCGAGCGCCCCGATGATGCCGCCGAGCACGAGGCTCTGCATCTTGTACGAGAAGACGTTCTTGCCGAGGCTGCGGGCGGCGTCCTCGTCCTCGCGGATGCTCTTCAGCACCCGGCCCCACGGGCTGCGCATCAGCGAGTACACGAGGAGCGACGTGAGGGCGACGAGCGACCACCCGATGATGATCATGAACAGGTCGTAGGCGCCGAACGACTGCGCCCACACCCGGAAGCGACCGGAGAACGGGTTGAGGTCCTGCCAGGTCGCCGGTGAAGCCCTGCAGGCCGTCGGTGCCGCCGAACAGCCAGCGGAAGCGCTCGGAGCTGAGGACGAGGCGGATGATCTCCGCCGACGGCGATGGTGACGATGGCGAGGTAGTCGGCGCGCAGGCGCAGCGTCGGGATGCCGAGGATCAGCCCGAGCGCCATCCCGCCGACGAAGATCAGCGGGATCGCCGCGATCAGCGGCCAGTCGTACTGGGCGATCGTGACGGCCACGGCGTAGGCGCCGATGGCGGCGAAGCCGGCCTGGCCGAAGTTCAGCAGGCCGGTGTAGCCGAAGTGGACGTTGAGCCCGATGGCGATGAGCGCGTAGCCGATGGCGTTGACGGTGATGGCGGCGTACATGGCGTTGGAGAAGATCAGGTCCCACTGCATCAGCCGACACGCTCCTTCCGCCCGAGCAGGCCCTGGGGCCGCACGAGCAAGACGACGATGAGGGTGATCAGGGCGCCGGTGTTCTTCAGCTCGACGGCGCCCGGGAAGATCCACGTCCACAGCTCGACGGCGAGACCGACGAGGAGCGCGCCGACGAGGGCGCCGTAGGGGTTGCCGAGACCGCCGACGGTGATGGCGGCGAACATCAGCAGCAGCAGCGTGAAGCCCATGTTCCAGCGCACCTGCTCGTCGAGGCCGAGCAGGACCCCGCCGAGTCCGGCCAGCGCCCCGCCGGCGACCCAGACGAGGAGGATCACCCTGTTCGTGTTGATGCCCGTCGCCGACGACAGCTCGGGGTTGTCGGACACGGCGCGGATCGCCTTGCCCTGGCGGCTGCGCTGGAGGAACAGGGCGACGGCCAGCAGCACGAGCACGCAGATGGCCATCGAGATGAGGTCACGCTTGGTGAGCGAGAACGGACCGATGTCGAGCGCGGACTGCACGGCGTACTCCCGGTAGGCCCGTGAGCGGCCACCGAAGGTGTACAGGTAGAGGTAGCGGGCGGCCAGGCCGACGCCGATCGACACGATCATCATCGACGTCAGGCTCGTGCCCCTGCGGCGCAACGGTCGCCAGATGCCCGACTCCATCAGGAACCCGGCGACGGCCGCGGCGAGCGACGCCGATCGGCGCGGCGACGAGGATGTGCAGGCCGACGCTCTGGTTCATCCACCAGGCGACGATGGCCCCGAGCGTCACGAGCTCGCCGTGGCTGAAGTTGGACAGGCCGGTGGTGCCGTAGATGAGCGACAGGCCGACGGCGGTGATGGCGATGATCAGCCCGAACTTGATGCCGTTGGCGATCGTCTGCGGCAGCCGGTCCCACCGGCTGTCCGTCTGCCGTTGCGACTCGCCGAGGAAGTAGTTGAGGACCTGCCGCTCGTTGGGACGGATGTTCACGGCCAGCTCGGCCTGCGCCTCGTCACGCAGCTCGACGTCGTCGGGGAGCGTGTCCTCGTCGAGGCGCACGGTGTAGTTGCCGGGTCCGGGAAGCTCGATCTCGAAGCGACCGTCGGCGTCGGTGGCCGCCGTGCCGACCTCGGCGCCGGTGGAATCGACGACGGTGAGCTCGACGCCCTCGACCGGGACGCGGGTGACCTCGCCATCCTCCTCGACCTCGTTGCGCACGTTGCCGCGGATGAGCTCGTTGCCACCCTCCTGGGCGCTCACGACATCCGGCGCCGCAGCGAGAGCGATGATGCCGGCTGCCGCGGTGGCGCACAGCAGTCTGCGGATCAACGCTCCTCCTCCATCACCTGATCGTCCCCTCGTCTCGCCAGCTGCGTGCCGCCCCCCGGACGCGTCGGTACCGTAGCTCGTAACCTCCACGCCGTGCGGATCTCGCCTCGGCGCTACCGGCTGATCACCATCGCCGCGCTGGGACTGCTGATCACCATCGTCGTCACCGGCGCCGCCGTCCGGCTGACCGGATCGGGCCTCGGCTGCGACGACTGGCCCAACTGCAACGACGAGCGCGCTCGTCGACGTCTCCTCGTCGCACGCCGCGATCGAGCAGGTCAATCGCCTGTTCACCGGCCTGGTCGCGGTGGCGGTGATCCTGGCCGTCCTCGGCTCGCTGTGGCGCGACCCTCGCCGCCGGGATCTGGTGTGGCTCTCCGTCGGCCTCGTGGCTGGTGTGCTCGGACAGATCGTCCTGGGCGGGATCACCGTGCTCGTCGACCTGCACCCGCTGGCGGTGCAGGGGCACATGCTCGCTGTCGCTCGTGCTCGTCGCCAACGCGGTGGTGCTGGTGCGGCGCGCCGGCGAGCCGGATGGCGGGCGGCGGGCGGCAGTGGTGTCGGTGGCCACCCGCCGGCTGGCGTGGGCCCTGGGGGCGGCCACCGGCGCGGCGATCGTCGCCGGGACGGTGGTCACGGGGGCCGGTCCCCACGCCGGTGACGAGGACGTGCAGCGCTTCGACGTCGACATCGCCGGTGCGGCGCGGGTGCACGGTGGGCTCGTGCTCGTCGCCCTCCTGATCGCCGTGGCCCTGGCCGCTCGTGTCCACCGCCATGTCGATGAGCGCTCGGCGATGCAGGGTGTCATCTCGTCGTGGATCTTCGTCGCCCTGCTGCAGGCGGCCCTCGGTTACGTGCAGTACTTCAGCGACGTGCCGGCGCTCCTCGTCGGTCTGCACGTCGCCGGGGCGACGGCGCTGTGGGCGACGACCGTGTGGCTCGTGCTGTCGACGAGTCGCAGCGTGATCGTGCCGGCCGGCGACCGGGTGCCGGTACGTTTCGCCGGATGAGCGCCGACGCCGTCCAAGCAGTCCACGAGGTCCGCTACGAGGTCGCCGACCACGTCGCCACGATCACGCTCGACGCGCCGGAGCGGATGAACACGATCTCCGGGCCGATGCTGGCGGCCATCTCCCGGCACCTCGCCGAGGCCGACCGTGATCGTGACGTCCGCTGCGTCGTGTTGACCGGCGCGGGACGGGCGTTCTGCGCCGGGCTCGACCTCGCCGCCCAGGCACGGACGACCGACGGTGGTCTCGGCAACCTCGGCTCGCCGGGCGCAGGTGGCGCCGAGATCGACGTGCAGAGCGCACCGCCCGTGGTGCTGCACCAGCTCGACACGCCGACGGTCTGCGCGCTGAACGGTGGCGCGGCCGGCTACGGCCTCGACCTCGCCCTCGGCTGTGACATCCGGGTCGCCGCGGCCTCGGCCAAGTTGAACCCGGGCTTCGCCAAGCGCGGCATCCTGCCCGAGAGCGGCGGCACGTGGCTGCTGCCGCGGATGATCGGCTACGCCAAGGCGGCGGAGATCTCCTTCCGCGGCCGCACGCTGACCGCCGCGGAGGCGTGCGAGCTGGGCATCGTCAACCACGTCGTGCCCGACGAGGAGTTCGCCGGCTTCACGGCCGAACTGGCCGCCGAGATCGCCGCCAACGCCCCGCTGGCGGTGCGGGCGATCAAGCGGATGATGCGGGCGGCGGAGACCGAGACGTTCGAGCAGCACATCCACCACGTGTACCTGCAACTGCTCCCGCTGCTCGGGACGGCGGACTTCCGTGAAGGGCGTCGCCGCCTTCCTCGAGAAGCGGCCGGCCACCTTCACCGGTCGATGACCGTCGGCCTGCTCGAGGGGCTGGCGACGACGCGGGCGATCCGCCGGTACACCGACGCCGCCGTGCCCGAGGCGGACCTCGCCGAGATCCTGTGGCACGCCGCGCGGGCACCGTCGGGGACCAACCGCCAACCGTTCCGCTTCATCGTCCTGCGCCGCGACGACGAGGAGTCCGCGGCGGCGCGGGCGCTGCTGGGGCAGTCGTTCCGCCAGTCGTGGACGACCAAGCAGGCCGACCTCGACCGTGCCGGTGCACCTGATCCGGGGTCGCCTCGCGGGCGGATGCAGGCGGCGATGCAGCACTTCGTCGACCACCTCGAACAGGTGCCGGTGATCGTGCTGGTCGGCCTGGAGCGGTACCGCGCGGCCAACCCGTACGAGGGTGCATCGGTCTACCCGGCGTGCCAGAACCTGCTCCTCGCCGCCCGTGCGCTGGGCTACGGCGGCGCGCTGACGATGTGGCACCAGGCCGTCGAGGCGGAGCTGCGGGCGATGCTCTCGCTGCCTGACGACGTCGCCCTGTCGGCGTGCATCACGCTCGGCGTGCCGGCCGGACACCACGGGCCGCTGCGCCGCAAGCCGCTCAGCCAACTGGTCCACGACGGCCGGTGGGGCCGCGCGGCGACGTGGCTGGGCGACCGGGCCGATGGCTGACGACCCGTACTCACTCCTCGGGGTCGAGCCGGGTGCCGATGAGGACGAGCTGCGCGCCGCTCGGCGGCGGCTGGCCAAGGACCTCCACCCGGACCACGCCGGCGGGAGCACCGAGGGGATGCGCCGGCTCAACGCCGCCTTCGACGACGCCATCGCCCGCCTCGGTCAGCGAGCCTGGCGCCGCCAGCCGGCACCCCGACCTCCGCCGTCGCGTGCCGCGGACGGGTGGAGGAGTCGCCCACGACGTCGCCTCGTTCACCATCGAGGCGCTGCCGGCGGAGGCGTTCGAGGCGCTGCTGATCGTCGGGACGTGGCTGGGCGACGTGATCGCCGACGAGCCGCCGTACCAGCTCGACGTCGCCCTCGGCGAGCCGTTCGGCTGCTGGTGCCGCCTCGACCTCGTCCCCGACGCCGGCGCCAGCACCGTCGCCCTCACGCTGGCCAGCCTCGACGGCCGCCCCGTCCCCGACCTCGACACCGTCCGCGACGCGTGGGTCGCCGACCTCAACACCCTCGGCCGCCCCGACCATCCGAGTGTTTGACGCCGTCGGAGTGCTGGAGGACCGGCGTCCGGTCACCCAGCACTCGGATGGGACGCCTTGGTGAGGCGATCGCGGATGGCGTGGCCGAGGCCCTGCGGCGGGGGGAGCACGGCGACGATGCGGTCGGCGCCGGCGGCATCGGCGGCGCGGAGGTCGGCGTAGAGCTGCCGCGCGTACTCGACGAGATCGCGGTGGTCGATCACGGCGACACGGAGGCCCTCGCGCTCGATGCCCGCCACCGCCGCGTCGGCCGATGTTCGGTCGGGGACGAGCACGACCTCGGCGCTGGGCGCGTAGTGCGCCGCCAGCATCCCCGCCGCACGTGACGGTCCGCTGGCGGCAGCGAGCTCCGTGTCGAGCAAGCGCTCGACGTCGTCGCCAGGTATCCCGCCAGGGCGCAGCAGTTGCGGCGGATCCACCGTGCAGTCGACGATCGTGCTCTCGACGCCGACCGGGCTGGCCCCGCCGTCGAGCACGACGTCACGGCGCCGGTCGAGGTAGGGACCGAGGTCCGCGACGACGTGGTCGGCGGTCGTCGGGCTGACCCGCCCGAAGCGGTTGGCGGAGGGTGCGGCGATCGCCAGCCCCGACAGCCGCAGCAGCTCCTCGGTCAGTAGGTGTGCCGGCGCCCGCAACCCGACGCTGTCGCGCCCGCCCGTGACGACGTCGGGCACCCGGGCCGACCGGGCGAGCAGGAGCGTCAGCGGGCCGGGCCAGCACGCGCCGGCGAGCACGACCGCTGCGGGCGGCACGTCGGCGGCCCATTCGTCGAGCCACTCCGGGAGGATGTGGACGATCAGCGGGTGGCCTGCCGGCCGGCCCTTGACCTCGAAGATGCGCGCGACGGCGGCATCGTCCTCGGCGTTGGCGCCGAGCCCGTAGACGGTCTCTGTCGGAATCGCGACCAGCCCACCGCGACGCAGCAGCTCGACGGCGACGCCGACGTCGCTGGTGACGAGCGTCATGCCGGGACGGCGTCGAGGAACTCCAAGGCGGCGTCGATGAAGCCGAACGACTCCGGCGTCGCGAAGTGGTCGACGTTGCGGAGGGACACCAACCTGGCGTCGGGGAGTGCCTCGACGAGCGCGTCACCGGGACCGGCGAAGTCGCGGTCGCCGAGCACCACGAGCACGGGGCACGTGACCGCGGCGAGCGACTCGGCTGTCAGCGGTGCATCGTCCACCCGGCGCAGCACGGCCGCCAGGGCAGCGGCGTCGTTGCCCGGTTGGGTGGCGTACTGGCCGAACAGCCGAGCGAGGTTGTCGTCGGGCTCGGCGCGCCCCTCGACGCCGGCGAGGATTCGCTCGCGCTGCTCGTCGTCGCGCTCGAAGACGTTGCGCCCGATGCCGGCGACGACGATCCGCCGGAATCGCTCCGGGGCCCTGGTCGCGAGGCGCAGCGTCGTCAGCGCACCCAGTGAGAACGCCACCGCGTCCACGGGCGCGTCGGGCAGGACCTCCTCGACCCGCGCCGTGAGGTCGACGTATTCCGCCGGGTCGTGCGGCTTCGGCGCCTCGCCGTGACCGAGCAGGTCGACGCCGATGACCGGACGGCCGGCGTCGGCGAGCAACTCGGTGAACCCGCTGCGCTGCCACGTCGCCTCGAACGAGCCGCCCCACCCGTGGACCAGCAGCACCGGCGTCTCATCGGCCACTCACCGAGCGTAGATAACCTTGATCGGCCCCTATGCGCTTGCTCAATCCCGATCCCGGCCACGACCTCACGTACAACGACGTGTTCATGGTGCCCAGCCTGTCGGCCGTCGGTTCGCGCCTCGACGTCGACCTGACGACATCCGACGGCATCGGCACGCACCTGCCCGTTGCGGTCAGCAACATGACCGCGGTCGCCGGCCGGCGGATGGCCGAGACCGTCGCTCGCCGTGGCGGGATCACCGTGCTGCCCCAGGACATCCCCCTCGACGTGGTCGGCTCGGTGATCGAGTACGTCAAGTCGTGCCACCCGATCTACGAGACGCCCATCACGCTGTCCCCGCAGCACACGATCGGTGACGCCCTCGGTCTCGTGCACAAGCGGGCGCACGGAGCGGTCGTCGTCGTCGACGAGGGCAATCGGCCGCTCGGCGTGTTCACGGAGCACGACGCCGCCGGCTTCGACCGCTTCACCCAGTTGCAGAACGTGATGTCCCGTGAGTTGGTGACGGTGCCCGACGGCACCGACGCCCGGGCGGCGTTCGAGATGCTGACGACGAACCGTCGCTCGATGGAGCCGGTCGTCGACGCCGACGGCCGTCTCGTCGGTGTGGTCACGCGCAAGGGAACGCTGCGCTCGACGACGTACCGGCCGGCGCTGGACGCCGACGGCCGGCTGATCACCGCCGTCGCCGTCGGCATCAACGGCGACCCCGACACCAAGGCCAAGGCGCTCGTCGAGCTCGGCGTCGACGTGCTCGTCATCGACACCGCCCACGGCCACCAGACCCGGATGCTGCGCGCCGTCGAGGCGGTGCGCGCCGTCGCGGGCGATCTCCCGATCGTCGCCGGCAACGTGGTCACCGCCCAGGGCACCCGCCAGCTCGTCGAAGCCGGCGCCGACGTCGTCAAGGTCGGTGTCGGCCCCGGGGCGATGTGCACCACGCGCATGATGACCGGCGTCGGGCGGCCGCAGTTCTCCGCCGTCGTCGAGTGCGCCGACGAGGCCCGGCGCCTCGGCCGCCACGTGTGGGCCGACGGCGGCGTGCGCTGGCCTCGCGACGTCGCCCTCGCCCTCGCCGCCGGGGCGGCCAACGTGATGTTCGGCTCGCTGCTCGCCGGCACGTACGAGTCGGCGGCGGACACCATGCGCGACCTCGACGGGCGGTTGTACAAGGAGAGCTTCGGGATGGCCTCCAACCGAGCGGTGAAGCACCGCACGCAGACCGAGAGCGCCTTCGAACGCGCCCGCAAGGAGCTGTTCGAGGAGGGCATCAGCACGTCGCGCATGTACCTCGACCCCGAGCGGCCCGGCGTCGAGGACCTCCTCGACCAGATCGTCGCCGGCGTGCGCTCGGCGTGCACCTATGCCGGTGCATCCAACCTCGTCGAGCTGCACGACCGGGCGGTGGTCGGGGTCCAGAGCGGCGCCGGCTACGACGAGGGCCGGCCCCTCCAGACCAGCTGGTGAGCACCGTCATCGCCATCGACGGCCCCGCCGGCGCCGGCAAGAGCACCGTCGGCAGGGCGGTCGCCCAGCGGCTCGGGCTCGACTACCTCGACACCGGTGCGATGTATCGCGCCGTCGCCTTCGCCGCGCTGCGCCACGGCATCCCGGTCACCGACGACGACGCCGTCGCCGACCTGGCGCGGGCGATGGACCTGTCTGTCTCCGACGACGGCGTGCTGGTGGACGGTGTCGATGCCACGCTCGCCATCCGCGGCCGCGACGTCACCGAGGCGGTGAGCGCCGTCGCCGCCAACACCCCGGTGCGTGAGGAGCTGCGGGCGCGTCAACGACAATGGGCCGATGAGCACGGTGGTGGCGTGATCGAGGGCCGGGACATCGGGACCGTCGTGTTCCCCGACGCCGCGTTGAAGCTGTTCATCACGGCCAACCCGCGCACCCGCGCCGAACGCCGCGTCCGAGAGATCGGCGGCGACGTCGACGAGGTCGCCACGTCGATCGCCGAGCGCGACCGCCGTGACATGAACCGCGTCGACGGCCCGCTGCGCGCTGCCGATGGCGCCGCCGTCGTCGACACCACCGGCCTCACCATCGACGAGGTCGTCGACCTCGTCCTCGAGCTGCTGCCGTGATCACCCGAGTATTTGCTGCCGTTCGAGTACGTGCTGCCGGCCTGGCCGACACCACGCACTCGGATGGACGCACGTACTCGACTGGATCGAGTTGGGAGCCGCAGTGACCAAGGTCGACACGTTCCTCGCCGGGCAGGGGCCGGCGAGCCGCGCCCTGTACTCCGTCGTCAGGGCGTTCGTGGCCGGGTTCACCCGGCTGTGGACGCGGACGGGCATCGAGGGCCGCCAGCACATCCCGGCGACCGGCGCCTTCGTGCTCGCCCCGATCCACCGGTCGAACATGGACACCCCGATCGCCTCGTGCCTCACGCGGCGACGGATGCGCTTCATGGGCAAGGACTCGCTGTGGAAGGGCCGGGCACTGTCGTGGTTCTGGTCATCGCTCGGTGGCTTCCCCGTGTCCCGGGGGACTGCTGACCGGGAGGCGCTGCAGCGCTGCATCGCCGTGCTCAAGGCGGGGGAGCCGCTCGTGCTGTTCCCCGAGGGGGAGCGCAAGTTCGGCCCCACGGTGCAGCCGCTGTTCGACGGTGCCGCCTACGTGGCCCTCAAGGCCGGCGTGCCGATCATCCCCGTCGGCATCGGCGGGTCGGAGGCCGTCATGCCCAAGGGCGCACGCTTCATCCACCCACACAAGGTGCACGTCATCATCGGTCCGGCCATCACCGCCCCTCGCTGGGAGGGCGGCAGCCGCGTCCCTCGAGCGGCCGTGCGCGACGTCACCGCCGAACTGCACGCCACCCTGCAGGAGCTGTTCGACGCCGCCCAGGAACGCGTCTACGGGCCGGCTCAGCCCGACAGGTAGGCCGTCAGGGCCGCGGCGAGCGACACCGGATCCTCGGCGCCGCAGACCTCGCGTGCCGAGTGCATCGACAGCTGCGGGATCCCCACGTCGACAGTGGCGATCCCGAGCCGCGTGGCGGTGAGCGGTCCGATCGTCGAGCCGCACGGCACGTTGTTGCGCGACACGAACGTCTGGTACGGAACGCCGGCCGCGTCGCATGCCCGCTGGAACAGCACCGCCGTGTCGGCCGATGTGGCGTAGCGCTGGTTGGCGTTGACCTTGATGGCGGGGCCGCGGTTGACGATCGGCGCGTGCCACGGATCATGGCGCTCGACGTAGTTCGGGTGCACGGCATGGGCGTTGTCCGCCGACACGCAGGTCGACGACGCGAGCACCCGATGGGCGTCGTCGCCCGAGACACCCAGGCAGTCGTGCAGGCGCTCGATGACCGTGCCGAGGATCGGGCCGGACGCACCGGTCGTGCTCGCCGAGCCGACCTCTTCGTGATCGAACAGGGCGATCATCGCCACGTGCTCCGTCACGTCGGCGTCAGCGATGGCGCTGGTCGCCGCCCAGCACGACGCCAGGTTGTCCAGCCGGCCACTGGCGACGAGCGAGCGATCGGCGCCGAGCACCGCTGCCGGCTGCACGTCGTAGAGGCACAACTCCCACGCTGCAGCTTCCGCCGTGCCCGCCCGCTCGGCGATCCACGACGAGAACGGTTCGTCCAGCGATGTCGCCCACACCGGCGACATGTGGGCCTGGCGGTCGAGCACGAGGCCGCGCTCGTTGACGTCACGGTCGAGGTGGATCGCCAGTTGCGGCACGCGAGCGATCGGCTCGGCCACGTCGACGAGGATCTGCGAGCCGTCGGCGAGCACGAGACGGCCGGCGACACCGAGGTCGCGGTCGAGCCAGCTGTTGAGCAGCACGCCGCCGTAGATCTCCACGCCGAGCTGGCGCCAGCCTGCGGTGGCGGCGTCGGGGTTCGGCTTGACGCGCAGACCGGGCGAATCGGTGTGCGCCCCGACGATGCGCAACGGCAGCGCGCCGGTGCCGGCAGGGCGTCGCCACGCGATCAGCGCGCCGCCGCGCACCACGAACCCGCTGTCAGGCGGCTCGTCCCACGGCTGGCGCTCGTCGAGCTCGATGAAGCCCGCTCCGAGGAGCCGGTCGGCGGACGTGCGCACGGCATGCCACGGCGACGGTGAGGCGTCGAGGTGGGCGCGCAGCGATGCCGTCGGGTCGCCGTCATCGAGCACCGTCGCCATCGATCGACTAGATAAGCAGGAATGGCGCGCCGGACGAAGATCGTTGCCACGCTCGGTCCGGCATCCCAGGACCCGGCGGTGCTCGAGTCGATGGTGCGCGCCGGCGTCGATGTCGTCCGCCTCAACCTCAGCCACGGCACGATCGACGAGCACCTCGATCGCCTGACCACGGTCCGCACCATTGCCGAACGCACGGAGCGACCGATCGCCGTCCTGGCCGACCTGCCGGGTCCCAAGCTGCGAGCCGGCAGGTTCGCCGGCGACGGCGCCGACCTGGTGCCGGCCTCGACCGTGCGCTTCGTGCCGGGTGACAGTCCGAGCACCTCGAGCGTGATCTCCGTCGACTACCCGACGTTGCTCGACGACGTCGACGCCGGCGACCGCATCGTCATCGGCGACGGCGACATCACCCTGCTCGTGACGGCGACCGAGCCGGCCGCCATCGTCGCCGAGGTGCAGAGCGGCGGCCGTACGCAGGGCTCGCCGGGGGTGCACCTCTCGTGCGAGCGATTGCAGATGTACGCGCCGACAGATCGCGACCTCGTCCTGGCGGACGCCATCGCCGGCGCAGGTGTCGAGTTCGTCGCCCTGTCGTTCGTGCGGCGCGCGGCCGACGTGGCCGCGCTACGCGAGATCGTCGGTGACCGCGCCGGCATCGTCGCCAAGATCGAGACCGCCTCGGCGCTCGCCGATCTGTCGGGCATCGCCGGCGCCGCCGACGCCGTCATGGTCGCCCGCGGCGATCTCGGCATCGACTGCCCACTCGAGGACGTCCCGCACCTGCAGAAGCGCATCATCCGTCACTGCGTGGCCATCGGCAAGCCGGTGATCACGGCGACCCAGATGCTCGAGTCGATGCTCCACGCCGCGGCGCCGACACGTGCCGAGGTCAGCGACGTGGCCAACGCCGTCTTCGACGGGACCGACGCCGTCATGCTCTCGGGCGAGACCGCGATCGGCGATCACCCGGTCACGGTCGTGGCGACGATGAGCCGGATCGCCGAGCGCGCCGAGAGCGAAGCCAGCTACCGCCAGTGGGCCGAGCGGCTCGCCGCGGCCCAGCGCGGGTGGGACGGTGACCCCTCCGACAACATCACGGCGGCGGTCTCGCACGCCGCGTGGCAGGCGGCGATCGACGCCGGCGCCACCGCCATCCTGTGCTGCACGCGCAGTGGGCGGACGGCGCGAGCGATGGCCCGGTTCCGCCCGTTCGCCCGCATGGTCGGGCTCTCACCGGACCCGCGGACCGTGCGCGCCCTCAGCCTCACGTGGGGTGTCGAGTCCGTGCACGTCGAGGAGTACCGCAGCAGCGACGAGATGGTGTGGTTCGCCATCGAGACGGCGCTGGCCGGCGGGTTCGTCGAGCACGGTGACATCGTGCTCGTCCTCGCCGGCGCACCCGACCGGGTCAGCGGCGCAGCGACCGACATCCTGCGCGTGGTCCGGGTCGAGTGAGCCTCTGGGCAGAGGAAGTCGGACCCGACGGGGCGCAGTTCGTCGTGCTGGTCCACGGGTCGATGGACCGCTCGGCCGGGTTGCTCAAGCTGTCGCGGCGCTTGGACGCGACGCACCGCGTGCTGCGCTACGACCGGCGCGGCTACGGCCGCTCGCGACCCCACGACGGTCCGTTCACGATGGGAGAGCAGGTCGCCGACCTCGCCGGCTTGCTCGACGGCCGACCGGCAGTCGTGTTCGGCCACTCCTACGGCGGCAACGTCGCCCTCGGCCTCGCCGACCGTCACCCCGAGCTGGTGCAGGCCGTCGGCGTGTTCGAGACGCCGCTGTCGTGGCTCGACTGGTGGCCGGGGTCGACGGCCGGCGCCGACGCCCTGGCGACCAGGGGCGAACCCGCCGAGGCGGCCGAGCGGTTCATGCGCCGGCTGCTCGGCGACGAGCGATGGCACCGGCTCCCGGAGTCGACCCGCGTGGCCCGGCGGGCCGAGGGGGCGGCAATGGTGGGGGAGCTGACCGACCTGCGGTCGCACGCCCCGTGGGAGCCGTCGCGCATCGGCGTGCCGGTCGTCGCGATGCACGGCACGCTCGGCGCGGCGCACCACGCCGCGTCCACCCGCTACCTCGGCGAGGTGCTGGCGGACTGCCGGGTCGTCGACATCGACGGCGCCCGCCACTTCGGCCCGAACACCCATCCCGACGCCGTCGCCGCCGAGATCGCCGCCCTGATCAACCGAGGATCGTGACGTCCTGCCCGAAGAACCGGCAGGTGGCGTCGTCGGTGGCGCCGGGCGTGAGCGTGCCGACGACCTGATCGGCACATGACTGGACGTCCGCCCGCTGCCACCACACGACGGCGCCGACCGCGGCGAGGGCGGCGACGGCGAGCAGCTTGGAGACCACGGCCTTGGCCAGCCAGGCCAGGACGAGGGCGATGACGGCAGCGCCACCAACGATGGCGAGGGAGACGTCACGCACCGCCTCCAGCTCGAGTGCCAGCACCGCCGAGACGGTAGGGGATCGGCGGCTGCGAGGCGCGTACCCTCGTGGTGATGAGCGACGAGCGGCCGATCACGATGTCCCAGGGATTGCCGACGACCGTGCTGCCGCCGGCGGAGCCCGACGCCCAGGCCGAGCTGGCGCAAGCCTTGGCGGCCGATGAGGGCGAGCGACGAGACGCGGTCGCCGCCGTCGCCCGTCTTTACCCGCGCTACCTCGACGCCTGGGCCGAGCTCGGCGACCTCGGCCGCGACGACGTCGAGCGCTACGCCTACTACCGCGTCGGCTACCACCGCGGACTCGACGCGCTGCGGGCGAACGGATGGCGCGGTTCGGGCTACGTGCGCTGGTCGGAGCCGACGAACCAGGGGTTCCTGCGTGCGCTCACGGGCCTGGGCGACATGGCCGCGGCGATCGGCGAGCACGACGAGGCCGAGCGGGTCGCCACGTTCCTCGCCCAACTCGACCCGTGAGGACCGGCGCGCGCCGGCGTTCTGGGCGGGATCTGTCCCGGAATCCGGCACGAATCCCGCCCAGATGGCGAGTTGGCAGGAATCCCGCCCAGATGCGGGGGCGTCCCGTGACGGCGGGCGCGGTGCTGTGCGGGGGGTCGAGCCGGCGGATGGGGACGGACAAGGCGTTCGTCGAGATCGGCGGGGTGGCGATGGCCGAACGGGTGGCGCGGGCGCTCGCCACTGGTGGATGTCGACCGGTCGTCTTCGTCGGCGGCGACACGGCGCTGCTGGCGCGCTTCGACCGCCCATGTTTGCCTGACCAGCACCCCGACGAGGGACCGGCCGGCGGCGTCCTCACCGCGCTCGCCGCCACCGACGACGACGTCGTGGTGGTCGCCTGTGACATGCCGCTGCTCGACGCCGGCACCGTGCGTGCGCTGATCGCGGCCGCGGCCGGCGACGTGGACGTCGTCGTCGCCGCCACGGACCGGCCACAACCGGCGCTCGCCTGGTGGTCGGGAACTGCGCGAGCGGACGTCGAACGCCTCTGGGCCGCCGGCGCGCGGTCGCTGCACGAGCTCGTTGCCGGCCTGCGCGCGGTGGAGATCACCGTCGAGGAGGCGGCGGTGCGCAACGTCAACACACCGGCCGAGCTGTCGGAGGCGGAAGCCCTGCTCGGTACATTGGCCCCGTGATCGAGATCGACGTCGACGAGCTGGCCCAGCGGTTGCCCGAGGGCGTGCGGCTGATCGACGTCAGGGAGCCAGACGAGTACACGTCCGGGCACGTCCCCGGCGCCATCTCCATCCCCCTCGGCACGCTGACCGACCACCTCGACCAGCTCGACGCCAGCGGCCCGACGTACATGATCTGCGGCTCCGGTGGCCGCAGCCGGCGGGCCGCCGAGCTCGCCGAGGCCCAGACCGGGCTGCCGACGGTCAACGTCGACGGTGGCACGAAGGGGTGGATCGCCTCCGGCCGCGAGACGGTGGCCGGGGAATCGCCCTCATGACAGCGTTCCCCGGCCACGCAGGCCGGGGCTGGCCGTTCGCTCGCTGGCGCTCCCTCACTCGCGTCGGCGAGATGCACCGATGAACTACCGATGGGTCGATGATGCGGCCGAGCTCGATGACCTGGTCGACGTCCTGTCGGCGCAGCCGCGGTACGCCCTCGACACCGAGTTCCACCGGGAGAAGACGTACTTCCCGCGGCTCGCCCTGATCCAGCTCGCCTGGCCCGACGGGCTCGTCCTCGTCGACCCCCAGGCCCTCGACCCGGCGCCGCTGCGGCGTCTGTTCGCGTCACCGGCGCTGGTCGTCGCCCACGCCGCCCAGCAGGATCTCGACGTGTTGACCCACGCCATGGGGGCGATCCCGCAGCGGCTGTTCGACACCCAGGTCGCGGCCGGTTTCGTCGGCTATGGCACGCCATCGCTGACCTCCCTGCTGCAGGGTGAGCTGGGGATCTCGCCGCCGAAGGGCGACCGGCTGACGGACTGGTTGCGCCGGCCGCTCACCGACGCCCAGTGCGAGTACGCCGCCGCCGATGTGGCGTCGCTGCTCGACCTGCACGACCGGCTCGTCGCCGAGCTGGCCGAGCTCGGCCGGCTGGCGTGGGCGGAGGATGCGTGCGAGGAGCTGCGCTGCCGGCCGACCGGGGCGATCGACCCGGAGATGGCCTGGCTGAAGCTGAAGGATGCCCGCTCGCTGCGGTCGAAGGCGCGGGCCGTCGCTCAAGCCGTGGCGGCGTGGCGCGAGCGGGAGGCCGCAGCGACCGACACCCCGGTGCGCCAGGTGCTGCCCGACCTGGCCATCCTCGGCATCGCCCAGCGCCAGCCAGCGACGCTCGACGAGCTCGCCCAGGCCCGCGGCGTCGACGAGCGGCACCGGCGCGGCCGTCTCGGGCGCGACCTGCTCGCCGCGGTCGCCTCCGGCAAGGAAGCCCGACCGCCGATCGTGCCCGACGCCGTCGACGAGCTCGACCGCAGCAAGCGGCCGGCCGTCACGCTGGTGTCGGCGTGGGTCAGCCAGGTCGCCCGCGACGCCCGCATCGACACCGCCCTGCTCGCCACGCGCGCCGATCTGCTGGCCGTCATCCGTGGCAACGCCGACGCCCGCCTCGCCCACGGGTGGCGCGCCGAGCTGGTGGGCGACGGGATCACCCGGCTGATGGACGGTCATGCCGCACTGACGTTCGACGGCAAGGGCAGCCTGCGCCTCATCGACGTCGCCGCCGACGGGGACGCGATGCAGTCGGCAGGAGGATCCGGCAGGTAGGCTGGCCCCAATGTCAACTCGCTAGCCCTGGGAGCCTTCCGTGAAGAAGGGTCGTCATCGCCGCTTCGAAGAGGCGCGCAAGCTGAAGCAATCGGGCCCCGCGGCCTTCGATCTGGGGTTCGGGGACCGTCGGGAGTCCACGACCACCACCGAGCGCGATGAGGACGACGACTACACCGCCCTGGCCGAGAAGTACGGCGTCGAGTTCGACGACGAGGAAGCCGCCGAAGAGGAGTAGCCGCTGCGCCGGCGCACCTTCAACGCAGGATGTGGCAGAGGGACCCAACCGGGCCGCTCCAGCTGCTCGACGAGCGTGTCGTAGATGCGCTGGCCGACCAGCTCGATGATCTCGTCGCGGGAGGACCGGTAGACCGGTTCGTCGCCGACGAAGGCGTCGGGCGACTCGGTGCACCACCAGTGGAACTCGGCCCCGCCCTCGCCCCAGTCGCGCCGCTTCCAGTCGCGCAGCCGTGATGTCAGGTGGCCGTTCTCGTCGGTGCTGTGCTCGAGCCGGATCGGCACCTGCCAGCACACGCCCGGCTTCCAGTCCAGCGGTCGCTCGCCGGCCTCCAGGGCGCCGATGTGCAGGGCACAGCCGATGCCGCCAGCGAAACCGGGGCGGTTGAGGAAGATGCAGGCGTCGTCGACCAGGCGAGTCACGGTCACCGGGGCGCCGTCTTCGCCCGGCTCGCCAGGCCGCAGGAACCCGCCCCGCCGGGCCTTGGCGTGGAACTGCATCTGCTCCGGGCGCAGGCGGACGAACGCCTTGACGACTCCGGCGACGTCGTCCTCGTCGACGAAGTGGGCGCCGTGGCTGCAGCAGCCCTGCGCCAACTCGGGCGCCGGGGCGTCGAGGATGCCGAGGCACCCGACGCCGTAGATGCAGCGATAGTTCGAGCGCAGGAACGTGGCGTCGAACACCCAGGTGCGCTGCTCGTCGGGGTCGTCGAAGCTGATCCACTCGTGCAGGTCGTCTGGCACCGGACCAACCTAGCGAGAGCCCCAGAGAGCCCGCCGGTAGGCTCACCAGGAGTCATGGGTACCCCGCCGCGCACCGCCGACGAGCTCCGCCAGTCGTTCCTCGACTTCTTCGTCGAGCGTGGCCATGCGGCGGTGCCGTCGGCGAGCCTGATCCCACACGACCCCACGGTGCTGTTCAACGTCGCCGGCATGGTGCCGTTCAAGCCCTACTTCGTCGGCGACGAGGCGCCGCCCTTTCCGACCGCGGTGAGCTCGCAGAAGTGCGTCCGCGCCGGCGGCAAGCACAACGACCTCGACGACGTCGGGCGCACCAAGCGCCACCTCGTGTTCTTCGAGATGATGGGCAACTTCAGCTTCGGCGAGTACTTCAAGGAGCTGGCGATCCCCTACAGCTGGGAGCTGGTGACCGAGGAGTGGGGCTTCGACGGCGACCGCATCTGGATCACCGTCCACGACAGCGACGAGGAAGCCGAGAAGATCTGGCACGAGGTCGTCGGCGTGCCGATGGAGCGCATCCAGCGCCTCGGCGACAAGGACAACTTCTGGCAGATGGGCGACACCGGCCCCTGCGGTCCGTGCAGCGAGCTGCACATCGACCGTGGCCCGGCGTTCGGCCCCGAGGGCGGACCGCTCCACGATCCCCACGGCGACCGCTTCATGGAGTTCTGGAACCTGGTCTTCATGCAGTACGACCAGGCGCCGGACGGCTCGCGCACGCCGCTGCCCACGCCGCAGATCGACACGGGCGCCGGGCTCGAGCGGATCCTCTGCCTCCTCCAGGGCGTCGATGCCGTCTGGGAGACCGACCTGATGGCGCCGCTGATCGACCGGGCGTGCTCGCTCACCGGCCGCGCCTACCGTGCCGGCGATTACGACGACCGTGACAGCTTCGCCGTCCGCGTCCTCGCCGAGCACGCCCGCTCGGCGGCGATGCTCGTCGGCGACGGCGTCTTCCCCTCCAACGAGGCCCGTGGGTTCGTCCTGCGCCGCATCATCCGCCGCGCCGTGCGCTACGCCTACCTGCTCGGCACCGAGCAACTCGTCATGCCCGACCTCGCCGAGGTCGCCGTCGACGTGATGGGCAACGCATATCCGGACGTCGCCCGCCAGCGCGACTTCATCGTCGGCGTGCTGGGCAAGGAGGAGGAGCGCTTCCGCCAGACGCTGCGCAACGGCCTCTCCATCCTCGAGGCCGAGCTCGCCGGCGGCACCGACGCGCTGTCCGGATCGACGACCTTCGTGCTGCACGACACCTACGGCTTCCCGCTCGAGCTGACCCAGGAGATCGCCGGCGAGCGCGACGTCACGGTCGATGTCGCCGGCTTCGAGCGAGAGATGGCCGAGCAGCGGGCGCGGGCCAAGGCCGCCCGGCGCACCGGCAGCGACGACGCCAACCTCGACGCCTACCGCGAGGTGATCGAGCAGTTCGGCACGACGCCGTTCGTCGGCTACAGCGACGACGTCGCCGCAGCGCGGGTGCTGGCCGTGCTGCCACATGACGCTGACGACGACCTCGTCGAGATCTTCCTCGATCGCACGCCGTTCTATGCCGAGAGTGGCGGCCAGATCGGCGACCGGGGCACGATCAGCACCGACACCGGGTCGGCGGAGGTGCTCGACACCACGTTCGCCCTGCCCAACCTGCGCCGTCACCTCGCCCGCATCACCGACGGCACGATCACCGCCGGCCAGGAAGCCACCGCGGCGATCGACGCCGAGCGGCGCGACGCGACGCGCCGCAACCACACGGCCACCCACCTCCTGCACCACGCCCTGCGCCAGGTGCTCGGCGACCATGTCAAGCAGGCGGGCTCCCTCGTCGCGCCCGACCGCCTGCGCTTCGACTTCTCCCACTACGAGCAGGTCACGCCCGACCAGATCACCGAGATCGAGCGCATCGCCAACTCGGCGACGCTCGCCAACACGGGTGTACGGGCGTTCGAGACGACCAAGGCCGACGCCGAGGAGATGGGCGCCATCGCCTTCTTCGGCGACAAGTACGGCGACATCGTGCGCGTCCTCGAGGCCGGTCCGTCCGTCGAGCTGTGCGGTGGGACGCATGTCCGGGCGACGGGCGACATCGGCACGATCAAGGTCGTCAGCGAGGGCTCGATCGGTTCCAACCTCCGGCGCATCGAGGCGGTCACGGGCGAGGGCAGCGTCGCCCTGCTGCAGCGCGACGAGCGGGTGATCGCCGATGCCGCCCGGCTGCTCGGCGCGCCCGCCGACGACGTGCTCGGTGGCGTCCAGCGCAAGCTCGACGAGGTGCGCGCCCTGAACGACGAGATCAAGGTGCTGCGCTCGAAGCTGGCGACTGGTCAGGCCGCCGAGTTGGCGGCCGGCGCGGTCGACGGCGTCGTCGTCCACCGCGTCGACGGACTGGCGCCCGGCGAGCTGCGCGACCTCGCCCTCGCCGTGCGCAACCAGCCGGGGGCCGACATCGTCGTGCTCGCCGGCGAGTCGTCGACCGGCGGGGCCAGCCTCGTCGCCGCGGTCCGGCCGGGTAACGGCATCGAGGCGGCGTCGCTCATCCGTGAGGCCGCCAAGGCGGTCGGCGGGGGAGGCGGCGGCAAGGGCGATGTCGCCACGGCCGGTGGCAAGGATCCCGCTGGTCTGGACGATGCGCTGCGCATCGCCGCGGAGGCAGCCAAGTCCGCTCGATGAGAGCACTCGGTCTGGACCTCGGCTCGAAGCGCATCGGCGTGGCCGTCAGTGACCGGTCGGGAACGATCGCCTCGCCACTGACGGTGATCGCTCGCGGCCGCTCGCGCCGAGCCGACCACGAGCGCATCGCCGAGCTCGTCCGCGACGAGGACGCCGAGCTGGTCGTCGTCGGATTGCCGCGCAGCCTGTCCGGCGGCGACGGGCCCGCGGCCAAGGCTGCCAGGGCCGAGGTGACCGCTCTCGCTACCGTGGTGGGCGTGCCCGTCGAGCTGCACGACGAGCGGTTCACCACGGTGACCGCCACGCGCGCGCTGGCCGATGCGGGCGTGCGCGGCACCGAGCGCCGCGGCAAGGTCGACAAGGTCGCCGCGGCAGTGATCCTGCAGTCATGGCTGGACGGTCGCCCATGAGCATCGCCGAAGAGCTGGCTCGCGAGCGCGAGGCACGCCGGGCGGCCGACGCGCGCGACGTCAACGAGTTCCGTGGGATCGACGACATCGACTCGCTCGAGCACCTCGACACCATCGACTGGACGAGCGACCCCTGGGACGAGCCGCAGGCTGCCGGATCGGTCGAGCGCTTGCGCTGGCAGACGCGGTCGGTGAAGTGGGTCGCCTACATCGTTCTCGTGCTCGTCATCGTGATGGTGCTGGTGGCCGGCCTCATCGGCTGGTGGTACATCCGCCAGGTCAACCCGACCGGCGACGCCACCGACGCCGGCCAGCTTCACCGTCGCCGAGGGCGACACGTTGCAGTCCCTGAGCGAGCGACTCGAGACCGAGGGCTTCGTCGGCGACGCCTCGATGTTCCGCTGGTACGTCGAGCGCCACGGTGGCCTGGAGATCACGCCCGGGTACTACGAGATCGCCCGGCGCGACCACATGGGCAACGTGCTCGGCCGGCTGCGCACCCCGCCCAGCGAGACGTACACCAAGGTGACGTTCCCCGAGGGCTTCACGGTGCAGCAGATCGCCGCCCGGCTCGACCGGGACATGGAGACGATGACCGAGGCCGACTTCATGGCTGCGGCTGCCGATCCCTCGCTGGTGGCGACGTTCCGCCGGCCCGACATGTCGTCGCTCGAGGGCCTGCTGTTCCCCGACACCTACCAGGTCTCCAACGGTGAGAGCGAGGCTCAGGTGATCCAGCGGATGCTCGTGCAGATGGAGCGCGTGGGCAACCAGGAGGACATCGTCACCAAGGGTCAGAAGTTCATGCAGGACCCCTACGGCATCTTGACCATCGCCTCGCTGATCGAGCGGGAGGCCAAGACCGACGAGGACCGGCCGAAGATCGCCCGCGTGATCTACAACCGGCTCGCCAGGGGGATGCCGCTCGAGATCGACGCCAGCGTGCGCTACGGGACGCTGCAGGCCGGGCTCGACCCGGACGAGGTCCCGTTCAGCGTGCAGGCGGACACGCCGGGCTTCTGGAACACGTACCAGAACGCCGGGCTGCCACCGACACCGATCGCCAACCCGGGACGGGAGTCGATCCGGGCGGCGCTCAACCCGGCGCCGAACCCGAGCGTCGGTGACCCGCTGTGCCTGGACCTCCCCGAGGACGTGGCGTGCGAGTACATCTACTACGTGCTCGCCAACGAAGAGGGCGGTCACGCCTTCGCCGTGACGGGCGAGCAGCACAACGCCAATGTCAATGCCGCTCGGGCGGCGGGCCTGCTCGACTGACCGCCTGCCCGTGCACGTCGCCGCGCTGATCGGCTCGCCGGTCGGGCACTCGCTGTCGCCGGCGATGCACAACGCCGCCTTCACCGCCGGCGGGCTCGACTGGGTGTACGTCGCCTTCGACGTGCCGCCCGGTGGCACCCCGCAGGCGATCGATGCCATGCGCGCCCTGGGGATCGCCGGGCTGTCGGTGACGACGCCGCACAAGGAGGCCGCTGCGTCGGCCGTCGACTCGCTCGCACCTGCCGCGGCGGCACTGCGATCGGTGAACACGGTGGTGGCGTCCGGCGACGGCTCGCTCGTCGGCCACAGCACCGACGGCGACGGCTTCGTCGCCTCGCTGGCCGAGGCAGGTGTCGGCGTGGACGGCGTCTGCGTCGCTGTGGTCGGCGCAGGGGCGGCGGCGCGCAGCGTCATCGACGCCCTCGGGCGTGGCGGCGCGACCGACATCGTGGTGGTCAACCGGACGGCGTCGCACGCGGCCGAGGCCGCTGCGCTGTGCCCGGTCGGGCGTGTCGGCACGGCCGCCGACCTCGCCGGCGCGGCGATCGTGGTCAACGCCACCTCGGTCGGGCTGGGCAGCGACGACCTGCCGTTCGACCCGGCGCTGCTGCACGCCGGTCACGTCGTCGCCGACCTCGTGTACCACCCGCTGCGCACGGCGCTGCTCGACGCTGCGACCGAGCAAGGCTGTCGCACCGTCGACGGTCTCGGCATGCTCGTCCACCAGGCCGCCCTCCAGCAGCACCTCTGGACCGGTCTCCACCCCGACACCTCCGTGATGCGCGAGGCCGCGCTCAGTCGAGTACGTGCTGCCGGATGAGTACGTGGTGATGGGCAGGCCCTCACCACGTACTCGACAGTACGGTTGAGACGTGCTGCGATTCCTGACGGCCGGCGAGTCACACGGGCAGGGGCTCGTCGTGATCGTCGAGGGCCTGCCCGCCGGCCTCGCAGTCACCGTGGAGGACATCCAAGCCGAGCTGGCCCGGCGCCGTCTCGGCTACGGCCGCGGCCCGCGCCAGCGCTTCGAGGTCGACGAACTGATCCTGCTCGGCGGCGTCCGCCACGGCCGCACGATCGGCTCACCCGTGGCCATCGAGATCCGCAACACGGAGTGGTTCCGCAGCGACAAGTGGCACGCCGAGATGTCGCCGGCGCCGGGCGCCACTGCCGCACCGCTGACCCAGGTGCGTCCCGGGCACGCCGACCTCGCCGGCATGCAGAAGTACGGGTTCACCGATGCCCGCGACGTGCTCGAACGGGCCAGCGCCCGGGAGACGGCCGCTCGCGTCGCGGCTGGCGCCGTCGCCAAGCTGCTGCTCGCCGAGCTCGGCGTCGGCGTGCTCAGCCACGTCGTGCAGATGGGTGCCGCCCGGGCGACGGGTGCCCGCCCATCGCTGGCCGACCTGGCACAGGTCGACGAGTCGCCGGTGCGTTGCTTCGACCCGGCCGCCGCCGAGGCGATGATCCTCGAGGTCAAGGCGGCGGCGAAGGACGGCGACTCGCTCGGCGGCGTCGTCGAGATCCTCGCCGAGGGTGTGCCCGTCGGTCTCGGCAGCCACGTGCACTGGGATCGCAAGCTCGATGCCCTGCTCGCCGCGGCGGTGATGAGCATCCAGGCCGTGAAGGGCGTCGAGATCGGCGATGGCTTCGAGGTCGCCGGGCGCCGGGGGAGCGAGGCCCACGATCCGATCCGCTGGGACGACGCCGACCACCGGTACCGCCGGGACTCCACGCTGGCCGGCGGCATCGAGGGCGGCATGTCGACCGGCGAGCTGCTGGCGGTGCGGGCGGCGATGAAGCCTCTCGCCACCCTCAACGTGCCCGTGCTGGAGACGGTCGACACGGCGACGAAGGAGCCGGCGGTGTCGTTCAAGGAGCGCACCGACGTCACCGCCGTGCCGGCGATGGGCGTCGTCGCCGAGACGATGGTGGCGCTCGTCCTCGCCGCCGAGGCCCAGCGCAAGTTCGGCGGGGACTCGGTGGCCGAGCTGCGACGCAACGCCGAGGCGTTCCGGGCTCAGCTGACGTGACATCGCACGTCGTCCTCGTGGGGATGATGGGCGCCGGCAAGACGACGGTGGGGCGCCTGCTCGCCGAGCGGCTCGGGCGGCGCCTCGTCGACTCCGACGAGCTCGTCGAGGCGCGCGCCGGGCGCTCGGTGCGGGAGATCTTCGAGATCGACGGCGAAGCGTCGTTTCGGGAGCTGGAGACGGAGGCGTTCGCCGCAGCGCTCGGAGCGGACGAGCCGCTCGTGCTCGCCGCGGGAGGCGGCGTGCTCAACCGGGAGGAGAACCGCGACGCGCTGGGCGCGTCCGGTGCCCGAGTCGTGTGGCTGCGAGCGGATCCTGCCGTGCTGGCGTCCCGGGCCACGCGCGGCGAGCACCGTCCGCTGCTCGACGGCGATCCCGAGGGTCACGTGCGGCGGCTGCTCGCCGACCGTGAGCCGCAGTACCGGGCGGCGGCCGACGCGGTGCTGGACGTCGACGAACTGTTCGCCGGACGACGTCGTCGAGGCGATCGTCGCCATGATGGACGACGTGCACCGGGTGACCGTGCCGCTGGGCGAGCGGGCGTACGACGTCGTCGTCGGTCACGGCACGATCGAGCAGTTGCGGACGATGCTGCCGGCGTCGGCACGCCGGGCGGCGATCGTCTCCCAGGCCACGGTCCCGTTCGCCGTCGACCCCGGTCTGTCGACGCGGCGCTTCGAGATCGGCGTCGGTGAGCAGCACAAGACCCTGGCGACCGTCGAGGCGCTCACCCGAGGGTTCGCCGACTTCGGCCTCACGCGTGGCGATGTCGTCGTCGCCGTCGGCGGTGGCATGGTCACCGATGTCGCCGGTTTCGCCGCCGCCTCATGGCACCGCGGCGTGCCCGTCGTCCACGTGGCGACGACGTTGCTGGGCATGGTCGATGCGGCGATCGGCGGCAAGACCGGCGTCAACCTGCCGGAGGGCAAGAACCTCGTCGGCGCGTTCTGGCAGCCGGCTGGTGTCATCTGCGATCTCGACGCGCTGGCGACGCTGCCGCCGCGAGAGCGCCGCTCGGGCGACGGTGAGATGGCCAAGTACCACTTCCTGACCGGTGACGACCTCGACGCCATGGACCTCGCCGCGCGGGTCGCCCGCTGCGTCGAGATCAAGGCCGCGGTCGTCGCCGCCGACGAACGGGAGGGCGGCCGTCGCGCGCTGCTCAACTACGGCCACACGCTGGCCCACGCCCTGGAGGTCGCCACCGGCCACGACCTCACCCACGGCGAGGCGGTGGGGATCGGGCTCGTGTACGCCGCCGAGCTGGCCCGCTCGCTCGAGCGCATCGACGACGACCGTGTCGCCGCCCACCGAGCGGTCGTCGGCGAGACGTACGGGCTGCCGACCACGGTGCCGACGGCCGTCGACGTCGACGAGGTCATCGGCTTGATGGCGAGGGACAAGAAGGCGATCGACGGACTGACGTTCGTGCTCGATGGCCCGCGCGGCGTCGAGGTGGTCGCTGGCATCGCCGAGGACGACGTGCGGGCGGCGCTGGACCGAGTGCGGTGACCCCCGAGATCCGCACCGACCGCCTGCTGCTGCGCGGCTGGACCGATGCGGACCGGCCGGCGTTCGCCGCGCTCAACCAGGACCCGCTGGTGATGGAGTTCATCGGCCCGCTGATGTCCCGGGAGCAGTCGGATGCCTTCGTCGACCGGATGATCGCCCACTGGGATGAGCGCGAGTTCGGGCTGTGGTGCGTCGACGTGGATGGTGAGTGCATCGGGTTCACCGGGCTCAACGTGCCATCGTGGGAGGCCGCCTTCACCCCGTGCGTCGAGGTCGGCTGGCGGCTGGCATCCCATCACTGGGGTCGCGGCTACGCCACGGAGGCGGCCCGTGCGTCGGTGGCGTTCGGCTTCGGCGAGGTCGGACTCGACGAGATCGTCAGCTTCACGACCGTCCTCAACGTGCGCTCCCGCCGCGTGATGGAGAAGCTGGGCATGGTCCGCGACCCCGCCGAGGACTTCGACCACCCAACGGCCGCCGACTGGCTCCGCCCCCACGTCCTGTACCGCCTTCCCCATCCGAGTGTTTGACGCCATCGGAGTGTCCGGTGTGCGGACGCCGGCGCTCCGACACTCGGATGGCTCCGAACACTCGGATGGGACGTACCGTGGGGTGCCGTGGACGGTGAACGGCCGATCGTGCTGCTGTTGCACGGGCCCAACCTGAACCTGCTGGGGGACCGGGAGCCGGAGATCTACGGCACGGCGACGCTCGCCGACCACGTCGCCACCGCCGAGCGCGTGGCGGACGAACACGGGCTGACCATCGAGGCGTTCCAGTCCAACCACGAGGGCGAGCTGGTCGAGGCGATCCACGGCGCTCGGCGCCGGTGCGCGGCGATCATCGTCAACGCCGGCGCCTTCACCCACTACGCGTGGAGCCTGCACGACGCCCTCGCCGCGTTCGACGGCCCCGTGGTCGAGCTGCACCTGTCCAACCCCAATGCCCGTGAGGCATGGCGCCACACGAGCGTCGTCGCCCCGGTCGCCGATGGATCGATCGTCGGCTTCGGTGGCTTCGGCTACGAGCTGGCCGCCCGCGCCGTCGCCCATCTGCTGGCCAGCCGGGCATGACCGAGTTCCCGCCGATCGGCTACGCCGCGCGGCCCGATGCCGTGCGCGCCACGCTCGACGGCGCCACCCTGCTCGTCTCGACGCCCTCGAACATCCGCTGGCTGACGTCGTTCGGCGGATCCCTGGGCTGGGTCGTCGTGCGTCCCGACCGCACCGTGCTGGTCACCGACGGCCGCTACGCCGAGCGCGCTGCCGCCGACCTCGCTGCCGCCGGCATCGACGCCGAGGTCGTCGCCGCCACGACGCGCCCGAAGCTGCGCGAGCTGCTCGTCGAGTGCGCCGGCGACGGACCCGTGCGCGCCGAGGCGACGCACCTCACCCACGCCGCGTGGACCGACCTGGCCGGCGACCTCGATCTGCAACCGGACGACGGCACCGTCACCCGGCTCCGCCGCGTCAAGGACACGGGCGAGCTGGCACGCATGGAGCGGGCGGCGGCCATCGCCGACGAGGCGCTCGTCACCGTCGCGCCGATGCTCGGCGACCGCCCGACCGAGGCCGACGTGCGCGACGAGCTCGAGCACCGCATGCGCCGTCTCGGTGCCGATGGCCCGAGCTACGACACGATCGTCGCCAGCGGCCCGGACAACGCCGCCCGGCCGCATCACCAGACCGGCCGGCGCACGATCGTCGAGGGCGACACCGTGATCATCGACGTCGGCGCGCTCGTCGACGGCTACCACTCCGACATGACCCGCACGATCGTGGTCGGTGAGCCCAACGAGGAGCAGCGACGGATCTACGACCTCGTGCTCGAGGCCCAGCTCGCCGGGCTCGCCGCGGTCGGCGCCGGCGCCAGCGCTCGCCACGTCGACGCGGCGTGCCGCACCGTGCTCGCCGACGCCGGCTACGGCGACTGGTTCATCCACGGCACCGGCCACGGCGTCGGCCTGGACATCCACGAGGACCCGTTCTCCTCGACCGTCTCCGAGGACGAGCTGGTCGACGGGGACGTCGTCACCGTCGAGCCGGGCCTCTATCGTGGCGGCTTCGGCGGCGTTCGCATCGAGGACCTCGTCGCGGTGACCGCGGACGGCGGCCGCCGGCTCACCCACCTGTCCAAGGACGCCCCATGCCTGCCATCACCACCAACGACCTGAAGACCGGGATCACCCTCCAGCTCGACAACGGCCTGTTCCAGGTCGTCGAGTTCCAGCACGTGAAGCCGGGCAAGGGCGGTGCGTTCGTGCGCACCAAGCTGCGCAACGTGCGCACGGGCAACGTGCTCGACCGCACGTTCAACGCCGGCATCCGCGTCGAGCAGGCCATCGTCGAGCGCCAGGACATGCAGTTCCTGTACCGCGACGGCGACGACTACGTGTTCATGAACACGTCGACCTACGACCAGCTGACGATCCCGCGTTCGAACCTCGGCGACGCCGCCGACTACCTCGTCGAGCAGGCCGTGGCGCAGATCGCCCAGTACCAGGGCCAGATCATCGGCGTGGAGATCCCGGCGTCGGTCGAGCTGAAGGTGTCGCAGACCGAACCCGGCGTGCAGGGCGACCGCGTCTCGGGCGCGCGCAAGCCGGCGCTGCTGGAGACGGGCAAGTCGGTGCAGGTGCCGCTGTTCGTCGAGACGGGCGACAAGCTCAAGGTCGACACGCGCACGGGCGAGTACATCACCCGCGTCTGATGCCGGCGCCAGCGCGACCGGACCCGCGGTCCGATGCCCGCGAGCGCGCCCTGTACCTGCTCTACGAGGCGCAGGCGAAGGGCATCTCGCCGATCGACGCCCTCGAGTTGCAGATCGTCGAACCCGACGACCTGACGACGTCGCTCGTGCATGGCGTCGCCACGCACCAGGAACGGCTGGACACGCTGATCGCCGCCAAGGCGACCGACTGGCGCCTGGAGCGGATGCCCGTGCTCGATCTCAACGTGCTGCGTCTCGCCACGTTCGAGCTGGCCGAGCGTCCCGACGTCCCTGTCGCCGTCGTCATCGACGAGGCCGTCGAGCTGGCGAAGCGCTTCTCCACCGACAACAGCGGTCGCTTCGTCAACGGCGTCCTGTCGGCCCTCGCCGCCGACCTCCGCCCTGACCGTCGAGTACGTCCGCCGCCGAGTACGTGGTGACGGGCTGGCGCAGCACGCACTCGACCGGCCGCAATACTCGACTGGAGCTACTCGATCAGGTGGCCGTCGGGGCCGATGTCGCCGACGGGCGGCTTGACGCGCCGGGCGACGACGACGCCGTCGGTGTCGCTGACGACCTCGAACTCGCCGTTGTCGAGCAACGTCGCCAGCAGGTTGGCCTCGCGCGACTCCGGACCGATGGACATGCGATCGACGATGATCCACTCCACCTCGTCGGGTGTGTGGTCGAGGTCCGGGTCGTCGGGGGCCACGCCGGCGACGCCCCAGTTGTGCGGGATGAACGGGTTCGGGAACGTGTAGATCTGCGTGCGGTGGGCGAGGTGCGGCACGAGGTTGTACGGCGCCGACACGGCGGCGTCGCCGGGCACGGTCGCCACGGCAGCCTCGAGTGTCGCCTGCCGCGCGTTGCCGTCGAGCGGCCAGTAGCCGGTGCGGAACTGCGTGCTGATCGGTGAGATGCCCCAAGCGACCGATGCGGCCAGGGCGCACGCGCCGGCGAAGCCGACGGCGGCACGCCGCCAGCTCGTGCGGCGCAGCCAGGCGATGCCCTCGACGGTCGCCAAGGCGAGCACGGCCACGATGATCGCCGCGTAGTGGAAGCGGATGTCGTAGAAGAAGTTGGCGTTGGTGAGGATGTTGGCGAGGAACTGCGGGACGGCGACGAGGACCAAGAGCGGTGCGAGCAGCGGGAGGAAGCCGAACGGGGCGAGCAGGTCGCGGGCGTAGCCGAGTGCATCGTTGGCGAAGAGCCGGTCGATGATCACGTCGGGCTCGGTCAGCATCGTGCTGGCGATCGCTGTGGGGGAGTCGCCGAGCTCTCCGTAGAACGTGCCGGCGTGGTTGGTGCCGCCGTTGAGGTGCGGCATCACCAACCCGTAGGCCACGACGAACCAGACGACGGCCACGCCGAGCGTCAAGAGCCCGATGCGCCGGTTGCCGCGGATCGCCATGACGATGCCGAGCACGCCGACGGCGATGGCGATGTCCTCCTTCCACGCCATCGCGGCAACGAGCAACAGCCAGTACGCGGTCCATCGCCGCCGCGAGGCCATGAGGTAGGCGCCGAGGAAGAAGGGGATGGCCATCGTCTCGGGGTGCCACGTCTCCCACGCCAGCCACTGCACCGACGGGTTGAGCAGCCACACCGCGGCCAGGGCCAGCGCCCACCATGCGTTGTGCAGCCGGTCGCGGGCGAGCAGGTAGATGGGCACGGCGGCCACCGCGAGGGCGGCGTTCTGCAAGACGATCAGCAGCTGCGGCCCGCCGCCGAGCCAGTAGAGCGGCGCCAGGGCGAAGTAGGCGACGGTGAAGTGGTGCCCGAGGACGGGCATGCCGCTGACGGTGATGAATCCCTTGCCCCGCGACAGCAGCCAGATCGCCTGGTCGTGGTGGCCGAGGTCGAAGTCGAACGTGGCGAAGGCAGCGTGACGGTTGGCGACGAGACGCTCGAACACGACGAACCAGACGAACACGATGACGGCGAGGCCGAGCAGGGCCGGCTCTTCCCGAACACGGGTCTGCACGCGCTCGACGAGCCCTGGCTCCGGCGGATCTCGTCGACCGGAGTGACGGGGGGCGCGATCGGATCGGTGACCGTCTGCGCCATTGGCGTCCGAGGCTACAGACGATCAGTCGTGCGGTGGACGTCGACTCGTAGCCGCCCACGATGCCGTCCCAGGTCCACGACGATGCGGTAGGTGCCGCTTCGATCGATCTCGACGACTCGCGAGGATCGACGTCGTCGAGACGCCGCCTGCGTCGTCGACGGCCGGCTCGCCAATGGTCGACCCTCAGATCAGTCGACGTGGGCGATGTCGAGCGTGGTGGGCACGGTCGTCACGACCTCTCCGGTCGTGGCGTCGACGACGACGACCGCCTCGATCGCCTGGAACCTAGTCCGACGGGATCACCGCCAGGACGCGATCGCCGTACCACCACAGGCCGGCGGCCGGCGCGCCGAGGTCGACGCTCCACAGCAACTCGCCGGTGGTCGTGTCGCGCGCTCGTAGCAGCGGGCTGAGGTGCGGCGTGGCGATGGCATCCATCACCAGGTAGGCGACTCGGGAGGCGTCATCGTCGAACGTGTGGTACCCGGCGTAGTCGTCGCCGTCGATCGAGATCCCGACTCGTTGACGATGTCGGCGTTGCCTTCGGCGTCGCCCTCGCCGGTGAACGTGCGGTCACCGACACGCTGGACGAACCGGACGCCGCCCTCGACGTTCCAGGAGATCGGCTCGATCGGCTGGCGTTCGCCGGTCTCGCAATCGACGGCCTCGTTGGGGATCGGTTCGCCCTGCTCGAATCCCACGTCCGAGAACCGCTGCTCGACCGAGGCGACGTAGCCGCCGTCGGCCTCGGCGCGGATCCGGTGCAGGTCGCCCTCGACCTCGCAGACGACCGTCCCATCCAGCGTCGCCGCCGTCGACGACGTCGCGTCTGTCCACCACAGGAACTCACCGTCCGACCGGACGTAGACGTCGGGCATGGCGACGTCGGTCGTGGCCCCGTCGGCGAACACCGAGACGCGACCGGGGGCCCGCGTGACGAGCGTGGACGCGCCGATCGCGTCGGCGAGAGCTGCCACCTCGCTGTCGTCCGGTGCGGGGGCGTCGCCGAGGCGAGCGAGGTGCAACTGGTCGCCGTCGCGCCGGGCGAGGATCGTGCCGCCGACATCGCTGGTCGCGACCGCCCAACCGTCGGGGATCTGGTGCCATGTCGCCGACCCGTCCGCGGCGAGCTCGGCGACGACGGGCATGGTGGGCGGCGGGAAGTCCGCGTCATTCGCCGGCGGCCCCAGGCTCGTCCACAGCGTCGCTCCACCATCCGGCGCTGGCTGCCGGCGGCGACTCACCGACGTACGACTCGCCGAGCCACTCCGGGTGGCGCTCGATGCGCAGCGGCCAGACCAGGCCATTGGTCGAACGCACCGTGGGCCCGTCGATCGTGACGAACGGAGGGGGCGTGCCTGGCCAGGCGATGGGTTGGCCTGCGGTGTCGACGTAGCCGATCAGCTCGGCCCCGACCTGACGCGATCGGTGGACCACCCCGGTCGGGCCGAGGCCGAACGCGCCGACCGGGAGCTCGAGGCAGCAGTTCGGGTCGACGGGGGACGAGGCGACGACCTCACCGGCACGGCCGCCGCTGAGGGCGATGGCGACCATCGATGCAGTGGCGGGCAGGGCGTCCCCGTACACCAACCCGTAGACGACGTCGCCGGGTCCCGCCGCGGCGAGCGTAGGAAGGCGCCACGTCCAGCGGCACGGTCCGAATCGAGCCGTCCGGATCGACCACGGACGCGGTGCTCGCTGCAACGTCGACGACGACCACCGCCCCACTCGGCGCGACGGCGACGCTCGATGGTTCCCCGACGGTGATCGTGGCGAAGGCCTCCGGCGCGAGCATCGGTGGCGGTGACAGGTAGCTGACGTCGAGGGTGTCGAAGACCAGCGTCGTCGTCGGGGCAGCGGTCGTGCTCGGGGCGGCCGTCGTCGAGGGCGCCACCGTCGTGGAGGGCGCCACCGTCGTCGTGGGCGCAGCCGTTGTCGAGGGCACGGCGGACGTCGTCGCCGCCGGCGTGGCGGGATCCGGCTCGTCGTCCTGGAGCACCACGACGAGACCCACCGCTGCTGCGGCGACGGTGCCGACGGCTGCGAGCACCGCCCAGCGCCGGCCTCCGGTCCGTGGCTCGCGCTCGGTCTCGGACTCGGCGAGCAGGCGGTCGAGGCCGGCGATCGGCGTTGGCGAGCGGCTCGGCGTCGGCGAGCGCGTCGCGGCCGGCTCGCCGGCCGATCTCGTCGATCGTGGTCATGACGTCACCTCCTCGAGGCGCAGCGCTCGCTCGAGCGATCGCCTGGCCTTGAACAGCGAGGTCTTCACCGTCCCGGACGTCACCTCGAGGATCTCGGCGATCTGCTCGACCCCCAGATCCTCGATGTAGTACAGGGCGACGGCGGCGCGCTGGCGCTCGGGCAGCGCCCGCACGGCCGCCCAGAACTGCGTGCTCGCCGGGTCGGCCAGCTCGACGGTCGGCGCCGGGGCGAGGCGCGCCACGGCCCGCCGTTCCCGACCGCGCCGCCGCTGCCAGTCGATGGACAGGTTGATCACCACGCGCCGGATCCACGCACCCGGGCGATCCAGCGATCCGACCGTGGACCAGGAGCGGTACGCCCGCAGCATCGCCTCGTGAGCCAGGTCGGCGCCTGCTTCCCGGCTGCCCGTCAGCGACGTTCCGAGGGCGATCATCGTCGCGCAGCTCGCAGCGGTACATGTCCTCGAACTGCACGACACCCACTGTTCCACCACACGACGCAGCCGCCATGACGGTTGACGCTGCTACCCTCGCTGGCGACCGTGAAGCGGGTCCCGTGAGGCCCGGACGGAGGAGCAGCTTGGATCAGACCACGACGAGCGCCAAGCGGGTGCTCGCAGCCGACGACGTTCGTCGGGCGACGACCCGCATGGCCCACGAGATCCTCGAGCGCAACCACGGTGTCGACGGTGTCGCCCTGATCGGCGTGCAGAAGGGCGGCGTGTGGCTGGCCCGGCGGCTCGGCGAGGAGATCGCCCGGATCGATCGGGCCGTCCCTGTCGGCAGCATCGACGCCTCGCTCTATCGCGACGACATCGGCATCCGCCCCGTCGTGCCGGCCGAGCGCAGCGACATCCCGTCAGCCTCGACGGAGCGACCGTCGTGCTGGTCGACGACGTCCTCTTCACCGGACGCACGGTGCGCGCCGCCCTCGACGCGATCGCCGAGTACGGCCGGCCGCAAGCGGTCCAACTGGCCGTCCTGGTCGATCGTGGCCACCGCGAGCTGCCGATCCGCCCCGACTTCGTCGGCAAGAACCTGCCCACGAGTCGCGACGAAGAGGTGTTGGTGGCCCCCGACGGTGTGTCCATCACCGAGGCGGCTCCGGGGTGACGGAGATCCTCGGATGAAGCACCTTCGCTCGATCGGCGAGGTCGGACTCGACGGCGTGCTGCGCCTGCTCGACCTCACGGACACGATGGTCGAGGTCAACCAGCGGGCGAACCCGAAGGTCCCGGCCCTGCGCGGCAAGACCGTGTGCAACCTGTTCTTCGAGGACTCCACGCGCACCCGGCTGTCGTTCGAGACGGCCGCCAAGCGGCTGTCCGCCGACGTGATGACGTTCAGCGTCGGCACGTCGAGCGTGAACAAGGGCGAGAGCCTCCGCGACACGATCGAGACGGTGGCGGCGATGGGCGTCGACGCCTTCGTCATCCGCCACAAGTCGAGCGGCGTGCCGTGGCAGGTGTCCGGCTGGACGACCGCCAGCATCGTCAACGGCGGCGACGGCTGGCACGCCCACCCGACGCAGGCGCTGCTGGACGCCTACACCGTGCGCTCGGCGCTGGGGCGCACCGGCGGACTGGAGGGTCTGCGCGTCGCCATCGTCGGCGACATCCGCCACAGCCGCGTGGCGCGCAGCGGCGCGGAGATCTTCAGCCTGCTCGGCGCCGACGTCACCCTCGTCGCGCCGTCGACCCTCTTACCGCCCGTGCCGCCTGCGCCCGCCACCGACGATCTCGACTCGGTGATCGAGAAGGCCGACGTGCTGTACCTGTTGCGGATGCAACGGGAGCGCATGACCGAGGCGCTCGTGCCCAGCCTGCGCGAGTACAGCACCCGCTTCGGACTCACGCCGGCACGGGCAGCTCGCTTGCCCGAGCACGCCCTGGTGATGCACCCCGGACCGATGAACCGCGGCGTGGAGATCCTCGTCGACCCGTCCGAGCTGCCGGGCGCTGTCATCACCCAGCAGGTCACCAACGGCGTGGCCGTGCGCATGGCCGTGCTGTTCGAGCTGCTGGGTGCGGGAGGGTCGCTGTGAGGCTGCTCATCAGTGGCGGCCGCGTCATCGATCGGACGGGGGAGCGGCGCGCCGACGTGCTGATCGACGGTGACCGCATCGCCGAGGTCGGCGACGGGCTCGACGCCGACGAGAGGCTCGACGCCACCGGCTGTGTCGTCGCACCCGGGTTCGTCGACCTCCACGCCCATCTCCGCGAGCCGGGCCGGGAGGACGCCGAGACGATCGAGACCGGGCAGCAGAGCCGCCGCGCTCGGCGGCTACACCGCGGTCGTGGCGATGCCCAACACCGATCCGCCCCAGGACTCACGCGGCGTGGTCGAGCTCGTGCGCGGACGCGGCGAGGCGGCCGGCCTTTGCGAGGTGCTTCCCGCCGGCTGCATCACGATGGGCCGGGCGGGGGAGGTGCTGGCGCCCTTCGCCGAGCTCGCCGAGGCCGGCGTGCGACTGTTCACCGACGACGGCAACGGCGTGCAGGACCCGCTGCTGATGCGCCGGGCGATGGAGTACTCGCTCGGCCTCGACGTCGTCCTCGCCCAGCACTGCGAGGTCGCCCGGCTCACCGGCGGTGCGGTGATGCACGAGGGGCGCTGCTGCAGCGAGCTCGGCCTGCCCGGCTGGCCGGCCGTCGCCGAGGAGCTGATGGTCCACCGCGACATCGAGCTGTCTCGCCTCACCGGGGCGCGGATCCACCTGCTGCACCTGTCGACCGCCCGCAGCGTCGAGCTCGTGCGAGCCGCCAAGGCCGACGGCCTCGCGGTGACGGCGGAGGTCACACCGCACCACCTCGCCCTGACCGACGAGGCGCTGCGAGGCTACGACCCGGTGTTCAAGGTCAACCCCCCGTTGCGCACCGCCGACGACGTCGCCGCGCTGCGTGCCGGACTCGCCGACGGCACGATCGACGCCATCGCCACCGACCACGCCCCCCACCCGGTCGAGGACAAGGAGCGGCCGATCGACGACGCCCCGCCGGGCATGCTCGGCCTGGAGACCGCACTCGGCGTCGCCCTCGCCGTGCTCGACATGCCGCTCGCCGACGTCGTCGCCGCCCTCTCGTGGAAGCCGGCGGCGATCGCCGGCGTCGCCGACCGACACGGTGTCCCGATCGAGGCCGGCAGCCCGGCCAACCTCGTCGTGTTCGATCCCGACGTGACATGGCAGGTCCGCCCCGGCGCGCTGGCCAGCCGCAGCCGCAACACGCCGTTCGCCGGCATGGACCTGCGCGGGCGGGTGCGCCACACCGTGTTCCGCGGCGACGCGGTCGTCCGAGAAGGGGTGGCGCAGCGATGAGGGAACCCGGCGTGCTCGTCCTCGCCGACGGGTCGGTGTTCGAGGGTGAGCTGTTCGGCGCACCGTCGGCGGCCGCAGGAGAAATCGTGTTCAACACGGCGCTGTCCGGCTACCAGGAGATCGTCACCGATCCCAGCTACGCCGGGCAGATCATCACGTTCACCAACCCGCACATCGGCAACTACGGCGTCAACGCCACCGACGACGAGTCGCGCCGGCCGTTCTGCCGCGGCGTGGTCGTGCGCGAGCTGGCGCGGCGGGCGAGCAACCGGCGGTCGGAGGGCGACCTCGAAGCGATGCTCGTGGAGCACGGCATCCCCGGGATCACCGGCATCGACACCCGGCGGCTCACTCGGCTCATCCGTGACACCGGCGCGATCCCCGGCGCGTTCGGACCCGCCGACGACATCGACGCCATCCGGGCGCGAGCCGAGGCCGAGCCCGGCACCGACGGCATCGACCTCGTCGCCACTGTCACGACCCCAGAGCCGTACACCGTGACGGGTGACGGGCCGCTGCGCATCGTCGCCTACGACTTCGGCATCAAACGCACGATCCTGCGCCACCTCGCCCGCCTCGGCACCGTCGAGGTCGTTCCTGCCGTCACACCGGCTGCGGACGTGCTGGCCCGGCAGCCCGACGGCGTGTTCCTGTCGAACGGGCCCGGGCGATCCTGCCGAGGTGTCCTACGCGGTCGACGCCATCGGCGAGCTGCTCGGCGAGGTGCCGATCTTCGGCATCTGCCTCGGCCACCAGCTCCTCGGACGGGCGCTGGGGGCGGACACGGTGAAGCTGCCGTTCGGCCACCACGGCGCCAACCACCCCGTCAAGGACGTGACCACCGGAGCCATCGAGATCACCAGCCAGAACCACAACTTCGCCGTCGCCGCCGACACGTTGCCGGCCGGGGTCGAGCTGACCCACGTCAACCTCAACGACGGCGTGTGCGAGGGACTGGCCGTGGCCGATGTTCGCGCCTTCTCCGTCCAGCACCACCCCGAAGCCGGTCCCGGGCCGCACGACAGCGCCTACCTGTTCGACCGCTTCGTCGAGGTCGTCGGCTGATGCCGCGCCGCGACGACATCGAGTCGATCCTCGTCATCGGGTCCGGCCCGATCGTCATCGGCCAGGCGTGTGAGTTCGACTACTCCGGCACGCAGGCGTGCCGTGTCCTCCGCGAGGAGGGCTACCGCGTCGTGCTCGCCAACTCCAACCCGGCGACGATCATGACCGACCCGGACTTCGCCGACCGCACGTACATCGAGCCGCTGATCCCCGAGGTGCTGGCCCGGATCATCGAGCGCGAGCGCCCCGACGCCGTGCTCCCGACGCTGGGTGGGCAGACCGGTCTCAACGTGGCGATGGCCCTGTACGAGCAGGGCCTGATCGGCGTGCCCGGCAAGCCGGAGATGATCGGCGCCGACGCCGAGGCGATCGCCACCGCCGAGGACCGCGAGCGGTTCAAGGAGGCGATGCTGGAGATCGGTCTCGACGTGCCGCGCAGCGGGATCGCCCACAGCCTCGCCGAGGCACGCGCCGTCGCCGAGGAGATCGGGCTGCCGGTCATCATCCGCCCGGCGTACATCCTCGGCGGACGCGGCACGGGCATCGCCGCGACGACGGCCGAGCTCGATCGCATGGCCGTCGCCGGCATCGCCGCCAGCCCGATCGGGGAGATCCTCGTCGAGGAGTCGATCGCCGGATGGAAGGAGTTCGAGCTCGAGGTCATGCGCGACCGCGCCGACAACTGCGTGATCATCTGCTCGATCGAGAACGTCGACCCGATGGGCGTGCACACCGGCGACTCGATCACCGTCGCCCCGGCGCAGACGCTGAGCGACGTCGAGTACCAGCAGATGCGCAACGACGCCTTCGCCTGCATCCGGCGCGTCGGCGTGGAGACCGGCGGGTCCAACGTGCAGTTCGCCCTCGACCCGGTGACCGGACGGCAGGTCATCATCGAGATGAACCCACGGGTGTCGCGCTCCTCCGCGCTGGCATCGAAGGCCACCGGCTTCCCGATCGCCAAGATCGCCGCCCGTCTCGCCGTCGGCTACACGCTCGACGAGATCCCGAATGATGTGACGAAGGCGACGCCGGCGTGCTTCGAACCGGTCATCGACTACGTGGTGACGAAGGTGCCGCGATGGGCCTTCGAGAAGTTGCCCGGCACGTCGGGCGTACTGGGCACGCAGATGCAGTCGGTCGGCGAGGCGATGGCCATCGGGCGGACGTTCCCGGAGAGCCTGCAGAAGGCACTCCGCTCGCTCGAGCACGGCCGCCTCGGGCTCAACTGCGATCCCGCCGAGCAGCACATGGCGTCGCTCGACGACGCCGAGCTGCTGGCGGCCATCGCCATCCCCACACCGGATCGCATCTTCCAGATCGGCGAGCTGCTGCGGCGCGGCGTGACGGCGGAGACGATCCACGAGGCATGCCGCATCGACATCTGGTTCCTCGACCAGATGCTGGCGATCGTCGAGGAGCGCCATCGGCTCGCCGAGCTGACCGCACCGGCCGACCTCGACACCCGATCGTGGCGGCGCGCCAAGCGGCTCGGTTTCGCCGACGCCCAGCTCGCCCACCTGTGGGACGTCGCCGAGGCCGATGTCCGCACGGCGCGCCAGGCGTGTGGCGTCGAGCCGACGTACAAGACGGTCGACACGTGCGCCGCTGAGTTCGCCGCCGAGACGCCGTACCACTACTCGACGTGGGAGGACGAGAGACGAGGTCCGCCCGTCGGACCGGCCGCGTGTGATCATCCTCGGCTCCGGGCCGAACCGCATCGGTCAGGGCATCGAGTTCGACTACTGCTGCGTCCATGCCAGCTTCGCCCTGCGCGAGGCCGGCTACGAGACGGTGATGGTCAACTGCAACCCGGAGACCGTGTCGACCGACTACGACACGTCCGACCGGCTGTACTTCGAGCCGCTGACCGGCGAGGACGTGCACCACGTGATCGCCGCCGAGACCGCCGCGGCCGGCGGCGTGGCGCCGAAGGTGATCGTCTCGCTCGGCGGCCAGACGCCGCTCAAGCTGGCGTCGCTGATCCCGCCGGAGCTGATCGCCGGGACCGCGCCGGCCTCGATCGACCTCGCCGAGGACCGCGAGAAGTGGAACGCCCTGTGCCACGAGCTGTGCATCCCGCAGCCGCCCGGCGGGACGGCCAGCGACCTCGAGGACGCGCTGGCGATCGTCGAGGAGGTCGGCTTCCCGGTCCTCGTCCGGCCGAGCTATGTGCTCGGCGGGCGGGCGATGCAGATCGTCCACGACGTCAACCAGCTCGCCGGGGCGATGGCCGAGCTCGCCGGCTTCGGCAGCCTGGGGCGCGAGGGCGGACTGTCGGCGGAACGGCCGGTGCTCATCGACCGCTTCCTGGAGAACGCCGTCGAGGTCGACGTCGACGCCGTGCGCGACCACACCGGCGAGGTGCTCATCGGCGGCGTGATGGAGCACGTCGAGGAGGCCGGGGTGCACTCGGGCGACTCGGCGTGCGCGATCCCGCCGCCGACGCTGCCGTCGTGGGTGGTCGAGGTCATCGAGGCGTACACGGCGGCGATCGCCGACCGCCTCGACGTGCGTGGACCGATCAACGTGCAGTACGCCGTCGCCGGCACAACGGTATTCGTGATCGAGGCCAACCCGCGGGCGAGCCGGACGATCCCGTTCGTCGCCAAGGCGACCGGCGTGCCGCTGGCCAAGGTGGCGACGAGGGTGATGCTCGGCGCCACGCTCGCCGAGCTGCGCGTGGAGGGACTGCTGCGCCCGTCGGTGATGAACGGTGACACCGTCGCGGTCAAGGAGGCCGTGCTGCCGTTCTCCCGGTTCCCCGAGGTCGACCCGGCACTCGGTCCCGAGATGCGTTCCACGGGTGAGGTGATGGGCATCGACCGCACGTTCGGGCTGGCGTTCCACAAGGCCGAGCTGGCCGCCGGGACGATCCTGCCGACGGACGGCACGGTGTTCCTCTCGCTCGCCGACATCGACAAGCCCGCCGGGCTCGTCGTCGCCAAGCGCCTGCGCGAGCTCGGGCTCGGTGTCGCCGCGACACAGGGCACCGCCGACTTCCTGGCTCGCTTCGGCAACCCCGTCGACGAGGTCGTCGCCAAGGTCAGCGAGGGTGAGGGCAAGACCGCCGTCGATCTGATCGGCGCCGGCGAGGTGACGTTCGTCGTCAACACGCCGGAGGGCCGCGGCGGTCGCTCCGACGGCGAGCAGATCCGCAAGGCTGCGTCGCTGCACCGCGTCGCCTGCGTGACCACGGTCGACGCCGCCCTCGCCGCCGTCCACGGCCTCGCCGAGCGCCGCGACCTCCCACTCGAGGTCCGCTCGTTGCAAGAGCATCACGGCCGCCCCTGACCGCCGAACCGTGGCCGATTTCCCGAACTTGTCACTCAGGTGGCCACGAGAGTGGCCGTCTCGCCGAAAAGGTCGGGAAAGCGTGGCCGCCGAGCCGGTGCGGATCGGGAGCGTCGAGCTGGCCAACCCGGTGATGACGGCGTCGGGGACGGCGGGGTACGGGACCGAGCTCGCCCGGTACCTCGACCTCTCGGCGCTCGGTGCCGTCGTGGTCAAGTCGCTCGCCGCCTACGAGTGGGCCGGCAACCCGGCGCCGCGGCTGCACCCGACGCCGATGGGGATGCTCAACGCCGTCGGCCTGCAGGGGCCAGGCGTGCCGTACTGGCTGGACCACGTGCTGCCCGACCTGCTCGCGACCGGTGCCACCGTCGTGGCGTCGATCTGGGGGCGCTCGGTCGACGACTACGCCCGGGCAGCGGACCTGCTCGCCGCAGCACCGCCGGACGTCGTCGCCGTCGAGGTCAACCTGTCCTGCCCCAATCTCGAGGGCCGCGATGCCATCTTCGCCCACGACTCCGGAGCTGTCGGCCGAGGTCATCGCCGCGACCGCCGGGCTGCGGTCGCCCGCGGTGGGCGAAGCTGAGCGCCAACACCGACCGCATCGTCGAGGTCGCCGGCGCCGCCGCTGCTGCCGGCGCCGGAGGCGGTGACCTGCATCAACACGCTGCTCGGCCTGGCCTATGACCCGGCGACGCGCCAGCCGGCACTCGGCGCCGGCGGCGGCGGGCTGTCCGGGCCGGCGATCCACCCGGTCGCCGTGCGCGCCGTGCACGACGTTCACGCGGCCCTCCCCGATCTCCCGATCGTCGGCGTCGGCGGCGTGGCGACGGGTGGGACGCCACCGAGCTGCTGCTCGCCGGGGCCGTCGCCGTGCAGGTCGGCACGGCGACGTTCGCCGACCCGCGAGCCCCGGCTCGGGTGCTCGCCGAGCTGTGCCATCCACCCGCCCCGGCAGGCTTTCGGGTACCGTGACCTGCATGGCTACACCTCCGCAACTGACTCCTGAGCAGCGTGCTGCGGCACTGGCGAAGGCCGCCGAAGCCCGTGCGGCGCGTGCTGAGATCAAGGCGCGGCTGAAGGACAACCGCATGACGCTCGCCGAAGCCCTCGACTCCGACGACCCCAACGTCGGCAAGCTCAAGGTCCTCTCGCTCCTCGAATCCCTGCCGCGCTGGGGCAAGGTCAAGGCGCGCAAGGTGATGGAGGACATCGGCATCGCCGACAACCGCCGCGTGCAGGGTCTCGGCACGCAACAGCGCCAAGCCCTGCTCGAAGCCCGCGCTGCCTCTGGGGAGTGACACCGCCCGCGCCCGGGCTCTCACCGCTGGTCATCGTGGTGTCCGGCCCCGGAGGGGTCGGCAAGGGGACGATCGTCGACGCCCTCGTCGGGCGCGACCCTCGCCTGTGGCTGAGTCGGAGCTGGACCACTCGCCCGCGACGACCTGGTGAGCCGGAGACGGCGTACGTGTTCACCGACCGCGAGGCGTTCGAGCGGCGCATCGCCGCCGGCGGCTTCGTCGAGTGGACCGAGTTCCTCGGCCACTACTACGGCACGCCGACCCCCGACCCCGAGCCCGGCGCCGACGTCGTCCTCGAGATCGAGGTGGACGGCGCCCAGCAGGTCAAGGCGCTGCGCCCGGACGCACTGCTGATCTTCGTCCTGCCGCCCAGCCGCGAGGAGCAGGAGCGTCGCCTGCGCGGTCGAGGCGACCGGCCCGAGCGCGTCGACGCCCGGCTGCGCAAGGCCGAGGAGGAGGAGCCCGTCGGCCGGGCCCTCGCCGACCACGTCGTCGTCAACGACGACCTCGCCGAGACGGTCGAAACGATGCTCGACATCATCGACCGAGCGCGGACGCGAACCTGATCACCGCCTGATCGCGCCCGTTCGGCGGTATCATTCCCGCGCTCCACCCCCAGCCGGAGAAGTGATGGAACGCGCGCACGACACCATGATGAACCCGCCGATCGAGGAGCTGCTCGACCGCGTCGACTCCAAGTTCGGCCTGGTCACGCTCGCCGCCCGGCGAGCCCGGCACATCAACGCCTACTTCAACCAGCTCGGCGAGGGCCTCGGGCACATGGTGCCGCCGCAGGTCAGCTCCGTCGCCCGCAAGCCGCTGAGCATCGGGTTCGAGGAGATCGCCGCCGACAAGATCAAGTGGGTCGATCCGGTCGACGAGCCCGAGGCCGCGCTCGAGGACGGCGAGGCCGTCGACGGCGAGGTCGACACCGACGTCAGCGAGTCCTGACCGTTCGATGCTGGACGGCGCCCGCATCGTCCTCGGGGTGACCGGAGGGATCGCCGCGTACAAGGCCGTGGAGGTCTGCCGCCGCCTCGTCGACGCCGGCGCCCACGTCGTGCCGGTGATGACGAAGGGCGCCGAGCGCTTCCTCGGCCGCACCACGTTGAGCGCGCTGGCCAGCGAGCCGGTGCTGACCGACCTCTGGGACGGCGTTGACCCGATCCCGCACACGCACCTCGGTCAGCAGGCCGACCTGGTCATCGTTGCTCCGGCGACCGCCCGGCTGATCGGGTCCTACGCCGCGGGGATCTCCAACGACCTCCTGACGGCGACGCTGCTGGCGACGCGGGCACCCGTGCTCGTGTGCCCGGCGATGCACACCGAGATGTGGGAGCACGCCGCCGTCAGCGAGAACGTCGCCACGTTGCGCCGCCGAGGCGTGCACATCGTCGAGCCCGCATCGGGCCGGCTCGCCGGTGGCGACGTCGGGTCGGGGCGGCTCGCCGATCCTGCCGACATCGTCGCCGCAGCGGAACGCCTCCTCGGCCCTGCCGACCTCGCCGGGGTCAGTGTCGTCGTCACGGCCGGCGGCACCCGCGAGCCGATCGACGCTGTGCGCATCATCGCCAACCGCAGCTCCGGCAAGCAGGGCTATGCGGTCGCCGCCGAGGCCGCGGCCCGCGGCGCCGACGTCGTCCTCGTCAGCACGGCCGAGCTGCTGCCCGTGCCGGCCGCCGTGCGTGTCGAGCCCGTCGAGACGGCGGCACAGATGCAGGCGGCCGTCGAGCGCCACGGCGACGCCGACGTCGTCGTGATGGCGGCCGCCGTCGCCGACTTCCGGCCCAAGGAGGTCGCCGAGGGCAAGCTGAAGAAGCAGGACGGGGCGCCTGACATCGTGCTCGAACCGACCCCCGACATCCTCGCCGGCCTCGGCGCGGCGAAGCGGCCGGGCCAGGTGCTCGTCGGTTTCGCCGCCGAGACCACCGACCTCCTCGCCAACGCCCGCGCCAAGCTCGCCGCCAAGCGCCTCGACCTGATCGTGGCCAACGACGTGTCGGCGCCGGGCGTCGGCTTCGGCCACGACACCAACGCCGTCGAATTGCTGCGACCCGACGCCGACGCCGTGTCGGTCGACCGCCGCGACAAGCGGGCGATCGCCAAGGCCGTCGTCGACGCCATCGTCGACATCCGCCGCCACCAGACCCCCACCTGAACCAGGAGACAAGACCAGTGTCCCGTTGGACCTTCACCTCAGAGAGCGTCACCGAGGGCCATCCCGACAAGATGGCCGACCAGATCAGCGACACCGTGCTCGACGCCATCCTCTCCGAGGACCCGAACGGCCGCGTCGCCTGCGAGACGCTGCTGACCACCGGTCTGTGCGTGGTCGCCGGCGAGATCACCACGTCGGCGTACGTCGACATCCCCAAGCTCGCCCGCGAGACGATCCGCCAGATCGGCTACGACAACGCCCTCTACGGGTTCGACGGCTCGACGTGCGGCGTGATCGTCTCCATCGACGAGCAGAGCCCGAACATCGCCCAGGGCGTCGACGCCAGCGAAGAGGTGCGTGGGGGCACCAGCGGCGAGGACCAGCTCAACCTGCAGGGCGCCGGCGACCAAGGGATGATGTTCGGCTTCGCCTGCGACGAGACGCCCGACCTGCTGCCGCTGCCGATCTGGACGGCGCACCGCCTGGCCGAGCGGCTGGCCGAGGTGCGCAAGTCCGGTCAGGTGCCGTACCTGCGCCCGGACGGCAAGACCCAGGTCACCTACGAGTACGAGGACGGCCGGCCGGTCGGCCTGAAGACCGTGCTGATCAGCACGCAGCACCAGGATGGCGTCGACCGCGACACCGTGATCCGCCCGGATCTCATCGAGCAGGTCATCCGCCCGGTGATCCCCGAGCAGTTCGCCGACGACGAGATGGACGTGTGGATCAACCCGACCGGTACGTTCGTGCTCGGCGGCCCGCACGCCGACTGTGGCCTCACCGGGCGCAAGATCATCGTCGACACGTACGGCGGGATGGGCCGCCACGGGGGCGGCGCGTTCAGCGGCAAGGACCCCAGCAAGGTCGATCGCTCCGGCGCCTACGCCGCCCGCTGGGTGGCCAAGCACGTCGTGGCGAGTGGGGCGGCGACGAAGTGCGAGGTGCAGGTCGCCTACGCCATCGGCGTCGCCCACCCGATGAGCATCCTCGTCGACACGTTCGGCACGAACGTCGTCGCCGAGGACGTCATCGAGAAGGCCGTGCGCGAGGTGTTCGACCTGCGCCCGGGCGCGATCGTGCGCGACCTCGACCTGAAGCGGCCGATCTACCGCGACACCGCCGCCTACGGCCACTTCGGCCGTCCGCTCCCCGGCTTCTCGTGGGAGCACACCACCCGTCTCGACGACTTCAAGGCTGCGGTCGGCACCTGATCGCCCGGGTCGTTCCTGACGTCACCGGGCTGGACAAGGAATTCGACTACCTCGCTCCCGACGACGTCGCCGTCGGCGCGTACGTCCGCGTGCCGTTGCACGGACGTCGGGTCGGGGCATGGGTGGTGGAGGCCGACCCGCCTGATCTGCCCGTCGATGTCGACCGCCTCCGACCGCTGACGAAGGTCAGCTCGCTGGGGCCTGCTCCGGAGCTCGTCGAGCTCGCTCGCTGGGCGTCGGTGCGCTGGGCGGCCGGCCGGCTGCGGCCGTTCCTCGTCGCCGCCAGCCCGCCCGTTCACGTCGCCGGGCTGCCCCCGACCCGGCGCACGGGCGCCCGCCCCGAGCCAGCGAGCCCGCCGGCGTCGAGGCTCCTCGCGTCCGGTGGCGGCATGTTGCGCACCGCCCCGAGCGACGACGTCGCACCGATCCTCCTCGCCGCCGCCGCGGCGGGACCGACGCTGGTCGTCGTCGCGTCCGTCGACAAGGCGCGGATGGAGGCCATCCGGCTCCGCCGTGCCGGCCTGACGGTGGCGGTCATGCCGGGGGAGTGGGCCCTCGCCGCCGCCGGGGTCGACGTCGTCATCGGTGCCCGCGCCGCGGCGTGGGCGCCATGTCCCGGCCTCGCCGCCGCCGTCGTGCTCGACGAGCACGACGAGTCGCTGCAGGAGGAGCGCAGCCCGACATGGCACGCTCGCGACGTCGTGGTCGAGAGGGCGCGGCGGGCCGGTGCCAGTGTGCTGCTCGTGTCGCCGTGCCCCAGCGTCAGCGGCTTGGTGGCGGTCGGCGACCGGCTCGTCCGCCCGCCCATCGAGGAGGAACGCGCCGGCTGGCCGATCGTCGAGGTCGTCGACCGCAGCCGCGACGAGCCGTGGAAGACGTCGCTCGTCACGTCGGCGCTGATCCGCCACCTTCGCGACCACGAACGCACGGTCGTGTGCGTCCACAACACGCCTGGCCGGAGCCGGATCCTCGCCTGCCGCAGCTGCCGCGAGCTGGTCCGCTGCGCCCGCTGCGATGCAGCCGTGACGATGGCCGACGACGGCACGCTGGCCTGCCGGCGCTGTGGGGAGACGCGACCGGCCGTGTGCCTGGTCTGTGGCGCCTCGGCGTTCGCCAACCTGCGGCCCGGTGTGACTCGCCTACGCGAGGAGCTCGAAGCTGCGGCCGGTAGGCCAGTCGTGGCGGTCACCGGGCGCGACGAGGGTGCCCCGCCTGCCGCGGGTGTCTACGTGGGCACGGAGGCGGTCCTGCACCGCGTCGAGGCTGGCGACGTCGTCGCCTTCCTCGACATCGACACCGAGTTGCTGGCGCCGCGCTACCGCGCCGCCGAGCAGGCGATGGCGCTGGTGGTTCGAGGCGCCCGACTCACCGGGCCGAGGGGACGCGGTGGCCGGCTGTTGTTGCAGACGTTCCTCCCGCGCCACGAGGTCGTCCAGGCCGCGCTGCTCGCCGATCCCGGACGGATCGTCGAACCCGAGCGGGCTCGACGGCAGCTCCTGGGGTTGCCCCCGTTCGGCGCACTCGCCGCGGTCAGCGGGTCCGGTGCCGACGACGTCGCCACGGCGCTGCGCCCCGCACCGGGGATCACCATCGGTGGCGAGCCGGGATCGTGGACCGTGCGCGCCGACACGTGGGACGCCCTCGGCCGCGCACTTGGAGCCGCCCCGCGCCCCAAGGGCGCCCGCGTCCGGATCGAAGTGGACCCGCCACGCCGGTGAAGTTCCCCCAACTGGGCGCGATCTGTACCAGGGCGCGATTCGTTTCGGAATCCGAGACAAACTGCACCCAGAGACGCATCGCGCCCAGATTGGGGGTCAGTCCGGATCGCGGGGCGACACGTCGAGCAGGCGGTAGCCCTTGGCGGACGCCAAGCGGGTCGTCGGCCAGCCCTGCTCGGTGAGCCAACGGTGCAGCGAGTCGGCGCCGAGGTGCTTCTGCACGACGAGGACGGCACGGCCATCGGGCGCCAGGCAGTCGAGCCACCGAGTGAGCAGGTCGCGCAGCAGGTCCTTGCCGATGCGGATCGGCGGGTTCGACCAGATGGCGTCGAAGCGCACGTCTTCGGGGACGTCGTCGGGCGCGACGACGGTCACGTTGTCGACGCCATTGGCGGCGGCGTTCGCCGCGCACAGCGCACGCGCCCGCTCGTTGACGTCGACGGCCCACACTCGCGCCACCGGCGCGCGCGCGCGCGAGCGACAAGTGCGACCGCTCCGTAGCCGCAGCCGAGGTCGAGCAGCTCGCCGCTCGCCGGAGGTGGCGGTGCAGCTCGCAGCAGGAGCGCGGTGCCGGCATCGAGCCTCCCGTGGCTGAACACACCGCGGTCGGTGCGCAACGACAGGCCGTCAACGACGATGGTCGCCTCAGCCGACGGCGCGCCCGGCGACTCGTCGAAGTAGTGCGGCATGCCATCGGTAGCCTGACATGCGTGGCCGAGCAGATCCGCACCTTCGGCGATCCCGTGCTCAAGGCCGAGGCCGCGCCGATCGACGAGGTCAACGGCAAGGCGCTGCGCCTCGTCGACAAGATGTTCGGCACGCTCTATGGCACGGACAACGGCCTCGCCCTGGCCGCCCCGCAGATCGGCGTGCAGAAGCAGGTCTTCGTGTGGGACTTCGGCGACGATCCGCGCGTCGTGTTCAACCCGGAGATCGCCGAGTCCGATGGCGAGTGGGTCTACGAGGAGGGATGCCTGTCCATCCCCGGCCTCTACGTCGAGATGGTCCGCCCCAAGCAGGTCCTGCTCAAGGGCATCGACCTCAACGGCAACCCGGTCGAGTGGGAGGCCGACGAGCTGGAGGCACGGATGTTCCAGCACGAGCTCGACCACCTCCACGGCGTGCTGATGTTCGACCGCATGACGCCCGACCAGCGCCGCGAGGCGCTCGCCGAGTACCGCCGGCTGCAGGAGGCTTCCGAGCCTGATCCGGCGCCGCGCCGCCGCCTGCGCCTGCGCTGATCGGCGTCGCGTGCGCCTCGCCTTCCTCGGCACGCCCGAGATGGCCGTCCCCCCGTTGCACGCCCTCGTCGCCGCCGGTCACGAGATCGTCCTCGTCGTCACCCGCCCGGACCGCCGGCGGGGAAGGGGCACGGCGACGAGCCCGAGCCCGGTGAAGGCGGCGGCGATGGAGCTCGGTCTCCCGGTCAGCCACGACATCGACGACGCGCTGGCGACGGGTGCCGAGCTCGGCATCGTCGTCGCCTACGGGCGGATCATCAAGCCGCACGTGCTCGCCGCCCTGTCGATGGTCAACGTGCACTTCTCCCTGCTGCCGCGATGGCGCGGCGCGGCGCCGGTCGAGCGGGCGATCCTGGCCGGCGACGAGGTGACTGGCGTGTGCATCATGGACGTCGAGGAGACGCTCGACACGGGTGGCGTCTACGCCTCCCGCGACGTGCCGATCGGCGCTGACACGACGGCAGCCGAGCTGCGCTCCACGCTGGTCCAGCTGGGCACCGCGTTGCTCGTCGATGTCCTGTCGACACCGTTGCCCGCACCACAGTCGCAGGTCGGCGAGGTGACGTATGCGGAGAAGATCGAGCCGGCCGAGCTGGAGCTGCACTGGTCACGATCGGCTGTCGAGCTCCACCGAATCGTGCGTGTCGGTGGAGCCTGGACGACGTTTCGCGGCCGCCGGATGAAGATCCACCGGGCGAGCGTGGAAGACAGCGGCGCGGGCGACCCTGGCGATCTCGATCCCGACGGTTGCGTCGTCACGGGTCAGGGCTCGCTGCGCTTGTTGACCGTGCAACCAGAGGGCAAGGCGACGATGTCGTGGGCCGACTTCGCCAATGGCTCACACCCACGGCCCAGCGAGCGAATCGGTGACTAGCGTCGACCGCGTGACGCTCCTCGCCAAGGTCTTGACGGTCAGCGACGGCGTCGCCGAGGGGAGCCGCGACGACGCCAGCGGCCGGGCGCTCGTCGAGCAGCTCACCGGCGCTGGTTTCGAGGTCGTCGCGCACGAGGTGACGCAGGACGGCGCCGACGCCGTCGCCGGCGCGCTCACCCAGCTGTGTGAGGGGTTCGCCGGCCTCGTCGTCACGACCGGTGGAACGGGGTTCGCCCCGCGGGATCAGACACCGGAAGGCACCACTCGCGTGATCGAGCGAGAGGCACCCGGGTTGGCTGAGGCGATGCGGGCGATCAGCCCGTTCGGCCGGCTCTCCCGCGGCGTCGCCGGGGTGCGCGGCCAGTCGATCGTCTGCAACACGCCGGGCTCGCCGAAGGGCTGCGTCGAGCAGCTCGGCGCCGTGCTCGACGTCCTCCCGCATGCCCTGCAGCTGCTCCACGAGCGAGCACACGAGCCATTGACGATGCGGCCGGCGAAGGCGCTGGAGCGCCCGCCGTGCCGGCCCGGGACATCCACCTCTCAACGACGCGGCCCGGCGTGAACGACGCCAGATAGCGTCCGGCGCCGTGCTGCGCATCGTCCTGCCGAAGGGCTCGCTCGAGCGCGCCACACTCGAGCTGTTCGAGGCGGCCGACCTCGGCGTCGTGCGCTCGTCGGACGTCGACTACCGCGCCACCATCGACGACCCGCGGGTCGACGAGGTGCGCATCCTGCGCCCACAGGAGATCCCGGTGTATGTGGCCGAGGGCCTGTTCGACGTCGGCATCACCGGCCGCGACTGGATCGAGGAGACCGGCAGCGACGTCGTCAGCCTCGGTGAGCTGCGCTACTCGAAGGCGACGAGCAACCCGATCCGCATGGTCGTGGCCGTCGCCGACGACTCGCCGGTGCGCGTCGCCGCCGACCTGCACGACGGCGTCCGCGTGTCGTCGGAGTACCCCCAGCTCACCAAGCGCTACTTCACCGATCTCGGCATCGACGCCGACGTGCGGCTGTCGTACGGGGCGAGCGAGGCCAAGGTGCCCGACATCGCCGACTGCGTCGTCGAGATCACCGAGACCGGCCGCGCCCTGCGCGCTGGCGGCCTGCGCATCATCGACACCATCCTCGTCAGCTACACCGAGGTCATCGCCAACCCGGCAGCCCACGCCGACCCGGCGAAGCGCCACGCCATGGGCCAGCTGATGACGCTGCTCTACGGCAGCCTCGAGGCCCGTGAGCGGGTGCTGCTGAAGCTCAATGTCACCGCGGAGGCCTACGAGGCGGTGCTCGACGTGCTGCCATCGGCGAAGTCGCCCACGGTGTCCGAGCTGGCGGGCGGCGGCTTCGCCGTGGAGAGCGTCGTCGAGAAGCGGCAGATCAACCTGCTCATCCCTGCCCTCAAGGACGCCGGGGCGACCGATCTGCTGGAGATCCCGATCGCCAAGATCGTGCACTGACGATGCCCTTCGGACGCGTGATCGACTTCGACGACCACGTCGGCCTCGGGCACGTCGAGGCGTCGGGCGGTGCCGTCTACCTGTTCCACTGCGTCGAGATCGCCGACGGCTCGCGGACCATCGACGTCGGCGCCGACGTCGAGTTCGAGCTGATGGTCAAGTTCGGCCACGACGAGGCGTGCGCCCTGCGTCCGGCGTGAGCGAGCTCGACGAGCGGGTCGTCGCCGTGCTCATGGCGCTGCACGAGGGCGAGGTCGTCGGCTACGGCGACGTCGCCCACGACGCCGGGTTCCCCGGCCGGGCGCGGGCGGTGGGAAGCCTGCTCGCCGGCGCCGGTCCCGATCTCGACGTGCCGTGGTGGCGCGTCGTGCGCAGCGACGGGCGCATCGCCACCGACCCGGCGGCCGGGCAGGCCGCGCTGCTGCGCGCCGAGGGCGTCACCGTCCGCGCCGGTCGGGTCGTCGACGCGCCCATCGGCCGTTTCCGCCGCCGCTGACCCGCCATCTGGGCGGGATCCGTCCCGGAATCCGGCACGATTCCCGCCCAGACACGATTCCCGCCCAGATGGGGGTCAGTGTCAGGCCGATGCGGTCGACGACGCCCGCTTCTTGACCTCGACGAAGGCGAGGCGGATGTTGGCGAGGGCGTCGCGGAGCGTGACCACCTCCGGGCCGAGGCGGTCGCCGAGGCCCTCCACGAGGGAGGCGACGGCGTCGATCGCCAGCGCCGCCGAGTGCAGGTCGGGCGGCTCGTTGGACAGGTGGATCGCCGCCAGCTCGTACAGGCCCATCACGTGGTTCGTGATGACGACCTCGGCCGGTGCCTCGGCAACCCGTCGCCGGGCCTCGTCCATGGCGGCCTGGACGTCGGCGATGGCGTCCGCCTGCTCGTCGGCAGCAGCGACCTCGAGGTCCTCGTCACCAGCGATGGCGTCGGATTCCTCGCTCACGTTTGCTACCCTAGCTGCGGCAATAGAGAGCGAAGTGGGGGCGACCCCCACCTGGCCACGACCCGTGCGTCCAGGTCCAACGGCTGCTGGTGGCGGCGTCCGGAGCATCCGGACGGCAAGATCGGTGTGCTCCGCGGGCTTCGCGTCGAGCCACCAACCACCAACCGAACAGGGAGTCAGCACCCATTGCACAGGAGTGAGCAGCCATAGCCGCGCCGCAACGCGAGCAGCGCGAGCAGCACCGCATCAACGACCGCATCCGAGCTCGTGAAGTCCGCCTCATCGGACCGGACGGCGACCAACTGGGGATCAAGGCGGTCCCCGAGGCGCTGAAGCTGGCCCGAGGCCTCGAGCTCGACCTGGTCGAAGTGGCCCCGATGGCCAACCCGCCGGTCTGCCGGATCATGGATTACGGCAAGTTCCGGTACGAGGAAGCGCAGAAGGCCAAGGAGTCCCGCCGCAAGTCGTCGAACGTGTCGGTGAAGGAAGTCAAGTTCCGACCCAAGATCGGGCGAGGCGACTTCGACGTCAAGGTGCGCAAGGTCGACCAGTTCATCCACGAAGGCCACAAGGTCAAGGTGACACTGCAGTTCCGGGGCCGGGAGATGGCCCATCCGGAGCTGGGCACCAAGATCCTCGATCAGGTCCTCGAGGTGGTCGGTCCGGTCGTGAAGGTGGAGACGCAAGCCCGCCTCGAGGGTCGCAACATGTCGATGGTCCTGTCGCCCGATCGCAAGGCGCTCGATGCGACACGACCGACCGGCGAGGTGCCGATCGTGCCGGCGCCAGCCGACGAGGTGGAGACGGCGGCACCGGCCGCCGAGCCCACTCCCTGAATCCCCCCGGCTCCGGAGGAGCCAACAGCATGCCGAAGATGAAGACATCCAAGACCGCGGCGAAGCGGTTCAAGACCACCGGGACCGGTCGCGTCCGTCGCCAGCAGGCGATGCGCCAGCACCTGTTCGAGAAGAAGCCGTCGACGCGCACGCGCCGCCTCGCGGCCGATGCCGACGTGCACCCGACCGACATCAAGAAGATCAAGCGCCTCCTCGGCGAGCGCTGAACCCACGACCCCCGACGAAGCCGAAGAGGAGATTTGAGATGGCACGCGTCAAGCGAGGCGTCGTCGCCAAGCGGCGGCACAAGAAGGTGCTCGAGCAGGCCAAGGGCTACTACGGCAACAAGAGCCGTTCGTTCCGGGCCGCCAACGAGCAGGTCATGCGCAGCGGGCAGTACGCCTTCCGCGACCGGCGGGCCCGCAAGGGCGAGTTCCGCCGCTTGTGGATCCAGCGGATCAACGCCGCCACGCGCCAGCACGACATGTCCTACAGCCGGTTCATCGCCGGCCTGAACGCCGCAGGCATCGAGGTCGACCGCAAGATCCTCGCCGATCTGGCGGTCACCGATCCGGCGGCGTTCGGTCGCCTGGTGGAGGCGGCGAAGTCAGCTCTGTAGACGACGGGCTGGCCTTCACCAACCCGAAGGTCCAACGACTGCGGCGCCTGCTCGGGCGCCGTAGTTCGCGTTCGGAGGAGGGCGCGTTCGTCGTCGAGGGGGCAGTGCTCGCCAGGGAGGCGATCGCCGCCGGGTGGCTGGTCGAGGCGCAGTTCGTGGCGCCTGGCGTGGCCCCGGTCGACGGCGTCGACGTCGTGCACGGGTTGGCGCCGGGTGTCTCCGAACGGATCGCTGCGACCGAGACCCCGACCGGATTGTTCACCGTCGTCGGCATGCCGGCGGTCGATGCCGGTGTGCTCGACCGAGCGAAGTTCGTCGTCGTGGCCGACGGCGTCGGTGATCCCGGCAACCTCGGCACGATGCTGCGCTCGGCGGAAGCCGCGGGGATCGAGGCCGTGGTCGTCACACCTGGAACGGTCGACGCGTTCAACCCGAAGGTCGTGCGGGCGTCGGCCGGGGCAATCTTCCACGTTCCCGTCGTGAGGGCGACGATCGCCGACGCGCGCGCGGCGGGTCTGCGCATCGTGGGCACGTCGTCGCACGAGGGGACGACGCACACCGCCGCCGACTGGTCCGGCCGCCTGGCGATCGTCGTCGGGAGCGAACCGCACGGCGTCGGCGCCGACGCGGAGGTCGACGAGTGGGTGCGCATCGAGCACCGTGGCCGCGCCGAGAGCCTCAACGTCGCCATGGCCACGACCGTGATCTGCTTCGAAGCCGCACGCGCCCGGCGTTGAGCCCGTCGAGTGTTTGCTGCAGTCCGAGTACGTGATACCGGCCAGGCCCGCAGCACGTACTCGGCGGTAACGTCCCAGCGCCGAAAGGACTCCCCTTGATCGACGACATCCGTGCCGCCAGGGAGGCGGCGCTCGAACGCATCGCTGCAGCGACCACGCTCGACGAGGTCGCCACGCTGGATGCGCAACTGCTCGGCAAGCGTGGCCCGCTCGCCCACCTGAAGACACAGCTCGGGTCGCTGGCCACGATCGACGAGCGCAAGCAGGCCGGCCAGGCGTTGAACGAGGCCACCACCGTCGCCAACGAGGCGCTCGCCGCCAGGCGCGAGGAGCTCGCCGCGGTCGAACGTGACCGGCAGGTGCAGGCGGAGCGCCTCGATCTCACGGAGTTCGCCGGCAAGCCCAGACGCGGGCGCTCGCACATCGTGACCCAGGCGTGGGAGCGGCTGGAGGACGTCTTCGTCGGGCTCGGCTTCCAGGTCGCCGAAGGCCCCGAGGTGGAGACCGACTGGCACAACTTCGAGGCCCTCAACATGGGTGAAGGGCATCCCGCGCGCAGCGATTTCGACACGCTGTTCGTGGACCATGCCGGCGCGCCGGCGGGACGGACGGTCCTGCGCACGCACACCTCGCCCGTGCAGATCCGGACCATGCTGGCCAGCCCTCCACCGATCTACATCATCGCCCCGGGTCGAGTGTTCCGGCGAGACACGCCCGACGCCACGCACATGCCCGTCTTCCATCAGATCGAGGGCCTCGTCGTGGATCGGGGCATCACACTCGCCCATCTGGCGGGCACCATCGAGGCGTTCACCAAGGCGTTCTTCGGCGAGGGCTTCGAGTCGCGCCTGCGCCCGAGCTACTTCCCGTTCACCGAGCCGTCCGGGGAGTTCGACATCCGCATGCCGGGCTCGGCGTGGATCGAGCTGGGCGGCTGCGGCATGGTCCACCCCAACGTGCTACGCGCCGGCGGCATCGATCCCGAGGAGTGGAGCGGCTTCGCCTTCGGGTTCGGCATCGACCGCATGGCCCGCGAGCGCCACGGTGTCAACGACCTCCGAGAGATGTTCACCGGCGACATCCGCTTCGCGGAGCAGTTCTCGTGAAGGTGCTGCTGTCATGGCTGCGCCAGTACGTCGAGCTCGACGATCCCGTCGACATCGAGGTGCTCGGCGACACGCTGGCCATGCTCGGCCTGCCGATCGACGAGCTCACCCACACCGGCGGTGTCGCCGGTGTCGTCACCGCGCGCGTCGTGCGCACCGAGGTGCCGCCGGAGGCGGCCAAGGTGCAGCGCGTGTGGATCGACCCGGGCGACGGGCGCGAGCGCCACGTGTGGTGCGGTGCCTTCAACTTCGCTCCGGGCGATGTCGTGCCGTTCGCGCCGATCGGCACCGAGTTGCCCGACGGCCGCACGCTCGCCCGCCGGGCGATCCTCGGCATCGACTCGGACGGGATGCTCTGCTCGGCGCGCGAGCTCGAGCTCGGCGACGATCACACGGGCATCCTCGTGTTGCCGTCCGACGCCCCGCTCGGCGTGCCCTACGGCGAGGTGCTGGGCCGGCGCGACGACCTGATCCTCGATGTCGACGTCACGCGCAACCGCCCGGACTGCCAGTCCTACGTGGGCATCGCCCGCGACCTCGCCGCCAAGCTGGCGAGCGCGTTTCGTCCGCCCGACCCGCCGCCGCTGCGCGCGACAGGCGACCCGACACTGGCGACGACCGTCGACATCGTCGACGACGACCGCTGCGGACGGTTCACCTCGACGGTGCTGTCGGGCATCGCGGTCGGGCCGTCGGCGCCATGGATGGCCGAACGGCTCAGCGCTGCCGGCATGCGCCCGATCAACAACGTCGTCGACGTCAGCAACTACGTGATGCTCGAGCTGGGCCAGCCGAACCACCCGTACGACCTCGAGACGCTTGCTGGTCGCGGGTTCCGCATCCGCGTGGCGAAGCCCGGCGAGACGCTGACCACGCTCGACGACACCGAGCGCACGCTGACCGGCGACGACCTGCTCATCTGCGACGCCGAGGACCGCCCGATCGGCCTCGCCGGGATCATGGGTGGTGCCGACACCGAGATCAGCGAGTCGACCACGACGGTCGCCCTGGAGATGGCCTGGTTCGCCCCGTCGGGAGTGAGCCGGTCGGTCGCTCGATTGGCACTGCGCTCGGAGGCCTCGCATCGCTTCGAGCGGGGCACCGATCCGTACGTCATCGACACGGCCGTCGCCCGCTTCGTCGAGCTGCTCGGTGAGACGTGTCCGGATCTCGCCGTCCACGCCGGTGCCGTCGACGCTCGAGGCACGGTCGCTGCCGCCGCAACAACGGTCGTGCCCGGTGCGGGTGTCGGAGGTCAATCGCATCATCGGCACGACGCTCACGGCCACCGACCTCCCGGCCCTGCTCGATCCGATCGGCTTCACCGTGTCCGGCGACGGGGACATCCGCGAGGTCGCCATCCCGTCGTGGCGGCCGGACAGCGCCGAGGAGATCGACGTCATCGAAGAGGTCGCCCGCATGTACGGGTACGACCGCGTCGGCACCGCCCTCCCGTCGTCGCCGGGGCACGGCCGGCTGTCGCTCGCCCAGCAGCGCCGGCGGCGACTGCGCGAGATCTTGCTGGGCCTGGGTGTCACCGAGGCGATGCCGAACCCGTTCCTTGCGCCCGACACGCTGGCTCGGGCCGGGCTCGACGGCGACGCCTTGCGCATCACCAACCCGCTCGTCGCCGAGGAGAGCGTGCTGCGGACATCGCTGCGGCCGGGACTGCTGCTGGCGGTGGCGTTCAACCAGTCGCATCGCCGGCCGCGGGTGTCGCTGTTCGAGATCGGTCACGTCTACCCGCCGGGGCCGGGCGAACTGCCCGACGAGTACGAGGCGCTCGGTGTCGTCCTCGCCGGCGAGGAGGCACCAGCTGCTGTCGCCGTGTGGCGCGAGATCGCCGCGGCGATGGGCGTCGGCGCGCGCGTCGACCAGTCGGTCGTGCCGGCGGGCCTCCACCCGACGCGGTCGGCGACCCTCGTGGCCGGCCGCGACACGATCGGGGCGATCGGCGAGGTCGCCCCGGAGGTGCTCGACGCGTTCGGGATCGCCGGTCGCGTCGCCATCGTCGAGCTCGATCTGCGCTCGGTGCTCGGGCACGAGCCCAAGCCGGCACAGTGGCGGCCGACGAGCCGCTCTCCCTCGAGCGATCTCGACCTCGCCTTCGCCCTGCCCGAGGACGTCCCCGCCGAGAAGCTCGCCAAGGCCATCCGCCAGGGCGCCGGCGCGCTGCTCGTCGATCTCGACCAGTTCGACGTGTACCGCGGCGAGGGCATCGCAGCGGGCCGGCGCAGCCTCGCCTACCGGTTGCGCCTCCAGGCCGTCGATCGCAACCTCACGGACGCCGACGTCGCCGAGGTGCGCCAGCGGGTCACCACGGCGACGGCCAAGCTCGGGGCCGAGCTGCGCGGCTGATGGCGGCGTCGCGCGGCGGGCACGGCTGGCTCTGGGTGGTCGTGCCGATGGTGCTGTCGGCGCTGATCGTCGGCGGGATCGCCGTGGCCGTGCGCGGTGGCGACGACGACGAGGGGGAATCGATCGCCGGCCCGGCGGGTGAGCTTCCCGCCGTCGTCGGCGCTGCCGAGGAGGTGATCGGGACGGTGCCGCCGCCCGACGCGATCGCCGCCGATCTCGGCCAGCGATACGGGGAGGTCACCGTCGCGCTGGCCGAGGGCGGGGACGAGGTCGGGTTCGCCGCCGAGTTCGACCGCCTGCCCGACGCCGAAGCACGGCTGGTCGGACGCACGTTGGGTGAGATCCAGGCGGAGCTGTCGCCGACCGCCGTCGACGGGGCGCGGGACGACGACGACAGGGCGCCGGACATCGTCTTCGCCCTGCAGCTGGCGCGAGCCGTCGTGCAGACGGCCGAACCCGAGGCCACCGCGCGCGAGCAGGCGCTCGCCGTGCTGCCCTTCGCCGTGCAGGATCTCGTCGGCTTCGACGAGATCGCCGAGACGTTCGCCACGGGCGACCTGGCAACGCTGGCGACGCGCATCGACACTGGGGAGTCCGGCGAGACCGGTGAGGGTGGGGCGCTCACGGAGGCCGGAGCCGCCGAACTGATCAGCGCCGTCGCCAACCTCGTCAGCGAACGGGTCCCCGAGGGGGAGCTCCGAGACGAGTTCCTGGCCGGCTACGCCGCGGGCTCGGGGTGAGCGCTCAGTTCCAGCTGAGGTCTTCGGGGGCGTCGGCGAGCCAGGAGAGCCGACCCGGCTGGCGGCGCAGGACAGAGCGCCAGAGCTCGTCGGGCTCGCCGGTGAACAGATCGTTGGGGTCGGGATCGAGCACGAGCCATGCGCCCGCCTCGATCTCGCCCTCGAGCTGGCCGGGCCCCCAGCCGGAGTAGCCGCGGAACACGCGCAGCGCGCTGATCGACGTGAGGACCGATGCCGGGTCGGCGGCGAGGTCGGCGGAGGCCAGGTCGCCGCCGAGCGGCGCCAGGTGCTCCTCGGTGTCGTCGAGCGGCTCGCGCACCCGGGCGAGGGCGATCAAGGCATCGGGCTCGACGGGCCCGCCGACGAAGATCAGCGACGGGTTCGTCTGCAGATCGACCCAGCCGGACAGGGGATCGCTGAGCTCCTCGGGGCTGGGGCGGTTGAGCACGACGCCGAGGGCGCCCTCGTCGTGGTGCTCGAGCACGTAGATGACGGTGCGATCGAAGTTGGGATCTTCGAGCGGCGGCGTGGCGATCAGCAACCGGCCCTTCGTGGGCGCCGTGCCTGGCATCACCCGCTCATTCTGCCGCATCGCACCGAGCGTGGCACGGCGCGATCATGATGCGGCCGCCGAAGCGCCTGGAGGCGCCGGCGTGCCGAACCGGGCTCTCCACCTCTGAATGACGCGGCCGATCATGTGCATGACAATCCACGATGATGTATGATCATGCGATGACCCGTTCGGCCGCCGTCATCGGCGCCTCCGGCTTCACCGGCCTCGAGCTGCTCAGGTTGCTGGCGGCGCATGCCGAGCTCGACGTCGTCGTGGCCACGGCCGACACGCAGTCCGGGCAGCCGGCCGCGTCCTTGTCACCCTCGCTCGCCGCCGCGTATCCCTCGCTGCAGCTGAGCACGTTCGAGCTCGACGCTGTCGACGGCGTCGACGTCGCCTTCCTCGGCCTCCCGCACCAGGTGTCGATGGCGCTGGCACCGCAGCTGGTCGGGCGCGTCGGCTGCGTCGTCGACCTCTCGGCGGCGTTCCGCTTGCGCGATGCGGCGCAGTACCCGCAGTGGTACGGCTTCCAGCACGACCAGCCGGAGCTGCTGGCCGAGGCCGTGTACGGCCTGCCGGAGCGCCACCGGGCCGATCTCAAGGGGGCTCGCCTCGTCGCCACGCCGGGGTGCTACGTGACGGCGGCGACGCTCGCCCTGGCGCCACTGCTCGATGCCGGGCTCGTCCAGCCTGCCGGGCTCATCGTCGACGCCGCCAGCGGCGTCTCCGGCGCCGGCCGCGCCGCCACCGCGACCAACGCCTTCTGCACGGTCGACGAGGACTTCGTCGCCTACGGCCTGCTCGACCACCGCCACACCCCCGAGATCGAGCAGAACCTCTCGGCGCAGGTGCTGTTCACGCCGCACCTGGCACCGATGAACCGGGGCATCCTGGCGACCTGCTACGGGCGTCCCGCCGCCGACCTCACGTCCGACGAGGTCCTGGCCGTGCTTCGAGACGCCTACGCCGACGAGCCGTTCGTCGTCGTGATCGACGGCTCGCCGTCGACGAAGGCGACGCTGGGCTCCAACACCGCCCACGTCACGGCGCGCTACGACCAGCGCACGGGCACGGTCATCGCCCTCTGCGCGCTGGACAACCTGACCAAGGGGGCGTCCGGCGGGGCGCTGCAGTCGGCCAACGTCGCCCTCGGCCTCGACGAGACGCTCGGCCTCCCGCTGGTGGGGGTCTCGCCATGACCATCGCGATCCGAGTGTCGGATGTGCGGACGCCGAACACCACGCACTCGGATGGCCGCCAACACTCGGGTGGGAGCAAGCCGTGACGTCCGTCGCTCACGTCCTCGTCGAGGCGTTGCCGTACATCCGGCGCTTCGCCGGCAAGACGGTCGTCGTCAAGTACGGCGGCAACGCCCTCGCCGGAACGTCCGAGCACGACGCCCTCGACCTGTTCGCCCAGGACGTCGTGCTGATGCGCCTCGTCGGCATGCGCCCCGTCGTCGTCCACGGCGGCGGCCCGCAGATCAGCGCGCTGATGGAACGGCTGGGCAAGACCGCCGAGTTCCGTGACGGCCTGCGGGTCACCGACGCCGAGACCGTCGACATCGCCCGCATGGTGCTGATCGGCCAGGTCAACCCGCAGCTCGTGACGGCGATCAACCTGCACGGCGACTACGCCGTCGGCGTCAGCGGCGAGGACGCCGGGCTGATCCGCGCCGTCGCGCGCAGCCCGGAGCTCGGCTTCGTCGGCGACGTCGCCTCGATCAACCCGGCGATCCTCGACGGCCTGCTGAACGACGAGTTCATCCCCGTCGTCGCCACCATCGGCACCGACGAGACCGGCCAGCCGTACAACATCAACGCCGACGTCGTCGCCGGCGCCATCGCCGAGGCACTGGGCGCCGAGAAGCTCGTCTACCTCACCGACATCGAGGGCCTGCGCCGCCACGTCGACGACCCGGCGAGCCTGATCCGCCAGACGACCGCCGCCGAGCTCGATGCCCTGATCGCCGACGGCACGATCGCCGGCGGAATGATCCCCAAGGTCGCCAGCTGCGTCAGCGCCGTGCGCAACGGCGTCGGCGGCGCCCACATCCTCGACGGCAGGATCGCCCACGTCCTGCTCCTCGAGATCTTCACCGACGAAGGAATCGGCACCATGGTGCGAGGAGAGACATGACGGCCCACACCTTCCCGACCGGCGACCTCACGGCCTGCCCGTTCATGCCCGTGTTCGGGCCGCCCCAGGTGATGTTCGTGCGTGGGCGCGGCACCGAGCTCTGGGACGTCGACGGCAAGCGCTACCTCGACTTCCTCGGCGGTCTCGCCGTGATCGGCCTGGGCCACGCCAACCCGGCCGTCGCCGAGGCGATCGCCCACCAGGCGGGCGAGCTGCTCCACGTCAGCAACCTGTTCGCCAACCCGGTCGCGACGCGGGCGGCGATCGAGGTCAACCGCCTGCTCGCCGAGGCCACCGGCCACGAGGGCCAGGTGTTCTTCACCAACTCGGGCGCCGAGGCCGTCGAGTGCGCCATCAAGCTCGCCCGCAAGCACGGCGGCCGCGGCCGCCACGTCGTGGTCAGTGCCCTCGGCAGCTTCCACGGTCGCACGCTGGCCGCCCTCGCGGCGACCGGTCAACCGACCAAGCACGAGCCGTTCCAGCCGATGCCGGAGGGCTTCCACCACGTCGCCTGGGGTGACCTCGACGCCGTCGACAAGGCCGTCGACGCATCCGTCGCCGCGGTGCTCGTCGAGCCGCTGCAAGGCGAGGGCGGCGTCAACCCGGCCCCGGACGGCTACCTCCAAGGGATCCGCGAGATCTGCGACGCCACCGGCGCGCTGATGATGGTCGACGAGATCCAGACCGGCTTCGGCCGCACCGGGCGCTGGTTCGGCTTCCAGCACGACGGTGTCGCGCCCGACGTCGTCACGATGGCCAAGGCGATGGGCAACGGGATGCCCGTCGGCGCCTGCTGGGCCCGCCGCGACGTCGCCGCGGTCTTCGAGCCGGGCGACCATGGCAGCACCTACAGCGGCACGGCGATCGCCACCGCCGCCGTCAACGCCGTCATCGACGAGATGCGCCGCATCGACGCGCCGGCGCTGGCGGCGAGCAAGGGACAGCGATTGGCGGAGGCGCTGGAAACCCTGCCCGGTGTCGCCTCCGTGCGTGGGCGCGGGTTGCTGCTCGCCGCCGAGCTCGACGGGCACGAGGCGCCCGCCGTCTATCGCCGCCTGCTCGCCGACGGTCTCGTCACCAACGCCGTCACGCCGACGGCGCTGCGGCTTGCCCCGCCGCTGACCGTCAGCGACGAGGAGATCGACGAGGCCGTGACGATGATCGCCAAGGCGCTGGACGAGTGACGCGCCACCTCCTGCACATCACGGACCTCACGGCGACGGAGCTGCGGACCGTCCTCGATCTCGCCGCCCGCCCACCTGCCGACCTCGGGCGACCGCTCGACGGACTGGGCGCCGTGCTGATCTTCGAGAAGCCCTCCAACCGCACGCGCCAGTCGATGGAGATGGCCGTCGTCCACCTCGGTGGGCACCCGGTGTACACCCGCGCCGAGGAGATCGGCATCGACGTGCGCGAGCCGCTGGAGGACGTCGTGCGCATCCTCGAGGGCTACCACGGTGTCATCGCCGCCCGCGTGTTCTCCCACGAGCTGCTCGAGCGGATGGTTGCCGTCGCCGCGGTGCCCGTCGTCAACATGCTCTCCGATCGCGCCCACCCGCTGCAGGCGCTGGCCGACGTGCTGACGATGGAGCAGGTCCTCGACGGTGTCGCCGGGCGCACGGTCGCGTGGGTCGGTGACTACAACAACGTCGCCCGCTCCCTCGCCGAGGCGTGCGTGCTGCTCGGCGCCCGGGTCAACCTCGCCTGCCCGATCGGCTACGGGCCCGACGACGCCGAGCTGGAGCGGCTCGTGCTGCTCGGCGATGTGGACGTCACGGACCGCCCGGAGACCGCCGTCGCCGGCGCCCACGCCGTGCACGCCGACACGTGGGTCTCGATGGGCCAGGAGGACGACAAGGCGGCCCGCAAGCAGGCGTTCGAGGGCTTCGCCGTCGACGCCGAGTTGATGTCGCTGGCGGCCCCGGAGGCCGTGTTCATGCACTGCCTGCCGGCCTACCGCGGCGTCGAGGTCACCGCCGACGTGATCGACGGCCCGCGCAGCGTCGTGTTCCAGCAGGGCCACAACCGCCTGCCGGCCGCACGTGGCGCGCTGGCCTTCCTCCTTGGTGTTCGCCCATGATCCACTTCTCAAGCGTTTTCAGGTGCCACGGATGGCACCGAATCTTCCGAAGAAGTGCCCGGTGAGCGCCAAGCAGCGCCGCCAGCAGGCGATCGCCCGGCTGATCGGCCAGCAGCAGATCGCCAACCAGCCGCAGCTGCTCGACCTGCTCGCCGACGCCGGGATCACGGCGACGCAGGCGACGGTCTCGCGAGACCTCGACGAGCTCGGGGCGATCAAGGTGCGCGCGCCGGGCGGGCACTCGGTCTACGCCCTGCCGGAGCTGGAGACCGACCGGTTCGTGCCGTTCGAGCAGCTCCGCCGCGTGCTCGGTGAGTGGGTGGGCGAGGTCGCCGTGTCGGCCAACCTCGTCGTCCTGCGCACACCCCCCGGCTGTGCCCACGTCGTCGCCTCGGCCCTCGACCGCAGTGGGCTCGACGGCCTCATCGGCACGGTGGCCGGCGACGACACGGTGCTGTGCGTCGCCGGGGCCGGGACCACCGGCGAGGAACTCGCCGAGCGGCTGCGGGGGCTGGCCGGCCTCGGGGGCAACGGTGGCTGAGGACGCCGGCAAGACGCTCTGGCACGGACGATTCGAGGGTGGCCCGGCCGACGCCCTGATGGCCTACACCGTCAGCCTGCCGTTCGACCGGCGACTGTGGCGCGACGACATCGCCGGCTCACGTGCCCACGTCGGCGGACTCTCGCGGGCCGGCCTGCTCGACGACGGCGAGGTCGCCGCCGTGCTGGACGCGCTCGACCAGGTCGAGGCGGAGATGGCCGGCGACACGTTCAGCTTCGTCCAGAGCGACGAGGACATCCACACCGCCGTCGAGCGCCGGGTGACCGAGCTCGCCGGCCCCGCCGGCGCCAAGCTGCACACCGCCCGCAGCCGCAACGACCAGGTCGCCACCGATCTGCGGCTGTGGTGCAAGCGCGAGCTCGTCGAGGTCGCCCGGCTGGCCGTCGCCCTGCAGGACGTCCTGCTGGCGCGGGCGGAAGCGGCCGGAGACACGTACCTGCCCGGCTACACCCACCTTCAGCGGGCCCAGCCCGTGCTGCTCGCCCACCACCTGCTGGCCCACGGTTGGGCACTCGGGCGCGACGTCGACCGGCTCGTCGCCACCGTCGAGCGACTCGACGTGTCGCCACTCGGCGCCGGGGCGCTGGCCGGCACGTCGCTGCCGATCGATCCCGCCGCGACGGCGCAGGCCCTCGGGTTCGCTGACGTCTTCGCCAACTCGCTCGACGCGGTCAGCGACCGCGACTTCGTGGCCGAGGCGCTGTTCGACCTGGCGCTGCTCGGTCTACACCTCGCCAGGCTGGGGGAGGAGTGGGTGCTGTGGACGAGCGACGAGTTCGGCTTCGCCCGGCTCGACGACGCCTACGCCACGGGCTCGTCGATGCTCCCGCAGAAGAAGAACCCGGACATCGCCGAGCTCGCCCGCGGCAAGGCCGGCCGCCTGATCGGCAACCTGACCGGCCTGCTCGTCACGCTGAAGGGCCTGCCGCTCGCCTACAACCGTGACTTGCAGGAGGACAAGGAGCCGCTGTTCGACTCCGTCGATCAGGTGTCGCTGGCGCTGGTGGCGATCGCCGGGATGATCGACACGGCGACGTTCGTGCCCGAGCGGATGGCTGCTGCCGCCGACGCCCAGACCCTTGCGGCCACCGACCTCGCCGAGTGGCTCGTCGGGCAGGGGACGCCGTTCCGCGAGGCCCATGCCATCGTCGGCGAGCTGATCCGCCGCCATCTCGCCGACGGCGTCGCCCTCACCGAGCTCGTCGCCGCGGACGATCGGCTCGGGCCGGATGCCGCCGCGCTCGTCGCGCCCGGTGTGGGCGTGCGCCCGCCGCACATCGCCCGGCGCGGCGGGACCGGCGGCACTACCCGAGCAGGTCGAGCGCTTCCGGACCGCGTTGCGGCACCAGCGCGAGCTGCTCCACTGACCCCGTGACGGAACGGCCGCTCGACCGCTCGTTCTACGCCCGGGACTCGTTGGTCGTGGCGCCGGAGCTGCTCGGCAAGGTGCTCGTCTCGGGCGAGTGCGCCGGGCGCATCGTCGAGGTCGAGGCCTACCGGTCGGATGATCCGGCCAGCCACTCCTTCCGCGGACTCACCGCGCGCACCGCCGTGATGTTCGGCCCGCCGGGGCACCTGTACGTCTACTTCACCTACGGGATGCACCACTGCGCCAACGTCGTCACGGGGGAGGACGGCGACGGCCAAGCTGTGCTCCTGCGGGCGGTCGTCCCGCTGCGCGGCATCGACGTGATGACGGTGCGGCGAAGCGGGCGGGCGACGGCGCTCGCCGACGGGCCGGGCAAGCTCTGCCAGGCGTTCGGCATCGATCTCGCCCACAGCGGCACGGACGTGTGCGGCGCGGGGAGCGTCACCGTCGTCGATGACGGCACGCCACTGCCTGACGACCTCCTCGTGACACCACGCATCGGCATCACCCGAGCAGTCGACCAGCCGTGGCGGTGGGTCAGTCGGTGACCTGCTCCCAGTGGAGCCAGTAGCCGTGAGGGTGCGCCACGGCGAGGTGCTCGACGCTGCGCCGGCCGCCGCGCCAGCGAGCGAGCACGAGCACCGAGTCCGACTGCTTGGGGTCGCGGACGGGCAGCTCGGGCGCCAGCAGCGGCATCTCCAGGAAGATCCACGACAGGTCGCGCTGCATGCCCAGCTCGTCGAGTGACGCCAGGTAGGCCATGCGCTCCGCCGCCGTGAGGTAGTTGAGGACCCACGTGTTGGTCACGACCGGGTGGGCGTCGAGCGAGGCGGCGATCCGCGCCGTGTCGGCGACGGCGTCGCCCGTGCGGATGTCGAGCTGCTCGCCAGAGGCGAGCTCGAGCGCCGCCCGCAGCCGCTCGAAGCGGTCGGTCTGGTCCGGCCAGACGCAGGCTTCCAGCCAGCGTCGCTGGTCGGGGTCGTGGACGTCGACCGGCGACCGATCGAGCCCGCAGCGCTGCACGATCGGCGGCATGGCCGGCGGCACGGGCACGGGCCCGCGGGTGCCGCACTCGAGGCGCACCGTCGACGGACCACCGACCTTCCCGCCAGGCTCGTAGGCGTACTCGTAGCGGTCGAGGAGCAGGTTGAGGCCGGCGCTCGTGCCGACGTCGAGGTGGGCGATGTCGCCGACCTCGGCGGCGAGCAGACCGAAGACGGGGAGCAGCAGGGCGCAGCGGCCGATCTCGTTGGTCTGCGTGCTCCGAGTGGCGAGCAGCTCGGCCAGCTCGTCGGCGTTGGCGTGGCAGAAGGCGCGGAAGGCCGGCACCGGATCGCCCGGATCAGGGTGCTCCGTGAGGTTCGGGTAGTAGCGGGCCAGCTCGTGATGCCGACCGTCGAGCAGGAGGAAGTGGACGCATGCCAGCAACAGCACCGGCTGACGCTGCGTCGGCGGGGCCAGCAGCAGCAATCCGGCCAGCTCGTGGTCGGCGGCGATGCCCTCGGCGATGCGGACGTACAGCGGCGCCCGCGGCTTGGCGCTCTCGGCCAGCGCGGCGAAGATCCTGGCGCAGGCGGCCGCATCCGTCGCCGTGTCCGGCCCCGTCGCCATGGGCGCACGGTAGCGAAGGTGCCGCCACGGCGTTCCCCGGCCACGCAGGCCGTTGTCGGCCGCTCGCTCGCTGGCGCTCGCTCGCTCGCATCGTGGAGACTGCTTCGGTGACGATGGACCTGCTCGCCGACCTCGACGCCCGCGGGCTCATCCAGGAGTCGACCGACCGTGACGCGCTCGCCGCCCGCCTGGCGAGCGGTCCGATCACCGTCTACTACGGCTGCGACCCGACGGCCGACAGCCTGCACCACGGCAACCTGATCGGGCTGATCATGCTGCGCCGCTTCCAGGACGCCGGTCACGTGCCGATCGCCCTGGCCGGAGGAGCGACGGGCATGGTCGGCGACCCGAGCGGGCGCTCGGAGGAGCGCAACCTGCTCGACGACGCCACGCTCGACCGCAACGTGGCGGCGATCAAGGCGCAGATCGCCCGCATCGTCGACCTGGAAGGTGGGTCGGGCCGCCTCGTCGACAACCGTGAGTGGACGCAGCCGCTCACGCTGCTCGAGTTCCTCCGCGACGTCGGCAAGCACGCCACCGTCAACCAGATGCTGGCCCGGGAGAGCGTCCGGGCGCGGCTGGAGTCCGAGCACGGCATCTCCTACACCGAGTTCTCCTACATGCTGCTGCAGGCCAACGACTACCTGTGGCTCCACGACCACCTCGGCTGCGAGCTGCAGATCGGCGGGTCCGACCAGTGGGGCAACATCGTCTCTGGCGTCGACCTGATCCGGCGAACCCGGCGCGTCGCCGTGCACGCCATGGCGTGGCCCCTGCTCACGGGCGCCGACGGCACGAAGCTCGGCAAGACCACAGGTGCCCGGCTGTGGCTGGACCCGGTCAAGACCTCGCCCTACCAGTTCCACCAGCACTGGATGCAGCTCGGCGACGCCGAGCTGGCCGACCAGTTCCCGCGGTTCTCGTTGCGGCCGCTCGCCGAGATCGAGGCGATCCTGGCCGAGCACGCCGCCGCGCCCGAGCGGCGGTCCGGTCAGCGGGCGCTGGCGGACGAGGTGACGGCGATCGTCCACGGCCTCGACGCAGCGCGGGCTGCCGGGGAGGCCGCCGACGTGCTGTTCGGCGGCGACCCGCTCGCCGCGTCCGTCGAGGCGTTGGAGACGCTCGCCGGCGAGGTTCCCACGACCACGGTGAGCTCACTCGGCGACGTCGTCGACCTGCTCGTGACGACGGGGCTGGTCACGTCGAGGAGCGATGCCCGGCGTCAGCTCGAGCAGGGTGCCGTCACAGCCAATGGCGTCGTGATGGGAATGGACCACGACCTGCAGGCGTTGCATCTCCTGCACGACCGCTACCTCCTGCTCCGGCGGGGGAAGCGGTCGTACCATCTGGTGGAGATTCTTGACCAACGAGGTTGACGTTCCACCTGGTCGTCGCTAGTGTTCCTACCCGCCCTCAGGACCGGTCACCCGGCCTGACCAGGCGATGGCACCAACGCCGAGCGGTACCCCTCGCGGGTGCCCACGGTGCGTGCCGAGAGCTTCGGCTCCTTGAAAACGGAAGAGAAGACGAACGCCAGTGCGGGCAGCGCGTCGACGGCCTCCGGGTCGGCGAATGACGCTGTCTGTCAATTCTGTGGCCGGTTCCCACCGGTCACGATACGAAAGGCCGGAGCTAATCACCCGGCCGACAGGAGCACGGCACCACCAACGAGGACATTCCACTCAGGTGCCGGCGCTCTCACACCAAAGTCGTTCCGTCCGTGCACCTCGGTGCGTGGCCGGACCGGTTTTCGATGGAGAGTTTGATCCTGGCTCAGGACGAACGCTGGCGGCGTGCTTAACACATGCAAGTCGAACGAGGTCCATGCAGTCGCAAGACTGCGGAAGACCGAGTGGCGAACGGGTGCGTAACACGTGAGGAACTTGTCCCGGTCTCTGGAATAACAAGTGGAAACACTTGCTAATACCGGATGACGTCGGATCACCGCATGGTGAACTGACGAAAGGGTTACCGGATCGGGAGAGCCTCGCGGCCTATCAGCTTGTTGGTGAGGTAACGGCTCACCAAGGCATCGACGGGTAGCTGGTCTGAGAGGATGATCAGCCACACTGGGACTGAGACACGGCCCAGACTCCTACGGGAGGCAGCAGTGGGGAATCTTGCACAATGGGCGAAAGCCTGATGCAGCAACGCCGCGTGCGGGAAGAAGGCCTTAGGGTTGTAAACCGCTTTCAGCAGGGAAGAAAATGACGGTACCTGTAGAAGAAGGTGCGGCCAACTACGTGCCAGCAGCCGCGGTGACACGTAGGCACCAAGCGTTGTCCGGATTTATTGGGCGTAAAGAGCTCGTAGGCGGTTCGGTAAGTCGGGTGTGAAAACTCTGGGCTCAACCCAGAGCCGCCACCCGATACTGCTGTGACTCGAGTGCGGTAGGGGAGCGGGGAATTCCTGGTGTAGCGGTGAAATGCGCAGATATCAGGAGGAACACCAGTGGCGAAGGCGCCGCTCTGGGCCGTGACTGACGCTGAGGAGCGAAAGCGTGGGTAGCAAACAGGATTAGATACCCTGGTAGTCCACGCCGTAAACGTTGGGCACTAGGTGTGGGTCTCAACCAACGAGATCCGCGCCGTCGCTAACGCATTAAGTGCCCCGCCTGGGGAGTACGGCCGCAAGGCTAAAACTCAAAGGAATTGACGGGGGCCCGCACAAGCAGCGGAGCGTGTTGCTTAATTCGATGTTACGCGAAGAACCTTACCTGGGTTTGACATGTAGGGAAAAGCTCTGGAGACAGGGTGTCCTAACGGGCCCTACACAGGTGGTGCATGGCTGTCGTCAGCTCGTGTCGTGAGATGTTGGGTTAAGTCCCGCAACGAGCGCAACCCTTATCCTGTGTTGCCAGCGGATTACGCCGGGGACTCGCAGGAGACTGCCGGGGTCAACTCGGAGGAAGGTGGGGACGACGTCAAGTCATCATGCCCCTTATGCCCAGGGCTGCAAACACGCTACAATGGCCGGTACAAAGGGCTGCGATCCCGCGAGGGTGAGCGAATCCCACAAAGCCGGTCTCAGTTCGGATTGGAGTCTGCAACTCGACTCCATGAAGCCGGAGTTGCTAGTAATCCCGGATCAGCACGCCGGGGTGAATACGTTCCCGGGCCTTGTACACACCGCCCGTCACACCACGAAAGTCGGCAACACCCGAAGCCGGTGGCCCAACTCGCAAGAGAGGGAGCCGTCGAAGGTGGGGTCGGTGATTGGGGTGAAGTCGTAACAAGGTAGCCGTACCGGAAGGTGCGGCTGGATCACCTCCTTTCTAAGGAGTCCATTCCACACCGTTGGTGATCAATGATCACCCGGTGTCTGGACACCTAGTTGGTGCACTGGTGGGTTCGTCGCCCAGCTCGAGCAGGTTCGTAGGTTTTCCTCACCTGCCCGTGCGAAACGACGCACTTGTCTTCTCTTCCGTTTTGAAGGAGCCGGACCCTGTCCGGCCTCTTCGTGCCGGCGCCGCTGCGTCGAGCTCCCTCGAGCTCCGCATGCGCCACGACGCACCTTGAGAACTGCAGAGCAAGCACGAGCATCTTGTTCTAACGAACGAAATTTTTGTTCTTTCCAAGCTACGAAGAGCCAACGGTGGATGCCTTGGCGCCAAGAACCGATGAAGGACGTGAGTGACTGCGAAAAGCTGCGGGGAGCCGTCTACTAGGCACCGATCCGCAGATGTCCGAATGGGGAAACCCACCACTCGTCATGGAGTGTGTACCCCGGTCTGAACACATAGGGCCGGTGGAGGGAACCACGGGAATTGAAACATCTCAGTACCGTGAGGAAAGGAAAGCAACCGCGACACCCCGAGTAGCGGCGAGCGAAACGGGTAGAGACCAAACCTCGACAGTGCCAAGCCTGGTGGCGTTGCTGTCGTGGGGTAGTGGGATCGAAGAGGCAGGGCACCAGACCTGCCACAGAGTTACCAAGCTGCTGTGTAGGAGAACGGCTCTGGAAAGGCCGGCCGGAGTGGGTAACAGCCCCGTATCCGAAACACACGCAGCCTCTGCTTCGTCATCCCAAGTAGCGCCGGGACCGTGAAAACTGGCGTGAATCTGCGGGGACCACCCCGTAAGTCTAAGTATTCCTTGGCGACCGATAGTGAACCAGTACCGTGAGGGAAAGGTGAAAAGTACCCCGGGAGGGGAGTGAAATAGTACCTGAAACCGTTGGTTTACAAGCAGTCAGAGCGTCGTCATGCCTTCGGGCATGGCCGCGATGGCGTGCCTTTTGAAGAATGAGCCTGCGAGTTACGGTGTGTGGCAAGGTTAACCCGTTGAGGGGTAGCCGCAGCGAAAGCGAGTCTGAATAGGGCGTAGAGTCGCATGCTGTAGACCCGAAGCCAAGTGATCTATCCATGGCCAGGCTGAAGCGGAGGTAAGACTCCGTGGAGGGCCGAACCCACGTCGGTTGAAAACGGCGGGGATGAGCTGTGGATAGGGGTGAAAGGCTAATCAAACTTGGCGATAGCTGGTTCTCCTCGAAATGCATCTAGGTGCAGCGTCGTGTGTTCAGTGTCGGAGGTAGAGCACTGGATGGGTAAGGGGGCCTACAAGCTTACCAACCCCAGCCAAACTCCGAATGCCGGCACTCCAGAGCACGGCAGTGAGACCACGGGGGATGAGCTTCGTTGGTCGAAAGGGAAACAGCCCAGATCATCAGCTAAGGCCCCTAATTCAGGACTAAGTGGAAAACGATGTGGGATTGCACAGACAGCCAGGAGGTTGGCTTAGAAGCAGCCACCCTTGAAAGAGTGCGTAATAGCTCACTGGTCGAGTGATCCTGCGCGGACAATGTAACGGGGCTCAAGTCCTGAGCCGAAGCTATGGGCTTCCACGTTTACGTGGGAGCGGTAGAGGAGCGTCGATGGTGCAGCGAAGCTGCGGCGTGAGCCGTTGTGGAGCGCCATCGAGTGAGAATGCAGGCATGAGTAGCGAGAGAGGGGTGAGAAACCCCTCCGCCGAAAGCCCAAGGGTTCCTGGGGAAGGCTAATCCCCCCAGGGTGAGTCGGGAGCTAAGGCGAGGCCGAAAGGCGTAGTCGATGCACAACTGGTTGATATCCCAGTACCTCCGTGCCCGCGCCAGGCCCAAGAGTGGCAACGTGGGGGCTGTTCCCTTCGGGGAGCGATCTCACCGAGCTGCTGGCGGGTAGCTGACGGGGAACGCAGGAGGGTAGGTGAACCGGGGCGATGGTTGTCCCCGGGTAAGCGTGTAGGGGGGTTCCGATGAGAGTTGGAGCCGTAACCCTGAGACGTGATGCCGAGCCGCAACAGGCGAAGTCACTGATCCCATGCTGCCGAGAAAAGCCCAGCAGTGAGCTGGCACGGAGCCCGTACCCCAAACCAACACAGGTGGGCAGGTAGAGAATACCAAGGCGATCGGGAGAACTATGGTTAAGGAACTCGGCAAATTACCTCCGTAACTTCGGAAGAAGGAGGACCCTTGTTGGTGAAAGCCTTTACGGCTCGAGCTGGCGAGGGTGGCACAGACCAGGGGGTAGCGACTGTTTACCAAAAACACAGCAGCGTGCGAAGCCGTAAGGCGCTGTATACGCTGTGACGCCTGCCCAATGCTGGAAGGTCACGGGGAACGGTTAGGGCGCAAGCCCGAAGCTGTGAACCTAAGCCCCAGTGAATGGCGGCGGTAACTATAACCGTCCTAAGGTAGCGAAATTCCTTGTCAGGTAAGTTCTGACCTGCACGAATGGCGTAACGACTTCCCCACTGTCTCAACCATAGACCCGGCGAAATTGAAGTACGAGTAAAGATGCTCGTTAGCTGCGGAAGGACGGAAAGACCCCGTGGACCTTTACTATAACTTGGTGTTGAGTTTTGACCTGCATTGTGTAGGATAGGTGGGAGACTTGGAAGCATTGGCGCCAGCCAGTGTGGAGTCATCGTTGAAATACCACCCTGTGTATGTTGGAGCTCTAACCTCGGTCCGTGATCCGGATCGGGAACAGCGCCAGGCGGGTAGTTTGACTGGGGCGGTCGCCTCCTAAACTGTAACGGAGGCGCCCAAAGGTTCCCTCAGGCTGGTTGGCAATCAGCCGTCGAGTGCAATGACACAAGGGAGCTTGACTGCGAGACCTACAAGTCAAGCAGGTGCGAAAGCAGGGCATAGTGACCCGGCCATTGCGTGTGGAAGCGTGGTCGCTCAACGGATAAAAGGTACCCCGGGGATAACAGGCTAATCTTCCCCAAGAGTCCATATCGACGGGAAGGTTTGGCACCTCGATGTCGGCTCATCGCATCCTGGGGCTGAAGCAGGTCCCAAGGGTTGGGCTGTTCGCCCATTAAAGCGGTACGCGAGCTGGGTTCAGAACGTCGTGAGACAGTTCGGTCCCTATCCTCCGCAGCCGAAGGTGTATTGAGAAAGGCTGTCCCTAGTACGAGAGGACCGGGACGGACGTAGCTCTGGTGTGTCTGTTGTCCTGCCAAGGGCACGGCAGATTGGCCACCTACGGAAGGGATAACCGCTGAAAGCATCTAAGTGGGAAACCCGTTTCAAGATGAGTACACCCATGCGGTCAACGCAGTAAGGCCCGTGACAAGACCATCACGTTGATAGGCCGGAGGTGTAATCGTGGCAACACGTTCAGCCGACCGGTACTAATCGGCCGAGGGCTTGGATTGAACAGCTCGTGCTTGCTCTGGAGTCCTCAGTGTGCGTCGCGCACCTGTTGACAACTGATTTCGGTGGCCATAGCGACAGGGTCACACCCGTTCCCATCCCGAACACGGAAGTTAAGCCTGTCAGCGCCGATGGTACTTGGGGGTTGACCCCCTGGGAGAGTAGGACGCCGCCGGATTTCTACAACGTCAAGGGCGCCTCCTCCGGGGGCGCCCTTGGTCGTTTCCCCAGATCTCCGCCCGTTCTGCCGTGGTGGCTGCGCCCCCACACCCCATCGCCGCTCGGCTCGCTGGCGCTCGCTCGATCGGCCGGCGGCGTTGCCGCCGTAGCATCCACCGGCATGTCCTCGAGCCGGCCGCCTCGTCCACCGCGCCGCGGTGACGGCCAGCGCGCAAGCGCAGCGGCAGCGGACGTCCCCCGAGCAGGGGGCGCGGCACGACCCGCCGGCCGCCGCGCCAGATGACGGCGGCCGAGCGCCGGGCGGCCGAGGTCAACGCCAAGCGAGCGCCTCGCCCGCCTCGCGATCCCGACGCCGAGCGGCAGAAGATCGAGGAGCGCTCGGTCGAGCAGTGGATCGACGAGGGCGCGCTGCGATCGGAGGCTGCCCACGCTGCCAACCGGGCGGCGACGCCGGCGCAGCGACCGAAGCGCCAGCGCCAGGTGGCGCCCGACACCTCGGCAGCGATCTCCGCTCGCGCTCGCGACTCCCGTCGAGCTGCCACCCTCATGGCCTTGTTGGCGCAGGCGCAGGATGCGCTCGACCGCGAGCGCTTCGACGACGCTCGGCGGATCGCCACCCAGCTGCTCCGCGAGCTCCCCGACGTGGCCGCGGTGCACGAGGTGCTCGGGTTGGCGTCCTACCGGTCCGGGCGATGGAAGCAGGCGGCGACGGCCCTGGAGGCGGCGCAGCAGCTTCACCCGACCGTCGAGCTGCTGCCCGTGCTGGCCGACGTCTACCGGGCGCAGCGTCGTTGGGCCGACGTGGAGCGGATCTGGGAGGACGTGCGCGCGGCGTCCCCGGCGCAGGAAGTCCTCGCCGAGGCACGCATCGTCGCCGCCGGCGCTCAGGCCGATCAGGGCGACCTGGGCGGGGCGCTGCGCACGATGCATCGCGCCGAACAGGTGCCTGCACGCGTGCGTGACCACCACCTGAGGCAGTGGTACGCCCTCGCCGACCTGCACGACCGTGCCGGGGACACGCTCGACGCCACGAGGTGGTTCGAGCTCGTCGCCCGGCACGATCCCGACTTCGTCGACGTCCTCGACCGCCTGCGCGCCCTCGGACGGTGAATGGGGCCGCACGTCACCACCGCCCTCCCGCGCGGGCACACAGGAAGGCTGGTGGTGACGGGGCCCCTGCTGACCCGGGGCGGGCGGGTCAGACCGTGGTGATCTCGTGTGCAGCAGACACTGCGGGCGAGCGCGTGAGGGCTGCGTGGGGCGGCCATGAGGCACAGCCGGTCAGGTGACGATGATCGTCCCGCGCATCGTCGGATGGATCCCGCAGCGGTAGTCGTACGTCCCTGGCTCGGTGAACGTGAAGGAGAAACGCTCACCGCTGGAGATGTCCGGGCTCTGGAAGCTGCCGTCGTCGGCCACGAGGCTGTGGCCCACGGCGTCGTTGTTGATCCACTCGACGGTCGTGCCGGCGGGGACCTCGAGCGGGCCATCGCCGAACTCGAAGTCGGCGATGGTCACCGTGACCGCACCGCTCTCGCTCGCCGCGACCGTCTCGGCGCCGTCCGATCGCGCCCACAACGCAGCGCCGGCCACGGCGAGCACGACCACGGCGGCGCCGATGGGGACCGTGACCGAAGGACGCAGCTCTCGTCCAGCGCCGATCCGCGGCACGAACGTCGCCGCCAGGGCGAGTAGGCCGACGATCTCGGCGACCAGGGCGATGGCTGCCTGAGGCGACGGGTTCAGCCCGCTCTCGGTGAAGCCGAACACCTCGACGTCGCTGCGGCTGAGAGCGAAGGCGACCAGCGTGCCGGCGAGCAACCCGGCTGCGGCGAGCCGAACGAGCACCTCGCGACGGAACAACAACGCCACCGCCAGCACCACCGAGGCGATGGCGTTGAGCAGGAACGAACGGCCGAGGTTGGCATCGCCGGCGTTGCGATAGCCGTCGAAGTAGAGCTGCAGGTGGACGAGCCCGCTGACGAGCACGGCGGCGGCGGCGACCAGGCGCGCGGCCGTCCCGGGGACTGAGGACGCGGAGGGATCAGTGACGACCATGCCAGTACTACGTTCGCAGCCCGCAGACGGTTCGTTGGGGATCAGCCGGGGAGGGCGAGCCCGATCGCCTCGGCGATCGAGCGTGCCGTTGCCTCTTCGACGTCGGCCTCGGCGCTGTCACCTGGCCGGTCGAGCTCACGCAGGAGGGCGGCGAGGTTGGACCGGGCGAGGGCCTCGTTGGGTCGCAAGCCGAGATCGACGCAGGTCCCGATCGCCTCGCGCAGCAGCTCCTCGGCCTCCTCGAGATGACCGGCGGCGTGGGCAGCACGCCCGGCGTACCTGCTGACCGGGCCCATCGACATGCCGGCGAGCCCGACGATGGCCAGGCGCCGGTGGTACGGCATCAGCGCGCGGTAGAGGATCTCGGCTCGTTCGCGGTCGCCGAGCATGTAGGCGACGTCGGCGAGGGCACACAGCGACGGGAAGAACATCTGGTTGTCGCGCAGGTGCAACCCGTCGACATCGACGAGCTCGGCGAGCAGTTTGCCGGCTTCCTCCTCGTCCTCCGCCTCGGTCAGCGTGCGGACGAGGGCGATCTGCCACAGTCGCAGGCGCGGGTGGGCGGCGACCCGTCGCCTGATCTCGGGCAGCAGCTCGGCGAGGTGGCCGGTGTCGAGCGACAGGCGGTAGAGGATGCCGGCGTGGATGACCTCGGCGTTGCGGCCGTGCGAACGGATCCCCGCGGCGAGGGCGCTGTCGGCCAGACGACGGGCCTCGGCGTACCTGCCCGCCGACAGCTCGTGCGAGGCGGCGATGAACTGGGCGTAGACGTCGAACAGCGGCAGGTGCAGGTCGGTCGCCTTGGTCTGGAACGTGTCGAGCATCGCCAGGTGCTCCTCCATGCGCCCGAGCTCGAGCAGGTCACTCAGGGCGAAGAGCATCGTCGTCAAGGTCAGTTGCACGTTGGGTGTCGACTCGGCCTCGCGCACCGCCGTGAGGGAGATCTCCGTGCGCTCATCGAGATCGTCGCGCCTCGACAGGGCGAGGCGCCTGGCGAGGTGCGCCGAGGCGATCAGCTCGCTGGCGCCGTCGGCCTCGGCGATCGCCAGCGCCTCGGCCGCAAGGCGCAGCCGGCGCGTCGGATCCGGATCCGGCACGAGGACCGACGTCAACATGCTGCGGATGCGCACCTGGTAGCGACGCTGGTCGTCGGGCAGCTCGGCGATCGCTCGCTCCATCAGGTCGACCAGCTCGGGATCGGCGGGTTCGCCGATGTCGAACCCGACGCCCGAGAGCGACATCATCCAGCCTTCGGCGACGCGAGCGAGCTGCATCGGATCACCTGTCGACCGGGCCCACACGGCAGCCGAGCGGACGGCGGCGATCGCCTCGGAGCGATCGCCCAGCGCTCGCGCCACGTCGCAGCGCAGCAGTGCCAACTCGGCTCGATCGTCGGCACCGATCTGATCGGTGATCAGCGCACTGACCCGCTCGATCCACGTCGCCGCATCTTCGTAGGCGCCGATCTCGAGGGAGTGCCGGCCGGCGATCAGGCCCGCCGCCACACGAGACTCGCGCTCGACCAGCGAACCCGCCTCGATGAGGTGGTGGGCGAGCATCGACGGCGACGACTTCGGCTCGCTCGCCTGCTCGATGGCGTTGGCGACACGACGGTGCAGGTCGCTGCGCCGGGTGCGGCCCAGGCGTGCGCTGATGGCCTGCCCGATCAGCGCATGGGGGACGGCCAGGCGCCCGGCGCCGTCCTCGACGAGCAGTCCGGCGGCGATCGCCGCATCGGTGGCGTCGAGGAGTTGGTCGCCCTCGAGGCCGGTCGCGGCGACCAGGATCGGCAGCGTCGCCGACTGCCCGGCGACGACCACCAGGTTGAGCACGCGCGCGGCGACCGGGTCGAGGCGGTCCAGGCGGAGTCCGATCATCGCCCGGATCGACTCGGGCAGCTCGCCGGTCAGCGCTCCCTCGGTGTGCTGGATCAGCTCGGTCAGGAAGAAGGCGTTGCCACCCGTGGCCGCCCGGAGATCGGCGGCGGGGCTGTCGTCGAACCCGTTGATCCGCAGCAGCTCGGCGACGTTGTCCGTCGGCAGACCGTCGAGGGTGATGCGGGTGAGCAGGCCATCCCTGGCGAGGTCAGCGGCCCATCGGTCGAGGTCCGGTGTCGGCTCCTCGTGGGGAACCCGCACGGTCGCCACGACCATCAGCCGGCCAGGGTGCTCGTGGCGCAGGACGTGGTCGATCATCGTCAGCGAGGGCACATCGGCCCACTGCAGGTCGTCCAGCACGAGGAGGAACGGGTGCTCGGCGGACTCGGTGCGCAGGAGGTCGGCCATCGTCTCGAAGAGGAGGTAGCGCTCGACGCTCGGATCCGGACGCTCGAGGTGCGCCTCGGGCACGATCTGCTCGAGCTCCGGGAGGAGCAGGGCGAGCAGCCCGCGCTGGGTGGCCACGCGCCGTCGTGCCTCCGGTGAGACGGTGCGCATGATGGAGCGGACGGCCTCGACCATCGGCTCGAACGGCACCAGCACCTCTGCCGTCGCCCTGCCCCACATGACGATGGCGCCACGGCCGTGGGCCTCCTGGGCGAAGCGGGCGCCGAGGCGCGACTTGCCGGCGCCGGCTTCGCCTTGGAGCAGGACGGCGTGCGTCCCGCCCGTCGTGATCTCGTCCCAGATCCGGTGCAACTGGGCGAGTTGGCGGTCCCGGCCGACGAACGCGCTGCTGGCCGCCCGCACCACCGCTCCCGGCAACGGCACCGGCGACGTCTCCGGCTCGGCGCTCGGTGTCTCGACCGGCTCGGCGACCGCGGCCACGTTGATCGGAGGTGTCCACGGGCTTGCCGGCGCCGCCAGCTCGGGATCGTGGTTGAGGATCCGCGCCTGCAGCTCGACCAGCGCCGGCGTGGGGTCGAGCCCGAGCTCGTCGGCGAGCAGCGTCCTCGTCTCCCGGAAGACGCGCAGCGCGTCGGCCTGGCGGCCGTTGCGGTAGAGGGCGATCATCAGCCGCCGGGCGAAGCCCTCGCGGAGGGGATTCTCCTCGACGATGTGCTCGAGCTCGGCGACGGCCTCGCCGTGGCGGCCGAGGGCGAGCAGTGCGTCGAAGCGTGCCTCCAGCGCCTCCATGCGCAGCTCGTTCCACCTGGTGGCCGCCGACCGCGCCCAGTCCTCGTCGGCGACATCGGCGAGCACGGGACCGCGCCACTCGCCGAGCCCGGCCTCGAGGTGGCCGAGGGCGCTGCCCGGATCGCTGCCCAGCTCCGTGCGGGCCGCCGTGACGCGGTCCTCGAAGCGGGCGACGTCGAGGAGCTGGCGATCGACGGCGAGCATGTAGCCAGGGCCTTCGCGCCGCAGCAGCTGCGGGTCGCCGAGCGCTCGGCGCAGCAGCGAGACGTAGCTCTGCAGCGTGTTGACCGCTGTGGCGGGCGGGTCGCCCGCCCAGACGTCCTCGACGAGACGGTCGACCGTGACGACACGGCCGGGTGTCAGCGCCAGGCGGGCCAGCACGGCGCGCTGGCGTGGACCGCCGAGCGACACCGGCTCGCCGTCACGTTCGGCCCCGATCGGCCCGAGCAAACGGATGTCCAACACGGTGTCGCGTTGAAGCAGGCCGCCCGACGTCACGCGTCGCACTCTACGGACTTGCGTGGACAGGTCGGCGAACTCTCCGCCTCAGTAGCGTGCGCCCGTGCCCAGCCGTCACTTCCGCGCCGGCGTCGTCATCGCCGTGACCCGAGGCGACGGGCGTGTGCTGGCGTTCGAGCGGGCCGACGTGCCGGGCCAGTGGCAGCTGCCCCAGGGTGGGCTGGAGGCCGGGGAGCGCCCGCTCGAGGCGGCCTGGCGCGAGCTCGGCGAGGAGACCGGGCTCGGCGAGCCCGACGTCGAGCTCGTCGGCGAGCACCCCGAGTGGATCGTGTCCGAGTGGCCCGACCGCATCGCCGGGCAGGGCGCCCGACTCGGCCAGGTGCACAGGTGGTTCTTCTTCCGCATCCGCGACGAGGCGATCGAGCCCAAGCCCGACGGCCGCGAGTTCTCGGCGTGGCAGTGGGCCGATCCGGGCTGGCTGACCGACCAGGTCGTGGCGTTCCGCCAGCCGGGCTACGCGAAGGTGCTCGGCCGTGGCCGGTGACCTGTTCGATGCCGCTGCTGCCGAGCGCCTGCGCGCCCAGGCACCGCTGGCAGCCCGGCTGCGGCCACGCACCATCGACGAGGTCGTCGGTCAGCCCCACCTGCTCGGACCCGACCGCCCGCTGCGCCGCCTCGTCGAGCTGGACCGCTTGTCATCAGTGCTGCTGTGGGGGCCACCCGGCACCGGCAAGACGACCCTGGCCCTGGCCGTCGCCGGGTCGACGGCCCGGTCCTTCGAGCAGCTCTCGGCGGTGACGGCCGGCGTCAAGGACGTGCGCGAGGTGATCGAGCGCGCCCGCCGGCGCCTCGGCGAGCGGGACCAGGGGACGATCCTGTTCCTCGACGAGATCCACCGCTTCAACAAGGCCCAACAGGATGCCCTCCTCCCGGCGGTCGAGGACGGCACGCTCGTGCTCATCGGGGCGACAACGGAGAACCCGTTCTTCGAGGTCAACCCACCGCTGCGCAGCCGCTCGACGCTCTTCCGCCTCGACCCCCTCACCCCCGACGACCTCCGCGTCCTCGTCGAGCGTGGCCTCGAGGTGCTCGGCACGACCGCCGGCGATGAGGCCGTCGACCTGCTCGTCGAGCGCAGCGGCGGCGACGGCCGCGTCGTGCTGACGTCGTTGGAGGTGGCCGCCGCGCTCGCCCACCCGGACCGCGTCGACCTGGCGCATGCGGAGGCGGCGCTCGGCACGAGCGCCGTGCGCTACGGCCGCGACGACCACTACGACGTGATCAGCGCCTTCATCAAGTCGATGCGCGGCTCGGATCCGGATGCCGCCGTCTACTGGCTGGCGCGCATGCTGGAGGCCGGCGAGGACCCGCGGTTCATCGCCAGGCGGATGGTGATCTTCGCCAGCGAGGACATCGGGATGGCCGACCCGCAGGCGCTCGTCGTGGCGACGTCCGCCGCCCACGCCCTCGAGCTCGTCGGGCTGCCCGAGGCGCAGCTCAACCTGGCCCAGGCCGTCGTCCACCTGGCGACGGCGCCGAAGAGCAACCGCAGCGCGCTGGCCATCTGGAACGCCCGCGCCGACATCGCCGCCGGTGCCCTCGGCGAGGTTCCCGCGCACCTGCGCGACACCAGCTACCGGGGCGCCAAGGTGCTCGGCCACGGGGCCGGCTACGAGTACCCTCACGATCACGAGCACAGCGAGCTCGGCGGCTATGTCGGTCAGCAGTACCTGCCCGACGCACTCACCGGGCGCCGCTGGTACGAGCCGAGCAGCCACGGTCACGAGCAGGAGATCGCCGAGCGGATGAGCGCACGGGAGACAGGCGATGAGGAGCGACGTGACGACCGGTGACGTGCTGCTCGTCGCCGGGATCGTGCTGTGCGCGCTGGCGTTCGCCGCACTCGCCGTGACGCTGGTGCGGGTGCGGGACACCCTCGGTGAGCTGCGCACCGAGGTCGCGGCGATGCGTGCCGAGACGGCGCCGCTCGTCGCCGACCTGCGCGAGTCCACCGACGGCGCCCGCGAGATGATCGACGAGGCGCGGTCGGATCTCGCTCGCTTCGACCGGGTGCTCGGATCCGCCGAGGCGATGAGCGCCACGGCGACGCGGGCCCGCACGACGCTGTCGGTGCCGATGATCAAGGCCGCCGGGCTGGCGACGGGGACATCGCGGCGGTGCGCCGGTTGCGGAGGGGCGCGTGATGCGTCGCGCCGTCTGGTTCGTCGGTGGCGTGGCGACCGGCGTCGCCGGCGCCGGTTACGCCAAGCGCAAGGTGACCGTGGCGGCGCGACGGCTCGCCCCCTCCAACGTCGCTCGTGGCGCCACTGGCTCCGTCAAGCGCACTGGCCGGCGCGTCGCCGATGCGGTCCGCGAGGGCCGCCACGCCGCACGCGTCCGCGAGCGCGAGCTGATCGCCGAGCGCGACGGGCGCCTCGTCCACCTCGGCGATCACCTCCAACCGGGTGACGAGCTGCTCGTCGACGGCGAGCCGGTGGAGTCGGGTCGGGTGATCCTGATGCGCCGTCGCGATCGCACCGAGTGACCGTGAGCCGCCTCGTCGACGAGCTGCGCCAGGCGCTCACGGCCGACCGCGTCCGTGACGGTTCGACCGAGCTGTCGATCTACCGCCACGACGCCTCGCACATGGAGGGTGCCGCCGTCGCCGTCTGCTTCCCCGTCTCGACGGAGGAGGTCAAGGCGTGCGTCGATCTCGCCAGCCGTCACGGTGTGCCGTTCGTGGCGCGCGGCTCGGGCACGGGACTGGCCGGGGGAGCGGTGCCGCCGGAGGGCGGGGTGGTGATCGCCACGACGAAGATGAACCACATCCTGTCCGTCGACGCGGCGGCGCGGCGGGCGTGGGTCGAGCCGGGGGTGCTCAACCTCGATCTCAGCCGGGCCGTCGCCGTGCACGGCCTGCACTTCGCGCCGGATCCGAGCAGCCAGCAGACGTGCTCGATCGGCGGCAACGTCGCCAACAACTCGGGCGGCCCGCACTGCCTCGCCGAGGGCGTCACCAATGCCCACATCCTGGCCATCGAGGTCGTGCTGCCGGACGGCACCGTCGCCGTCCTCGGCGGCGAGGATCCCGAGCCGCCCGGCTTCGACCTGCGCGGCGTCTTCGTCGGCAGCGAGGGGATGCTCGGCGTCGCCACCAAGATCTGCGTCCGCCTGACGCCCGATCCGCCGGCGGTCTGCACGATGCTGATGGACTTCACGTCGGTCGAGGCGGGTGCGTCGACGGTCAGCGCGGTGATCGCCGCGGGGATCGTGCCGGCGGCGATGGAGATGATGGACCAGCTGTGCCTGCAGGCGGTGGAGGCGTACATCGGCGCCGGCCTGCCGGTCGACGCGGCGACCGCCCTGCTGGTCGAGGTCGTCGGGCAGCCCAACGGCGTCGAGGCGGACACGGCGACGATCACGCGGATCGCCACCGACCACGGGGTGCGCCACGTGCGCGTCGCCGCCGACGATGTCGAGCGGGCGCTGCTCTGGAAGGGACGCAAGTCGGCGTTCGGGGCGATCGCCCGGATCAAGCCGAACTACTACCTCCACGACACCGTGGTGCCGCGCGCCAAGCTGCCCGCGGTGCTGGCGCAGGTCTACGAGATCACGGCGCGCCACGACCTGCTGGTGCTCAACGTGTTCCACGCCGGCGACGGCAACCTGCACCCGCTGCTCGTCTACGACGGACGCGAGCCCGGCGTGATGGAGCGCGTGCAGGCCGCCGGGGAGGAGATCGTGCGGGCGTCCGTGGACGCCGGCGGCGTGCTGAGCGGTGAGCACGGCATCGGTCTCGAGAAGCGCGACCTGATGCACCTGATGTTCTCACCGGTCGACCTCGCCGCCCAGGCGGCACTGCGCGACGCGTTCGACGAGCGCGGGTTGGCCAACCCGGGCAAGGTGCTGCCGAGCCCGGCCGGCTGCGGTGACCTCCAGGTCGCCGGCGCCGTCGCCGAGGGCGTGTGGATCTGACGGCCTTCGCCGCCGAGGTCGGCGAGACCGATCCCGTCACGATCACCGGGTCGGGCACGCGTGGCGGGCCGGTGCCGGGTGCGCGCGTGGTGTCCCCGCCGTCGGGGATCGAGTGGATCGAGCCGGCGGAGATGACGATGTCGTGCGCGGCGGGGACGACGGTCGCCGACGTCGAGGTGGCGCTCGCCGCACACGGCCAGCGCGTCGCCATCCCGCCGGGTGGGACGGTCGGCGGCGCCCTCGCCGTGGGACGCAGCAGCATCCGTCGCCTCGGCGACGGTCCGCTGCGCGACGCCGTCCTGCAGGTGCGCTACGTCTCGGCTGCCGGCGAGGTCGTCAAGGCCGGCGGGCCGACGGTCAAGAACGTCAGCGGGTTCGATCTGTGCCGCTTGCTCGTCGGGTCGCACGGCACGCTCGGGTTCATCGGCGACGTGATCCTGCGCACGCGACCGCGCGCGCCCTGGTCGGCGTGGTACCGCGGTGAGCGCGACCCGTTCACCGTGCTCGCTTCGCTGTACCGGCCGGTGTCGGTCCTGTGGGACGGGGCGACGACGTGGGTGCTGCTCGAGGGCGACGAGCGCGACGTCGCCGCCGAAGCGGCGCTGCTCGGGCTGTCGCCGGCCGACGGTCCGCCGGAGCTGCCGGCCGGTGGGCGGTGGTCGATCCCACCCCATCGGATCCCCGAGCTGACCGGCACGTTCGTCGCCGAGCTCGGCGTCGGGATCGTGCACCACGCCGACGCGGCGCCACCGCGCGCGGCGGACCCGGCGGTCGTCGAGCTGCACCGGCGCATCAAGGCGCGCTTCGACCCCACCGGCCGGCTCAACCCCGGTGTCGATCCACTCGATGTCTGACCCGACAGCCGCGGCGCGACGCGCCGCCGAGGCGTGGCAACTTCCGACGCCGGAGCTGCTGCGGTCCGGCATGAACGCCGTGTTCGTCGCCGGCGAAGCCGTGCTCCGGGTGTCGACCTCGGCACCCGCCATCGAGCTCGCACACGTGCTCACGGCGGCAGGCGTGCGCGTACCGGTGCCCGTGCACGACGAAGCGTTCCTCGACGACGGCCTCGTCGTGACGGCGTGGCAGCGCGTCGTCGCCGCGGACAGTGAGGCGGACTGGCGCGAGGTCGGGCGGATGGTGAAGATCGTGCACGGGCTTCCCGGCGTGCCCGTGCCCCTGCCGCGCTGTGACGAGTTCCCGTGGTGGCACTTCGATGCGCTGCTCGACGACGTCGGCGATCTCGTCGATGACGCGGCGCTGGCCGGATTGCGGGCGACGGTCGATCACCATCGCGGGTGGCAGGACTGGACCGGAGGGGTGATCTGCCACGGTGACGTCCACCCCGACAACGTCGTCATGACGACCGACGGCCCGGTGCTCCTCGACTGGGACACGATGTGCCTCGGCCCGCCGGGTTGGGATCACGCCATGCTGCTCCGGCTGCCTCGGTGGGGCTGGCCGGCTCGGTGGTACGACGACTTCGCCGCCGGCTACGGGCGCTCGCTCGCCGACGACCCCGTCGCCAACGCCCTCGCCGACCTTCGTCTCGTCGCCGCCACGCTGATGCGCCTGCGCGCCGCCCGCGACGATCCGGCGGCGATGCCCCAGGCCGAGCTGCGCCTGGCGTACTGGCGCGGCGACCCCGACGCCCCGACATGGACCGCCGTCTGAGTCATCCGAGTGCTGGGTGTGCGGACGCCGGCCGCACCAGCACTCGGATGGCGGCCAACACTCGGATGAATAGGGTGGCGGGGTGACGTTGGGGCTCGACGACGACGAGCTGTCGACGTGTGTGGCGTGTGGGTTGTGCCTGCCGCACTGCCCGACGTTCCGGGTGACGGGGGAGGAGGGGCTGTCGCCGCGTGGGCGGATCGACGCCATGCGCGGGGTGCAGTGGCGCGGGCTCCAGCCGGACGAGGACTTCGTCCGCTTCATGGAGACGTGCGTGCAGTGCCGCGGCTGTGAGCCGGCGTGCCCGAGCGGCGTGCCGTTCGGCCACCTGATGGAGCAGACCCGGGGAGCGCTGGCCGAGCGGCGGATGACCGCCCCCCGCTGGCTGCGTGCGGGGTTCTCCGTCCTCGGCCGCCACCGTGTGCTGCTCGCCGGCTCGACGCTGCTGGCGCTCGCCCAGCGGGCGAGGCTCGTACCGCGGCGGGCGGGGCTCGCCCGCCTGCCGATCCGGCGCGGTCCACCCGTGCGCTCGACGGGCGGCGACGTCTGGCTGTTCACCGGCTGCGTGATGGACGCCTGGATGCGCGACACCCACCGCGCCGCGGCAGCACTGATCTCGGCCGTTGGCGCCACCTACGCCGTCTCGCCGTCCGGGTGCTGCGGGGCGCTGCACGAGCACGCCGGGCTGCTCCCGGCGACCCGCGAGCTCGCCGAGCGCGTCGTGCGTTCGATGCCCGGCGATGCACCGATCCTCGTCGACTCCGCCGGCTGCGGCGCGGCGATGAAGGCCTATGGCCGCCTCCTCGGAACGGCCGATGCCGTGGCCTTCGCCAACCGGGTGGTCGACATCCACGAATGGCTCGCCGAGCGCGTCGGCGAGCTGCCGCAGCCGGCGGTGCGATCGACCGTGATCGTGCAGGATCCGTGCCACCTCCGCCACGTGCAGCGTGTCCACGGCGCCGTGCGCACCGTGCTCGGTCGCGTCGCCGACGTGGTCGAGCTCGACGACGACGGCCTGTGCTGCGGTGCCGGTGGCGCCTACTCGGCGCTGCAGCCGGCACTGGCGTCGGAGATCCGCGAGCGCAAGCTCGCCGCCATCGCCAGGGCCACGGAGCGATCCGGCGCCCGGCTCGTCGCCAGCGCCAACCCCGGCTGCGCCATGCACCTCGCCGCGGCCGGCGTCGAGGTGCGCCATCCCGTCGACATCGTCGCCGACGCCATCCGCTCGTGAGCCGCTACGAAGATCTCGCCGAGCGCCTGGAGGCGATCGTCGAGGAGCTCGACGAGCTCTCCTTCGACCTGCTGCAGCAGGCGGTCGCCGACGGTGCAACGCAACGACCGGCAGCTGACCGCTCGCTGACGCAGGCCCGGCGCGCCGCCGAGAAGGCGGCGGTGCTGCTCCGTCAGTTGGACGGGTGATCGACCGCGACCATCTCGTTGACGGCGTCGATCAGCGCCCGGAGGTCGCCCGAGCGGTGCTTGCGGAAGACCAGGCGGATGCGCGGCAGCTCGAGGTGGTCGCCGTGACGACGCTCGATGTCGAACGGCCCTGAGCGCTCGATGCGCCCGCGGGCGACGAGGCGCTCGAAGCGGGTGTTGAGGTCGGCGAGCTGGGCGTCGGTCGGCGCCTGGCGCAGACGGAGCACCAGGTGGTCGCCGACGTAGCGGATCGAGTGGTAGTTGGCATAGAACCGATCGATCTCGGCGGCGGCCCGCTCGCACGAGTTGGTCACGAGGTACAGCCCGCGGTCGCCCGGCGACACGAGGCCACGGGCGACGAGCTGGTCGTTGATCAGCTTCGTCGATGTGCTCCCAGAACGGGTCGGCCGGTGGGTCGAGCAGCACGATCGGCACGGGCAGTCCCTTGCCGGTCTGGGTCAGCGTGAGCAGTTCGAACGTCTCGTCGAGCGTGCCGAACCCGCCGGGCAGGCAGACGAACGCCCGGCTCTCCTTGACGAGCATCAGCTTGCGCGTGAAGAAGTAGCGCATCGAGACGTACTTGTCGTCGCCGGCGATGACCGGGTTGGCGCCCTGCTCGAACGGCAGCCGGATGGCCACGCCGATGCTCTGCTGGCGCCCGGCACCCTCCATCGCCGCCTGCATGATCCCCGGTCCGGCGCCGGTGACGACCATCCACCCCCGCTCCGCCAGCGTCGAGGCGATCAGCGTCGCCTGCTCGTACACCGGGTCGTGGGTGGCCGTGCGGGCGGAGCCGAAGACCGTGACCTTCTGCACGTCGCGGTAGGGGGCGAAGACGGCGAACGCCTCGCGCATCTCGGTCATCGCGGCGGCGGCGATCTTCAGGTCGAGCGGATCGGGATGGTCGCTCAGCAGGCCGAGGGCGGCGGCCACCAGCTCGACGGCGACGCGGCGGTCGCCGGGTGGGGCGAGCTCGTCGACCAGGCGCCGGGCGCGCTCGACGACTTCGGCGCCCTCGTCCCGGTCGCCCAAGTCAGCCGCCGAGCTCGGCTGCCTTCGCCGACAGGGTCTGCAGCAGCTCGTCGAAGCTCTTGGTGAAGCTGGCCACGCCCTCGCGCTCGAGGCGGTCGGCGACGTCGGCCATGTCGACGCCGACGTCGGCCAGGCGCTCCCACGTCGCATCGGCCGCGTCGACATCGGCGTCGACGCGCTGCTCGAGCGTCCCGTGGTCGGAGAAGGCCTCGATCGTCGCCTCGGGCAACGTGTTGACCGTGTCCGGGCCGATCAGCTCGTCGACGTACAGCGTGTCCGGGTACGCCGGGTTCTTCGTCGAGGTGCTCGCCCACAGCGGGCGCTGCACACGGGCGCCACGAGCCGCCAGCGAATCCCAGCGCGGCCCGGAGAACGTGCGGCGGAACTGGCGGTAGGCGAGCTTGGCCTGGGCGACGGCGGCCTTGCCGCGCAGATCGAGCGCCTCCTGCGTGCCGATCGCCTCCAGCCGGCGGTCGACCTCGGTGTCGACTCGCGAGACGAAGAAGCTGGCGACGCTGGCGACCGACGACAGCTCGGCCGCGTCGGTTCCGATATAGGCCTCGAGACCGTCGAGGTAGGCGTCCATCACCTCCTGATAGCGCTCGAGGCTGAAGATCAGCGTGATGTTGATGTTGCGACCCTCGCTGAGCATCTGGCGGATCGGCGCGATGCCGGCAGCCGTCGCCGGGATCTTCACCATGAGGTTGCGTCGGGCGATGCGCTCGTGCAGCAGTCGTGCGGCCGCCTCGGTGCCGGCGGCGTCGTCGGCGAGGTCGGGCGCCACCTCGACGCTGACGAACCCGTCACGGCCCTCGCTCGACGCGTAGACCGGATCGAGCACGTCGCACGCGCCGTCGATGTCGGCGGTGACGAGCGTCCAGTAGTCGTCGACGACCGGACCACCATCACCCGACAGCGAGCGGAACTGCTCGTCGTAGTCCTCCGAGTCGGCGATCGCCTTCTGGAAGATCGTCGGGTTCGACGTGAGGCCGCGGATCCCGCGGTCGCGCAGCTCGGCGAGCTGGCCGGACGTGAGGTAGCCGCGCTTCAGGTTGTCCAGCCACGGGCTCTGGCCGAACTCCTCGAAGAGCCGGATCAGTCGTTCCATCGTGAGCTCCTCCAATCAGATGAGCGCGCGGGCGCGCTCCACGACGTGCTCGACGTTGATGCCGAGACGGCGCAGCACCTCGTCGCCGGGAGCGCTGACGCCGAAGCGGTCGATGCCGACCGAGTCGTCGGCATAGCGCTCCCACCCGAACGTGGTGCCGGCCTCGACGGACAGCACCGGCACGTCCGGCGGGAGCACCGACTCCTGGTACTCGGCGTCCTGGGCGGCGAAGCGGTCCCAGCTCGGCAGGCTGACGACGCGCACGGCGGTCCCGTCCTCGGCGAGCTGCTCGGCGGCGTCGATGGCCACGGCGACCTCAGAGCCGGTGGCGACGATGACGAGCGCGGGGTCGCCGTCGGCGTCGCGGACGACGCCGGCACCCCGCTCGACCGCTGAGCCGTCGGTGCACACGGGCACACCCTGGCGAGTCAGCACGAGCACGGTCGGCCCGTCGTGGTCGACGGCGGCGCGCCAGGCCGCCGCGGTCTCGTTGGCGTCGGCCGGACGGATCACCTGCAGCCCGGGGATCGCCCGCAGCGTCGCCAGCTGTTCGACGGGCTGGTGCGTCGGGCCGTCCTCGCCGACGCCGACGGAGTCGTGGCTGAAGACGAACACGGCCTTGGCCCACGAGATCGTCGCCAGACGGACGGGCGGGCGCATGTAGTCGAGGAACACGAAGAACGTGCCGCTCAGCGGCAGCACGCCGCCGTGCATCGCCATCCCGACGCACGCCGCGCCCATGCCGTGCTCGCGGATGCCGTAGAACACCTGCCGCCCGCCGGGGTTGTCGGCGGTCTGCTGGCCGGCATCGTCGGGGAGCTTGACGCCGGTGTTGCCGGTGAGGTCAGCGGCACCGGAGACGAGGCCCGGGAAGTGGGGGAGACGACGCGGCGAGCACCTTGGCCATCGCTTGGCGGGTGGCGATCTTCTCGCCGGCCTCGAACACCGGGAGGGCGTCCTCCCATCCCTTCGTGCCGGTGCCCTGCCAGGCAGCGTCCCACGCTGCCCGCTCGTCGGAGTCGAGCGCGTCGAGCGCTTCCTCCCAGCGCGCTCGCGTCTCACGGCCGCGCTCACCGACGGCGGTGCGGTACGTCTCGACGAGGTCGTCGGGCGCCCAGAACGGCTCGTCGGGGATGCCCATCACGGCCTTCGTGCGGGTGACGTCCTCGGCTTTGAACGGGTTGGCGTGCGCCGCCGGGTCGTCGGTGTAGTCAGGCGACGGCGTGGCGATGTGCGAGCGCAGCACGAGCAGCGTCGGCCGCGAGTCGTCGGCGCGAGCGTCGTCCAGCGCCGCCTCGAGGGCGTCGCAGTCGTCGCCGATCTCGCCGAGCTGCTCGACGCGCCAGCCGTACGCCTCGAAGCGCTTCGGCACGTCGTCGGAGTAGGAGAGCTCCGTGTCACCGTCGATGGTGACGTGGTTGTCGTCGTACACGCAGATCAGCCGGCCGAGACCGAGGTGCCCGGCGAGCGAGGCGGCCTCGTGGCTGAGACCCTCCATGAAGCAGCCGTCGCCGGCGATGACGTAGGTGTGATGGTCGACGAGGTCGGCGCCGAAGCGGTGGCGCAGGAAGCGCTCGGCGATGGCCATGCCGACGGCGTCGCCGAACCCCTGGGCGAGCGGTCCGGTCGTGACCTCGATGCCCGGCGTGTGGCGGGCTTCGGGGTGGCCGGGCGTGCGCGACTCGTACTGGCGGAACGCCTCGATGTCGGCGAGCTCGAGCCCGTAGCCGCTGAGGAACAGCATCGAGTACTGCAGGATCGAGGCGTGACCGTTGGAGAGCACGAAGCGGTCGCGGTCGGGCCACGCCGGGTCCGCCGGGTCGTGCTTCATCACGCGGCTGTACAGCACGTGGGCGAGCGGAGCGAGGGCCATCGCCGTGCCCTGGTGGCCGCTGTTGGCGCGCAGCGGGGCATCCATGGCGAAGCCGCGGACGAGGGCGATCGCCCGGTCCTCGAGGTCGGGGGAGAGCAACGCCGGCATCGCCGGCGACCCTACCCAACATCGGCCCGTGGGATGCTGGGTCGCGTGAGCGTTGCCGTGGTGACCGGCGGGAGCCGGGGGATCGGGGCGGCGACGGCCGTGGCCCTGGCCGGAGCGGGATGGGACGTCGTGGTCAGCTACCGCGAGCGCGCCGATGCCGCCGGCGAGGTGGTCGGGCGATGCGTCGCGGCCGGCCGTCCGGCGACCGCGGTGCAGGCCGATCTGGCGTCACCCGACGGCGTCGCTGCGCTGTTCGCCGCCGTCGACGAGATCCACGGACGGCTCGGCCTGCTGGTCAACAATGCCGGCGTCGTCTCTCCGGCCGGTCCGGTGGCGTCGTACACGGCGGATCGTCTCGACGCCGTGCTGCGCCTCAACGTCGTCGGCGCCTTCCTGGCCGCCGGTGAGGCGGTGCGCCGGATGGCGACGTCGACGGGCGGCGACGGCGGGGTGATCGTCAACGTCTCGTCGCGGGCGGCCGTGCTCGGTAGTGCGGGCGAGTACGTCGACTACGCGGCGAGCAAGGCCGCCATCGACGCGATGACCGTCGGCCTCGCCGCCGAGGTCGCCAAGGATGGCATCCGCGTCGTCGGCGTCCGGCCCGGGCTGATCGAGACCGAGATCCATGAGCCGGGCCGGCTCGAGCGGCTCGGCTCGACACCACCGCTCGGCCGCCCCGGCCGAGCCGAGGAGGTCGCCGCGGCGATCGTCTGGCTGGCCTCGCCCGAGGCGTCCTACGTCACGGGCGCGACGCTGGACGTCGGCGGCGGCCGCTGAGTCCGGTCCGTCGAGTGCGTGCTGCCTGCCGAGTGCGTGCTGCCTGCCAGCCCGGCACCACGTACTCGACCGGCACGACGTACTGCCTGGCTCGGATCCATCTACGCCGGCGGGAGGAGGGTGAACGGGACCACGGTCCACGGGCCGCGGTCGATGCGGCAGTGGGCGAAGACCTGGCCGTAGTCGGGGAACTCCAGCTCGCCGCGCACGAGCCGGTACGTGAACTTGCCCGGCTCGACGCTGAATGGGCTGACGTTGCGGGCGACCTGGTCGCCGTCGGTCTCGGGCGCGTCGGGCTCGCCGGTGCGGCGGAACACGACCTCGAACACGCCCTCGCCGCGCTCGTTCGCCGGGCAGTAGATCAGGCCCACGAGGTGCGGTGTGATGGTCAGCGGCGCCGGCTGGGGTGCGGCCATCGAGAACATCACCCCGGTGATGTCGATGCGCGTCGATGGCCCGGGTGCCTGGCGCAGCTCGAAGTTCTCGACGAACAGCGCGGCCACGATCTCCATGGCCGCCGAGGGTACGCGAACGTGGCGCCATGACGAGCGAGGACATCAACAAGGCGCTCTGGAACGAGCGGGCGCCGGCGCACGCCGCGTCGCCCGACTACCACGTCGCCCGCTTCGCCGAGGACCCGGCGTTCATCAGCGACGTCATCGCCTTCGACCGCCCGCTGCTCGGCTCGGTGGAAGGACTGCGCGGCGTGCACGTGCAGTGCCACATCGGCACGGACACGGTGTCGCTGGCCCGCCTCGGGGCACGCATGACCGGTTTCGACTTCTCGCCCGAGGCGCTCGCCGAGGCCCGCCGCCTCGCTGCGTCGGCCGGCGCCGACGTCGAGTTCGTCGAAGGCCGCGTGGACGACGCGCCGGACATCCTCGGCCGCGAGCGCGTTCGACCTCGTGTACACCGGCATCGGGGCGCTCAACTGGCTGCCCAGCATCGACCGCTGGGCCGGCGTCGTCGCCGACCTCCTGCGGCCCGGCGGTCGCCTGTTCATGCGCGAGGGCCATCCCGTCATGTGGGCGCTCGACACACCCGTACCGACGACCTCGTCATCGGCCACCCCTACTTCGAGGGGGACGAGCCGAGCGTGTGGGACGAACCCGGCACGTACGTCGCCACGGACCACGAGTTCACCAACTACGTCAGCCACGAGTGGAACCACGGGCTCGGGGAGATCGTCACTGCGCTGCTCGATCACGGCATGCGGCTGACGACGTTGGTCGAGCACACGAGTGTGCCGTGGCAGGCCATCGCCCAGATGGCGCCGATCGGTGGTGGCGAGTACCGCCTGGTCGATCACCCCGAACGCCTGCCGCACACCTACACGCTCGGCGCCATCAAGCCGGCTGACTAGGATCCGAATCGATGGCTTTCACCCTGCCCGAGCTGCCCTACGACACGTCCGCCTTCGGAGACGTCCTGTCCGCCGAGACGTTCGAGTACCACTACGGCAAGCACCACAAGGCATACGTCGACACGCTCAACGGCATGCTCGAACCCGGCGAGGAGGACAAGTCGCTGGAAGAGATCATCATGAGCAGCGAGGGCAAGAAGTTCAACCAGGCCGCCCAGATCTGGAACCACAACCTCTACTGGGAGTCGATCACGCCCGGCGGGGGCGGTGCACCGAGCGGGGCCGCCGGCGATGCCGTCAACGAGGCCTTCGGCTCGTACGACAAGTTCCGCGAGGACTTCAAGACCGCGGCGACCGGGCAGTTCGGCTCGGGGTGGGCGTGGCTGACCCTCGACGGCGGCAAGCTGGCCATCTCAGCGACCGGCAACGCCGACCTGCCGATGAAGCACGACCAGACCGCCGTGCTGACGTGCGACGTGTGGGAGCACGCCTACTACATCGACTACCGCAACAAGCGGCCCGACTACGTCGACGCCTTCCTCGACTCGCTGATCAACTGGAAGCTGCTCGAGCAGGCGCTGTAGCCCGCGGGCGGGCGAAGCGCAGATCGCTCAGGCGGACCCGGGCGAGGTGCAGCCACGTCAGCGCCTTGATCACGTACCAGCCCGGGTCGATCTCGAACCAGCGGTGGGCCAGCTTGGCCGATGTCGGGGCGGCGTGGTGGTTGTTGTGCAGGCCCTCGCCGGCGGTGAGGAAGGCGAGCCACTGCAAGTTGCCGGCCGTGTTCTCGTAGGGGCGCCGGCCGAAGTGGTGGCCGATGGCGTTCACCGCGGCCGACCCACCGAGGTACAGGTTGACGTGGACGAAGGCGGCGAGCAGGCCGACGGCTGGACCGAACACGACGACGAGGGCGATCACGCCGAGGGCGAGACCGAACAGGGCGTGGTCGTAGAACAGGCGGTCGGCCGTGGTCTGGGGGATGTCCTTGGCGTAGCGGGCGATCGTCTCGGGGTTCCTCGCCTCGCGGCGGTACATCGCCACGTTCATCATCTGCACCTTGACCCAGCCGTGGAGGACAGGGGAGTGCGGATCGCCCTCGACGTCGGTGAAGGCGTGGTGCTTGCGATGCACGGCGACCCACTGGCGCGGCCGGATCCCGGTGGTGACCCACACCAGGAAGCGGAAGACCTGGGCGACCATCGGGTTGAGCGTGAGCGCCCGGTGCGAGAGCGCCCGGTGGAGGTACACGGTGGTGGCGATGTTCGCCACGAGCGCCACGCCGAAGCCAACGACGACGGCGACAAGGATCGTCTGCAGCATCGAAGTCGAGGGTACCAGCGACTACCTACTGGTCGGTAGGGCGGGTCAGGCGGGTACCGTGCAGGCGTGACGGCGGCCGTACCCGCAGGGCGATCGACGAGGGAATGGATCCTCGACGAGGCCGTCACCTGCTTCGCCAACACCGGGTACGAGGGCACGTCGCTGAACGACATCGCCGCCGGCGTGGGGATCCGCCGGCCCAGCCTGCTGCACCACTTCCCGTCCAAGGAGGCGCTGTACGGCGAGGTCTTCGAGCGGCTGCTGTCGGACTGGTTCTCCCGCCTCGACGCCGCCGTGTCCTCCGACGAGCACGGTTGGACCAAGGTGGAGCTGGTGCTGCGCGCCGGGTTCGGCTACTTCGCCGACAACCCGGCCTACGTCCGCCTCGTCCGCAGGGAGGCGATCGACGGCGGGTCGCATCTGGGGATCGACCTGGCGGCGGTGCTGCGCCCGATGTTCGACCTGGCTGTGGCCTACTTCCGCAAGGAGATGGACGCCGGCACGTTCCGCGTCCACGACCCCGAACAGCTGCTGATCACGGGGTATGGCGCCCTGCTCAGCTACTTCTCCGACGCCCCGTTCCTCGGTGGGCTGCTCGACGTCGACCCACTCGACCCGGTTGCGCTCGACCAGCGCCTCCAGCACGTCCTCGGGTTCTGGCGGGCTGCCCTCACCCCTGGGTGACGGGGCCGCGAACCGTGGCCTGGGTTGCCACGTATTACGGACGTCTTCACGCGCTCATCATGTCGGCGTCATGTCGGCGTCTGGATGATCGTGACACCTACCGTCGCCGAGGGAGTGCGCCGTGCACCAGCTGACCGCCCAACCAAGTACCCGAGCCGCAGTCGAGCCGGTCACGCTCGTGCGCCGGGCCCTCGTGGCCAGCGCCACCGAGCTGAGCTCCGCCCTGCAGACCGTGCAACCCACCGACCGCCGCCGGCACAAGGCGCTGGACCGCTGGTTCGGCGGCCTCGCTGCGCAGATCCGCCGCCACCACGAGCTGATGGACACGCTCGTCGTCCCCACCCTCGCCGCCCGCGGTGCGCTCGACGAGCGCAGCCTGGACACGATCGCCGACGATCACTCGTGGATCGACAACCTGCTCGGCGACCTCGGCGACGCCCTCGGCGTGCTGTCGTTCGGCCTCGGCTCGGAGTCGTGGTGGCTGGGTAAGGCGTCCGACCTGGCCGTCGCCCTGGAGCACGTGCTCAAGGGCCAGCTGCTCCGCGAGGAGAAGATGCTCACCCCGCTCGCGTCCCGCTGGCTCCACGCCGACGAGCAGGACGTCCTGCGCGGCGAGACCGTCCGTGCGGTGGCGACGGGTCCGACGCGCTTCTCGCTGGCCTGGCTGAGCGCGCACATCGATGACGACGAGCGCGAGTCGCTCGCCCCGTGGATCCCGATGAGCGCACGCCTGCGCTGGGGTTCGCGCCGCAGCGCCTACGAGCGCTCGGCCGTCGCCGCTCTCGGCTGACGCGCTTCCGCGGTACTTCGAACCGACATCAGTACCCTCGCGGCCGATGGCGAGCCGCACCCTGTCCGAGACCGAGTCCAAGCAGCTGCTCGCCGGCTACGGGGTGCCGATCGCGCCGGAGCGGCTGGCGAGCAGCGTGGACGATGCCGTGGCCGCCGCCGACGCCCTCGGGTATCCGGTCGTCGCCAAGCTCAACGGTGACGCCATCGCCCACAAGACCGAGCGCGGCCTCGTCCGCCTCGGGCTCGGTGACGCCGACGCCGTGCGCCGCGCCGCCGGCGAGCTGCTCGCGGCGGCGCGCCCCGAGGACGGCGACGTCGACGTGCTCGTGGCGCCGATGGTCCGCGGCAACCGCGAGCTGATCGCCGGCGTGCTGCGCGACCAGCAGTTCGGCCCGACCGTCATGCTCGGCGTCGGGGGGATCCTCGCCGAGGCCGTCGCCGACGTCGCCTTCCGCCCGGCGCCGGTCGATCGGGTGACCGCCCACGAGATGATCGACCAGCTCTCGACGCAGCGCCTGCTCGGCGAGTTCCGCGGCGAGCGCGCCGTCGACCGCGAGGCGCTGGCGGCGACGTTGGTGGCGCTCGGCAAGGTCGCCACCGAGCGCGACGACATCGTCAGCGTCGACGTCAACCCGCTGATCGTCACGGCCGACGGCGCGGCCGTCGCCGTCGATGCGCTCGTCGAGGTCGGCGACGGCGATCAGCGCGCATCGACGGCGTCCCGACCCGGTCCGACGCCCGAGCAGTTCGACGCCCTGTTCCAGCCGCGTGGCGTGCTCGTCACCGGCGCGTCGACGCACCCCGGCAAGTTCGGCTTCGTGTCGCTGCACAACCTCCTCGCTGCCGGCTACGAGGGCCGCGTCTTCGGCACCAACCTGCAGGGCGAGGAGGTGCTCGGCATCCAGACGGTGGCCGACGTCGCCGAGCTCCCCGATGGCGAGATCGACCTCGTCTTCGTGTGCACGCCGGCCGTCGGCGAACCCGGACCTGCTGCGCGCCTGCGCGGCGAAGGGCGTCAAGGCGGCGTTCCTCACGTCGGCCGGCTACGGCGAGGCCGGTGACGAGGGCAGGCGGGCGGAGGCCGAGCTGGTCGCCCTCGCCGACGAGCTCGGCATCCTGCTGGCCGGTCCGAACGGTCAGGGGGTCGTCAGCACGCCGGTCAAGCTGTGCGCCCAGATCGTCGCCCCGTACCCGCCGGCCGGCCGCATCGGCGTCGCCAGCCAGAGCGGGAACTTCGTCTCCAGCTTCCTCAACTTCGCCCGCGCCACCGGCGTCGGCATCAGCCGGGCCGTGTCGGCGGGCAACGCCGCCGCCGTCTCCGTCGCCGACTACCTCGACCACTACGCCAACGATCCGGCGACCTCGGTCGGCCTCGCCTACGTCGAGGGCATCACCGACGGCCGGGCGCTGCTCGACCGCCTCGCCGGCGCCGCCGCGCGCAAGCCGCTGGTGCTCGTGAAGGGCGGGCTCGACCGAGAGCGGGGCGCGGGCAGCGGCCAGCCACACCGGCGCCCTCGCCGCCGACGACAAGGTGTTCGACGGCGAGTGCCGCGCCGCCGGGATCACCCGGGCGACGACGGTCGAGGAGGCGTTCGAGGCGGCGGCCACGTTCGCCACCCAGCCCTCGCCGGCCGGACCCAACGTCGTCGTGCTGACGACCGCGGGGGGATGGGGCGTCGTGACGGCGGACGCCATCGCACGCGACGGCGACCTGCGCCTGCTGACCCTGCCGGACGATCTGCGCGACGCCATCGATGCCCTGCTGCCGCCACGGTGGAGCCGCAACAACCCGGTCGACTGCGCCGGCGGCGAGACGCGCGACACGATCCCCGAGGTGATGCGGCTGATCGCCGAGCACCCCGCCGTCCACGCCGTCGTGTACCTCGGCATCGGCATCCAGTCGAACCAGGCCCGGATGATGCGCGACGGGCCGTTCTTCCCAGGCGATGGGCTCGAGCGCATCGTCGACTACCACGAGCGCCAGGACGCCCGGTTCGCCGAGGCCGCCGACGAGCTCAGTCGCAGGACGGGCAAGCCGATCCTCACCGCCACGGAGCTGGCCGTGGCCGACCCGGCGAACGCCGGCCCGGCGACGGTCCGGGCGACGGGACGGCTGTGCTACCCGAGCGGCAACCGCGCCGTCACCGCCCTCGGGCACCTCTATCGCGACGCGCGGTACCGCGCCCGTCGCGCCGAGTGATGGCGCGACGACGCGCCGTCAGCCCCGTCATCGTCCTGATCGTCCTGGCGCTGATCCCCACGCTGCTGCTGCTGGCGTTCTGGCGGTGGGCCGACGGACGCGCCGAGGGCTCCGACCCGCCGCCGTCGTCGCTCGCCCCGCCGCCGGCGCCGTCGCCGGCGCTGGCGACGCCGCTGCTGTCGTTCCGGCGGACGCCTGCCGTCCTCGCCCGCGATGTCAGCATCGAGGACTTCCGGGCGGAGGTGACGGCGTTCGGCTCGACGCTCGCCGACCCGTCGTGCGTCGCCGTCGCCGTGGACGGTGTCGACGTGGCGGCGACGCGAGGCGACGTACCGCTGATCCCGGCGAGCAACCAGAAGGTCCTCGTCGCCGCCGTCGCCCTGGAGCTGCTCGGGCCGACCACGTCTTCACGACCGAGGCGCGCGCGGCGGCGCCGGTCAGCGGCACCATCGCCGGCGACCTCTACCTCGTGGGCGGTGGCGACCCGCTGCTGACCAGCTCGACGTATCCGGTGGAGAACGACCTCAACCCGGTCACCGACCCGACGTCGCTCGACGCCCTCGCCGATGCCGTGGTCGCCGCCGGTGTCAGCCGCATCGACGGTGCCGTCGTCGGCGACGGCAGCCGCTACGACGACGAGTTCTTCGCCCCGAGCTGGGTCAACGACGTGCGCGGCATCGAGGCCGGTCCCTACGACGCCCTGCTCGTCAACGACGCCCGCGTCACCGGTGATCCGCTGCGGGCGGCAAACCCCTCGGAGGCCGCGGCGCGGGAGCTGACCCAGCTGCTCGCCGCCCGCGGCGTGACGGTCGCCGGCTCGGCGAGCGCCGGAACAGCACCCGCCGATCTGCCCGTCCTGGCGTCCGTGCAATCGGCGCCGTTGAGCACGGTCGTCGGCGAGATGCTCGGCACGAGTGACAACAACACGGCCGAGCTACTCGTCAAGGAGCTCGGCGTCGCTGCGGGCACGAGTGGGACGCGTGAGGCCGGCCTGGCCGTGATGGCGTCGACGATGTCCGGATGGGGCGTCCCCATGGAGGGCGTCGTCCTCGCCGACGGGTCGGGTCTGAGCAACGACAACCGGGCGACGTGCGACGTGTTCGTCGACGTCCTCGCGCGCAGCGCGCCGACCGATCCGCTCGGCGCCGGCCTGCCCGTCGCCGGCGTGTCGGGCACGCTGGACGACGTGTTCACCGAGTCCGCCGTGACCGGGCGGTTGCAGGCCAAGACCGGCACGCTCGGCAACGCCCCGTACAACGCCGACCCGCCGGCGGTGAAGACGCTGTCGGGCTACCTCCCGGTCGAGGGCGGCGGGGCGATCGAGTTCTCCCTGCTGCTCAACGCCGCCGGCACGCTCACCGACCAGAGCGTCTACCGCCCCATCTGGGACGCCTTCGTCGACGTCCTCGCCACCTACCCCGCCGGCCCCACCCCCGCCGAACTCGGCCCCCGCTGAAGTTCTAAACGTACTTTTGCCCGCTCAGCGGGAACAACGGCGTTTAGAACCCGCGTACCGTGGGTGGGGATGGCGGTGCTGGCGATGTTCCCGCTGGGGACGGTGCTGCTGCCGGGCGGGGTGCTGCCCTTGCACGTGTTCGAGCCGCGCTACCGCCAGCTGGTGATCGACTGCCTGGCTGACGACACCGGCGACCCCGAGTTCGGTGTGACGCTGATCGAGCGGGGCAGCGAGGTCGGCGGCGGCGACCAGCGGGCCGCCGTCGGCGTCATCGCCCGCATGGTCCAGGTGCGCGCCATGGACGACGGCCGCTACACCCTGGTCGCGGTCGGCACCCGACGCTTCCGCGTCAACGCCTGGCTCCCCGACGACCCGTACCCCCTCGCCGACGTCGACGAGTGGCTCGACGTCGACACCGACGCCGACGGGCTGCCGGAGCGCGTCGCCGAGCTGACCACGCGCCTGGCCGACGTGCTCGCCGTCGCCGCCGAGCTCGGCGAGGTGCCGACCGACGTCGACCTCGGTGCGGTGTCCGACGACCCGCTCGTCGCGTCCTACCACCTGGCTGCACTCTCGCCGATCGGCCCGGCGGATCGCTACCGCCTGCTCTGCGCAGCGTCACCCGCCGAACGACTCGAAATGCTCGCCGAGTGCCTCGACGACGTCGAGGCGATGCTCCGCTTCCGGCTGTCGTGACGCACGGGGGCTCTGCCCCCGTGGACCCCCGAAGAGCGGGAGACCGGCCATCGCCGAAGGCAACGTCGCTCTTGGGGCAGTCGGGGCGGAGCCCCCGACCGTGATAGAACCTCTCCCCGATGACGGCCCCACGGACCGCACCGAGGCGAACCGACGACGACCCGACCTCGATCTCCGGCGTCGTCGACCTCGTCAAGACCTACGCCCAGCAAGAGACCGTCGGCCCGCTCAAGGGCGCCGGCCGGTGGCTCGGGATGGGTGTGGCGGGCGCCGCGCTGCTCGGTCTGGGCGCCTCGATCCTGCTGCTCGGCCTGCTGCGTCTGATCCAGACCGAGTGGGACGGGGTGGCCAGCGGGTCGTGGTCGTGGCTGCCGTACGTCATCGTGCTCGTCGTCGACGCGCTGCTGCTCGTGTGGACGATCAGCCGCATCAACCGGGACACACTCGACAAGGAACCGAAGTGATGGCCAAAACGCCCGACCCCGTTGCGCAGACCCCGATCACCCGCGACGACCTCGAGCGACGCTTCCAGGCGCTGCAGGACGGCGTGCGCACGCAAGTCGACGACAAGAAGAGCACGTTCATGTCCGCCGCCGGCATCGGCGGCCTGCTGATCGTGGTCATCATCTTCATGCTCGGCAAGCGTGCCGGGAAGAAGAAGACCACGCTCGTCGAGATTCGCCGGGTCTAGATCACCGTGGCCCGACCCAATCCGCGCCCCCTCGGCCCGACGGCGATGATCACGCGCAAGGCGATGCGTCAGGGCCTGTTCGGTCAGCAGCCGCGCCTGGAAGTCCGTCGCCTACGTCATCCTGGCGAGGCGGGCGTGGCACAACGGTGATGGACAAGCATCCCCGCACGGTCGCCCTCGAGAAGATCCGCCCCGGCGAGATCCTCATCCTGCGCGGCGTCACCGGTCCCGAGCCACCGACCAAGTGAGGGTGCTGCTGCGCAACCCGCGGCGGGAGGTCGAGATCGAGGGAGGGCGAACGGTGCGCAACCTGCTCGCCCAGCTCGACCTCGACCGGGAGTCCCACCTCGTGATCCGCAACGGCACGCTCGTGCCGGGCGACGCCGCGCTCGACGATGGGGATACCGTCGAGATCCGCCCCGTGATCTCAGGAGGTTGACCGCGTGTCCAAGTGTCGGGTCTGCCGGGGACCGGCCGTCATCGACCTGCCTCGGCACAACGCCAACTTCTGCGCCGAGCACCTCCAGCAGCTGTGCCGCCGCCAGGTCGAGAAGGCCATCGCCGACCACGACATGTTGCGGCCCGACGACCGTGTGCTCGTGGCGGTCAGCGGGGGCAAGGACTCACTCGCCGTCTGGGACCTGCTGAGCGAGCTCGGCTACCACGCCGACGGGCTGTACGTCGGGCTCGGCATCGGCGACTACTCCGACGCCAGCGGCAGGTACGCAGCGGCGTTCGCCGCCGAGCGTGGGCTGCTGCTGCGCACCATCGACCTGCGTGAGGTGCACGGCTACGACGTCCCGACCGCGGCGCGGGCAACGCGGGCGGGTGCCGTGCTCGGCGTGCGGGCTGTCCAAGCGGCACATCTTCGACGACGCCGCCCGCGAGGGTGGCTACGACGTCGTGGTGACCGGGCACAACCTCGACGACGAGGCGGCCGTGCTCCTCGGCAACACGGTGCGGTGGGACATCGACTACCTGGCTCGCCAGCTGCCGGTCCTCCCGGCGAGCGACGGCTTCCCGCGCAAGGTCAAGCCGCTCGTGCGCCTCACCGAGCGCGAGACCGCCGCATGGTGCATCGTTCGCGGCATCGACTACCAGGTCGAGGAGTGCCCGATGGCGGCCGGCAACCGCCACCTCGGGTACAAGGCGGCGCTCAACGATCTCGAGCGCACCTCTCCCGGCACGAAGGCGGCGTTCTACCTCGGCTTCGTCGAGCGCATGGCACCGCTGCTCGCCGGACGATCGCGCGCCGCCGTCGAGGGGCTCGGGAGGTGCTCACGGTGCGGCGCGCCGACGACCGGCGAGGTCTGCGCGTTCTGCCGGCTCGTCGAGACGGCATCGGCGCACGAGCCCGTGCCGATCGAGATGCTCACGCGTGCCGGTCGTCGCCGGTGAGCGAGCCGCTGCGCGTGGGGGAGCGCGTCCTGCTCCTCGACGCCAAGCGACGGCGCTACCTCGTCGTGCTCACCGACGGCGGCGAGTTCCACAGTCACGCCGGCTTCGTGCCCCACGGCGACATGGCCGGACGGCCGGAGGGCACCGTCGTGCGCTCGACGAAGGGCGCCGAGTACACCGTGCTGCGCCCGACGCTCGAGGACTTCGTGCTGGAGATGCCTCGTGGCGCGCAGGTGATCTATCCGAAGGATCTGGCGCCGATCTGCATGCTCGCCGACATCGGTCCGGGGATGCGGGTGTTCGAGACCGGCGTCGGGTCGGGCGCGCTGTCGATGACGATGCTGCGGTACGGCGCCGAGGTCGTCGGCTACGAGATCCGCGAGGACTTCGCCAACCGCGCCCGCAACAACGTGCGCGCCTTCCTCGGCGACGACGCGCTGGCGCGGTACCGCGTCGAGCTGCGCGACAGCTACGAGGGGATCGACGACGACACGTTCGACCGGGTGGTCATCGACCTGCCCGAGCCGTGGCAGGTCGTGCCCCACGCCGAGGCCGTGCTGCGAGCGGGCGGCATCCTCGTCGCCTACACGCCGTCGATCACCCAGGCAGCGCAGGCGAGAGAGGCGCTGAAGGGCAAGTGGATCGACGCCAGGACGATCGAGGTCCTGCACCGCGGCTGGCACATCGAAGCCCAATCCGTGAGACCCGACCACCGCATGGTCGCCCACACGGGCTTCTTGACCACGGCGAGGTTTCTGGGCCGATGATCTGGGCGCAGACGATCTCGGAATCCGAGACGCATCGCGCCCAGAGACGGATCGCGCCCAGATGGGGGGTTACGGCTCGATGTAGATGCACTCGCCGGGGCACTCCTCGGCGGATTCGATCACCGCGTCGAGCTGGCCATCGGGGATCTCGGCGAGGCCCTCGGCACCCTGCGGGTTGCCCTTGGCGGTGGCGAAGATCTTGTCGCCTTCCTTGACGTAGGCGAGGCCGTCGTCGAGCAGCGTGAAGACGTCCGGTGCGATCTCCTCGCACAGTCCGTCGCCCGTGCACAGATCCTGGTCGATCCAGACCTTCATCATCCTGCCTTTCGTCGGCGGAAGTCCGTCGTGGAGACTTTACCCGGTGGACGGCGTGGAAACATGATGGTCACCCGGACGGGGAAATCATTGCCGCGACGTATCACGAACATGCGTGTAGCGTCCCGATCAGCGCGACCGAAGGAGGCGAGCGTGCCGGATCGAGGTGATGAGACCGCCGAAGCACTCCGCGCCCAGGCCGACGCGTTGACCGATGAGATCACGCATCTGCGGGCGCGTCTCGCCGACGCACCCAAGCGGGTGCGGGCGTTGGAGGAGCGGCTGCTGGAGACGAAGGGGCAGCTGGCGCAGGCCGTCGCCCAGAACGAGAAGCTCAGCTACACGCTGCGTGAGGCGCGCGAGCACATCGCCACGCTGCGCGACGAGGTCGACAAGCTGACCCAGCCGCCGTCGGCGTACGGCGTCATCGTCGGCAAGAACGACGACGGCACCGTCGACATCCTCACGAGCGGGCGCAAGATGAAGGTGGCGACGCACCCCGACATCGACCTCGACGAGCTCGCCCACGGCAGCGAGGTCGTGCTCAACGAGAGCTTCAACGTCGTGCTCGCCCGCCGGCCGGAGACGACCGGTGAGGTCGTGTCGATCAAGGAGGTCATGGAGGACGGCGTGCGCGCCCTCATCGTCGGCCGAGCCGACGAGGAGCGGGTGTGCGAGCTCGCCGACGCCGTGCGCGGGATCCACCTGCGCCCTGGCGACTCCATGCGCCTCGACCCGCGGTCGAACCTGCTGCTGGAGAAGCTGCCCCGGCCGGAGGTCGAGGACCTCTTGCTGGAGGAGGTGCCGGACATCGCCTACAGCGACATCGGTGGTCTCGACGACCAGATCGAGCAGATCGCCGACGCCGTCGAGCTGCCGTTCCTGCACCAGGACCTGTTCGCCGAGCACCGCCTGCCGGCGCCGAAGGGCATCCTCCTCTACGGCCCGCCCGGGTGCGGCAAGACGCTGATCGCCAAGGCCGTCGCCAACAGCCTGGCGAAGAAGGTCGCCGCATCGACCGGTGACGAGAAGGGGCGCAGCTACTTCATCAACATCAAGGGCCCCGAGCTGCTCAACAAGTACGTCGGCGAGACCGAGCGCCAGATCCGCCTCGTGTTCCAGCGGGCGCGGGAGAAGAGCGAGGAGGGCTGGCCGGTCATCGTCTTCTTCGACGAGATGGACTCGATGTTCCGCACCCGCGGCTCGGGCATCAGCTCGGACATGGAGTCGACGATCGTGCCCCAGCTGCTCGCCGAGATCGACGGCGTCGAGGGGCTGCGCAACGTCATCGTCATCGGGGCGACCAACCGCGAGGACCTCATCGACCCGGCGATCCTGCGACCCGGCCGGCTGGACGTGAAGATCAAGATCGAACGGCCCAACGCCGCCGCGGCGTCGCAGATCTTCTCCCAGTACCTCACGACGGAGATCCCCATCGCCCCGGGCGCAGCGGTGCCCGAGATGATCGAGCAGACCGTCGTCGAGATGTACCGCGAGGACGACGCCAACCGCTTCCTCGAGGTCACCTACCAGAACGGCGACAAGGAGGTCCTGTACTACAAGGACTTCGCGTCCGGGGCGATGATCGAGAACATCGTCCGGCGGGCCAAGAAGCTGGCGATCAAGCGGGTGATCAGCGGCGGCGAGCGTGGCGTGCGCATCGACGACCTGCTGGCGTCGATCAAGCAGGAGTACAAGGAGCACGAGGACCTGCCGAACACGACGAACCCCGACGACTGGGCGAAGATCTCCGGCAAGAAGGGCGAGCGCATCGTGTTCATCCGCACGCTCGTCAACGACGGCAAGGACGACGACCCCAAGGGCGGTCGCGCCATCGAGCGCGTGGCGACCGGCCAATACCTGTGAGCTATGGGTAGGGTCGGCTCGTGGCGATCCACAAGGTGTGCGGGATCGAGACGGAGTACGCCATCGTGGTGCGCGGGGCGGAGAACAACCCGGTCTCGGCATCGTCGCTGTTGATCAACGCCTACGTCGCCGCCACCACCAGCCGCGAGCGCGGCCGGGTCGGGTGGGACTTCGACGACGAGCAACCGGCGAACGACGCCCGCGGCTTCTGCCTCGACGACGTCGTGGCCCCTGAAGTCGAGACCACGCTCGTCAACGCCGTGCTCACCAACGGCGCCCGCTACTACGTCGACCACGCCCACCCGGAGATCAGCACCCCCGAGGTGGCGACAGCCTTGGAGGCGGTGCGCTTCGACCGGGCGGCCGAGGAGATCATCCGCCGCAGCATGGAGCACGCCTCGGCGAAGCTGGCGGCGACGGCGGCCGGCCCGGCCGAGGTGATCGTCCACAAGAACAACTCCGACGGCAAGGGCAACAGCTACGGCTGCCACGAGAACTACCTCCTGGCACGGGAGATCCCCTTCGGGCGCATCGTCGCTCAGGTGACCCCGCACTTCGTCACCCGCCAGGTGTTCATCGGCGCCGGCAAGGTCGGCTGCGAGCTGCCCGGCGTGCCCAACGACGAGGTGCCCTACCAGCTCAGCCAGCGAGCCGACTTCTTCGAGGAGGAGGTCGGGCTGGAGACGACGCTCAAGCGGCCGATCGTCAACACGCGCGACGAGCCGCACTGCGACGCCCAGAAGTACCGCCGGCTGCACGTCATCGTCGGTGACGCCAACATGAGCGAGGTCGCCACCTACCTCAAGGTCGGTACGACGGCGATCGTGCTGGCGATGATCGAGGACGACGCCCTCGGCGAGGACTGGCTGCTGGCCAATCCCGTGTCGGCGATCCGCCAGGTCAGCCACGACCCGTCGCTGACGCGCACGATCATGCTGCGCGACGGGCGGCGGGCGACGGCGCTGGAGGTGCAGTGGGGGCTGCTCGAGCGGGCCCACAAGTACGAGCAGCTGCACGGGCTGGCATGTGTCGACGAGACCGTCGGACTCGACGTCCTGCGGCGCTGGGAGCAGGTGCTCACCGGACTCGAGCACGACCCCGACTCGGTCGCCCACTGGGTCGACTGGGTCGCCAAGCGCCGGCTCGTCGACGGGTACGCCGATCGCCATGGGATGGCGCCCGGAGCGCCGACGCTGAAGGCGATCGACCTGCAGTACCACGACCTCCGTCCGCACAAGAGCCTCGCCGCCCGAGCCGGCCTGGAGACGCTGGTCGATCAGGCCGACGTCGACTCGGCGGTCACCGAGCCGCCGACGAGCACGCGGGCGTACTTCCGTGGGCGCTGTCTCGCCAAGTACCCCGACGAGATCGTGGCGGCGAACTGGGACTCGATCGTGTTCGACGTCGGCCGCGAGCCGCTGCGGCGAGTGCCGATGATGGAGCCATTGCGTGGAACCGCAGACCACGTGGCTAGGTTGATCGACGAGAGCGACAGCGCCGTCGAGCTCCTCGATCGCCTCGGTTCGTAGGCGACGAGACGGCGGCAGCAAGGAGGCGCCAGGTGGCCGAGAGAACGCACAAGCAGAAGCAGACCCCCCGCACCACCGAGACCGAGGTCGTCGAGGATGCCCCGGCGGTGTCCGAGAGTGGTGAGAAGTTGAAGGCCGAGCTCGACGACCTGCTCGACGAGATCGATGAGGTGCTGGAGACCAACGCCGAGGACTTCGTCAAGTCGTACGTCCAGAAGGGCGGGCAGTAGCCGTCCATGTCGATGCCCCTCACGGCGTTCCCCGGCCACGCAGGCCGTGAGCGGCCGCTCCCTCGCTGGCGCTCGCTCGCTCGCATGGGAGCACGCGCTTGAGCATGCCCTTCTTCGCCCCGGGCGACGACCCGGGGTCGAGCTTTCCTGACCTCCTGCGGCGCATCGGCACGCCGGCCGCCGAGCTGCGTGGTGATGTCGCGACGTTGGGCGGGGTCCCTCACGCCACGACGTGCGTCGCCCTGCGCTTCGCCGACGGCGTCGTCATGGCCGGGGACCGGCGAGCGACCGCTGGCAACCTGATCAGCCACCGGGCGATGGAGAAGGTCGTCGAGGCCGACCGCCACAGCGGCGTCGCAATCGCCGGCGCGGCCGGGCCGGCGATGGACATGATCCGGCTGTTCCAGCTGCAGCTCGAGCACTACGAGAAGGTCGAGGGCGCTTCGCTCAGCTTGGAGGGCAAGGCCAACCAGCTGTCGATGATGATCCGCGGCAACCTGCAGGCGGCGATGATGGGCCTCGGCGTGGTGCCGATCTTCGCCGGCTACGACGAGCGCCGCGGGCTTGGCCGGTTGTGGGCGTACGACATCACGGGTGGTCGCTACGAAGAGCGTGAGTACGTGGCGACAGGCTCGGGCAGCCTGCACGCCGGCACGGTCGTCAAGCTCGGCTACCGCGACGCCATGGACCGGTCGGCGGCGGTCGATCTCGCCTGCCGGGCGCTGTGGGAGGCGGCCGACGCCGACTCGGCGACCGGCGGTCCCGATGCCCTTCGCGGCATCTACCCGATCGTCGCCACGATCACCGCCGACGGCTTCACGCGAGTCGGCGACGACGATCTGGCGCAGCGCTACCAGGCGATCGCCGAGCAGCTCGGTGGCGAGCCGTCGGCCGGTCCCGTGACCCCGGGGGTTGTACCGACGTGAGCGCGCTCGCTCGCAGCGGAGGTCGTGGATCATGACGATGCCCTTCTACGTCGCGCCCGAACAGGTGATGAAGGACCGGGCGGACTACGCCCGCAAGGGCATCGCTCGGGGACGGGCACTCGTCGCCGTGCGCTACGCCGACGGCATCGCCATCGTCGCCGAGAACTCGTCGGAGACGCTGCGCAAGGTCAGCGAGATCTACGACCGCATCGCCTTCGCCGGCGTCGGCAAGTACAACGAGTTCGACCAGCTGCGCGTCGCCGGCGTCCGCGCCGCCGACCTCAAGGGGTTCCAGTACAGCCGCGACGACGTCGACGCCCGCAGCCTCGCCAACCAGTACGCCCAGATCCTCGGCCAGATCTTCACCCACGAGATGAAGCCGATGGAGGTGGAGATCCTCGTCGCCGAGGTCGGCGTCCGCCCCGAGGAAGACCAGATGTTCCACATCCTCTACGACGGCACGGTGTTCGACCACCGCAACCACGCCGCCCTCGGTGGTGACGCCGACGCCATCTCGGCGCGCATCGGCGAGTCCTTCGAGGACGGCCTGGACGCTGGTGCAGCTGTGCGTGCCGGCGCCGCCGCGCTCGCCGGCCCCGACCGCACGCTCCCGGCCGACGACCTCGAGGTCGCCCTGCTCGCCCGCGGCAACGGCCGCCGCTGCTTCCGCCGCCTCTCCGACCCCGAGGTCGAGTCCCTCCTGACGGCCTGATCCGTCCGAGTCGTTCGTGCCACGGAGTGCGGGTGCCGGCCCGGCGCTCCAGTACTCGGTTGGACAGCACACTCGACTGGGAGGGGCTGGCCTACGCTCCGAGGTCGTGACGTCGATCGACTTGAACAGCGATCTCGGGGAGTCGTTCGGGGTCTGGAAGCTCGGCGACGACGAGGCGATGCTCGAGCTGGTCACCAGCGCCAACGTGGCGTGCGGCTTCCACGCCGGCGATCCCTCGACGCTGCGGGCCGTGTGCACCGCCGCCGTGCACAACCACGTGTCGATCGGCGCCCAGGTCTCCTACCCCGACCTGCTCGGTTTCGGCCGCCGCTACCTCGACATCGACGCTCGCGACCTGCGCGACGCCGTGCTCTACCAACTGGGCGCGCTCGACGCCTTCGCTCAGGTCGCCGGCGCCGAGGTCGGCTACGTCAAACCGCACGGCGCCCTGTACCACGCGACGATCGCCGACGAGGCACAGGCCGATGCCGTGGTCGCCGCCGCCAGCGAGTACGACCCGTCGCTCGCGGTGCTCGGCGCGCCCGGCTCGGCGCTGCTGCGCGCGGCCGACGCCGCCGGGCTCGAGCCGGTACCGGAGGCGTTCGCCGACCGGGCCTACCTCCGCGACGGTCGCCTCGTGTCGCGCTCCGAGCCCGACGCCCTGTTGATCGAGCCGGCCGAGGTCGCCGCCCGCGCCGTGCGCCTCGCCACCGAGCAGGAGGTCGTGTCCGTGGACGGATCGGTCGTGCGCGTCGAGGCGCGCTCGATCTGCGTCCACGGCGACACGCCCGGCGCCGTCGAGCTGGCACGCGCGGTCCGCGACGCGCTCGACGCGGCGGGCGTCGCCGTGCAACCCTTCGCCACGTGAGCCCGCGGCTGCTGCCGAGCGGCCCGCGCGCCTGGCTCGTGGAGGTCCCCGCCGAAGAGGTCGTCGGGTTCGCCGCCGCCGTCCGGCAGACCGGCGACCCGGACGTCGTCGACGTCGTGCCGGCCGCGCGCGACCGTGCTCGTCGAGCTTGCCGATGGCGCCGCACTCGATCGAGTGGGGGAGTGGCTGCGCACGATCACGCCGACTGCGCGCACCGACGATGACGACCGGCAGGCCGTCGTCGAGATCCCCGTGCGCTACGACGGCGACGACCTCGCCGCGGTGGCCGCGGCCAGTGCGGCTTGTCGGTCCAAGAGGTCGTCGAGCGGCACCACGCGGCGACGTACCGCTGCGCGTTCTGTGGCTTCGCTCCCGGCTTCGCCTACCTCACCGGTCTCGACCCTGCGCTGCACCTCCCTCGCCGGGCAACGCCACGCACCCGCGTCCCGGCGGGATCGGTCGCCATCGCCGCGGAGTACACGGCCGTGTACCCGTCGGCGTCACCGGGCGGCTGGCACCTCCTCGGGCACACCGACACGGCGATGTGGGACGCCACCCGCGACCAGCCGGCGCTCGTCCGCCCCGGCACGGTGGTCAGGTTCGTGCCCCGGTGATGTACCTCGAGGTCGTCGCGGCCGGATGGGGGACGACGATCCAGGACGCCGGCCGGGGCGGGTTCGCCGACATCGGCGTGCCGACGAGTGGGGCGCTCGATGCCGAGCTGCGCGCCGTGCTCAACCGGCTCGTCGGCAACTCGGAGGGAGCTGCGGTGCTGGAGACGCTCGGTGGCCTACGCATCCGGCCGACCGGCGCGGTCGTCGTGGCGACGAGCGCCGATCGCACCCCGCTGGCGGTCCCCGCCGGCGAGACGATCGAGGTGGCGCCGGCGCCAGGGACGCTGTGGGGCTACGTCGCCGTGCGCGGCGGCATCGCCGTCGAACCGGTGCTCGGCTCGCGCAGCCATGACTCTCGGTCCGGGCTGGGACCGCCGCCTGTCACGACGAGCTCGCGCCTGCCGATCGGCCCTGATCCGGGTACGCCGCTCGTGGCCGAGCTGGCGCCGCCGCGACCGCGGCCCCCGGTCGTCGACGTGTGGCCCGGCCCGCGCATCGACTGGTTCGTCGACGGCGCGCTGGCGCAGTTCGCGGCGACGACGTGGACCGTGTCCCCGGACGTCAGCCGCGTCGGCGCCCGCCTCGACGGACCGCCGATCCGCCGGCGGGTCGACGACGAGCTGCCGAGCGAGGGACTCGTCACCGGCGCCGTGCAGGTCCCCCCCGACGGCCGGCCGGTCGTCATGCTCGCCGACCACCCGACGACCGGCGGGTACCCGGTCCTCGCCGTCGTCGACCAGACGTTCCTCGCCGCGGTGGTGCAGGCTCGCCCGGGCACGACGCTGCGGTTCCGCGCCCTACATTGACGGCGGGCGCTACACACACCTGGGGGTACGCATGTCAGACCGTCTCCGCTTCGGCATCTTCATGGCGCCGTTCCACCAAGCGGGTGAGAACCCGACGCTGGCCATCGAGCGCGACCTCGAGCTGATCCAGCACCTCGACCGGCTCGGATGGGACGAGGCGTGGATCGGGGAGCACCACTCCGCCGGGACGGAGATCATCGCCAGCCCGGAGATCTTCATCGCCGCGGCGGCCGAGCGGACCAAGCACATCAAGCTCGGCACCGGCGTGATCAGCGTCGCCTACCACAACCCGTACATGGTCGCCGAGCGGGCGGTCCAGCTCGATCACATGACACGAGGCCGCTTCATGCTCGGTGTCGGACCGGGCTCACTGCCGACCGACGCCATCATGCTCGGCCTCGACCCGACCGAGACGCGCCCGCTCCTCGAGGAGGGGCTCGACGTCATCATGCGCCTGCTGACCACCGACGAGCCCGTGTCCAGCCAGACGAAGATGTGGAACCTCACGGACGCCCGGCTGCACCTGCGGCCGTACTCCAACCCGCTGTTCGACGTCGCCGTGCCCGCCGTGGCCTCACCGACCGGTCCACGGTTGGCCGGCAAGTACGGCATCAGCCTGCTGTCGATCGGCGCCACCCAAGCGGCGGGCTTCGATGCGCTCGGGTTGCACTGGGACGTGATGGAAGAGCGCGCCGAGACGTTCGGGACGACCGCCGATCGAGCGAAGTGGCGTCTCGTCGGGCTGATGCACATCGCCGAGACCGAGGAGCAGGCGGCGAAGGACGTCGAGTACGGGATCCGCCAGTGGTTCGACTACTTCCAGCACACCGCCGCCTTCCCGCAGATGTCCGTCGGCGACGCCGACGCGGCGAGGGAGATGATCGCCTTCGTCAACGACTCCGGGCTCGGCTCGATCGGCACCCCCGAGATGGCCTGTGAGCAGATCGAGCGCCTGCAGAAGCAGTCCGGCGGTTTCGGCTGCTACATGACGCTGTGCCACGAGTGGGCCAACCCCGCGGCCACTCGGCGCAGCTACGAGCTGATCGCCCAGCGCGTGTTCCCCGAGTTCCAGGGCCAGTCGTCGAGCACACTCGCAGCCAAGGAGCGGGCCCGCGCCGACCGCGAGCAGCTGGCCGAGCGCAACATGCAGGCCGTCACCGACATGGTCGAGAAGCACCAGAAGGAGCTCGCCGAGAAGGGTGGTTGATGCATTCGAGTGTCCGGCGACCACATGTCGGTCGCCCGACACTCCGATCAAACCAAACACTCGGATGGGGTGGCACCGGTAGCCTCGCCGCATGGAGAGGCGGATCTTCGGCCTCGAGAACGAGTACGGCGTCACGTGCACGCTGCGCGGGCAGCGCCGGCTCAGCCCCGACGAGGTCGCCCGCTACCTGTTCCGCCGCGTCGTCAGCTGGGGCCGCAGCTCCAACGTGTTCCTGCAGAACGGCGCCCGGCTGTACCTCGACGTCGGCTCGCACCCCGAGTACGCCACCCCGGAGTGCGACTCGCTGTACGAGCTCGTCGTCCACGACAAGGCCGGCGAGCGGATCCTCGAGAGCCTCGTCGAGTCGGCCGAGCAGCGCCTCGCCGAGGAGTCCATCCGCGGCACCATCTACCTGTTCAAGAACAACACCGACTCGGCCGGCAACAGCTACGGCTGCCACGAGAACTACTGCACCAGCCGCCACGACGACCTCGGCCACTACGCCGAGGTGCTGATCCCGTTCCTCGTCAGCCGGCAGATCTACGCCGGCGCCGGCAAGGTCCTGCACACCGCCCGCGGCGCCACCTACTCGATCGCCCAGCGCGCCGAGCACATCTGGGAGGGCGTCAGCTCGGCGACCACCCGCAGCCGCCCGATCATCAACACCCGCGACGAGCCGCACGCCGACGCCGAGCGCTACCGCCGCCTGCACGTCATCGTCGGCGACTCCAACATGAGCGAGTACACGACGTTCCTCAAGGTCGGTTCGGCGGCGTGCATGCTGCGCATGCTCGAGGACCGCAGCGTCGTGCTCCGCGACATGACCCTGGAGAACCCGATCCGGGCGATCCGCGAGATCAGCCACGACCCGACGTGCCGGCGCACCGTGCGCCTCGGCAACGGCCGTGAGGTCAGCGCCCTCGACATCCAGCGCGAGTACCTCGACCGGGCGCTGCGCTACGCCGAGACGAAGGGCTTCCCGCCACTCGAGCAGCGAGCGCTGGAGATGTGGGAGCACTGCGTGACGACGATCGAGAACGACCCGCTGAAGCTCGACCGCGAGGTCGACTGGGTGATCAAGTTCAAGCTGCTCGAGGCGTTCCGCGAGCGCCACGGCCTGCCCTTCGGTCACCCGCGGGTGCAGCTGCTCGACCTGCAGTACCACGACGTGTCGCGGGCGCGCAGCCCGTTCTACAAGTTGCAGGACCGTGGCATGGTCGAGCGGCTGTGCACCGACGCCGACATCGACACGGCCACCGACATCCCACCCCAGACGACGCGGGCCCGGCTGCGCGGCGAGTTCGTGCGCCGGGCGAAGGAGCGCAAGCGGGACTACACGGTTGACTGGGTCCACCTCAAGTTGAACGATCAGGCGCAACGCACCGTGCTCTGCAAGGATCCGTTCAAGAGCCGCGACGAGCGCGTCGAGAAGCTGATCGAATCCCTATGAGCGATGCCACCAACTCCGAGATCGTCGACGCCACCAACTCCGAGATCGTCGACGCCGAGGTGGTCGTGCCGACACCCGCGACGACCAAGGAGGACGAAGCGGCCCGTCGGCGGCGCGTGCTCTTCGACTGGTTCATCGTCATCATCGTGGCGCTGCTCGTCGCCTTCCTCGTGCGCACGTTCGTGCTCGCCCACTTCGTCGTCGACGGCACGTCCATGGCCACGCACGCTGCACGACGACGACCGGGTGTTCGTCAACAAGCTGTCCTACCGCCTGCACGACCCCAACCGCGGCGACGTCGTCGTGCTGCACCAGATCAGCGGCGCGTCCGAGCGCGACCTGATCAAGCGCGTCATCGGCCTGCCCGGCGAGACGATCGAGGTGCGCAACTGCCAGGTGTTCGTCGACGGACGCGCCCTCGACGAGCCGTACCTCGACGAGGCCGCAACCGTGACGGGGCAGTGCGGCGGTGACGTGGCCGCGACCAGCGTCCCCGAGGAGCACGTCTACGTGATGGGCGACAACCGCGCCGGCTCCCAGGACAGTCGTGCGCTCGGCCCGATCGCCGAGGACGACCTCGTCGGCCGTGCCTTCGTCGTCTTCTGGCCGACCTCCAACCTGCAGTGGTTGTAGGTCACCGCTCACCGCTGCCCAGCTCGGCGGTGATGGCGTCGACCATCACGTCGACGTGGTCGCTGTAGATCCCATCGAGACCCATCCGCAGCGCCGGTCGCATCACGTGCTCGAACTGCATGTCCCAGCCGAAGCACACCCGCTCGAAGCGGTGGAACAGCGCGGTGAGGCCGCCCGTCCAGTCGGTGTGGTGCAGGTTGACGGCGTCGATGCGCCGCGCCGCCAGCGACGCCGCCCTGCGCTCGGGCCCCTCGCGCATCCGGGTGATGCGCGTGGAGTTGACGAGCCGCACGTCGTCGTCGAGCGCGCGCAGCGCGGCGAGCGCCTCGAGATCATCGGCGCACAGCCACAGCCGCGACATCAGCGATGGCGCCAGCTCGCCGACGACCTCGATCACCGCGGCGGCGACGGCGAGGTCCTTGAGGTCGATCGAGAGGTGGTAGTCGCTCCCGCACCGCTGCAGCAGCTCAGCGAGCGTCGGGATGTGCTCGGGCAGATCCGTGCGCTGCACGTCGCGGACCAATCGCTTGCGCCGGCCGAGCCGAACAACACCGTCGTGATCGAGCACCACCACCCCGTCGGCGGTCAGCCAGGCATCGCTCTCCAGCCCTGTCGCGCCGAGCCGCAGGGCCAGCGCGAAGGCATCGAGCGTGTTCTCACGGGCATGGGCGCGGGCGCCGCGGTGGGCGAAGGCGATCGGCCGGTCGAGCAGTGACGGCAGCCGTTGTTGCACGACGACCGATCATGGCAGGACCGTAGACTGCGGCCGTGTTCAACCTGTCCGGCAGCGAGATCATCGTGATCCTGCTGCTGGCACTGGTCGTGCTCGGGCCGGAGAAGCTCCCCGATGCGCTCCGCCGGGCCGGTCGCACCTACGCCGAGCTCAAGCGCATGGGCAACTCCTTCCAGGAGGAGGTGCGCAGCGCCCTCGACGAGCCGGCGAAGGAGATGCGCGAGACGGCCAACCTCCTGCGCAGCTCGGTCACCGACACCACGTCGACGCTCACCGGGACGACGCCCAAGCCGGCGGCGCCGCGGAAGGCGGGCGACGCGCCATCGTCGCTGCCGGCGACGGCGAAGCTGTCGGCCGCGCCACCCGCCCGTGAGCCCGTCGCCGACGAGGAGTTGATCAACCGGACGCTGAGCGGCGGGGGAGCGACGCCGGCGTCCGACGAGCACCCGACGACATGAGCCCGGCCTTCGGGCGCCGCAAGGAGCGGCCGGCGGCGAAGACGCCCGACGACGTGATGACGCTCACCGAGCACCTCGGCGAGCTGCGCGTCCGCATCATCCGCGCCGCCCTCGCCGTCACGCTCGGGGCCGTCGTCATCATCGCCTTCTACGACCCGGTGCTCGACTTCCTGACCCAGCCGTACCTCGACCTGTGCATCCGCAAGGGCGAGGACTTCTGCGGCTTCGACGCCAGCACCGGGGAAGCCCCGCTGAACTTCCTCGACCCGGTCGAGGGGCTGTCCACGCGCCTGCGCATCGGCACCTACGGCGGGCTGATCCTCGCCATGCCCGTCGTGCTGTGGCAGATCTGGCGTTTCATCGTGCCCGCCCTGCACGCCAAGGAGAAGCGCTACGCCATCCCGTTCATCCTCACGTCGGTGGCGCTGTTCCTGCTCGGTGGCCTGCTCGCCTACCTCACGCTGGAGAAGGCGCTCGAGTTCCTCATCGCCTGGAGCGGCGACAACGCCCAGCCGCTGTTCCAGATCAGCAAGTACGTCCGCCTCGTCGCGTTGATGGTCGCCGCCTTCGGCGTCGGCTTCCAGTTCCCGGTGCTGCTCGTGTTCCTGCAGCTCGTCGGCGTCATCACGCCGCAGCAGCTGCTGCGCGGCTGGCGCTACGTCATCCTCGGCATCGTCGTGCTCGCCGCGGTCATCACACCGTCGGGAGACCCGATCTCGCTCGCCGCCCTCGCCGTGCCGATGACCGTGCTGTTCTTCATCGCCGTGCTCATCGGCTGGCTCTTCCAGCGCCGCAACCGCCGCCAGGCCGCCTCCGCCTGAGAGACTGGCCACGTGGTTGCCACGGAGTCGGAACGGCGCGCGGCGATCATCGCGGCCTACCCGTTCGCCCTCGACCACTTCCAGCTCGAGGCGATCGACGCCATCGACGCCGGCCACCACGTCGTCGTCGCCGCACCGACAGGGAGCGGCAAGACGGTCGTCGCCGAGTACGGCATCGAGACCACCCGCCAGGACGGCCGCCGCTCGTTCTACACGGCTCCGCTCAAGGCGCTGTCCAACCAGAAGTACCGCGACCTGACGGCGCGCTACGGCGCCGGCAACGTCGGGCTGCTGACGGGCGACAACGCCATCGACGGCGATGCACCAGTGGTCGTGATGACGACCGAGGTGCTGCGCAACATGATCTACGCCGGGTCGAGTGCGCTCGACGACCTCGGCCTCGTCGTCCTCGACGAGGTCCACTTCCTCCAGGACACCTATCGCGGACCGGTGTGGGAGGAGGTGATCGTCCACCTGCCGCGCCACGTGCAGCTGGTGTGCCTGTCGGCGACGGTGAGCAACACGACCGAGCTGGCGGCGTGGATCCAGACGGTGCGCGGCCCGACGACGCCGGTCGTCGAGCTGCGCCGTCCCGTCCACCTGCACGACTGCTACCTCGTCGGCGACCGCACCAACGATCGCGTCCACCTGCTGGAGACGTTCGTCGGCGGGCGACCCAACGCCGAGGCCGCCCGTCTCGACGCCTCGGCCGTGCGCCGCGGCGGGCGCCAGCGCAACGACCGCCCCGTGCGGGGGAGCGGTCGACGCGTGCTCTACCCGCCCGGCCGCGTCGAGACCGCCGACCTGCTCGACCAGCGGCAGCTGCTGCCGGCGATCGTGTTCATCTTCAGCCGCAACCAGTGCGACGAGGCCGCCCGCTCCTGTCTCGCCGCCGGCATGCGCCTGACCGACGGTCCCGAGCGCGATCGCATCAGGGAGATCGTCGACGCCCGCCTGGAAGGCCTCGCCGACGAGGACCTCGCCGCCCTCGGCTACGGCCAGTTCCTCGCCCAGCTCGAAGCCGGCATCGCCGCCCACCACGCCGGCATGGTGCCGGCGTTCAAGGAGGTCGTCGAGGCGTGCTTCGTCGAGGGGCTGATCAAGGTCGTGTTCGCCACCGAGACGCTCGCCGTCGGCATCAACATGCCGGCACGCACGGTGGTCATCGAGAAGCTGACCAAGTTCACGGGCGACCACCACGAGATGCTCACGCCGGGGGAGTACACCCAGCTCACCGGACGGGCCGGCCGCCGGGGCATCGACGAGGAGGGCCACGCCGTCGTGCTGTGGAGCCCGTTCGTGCCGTTCGAGCGGGTGGCCGAGCTGGCGGCGAGCCGCACGTTCCACCTCCGCTCGGCGTTCCGGCCGACCTACAACATGGCGGCCAACCTCGTCGGCACGTACAGCAACGAGCAGGCGCACCACCTGTTGAACCTGTCGTTCGCCCAGTACCAGGCCGACCGCGACGTCGTCCGCCTCGAAGCCAGGCTGGAACGGGTGCGGGCCAACCTCGCCGTGGCGCGCGAGCAGGCGGAGAGCCCGTACGGGGACATCTGGGACTACCGCCGCCACGTCGACGAGGTCCGCGGTCGGCGTCGCGGCCGCGACGATCTCGTCGACCTCGGGCTGGCCCGCCTCCGTCCCGGACAGGTCGTGCAGGCGACGAAGGGTCGCTACCGCGGCCCCGTCGCGGTTGTCGCCAGCGCCCACCGCAAGGGCGGCATGCGTCTGACCACGGTCACCCGGCGCGCCGACCTCCTGCTGCTCACCGCCGGCGACTTCGACGACGTGCCCCACCCGCTCGGCACCGTGCGCCTGCCACAGGCGTTCAGCCCCAATCGCGCCGAGTACCGCCGTGACGTCGCCAGGGCGCTGAACAACGCCCGCCTGGAGCCGGCGGCGGCGAGATCGCGCAAGCCGGCGTCGTCGGGTCCGCACCCGGTCGAGTCCGACCCCGAGCTGCGTCAGCGGATGCGCGCGGCCGGACAGACCGAACGGCTCGAGCGCGAGCTCGTCGAGCTCAGCGGCCGCGTCGACGGCCACGGCCAGTCGCTGGCGCGCGAGTTCGACCACGTGCTCGACGTGCTCGCTCGTCGCGACTACGTCGACGTGCCCGACTGGTCGTTGACCGCTCGCGGCCGGATCCTCTCGCGCCTCTTCCACGAGTCCGATCTGCTCGTCGCCGAGTGCCTCCTGGCCGGCGCGCTCGACGGCCTCGGCACGGCCGACCTCGCCGGCCTGCTGTCGGTGTTCGTCTACGAACACCGCTCGCCCGAGCCGGCACCGGCGCCGTGGTTCCCGTCGTCCGACGTGCGCCAGCGGTGGCGGCGGATCAGCGCCTTCAGCGAGGACCTCGCCGCCGACGAGCGCTCGACCGGCCTCGCCGAGCATCGCCCTCCGGATCCCGGATTCATCGGAGCGGCGCACGCGTGGGTCGCCGGCACGGAGCTGGCGCAGGTCGTCGCCGACGAGGACGTCACCGGCGGCGACTTCGTGCGCACGATGAAACAGCTCATCGACCTCGCCCGCCAGATCGCCCTGGTCGCGCCGGATCAGGCGACGCGCCAGCGGGCGGCCGACGTCGCCCACACCGCCTTCCGTGGCGTCGTCGCCGACGGCGTCGTCCCCGGATGACGATCCGCCGCGGCGAGGACTGGGGCGAGTCGGTCGTCCTGCCCGCCGACGTGATCGAGGTGGCGAGCGATGCCGAGCTCGCCGCCCTCGTCGCCGCTGGCGACACCCGCGCGCTGCGTCTCACGGGCGGCGACCTGCTGGCGACGGTCGGTGGTGCTGCGGGCGAGTCTGCCCGTCGCTTCCCGATCGACATCCTCAGCGTCGACGCCGACGGGCGTCGCCTCACGGCGGTTGCCCACGTCGTCGTCCGTGGCCGGACGTGGTGGCGCGGGCCGATCGTTGCCGTGCTCAACGCCGATCGCATCGGTGCGTGGGACGTCGCCCCGCGGGCTCATCCCAACGACGGGCAGCTCGACGTCGTCGAGGTCGACACGTCGATGGGACTTCGTGATCGCTGGCGGGCGAGCCGGCGGCTGGCGACCGGCACGCACGTCCCACACCCGGCGATCCATTTGCAGCGCACGACGGCGCGGACGTGGACGTTCGAGCGCCCACTGCGCCTGTGGGTCGATGGCGTCGGCCGGGGCACCGTACGCTCGCTCGCCGTGGCCGTCGAACCCGACGCTGCCGTGGTCTACACCTGAGGAGATCCTGTTGGACGCTTGGATCCTGGACGAGTCGCCGGGGTCGTACCGGTGGGGCGACATCGACCCGCCGCCGCTCGCCGCCGACGAGGTGCGCATCCGCGTCGTGGCCAGCGCGCTCAACCACATGGACCTGTGGGTGACTCGAGGTCTGCCCAAGCCGCCGCTGCCGCACGTGCCCGGGTGCGATGTCGCCGGCGTCGTCGAGGAGGTCGGCTCGGCCGTCGACACGGTGGCGGCCGGCGACGAGGTCGTCGTCAACCCCGGCGTGTCGCCCGTCGCCGACATCGTCGCCCTGGGCAACGACAGCCCGATGGGGTCGGGCTTCGCCATCTACGGCGAGCACACGTGGGGCGGTCACTGCGCGCTGGCGACGGCGCCGGCGCGCAACGTCGTGCGCCGCCCGGCGAGCCGGTCGTGGGAGGAGTGCGCGGCGTATCCGCTGGCGTCGCTGACGGCCTACCGGATGCTGCGCCGGGCTCGGCTGCAGGCCGGCCAGACGGTGCTCGTCGTCGGCATCGGCTCGGGCGTCTCGTGCGCCGCCCTGGCGATCGCCCGCCACCTCGGCGCCGAGGTCGCCGTCACCAGCCGCAGCGAGGCCAAGCGGGCCGAGGCGCTGGAGATGGGGGCGTCCGCGGCCTACGACTCGTCGGATGCGCGCTGGCCGGTGCAGGCCGACGTCGTCGTCGAGAGCGTGGGCGCGGCGACGTGGGACCGCTCGCTGCGCGCCCTCAAGGCCGGCGGCCGGCTCGTCGTCTGCGGCGGGACGTCGGGGGCGACGGTCGAGATCAACCTGCCCCGGCTGTTCTTCAAGCAGCACGAGATCATCGGCTCCTCGATGGGCAGCTACCAGGAGTTCGCCGAGCTGACCGCGCTGATGGACCACGGCCTCGACGTCCAGATCGACCAGGTCTTCCCGCTCCCCGACTACCAAGCCGCGCTCGACCGCCTCGAAGCCGGCGACCAACTCGGCAAGATCGTCCTGTCGCACTGACACTTCTCAAGCGTTTTCAGGTGCCAACGTTGGCACCGAATCTTCCGAACAAATGTGAGCAAGCTGGGCGCGCGCGTTCTTCTGGAAGAATACCGTGCCATCCGTGGCACCTGAAAACGCTTGAGAACCTGGTCGGTGGGGATCCCTCTGGCGGGGGAGCCGGGGTCCGTAGGATGCGCCGCCGTGAGTGCGTACGTGCCGGAGGAGTTCGACTCCGCGGAGGCCGACGTGCTCCGGCGCTACTTCACCAACCTCGACGGGCCGGTGTTCGCCCTCGTCAACCTGCCCGAGGTCGTCAAGGGGGCGCTGTTCGCCCGTTACAGCCGCAGCCCGAAGAGCCTGCGCCGGCTGTTCCTCGACGAGTTCCTCGGCGACCTCGACATCTCCGGTGACCACACCGTCGACGCCACCGTCGGCGTGCGGCGCGCCGAAGACCTCTACGAGAAGGTGTTCGTCGAGTACGGCGACGACTCGGTGGCCCAGCTCGGCGGCGTCCACCTCGCCTGCGAGCAGGCATCCAACGTGCTCACCAAGATCCTCGAGTGGGGCCGCCTCATGAGCTACCTCGAGCAGAGCACGAGGTACATCGCCTACGACGCCCGCCTCGGCGGTCGCTACCGCTTCCACCGCGACCCCGCCGTGCTCGTCAGCCGCCTCGGCACGCGGTACGTCGGCGACATGGACCGCCTGTTCGACGCCTACAGCCACGTGCTCGGTGCCGTCACCGATCACGTGCGGGCGACGGTCGAGCGTCATCCCGACGACAGCGACTTCGTGTTCCGTCAGGCGACCCGAGCCAAGGCCCTCGACGCCGTGCGCGGCATGCTGCCCGCGGCGTCGCTGTCCAACGTCGGCGTCTACGGCAGCGGCCAGGCGTTCGAGGCGCTGCTCCTGCGCCTGCGCGCCCACCCGCTGCCCGAGGCACGCGACTACGGCGAGCTGATGCTGCACGAGCTGCGCAAGGTCATCCCCAGCTTCCTGCGCCGTGTCGACGTCGCCGAGCGCGGCGTGCGGTGGAGCAACTACCTGGCGACCACCCGCCAGCGCACCGCCGAGCTCGTCGAGTCGCTCGTCGGCACGGACACGGCGGCGCCCGCCGAGTCCGTGACACTCGTCGACTTCGACCCCGACGCCGAGGACAAGCTGCTGGCGGCCATCTGCTACCCGCACAGCCACCTGCCCGAGCACCAGCTCCTCGACCGTGTCGCCCGCCTCGGTGCGGCCGAACGGCTGGCGCTCGTGCGGGCGTACGTCGGCGAACGGGAGAACCGCCGGCACAAGCCCGGCCGAGCGTTCGAGCGGGTCGACTACCGCTTCGACGTGCTCTCCGACTACGGCGCCTTCCGCGACCTGCAGCGCCACCGCCTCCTGACGATCGAGTGGCAGGCGCTGACGCCGCGCCACGGCTACGTGCGGCCGGAGCTGGTCGACGACGCCGGCCAGGCAGCGGTCTTCGACGAGGCGATGGCGCGCTCGGCGAACCTGTACGACGCCCTCCACGGCGAGTTCCCGCGAGCAGGCGTCGTACGCCGTGGCGATGGCCTACCGGCTGCGCTACGTGATGCAGTTCAACGCCCGCGAGGCGATCCACATGATCGAGCTGCGCTCCAGCGCCCAGGGCCACCCGGCGTACCGACGCATCGCTCTCGAGATGCACCGCCTGATCGCCGAGCAGGCCGGCCACCGCGCCGTCGCCGAGGCGATGACCCACCTGACCACGGAGGCGCCCGAGCTCGAACGCCTCGAGGCCGAGCGCCGGGCAGCGGTGCGACGCTCGCCGGGTGTGTGACGGCTGTCACGAAAACCGGTGAGCAGCCCGGAGGGCACCGGCGCGTAGGCTCCGCCCGCGTGTCGCCGAGGTGGTGCCACCACGAAGCGGGCGAGAGAGCGCGAAATGGCTGCTGACGACGAGAGAACCGATGGTCGACGAGCCCGACGAGGAGCTCGACGAGGAGGACGCCGACCTCGAGGTCGAGCCCGATGCCGAGGAGCTCGACGACGAGGAGGGCTTCGTCGTCGCCGACGAGGATGACGACGACGACGATGTGGTCGTTGCCGACGACACCGAGGAGGACGAGGACGAGGAGTCCGACGAGACCCCCGCCACCCGCACCAAGCGGCGCACCGACGAGGAGGAGGACGACGACGAGGAGCTGTTGTCGCCCGACGACGTCGAGGCCGACCTCGACCGCATCCTCAAGGATCGCCTGGTCACCGCCGAGGACGAGGACGAGGACGAGGACGAGGAACCCGACGAGCGCGGCGACACCGCCGATCGGCTGCAGCCGAAGCGGGCCGACGAACAGCTGTGCCCGAACTGCTTCCTGCTCGTGCGGGCGACGGCGCCGGTGTGTCCGGTCGGCGACGACAACTGCCCGATCTTCCGCTGATCCACCATGCCGGCATCCGACGATCCGATCCGCGACGAGGTCGAGCGCGTCCTCCACACCGTCGTCGGGACGGCGATCGCCGCTGCCGCTCGCCGCGGTCAGCGGCGTGCAGCGGTGCGTCGGGCGGCGAGTCGGCCAGCGTGCGCCGGCGGTTGACCGAGCCGGCGGCGTTCGTGCGATCGCTGTTCGACATCGTCGCCGCGCCGAGACCTGGCGTGGCCACCGCCGGCCAGCCTGCGGCGCCGATGCCCGCCGTCGCCGCCGGCAGCGATCGCTCGTCCAGCGCCTCGGCAGCGCGTCCGACGACGCTGCCGATCGAGGAGTACCAGAGCCTCGCCGCCAGCCAGGTCGTCGCCCGGCTGCCGGCGTTGACCGCCGTCGAGCTCGCCGCGGTCCGTCGCTTCGAGGCCGCCCACCGCGGCCGGCGCACCGTGCTCGGGCGGATCGACCAGCTGCTCGTGTCGTCGTGATCGACCCGGTCGTGCGGCCGGCCACCCGCGCCGACGCCGGCCCGCTCGGCGCGCTCGAGCGCGAGGCCCGCGCGGCCGTGGCGACGACGCGTGGCGGCGTCCGCTGGCTCGACGAGCATCCCGAGGTGGGGGAGGGCTGGGCCGACGCGGTCGACCGCCCGCACGGTGCTCGTCGCCGTGCTCACCGACGCCGTCGCCGGGCGTCGAGCTCGTCGTCGGCTACCTCGTGCTCGACGTCGACGGGCGGATCGCCCACGTCGACCAGGTGTACGTCACGCCGGAGGCCCGTCAGCTCGGGTTCGGTGACGCCCTGCTCGAACTGGCGACGGAGGCGGCGCGGCGAGTCCGGCGCCGCGCTACCTCGAGGGTCACGCCCTGCCCGGCGACCGGGAGACGAAGAACCTCTACGAGCGGGCGGGCATCACGGCCCGCTTGATCACGGTGTCGCGCCCGGCTCAGCGACCCTTCCACACCGGCGGACGCTTCTCGATGAACGCCGTGAGACCCTCCGAGGTCCTCCGACGCATCACCGCGGTCATCGCCGCGTCGGTCATCGCCTTCAGCGTCTCGTCGTCCTCGTAGGCGGCGGCGCGCACGACGGCCCGGCTCTCCCAGACGGCGAGCGGCGCGCACTGGCGTGATCTGGTCGGCGAGGCGCCGGGCCTCGGCGAGCGCCTCGCCGGGCTCGACGAGCCGGGACACGAGTCCGAGCGCGTAGGCCCGCTCGGCAGGGATCGGCTCACCGGTGAGGATCGCCTCCATCGCCGCCGCCTGGCCGACGGCCCGGGGCAGGCGGAACAGGCCGCCGGCGCCGGCGACGAGGTTGCGCTTGGCCTCGGCCAGGCCGAACGCCGAGCGGGTGGTGGCGACGACGAGGTCGGCGGCGAGGACGATCTCGCACCCGCCGGCCGTGGCCAGACCGTCGACGGCGGCGATGATCGGCTTGCGCCGCTCGCGGTAGACGAACCCGGCGAAGCCGCCGCGCTCGGTGCCGAGCGCGGCGCCGTTGCCGGCGTTGATCGCCTTGAGGTCGGCCCCGGCGCAGAACACCGGGCGCTCCTGGCCGGCGGTGTTGGCGGTGAGGATGCCGACCCACACGTCCTCGTCGGCCTCGAGCCGGTCGACCGCCGCCTCCAGGCCCGGCGGCGACGTCGCCGTTGACCGCGTTGCGCGCCTCCGGGCCGGTCGAGCGTGATGATCCCGACGCGACCGTCGGCGGCTGTAGGTGACGACCTCGCACACGGCTCTCCCTCTGCTGGCAGCGGCTCGGCGGGCGCAGTGTCGCCGGCTCGGCGACCGCCAGCGCTCCGGCACGGTCTCGACCGGTCGTCGGCCGCAGGTCGTCCGCCGGCTGCGGCTCCGCCGGCACGGTCTCGGGCGGCTCGTCGGCCGCCGGCTGCGCCGGCTCGGCGGGCGGCGGCTCGGCAGGCTCGGCGGCGGCGTTCCTCGGCTCGCCAGCAGTCGGCGGTGGCGTCGGGGGGCCCTCGGAGGACGGCTTCGTCGGGCGTGTCCTCGGCTGGCGCTCGGGCTTGGCGGCCTGCTTCTTGGCTCGGGACGGCGAGGCGTCGGGCGCAACGGCTTGGGGACGGCGGCGCCGGCCGGCACCTCGATCTCGAACAGGGCGGCGACCTGCGGGAGCAGCGGGCCCAGCCGGCGCACCGTGGCGACGAGCTCGTCGCTGCGCTGCTCGGGCGGCGCGGCCGGCGTCACCTGGGCGCGGACCGGCGAGAACGCCGCCGCCTCGAGCACGGCGGCCCACCGGTCGGGTCCGTCGCCAGGCTGCAGCGACGCCGTCGTCGCCTCCGCCAGGCGGCTGGCCAGCGCGCCGGGGAACGGCACGCCGGCCTTGGGCGGCACCGACGACAGCCGCAGGGCGCGCACGACCCGACCGACGTCGAGCGCCGCCTCGACGTCGGCGAGCCACAGCGCCAGCTCCTCGTCCTGCTTGGTCACCAGCGCCGCCTTCAGCGTCGTCGCCAGCTCCCGCGTCGACTCGTCGCGCGCCACCACCGGGTCGTCGGACGCAGCGACCACGCTGCGCAGGTCGCGCAGGTCGAGGTGGGCGAGCTGGCGCTGCGCCGCCTCGGCGCGGTCGAGCCAGTCGGCCACGCGCAGCCGCGGGATCAGCTCCTCGGCCATCTTCAGCACCGCCGCCTCCGGCATCGTCGGCTTGCCGTCGGCCGCCAGCCGGGCGTTCTCCTCGCGGAGCCGCTGGCGCACCGCGCCGATGCCCTGCTGGGCGAGCTCGGCGACCGGGCGCTGCTCCTCCGGCAAGCGACGCCAGCACCTCGGTGACGTGCTGCTTGCCCGGACGCAACCGCTTCGGCTTCGGTCGCTGGGGCAGCTCGGGCGGTGGCGTGAAGTGCGGCCGGTGCCGGCGCTCGCTCTGCTCGCCGCGCCGCTCTCCTGACCGCTCGCCGCGCCGCTGCTCGCCCCGGTTCTCGCCCGGTCGCGTCCTGCCGATCGCGCGCGCGTCACCGCGTTCGCGCCGCCGATCGCCGCGGCCGTCGGGCGGGCGATCACGTCGCGGCCGGCGGTCACCGTCGTCGCGTCGCCCCGGCGCGCGCTGCTGGATCACCGGCTCGAACGCCTCCTCGGTCGGCAGCAGCTCGAGCATGCCCGACCGCGCCGCCTTCTCCTTCGGCGGCACCACCGCGAGCACCCGGATGCCGTCGACGTTCTGCTCGGTCTCGACCCGGAACTGGTCACCGACCGCGGCGCCGCCGGGCAGGATCGAGCCGTCGAGCACACCGCGCGGCTCCCGCGCCCCGGCGGCGCGCCACGTCCACGAACCATCGGGGGACGAGCTGGTCAGCTCGATCTCGATGCGGATGGACATGGCCCGTCACCGTACAGGCTCGCTCCGCGACGGCTCCACGCTCGTCTCCAGCGGGCGCTGCGCCCCCACAGCCATCCCGCCCGGCGTGCTGCCGGTACGGTCGCGGCCGTGCCCATCTACGCGCTCGGCGACCAGGTGCCGGACATCGACCCGACGGCGTACGTCCATCCCGACGCCGTCGTCATCGGCTCGGTCCGCATCGGTCCGCAGAGCTCGGTGTGGCCCGAACGCCGTCCTCCGCGGCGACGACGGCGAGATCCGCATCGGCGCCCGCACGAGCATCCAGGACGGCAGCGTGCTGCACACCACCCGCGAGGACCCGACCGTCGTCGGCGACGAGTGCGTGATCGGCCACATCGTCCACCTCGAGGGCTGCACCGTCGAGGACCGGGCGATGGTCGCCAACGGCGCCATCGTGCTGCACCGGGTCGTCGTCGGGACCGGTGCCGTCGTCGCCGCCAACGCCGTCGTCCTCAACGACGTCGCACGTGCCGCCGGGAGCGCTCGCCGTCGGCGCCCCGGCGACGATCAAGCCCGACCGCGCCCGCCTCGACGACATCCTCCGCGGCGTCGACACCTACGTCGAGCGGGCCGAGCGCTTCCGCCGCGAGCTCCGCCGGCTCGACTGATGCTCGCCCTCGTGGTGACGGTGCCGGCGGGCGAGGCCGAGCTCGCCAGCGACGCGCTCTGGGCGCTCGGCGTGGCGGCGATCGAGGAGCGCACCGCGCCCGACGACGCGGCGGGCACCGAGGATCACTTCGTCGAGCTGTGGACCTCGCTCGGCACCGACGTCGCCGCCGTCACCGCGGCCGCCGAGGCGTTCCCGGCCCGCTGGCGGTGGCGCACCGTCGAGGTCGACCCGGCGGTCGTCGACGAGTGGCGGGCCCACGCCGTGCCGTCGTGGATCGACACCGAGCTGGTGGTCGTGCCGGCGTGGCACGACGATCGACGTCGGACCCGACGTGCTGCGCGTCGACATCGACCCGGGCGCGGCGTTCGGCCTCGGCGACCACGCGACGACCGTCCTCAGCCTGCGCCTGCTCAAGCAGGTGCTGTGGCCCGGTGCGACCGTGCTCGACGTCGGGTGCGGCAGCGGTGTGCTGTCGGTCGTCGCGGCTCGACTCGGCGCGCCGTACGTCGAGGCGCTGGACATCTCCATCGCCGCGGTCGAGGCGACCATCGCCAACGCCGAGCGCAACGGCGTCGCCGACGTCGTCTCCGCCAGCACCCGGCCGCTCGCATCCGTCGACGAGCCGTTCGACGTCGTCGTCGCCAACCTCCTGGCACCCGTCGTCGTCGACCTCGCCACCGACCTCCAGCGGGTCGTCGCACCATCCGGAGCGCTCGTCGTCAGCGGCGTGCTGGAGCGGGCCCACGACCACGTCGTCGAGGCGCTGGCCCCGATGCACGTCGTCGACACGATCACCCGGGAGGGTTGGGCGGCGCTCCTCGGGCTGATTCGGTCACTGAGCCAACTGTGATCCGAGTCGCCGCGGTGCGCAGCGCTCGCCGTCGGGCTAGCTCCGATCGATCGCCGCCAGTCGGCATCGACGGCACCGCGCCGGCGATCGTCGTGGCCAGTGCACCGGCAGCGCAGCGACACGGACGGCAGCCTCGAGCTCGTCGCCGGCGGCCAGACGGGCGGCGAGCACACCGCAGAAGGCGTCGCCGGCACCGGTCGCATCGACCGACGTCACGTCGAACGCCGGGACACGTGTGCGACCGCCAGGCGTGGTGATCTCCGCGCCGGCGGAGCCCAACGTCGTGACCACCGCCCTCGCCCCGCCGACGAGCGACGCCGCCTCGTGCTCGTTGGGCACGAGCACGTCGACGAGGTCGACGAGGCCATCGACGCCCGCCCTCGCTGGCGCCGGGTTGAGGATGGTGACGGCTCCCATCTCGCGGCCCCGCCGCAGCGCCGCGGAGACCGTCGCCATCGGGATCTCCAGCTGGGCCAGCACGACACGGCGCGTCAGGGATCTCGACCGCGACCGCCTCCTCGTTGGCGCCAGCGACGACGACGATGATGTTCTCGCCGCTGTCGTCGACGACGATCACCGCACGGCCTGTCGGCCGGGCGCTGACGACGACGCCGGAGCGATCGATGCCTTCGCCGTCGAGCACGTCGAGCAGGAGACGACCGGCGTCGTCGTCGCCCACGCGCGCCGACGAACGCCACGGACGCGCCGGCACGAGCGGCGGCGACGGCCTGGTTCAGCCCCTTGCCGCCGGGATGCTCGGCGTAGGCCTGCCCGAGCAGCGTCTCACCGGGTTCCGGAAGACGTGCGGTCGCGGCGACGACGTCGAGGTTGGCGCTGCCGACGACGCAGACGTCGAACACCCGTCGCCATCATCCGCGCTGGCGCGCTCGCGGGCGGCTGCGCCGCCGCTCACACGGCGCGCGCGGACTCCGATGGGGGCGATCAGCCGGTAGCCGGCGGCGTGGCGCTCGTCCTCGCTCTCGCCGCCCCAGAAGCCGTACTCGTGGTTGGCGCGGGCGAAGTCGCGACACGCGTGGAGCACCGTACAGGTCCCGCAGACCTGGCGCGCCGTCGCCTCGCGGCGTTCACGCGCCTGGGGTCGCTCGGCCGACGACGGGAAGAAGAGGTGGGTGAGGCCCTTGCACGCCGCCGTGTCCATCCACTCGACGGGCTCGACGTCGACGTACTCGGCTGTTGCCATCCAGGAACCCCCTCGGACTGGATCGGCGCGTGACAGGGGCCCATCGTAGAGACAACTAACCGAGCGGTCAATTCTGTGAGGCAACTGCCTCAGTGGCGCGCGTCACGCCGGCGGCGAAGGCGTCGACGTCGTCCGGCGGTCGTGTCCCACGCCGTCATCCAGCGCACCTGGTGCGGCTCGCGTCCCAGTCCCAGAAGAAGCACCAGTCGCGCAGCGGTTCGATGATCGTCGGCCGGGCAGCGTGGGGAACAGGCTGTTGACCTGCGGCGCGGCCACCTCGACGCCGGGCAGGCCGGCGGTCGCCGCGTGCAGGCGAGCGGCCATGCGCGTTGGCGTGGGTCGGCGAGCTGCGAGCCAGCGGTCGTCGTCGAGCAGGGCGAGGAACTGGGCGGCGACGAAGCGCATCTTCGACGGCAGCTGGGTCACCTGCTTGCGCACGTACTGGGCGCGGCGGGCGAGCTCGGGACGGAGGAAGACCACCGCCTCGCCGCCGAGCATGCCGTTCTTCGTGCCCCCGAACGTGACCACGTCGACGCCGGCGTCGACGGTGAACGACCGCAGCGCGGCGACGTCGCCGCCGAGGGCGGCCGTGGCGTTGGCGATGCGCGCCCCGTCGATGTGGACGGTCATGCCGAGGCGGTGGGCGGCGTCGCAGATCGCGGCGACCTCGTCGGGGGTGTACACCGTGCCCAGCTCGGTGCTCTGGGTGATCGACACGACGCCGGGCTGGGCGTGGTGCGGGACGCCGAGCAGGTGGGCGAGCTCGCTGATCTGCTCCGGCCGCAGCTTGCCGTCGACCGACGGCAGGTCGATCAGCTTGGCGCCGAGGATGCGCTCGGGGGCGCCGGTCTCGTCGGTGGCGACGTGGGCCCAGTCGGTGCACACGACGGCCTCGGCCGGGCCGAGCAGGCAGGCCAGGGCGAGCACGTTGGCGCCGGTCCCGTTGAACGTCAGCAGCGTCGTGACGTCGCCGAACAGCTCGCCGAACGCGCCCTCGCACTCGCCGCGTCCAGCGGTCGTCGCCGTAGGCCAGGGCGTGGCCGTCGTTGGCCCGGGCGACGGCCTCGAGCACCGCCGGGTGGGCGCCGGCGGCGTTGTCGCTGGCGAACGACCGGCCGGGCGGCGGCGGCAGCTGCACCGGCCCAGTATGCAGGCTGCGGACGTGCCACTCGTCGGCGGCCGCATGCCGAGGGAGCTGGAGGTGCGAGGCGCGGGTCCGCGACGCCGGACCGCAGCTCACCGCGGCCGAGCGGCGCGTCGCCGCAGGTCGTGCTCGAACGGCCGCAGCTCGTCGGCTTCGGCACCGTCGCCGACCTCGCCGAGGCGGCGGGCGCCGGCGCGGCGACGGTGGTCCGGCTGGCCGCCAAGCTCGGCTTCGACGGGTTCAGCGCCCTGCAGGCGTCGATCCAGCGCGACCTGTCGCACGCAGCTGCGTCCGGCCGCCGAGCGCATCCGCGAGCTCGCCGGCGACCAGCCGATCGCGCGGCACCGCTCGGCCGAGCTCTCCAACGTCCAGGCGACGCTCGACGCCGTCGACCCGGCGACGCTCGACGTCGTCGTCGACCTGCTCGCCGACGCTCGACCGCGACGGTGCTCGTGCTCGCCGGTGACGCCGAGCGCGGCGTGGCCATGCAGTTCGCCACCGACCTCGCCGCGCTGCGCCCGGGCGTGGTCGATGATCAGCGGCAGCGACGTCACCGTGCGCCGCCAGCTCGCCCTCACCGCGGCCGGCTCGACGCTGCTCGTGATCGACCTGCGGCGCTACGAGCGCTGGCTGCTCGACGCCTTCGACCAGGGCAAGGGGGCCGGGCACACGATCGTCGCCCTCACCGACGGTCTGCTGTCGCCGCTGGCGATGGGCGCCGCACCACTCGTTCACGATCTCGGCCGGCGTCGGTGTCGCCGTTCGACAGCCACGTCGGCACGCTGGCCCTGCTGCGACCTGCTCGTCGCCACGACCGCCGAGCGGCTCAAGGACTCGGCCGCCGAACGGCTGCAGCGGGTCGAGAGCGGCGTGGGCCGAGGCGGCTCGCTCACCGATCCCTGACGACGGCGACGCGGCGTGCGCAGGATTTCGTCATGACGGAATTACGCCGGTGCCGGTGGTGCCGGCGAGTGCTGCCCGAGCGCGGCGGTCGCGGCCGGCCGCGTGAGTTCTGCTCCGCGCGCTGCCGACAGTGGGACTGGGTGGCCCGCCAACGGGCGCGGGAGCTCGAGCTGAGCGAGGGCGAGCTGGTGATCGCCAGGCGGCGCTCGACGAGCTGCACGACGATCTGTACGTGCTGGCGTGCGCGGTCGACGACGTCGAGCGCGACCTGGCGGCCGCCGGCGGTCGCCGAAGCCCGCCGACGTCCGCCGAGCACTCGACTGGCTCCTCGACGCGGCCCGCCCGCTGCGCGACCGCGAACCCGCCCTGCCAGTCCAGTACATCCGCATGCGTAGCGATGACCGCATCCGCCCACCGGACACTCGGATCGACGCCGCACTCGGACCGGCAACGCCCATAATCCTCGTTATGTCAGGTTCAAGGGAGACGAGGACGACGCGGTGATCGCGGTGTGATGAGGGCGCTGACCTGGGGTGATTCCCACAAACGCTGCTGACGGCGGTTGGCCGGCGGCGGGGCGGAGGCCGAAGTCCTTGCGTCCGATCAAGGAGGCCTACCCGATGACCAACCCGTCGCTCCCACGCGCTCGCCGCATCGCCGGTGCCGTGCTCGTCGCCACCACGCTCGGTCTGAGCGCGGCGACGGTCGTCCCGAGCGTGTCGGCCGCTGCCTCGGCACCAGCCGCAACGAACGTCGTCGGACTGCGCAAGGGCGCACACGGCGACGCCGTCAAGGCGTTGCAGGAGGCACTGGTGCGCGTGGGCGTCGGCGTCAAGTACGGCGTCGACGGCTACTTCGGCTCGGCGACCCAGGCATCGGTCAAGGCGTTCCAGCGGATCAAGGGCCTCTCCATCACCGGCGTCGTCGACGCCGCGACCGCCTGCGGCCCTCGGCCTCGGCCGGGCGCGCCCGCGCCCAGCGCCCCGGCGGCGCCGTCCACCGATCTCCTCGGCCGCGGGCTCGACCGGACCGCTCGTCGCCCAGGTGCAGCAGGCGCTGATCAACTTCGGCTTCCCGATCGCCAGCGGTGCCGACGGCGTCTTCGGCGCCAGCACCGAGCGGGCCCTGGGGCGTTCCAGAAGGCCAACGGGCTCGGCGTCAGCGGCCGGACCTACCCGTCGACGATGCGCGTGCTCGGTGTCGTCGCCGTGGCCGCCGCCGCTGCTCCAGCTGTCGCGCCGCACGCCGCCAGCGCTGCGACGCCATCGAACGTGCTCGCGCTTCGGCTCGACCGGCCCGTGGTGGTCCAGGTCCAGCAGGCGCTCACCAGGCTCGGCTGGTCTCCCCGTTGGCGCCGACGGCGTCTTCGGCGCCACCACCGAAGCAGCCCTGCGGCATTGCCAGCGGGCCAGCGGGCTCGGCGTCAGCGGCCGGACGTACCCGTCGACGATGCGCCGCCTCGGCGTCACCGCAGCTCGCCGCTGCCCCGCCGGCCGCGCCGGCTGCGCCTGCCGCTACTGGCGCCGCGGCAGCGGGCTTCGCCGCCTACGACGAACGTGGCGCGCGGGTCGTCGCGCTGCAACAGGCGCTGATCAACGCCGGCATCGCCGTGCGTGGCGGCGCCGACGGCGTCTTCGGCTCGGCGACCGCCAGCGCCGTGATGGCGTTCCAGCGGGCCAAGGGCTTGACGGCATCCGGCAAGGTCGACGAGGCGACCGCCGCCGCGCTCGGCCTCGCCGCCATGGCCGCGCCCGCTGCCGCGGCGGCCGTCGGCGTCCAGCTCGAGGCCAAGCCGCTGCAGGGCCCGTGCTACTACGGCGACAGCTGGAACGCGGCGCGTGGCACCGGTCGCGTCCACCTCGGCGTCGACATCCTGGCCGCCGAGGGCAACGCGCTCTACGCTGCGATCACCGGCAAGGTCATCCAGATCTACACCGACCAGCCAGGCTCGCTGTCGGGCAACGGCCTCAAGATCGCTCGCCCCGACGGCACGTACGTCTTCTACGGCCACCTCTCGGCACTGGCGCCGGAGATGGTCGTCGGCGCGCCGGTGTCGGCGGGCCAGGTCATCGGCTACGTCGGGCACACGGGGAACGCCGCCGGCCCACACCTGCACCTCGAGGTGCACCCCCTCGGCGGAGCGGCGGTCAACCCCTACCCCATCGTCAAGGCCATCGGGGCGTGCTAGCACGGAGGTGATCCGCCGCGGACCGCCCGCCGCGGCGGGTCCCTCCTCCTCAGTTCGGGTTCGGCTCGCATGCGCGAAGCTGCTCGAACCTCCGGAGCCTGGCGGGCTGCGGCCGCGCCGGCGCACGCGGCGCTCACCCGCCTGTGCTGACCGCGCCGGGACCGCTACGCCTCCCCCATCAGTACGATCCGGAGCCCAGATGCCACGCCCCTCGCCCAGCTCGTCGACAACTTCGTCGAGCGGCACATCGGCCCGACCGAGGCGGACATCGAGCGGATGCTCGAGGTCATCGGCGCCAAGGACCTCGACGACCTCCTCGACCAGACCGTGCCGGCGTCGATCCGCAGCGACCACGTCCTCGACCTCCCGGCCGCGCGCACGGAGGCCGAGGTGCTCGACGCCCTGCGCCGGCTCGGCGCGCGCAACACCAGGCGGACGAGCCTGATCGGGATGGGCTACACCGGCACGTTCACGCCGCCGGTCATCCAGCGCAACGTCCTCGAGGACCCGGCCTGGTACACGGCGTACACGCCCTACCAGGCCGAGATCAGCCAGGGCCGCCTGGAGGCGCTGCTCAACTTCCAGACGATGGTCAGCGAGCTGACCGGCCTGCCCGTCGCCAACGCCTCCCTGCTCGACGAGGCGACGGCGGCCGCCGAGGCGATGGCGATGGCCCAGCGGCTGGCGAAGGTCGACTCGAACCGCTTCGTCGTCCACCACGACACCCACCCCCAGACGATCGCCGTGCTGGCCACGCGAGCCGAGCCGGTCGGCATCGAGCTCGTCGTCGGCGACGTCGGCGACGTCGAGGGCGGCTGCTTCGGGGCGCTGTTCAGCCTGCCGACCTCGACGGGTGCGATCGTCGACTGGCGGGCGGCGATCGACGACGTCCACGCCGCCGGCGGGATCGCCGTCGTGGCCACCGACCTCCTCGCCTGCGTGCTGACGACGCCGCCCGGCGCGCTCGGCGCCGACATCGCCATCGGGTCGGCGCAGCGCTTCGGCGTGCCGATGGGCTTCGGCGGCCCGCATGCCGCGTTCATCGCCGTGCAGGAGCGCGCGGCCCGGGCGCTGCCGGGCCGGATCATCGGCGTCAGCACGGACACGGCCGGGCGCCCGGCGCTGCGCATGGCGTTGCAGACGCGCGAGCAGCACATCCGCCGGGAGAAGGCCACCTCGAACATCTGCACGGCACAGGCGCTGCTCGCCAACGTCGCCGGCTTCTACGCCGCCTGGCACGGCCCGCACGGGCTGCGGCGCATCGCCGAGCGCGTCCACCGAATCACCTCGATCGCCGCCGACGCCCTGCGGGCGGCCGGCATGCAGCTGCGCCACGACACCTGGTTCGACACGATCACGGTCGACGGCATCGACGCCGACGCCCTGCTCGCCGCCGCTCGCGCGGCGGACGTCGACCTGCGCCGCGTCGACGACGGCGCCGTCGGCCTGACGTTCGACGAGACCTCGACGCTCGACCTGCTCGACCGGCTGCTGCCGGCGCTCGGCGCCGCACTCGACCACGAGACGGTCGACACGTGCGCCGACGGGCTCCCCGCCGGCGCGTGGCGCGAGGGCGAGCTGCTCACCCAGTCGGTGTTCAACCGCTACCACACCGAGCACGAGATGCTGCGCTACCTGCGCCGGCTCGGCGACCACGACCTGGCGCTCGACCGGACCATGATCCCGCTGGGCTCGTGCACGATGAAGCTCAACGCGACGGCCGAGATGATGCCGATCACGTGGCCGGAGTTCGCCGACCTGCACCCGTTCGCCCCCGACGACACCTCGGTCGGGCTGCGTGCGCTGATCACCGAGTTGGAGGCGTGGCTGGCCGACATCACCGGCTACGACGCCGTCAGCGTGCAACCCAACGCCGGCAGCCAGGGCGAGTTCGCCGGCCTCCTCGCCATCCGCGCCTACCACCGCGCCAACGGCGAGGACCAGCGCACGCGTGTGCCTCATCCCGTCGAGCGCCCACGGCACGAACGCGGCGAGCGCGGTGATGGCCGGCCTGCAGGTCGTCGTCGTCGCCACCGACGCCCACGGCAACGTCGACGTCGACGACCTCGGCGCCAAGCTCGAGCAGGTCGGCGACCGTCTGGCGGCGATCATGCTCACCTACCCGTCGACGCACGGCGTGTTCGAGGAGGCGATCGGCTCGATCTGCGACGCCGTGCACGCCGCCGGCGGCCAGGTGTACGTCGACGGCGCCAACCTCAACGCCCTCGTCGGCGTCGCCCGCCCGGGTCGCTTCGGCGCCGACGTCAGCCACCTCAACCTGCACAAGACGTTCTGCATCCCCCACGGCGGCGGCGGCCCCGGCGTCGGCCCGATCGCCGTGCGCGGTCACCTCGCCCCGTTCCTGCCCGGCCACCCGCTCGGCGGCGACGACCAACCGGTCGGTCCCGTGTCGGCGGCGCCGTTCGGATCGGCCGGGATCCTGCCGATCCCCTGGGCCTACATCGCCCTGATGGGCCCGGCCGGGTTGACACGGGCGACGGCCGTGGCGATCTGCTCGGCCAACTACGTGGCCACCCGGCTCCACGAGCACTTCCCGATCCTCTACACGGGGGCCCGCGGCCGCGTCGGCCACGAGTGCATCGTCGACCTGCGACCGATCACCAAGGCGACCGGCGTCACCGTCGACGACGTCGCCAAGCGCCTGATGGACTACGGCTTCCACGCCCCGACGATGAGCTTCCCCGTCGCCGGCACGCTGATGATCGAGCCGACCGAGAGCGAGACGCTCGCCGAGCTCGACCGCTTCTGCGACGCCATGAGTGCCATCCGCGGCGAGATCGACCGCGTCGCCGACGGTGAGTGGCCGCTCGAGTCGAGCCCGCTGCGCCTCGCCCCGCACACCGCCGAGGACCTGCTCGGCGAGTGGGACCGACCGTACGACCGCGAGCTCGCCGCCTACCCGATGCGCTCGCTCCGAGTGGGCAAGTACTTCCCGCCGGTGTCGCGCATCGACGCCGCCGGCGGCGACCGCCACCTCGTGTGCTCGTGTGAGCCACTGGAGGCATACGCCAGTTCGCTAGCGTGACCCGACATGGTCGAGCCTGCCCGGACCGATCCCTTCACCGACGTCATCTCGCTCGTCGCCGGTCCGATCGCCGCGGTCATCCGCTCGTTCGACCAGCTGCGCAAGGGTGCCGACGAGATGCGCCGCGGGTTCGAGAACTTCAACACCACGATGGAGAACCTCAACGAGACGGCCGAGCGGATCAACCGTCTGCTCAACGACTTCGAGGAACCCGTGCGGGCGATGATCCCCCAGCTCACGCGCACCGTGAAGCTGGCCGACGAGATGTCCAAGCGGCTGTCGACGCCGATCGACGAGGTCACTCCCGGGCTCACCCGCCTCGCCAACACGCTGAACTCGCCGGTGCTCCGTGCCCTGCCGACCGACCTCGGTCAGTTCCTCGACGTGATCAACGAGCTGTCGCGCCGGCTGTCGCCGCTGTCGCAGTTCGCCGACCAGGCGACCGGACTGTTCGGTGGCCTGCGCATCCCCGGACTGCCCAGCCGGTCGCCGTCCACTCCCCCGCCACGGCCCGCTCCCCCACCCGAGCCGGCGCCGGTGGCGAAGAAGGCACCGGCCAGGAAGCGGGCAGCGAAGAAGTCGCCGGCCAAGCGCAAGGCGTCCGTCACGAAGAAGAAGGCCGCCGCCAGCTCGCGCTGACGGTCACCGCCGCACGAACGGGGTCGCCACGACGGTGCCGGGCAGGTTGCTGCCACGGACGTCGACGATCACCGCGGTGCCCTCGGTGACGTCCGGCGGCACGAAGGCGAGGGCGATGCCGTGACCGAGCACCGGCGAGAAGTTGCCGCTCGTCACGACGCCGATCTTCTCCTCGGCGACGAGCACGGCGCATCCGGCGCGAGGCGGTCGTCGACCCTCGGTGGCGATGCCGACCAGCGTCGTGACACGCCCGCGTCGCGCTCGGCGATCGCCGCCGCGCGCCCGGCGAACTCGGGCTTGTCCCACGCCACCACCCACCCGAGCCCGGCCTGCAGCGACGTGATGCCCGGGCCGAGCTCGTTGCCGTGCAGCGGGAGGCCGGCCTCCAGTCGCAACGTGTCGCGGGCGCCGAGCCCGGCGGGCCGGATGCCGGCGTCGACGATCGCCTGCCACAGGTCGCCCGCGGCGTCCGCCGGCACGGCGATCTCGACGCCCCGCTCCCCCGTGTAGCCGGTGCCGGCGACGGCGCACGGCGTGCCGTTCCAGTCGGCAGCGGCGACGCGGAAGCGACCGACGGCGGCGGCCTCGGGGAACACGCCGCCGAGCCGTTCGAGGGCCCGCGGGCCTTGCACGGCGAGGACGGCGCGGTCGTGCGTCGTCTCGTCACCGCCGACCGCGGCGCGCACCCGGTCGGTGTTCGACGCGTTGGGCATGACGTCGAACAGTCGTCGTCGGCGTGCCACCACACGATGATGTCGTCGAGCACGGACGCGTCGGCGTCGTCGAGGAGGTGGGTGTACTGGGCACGGCCGGGCGCGATCTTGCCGAGGTCGTTGGTGAGCGTCCGCTGCAGCGTGTCGAACGCGCCATCGCCCGCGACGCGGACCGTGCCGAGGTGGGACACGTCGAACACGACGGCGTCGTCGCGGCAGGCGAGGTGCTCGGCGATCGTGCCCGTCCGGGTACTCGAGCGGCATGTCCCAGCCGCCGAACGGCACCATCCGGGCGCCGAGGGCGCGGTGGGCGTCGTCGAGCGGCGAGTGCTCGAGCGTCATATCGCCCGGCGCGGGGCGGCGTCGTCGGCCGGCGTGCGCCCGAGCGGGAGCAGCTGGGTGTCGATGTCGTCCTTGACGCCGGCGAGCGGCAGCACGTTGAGCACGCCCTGGCCCTTGCGCAGCACGTCGACGAGCTCGTCGCCGTCGCACAGCACGACCTGCGTGCCGCTGATCACGATGTGCGCCGAGGCGATGTCGGTCGTCACGTGCTGGCGCAGGTACGTGAACACCTCGCGCACCGACTCCAGGCGGATGCCGGCGTCGAGCAGCGTCTTGATCACGCGCAGCTCGAGCAGGTCGCGGTAGGAGTAGCGCCGCCGGCTGCCGCTGCCGGTCGCCTCGGCCAGCGACGGGCGTAACAGGTCGGTGCGCGCCCAGTAGTCGAGCTGGCGGTAGGTGATGCCGACGATCTTCGCCGCCTGCGTCCCGCTGTAGCCGACCTCCGACCCGGCACCTCGACGTCGACCACAGCTTCGCTCACGGCCCCAACCCCTTCCACATGCGACACCGACGTAGTTACGCCGATGTGAGCAGCCGACGCTACGACGCGCCGTCCCGCGCGTCAAGAGGAGGCGTTCACCGACTATGCGAAGTCGTCCGGGTTGACGTGCTCGATGAAGTCGCGGAACTCGTCGATGATCTCCTCGGCCTCTTCCTCGGGCTCGGGGGCCGGCTCCTGGCCGACCTCGTCGAGCAGCTCCTCGGCGGCGAAGATCGGCGCCGACACGCGCACGGCGAGGGCGATGGCGTCGGACGGCCGGCTCGACAGCACGCTGAGGCTGCCCTCGGCGCGCCGCAGGTGCAGCTCGGCGAAGTACGTGTGGTCGCGGATCTCGGTGACCACGATCTGCTCGAGGGAGACGCCGAGCTCGGCGAGCGTCTGGACGAACAGGTCGTGGGTGAGCGGCCGCGGCGGCGTCACGCCCTTCCAGGGCGTAGTGGATCGACGTCGCCTCGGCGGTGCCGATGTAGATCGGCAGCAGCCGGTGGCGTCCGGTCTGCTCGCGGAGGCAGGACCATCGGCGTGTTGGCGGGCACTTCGACCCGGACCCCGACCAGCTCCAACGGGACCACGGCTCGATGGTACCCCGCTGCGAGGTCCGGCGCTGCGTGCGCCGGCGTCAGCTCGAGGTACTGGCGCAGCGTCGCCCGCATCATCGCCGCCCGCAGCCGCGCGCCGAGGCCGTCGAGCTCGGCGAGCTGGGACGCGGCCTGGGCCTCGGCCTGCGGGTTGCGCTGGCGCAGCACCGGCAGGATCAGCTGCTCGTACAGGCCGGCCTCCCGCTCGACCGACGTCCGCCACGCCCGCAGGTGACGAGCGTCGACGCCGGCGCGCAGGAACCCGCCGGCGGCGGCGGCGATCTCGACGGCGTCCTCGCCGTACAGCTCGCCGGCCCCGCCGCGCCGGTTGACCACGCCGTAGTCCTCGAGCTCGGCGAGCTGGGCCGGCGTCACCGACGCCATCGCGCAGAGCTCGTCGCGGTTGACGAGCACGCCGGGGAGCAGCCTCGCTGCGGTCGCCTGCGTCTCGCGCTCGGCGGGAGGCGGCGCGGCCGGCTGACGCGGTGCCGACCGCCGCGGCCGGGTGCTTGGCCACCTGCGCCCGGGTCGGCTGCTCGGCCGGCGCGGCGCCGCGGGGCGGTGTGGCGTCGCCCGTCTCGAGCTCCCCCGAGACGATGCGGTCCTTGATCACCCGCAGCGGCAGGAACTTCTCGCGCTGCTCGCGGAGGATCACCCGCAGCAGCTCGACGTCGTCGTCGAAGAACTTGCGGTAGCCCGACGGCGTCCGCTCCGGCTCGATCAGGCCCTGGCTCTCGAGGAAGCGGATCTTGGAGATCGTGACGTCGGGGAACTCCTCGAGCAGCAGCCCGAGCACCTCGCCGATCGACAGGTGGGCAGGGCCTGCTTCAGGCATCGGCGCGCTCGAACAGCACGAGGCGGAACTTGCCGACCTGCAGCTCGTCGCCGTGGTGGAGGACGGCTCGCTCGATGCGCTCCTGGTTGACGTAGGTGCCGTTCAACGATCCGGCGTCGGTGACGACGTAGCCCTCGTCGGTGCGCTCGATCGAGGCGTGGCGACGCGACACGGTGATGTCGTCGAGCATGATCTCGCTGTCGGGATGGCGGCCGAGGCGGGTGACGTCGGCCGTCGAGGGCGAAGCGGTCGCCGGCCTGCGTGCCGGAGCGCACGATGAGCACCGCCTTGTCGGTCGGGAGGTCGCCCATGGTCACCACGACATCGTCGTCCGGCCCCGGGGCGTCCTGCAGCGGGTCGACGGCGGTGAGCGTGATCGTGCGGTCGCCGCTGACGTCGAGCGGCGAGCCGCAGCTCGAGCAGAAGCTGCTGTCCGGCGGGTTGCGGTGGCCGCAGTGGTTGCAGAAGACGTAGGCCACGTCAGCCCTCGACGAGCGCCTGGTACGCCGCGGCGTCGAGCAGGGCGTCGAACTGCGCCGGGTCGCTCATCGCGATCGTGCAGATCCAGCCGTCGCCGTAGGGATCCTCGTTGAGCGCCTGCGGGCGCGTCGGCGAGCGCCTCGTTGACCTCGACGACGGTGCCCGACACCGGGGCGTACACGTCGGACACCGACTTCGTGCTCTCGACCTCGCCGAACGTGTCGCCGGCGGTGACCGTCGGCGCCGACGGTCGGGGACCTGCACGAACACGACGTCGCCGAGCGCGTCCTGGGCGTAGTCGGTGATGCCGATCCGCACGACGTCCCCGTCGCGGCTGACCCACTCGTGGTCGCTCGAGTACCGCAGCTGCTCGGGGACGTTCATGGGCGGCAACCGTATCGAAGTCGGCGGTGCCGGCTCCGCCGTCACCGACGTGACGGAAATCGCCCGGCTGGCCCGCCCGGCGGCGATGCCGGCGCGGATCTTCGGCACGTAGCCGATGGCGGTGATCCAGACTGAGGACCAGGCCGGGGATGCCGAGGATCCACGAGGCGACCTGGAACACCTCGTTGCCGGCGATGTCGCTGGACGCCGAGCATGAAGCCGGGGATGGCGAACATCAGCAGCGACCGTGGCCAGCTTGCCCCACCAGCTGACGTCGAAGCGCTCCATGCCGAAGACGAGCGTGGCGATGGCGATCGTGCCGCCGACGAGCACCTCGCGGACGAGCACGGCGACGCAGAACCACAGCGGCGCGGCGCCGTCGATGATGATCGCGACGAGGGCGACGATGAACAGCAGGCGGTCGACGGTCGGGTCGAACTTCTTGCCGAACTCGCTCACCTGGCCGAGCCGCCGGGCGAGGTAGCCGTCGACCCAGTCGGTCGCGCCGAGCCCGCCGAGCAGCCACGCCGCGCCGGCCCGGTTGTCGCGGCCGAACAGCAGCTACAGGAACACCGGCAGGCACAGCAGGCGGATCAGCGTGAACAGGTTGGGGACGGTCAGCAGCGTGTCGACCTCGCCGGTCGTCCGCCGCGGTCCATCGGTCGGCCGCAGGTCGCGTCACGCGTGCAGCGTCGTAGCTCGCGTCGTGCGCCGCGATGACCACGATCTTCACCCGGATCATCGACGGCGAGATCCCCGGCACGTTCGTGTGGCGCGACGAGCGCTGCGTCGCGTTCCTGTCGATCAACCCGCTGGCCCACGGCCACGCGCTCGTCGTGCCGATCGAGGAGGTCGACCACTGGGTCGACGCCGACCCCGACGCTCGTCGCCCACCTGTTCGAGGTCGCCCGGGTCATCGGCGTCGCCCAGCAGCGGGCGTTCCGCTGCGAGCGGGTCGGGCTGATCGTCGCCGGCTACGAGGTGCCGCACATGCACGTGCACGTGATCCCGACGAACTCGATGTCGCAGCTGTCGTTCGCCAACGCCGCCGCCTCGGTCGACCCCGCCGAGCTCGACGCCGCCGCCGACGCCATCCGCGCCGAGCTGCCGGCGATGGCCATCCGAGTGTCGCGCCATCGAGTGCTGACGACCGGCGTCCGCAGCCGGCACTCGGACGTCGAGTCGACGGCTCGATCAGCTCCGGGCCCTTGTTGCGCACGTTGTTGACCTCGGTGCTGACCGGGTGGACGTCGAGCAGCGTGTCGGGCGCCGGGATCAGCAGGCCCGACAGCGTCTCGATGTCCTCGTTGTCGGGGTCGAGCCACGTCGCCCACGCCGACTGCGGGAGGATCACCGGCATGCGGTCGTGGATCGGCGACATCGTGCCGTTGGCCGACGTCGTGACGACCGTGGCGCTGTGCAGCCAGTCGGCGTCGGGCCCGTCGGCCTTGTCCCGCCACGCCGACCACAGCCCGGCGACGGCGAGCGGCTCGCCGTCGAGGCGGTGGATGAACATCGGCTGCTTGGCCGGCTTGCCGGCCTTGGTCACCGGACCGCCGGGCTCACCCGCCTTCCACTCGTAGAAGCCGTCCATCGGGATCAGGCAGCGGTGTCTTCTTGAACACGCCCTTGTACGCCGGCTTGCGTGGCCAGCGTCTCGGCGCGGGCGTTGATCATCTTCTGGCCCGACCTTGCGCTCCTTCGCCCACACCGGGATCAGGCCCCAGTGGAAGACCTCCAGCCGCGGCGTGCCGTCGGGCCCGGCGACGACGGCGTAGATGTCGTTCGTCGGGGCGACGTTGTAGTTCTCGCCGAGCGTCTCGCCCTCGAACGCGGCGCCGAAGTACTCGGCGATGCGCTCGGGCGTGCTCGGACGACACGAAGCGACCGCACATCGCGGCGACGCTACCCGTCGTCGAGCGCCAGGAACCGTGTGACGTCGGCGGCGAAGCGGTCGGCGACCTCGACGAAGGGCACGTGGCCGACGTCGAAGTACACCTGCAGACCGCACCGTGGGATGGCCTGCTGCGTGGCGAGGTGGTTCCGGAGCGGGACGTGCCGATCGCGGTCGCCGCACACGAGGAGCGTGCGCACGGCCAGGGTGTGCAGCTCGTCCTGCCGTGTGAAGTCGCGCATCGACCGCGCCGCGCCCTCGATGTGCTCGGGCGTCGCTCGGGCGACGACCGCGAGCAGCTCGGCGAGGTCGTCGTCGGCGAGTGGGTAGCGGAACGCGGCGCCGGCGAGCGCTCGTTGCTGGTCGGCTGTCGGATGGGCCAACGCCTCGAAGGCGGCCTCGTCGGGCAGGAAGTCCAAGCCGCTCGTCGAGACCGGCGCCGCCAGCACGACGGCGCTGAAGCGTGCCGGCTCGACGAGCGCGGCCTCGAGCACGATCGCCCCACCGAGGCTGTGCCCGATGGCGGCGGGCGCGACCAGCCCGAGCTCGTCGCACACGGCGATCACGTCGTGCGGCGTACTCACCGATGGTGCATCGCTCCCACGACGAGGCACCGGCGCTCGACCCGCACCCGACGAGGTCGAGCGCGGTCACGCGGAACCGCGACAGGTCGAGCCGTTCGACGAACGGATCCCACGAGCGTGTGATCGTTCTGGAAGCCGTGGACCGCGACCAGGTCGCGCCCGGTGCCGGCCTGGTAGACGGCGATCTCGGCGTCGCGAACCCGCAGCCGCTCGACCGACCACGCGACGCTGCTCACCGTCGGGCTGGGGAGATTCGAACTCCCGACCTCTTGTCCCCCAGTCAAGCGCGCTAACCAAGCTGCGCCACAGCCCGTCTGTCGGGGGTCGCAGCGAGTACGCACGAGCTGCGTCGGCGCCTGGCGGAGCACGTCGACGCGCAGCTCAGGCGAAGAACATCTCGAAGAAGCGCCACCCGAGGTAGACGACGAGGGCGACGACGAGCAGCTTGAAGTGCCACGGCGCCTTCTCGTCGTCGGCCGCCGCTTCGGCCGACGGCTCGGCGCCTCGAGGTCGCGACCGCACGTCGGGCACGTCCCCTCCGGCGTCATCGCCGACGGCGCCCAGTACTTCGGCAGTCGTCGCACCACGGCATGGCGTCACCCGGTGCGGCGGCGCACCCGCAGCTTCAGCGGCGTCGAGCCGAACCCGAACGCCTCGCGGATCGAGCGCTCGAGGTAGCGCACGTACGTCTGCGGGCAGCTCGCGGTTGGCGAACAGCGTGAACGTCGGCGGGTCGGTGGCGCCCTGCACGGCGTAGAGCACCTTGGCGCCGCCGCCGGCGGGCTGGCGCTGCTGCGCCTCGACGATCACCCGGTTGACGTCGCGCGTCGGCACGCGGCGGTGGTACTGGGTGATCGCCTCCTGCAGCACCGGGCGCAGCCGGTGCACGCCCTTGCCGCTGAGCGCCGAGATCCTCAGCACCGGCGCCTCGCCGATGAACGCCAGCTTGCCGCGTCAGCTCGCCGAGCACGATCTCGGCGATCGTCGGGGTCGTCGATCAGCTCCCACTTGTTGAGCAGGACGACGATCGGGCAGCCGGCGGCGTCGATGCGCTCGGCCAGGCGCTGGTCCTGGCCGGTGACGCCCTCGGTGGCGTCGATCACCAGCAGGGCGATGTCGGCGTCGTCGATCGCCCGCAGCGCCCGCACCAGCGAGTAGTACTCGGCCGAGTCGTCGATGCGCGACCGCCGGCGCATCCCGGCCGTGTCGACGAACACGATCGGTCCGTCCTCGGTCTCGACGAGCGTGTCGATCGCGTCGCGTGTCGTGCCGGCGAGGTCGTGGACGACCGAGCGGTCCTCGCCGACGAGCCGGTTGAACAGCGTGCTCTTGCCGACGTTGGGCCGCCCGACGATCGCCACGCGTGGCGGCGCGGCTCGTCGGGCGTCCACGGCTCGTCGCCGTCGCTCGACGACGCCGCTCGTCGGGCTCCTCGACGCGTCGGCCGCGCGGCAGGCGCTCGACGACGACGTCGAGCAGGTCGCCGGCGCGCCGGCCGTGCAGCGCGCTGACCGGGTACGGCTCGCCGAGCCCGAGCGCCAGGAACTCCCACCGCTCGTCCTCGCGCCGGTCGTTGTCGGCCTTGTTGGCGACGACGAGCACGTCGTGCGGACCGCGGCGCAGCCAGTCGGCGATCGCCTCGTCGTCGTCGGTGATCGCCGACCGACGCCGTCGACGACGAACAGCACGAGGTCGGCGCTGCGCGACCGCCGCCTCGACCTGGCGGCTGACCTTGGCCTCGAGATCGCTGCCGCCCGGCGACCAGCCGCCGGTGTCGATGATGCGGAACGGCACGCCGAGCCACTCCGCCTCCAGCTCCTTGCGGTCGCGGGTGATCCCCGGGCGGTCCTCGACGATCGCCGCCTGCTCGCCGACGATGCGGTTGAACAGCGTGCTCTTGCCGACGTTGGGCCGGCCGACGACGACGACGACGGGCAGCTCGCCGTTCATGAGCCGCAGTGCCTCGCGGAGCGCGCGGCCGTCGGTGGCGACGACCTCGACCGGACGGGGCAGGTCGTCGACGGTGCCGCCGTCGAGGAAGCGGCCGTCGTCGGACAGGCAGACGTCGGGCAGCAGGTAGCGATGACCGTCCGGCTCGTGCGGCCAGCACGCGCGTCAGGTCGGCGCCGGTCATCAGCCCGGTCACGCCGGTGTTGCCGCCGAAGAACTCGTTGGCGACCGGGATCACGCGCACGTCGGTCGGTCGAGCGCGTCGATCAGCGGCGCGACCACGTGCGCCCCGAGCTCGCCGGTGAGGATCCCGATCGGGCGCGGTCCGCCGCGGCCGCAGCGACGACCGGCGACGTCGCGTGGCTCAGCCCGCAGGCCGGTGTAGGCCGCCGGGTTCGGGGCAGCGACGGCAGCCGTCGACGGCGGCGAAGAAGCCGCGTCGCGTGCCGGTCGGCTCGGCCGCCGCGCCGGTGAACTCGAGCTCGAACGTGCGGGCCATGCCGATGCCGTCCTCGTGCATCGTGAAGCCCTCGTAGCGCTCGGCGGCGGGGAACGGCCGGCCGGCCATCAGGTAGTACTCGTCGGCGGCGTGGACCATCCGGCGGCCGAGCGCAGTCGAGGAACACGTCCTGCCAGTCCTCGACCGCGTCGACGACCGCCGTCGGCCTCGGCCGTGGTGTGGGCGCGCATCGCCGGCCTCCGGGTTGAACCGGGAGATGCCGAGCGGCACGACGGCGACCGACGACAGCTCGGGGTACTGGTCGAGGATGCCGGCGAACGTGTCGTCGAGCGCCTCGCCGTCGTTGACGCCGGGGCACACGACGAGCTGCCCGCGCACCTCGATGCCGTGGTCGAGCAGCGCCCGCAGCCAGCGCAGGCTCGTCGCCCCGCGCGGGTTGCGCAGCATGCGCGCCCGCAGCTCGGGATCGGTCGAGTGGATGCTCACGTGCAGCGGCGACAGCCGCTCGGTGACGACCCGCTCGAGGTCGGCCTCGGTGAACCGGGTCAGCGTCGTGAAGTTCCCGTACAGGAAGCTCAGCCGGTAGTCGTCGTCCTTCAGGTACAGGCTGCGGCGCAGGCCCTTGGGCAGCTGGTAGATGAAGCAGAACTCGCAGTGGTTGTCGCACGTGCGGACGCGGTCGAACACGGCGCTGGACACCTCGGCGCCGAGCGGCTGACCCGCCGCGCTTGTGCGACGTCGAGCTGCAGCTCGAGCCCGCTGCCGCGACACGTCGAGCTCGACGGCCGGCTCGTCGGTCCAGCAGCCGCCACTCGATGACGTCGCGGGGCACGCGCCCGTTGACCAGGGCGATCGTGTCGCCCGGCCGCAGCCCGGCCGCGTCGGCCGGCGACCCGGGCGCGACGGAGACGACGAGGGGCGCGGCACATAGCCGTCCACAGGCTACCGGCGGCACGCTCGTCGGTAGCCTGGAGCTGCACGATGGCTGTCGAGCGCGTCCTCCTCGCCGAGCCGCGGGGCTTCTGCGCCGGCGTGGAGATGGCGATCAAGGCGCTGGCCTGGATGGTCCGCAGCTTCGCGCCGCCGGTGTACTGCTACCACGAGATCGTCCACAACCGGGTCATCGTCGACCGCTTCGAGGCCCAGGGCGTCGTGTTCGTCGACGACATCGCCGACGTGCCGCCGGGCTCGCCGATCATGCTCTCCGCCCACGGCTCGGCGCCGGAGGTCGTCGCCGCGGCGCAGGCGCGGGGCAGCTACGTCGTCGACTCCGTCTGCCCGCTCGTCACCAAGGTGCACCACGAGGTGCGCACCCGCGCCGGCAAGGGCTACCGCATCGTCTACGTCGGCCACGAGGGCCACGAGGAGGCGGTCGGCACGATGGCCGTCGCGCCCGAGCTCGATCAGCCGGGTCGAGCGCGTCGCCGACGTCGCCGCGCTGCCGCAGTTCGACGAGCCGGTCGCCCTGCTCGCCCAGACGACGCTCAGCCACCGCGACTGGGAGGGCGTCGCCGTCGCCGTGCGCGAGCGCTTCCCCGACGTGTGGTCGCCGGGGCGCAGCGACCTGTGCTTCGCCACGACCAACCGTCAGTCGGCGCTGATGGCGCTCGCCGAGCGGTGCGACGCCATCGTCGTCATCGGCTCGGCGAACTCCTCCAACACCCGTGCCCTGGAGAAGCTCGCCGGCGAGGCCGGGCTGCGCAGCTGGTCGCCCGCGTCAACGACGCCGACGAGATCCCCGACGAGATCCTCGGCGCGCGCATCGTCGGCGTGACGGCCGGCGCGTCGGCGCCCGACGAGCTGGTCGAGCAGGTCGTCGAGCGCCTCGCACCGGCCGACGGCGTCGAGGTCGTCACGGTCACCGACGAGGACGAGTACTTCCCGCCGCCGCGCAAGCTGCGCGAGCTGCAGACTGGCCATCGAGTCGGCGGCGACGGTGATGCTCGGCGGCTCGATGACCGGTCGCCCGCGGATGGACGACCGCGCGCTCGGCGCCAGCGACGTGCTGACCGCCCTCGCCGGCTGCTGACCGTGATCAGGCCTGCAGCCAGGCGACGATCGCCGCGGCGAGCTGCTCGCCGACGTCGTCCTGGATGAAGTGGCCGGCCGGGCGAGAACGTCTGGTGCGGCTGGCCGGCGGCGCCGGGGATGCGGCGCACGAGCGAGTCCTGCAACCTGCCGAGCACGATGTCGTCGGGTGCCCACAGCGTGAGCACCGGCCGCTCCCAGCGCTCGAGCACCTCCCACGCCGCCCGGTTGGCGGGCACCGCCGGATCGTCAGGACCGGTCGGCACGAGCAGCGGGAACTGCCGCGCCCCGGCCATGTGCGCCTCGTCGGGGAACGGCGCGCGGTACGCCTCGACCTCGGCGTCGGTCAGCTGGCGGGCGAGCGTCGCCCGCTGCAGCAGCTTGCCGGCGTCGAGGAACGGCATCGCCTGGCTCGCCTGCTGCCACTGCAGGAAGCCCTCCCCCGCCGGCGCGCCGTCGGGCAGGAACGTGTTGGCGAGCACGAGGCGGTCGAAGCGCTCGGGGTGCTCGGCGGCGACGCGCAGGCCGATCAGGCCGCCCCAGTCCTGGCCGAACAGCACGATGTCCCGCAGGTCGAGCTGCTCGACGAACGAGTGCAGCCAGGCGACGTGGCCGGCGTAGGTGTAGGCGTCGCGCGCGGTCGGCTTGTCCGAGCGGCCGAACCCGATGAGGTCGGGCACGACGGTGCGGTAGCCGGCGTCGAGCAGCGTCGGGCAGCATCCGCCGGTACAGGTAGCCCCACGTCGGCTCGCCGTGGAGGAGCAGGATCGTCCGGCCGTCGCGCGGACCCTCGTCGACGTAGGCCATGCGCAGGCCGTCGACGTCGACGTACCGCGGTTCGTACGGCCAGTCCGGCAGGTCGGCGAAGCGCTCGTCGGGCGTGCGGACGAAGTCGACGGTCACGTCAGTTCGCGCGGAACTTCGCTCCACGGCACGTCGCGGTCGACACGGACGTCGCCGGGCAGGCCGAGCACGCGCTCGCCGAGGATGTTCTTCATCACCTCGGTGGTGCCACCCTCGATCGAGTTCGCCCGGCTGCGCAGGAACGCCTTCTGCACCGTCTCGAAGCCCATCGCCGTCTCCGGGCGGACCATCTCGTAGCTGCCGTAGAGCATCCCCTCGGCGCCCATCAGGTCGACGACCTTGGCCCAGACGTCCTTGTTCAGGTCGGCCGACGCCATCTTGCCGATCGAGCCCTCCGGCCCGGGATCGCCCATCTTGCGCATCTGGTTGGCGCGGATGTTGGTGAGGCGCAGCACCTCGGCGCGGATCCACAGCTGCATCACCTCGTCGCGCGTGGCGGCGTCGCGCCGGTCCTCGGGCAGCTCCTTCCACGCCTTGACCAGCGCGGCGACCGGCCCGGAGCCCTTGGCCGGGATGGTGCCGCCGATCGACACCCGCTCGTTCATCAGCGTCGTCAGCGAGACGCGCCAGCCGTCGCCCGGCTCGCCGAGGCGCTCGCCGTCGGGGATGCGCGTGTCGGTGAAGTACACCTCGTTGAACTCGGCCTCACCGGTGATCTGGCGCAGCGGGCGCACCTCGACGGTCGGCGCCTGCATGTCGACGACGAACGCCGTGAGCCCGGCGTGCTTGACCGCCTCGGGGGCGGTGCGCACGACCAGCAGACCCCACTTCGAGAGGTGGGCGAGCGTCGTCCACACCTTCTGCCCGTTGACGATCCACTCGTCGCCGTCCTTCACGCCCCGCGACGACAGCCCGGCGAAGTCGGAGCCGGAGCCGGGCTCGGAGAACAGCTGGCACCAGATCTCCTCGCCGGTGAACAGCGGGCGGAGGTAGCGCTGCTTCTGCTCCTCGCTCCCCCACACGACGACCGTCGGCCCGCACATGCCGTAGCCGATCGGGTTGCGGTACGCCGAGTTCGGTCGCGCCGGCGGCGAACAGGCGCTCGTTGACCGTCTTCTGCAGCTTCGGGTTGACGCCGAGGCCGCCGTGGCCGACCGGGAAGTGGACCCAGGCCAGCCCGCGGTCGAACTGCTCGCCGAGGAACGTGATCGGGTCGGTGGACTTCGGGGGGAACGACTCGAGCAGCTCGTCGACGAGGTCGGAGACCTGCTGCTCGTCGGTGGTGGCGGAGGCCGCCATGGTGGACGTCATCGTCATGCCAAGAAGGTACCGGGAGTACGTTCCAGACATGTACCCCGGTGCCTTCGTCGACAGCCAACCCGACAAGCCCGCGTTCGTGATGGCGTCGACCGGCGCCGTCACGACGTACCGCCAGCTCGACGACGCCGCCAACCGGCTGAGCCGGCTGCTGCGCGCCGCCGGCGTCCAGCCGGGCGACCACGTCGCCTTCTGCATGGAGAACCACCCGCGCTACCTCGAGGTGGCGTGGGGCTGCCACTACGCCGGAGCGGTCTACACCGCCGCGTCGTCACGCCTGACCAGCGGCGAGCTCTCCTACATCGTGCGCGACTGCGAGGCCAAGGTGTTCATCACGTCCAAGGCCAAGGCCGACCAGGCCGCCGAGATCGTCGCCGCCACCCCTGACGTGTCGCTGCGGCTGATGCTCGACGGCACCATCGACGGCTACGAGTCGTACGAGGCGGCGGTCGACGCGCAGACCGCCGAGCCGCTGACCGACCGCGTCGCCGGCATGGACATGCTCTACTCCTCGGGCACGACCGGGCTGCCCAAGGGCGTCGCGCGGACGTTCCAGCCCGAGCCGCTGGAGGCGACGCCGAACAGCGTGCTCGCCCTGCTGCAGCTGCTGTTCAGCGCCGACGACACCACGGTGTACCTCTCGCCGGCGCCGCTGTACCACGCCGCCCCGCTGCGCTTCTGCATGAGCGTGCACCAGATCGGCGGCACCGTCGTCGTGATGGAGCACTTCGACGCCGAGCAGTTCCTGGCGCTCGTCGAGACGCACGACGCATCACCCACACCCAGGTCGTGCCGACGATGTTCGTCCGCCTGCTCAAGCTGCCCGCCGAGGTGCGCAGCTCGTACGACGTGTCGTCGCTGCGCTGCGTCATCCACGCCGCCGCGCCGTGCCCGGTGCCGGTGAAGCAGCAGATGATCGAGTGGTTCGGCCCGGTCATCCACGAGTACTACGCCGGTACCGAGGGCAACGGGTTCGTCTACTGCAACAGCGAGCAGTGGCTCGCCCACCCCGGCACGGTCGGCGCGCCGATCGGCTGCACGCTGCACATCGTCGGCGCCGACGACGAGGAGATGCCGCCGGGCGAGAGCGGCACGATCTACTTCGAGGGCGGCGCCGAGTTCGAGTACCACAACGACGCCGAGAAGACGAAGAGCTCGCGGCACCCGCGCGGGTGGAGCACGCTGGGCGACGTCGGCTACGTCGACAGCGACGGCTTCCTCTACCTGACCGACCGCAAGGCGTACATGATCATCTCCGGCGGCGTGAACATCTACCCGCAGGAGGCGGAGAACGTCCTCGTCACGCACCCCAAGGTCGTCGACGTCGCCGTGTTCGGCGTGCCCCACGACGAGTTCGGCGAGGAGGTCAAGGCGGTCGTCCAGCCCGTCGAGATGCCCGCCGACGCCGACGAGGCCGACGCGCTGTCGAAGGAGCTGGTCGCCTACTGCCGCGAGCACCTCGCCGACGTCAAGTGCCCACGCTCGGTCGACTTCCGCGCCGAGCTCCCCCGCCACCCCACCGGCAAGCTGTACAAGCGCCACCTCAAGGACGAGTACTGGACCGCCGCCGGCCGCACGATCTGAGCGATTCTGACGACGCTGGGGATCGCTCAGTGATCCCGAAGTCGACAAGGAATCGTCGGTGACGTCGATCGGGGCGGTGAGCGGGCCGATGCCGGTGCCCAGGTCGACGTCGGCGAAGCGCCAGAAGTCGACGCTGCGCTGGCCGACGCTCGGCCCGACGGGCGTGCGGTCGCCGGTGAACGTGGCGCGGACGAAGCCGCCGCTGGCGACGACGTTGGCGTCGACCGGGTCGCCGTCGCCGGTCCAGCGCCACTCGCCGTCGTCGTAGGTGACGTCGCGGCCGACGACCTCGATCGGCGTGTCGACGTGCAGCTGCCAGGTGCCGCCGCTCCGGCCGGCATCGGCGTCGGTGAGGATCTGCCGCTCGAGATCGCGGCGGAGATGGCCAGCTCGATGCCGGCGACGACGAGGTCGAGCACGAGGTGGAGTGGGGTGTCACCCAGCCCGCGCGTGATCACGCCGAGCCCGGCACCGAAGCGCGGGTTGAGCTCGGTCGGCCGGAACCCGTCGACCGTGGCGACGCCGTCGAGCGTGAAGGCGCCGCGGTAGGCGACCTCGTCGCGCAGCACGGCGCCGACCCGCCGTGCGGCCTCGCGCATCTCGTCGCGGATGGCGTCGGGTGGATCCCAGAACGTGGCGCAGCCGGAGTAGCGCAGCTCGTGGCCGCGCCGCAGCGTCACCATCTCGACCGGGACGCAGGGCGACGACGCCGTCGGGCAGCACGATGCCGTGGATCGACGTGGCGATGCCGTCGAGGAACGGCATGATCCGCACGCGGTCGCCAATGGCGCCGAGCTCGGCAGTCACGGCGGCCGCAGCGTCGTCGTCGGTCACCCAGCGAGTGCCGGCACCACCGCCGTGGAAGCCGTCACGGGCGTCGACCGCCCACACGCTGCCCGACCCGTGATCGAACCGTCGCCAGGTCGCTGCCGCGTCGGCGATGTCGACGGTGGTCGACGGCGCCCGGGCGACGCCGGCCCGGTCGAGCAGGGCGTCGACCGTCGTCTTGTCCTCGAGGGCGACCCACTCCGGACGGCGATGGGCGACGAGCGGGCGGCCGACCAGCGTCGGCGACTCGGTGAGGAACGTCCCGAACACGACCGCCGTCGCGGTCGCGGGTCGAACGCCTCGACGGCCTCGACGATGGTCGGCGGTGGGTCGGCGACCCGAGCGATCGCCGTGCGCAGACGTTCCATCGGGCCGACGTCGTCGGGGATCTCCACGGCGACGACCTGGGCATCCGGCTGCGGACCGGCACCGAGCCCGTCGGTGCCCACGACGAGCACGTCGGCGGCACCGAGGTCGCGCAGCGTGCCGACGATCGTCGTCCACACCGCGGCCGGCCCGCCGACGAGGATCACCTTCCGGCCACCGCACCAGCGCCCCGAGCGGGTCGCGCCACCAGTCCATCGCCCGACCGTAGGTCCCGCCATTCCAAGTTCTCTGTCGAGTTGTTCCCGCTCAGCGGGCACAAATACGTTTAGAACCGAGTTGTCAGGGCGACAGGATGATCATGCGCAGGTCGGTCATCTCGCGGACGGAGTAGGCCGGGCCTTCGCGGGTGTTGCCGCTGTCGCGGACGCCGCCGTAGGGCTGCTGGTCGGCGCGCCACGTCGGCACCTCGTTGACGAGGACGCCGCCGAAGTCGAGCGTCTGGAACGCGCGCATGGCGTCGCCGACGTGGTTGGTGAAGATCGCCGCCTGCAACCCGTACCGTGTGTCGTTGGCCATGCGCAGTGCGTCGTCGAGATCGTCGTACGTTGCAACTGCAACGACCGGCCCGAACACCTCCTGCGAGCACACCTTCATCGCGGGAGTCGCGCCGGTCAGCACGGTCGGCAGCAGCACGCCGTTGTCGTCGACCTCGCCGCCGTGAGCGACCGTTGCACCCTCGGCCACCGCCTCCTCCACCCACGACGCCACCCGGTCGCGCTCGCCCTCGGAGATCAGCGCCGACACGTCCGTCTGCTCGTCCATCGGGTCGCCGACGACGAGCGAGGACACCTCCTTGACGAGCGTCTCGACGAAGGCGTCGGCGATGTCGTCGTGGACGTAGATGCGCTGCGTCGAGATGCAGCTCTGCCCGGCGTGGGAGAACCCGGCGACCTTGATCTTCGCCGCCGCCGACGCCCAGTCGCTGTCGGCCTCGATGATCACCGGGGCGTTGTTGCCCAGCTCGAGGCCGACCTTCTTGCGCGGCGCCCGCGCCCTGATCCCCCACCCGACATCGGGTGACCCGGTGAACGTGATCAGGGCGATGTCGTCGTGGTCGACGAGGGCGTTGCCGACGGTCGACCCGCCACCCGTGACGACGTGCAGCCACTCGTCGGGCAGGCCGCACTCGTCGATCAGCAGCTCGGCCAGGGCGATGCCGCTGAACGGCGTCTGGCTGGCCGGCTTGAGCACCACCGGGCACCCGGCGGCGATCGCCGGTGCCAGCTTGTGGGCGACGAGGTTGAGCGGGAAGTTGAACGGGCTGATCGCCCCGATGACGCCGATCGGCACACGCATCGTGAAGCCGACCTTGCCGACGCCGGACGCGATGGCGTCGAGGGCGACGACGTCGCCCGCCAGCGTGCGCGCCTCGGCGGCGGCGAACTGGAACGTGCCGACCGCCCGCTCGGCCTCGACCCTGGCTGTCTTGATCGGCTTGGCCGCCTCCCTGGCGATGATCTCGGCGAACTCGTCGCGGCGCTCGGCGAGCAGCCGGGCCGCCGTGTCGAGCACCTCCGCCCGCTTCCACCGCGGCAGCGGTCCGCCCGCCAGCGCACCCTTGGCGGCGCGCACGGCGCGATCGACGTCGTCGGGACCGCACACGGGGACCCGGCCGATCTCCTCGCCGTCGTACGGCGACGTGACGGCTGCCGACTCCGAGCCCTTGAACCGCTCGCCGGCGAGCGGGCAGTGTCTTCACGGCCATGGCCCGACCATACTGCCGGTCGTGAACCGCGCCCTGCGGTCCTTCCACCCGTTCCTCGACTGGCCGGCGCCGATCGCCATGGCCCACCGTGGCGGCGCCAGCGAGGCCCCGGAGAACACGCTGCCGGCGTTCCAGCGCGCCGTCGACCTGGGCTACCGCTACCTCGAGACGGACGTCCACGTGACCGCGACGGTGTCGTCGTCGCCTTCCACGACGACGACCTCAGCGCACGTACGATCGGGCCGGTCGCATCTCCGAGCTGCCGTGGGACGAGGTCGCCGAGCTGCGTGTCAATGGGCGAGGAGCCGATCCCCAAGCTCGCCGACCTGCTCGAGCACGTGGCCCGACGCCCGCTTCAACATCGACTGCAAGGAGCCCGCGCCGTCGACGCCGCTGGCCGACGTGCTGGTCGCCGCCGAGCGTGCTCGACCGCGTGTGCGTCGGCGTCTTCAACGACCGCACGGTGCGCCGCCTCCGCGAGCGCCTCGGGCCGGACGTGTGCACGAGCGCCGGACCGCTCGACATCGTCCTGCTGCGCGTCGCTCGGGCTGCGCCTTGCTCGCCGTATCGTCATCGCTCAGGTGCCAGTCGAAGTGGCACTTCATCCCGGTCGTCACCGAGCGCTTCGTCCGCCGAGCCCACCGGCGCGGCATCGAGGTCCACGTGTGGACGATCGACGACGCCGACGAGATGGAGCGTCTCCTCGACCTCGGCGTCGACGGCATCATGACGGACCGCCCGGCGGTGCTGCGCGAGGTGCTCGAGCGCCGCGGTCAGTGGATCGAGCGCTGAGCACGCCGATCGAGCCGGCCAAGAGGATCGCCGCCCCGATCGCCGTCACGACAGGTCCCGGTCCGATCTGCACCAGCCCACCGTCGGGCGCAGCGAGCACGGCAACGGCGACGCCACCGCCGTAGGCGCCGGCGAGGAGCCCGAGCGCCGCGCCGAGGCGTGGCCACGACCACCACACGGCGACGACGGCCGAGGTCGCCAGCAACGGCATCACCGGCCACCATCGCAGCGCCGTCGCCGCCGGGCCGTCCGGCGCGAAGCCGAGCCGGCCGACCAGCCGGAAGATGTCGTAGCTGTTGCGCCGGGCACCGCCGCTGCGCACCCAGGTGAGCAACGTTCCGACGATCATCAGCGCCGCGCCGCTCGTCATCACGCCCGCCGCGGCACGCCGGCCGCCCGTCACGGATCGACGAGTTGGTGCTGGTAGGCGTAGGCGGTGGCCGCGGCGCGGCTGGTGACACCGATCTTGGTGAAGATGTTGCTGAGGTGGCGCGCCACCGTCTTCTGGCTGACGACGAGCTCGGCGGCGATCATCTTGTTCGTCGCCCCGGTGGCGACCAACCGGAGCACTTCGACCTCGCGCCCGGTCAGCGCCCCACTCGACGCCGCCTCCCGGACCCCGGCACGGAGCTGCTCGACGGCAGCGAGATCGGCGTCGGCGCCGAGCGACCGGAAGATCCCCTCGGCAACGTCGAGCGAGGTGTCGCAGCCGTCGTCCTCGTCCAGTGCACGGCAGGCCCGGGCGTGGAGCACGTGTGCCAGGCCGACCTCGTAGGGGCCGCGGAGGTCCTGCCAGAGGCGGATCGCTGCGGCGGCGCTCTGACAGGCCGCCGCCCAGTCGCCGTTGGCGAGATCGACCCGCGCGCGCGCCAACGACGCCGTTGCGTGCAACGTCCGTGTGCCGTACGCGGCAGCGATCTCCTCCAGCTCGACCGCTGCCGATGCCGCCCGCCCGAGATCGCGTGCGGCGACGGCGACCTCCACCTGTGCCGGCAGCAGCCGGGCCCGCCACAGCGCGGGCGAGGCGAGCCCCGCCAGGGCCCGGGAGATCCGCCGGTTGGCGCCGGCCGCATCGCCCCGGGCGAGCAGGAGCAGCGAGCGCCCGACGTCGGCGCTGCCACCAAGCTCTTCGGCACGCTTGAAGGCATCGTCTGCGCCGGCGAGGTCGCCGCGCCGGCAACGGAGCTCACCGGCCGTCAGGTGGGCGAAGCCGACGACCCAGCCGATCTCGCGAAGCTCCTCCGCGGCCCGCTCCGCTTCACGCTCGGCGTCATCCCACCGCCCGAGATGGGCGAGCAGCTGGGCGTGGTGGACGCGGCACATGCCGGGGAACACGGAGACGCCCTGCTCGGCGGACCAGGTGGCCCCGATCTGGGTCCACTCGGCCAGCCGATCGAGGTCGCCCAGCTCGTCGCAGGCGCTCATCATGCAGCAGTAGATCTTGCCGGTCGTGTAGGCACCGAGACGGCCCTCGCTGGCAGCGAGCATGGCCTCGTCCATCACGGCCAGGCCCTCGGCCGGCGATCCGGCCAGGATGGTCACTCTGCCGATCTCCTGATCGACGTCGGCGATGAGGTTGGCGTGACCCAGGCGTCCGGCGATGTCCCGAGCATGGGTGAGCAGGATGAGGGCACGATCGAGCTCGCCGGCACGGCGTGACCGCTCTCCTCGGTACAGGGCGAGGTAGCCGTGCTCGGCACACTCCGCCTGGCCGTCGAGCAGTCGCTCGGCCCGGCGCAGCCAGCTCTCGCCGATCGCCTTGTGCCCCTGCCGGCGGTGGTCCTCCGACAGCAGCAGGGCGATCCGGGCCGCGTTCGTCCTGTCTCCGAGCCGGTCGTAGCTCTCGAACAGGCGACCGCGGACCTCGATGCACTCGTTCGCCTGACCGAGCCACCACGACGCCTCGGCGAGCAGTTCCAGCGCGGCATCGTCGGCCTGGCCGTCCCGGTCGGCCTGCACCAACGCGTCGCGGACACGGTCCCACTGGCGCCCGGCGACGAGGGGCGAGAGCTGTTCCAGCAGCGACGACGATGCCATGACCCGACCGGCCGCGACTGTAGGCCGTGGGTCATTCGACCCATGCGATGCGAATGGAGTGAACGGCCGATGCCACGGCCCCGCGCGCCGGCGCACGATCGCCGCCATGACCACCACCACCACCCAGCAGCACGTCGCCGACATGATCGCCGCAGCGAGGACGAACATCGAGAACATCGATCCCACTGCCGCGGCCGCCGAGGTCGACGCCGGCGAGGCCGTGCTCGTCGACCTGCGCGAGGCCGCCGAGCTGGAGGCGTCGGGCACCATCCCCGGTGCCGTGCACGTCCCCCGCGGCATGCTCGAGTTCCACGCCGACCCCGCCAGCCCCTACCACCTCGACGCCCTCGACCCCGAGCGGCGCACGATCCTGTACTGCGCCTCCGGTGGTCGCTCGGCCCTGGCCGCGGACACGCTCCAGCGCATGGGCTACCGCAACGTCGCCCACGTCGACGGCGGCTACAAGGCCTGGCAGGCCATGGGCGAGGGCTGAGATGAAGCGCAGCCGCTCCGCTCTGCTCGTCGCCGCGGCCGCCGCGCCCGTCGCCCTCGGCGTCGGCGGCGCCGCCGCAGCGCAGGACGACGAACCCCCGCCTCCGATCGCCGTCGAACTGCTCACCCCGCGCAGTCGATTCACCGATCGCGTCAACGCCCGCGTGCGCGTCCGTGCCGAGGGCAGCCGCCCACACGTCCTGAACATGGACGACCCGACGCACGCCGTCGTGGCTCGGATCACCCTGCAGCCCGGCGCCCAGTTCCCCTGGCACATGCACCCCGGTCCGGTCATGGTGACCGTCGCCGCAGGCGACCTCGTGCTCACCAACGGTGACGACTGCGTCGACCGGCCGTATCCGACGGGCACGTCGTTCGTCGAGCCGGATCACTTCGTGCACACCGCGGGCAACCGGACAGCGGGCGAGACGGTCCTCGTCGCCACCTACTTCGACGCTCCGGCCACCGGTCCGCTGGCGATCACCGAGGGCTTCGAGCAGCCCGATTGCGAGCTGCCCGTCGCCGCCACTCACGGCACGCACTGACCGCACGCGACGCCAGGGCTAGCGTCGGCAGCGATGCCGCCAAGCGTGCCCGCCGGCTCCGTCCGAGCGCTCCGTGCGGTCGCCGCCACGGCCGACCAGGTCGCCACGCAGGCAGCGATGGCGATGTTCGACCGTGGCGGCAACGCCGTGGACGCGGCGATCGCGGCGAACGCGGCGATCGCCGTCACTGCCCCGCACCTGTGCGGGATGGGTGGCGACCTGTTCGCCCTCGTGCGCACGCCCGACGGTGAGGTGGTTGGCCTGGATGCCAGCGGGCACGCCGGGCAGGGTGCCGACGCCGCGGCGATGCGCGCCGAAGGCCTCACCGAGGTGCCGCTGCGTCACGACATCCGCTCGGTGACCGTCCCCGGCTGCGTGGACGGATGGGTGCAGCTGCACGAGCGCTTCGCCAACCTCGACCTGGCGACGATCCTCGCCCCGGCGATCCGCCTGGCGGCGTCCGGCTTCCCGGCCAGCCCGCTGCTGGTCGCCTCGCTCGGGCTGCTCGACGACGCGGCGAGGCCGCGGTTCCACGAGCTGGTCGGGCAGGCGACGGCAGTCGGCGCGCGGGTGCGCCGTCCCGGTGTGGCGCTCACCCTTCATGCCATCGCGGCCGGAGGTCGTGACGCCTTCTACGGCGGGGCGTTCGGTGATGGCCTCCTCGAGCTCGGTGCCGGGCACTTCGCCGAGGCCGACCTGGCGCTGTCGCAGGCCGACTGGGTCGACCCGCTGGCGGCAGCGGCGTTCGGGGTCGAGCTGCTGACGATCGGCCCGGCCTCACAGGGGTACCTCCTGCTCGGGGCCGCCCGGCTGGCCGAGCGCGCCGGGCTGCCTGACGACCCGGACGACGCACGTTGGGCGCACGTCCTCGTCGAGGCGGCATCGACGGCGTCGTTCGACCGGCCGGACGTGCTCCACGACTGGGCCGAAGGTGCCGCCCTGCTGGCGGCGATCGATGAGCGCGCTGGTCTCGTCGACGTCGAGCACGCCGGCAACCGGCCGGTCGCCGCCACCCCGGGCGACACGACGTACCTGTGCACGGCCGACGCGGGCGGGACGGCTGTCAGCCTGATCCAGTCCAACGCGTCCGGCTTCGGGTCATGGCTGGTCGAGCCGACGACCGGCATCAACCTTCAGGACCGCGGTCTCGGGTTCAACCTGCGCGAGGGCCATCCGGCCGAGCTGCGACCCGGGCGGCGTCCTCCGCACACCCTGTGCCCGGCGATGGCCACGCGCGACGGCGAGCTGGCCGCCGTGTTCGGGACGATGGGCGGCGATGCCCAACCGCAGATCCTCCTGCAGGTCGCGGCGCGGCTGTTCGTCCACGGCGGCAGCCCGGCAGATGCTGTCGCCTCGCCGCGCTGGGCGCTGCGCGGCGGTCGCACGGGCTTCGACACGTGGACCAGCGGCGGCCCGCCGACGGTCGCAGTGGAAGGTCACGCACCGCCGTCGTGGGTCGAGGGGCTGGCGGCCCGTGGCCACCGTGTCGACGTCGCCGCGCCGTTCGACTCGGGGTTCGGCCACGCCCACGCGATCACCGCCGAAGCACGTGGCGGCTTCGCCGCGGCCGCCGACCCGCGCGCCCGCATCGGCAGCGCAGCGGGCGTGTAGTGCCGGAGGGCCACACGCTGCACCGCCTGGCGCGGTCCCAGCGCGCCCAGTTCGTCGGCCGGGTGATCGACGTGTCCAGTCCGCAGGGCCGGTTCCTCGACGCCGCCCTGGTCGACGGTCGCGTGCTCGACGACGTGAGCGCTCACGGCAAGCACCTCTTCGCCGCCTTCGGTGACCGCATCGTGCACGTCCACCTCGGGCTGTTCGGCAAGTACGACGCCGGCGAGGGCGAGCCGCCACCGCCGCGTGGGGCGGTGCGCATGCGCTGGGTCGCCGCGACCGGCTGGACCGACCTGCGCGGGCCGACGGCCTGCGAGGTGCTCGCCCCGTCCGAGGTCGACGCCATCCTCGCCCGCCTCGGTCCCGATCCGTTGCAGCGGCGGCCCGACGGCAGCCGGGCGTTCGCCCGCATCGCCCGCAGCAAGGCGCCGATCGCCGGCCTGCTGATGGACCAAGCGGTGCTGGCGGGCGTCGGCAACGTCTACCGGGCCGAGATCCTCTACCGCCACCGCATCGACCCGTACCTCCCCGGCCGCCTCCTCGACGCCTCGCGATGGCAGCCACTGTGGGCCGACCTCGTCACCCTGATGCGCGCCGGCCTGCGCGCCGGCCGCATCATCACGACGGTGCCTGCCGATCGCTCACGTCCGACCGGCAAGGTCCTGCGCGACGACGCCTTCTACGTCTACCGGCGCACCGACCTCCCCTGTCGCATCTGCACCACCCCCATCTCGATGCAGCTCCTCGCCGCCCGCAAGCTCTACTGGTGCCCGCGCTGCCAGTCCGGCTGAGCAACTTCTCAAGCGTTTTCAGCGTCCACGGATGGCCGCCGATTCTTCCGGAGAAGCCGAGCGCCGCGTCAGCCGACGAGCGGGACGACGTCCTCGATGAAGCGGGCCATCTGCTCGTCGGCCTTCTTGTAGGGGTCGCCGAGGAGGTGCGGGAAGATCGTCAGGTGCTCGAGGCCGAGCAGGTCGCGGTAGAAGGCGACGCCTTCGGCGACCTCATCGGGCGTGCCGACGAGGATCGTCTTGTTCTCCATCGACTCGGCCAGCGTCGGGATCAGCCCGGGCTGCGCCGGCTTGCCGTCCGGCCCCATGTAGCCGCGACTCCACCCGTACGGGCCGAGGAACTTCCAGAACTCGTCGTGGCCGGGCGTCGCCGTCTCCAGCGCCTTCTCGTGGGTGTCCTCGATGCGCACGGACACGACGAGCATGCGCCGCTCGTGCGGCGCCAGCTCGTGGCCGTCGTGGGCGGCGGCGTAGCGCTCGCCGTACGTGTCCCAGAAGCGCTTGATGAAGGCGTGGTGCTGGTTCCAGAAGACCGCCCCGTGGCCGACGACGGGGACGTACTCGAGCGTCGGCGGGCTGGTGACCGCCTGCCAGATCTCGAACGGGTACAGCGGCCGCGGCACCAGCGTGAGCGACTGCACCGTGCTCCCCCGGTCGGGAATGCCGGGCACGGGGATGTGGAAGAACTCACCCTCGTAGGCGAACGTCTCGTCGGTCAGGGCGGCGCGCACGATGTCCATCGACTCCTCGAACACGCGCCGGTTGCGGTCGTCGTCGGCCGCCTGATCGGGGTTGTCGTACGAGCCGATCGACACGCCCTTGTCGTTGAGGTGCAGCACCTCCCGCGGCACGGTGCCACGACCGACACCGAGGATGCCGCGGCCGCCGGAGAGGTTGTGCAGCGTGGCGAAATCCTCCGCCAGGCGCAGCGGGTTCCACTGCGGGACGACATTGAACATCGTGCCGAGGCGGAGGCGGTTCGTGCGCGCGGCGATCCACGTGGAGATCTGGATGCCGTTGGGGATGACCTCGTAGCCCTCGTGCTGGAAGTGGTGCTCGGTCGTCCAGAACGAGTCGTAGCCGAGGCGTTCGGCCTCCAGCGCCGAGCTGATGTAGTCGGTCGTCGCCTTCCAGACCTGCTCGTTGCTGATTCGCCGGTCCATCGGGGCAGGCGGGCCGGCACCGGCGTCGTCGAGCTCGACCCCGCCGAAGAAGAAGGCGCCGAGCTTCAGCGGTGGTCGCATGGTCCGAGAGTACCGTCGCCGGGATGGCCGATGAAGTGCTGCGGCGAGTGTCGTTCGCCGACGGCACGACGGGAGACGTCAGGCTCAGCGACGGCCGGATCGACGCTGTCGGCGACGTCGGGCAACGTCCGGATGACGTCGAGCACGATCTCGCCGGTCACCTCCTGCTGTCCGCAGCCGTCGAGCCGCACGCCCACCTCGACAAGGCCTTCCTCGCCGAGCGCGTGGCCAACCCGTCCGGCGACCTCCTCGGCGCGATCGAGGCGATGCTTGCTGCCGAGGCGCTGCTCGACGTCGACGACATCATCGAGCGCGCCGAGCGAGCCGCCCGGCTGATGGCGCGCAACGGCTTCCGCGCCGTGCGCACGCACGCCGACACGACATTGGAGAACGGATTGCGCAGCGTCGAGGCGCTGGCGGAAGTCCGCCGTCGCGTCGCCGATGTCATCGACGTGGAGATCGTCGCCCTCTGCTCGTGGCCGATCACCGGGACCGCCGGCGCCGACCAGCGGGCGCTCCTCCGCGACGCCCTTGGTGCCGGCGCCGACCTGGTCGGCGGCTGCCCCCACCTCGAGGAGAGCGGCACGCGCGACGCGACCGACACGTTCCTCGCCATCGCCACCGACCACGGCGTGGGAGTCGACTTGCACACCGACGAGACGCTCGACGAGAACGTCGACGGGCTCGCCGACCTCGCCGCCCACGTGACGGCGAGCGGGTTCGAGTTGCCGGTGACGGCGAGCCACTGCGTCAGCCTCGGAATGCAGTCGCCCGCACGACAGCGGGAGACCGCCGAGGCCGTTGCCGCCGCCGGCATCGCCGTCGTCGCGCTGCCGGCGACGAACCTCTACCTCCTCGGGCGCGGCCATCCGCAGGCGACACCCCGTGGGCTCACCGCCGTGCGCGCGCTGCTCGATGCCGGCGTCGTCGTCCTCGCCGGAGGCGACAACCTGCAGGATCCGTTCAACCCGCTGGGGCGCGGCTGCCCCTTCGAGACGGCCGCGTTGATGGTGCTGGCAGCCCACCTCTCCCCTGCCGAGGCGTGGGCGTCGGTGACCGGTCCTCGCGGCATCGCCGTCGGCCAGCCGGCCGACCTCATCGCGGTGCGCGCGTCGTCGCTACGCGAGGCGATCGCTATGGGTGCTCCGGATCGACAGGTGTGGCGAGCGCCAGCAGCGTCTGCAGGAGCACGTTCGCCCCGGCCGTGACGTCGGCCGGGTGGGTGTGCTCGGCGATGTTGTGCGACAACCCCCCGACGCTCGGCGTGAAGATCATCGCCGCCGGGCAGATGCGGGCGAGCATCTGGGCGTCGTGACCGGCGCCGCTCGGCATGCGGCGCGTCGAGTGCCCGAGCCGGCGGGCCGTCGACTCCACCAGCGTCACCGTCTCCGCATCGAAGTCGACGGGTTCGAAGCGGGCGAGCGAGCGTGTCGCCACGGTCACGCCCTCGGCGGCGGCGAGGCGGCCGACCTCGTCGGCGAGCGCGGCTTCGGCCTGACGCAGCACGGCGTCGTCGGTGTTGCGCAGGTCGACCGTGAGGATCGCCGTGTTCGGCACGACGTTCACGAGGTCGGGGCGCACCTCGAATCGGCCCACGGTCGCGACTTGGGCGCCGCCGAGGCCAGTCGCCAGGTGACGGGCGAACACCGCGATCGCCGCGGCGACGTGGCCGGCGTCGCGCCGCATGTTCATCGGCGTCGTGCCGGCGTGCGCCGATCGGCCGGAGATCGTCAGCTCGGTCCACGAGATGCCCTGCACGCCCTCGACCACGCCGATCGTGATCCCGTCGTCCTCGAGGATCGGCCCCTGCTCGATGTGCAGCTCGACATAGGCATGGGGTGCGGCGGCCGTCGGGCACGGCAGCGGCCCGGCGTAGCCGATGCGCGTGAGCTCGTCGCCGAGGCGAGCATCGTCGTCGACGGCACGGATGTCGAGCGCCTCCTCGAGGGGCATGCCACCGACGTAGACGAGGCTGCCGAGCATGTCCGGGGCGAAGCGAGAGCCCTCCTCGTCGGTGAAGAAGCCGACGGCGATCGGGTGCACCGTGTCGATGCCGTGCTGCTCGAGCGTCTCGATGACCTCGAGCCCGGCGAGCACGCCGAGGTTGCCGTCGAAGCGCCCGCCGGTCGCCACCGTGTCGATGTGCGAGCCGGTCATCACCGGGGCCGCCGACGGGTCGGTGCCCGGCCGGGTGGCGACGACGTTGCCGATGGCGTCGATGCCGACGTCGAGGCCGAGATCGTGCATCCACCCGACGACGAGGTCGCGCCCGGCGCGATCGGCGTCGGTCAACGCCAGCCGGGCACAGCCCTCCTCGCCGTCCGGCCCCTTGATCGCCCCGATCTCCCCGAGCTCGACGATCCGCGCCCACAACCGCTCCCCGTCGACCCGCAGATCGTCCACCTTCACAGCTCGAAGGCGGCGATCTCCGCCAGGGCCTCGCAGAAGGCGGTGACGGCAGCGGCGAACAGCTCGGCGCCGCGCTCGGCGGTCGCCGGCACCGGGTCGCCGATGACACCGTCGGCACCGAAGTCGTCGGACAGCCAGCCGAACGACACCGGCCCGCCGAAGCGCACGTAGCGGTTGCCGGCGAGGTGCTCGGGAACGTTGCGGCGAGCCGAGGACATGTCGACGAGCTCGGGCGACAGGTGCAACACGAGCGACGTCTCGTCGGTGCCGCCGTGGACGCCCATGCCCAGCTCGTCGGCCGGCGACGCCCCACCCTGGTCGGGAGGCACGCCAGGGTGAGCGAGGAACGTCATCAAGCCATGGCGCAGGCGCAGCTCGCGGTTGGCGACGTTGAGCAGTGCGCTGTTGCCGCCGTGACCGTTCATGAACACCAGCCGGCGCGCCGGCGTCATCGCCACGCAGCGCCCGATGTCGTCGAGCACGGCGAGCATCGTCGTCGCCGACAACCACACCGTGCCAGGCGACCAGGCGTGCTCGTTCGACTTCGTGTAGGCGAGCGGCGGCAGTAGCCACACGTCGAGTTCGTCGCCGACACGCTCGACGGCGGCCTGCGCCACGCGCTCGGCGATCAGCAGATCGGTGTGCAGCGGCAGGTGCGGACCGTGCTGCTCGACCGCCCCGAGCGGCTGGACGACGATGCTGCGCGCGTCGAGGCAACGTGTGACATCGGGCGCCCGCAGGTGGGCGAGCAGTCGGTCAGCCACGCGCGGCACGCTACCCGTCGACCAAGATGGCGCCCGTGAGCCACGCCGATGCCGACGTGATCGTGATCGGCGCCGGACACAACGGCCTCGTCACGGCCGCATACCTGGCGAAGGCCGGGATGCGCACGCTGCTGCTCGAAGCACGCGCGACGGTCGGTGGGACGGCGGCCAGCGAGCCGTTCGCCGGCGGCACCGTCAACGTGTGCAACTGCGACCACATCACGTTCCGCACGACGCCGGTGATGGACGACCTCGACCTCACATCGTTCGGTCTGCGGTACATCGAGGTGGAGCCGGCGCAGGTGGGCACGGCGTGGACGGGTGGGCCGCCGTGGCAGCAGTGGCGCGACGTCGGGCGGACCCTCGACGCCATCGCCGCGACACATCCGGGTGAGGTCGACGGGTACCGCCGCTACGTGCGCGCGGCGCGGCCGGCGGCCGAGCTGATCCTCGCCGCGGCCACCGAGCCGCCGACCGCCGCGGGGTTGACCCGCGTCGCCGTGCGCCGCCGGATGTCCGGGGCGTCCACGGTGCTGCGCTGGAGCCGGCGCAGCGCGGCGTCGGTCATGCGCTCGTTCTTCTCCCACGATGCCCTGCTCGGCACCGGCCTGGTGGCCGGGCCGATGGTGTGGGGCGTGAGCCCCGAGCGGCCGGGCACCGGGCTCGGCGCGCTGTCGTACGCGATGCGCCACGTCGGCGGCGTCGGCCGCCCGGCCGGCGGGAGTGGAGCGCTGACCGAGGCGTTGCGTGCCGCCTTCACCCACCACGGTGGCGAGCTGCGCACCGAGAGCACCGTCGACGCAGTGCTCTGCGACGGGACGCGCGCCAAGGGTGTCGCCCTGCGCGACGGCACCGAGATCACCGCCCCCGTGGTGGTCTCGGCGTGCGACCCGCAGCGGACGTTCGTCCGCTGGCTGCGCCACAGCCCGGCCGGCGCGGCGTCGATGATCGACAGGTGGCGGCGTGCCGACCACGCCGAGGGCTACGAGTCCAAGGTCGACGCCATCGTCGATCGCGAGCCGCGCCTGCGCGACAGCGAGCACGGCCTGTCGTCGTCGTTCGTCGTCGCCCCGACGATCGCCGAGATGGACCGGGCAGCATCGCTGCTGCCCGCGGGTGGCATCCTCGAGCGGCCGGCGCTGATGATCAACGTGCCGTCGATCGCCGACCCGTCGGTCGCCCCGCCGGGCCAGCACGTGTTCAGCCTCGAGGTGCTGCTGACCCCATACCGCCACGAGTGGGCCGGGTCGAGCGAGCCGTGGCGGTGGCTCGAGCTCGTCGCCGAGTGGTGCGAGCCGGGGTTCCTCGACTCGATCGTCGCCTGGCGCGCCGTGACCCCCGACGTCTACGAGCGCGACTTCCACCTCCCCGCCGGCCACGCCGCCAGCTTCGGTGGTGGCCCGCTGGCCGCCCTGCGCCATCGCCATCCCGAGCTGACCAGCTACGAGACCGCCGTGCCCGGTCTGTACCTGACCGGTGCGGCGACGTTCCCCGGCTCGGGGATCTGGGGGGCGAGCGGGCGCAACTGCGCGACGGTGGTGCTCGACCGGGCGAGCTGAGCACCGACGCCGCAGGTGACTGCGGGCGTTATCGTGAAGTCCCCACCATGCTCCCCGGATCGATGTCCTTCGGCCGCCTCGCCGGCGCCACGCTGCGAATCCACTGGAGCGCGCTCCTGGTGGCGGCGTTCCTCGCCCTCGGCCTGGCGAACGATCTCGGTGCGATCGCGGCGACCATCGGCGTCGTCGCCTTCTTCGCCTCGATCCTCGGCCATGAGCTGGCCCACGCGTACGTAGCGCGTCGGTTCGGTGTGGCCACGTCGTCGATCGACCTGTGGGCGCTCGGCGGCGTCGCCCGGCTCGATCAGGAACCGAAGACGGCCAAGGCGGAGGGCTGGATCGCCGCTGCCGGCCCGCTCGCCAGCATCCTCATCGGTCTCGTCGCCTACGGCGCCGCGCTCGTCGGCGTGCGCCTCGACGCGCCCGACACGGTCGTCACCGTGCTCGGCTGGCTGGGCATCGTCAACGCCGCGCTCGGCGTGTTCAACCTGCTGCCGGGAGCACCGCTCGACGGCGGCAGAATCGTGCGCGCCGTCCGCTGGGGGCGCCACGGCAACCGACATCGGGCGATGCGTGAGGCCGGTCATGCCGGGCGGGTGATCGGCTGGGCGATCGCCGGCTTCGGGGTGGCGCTGATGCTCAACGACCGGCCCGGTCTGTGGCTGCTCGTCACCGGCGTGTTCATCGCCCTCAACGCCAAGGCGGAGATCGCCTTCGCCAACGTCAGCGAGCGCCTCGGCGGGATCACCGTCGGCGAGCTGACGTGGTTCGGCGTCGCCGAGACGGGCACGGACATGGACGCCGACTCGATGATCGACCAGCGCTCGCGCCTCGGTGGCGCCGGGGCCGTGGCCGTGCGCGGCGACGACGGCCAGCTCGACGGCCTCGTGCTCGAGGATCAGCTGTGGGCGGTGCCCGTCGAGCAGCGCCCGTGGGTGATGCTGACGTCGCTGATGGCCCCGTTCAGCCGCCTCGCCAAGGCCGACCCCGACGACGAGCTGGCCTCGGTGCTGCCGCGCCTCAATCCGCTGCGCCCGATCGTGACGGTGTGGCGCAACGAGCGCCTCCTCGGCGTCGTCCCGCCGAACGCCCTCCGCCAGAAGCTGCAGTTGCTCCGTCCGGGCCCGCCCCAGGTCGGCTACTGAGCCTCGTCAGGCGTCCCGCACGGCCCAGGCGCGCTTCGCCACTGGTTCCTTGTCGCTCCACGGGAAGTTGATCCACAGGTCCGTGCGCTTCCAGACGTAGTCGCAGCGCACGACGGAGTGCGGCTTCTCGTAGAGCACGGCGGTGCGCACCTCGGCGACCTTGCCCGCACTGAACTGCTGCACGCTGCGCAGCGTGTGCCCGGTGTCGGCGACGTCGTCGGCGATGAGGATCCTGGCGTCGTGCAGATCGACGAAGTCGGGCGCAGGCGGCAGGATGCGCGGCACCTCCAGGCGCTCGTCGACGCCGGTGTAGAACTCGACGTTCATCGTGTACACGTTCTTCACCGACAGGGCGTAGCCGAGAGCGCCGCCGATGAGCAACCCGCCACGGGCGATGGCCAGGATCATGTCCGGCTCGTAGCCGTCGTCGGCGACCATCTGGGCGACGTCGCGCGACGCCGTGCCGAAGTCCGCCCACGCCATGATCTCCCGCTCCGTCACGCCCGGAGCGTACAAGGCCCACTGCGACGCAGGCTCAGCGCCGACCGCTCACGTCGCGACGATGTCCTGGGGTCGAACCGGCACCCGCGACAGGTCCCACCGCGGGTTGCCCGCCTGGCGCAGGGCGTCGCGGATCGCCGCCACGATCGCCGGCGTCACCGAGATGCACGGCGGCTCGCCGGCACCCTTGGCGCCGAGCGGTGCCTGCGGATCCGGCTCCTCGACGAGCGTGGCGACCACGTCGGGCATGTCGAGGAACGTCGGCAGCAGGTAGTCGGTGAAGCTGGCGTTGCGGATGCGCCCGTCGACCTGGACGATCTCCTCCATCACGGCCAGCCCCAGTCCCTGGGAGATGCCGCCCTCGATCTGACCGAGCACGGACAGCGGGTTGAGCGCACGACCGACGTCCTGCGCCGTGGCGACCTGGACGACCTTGACCAGGCCGAGATCCGGGTCGACGTCGACGACGGCGCGGTGGGCGACGAAGGCGAACGCCGTGTGGCAGTTGCCCTGGCCGTCCTCGTCCAGCTCCTCCGTCGGCCGGTGGCGGTACTCGACCGTCTCCTCGATCGTGAGGCCGTGTGACGCATCGACGACGGCGACGCGGGCATCACCGAGCGAGTCGACGACGTCGCCGCCGTCGATCACCAGCCGCAGCGGATCGATGCCGAGGCGGCCGCCGACGAGCTCGAACAGCCGCTCGCGCACGGCCCGGCAGGCGGCGTCCACGGCACCGCCGCTCATCCACGTCTGGCGTGACGCCGACGTCGACCCGGACGATCCGATCTGCGTGTCGATCGGCTCGAGCACGACCGTGTCCACGCCGAGCACGGTGCGGGCGATCTGCTGGGCGATCGTGACGAAGCCCTGCCCGACCTCGGCGGTGGCGAACTTCAGCGTCGCCACGCCGTCGGCGAGCCGGCAGCGCGCCGTGGCGTAGTCGTCGAAGCCCTCGGAGTACATCAGGTTCTTGATGGCGACGCCCCAGCCGACGCCGCGCCGCACGTGCTCGGCATCGGCGGTGAGTCCGGCGCCGCCGGGCCGGGCCATCGGGTCGTCGGACGGGCGGGCCGTCGGGCATCGGCAGGGCGGCCGTCTCCCGGATGCACCTGGCCACCGGCGCCACGCTCTCCACGACCTGACCGGTGATCAGGCGGTCGCCGGTGACCATGGCGTTGCGCAGGCGGACCTCGACGGGGTCGAGCCCGCACGCCTCGGCGAGCTTGTCCATCTGCCCCTCGTGGGCGAAGCAGGCCTGCACGACGCCGAACCCGCGCATCGCCCCGCACGGCAGGTGGTTGGTGCGCACGGCCCACCCTTCGACCACCGCGTTCGGGCACCGGTACGGCCCCTGGCACAGCGTCACGGCGTTGACGAGCACGGCCGACGACGTCGACGCGTACGCCCCGCCATCGAGCACGAAGCGCGCCTCCAGCTTGACGATCTCGCCGGCGGCGGTGGCGTGGTGGCGCATCCAGATCTTGGCCGGATGGCGGTGGACGTGGCCGAGGAAGCTCTCGGCGCGGGTGTAGGCCACGCGCACCGGGCGACCGAGGCGCAGCGCCAAGAGGCACGTGTGCACCTGCAGGCTGATGTCCTCGCGTGCGCCGAATGCCCCGCCGACGCCGCCCAGGACGAGCCGCACGCGCTCCTCCGGGAGGTCGAGGCAGGCGGCGATCTGCTTGCGGTCCTCGTGCAGCCACTGCGTGGCGATGTGCAGCTCGACGCCGCGGCCGTCGTCGTCGGGGATGGCCAGCGCCGCCTCGAGGCCGAGGAACGCCTGGTCTTGCATGCCGATCTCGTACGTCCCCTCGACGACGACTTCACCCGTGGCGTCGGCGTCGCCGCAGCGGATCCGCTGGTGGCGCAGGATGTTGCCGTCAGGATGGATCGGCGGTGCGCCGGCGATCGCCACCTCCGGGTCGAGCAACGGTTCCAGCACCTCGTACACGACATCGATGGCATCGAGTGCCCGGCGGCACGTCTCCGGGTGGTCGGCGGCGACGGCCGCGACGGGCTGGCCGACGAAGCGCACGTGGTCGCTGGCGAACACCGGCTGGTCGGCGCTGATCAGCCCGTACGTCGGGCGGCCGGGGACGTCGTCGGCGGTCAGCACCGTCGAGACGCCCGGCATCGCCAGCGCCTTGGACACGTCGATCGACACGATGCGGGCGTAGGGATGCGGCGAGCGCAGCGTGGCGCCCCACGCCGCGCCGTCGATCGGCAGGTCCGACGAGAAGGCGAAGCTGCCCTGGGCCTTGACGATGCCGTCCGGCCGGACCGGCGAGTCGCCGACCCGCCCGGCCGCCGACGCGAGTGCCAGCGTCAGTGAGCGTCACTCGTGCCCGCCCGTTCGACGGCGACCTGTTGCACGGCGGCGATCAACCGGCCGTACCCGGTGCAGCGGCAGATGTTGCCCGACAGCTCCTCGCGGATCTCGGTGACGCTCGGCCGGGGGATGCGTTCGAGGAGGTCGTGGGCGGCCATCACCAGTCCCGGCGTGCAGAAGCCGCACTGCACGGCCCCCGCCTCGACGAAGGCGCGCTGCACGTCGGTCGGCGCGCCGGGCTCGGCGAGACCTTCGATGGTGACGATCGGCGACGTCGATCGCGCTCGCCGCCAGCACGAGGCACGAGCACACCAGCTCGCCGTCGACGAGCACGCTGCACGAGCCGCACTCCCCCTGCTCGCACGCCCCCTTGGCGCCGAGCAGCCCGAGCCGCTCGCGCAGCACGTACAGCAGGCTCTCGCCGAGCCAGGCGTCGGCGACCTCGTGGCGCCCGCCGTTGACGTGGAGCGTGTAGTGCTCAGCCACCGCGGGTCTCCCGTGAACGCGCGGCGCAGCAGCCGCCCGGCGAGCACCTCGACGGCGCGCCGGCGGTAGGCCGCGGTCGAGCGGTGGTCGTCGATCGGCCGGCTGACGGCGGCGGCCAGCTCGCCGAAGCGAATGGCTGCATCGTCGCTGACCGTGCCGGCATCCCAGTCGACGGCCGACGCGGCGAACGACTCGGCCTCCGGCGCGCGCACGATCGTCGGCGCCACCGAACCGAGGGCGAGGCGGACCGAGCGCGACGGCCGGTCGACGGCAAGGCAGGCGCCGGCGATGGCGATGACCATGGCGTTGCGCACACCGACCTTGGCGTAGCCCTGCCAGCCGTCGAGCAGCGGGACGGTGACCGCGGCGATCAGCTCGCCGGGCTGCAGCGCCGTGCGCTTGACGCCCACCATGAACTCACCGATCGGCAACGAGCGCCGGCCGTCGGGGCCGATGAGCTCGACCTCGGCGTCGAGCGCGGCGAGCACGGGGAGGCCGTCGCCCGCCGGCGAGCACGTCGCCAGGTTGCCGCCGATGGTCGCCGCGTTGCGGATCTGCGGCGATCCAACGGTGCGCGCCGCCTGGGCGAGTGCCGGGAGCATGGACGCCAGCGGCTCCCGGCCGAGCTCGGCGTAGGTCACACCGGCGCCGAGGCGAACCGTCCTCGCGACCGGGTCGTGGACCCACGAGCGCAGCTCGGTGAGGCGCCCGACGGCGACGACGGTCTCCCGCCCGGTGAGCCGCCGATGCGCCTCGTTGACCGCGACCATCAGGTCGGTGCCCGCCGGCCAGGACGAGGGCGTCGGGGTGCTCGGCGAGCGCGGCGACGGCCTCGTCCAGCGTCACCGGTGTCACCACGCCCACGCCGCGAACTGTATTCGGTCGAGAGTTGCACCGCGCCCGATGAGCGATGCCGCGCATCCCGCGTGGATAATGTCAGCCACGCTCCGTGACGGAGGTCACGGACACATCCACGGCAAGGGGGACCTACTGGTGCGACCAACGCAACCACTCAATCGGCGACGCGGGCGACGGATCGCCGCCGCGGCGATCGGCTTCGCGCTGGTCGCTGCAGCCTGCTCGGACAAGAAGGACGACGAGGCCGTCAGCGGCGCCGACGACACCACGGCGACCGAGGAGACCGAAGCTGCGGCGGACCGACGGCGCCGAGCGACACGGCGTCGGAGGGCGGGCGCACGGCCACCACGGCCGACGGCGAGACCGGCGAGGCACCGACACGACGGCGGCCCCGACCGAGACGACCGAGCCCGCCGTCGAGCCGGTGATGGGCGGCACGCTGGTCGTGTCCGGTGAGGCCGAGGTGGCCAACCCGTGGACGCCGGCGGCGATGCAGTGCGACTCGTACTGCCAGCAGCGCGCCCGCACGTTCTTCGACCCGCTCGTCGCGTTCGGCGACGGACCTCGAGGTGCACGGCGTGCTCGCCGAGATCGATCGAGCCGAACGAGGACTTCACCGAGTGGACGATCACGCTCCGCGAGGGCATCACGTTCCACGACGGCACGCCGTTCAACGCCGACGCGGCGATCCACAACCTCCAGGACGCCGGCACCGGCCTGCTCATCGCCGGCGCGCTGACCGACGTCGCCAAGGTGCCCAACGCCGCCGACCCGTCGAAGATGGACCTGAAGATCGAGAAGGTCGACGACATGACGTTCACGATCTTCACCGGCAAGAACGGCGACCCGAACCAGCCGGTGCCGTGGGCCGACTTCGCCGCCTACCTCGCCGGCCAGTGGGGCCTGATGGCCTCGCCGACGTGGCTCGACGCGGTCGACGCCGACCCGACGATGGCGGCCCAGCCGGTCGGCACCGGGCCGTTCATCTTCGAGAGCTACGCCCCGCGCGACCGCCTCGTCGTCACCCGCAACCCGGACTACTGGATGACCGACGCCCAGGGCAACCAGCTGCCGTACCTCGACTCGATCGAGTTCCGCGTGATCGAGGACTCCGAGACGGCGGCGGGCGCGCTGCAGAGCGGCGACATCGACATCTTCGCCACGTCGTCGGCGCGGGTGATCGCCGACTTCCGCGAGCAGCGGCGAGTTCGCCATGTCCGACCAGGACGAGCTCGGCGAGACGAACTACATCCTCATCGACCTGTCCAAGGACAACGCCCTCGCCGACCAGCGGGTGCGCTGCGCGCTGTCGATGGCGATCGACCGGCAGGAGCTCATCGACGCCGTCAGCGGCGGCATCCTCGAGCCGGCCAACGGCCTGTTCTCGCCCGGCCAGCAGGGCCACCTCGAGGACAACGGCCTGCCGATGGAGCAGGACCTCGAGGCCGCGGCGGCGCTGATCGAGGAGTACGAGTCCGAGACCGGCCAGCAGGTCGACGTTCGAGCTCGGCCACACGCCGAACCGGGTCAACGACGAGAGTGCCGAGCTGCTCCTCGGCTGGTGGTCGGAGATCGGCGTCGACGCCGTCCGACCAGCAGGTCCCGCAGGACCAGTTCATCACCCTGGCCCTGTTCGGCGACCCGACGTTCGAGGCGTTCCTCTGGCGCCAGCACGCCGGCGTCAGCGTCGACCAGCAGTACTTCTGGTGGCACTCGGCCGGGTCGCACCCCGACGGCGAGCTGTCGCTGAACTTCGGCCGCCTCAACGTCCCGGAGATCGACGAGGCGCTCGACGCCGCCCGCTCGTCGCTGGACGAGGCCGAGCGCAACGCCGCGGCCGAGGACGGTCAACCGGGCGTTCGCCGAGGGCTGCTACTTCATCCCGCTGTCGTGGACGCTGTGGTCCGTGATCGGCGAGCCGACGATCCAGGGCATCGGCACGCTCGTCCTGCCCGACGGCGCCGATCGCCCGTGACGGCGCCGGGTTCGCCGGGCCAGTTCTGGACCCAGACCGTCTTCGTCGACGAAGGGTGACCTGACGGTCCTGGCGGGGTGACCGCCCCGCCGGGACCGCTGGCCGAAGGAGCCACCCGTGCGCTACTTCCTGCAACGCCTCCTCCAGTTCCTGATCGTCTTCTTCATCGTCACGTTCGGCGTGATGGTGCTGCTGCGCCTCGGCCTCGACGGCCCCGGCGACCCGGCGCGGACGCTGCTCGGTGGGGCGGCGACGCCGGAGCAGATCGAGGCGACGAACGAGAAGTACCACCTCGACAGCAACTACTTCGTGCAGTACTGGTACTGGCTGAAGGGGATGCTCACCGGCGACTTCGGCTACTCCGTCACCAACAACCTGCCGGTCGCCGACCTGATGAAGGGCCGGGTGATGACGACGCTGCTGCTCGGCTTCTACGCCATGACGCATCGGCGTGCTCGATCGCCGTCCCGCTCGGCGTCTACCAGGCGTACCGGCGTGACCGCTTCTTCGACAAGTCGGCCAGCTGCATCACGTTCCTGTTCATCTCCGTACCCGGCATCGTCCTCGCCGTGTTCCTGAAGCTCGATCTTCATCGAGGGCTGGGAGCTGTTCCCACGCCTCGGCGACAAGATCTACCCGTGGGAGGACCCCGGCGAGCACTTCCGGAACTTCTTCCTGCCGACGATGACGCTGGCCATCCCGATCGCCGCCGTGCTCACCCGCCTCCTGCGCGCCGACATGGTCGCTCACGCTGCAGAGCGACTTCATCAGCCTGGCCCGGGCCAAGGGGATGTCGCCGCGGCGGATCCTGCTGGCGCCACGCCCTGCGCAACTCGCTGTTCTCGCTGATCACGGCCATCGGCGTCCAGCTCGGCGCGCTGATCGGTGGCGCCGTCGATCGCCGAGACGTTCTTCGACCTCGACGGGATGGGCACGATGCTCATCGTCGCCATCCTGTCGAGCGACCTGTTCACGGTGCAGGCGACCGTCGCCATCCTCGTCGTCGCCGTCGTCTTCGTGAACCTGCTGATCGACCTGCTGTACGCCGTCATCGACCCGCGCATCCGCGATGGCCAGGTCGCTCGCGTGAAGGAGCGGCGATGAACGCGCAGACGCTCGCCTCGCCGCCGAGCACCGCCGCCGAGGCGCTCGTCGCCCAGCCGGCGCTCGTCAAGCGCAAGCGCGGCTGGCCGACGCCGGGCGCGATCCTCGGCATGCTCTGGCTCGGCGCGCTGACGTTCTGCGCCGTCTTCGCCGACTACCTGCCGTTCATCCGCCACTACGAGCAGGAGGTGATCGTCAACGGCGAGGTGGCCAACCGCTACGCCCTCGGCCCGGGGTGGGACGCCTGGTTCGGCACCGACAGCCTCGGCCGCGACGTGTTCGCCAAGTGCATCTACGGCGCCCGCACGACGCTGTTCATCGGCGTCATCGCCACCGTCATCGGCCTCGTCTTCGGCGGCCTCACCGGCATCATCGCCGGCTACCGCCGGGGCAAGACCGACCGTGTGCTCGGCATCTTCACCGACTCCCTGCTGGCCATGCCGGCCATCGTGCTGGCCGTCGTCATGATCTACAAGCTCGACGTCGATCAAGGAGGACCAGACGCTGGCTCGGCTGGGTCGACCGCCGCTGGCAGATCACGATCGACGCTCGGCCTGATCGCCATCGCCCCGCTCTCGCGGATCGTGCGCGCCCAGACGCTGAGCCTGCGCGAGCGCGAGTTCGTGCTCGCCGCCCGCAGCCTCGGCGCGCGGACCGGCCGGGTGCTCGGCCGGGAGATCCTGCCCAACCTCATCCCGGCGCATGCTCACGGTCGCCTTCACCGGCCTGGCCCTGCTCATCGCCGCCGAGGGCGGACTGGCGTTCCTCGGCTCAGCGTCGAGATCCCGCACGCCGACGTGGGGGCGGTTGATCAACGCCAACTACGACGCCATGGACCGCGGCTGGTGGGCGACGGTCTTCCCGTGCCTGATGCTGTTCATGACCGTGCTGTCGTTCAACCTGATCGGCGACTGGCTGGCCCGCCGCTTCGACATCCGCGAGGCGACGGTCTGATGGCCGAGCGGCAGACGAGCCACCGCGTCCGAGAGCGGCACGCTGCTCGAGGTCAACGACCTGCATCACCCACTTCCGCACGCCGCGTGGCGTCGTGCGGGCCGTCGACGGCGTCAGCTTCTCGCTGGAGCGCGGCAGGACGCTCGGCATCGTCGGCGAGTCGGGCTCCGGCAAGACGGTGCTGTCGCGTTCGATCATGGGACTGCTCGCCGGCAAGAGCCTCGATCCGCGACGGGCTCGGTGCGCTTCGAGGGCCAGGAGCTGATCGGCCGGTCGACGTCAAGCAGATGCGCCACGTCTGGGGCCAGGAGATGGCGATGATCTTCCAGGACCCGATGACGTCGCTGAACCCGCTGATGAAGATCGGCGAGCAGATCGCCGAGCCGTTGCGAGTCGCACCTCGGGATGAACGCAGAAGACGGCGATGCGAGACCGCCGAGCGGCTGCTCCGCGACGTCCAGATCCCCGAGGCCGCGCAGGCGCCTCGACCAGTACCCGCACGAGCTGTCCGGCGGCATGCGCCAGCGGGTGATGATCGCCATCGCCCTGGCCTGCGGCCCGACGCTGCTGTTCGCCGACGAGCCGACGACGGCGCTCGACGTCACGGTGCAGTCGCAGATCCTCGACCTCATCGACGAGCAGCGCCGGGAGCGCAACATGTCGGTGATCCTCGTCACCCACGACCTCGGCGTCGTCGCCGGGCACACCGACGAGATCGCCGTGATGTACGGCGGCCGGCATCGTCGAGAAGGCGCCGACGAAGACGCTGTTCGCCAACATGAGGATGCCGTACACCGAGGCGCTGATGGAGAGCATCCCCAAGCTCGAGGATCCGTCGCACTCGCGGCTGGCGACGATCCCCGGGCGTCCGCCGGATCTCGTCAACCCGCCGGTCGGGTGCCAGTTCGCCCCGCGCTGCCCGTACGCCCGCGACCGCTGCCACGCCGAGGAGCCACCGCTGATCCCGGCCGACGACCCGGATCACCTGTACGCCTGCTGGTACCCGGTCGGACTCGCCCGAGTACCACGCGCGGCGGCGAGCCGAGCTGCACCGTGGCGAGCCGCGGCGTCGGTCGCCGGCCAGCGAGGACGCGTCCTGATGGCCGGGACCGGCAAGGCCCACCTGCGCGACGGCGACGACATCGCTGCTGCGCGTCGAGGACCTCGTCGTCGAGTTCCCGGTCGGCCGCACCGGCCTCGTCGTCAACGCCGTGTCGGGCATCAGCCTCGACGTGCGGCGCGGCGAGACGCTCGGTCTCGTCGGCGAGTCCGGCTGCGGCAAGAGCACCACGGGCCGGGCGATCATGCAGCTGCCGCGCCCGACGTCGGGCTCGGTCGACGTTCGAGGGCAACGAGCTGACGACGATGTCGCACGAAGGAGATGCGCGCGGCGCGGACCCGGATGCAGATGATCTTCCAGGACCCGATCTCGTCGCTGAACCCGCGGCGCAAGGTGCGCGACATCGTGATGGAGCCGCTGACGATCTGGAAGCGGGGCTCGAGCAAGCCGAGCGCGGCGAGGTCGTCGACCGCACGCTGGAGGAGGTCGGCATCGACCCGACGCGGGCGGCCGAGAGCCAGGCCCACCAGTTCTCCGGCGGTCAGTGCCAGCGCATCTCGATCGCCCGGTCGCTCGTGCTCGACCCGAGCCTGATCATCTGCGACGAGCCGGTGTCGGCGCTCGACGTCAGCGTGCAGGCCCAGGTGCTCAACCTGCTCGAGGACCTCAAGGCCACGCCACGGCCTGACGCTGATCTTCATCGCCCACGACCTCGCCGTCGTCAAGAACATCAGCGACCGGGTCGCCGTGATGTACCTCGGCAAGCTGTGCGAGGTCGCCCCGAGCGACGAGCTGTACCGGGCGCCGATGCACCCGTACACGAACGTGCTGCTGGCGTCGATCCCGGTGCCCGATCCGGAGGCCCGACCGATCGCAGGTCGACGTCGTCGGCGAGCCGCCGTCGCCCGTGCTGCCGCCGTCGGGGTGCCGCTTCCACCCGCGGTGCCCGAACGCCACCGAGGTGTGCACGACCACCGAGCCCGAGCTGCGCGAGCTGGCCGCGGGCCACTTCGTCGCCTGCCACAACCCGGTGATCGAGTCCCCGGTCGCCGTCCACGTCACCCCCACCGCCGAGACGGCCGCCACCACGCCGGCCTGACACCCCCATCTGGGCGGGATTTCTTCCTGGGCGGGATCCTTCCCGGAATCCGGGACGAAACCCGCCCAGATCGTGGAGGGTACGGTCGGGGCCATGATCCCGACCGCAGCGTTCGGACGGACCGGACACCACTCGACCCGGCTGATCTTCGGCGCCGCCGCGCTCGGCGGCATGAGCCAGGAGCGCGCCGACGCCACGCTCGCCGAGGTCCACGCGTGGGGCATCAACCACATCGACACGGCGGCGTCCTACGGGGCATCGGAGGACCGCCTGCAGCCGTGGCTGGCCGACCACCGCGACGAGGTGTTCCTGGCGACGAAGACCGGCGAGCGGCAGGGCGACGCCGCCCGCGCCGAGCTCGAGCGGTCGTTGCAGCGCATGGCCGTCGACCACGTCGACCTGGTCCAGCTGCACAACCTCGTCGAGCCGGACGAGTGGGACGTCGCCCACGGGCCAGGCGGCGCCGTCGAGGCGCTCGCCCGCGCCCGCGACGAGGGGCTCGTCCGCCACATCGGGGTCACCGGCCACGGCCTGCGCATCGCCGAGATGCACCTGCGCTCGCTCGATCGCTTCCCGTTCGACAGCGTGCTGTTCCCCTACAACCACTCGCTGCTCGCCGAGCCGGCGTATCGCGCCGACGTCGAGGCGCTCGTCGAGCGGTGCGACGCCGACGGCGTTGCGTTGCAGACGATCAAGTCGATCGCCCGTCGTCGGTGGACCGACGATGCAGCAGGCCCGCGCTTCGCCTGGTACGAGCCGCTGACCGACCCGGACGCGATCGGCCGGGCGGTGCGCTTCGTGCTGTCCGATCCCCGGCTGTTCCTGAACACGACGAGCGACGCCCGGCTCCTGCCGCTCCTGGTCGAGGCCGCCTCGGGTCCACTCGACCGCCCGTCCGACGACGAGCTGGACGCCGACGCCGACACGTTCGGCATCGAGCCGATCTTCGACGGCGGGACCCTCGAACGCATTTGACCGACGCCACCCGTCCCCCGCCGCGACGGTCGCTGCTGGTACCTTCCGCCGAGTGCCGACCCCCGATGTGGCCAGGACGCTGGCGTGGTACCGCCACGGGCGCTTCGACCCGACCACGAGGCTCGACGCCACGTCGATGACGAGGGCGTGCTGGACACCTGACGGGCCGGCGACCGTGCAGCTCGACTGGTCCGGCGGCTGCGCCGGAGGCGACGGCGTGGGGGCCGGGCGCCGACTGGGCAGCCGAGCGGGCCGTCGCCATGACGGCCTTCGACCGCCCACCTCAAGCGGTTCCCGATGCCCACCCGCTGGTCACCGAGGCGGCTCGGCGCCTCGATGGCGTCAGGACCGGGGCGAGCGGCGACCTCTACGCCGCCCTGCTGCCGACGATCCTCGCCCAGCGCATCACGTCGGGCGAGGCGATCCGCCAGTGGTCGCGCCTGTGCCACGAGCTCGGTGAGCCGGCCCCCGGCCCGCCGCTCGGTGTGATGCTGCCGCCGCGCCCCGAACGCCTGGCCGGCCGGCCGGCCTGGTGGTTCCACCCGCTCGGGATCGAGGCCAAGCGGGCCAGGCCGCTCGCCGAGATCGGCCGCCTCGCCGACCGGCTGTGGGACTGGGTGCGCCTGCCACTCGACGAGCTGGCGGCCAAGCTGTCGCTCGTGCAAGGAGTCGGGCCATGGACCGTGGCCAGCGTGCTCGGCCCCGTCCGCGGCGACGACGACGCCGTCATCGTCGGCGACTACCACCTCCCGAGCATGGTGTCGTGGAACCTCGCCGGTGAGGCCCGGGCCGACGACGACCGCATGCTCGACCTGCTCGAACCGTTCCGCGGCGTCCGCGGCCGAGTCGTTCGGTTGCTCGGCATCGCCGGCCGGCGCCCGCCCGCGTTCGGCCCGCGCCGGCGCATCCTCCCGATGTACCGATGGTGATGGCCCGCACCACCCCAGCCGACGCGGCACTCGAACCGGAACCGCCGGCGGAGCCGTCCCCCACGGTCGCCACTGCGCCGGCCAACGGCCAGCAGCGCTCGTGGAACCAGGCGCTGACGATCGGGATCTGCGCCTTCGCCGTGTCCCGGCTGTGCGTGCTCGCCGGGGCCGGTGTGCGCGCCAGCCAGGTCACCGTCGACGCCGCCGAAGCCCTCGAGCCCAAGCCGGGGACCCCAGTCGGGCTGATCACCGGCGTGCTGACGCAGTGGGACGGGCTGTGGTACCTGGAGATCGTCCGCAACGGCTACCCGCGCTCGATCCCGCCGGACATCACCTACTTCCAGCTCGAGGCGCGCGCCGCGTTCTTTCCGCTCTACCCGCTGCTCGTGCGCGCCTTCGACCGGGTCCTTCCGGGCGGCGACACGTTCGCCGCCCTCGTCGTCACCACCGCCCTCGCCCTCGTGGCGGTGATCCTCGTCGGCGTGCTCGCACGGCGTCTGTACGGCAACGACGTCGCCGAGCGGGCGATGGTGCTGTTCGCCGTGTTCCCCGGCTCGTTCGTGCTCTCCTACGCCTACGCCGAGGCGTTGCTGATCGTGCTCGCCGCGGCGTGCCTGTGGTTCCTGCTCGACGAGCGCTGGCTGCTCGCCGGCGTCGCCGCCGCCCTGGCGACGGCGACGAGACCCAACGGCGTCGCCCTCATCGCCGCGTGCGCGGTTGCCGCCTTCCTCGCCATCCGCCGCAACCGTGATTGGTGGTCGCTCGTCGCCCCGCTGCTGGCGCCGATCGGCTTCATCGCCTTCCAGCTGTTCCTGTCGGCGCACACGGGCGAGTCGTGGCCGTGGTTCCGTGTGCAGCGCGAGGCCTGGCGCGAGGGCACGAGCTTCGGCGTCACCGCGGTCAGCAACATGCTCAGCTTCCTCGGCCATCCTCTCGCCTCGCCGACGGACGCGCTCACCGCAGCGTCGCTCGCCGCGCTGGTGCTCGGGTTGTGGTGCCTGTGGCGCAAGCGCCTGCCGTGGCCGATGGTCGCCTACGTCGCCGTCGTCATCGCCCTCATGCTGCTCCCGTCGACGGTCACCGCACGGCCGCGCTTCTTGTTCACCGCCTTCCCGCTGTTCATCAGCGCGGCGGCGTGGTGGCCACGGCGCGACCGGGCGATCTGGGACCTCATGCTCGTCGGCTGCGGCGCCGGGCTCACCGCCCTCACCGTCCTCTACGGCGTCTTCGGCGCAATCCCGTGACCGCCGCGCGACCTTGCCTCAGCGTCGTCGTGCCGTGCTTCGACGAACGGCCGACGATCGAGCTCGTGCTCGACCGGATCCTCGCCTCGCCCTGGACGGCCGAGGTCATCGTCGTCGACGACGGGTCGACCGACGGCACGCGCGAGCTGCTGGAGAAGGTCGACGACCCCCGGGTGCGCGTGCTCTTCCACGAGCGCAACACCGGAAAGGGTGCCGCCCTGCGCACCGGCTTCGCCGCGGCGAACGCCGAGTACGTGATCGTCCAGGACGCCGACCTGGAGTACGACCCGACGGAGTACGGCGTCATGTTGGAGCCGCTCGAGGCGGGCCTCGCCGACGTCGTGTTCGGCTCCCGCTTCCTCTCCGGCCGCCCGCACCGGGTCCTCTACTACTGGCACTCGCTCGGCAACCGGTTGCTCACGCTGCTGTCGAACATGTTCACCAACCTCAACCTCACGGACATGGAGACGTGCTTCAAGGCGTTCCGCCGGGAGGTCCTCGACACGATCGACCTCGAGGAGGACCGCTTCGGCTTCGAGCCGGAGATCACGGCCAAGGTGGCCCGCGGCGGCTGGCGGATCTACGAGGTCGGCATCGCCTACGCCGGGCGCACGTATGCCGAGGGCAAGAAGATCGGCTGGCGCGACGGCGTGCGCGCCCTGGTGTGCATCATCCGCTACTCCCCCGCCGGCGACTGGATCCCCCGACGAGGTCGCGCAACCCCCAGCGGGTGACCAGCAGCATCGACTCGATGACGATGCGCGACGACATCTTCGACTGCCCGAGTCGCCGGTCGGCGAACACGATGGGTGTCTCCATCACCCGGAAGCCGGCGCGCACCAGCCGACGCACGAGCTCGGTGAGGAAGGCGTACCCCTCGGCCGTGGTCGTCTCCGGGGCGATCGTCGCCAGCGCTCCGGCGCGGTAGGCGCGGAATCCCGAGGTGCAGTCGCGGACCTGCAGCCCGAGCACCAGCGACGTGTAGCGGTTGCCCCAACGTGACAGGAGGCGGCGGTGGACGGGCCAATCCGACGTCGCCCCACCCGGGACGTAGCGCGAGCCGATGACTGCGTCGGCGCCGGCGTCGATCAGGGCGAGCATCTCCGGCAGCACGGCGGGGTCGTGGGAGAAGTCGACGTCCATCGAGACGACCACGTCGTAGCCCTCGTCGAGGGCGATGGCGAAGCCGTTGCGGTAGGCGCTGCCGAGGCCCTGCTTGCCGGGCCGGCGCAGCAGCTTGATCTGGCCGAGCTCCGACGCCGCCTCCTCGACGATGCTCGCCGTGCCGTCCGGGCTGTTGTCGTCGACGACCAGGACGTCGGCGTCGGGCAGCGAGCGCCGTACGGCGGCGAGCAGCGCGGCCACGTTCTCGCGCTCGTTGTACGTCGGCAGGACGACGACGGTCCGGGGCACCGGCGCAGGCTACCGACCGGTTTCTGGCGCACCGTGGCTCATCTGCACGGCGCTCCGGAACACGCGCAGCACGCCGAGTGCGGTCTGGTCCCACGTGAGCGTCCGCGCCCGGGCGAGTGCCGCCGTGGCGAGGCGGTCACGACGCGCCGGGTCGCGGATCAGCGCGGCGATCGCCGATCCCAGCGCGTCTGGCTGCACGAGCACGCCCGTGCGCCCGTCGATGACGGAGCAGCGGTGGCCACGGATGTCGGTCGCCACGGCGGGCGTGGCGCACGCCGCTGCCTCGGTCATCGAGAGTCCCCAACCCTCGGCCAGCGAGGCGCTGCCGACGAGCCACGCCTTGCGGTACTCGTCACGGAGCGCCTCACCCGACAGTTGACCGAGCAGGTGGACCCAGCCCGCTGCGTCGTGCTCCGCGATCCACCGCTCCAGGTCGGCGCGCACGGGACCCTCGCCGACGATGCGCACCTGCAGGTCGGGCACGTCGAGGCGGGCGCGCTCGACGGCTTCGACGAGGAGCGGGAATCGCTTCACGGGGGCCAGGCGGGCGACGGCGACGACCGTCGGGTGCGCCCAGCGATCGCCGCCGGGCGTGAAGAACGGGTCGACACCGTTGTCGACGGCCGTGACGCGATCGGCCCGGAAGCCGAGCTCGATGAGCTCCTCGCGGGTCGCCTCCGACGGCGTGACGGTGAGCGACCGTCGGTAGAACGGCGGCGCCAGCCGCGCCTCGAGGAACCGTCCGGCGCCGGCGAGGGGTGGCGGCATGATCTGGTCCCACATCGGGCCGTGCACGTGGTGCAGGATCGTCAGGTGCGGACGGCGGTACCAGACGGGCGAGAACCACGGCACTCCGTTCCACACCTCGACGAGGGCATCGGAGCGGCCCATCCGCCCAGCCAGTTCGGCGACGGCGGTACGGGGGAACACGGTGTAGCGACTCCCCCGGCGTACGACGTCGTAGCCGTGACGTCGCGCGGTGGCCGGCTGGCCCGCCGCGGCGGAGGTCCGGTGGACGATCTCCAGCCCGGCCGCCGCCCACCGCCGCATCACCTCGTCGGCGTGCAGCTCGGACCCGCCGGCGTCGGGGTCGTCGAGATCGCGCCACGCCAGCACGTGCACCCGGCGAACCCCCTGGCCGATCACGTCGGCGACGAGCTCGTCGATCGTGTCCGGCACGGCCCGGCACCCTACCGATGCGTCCCATCCGAGTGTTCGCAGCCATCGGAGTGCTGGAAGACCGGCGTCCGCACTCCCAACACTCGGATGGGGCGACCGCTACCCTCCCGGTTCCGATGGCGACGTTTCCTCCAACCACGCTGATCGCCGAGTTCTGCGACCGGCTCGTCGCCCACGACCTCCCCGACCTGCCGGCGCGACGGCGGGCTGACGTCGTCGCCTTCACCGGCCGGCGCATCGACAGGCTGCCGTCGCCGATGCGCCTCGGGGTTGGTGTCGTCGCCGGGTTCGTCGGCGCCGCCGGCCGCCTCGTCGGGATGGGGCGGGTCGCCGGCGTGCTCGCCGGCCACCCGCTACCCGGTCCTCGGCGAGTACGTCCGGCTGGTGCGCTCGCTCGCCTACGCCTACGTCTGGGACACGTGGCCAGAGACGTTGGTGATCGGGCAGGTGACGGCGCACACCGCCGAGGTGCTCGTCATCGGATCGGGGGCGGGCGGCGCGCCGACCGCCGCGTTGCTCGCCGAGGCCGGTTTCGACGTGTTGATCGCCGAGGAGGGTCCCCACGTCGAGCAGGGTGAGGTCGCCCCGTTCTCGCTCGCCCAGATGGATCGCCAGTACCGCGCCGGCGGCGTGACGGCCGCTCTCGGCTTCCCCACCATCGCCTACACCGAGGGCTGCTGCGTCGGCGGCGGCACGGAGATCAACAGCGGCCTCTACCGCCGGCCACCCGAGGACGTCGTGGCCAAGTGGCGGACCGAGCACGGCGTCGCCGACCTCGAGTTCGACGAGCTCGAACGTATCTGCGACGAGGTCGAGCAGGTCCTCTCGGTGCAGCGCGTGCCGGGTGACGTGACGCCGGCGAGCGACGTGCTGCGGCGCGGCGCGGCCGGCCTGGGCTGGCGTCACGACGAGATCCCGCGCTGGATGACGTACGAGCCAGGCGATGCCGCCATCGACGGGCGGCGCCAGAGCATGACCGCGACGTACCTGCCGCGTGCCGAGACCGCGGGCGCGCGCCTCGTGCCGGGACTTCGAGTCGACCGCCTCGTGCGCGACGGCAGCCGCGCCACCCGTGCTCTGGCCACCGACGCCGACGGCAAGCCGGTCACGATCGACGCCCGTCACGTCTTCGTGTGCGGAGGGACGATCCAGACGCCGGCCCTCCTGCAACGCTCCGGGTTGCGCCGCCGCATCGGCTCGACGCTCGCCGTGCACCCGACGGTCAAGCTTGCCGCCCACTTCCCCGACCCGCTGAACCTGCCGGGCGACATCCCGGTGCACCAGATCTCCGAGTTCGCCCCGGACCTCTCGTTCGGCGGGTCCGCCTCCGGGCCGGGCCTCGCTGCGCTGGCGCTCAGCGACTCGTGGGATCGCTTCGGCCCGGCCATCGAGGACTGGCGCCGGCTCTTCGTCTACTACGCGGCCATCACGAGCGAGGGACGTGGCACCGTCCGCGCCCTGCCTCGGCTGCGCGATCCCGTCGTCACGTACCGCCTCACGCGACGTGACCGCGCCCTGCTCGGTCGGGGGCTGGCGCGGCTGGCACTGGTGATGCTCGAAGCCGGCGCGACCGCCGTGTACCCCTCGTTCCGCGGCGCCCCACTCGTGCGACGGCGCGCCGACCTGGCCGCGATGCAGGCGCGCTTCTCGATCTCCCGAGCGAGCGTGATGACGGTGCACCTGTGCTCCACGGTGCCCTTCGGCGAGGGACCTCGCTCGGCGGCCGACAGCTTCGGGCTCGTGCGCGACACCGACAACATCCGGGTCAACGACGCCTCGCTGCTGCCGACCGCTCCCGGTGTCAACCCGCAGGGCACGGTGATGGCCATCGCCGTGCGCAACGCCCGCCGGTTCATCGAGACGACCAAGCGGGCGGGCTGATGCCGCTCGACCCGCCGGACACGACGATCGTCACGGGCGCCGCCGGCTGGCTCGGCCGCGCGCTGATCGACCATCTCCGCCGCCCGGAGGGCCCCTTCGCCAGGCCAGGCCGTGTTCGCGCCCTCGTGCGCACCGCCGGCGAGGCCGGCGAGCTGGCCACGGTTCCCGGCATCGACCCCGTCGTCGGCGACATCCGCCGGCCCGACCTCCTGGCCCCGCTGTTCGCCGATCTCAGCGGCACTGTCGACGTGATCCACACCGCAGGCGTCATCCATCCGGCCCGTGTCGACGACTTCACCGAGGTCAACGAGCGGGGCACGGCGAACGTCGTGCGCGCGGCGACGGCCGCGGGCGTCCGCCGGCTCGTCCACGTGTCGTCGAACAGCCCGTTCGGCGTCAACCCGCACCGCGCCGACACGTTCACCAACGACGAGCCGTTCGACCCGTACTACGGCTACGGCTGGTCGAAGATGCGCGCCGAGCTGCGCGTGCAGGACGCCGTCGCCACCGGGCTCGACGCCGTCATCGTTCGCCCGCCGTGGTTCTACGGTCCGTTCCAGCCGGCTCGCCAGACGACGTTCTTCCGGCTCGTGCGCACCGGGCGGTTCCCGGTGATCGGCGACGGCCGGCAGCGCCGGTCGATGGTTCACGTCGACAACCTGGTGCAGGGCATCGTGCGTGCCGAGCTGTCCACGGCCGCGCCCGGCTCGGCGTGGTGGATCGCCGACGAGCGTCCGTACGAGGTCGCCGAGATCGTCGACACCGTCGGGCGGGCACTCGCCGCCGAGGGCTTCGACGTCAAGCCGAACCGGCTGCGCCTGCCCGCCATCGCCGGCCGCCTCGCCGAGCGCGCCGACGCGCTGATCCAGCGCACCGGCAGGTACGTCCAGCAGATCCACGTGCTCGGCGAGATGGACAAGACGATCGCCTGCGACATCTCCGTCGCTCGCGAGGAGCTCGGCTACGCCCCGACCGTCGCCCTCGAGGAGGGCATGCGCCAGAGCATCCGCTGGTGCGTCGAGCAGGGCATCGAGCTGTGACGCGCGACGTCCCTCGTCACCGGCGGGAACGGGTACTTCGGCCGCCTGCTCGCGGAGCGACTCGTCGAGCGGGGCGACGCCGTGCGCATCCTCGACATCGACGTGACCGGTGCCGGTGGCGAGGGCATCGAGGTCGTCGCCGCCGACATCCGCGACCGCGCCGCCGTCAGGGACGCGGTCGACGGCGTCGACGTCGTGTACCACAACGTCGCCCAGGTGCCCCTCGCCCGCGATCGCCGCCTGCTGCGCTCGGTCAACGTCGACGGCACGGCGACGCTCCTCGACGCCTGCGCCGGCGCCGGCGTCGCCAAGGTCGTGCACACGTCGTCGAGCGCCGTGTTCGGCGTTCCCGAGTCCAACCCGGTCCTGCCGACCACCGTCCCCCGCCCGGCGGAGGACTACGGCCACGCCAAGCTGGCCGCCGAGTGGGCGTGCCTGCGCGCGGCTGCCGCCGGTCTCGACGTGACGATCGTGCGCCCGCGCACCATCCTCGGCCACGGCCGCCTCGGCATCTTCGCCATCCTCTTCGACTGGATCGCCGACGGTGCCGACCCGATCGTGCTCGGCGACGGCACCAACCGCTACCAGTTCGTCCACGCCGACGACCTCGCCGAGGTGTGCGTCCTGGCCGCCGACTCCCCCGGCCCGGCCGTGTTCAACGCCGGCACCGATCGCTTCGGCACGATGGCCGAGGCGCTCACCAACCTCTGCGCCCACGCCGGCACCGGGTCGACCGTGCGGTCGCTCCCCGCCCGACCGGCCGCGGCGGCGATGCGAGCGTCCGCCGCCGCGCACCTCACGCCATTCGCGCCGTACCACTGGTTGATGTACGCCCGCTCGATGTGGTTCGACATCGAGCACGTGACCGACGCCCTCGGGTGGACACCCCGATGGTCCAACGACGAGATGTTCTGCCCAGAGCTACGACTGGTTCCTCGCCAACCGCGGGCGCAGCGATGAGGGCGGCTCGCACCACCGCCGTCCGGCGCGAGCGGGCGCGCTGAACGCGCTCAAGCGCGTCGCGTCGCTGCTCCCGCGAGCCGGATAGTGCGCCGGCTGCCGGCGTGGGTGGCCGTCGCCGTCCTCGCCCTGCTCGCCTACGTCCCGGCGCTGCAGTCATCGCCCGGCCGCATGCCGGCCGACACGAAGCTGTTCCTCTACCTCGACCCGGGCCGGCTGATCTCCGACGCCCCGTGGACGTTCGACGGCCGTCAGTTCGCCGGCTGGGTGCCCCACCAGGTCATCGCCTACCTCTGGCCGCAGGGTCCGTGGTACTGGCTCGGCGACACTGCCGGCCTTCCCGACTGGGTGGTGCAGCGGCTCTGGCTCGGCACGCTCTTCCTCGCCGCCGGCACCGGCGTGTTGTGGCTCGCTCGACGCCTCGGGCTGGGGATGGCTGCCGCGCTCGCCGCGGCGCTCGTCTACCAGCTCACGCCCTACGTCCTGCCGTACGCCTCACGCACGTCGGCCATGTTGCTGCCCTGGGCTGGGCTGGGCTGGATCGTCGGGCTGACCGTCCTCGCCGCCACCAGGTCGAGGTGGCGTCACGCCGCCCTCGCCGCACTCGTCGTGGCGACGGTCGGGGCAGTGAACGCGACCGCCCTGCTCATGGTCGCGCCCGCGCCCGTGCTGTGGCTGCTCGTCGCCGCGTGCGGCGGCATCATCACCTGGCGCCGAGCGGCCGGCACCGCGCTGCGCATCGGTGGTCTGTCGCTCGGCGTGTCGCTGTGGTGGATGGCCGCCGTGGTGATCCAGGGACGCCGCGGAGCCGACGTGCTCGCCTACAGCGAGTCGCTGGAGTCGGTGAGCTACACGTCGACGTCGCCGGAGGTCTGGCGCAACCTCGGCTACTGGCTGACGTACGTGCGCGACGGTTACGCACCGACGACCTCGGCCGGGCGCGACTACATGGTGTCAGGACGGCTCATCGCCACCGGGTTCGTGCTCCTCCTCATCGGTCTCGCCGGGTTGGTGGCGACGCGCTGGGCGCACCGTCGCTTCGCCGTCGCCCTCGTCGCCGTCGGCGTGGTGCTGGCGGTCGGCGTCCATCCGATCGACGACCCGTCGCCGCTGATGGACCTCGTGCTGGGCGACGGCACGTCGGGCGCCGCGCTCGCCCTGCGCTCATCGACGCGCGCCGTGCCGATGCTCGTCCTCGGGATCGCCCTCGGCGTCGCCGCGCTGGTCGACGCGTGCGGCGCACTGCGCCTGCGCCACCGCGTGCCGTGGGTCCCGATCCTCACCGTGCTCGTCGCCATCCTCGCCGTCGCCAACCTGCCCGCGCTCACCGGACGGCGCTGGGTCGACCCGGCGATCGACCGCGACCAGGACCCCCCGGCGGCGTGGTCCGACGCCGCCGCCGCGCTCGATGCCGGTGACACCCGGGCGCGCGTGCTGCAGCTCCCGGGGCAGGAGTTCGGCGCCTTCCGGTGGGGCTACACCGTCGACCCGCCGCTGCCTGGCATGACCGAGAAGCCGCTCGTCACCCGCGACCTCCTGCCGCTCGGCAGCGCCGCCGCGATGGACCTGCTCTTCGCCCTCGACGACCGCTTCCAGAGCGGCACCGTCGAGCCCGCCGCGATCGCACCCGTCGCCCGCCTGCTCGGTGCCGACACGATCTGGATCACCGGCGACGCCGCCTTCGATCGCTTCCGCACGGCCCGCCCGGAGATCGCCCGCGACGTCGTGCTCGGCGCACCGGGAGTCGGGCCTGCTCAGCCGTATGGCGACCCGGTGTCCAACACCCCGGACGTGGCGATGATCGACGAGCAGTCCGTGTCCGACCCGCGTGTCGGCATGCCGAACGCACCGGTCGAACTCGTCCCCATCGACGGCTCCGTCCCCGTCGTGCGGGCCAAGGACCACGCCGTCGCTCGTCGTGGGCAGCGGCGACGGCATCATCGATGCGGCTGCCGCTGGGCTCCTCGACGGCCACGAGCTGGTGCGCTACAGCGGCTCCGGTGTCACGGATGCCGCCGAGGTCATCGTCACCGACTCCAACCGGGCGCGTGCGCACCACTGGCGCGGATCACAGGACGTCGTCGGCTTCACCGAGGACGACGACCCGTCCACACCGGACCTGCTACGTGCGGACCCGGCCGACGAGCGCCTCCCCGTCTTCGGCGATGCCGATGCGGCGCCGACGGTCGCCGTCCAGGACGGACCGGTGCGCGCCCGCGCCTCGGCGTACGGCGAGCCGTTCGCCTACCGCCCGGAGGACCGCGCCGTGATGGCGATCGATGGTGACCCAACAACCGCGTGGCGCGTGGCGGACCGTTCCGATCCGATCGGCGAGCAGCTCGAGCTGACGATCGCCGAGCCGATCGATCACGTGACGCTGCAGCAGGCACCGGGCGCGGCGGCCGTGCGCCACATCGGGGATGTGACGCTCGCCGTCGACGATCGTCTGCCGCTGACCGTCGAGCTCGACGACCGCTCGCTCGGCGCCGAGGGACAACGGATCGACATCGAGCCGACGTCGGGGCCGAGCACCGTCACGATCACCATCGACAGCGTCGTCGTGCCCGACCCGACGCTGGGACCGGCGCTCGCCGCTGTCGGTTTCGCCGAGGTGGACACTGGACTCGAGCCGACCGTGGAGGTCGTGCGGCCGCCGGCCGACGCCGCGGACGCCGACCGTCCCGGTGTCGTACGTGCTCACCCGACTGCGCACCCGGCCGAGTGACCGGTGGCGCTCCGATCCGGAGCCGGCGCTGGTCCGCGAGATCACGCTGCCCGACGACCGCTCGTTCGACCTCGACGTCACCGTGCGCCTCGACCAGCGGGCGCCCGACGACGTGCTCGCCGAGCTGCTCGGCATCGACGGGCCGCTGGCGACGACGCCGACTGACCGGCGTGGCCAGCGCCGCCGGGTGGGCAGTCGCCGACGGCGACCCGGCCACGTCGTGGATCACGCCGTTCGGCGGCGCGGTCGGCTCGACCGTCACGTTCACCGCCGACGAGCCGTTCGACTCGTTCGAGCTCGTGCAACCGACCGGCGACTTCTCGCCCGATCACGGGCATCCGGGTGTCGGGAGTCGACGCCGACGGTCCCGGCGCCGGACGGCGAGCGGCCGCAGCACCGTCACGCTGCCCGTCGACCGTGGCCGCCGGCGACGTGACGTTGGAGATCACCGTCGATCGAGCCGCGCAGTCACGCTCGACCGGCGCTACGCCGAGCCGGTCGTGCTGCCGGCCGCGATCAGCGAGATCTCGGCGGGCCGGCAGGCCGAGCGTGCCGGCTGCCGTTCGACACCGGGTGTCGCGACGACCTGCTCGCCATCGACGGCGAACCGTGCCGGTGCGCGGTCGGCGGCACCGTCGCGGCGGCGCTCGCCGGCGACGCCCTCGAGCGTCCCCTGTGCGACGGGGACGCGATCGACCTCGACGCCGGGACCCACCGGATCACGACGGGCACGGGTGCACTCAGCGGGCTCGACGTCGATCGGGTCGTGCTCGCCGCGCCGGACCGTCCGGCGCCACGCACAGCCGGGCCGACGGCAACCGTCACCGCACAGGGCCGGCTCGACCGCGAGGTGACCGTCGACGGCTGTCCCGACGGGTGCTGGCTGGTACTCGGTGAGGGGTTCCACGAGTCGTGGTCGGCATCGACCGACGGACGGCGACCTGGGGCCACCGCAGCTCGTCGACGGCGGGTTCAACGGATGGTGGATCGAGCCGTCGAGCGAACCGGTCACGGTGTCGATCGCGTGGACGGCGCAGCGACCGCTGACGATCGCCCTCGTGCTCACCGTGCTGTCGGTGCTCGCATGCATCGGGCTCGTCGTCGTCGACCGGCGACCGCTCGTCGCGCCCGCCTCGGCGAGCCCGCGCTTCGCCGTCGGGGAGCCGCCGCTGCCGATCCGCCGGCGCTGGATCGCCAGCGCCGCGTGGGTCGCCGGTGCGGCGGTGCTCGTCGGCCCTGGATGGGGTCTCGTCGCGGCAGTGGCGTCGGCGGTGCTCGTGCTCGGGCTCGGCCGGCCGCGCCTGGCCGGACTCGTCACGATGGGGATCCTGACGGTGATCGGTGCCGTGATCGTCGACGTCGTGCGCACCGAGCGACCGTGGCCCGACGCCGGCTGGCCCGTGCGGTTCGAGTGGCTGCACGGCCTCGGCCTGTTCGCCGCCGTCTCCCTCGCGGTGATCGGGTTCGCCTCGGTCAGGTCGCCGTCGGACAGCTCGGCAGCCCCTCGGCGAACAGGGCGTACGTCGAGCCCACCCACGCCCGGATGAGCTCGATCGTGGCGATCAGCTCGGTGTCGCCCACCAGCGCGTCGTCGAGCGTGCCGTCCATGATCAGCCGCCGGGTGAGCGCCGGATCCTCACCGATTGCCGCCTGCACCGCCTCGCGCGCGGCCGGGTCGACGGCGTCGAGGTCGACGGTCACGTCACCGCGGGCGAGCGCCGCGGCGAGGGCGTCGAGGTCGGCGGCGGCCTCGGCCTCCTCGGCGGGGTCCAGCGCGCTGGCGATCGCCACGCGGCACGCCGGTCCGCTGTAGTCCAGCGCCGCGGCGTGCTCGAGCTGGAACACGCGCGTGGTCTCGGTGCCGTCGGCGCGGCGGGACTCGCCGAGCTGGCGGACCATGCCCTCGTCGGTGACGCGGAACTCGATGCCCAGCTCCTGGAGGCGCATCATCACCGCCGAGCTGTAGGGCTCGAAGACCACGGACGCCGGTGAGGTCGTAGACGACGGGCTCCCCGGCGCGCAGCGGTTCGAGCTCGCGGAACACACGGCGCAACGCCGGCATCGCCGCGTAGTCGGCGACCGGGCCCTGCGGCTGGGCGAGGTACGGCACGGCGGCGACCGACAGCACGACCGCCAGTGCGATCGGCGCGATCGGACACCGCCGTCGCCCAGCGGCGCCAGCGCAGGGCGATCAGATCGGCGACGCGCCCACAGCACGACGACGTTGACGAGCACCGCCAGGCGTCCACAGCCAGCGGACGTGGTGGGGGGCGAAGAACGAACCCGACGGTGACCAGGGACGAGGCATGCCGGCGCGCCGACGACGGCACCGGCCGTGACCCAGCACGCCGCCGACGAGGTCGTGCGCCGACGTCGTGTAGTGCCCAGCCGAGCGCCGGCCAGGACGGCGACGAGCGCCACCAGCACGGTCAGCGCCGCCCAGTCCGCTGACGAGCGGCGGCGACGACGTCGACGACCGGCCCGTCCGTCGTCCTCGACGCGTGCCGGCGCGCGGGAACGAGGCTCGGAGAAGCCCGATGCGCAACTGCCACAGCGGCTGCGGCAGCACGTTGCCGCTCAGGCGGACGCCGAGCGCCGGACCGAGCTGCACGTCGCCGCCGGACGCGTTCGTCAGCAGGCGGGCGAGGTTGCCCTTGCCGGGGCCGAACAGCTGCTCCCACACCGGCTGGGCCCAGCACACCACGAGCACGACGACGGTCCACACCGTCACCTTCGAGCGCAGCGCCGCGCCGCCAAGCGCCAGCTGCCCGGCGGCCACCGGGTCGCCGCCAGCACGGCGAGCGCGGTCACGGTGACGACCGTCAGGGCGAACACGTAGCTGATGTGCGTCTGCACGAGCACCGACGCCACGCCGGCGGCGAGTGGGATCCACCGTGCCTGGCCGCACGCCAGGGCGATCATCACCACGAGGTAGAGCAGGAACGGCAGCAGCAGGGCGTGGGCCTGCCAGATGTCGATCAGCAGCTCGCTGCCGAGCACCCACGACATCGCCGCGCAGGCCACCAGCATCCAGCGCTGCATCGCCCAGCCGCCGACGGCACGCGACACCGCCGAGATGACGAGCACGCAGGCCACGTTGACGGCGCCCACGGCGATGGCCGCCGCCGACGAGAACGGCAGCGGCCGGGCGATCGGCGCCAGCAGGTCGTCGTAGAGCGGCCCGGGGTTGTTCATGTTCTCGCCGACGCTCGAGCGACGCCGACGTCCACGAGCCGAGCCACGGGTGGTGCTCGGTGGCGACGTCGCGGGCGCGGATGTACAGCAGCGCCGAGTCGCCGATGGGGAACCAGTCGTGGAGCAGCGCACGGACGACGGCGACGACGATCGGCAGGATCACGACGGCGACGAGCACGGCGCGCACGACGCGCGGCGGCTCGCCGTCGACGCGATCGGCGTCGACGCCGTCGGCACGGCTGTCCGACGACGTCGGGCGCGACGATCGTCACGCCACCTCGACGGACGCCGGCTCGCTGCGTCGAGGCACCGGCACCGTCACACCCTTCATGGCGATCGCCGACGCCTGGCTGAAGCCGGAGAACAGCACGACGAACCCGGTGAAGGCGGCGAGGAAGAGCACCGCCAGGGCGATGCACGGGGCGAGGATCGCCGCCGTCAGCGGATCACCGATGACGTTCGTCGCCAGCAGCACGAGGAACGTCACCAGACCGACGAAGCTCGCCGCGGCGAGCACGAGCATGCGCACGGCGATGTTCTCCGAGAACGGCAGCAGCATGCGCATGCCGTGGGCGACGAGCGCGTACCGGTTCATGCGCGACGTCCCGGCGAAGCGGGGCCCGCGCGCGCACGGCACGGTCTCGGTGGACCGCTTCAGGGCGAGCAGCGTCGCCGAGTAGCACAGGTCGAAGCTGGGGTGGTCGATCGTCGCCACCAGCGACTCGCCGCGCTGGGCGGCGAAGTTGCCGGAGCGGATCGTCCGCCCGGTGAGCACGCGGAACAGCAGCCGGAAGCAGACGTACATGGCGCGGAACCCGAGCGGCTCGGCGCGCTTGGTGCGCTGGGCCAGCACGAGCGCGGCGCCGGTGCTCGTTCAAGGTGTCGACGAGGCGCGGCAGGTCCTTCGGCTGGTCCTCGCCGTCGGAGTCCATCGTGACGACGACATCGTCGGGCGCCACATCGGCGGCGATCGAGCGCAGCCCGTAGACGATCGCCCGCTGGTGGCCGAGGCCGAACGGCGGCGTCAGCACGGTGACGTCGGGATGGGCGGCGAGCTGGGCGACCTCGTGGTCGGTGCCGGCGGAGTCGTCGACGACGACGAAGCGCAGCTCGCCCGTCCAGCCGTCGGCCCGGCAGGCGGCGATGGCCTCCTCGTGCAGGCGCAGGTACGACTCGGTGTCGCGCAGCATCGGGCAGACGACCCACAGCCGGCGCTCGGCGGTGGCGACGACGGTCACGGTCGGCGGGTGGCGACGGCCACGACGGACGTCCCGAACGGCCACACCCGGCGCGTCGCCGTCGTCGCCGAGGCGACCGCGTGGCCGAGGGCGTCGAGCCGTGGTGCGAGCTGGGGGAAGTCGACCTGCTCCCGCGGCGCCCTGCGCAACCGGCGGACGACGAGCAGCGGGAACAGCTCGGGGAACAGGTACGTCACCGACTCGACGTCGAAGCCGGCCGCCTCGACGACGGAGCGCAACTGCGCCGCGGGAGTAGCGGCGATGGTGGCCGAGCTCGGTGTCCCACGACGAGAACGCCCACTGCATCGCCGGCACGGTGATCACCAGCGTCGTGCCGGGCGCCATCCGCGCCGACAGCGCACGCAGCGCGGCGTCGTCGTCGGCGATGTGCTCGAGCACGTCGAGCATGGCCACGAGCGTCCCGCCCGGGATCGGTGCCGTCGGGATCGACCTCGGCCGCATCACCGAAGCGGCGCACGAGCGAATCGCGCAGCACGTCCGACGGCTCCTCGAACGAGTACGTCAGCTCGGGGTGGGTCGGTCGCCAGCCAGTCGCCGAGCAGACCGGCGCCGGCGCCGAGGTCGAGGATGCCGCGCGCGCCGGCACGCGCCGCCTCGCGTCCGACCAGCTCGAAGCGGATCCGGTGCCAGTACGTCGCCTGCGGGCCACGCAGGCTCTCCAGCTGCTGGCGCTCGAGCGGCGACACGGGCGCGGCGACCATCGGGGCGGCAGCCTACTGGCACGCGTCAGAGCGCGCCCGGGTCATCGTCGGCCGCTGCGGGAGCGATGAACACCGACATCGGTTGACCGAGCTCGATCAGGCGGGCGAGGTCGGCGTGGTCGGCCGCGCTGAGGCGCGTGTCGACGGAGATGCCGAACAGGTTGACGTCGACGAGCGGCACGAGCTCGTCGAGGCCCTCGGCGGTGAGCCGGTCGATGAACGACTGGCGCACGGCGGCGAACTCCTCCTGCTCGGCTGCGGTGCGCGGGTCGTACGACGCCACCTCGACGGCGCCGGGGACCTGCCGCCATCGATCGATGTACGCCCCCGTCGCCAGGTGGATCTGGGCATCGGACTCGGAGGCTCGGCGGGTCCGGTGCTCGGTGACCTGGACGCGGAAGTTCTCGTCGGCGGCGACGTCGAGCCCGCGCCGTTCGAGCTCGTCGAGCAGGCCGTAGCCGGGGCTGCCGATGTCGGCGGCGTCGCTCCACCGAAGCAGATAGCGACCGTCCGGCCCCGTCGCCTCCCCCACTGCGTCGACGACGGCGTCATGGGTCGGACCGGCGAGCGCGCCGACCGCGTCGCTGAGTCGCTCCTCGGGATGCTCGGCGCCGGCGAACGTCACGGCGGTGGCGACCGACGCCACGAGCGCCACGCCGGCACCGGCGAGGGCGACCCGCGTCGCGACCGGCCGGTCCGGGTGAGCCCGCTGCCACCAGGCGACGGCCGTCCACAGCACGGCGCCGGCCAGCAGCAGCGTCACGCCCCACGCCCACAGCGTCAGGTAGAACCACGGCCGGCCGAAGATGCGGGCCATCGACACCGTGCCGAGCACGAGCCCGGCGCCGACCACGACGTGCAGCGACCGCAGCGCCGATGGACCGACACGCCAGGCGACGACCGCAGCGACCGCCCACACCACGAGCGTGACGGCGCCGCGCCACGCCGACGTGGTGTCGACGAAGCGACCCGTGCCGGTGACCTGCATGACCACGCCGCCCCAGACGTCGAGGTGGTGGAAGGCGAGACGGACGCCCTCGCTGAACCCGAGCGGGGTCTCCGGTGGCGAGCCGAAGTGGTCGACGAGCTGGCGGAGGTTGCCCGGCTCCTCGGTGAACTGGTCGGCGACGGGCGGCAACCAGAGCACGACGCCGATGCCGGCGCCCCACGCCACGCTGCGGAGCGATCGCTCGCCGAGCGGCCGCGCTCGCCCGCCGGGCGTGCCACGCCGCCCCGGCGACGCCGAGGACGACCATGCCGACGCCGAGGCCGAGATAGGGCACGTGGGTCTGGGCGCAATAGGACGCGGCGACGACGAGGGCCACGAACATGACGTGGTCGCCGCACAGCACGGCCCACACCGCCAGCAGCACGAGCATCCATGCGAGCAGCGGGAGGTACGGGTTCCACGGCTGGGTCAGCGGCAGCTGCCCGTAGCCGCGCACGACGAGGGCGAGCAGCGCGGCGACGACAGCGACGCCGCGCCATCCGAGCCGGCGCCACCCGATCCACAGCGACACGGCGATCGCCGCCAGGTGGATGACGACCGTGCCGACCTCCATCGCCCACGACGACGCGCCGAGGGCGCGGTACGTCGGCGCGAGCAGGTAGAAGCTGAGCGGTCCCGGATGGCTGCCCTGGTTCGGGAACGTGCCGATGCGCCCGGGCAGCCCGATCAGCGGCGTGTCCGCACCGAAGACGTCGCGCACCCGGTACTCGGTCATCGCCAGGTCGAGCACCGGGTGCCAGCGCTGGCCGCGCAGGGCGACGATCGCCACGACGAGCGGGAGCCCGACGACGGCAGTGGCGAGGGCGATGATCCGGCCCGGGCGGCTCCACCAGGGCTGGTGACGGCGCGCCGCGTCGGGCGCGCTCGTCTCGATCACAAGGGCGGCATCGTACCGGCGGGGTAGCCTCCGGCGCTCGTGCGCGTCGATGGCTCACCAGCGCGACGAGCGCAGCTCGTCCTGACGGCGTTCCTCATGCTGTTCATCGAGCTGGCGCTGATCCGCTGGCTCGGCGCCAACGTGCTGTACCTGGCGTACTTCTCCAACGTCGTGCTGCTCGGCAGCTTCCTCGGCATCGGCCTCGGGTTCCTGTGGACGAGCCGCGGCCGGCGGTCGCTGTTCCCGTTCGTGCCGGTGGCCCTGGCCACGCTGATCGTGCTCGTCCGCCTGCTCGAGGTGAAGGTCGGCATCGCCGGCGGCTCGCTCATCTTCTTCGGCCTGGACACGTCGGGACCGCCGCGCTGGGTGATCCTGCCCGTGGTCTTCGTCGCCGTCGCCGCCGTGATGACGTGCGTCGGTGACGGCGTCGCCCGCGCCTTCCAGCAGCTCGCCAACCTCGACGCCTACCAGCTCGACCTCGTCGGCAGCCTGCTCGGCATCGCCGCCTTCGCCCTGCTGGCGTACTGGCGCGCCGACCCGGTCGTGTGGGGCGCGATCGCCGTCGTCGGCCTCGTCGTCGCCATCCGCCCGCGAGCGCTGGGACAGATCGCCCTCACGGTGCTCCCGCTGCTCATCGCCCTCGGGTTCCTCGTTCGCCGAGTCGAGCGAGGCGGACACCCGCTGGACGCCGTACTACAAGGTGCACACGGTCCCCATCGCCGGCCAGGAGGGCGTGGTCGCCGAGGTCAACGGGATCCCCACGTGGCTGCAGATCAGTGCCGTCGGCAACCCGATCTACGAGACCGTCTACGAGCGCATCGCCCGCCAGGACCCCGGCGACGTGTTGATCATCGGTGCCGGATCGGGCAACGACGTCGCCGTCGCCAACGCCCGCGGGGCGTCCCGCGTCGACGCCGTCGAGATCGACGGCGACCTGCTCGACCTCGGCCGCGGCCACCCCGACCGGCCGTACGACGACCCGCGCGTCGTCACCCACGTCGCCGACGGCCGCGCCTTCCTCGAGCAGACCGACCGTGAGTGGGACACGATCCTGCTCGCTCTGCCCGATTCCCTCACGCTCCTGCAGGGCCAGTCGTCGGTCCGCCTGGAGAGCTACCTGTTCACCGAGGAGGCCGTCGAGGCGTACCGCGACCACCTCGCCCCCGGTGGCACGTTCGCCATGTACAACTACTACCGCGAGCCGTGGCTCGTCGAGCGCTACGCCGGCACCCTCGAGGACGTGTTCGGCAACCCGCCGTGTGTCAGCACACCCACCGACACGCTGTCGGTGCTCGTCGCCAGCACCGACCCGGCCGCCGTCACGTGCCCCGACGGCGAGCTGTTCACCCGCGCGGACGGCACGCCCGACCCGGCGACCGACGACCATCCCTTCCCGTACCTGCGCTCCCCCAGCATCCCCGGCTTCTACCTGATCTCGATCGCCGTCATGCTGGCGCTCTCCCTGCTCGCCGTGCGCACCGTCGGCGGCCCGCTGCGCCAGATGCGCCCGTTCGCCGACCTCTTCTTCATGGGCGTCGCCTTCCTGCTGCTGGAGACGAAGAACGTCGTGCAGTTCGCCCTGCTGTTCGGCACGACGTGGTTCGTCAACGCCCTCGTCTTCATGGGCGTGCTCGTGTCGGTGCTGCTGGCCGTGGCGATCAGCAAGCGCGTCGTGATCCGGCGCACGGGATGGCTCTACGGCTTCCTGCTCGCCAGCGTCGCCGTCAACTGGCTCGTGCCGGGGAGCGCGCTGCTCGAGCTGCCGTACGTCCTGCGGCTGGTCGTCGCCATCGTCCTCGCCTTCCTGCCGATCTTCGCCGCCAACCTCGTGTTCGCCAGCCGGTTCCGCGACACCGTCGACTCGACGGCGGCCTTCGGCGCCAACCTGCTCGGGGCGATGGTCGGCGGCCTGCTCGAGTACACGTCGCTGGTCTTCGGCTACCGCAACCTGCTGCTGCTGGTCGCCGCCCTCTACGGCGCGGCGTTCCTGCTGCGCCCCCGCCAGGTGGCGGCGGAGCGGTCCCTCGGGCGCGTCGGTCTGCCCGGATAGCGTCGGGCGATCGTGGAACAGCTCGTCGACGACCGCGGCGGCGGTGGCGTCGGACGACATCGACGCCGTGAGCGACGGCCACGACGATCCGACCGCCTTCGTGCTCGGTGGCTCGGGCGGGCTGCGACGACGAGCGGCAGGCGCGGTCGGGACGTGGGCCGGCCTCGCCCTGATCGGCGTGCTCGTCGCCATCCCGCTGCGCGGGCTGTACCGCTTCACCGGCGGGACGATGGAAGAGGGCTTCATGCTCTACTTCCCCGAGCGCGTTGCCCGCGGCGACGTGCCCAACGTCGACTTCCTGCACCTCTACGGCCCGGGGTCACTGCACGTGCTGGCCGGCTGGTTCGGCGTGTTCGGCCACAGCCTCGCTGCCGAGCGCACGTTCGGCCTGCTCCAGCACCTCGGGATCATCCTCGCCCTGTTCACCCTCGCCCGACCGTGGGGTCGGGTCGCGGCGACGATCGTCGGCGCCCTCGCCGTGTTCTACGTGATGACGCCGATCGCCCTCACGGCGATGGCCTGGAACGGCGGCCTCGCCCTCACCCTGTGGTCGACCGTGTTCGCCGTCCGTGCCGTCCATCTCGATGGCGTCCGTCGCCGGCGAGCGTGGATGCGTCGCCGGGTGCTCGCCGGGCTGGCGCTGACCTACCGGCCGGACCTCGTGATCGCCGTCGGGCTGATGGCCGGCTGGATGCTGTGGCGCCACCGCGACGCCCGCCGGCCGTTCGTGCTCGCCGGCGTCGTCGGGCTGACGCCGCTGTGGGTCCACCTCGTCATGGCCGGTCCGGCGCAGGCGTTCGAGGGGATGGTGCTCGATCCCGTGTTCCGGCTGCGCGACGGGCGCGAGCTGCCACGCCCACCGTCGTGGGAGCACCTCGACGGCGGGCTGCAGGCCGTGGCCGAGGAGATCCCGCCGTGGTGGAAGGTGCCCCACCTGTCGGCGTCGCACACGTTGTTCCTGTGGTTCTTCCTGATGCTGGTCGTCGCCGCCGGGCTGCTCGGCTTCGCCGTCTGGCTGCGCCGTCGGGACGGTGGCCGGACGGGTCGTTCGGTCGCCCTGCTCGCCGTCGCCCTCGTCAGCGTCGGCATCCTGCCGCAGGCGTTGCAGCGGCCGGACTCGGCACACCTGATGTGGGTGACGTGCGTGTCGTTGCCGTTCAGCGCCGTCGCCGTGACCGAGGCGCTGCGCCGCTGGCGCCCGCGGATCGACGGTCGGTCAGCCGTGGCGATCGGTGGCGCCGTCGCCATCGCCGTGACGTTCGTGTTCACCGGCATGTTCACGTTCCGCTACTACCTGCTGCACACGCGCGTCGGCCTCGGCCAGGTGCCCGGCGCGTTCGCCGTGCAGCGCGGCGACCGCAACTTCTACCTCGGCGACCACCGCGCCTACCTCGGTGTGCAGGCTGCCGTCGACGAGCTCGCCCGCCGTGCCGAGCCCGGTGACCGCCTGCTCGTCGGGCCGAGCGACCTGCGACGCACGTGGTACAGCGACGTGTTCATCTACTGGCTGTTCCCCGAGCTCGAGCCGGCGACGTACTACATCGAGATGGACCCGGGCTTGGCCAACGCCGAGGGCTCCAGCCTCGCCGACGACGTGGCGTCTGCCGACTGGGTCATCCTGACCGGGCTCTGGGACGGCTGGATGGAGCCGAACTCGTCGATGGAGTTCGGCTCCGACGCGCCCAACCAGGTCCTGCGCGACCACTTCTGCGTCGTCGGCGACTACGAGGACGGCCAGGCGGTGCTGTACCAGCGCTGCCGCTAACCCGGTGGCATCCGCCGCCACACCCCGCCGGGCAGGTGACGGAAGACGCTGAACACCGGTCGGAGCGTGGCCGGCACCCAGACGGTGCGACGGCCGCGACCGAGCGCCTTGACGGTGGCGTCGGCGACGGCGGCGGGCGTCGTGGCGAAGGGCGCCGCCTTCATCCCCTCGGTCATCTGCGAGTGGACGAAGCCGGGCCGCACGACGAGCACGCTGGCCCCAGATCCCGGCGAGGGCGTCGCCGAGCCCCTGGGCGAAGCCGTCGAGCCCGGCCTTCGACGAGCCGTAGACGAAGTTGGCCTTGCGGACCCGCTCGCCGGCGACGCTCGACAGCACGACGAGCCGGCCGTGGCCCTGGCGGCGGAACTGGGCGGCGACGCGCGAGGCAGCTGCTGACCGCACCGGTGTAGTTGACCGTGACCATCGCCGCCGCGGCGGCCGGATCGGTGTCCAGCTCGGCCTGGTCGACGAGCTGCCCGAACGCCACGACGACGACGTCGAGGTCGCCGTGGCGGGCAACGAGGTCGGCGACGAACGCCTCGTGCGTGTCGGTGTCGGCGGCGTCGAAGTGCACCGTGTCGACCGTGACGCCGGGCCGGGCGAGCTCGTCGCTGCGCATCTCCCCCGGCCGGCGGCCGGCGAGCACGATCGTGCGCGTCGCCGGTGTGACGAGGCGCTCGACGATCGCCCGGCCGATGTCACTGGTGCCGCCGAGGAGCACGATCGTCTGCGGTTCGGCGAGGGCGTTGTCCATCAGTCCTCCACCAAGTGCAGCCGGCGGCTGAGGTCACTCGCCCACACGCCCGCCGGGTCGACGCTCGGCGCGCACCGCCCGCCACTCGTCGAGCCGTGGGTAGCCGCGGCGGATCGCCGCCGGCGTCGTGTGGGCGTCCTTGGCGAGGTAGTGCCGGCCGCCGGCGTCGAGCACCACGTCGTCGAGGCCGTGCAGCAGGCCGGCCAGGCCGTGCCGGCCGGCAGGCACGTCGAGGGCGAGCGTCCAGCCGGGCGCCGGGAAGCTGAGCGGCGCCGGGTTGGCCGCGCCGAAGCGCTTGAGCACGCCGAGGAAGCTCGGCGCGCCGGATGCCGCCAGGCGCTCCATCGCCTCGCGCAGCGCGCCCTCGGCGCCGAACGGGAGCAGGCACTGGTACTGGACGAAGCCGTGGCGCCCGTACAGCCGGTTCCACGAGCCGACCGAGTCGAGCTGGTGGAAGTAGCCGGGGATCGACACGATCTGGGCGATGCGCCGGCGCGGTGCCTTGCGGTACCACAGCTCGTTGAACGCCTTGATCGTGGCGTGGTTGATCACCCCGGGCGGCGGCACGACGGGCGGCACCGTGATGCGCTGGTGCGGGTCGTACGCCAGCGGGTCGACGGCCAGCCGCGGCGGGAGCTGGTCGGCCCTGGCGTGGTCGCCGCGGGTGAGCACGCTGCGACCGAGGTGCCGGCCCTTGGCCATCGGGTCGATCCAGGCCACGGAGTAGCGGTGGTAGCGGTCGCCCTCCTCCATCGCCGTGAGCAGCGACTCCAGGTCGGGCATGCGCTCGGTGTCGATGGCGCAGCGACTGGTCTCGATCGGCAGCAGGCGGATCGTTGCATCGACAATGATCCCGGTGAGTCCCATCCCGCCGACCGTCGCCCAGAACAGCTCTGGGCGCTCGTCCGGCGAGACCTCCACGATCGAGCCGTCGGCGAGCAGCAGGCGCAGCCGCAGCACGTTGGTGCCGAACGAGCCGTCGAGGTGGTGGTTCTTGCCGTGGATGTCGCTGGCGACGGCACCGCCCACCGTGACGAAGCGCGTGCCGGGTGACACGGGCACGAAGAAGCCGCGGGGGACGATCACGCGCAGCAGCTCGTCGAGGCTGACGCCCGCCGGCACCGTGGCGGTCGCCGCAGCCTCGTCGATGACCGAGTCGTGGGCGTGACCGACGAGCCGCAGCACCGTGCCGCCACCGTTCTGGGCGGCGTCACCGTAGGAGCGACCCATGCCACGGGCGATCCCGCCGCGTGCGGGGAGCTCCTTCACGGCAGCGATCACGCCCTCGGTGCGCCCGACCTCGACCACTTCGGCGGCCGACGGCGCGGTGCGACCCCAACCGGTGAGCAACGAACGATCCGGGGTCACAGCCGGGCGAGCCTACCGAGCGGGTCCCGTCAGTACGGCCACTCCGGCTCGGCGCAGGCCGAGGCGGCGGGCGAGCTTGCCGTAGCCCAGCGAGAGGAGCACCTTGAGGCCGACGTTGCGGACGAACCACGGGAGCTGGGCGAGCTGGCGCACGGCGTTGCCGGCGCGATCACCGCCGGACAGGTCGGCGCGGTACTCGGCGAGCGACCGCGATCGGCCGACGTAGCGGAAGCGCCGGCCGAACACCAGCTCGCGCACGATGGCCAGGGTCACGCCGATCGAGGAGAACGAGTCGTGGATCAGCATCGTCCCGCCGTCGCCCACCCGCCGTCCCCAGTCACGGATGTCGGCGCGGGCAGGGCCGTAGCGGTGGGCGCCGTCGATGTAGAGCACGTCGATCGGGTCGTCGACCTCGGCGTGGGCGGCGTCGGAGAAGCGGGCGACGTGGCGCACCCGCTCGGCGACGCCGGCGCGGGCGAGGTTGGCCTCGAACGTCGCCCGGTCGCCTGCCGCCTCGTCGACGTAGCCGGCGATCTCCTGCGGACCGCGATCGTTGCCGGCGTGCGGGTCGATCGCCACGATCTCGACGCTGGACGGCGCGCCGGACGCCAGCACGATCGTGGAGCGACCCTGGAAGCTGCCGATCTCGACGATCCGGCCGCCGGCCGGGCAGCGTGTCGCTGCGGCGTACAGGCGCCGGCCCTGGTCGTCGCTCATCCAGCCCTCGGCGTCGGCGGCCAGCGCCAGGGCATCGTCGGGTGTCGCAGTCATCGCCCGTACACGGCGAGGCCGAAGAGGATCACCCATGCCGCGCCGAGCAGCTGCAGCACGCGATCGCTGGCGAAGACCTCCTCGGGCGCGGCGCCTCGACCTCGCTCCAGCACCAGCGCGTAGCGCAGCAGGGCGGTGAGCATGGGCACGATCGACAGCTCGTAGAACGGCCACTCGGCGGCAGTCCGGTCGCTGGTCTCGAACGCCCACTGGCAGTAGCTGAGCAGGGCCGCGCCGCACGCGACGATGAGCACGATGCGCAGGTAGCTGGGCGTGTAGTCGGCGAGCGTCGCCCGCACGAGCTGGGCGTCGTCGCCGATCTCGCGCAGCTCGGCGTAGCGCTTGCCGGCGACGATGAACAGCGAACCGAACACGGTGACCAGCACGAACCAGTTGGACATCGGCACGCCGACGGCGACGGCACCACCGGCGGCGCGCAGCACGAAGCCGGACGCCACCGTCACGATGTCGACCACGGCGATGTACTTGAGCCAGGCGCTGTAGAGCATCACGAGCACGACGTAGACGGCGACGACGGCGACTGTCTCCCAGCGCCCGGTGAGCGCCGCCGCGCCGAGGGAGAGGACGACGAGCAGCGAGCCGACGACCTTGGCGGTGGTGACCGGGACGGTGCCGGCGGCGACCGGCCGGAAGCGCTTCGTCGGGTGCAGCCGGTCGGCCTCGACGTCGAGGGCGTCGTTCCAGAAGTACACCCCGCTGGCGGCCAGGCAGAAGGCCACGAACGCCGCCAGCGTCTTGAGGAGGTCGCTGGTGTTGTCGAGCACGCCGGCGGCGCCGGGCGCGGCGAACACGAGGACGTTCTTCATCCACTGCTTCGGCCGCGCCGTGCGCACCAGCCCGTGCAGCAGCGAGGGGTCGACGACGTCGGCGCCGGGCACGGACGTCCTCACACCCACACCGGCCTGTCGGCGGCGGCCAGCAGCTCGCGGTCGCCCGGCGAGTCGCCGTAGGCCCACAGCTCCACGGCATCGCGGCCGCCGTGGTTGGCGTCGAGCCAGGCGAGCAAGCGCCGCGCCTTCTCCGGCCCACGGCAGTTGCCGTCGACGAGGGCGCCCGTGCACCGCCCGTCGGCATCGACCTCGAGCTCGGTCGCCACCACGCCGTCGACCCCCAAGCGGTCGGCGAGCGGCCGCAGGTACACCGCGTAGGACGCCGACACGAACACGACGCGATGACCCTCCTCCCGGTGCCAGCGGATGCGCTCGACGGCGTCGGGTCGCAGCATGTGGCGGGCGATGTGCGCGGCGAACGACGCGCCGGCCGCCTCGACCTCGGCGATCGGTCGTCCTGTGAACACCGCCCGCGTCGCCACCGCCTTCAGCGTGTCGCGGTCGCGACGCGCCAGCGCCGGGACCAGCCGGTGGATCGACCGGCCCAGTCGCGCCGCCATCGGCGCCGTGCCGGCGACACGCCGAAGGAACGGCACGACGCAGTCGCGCGGTCGTCACCGTGCCGTCGACGTCGAAGGCGGCGACCACGGTCATCCGATGATCGTCTCACGGACGGACCAGAAGTCCGGCCAGCTCTTGGTGACCACGTCCGGGTCGTCGATGCTGACGCCCTCGACGGCGGCCGCCAGGACGCCGAACGCCATCGCCAGGCGATGGTCGTCGTGCGTGTCCAGCTCGGCGCCGTGCAACGACGCTGGCTCGACGTGCAGGCCGTCGGATTCGACGTGAACGCGTGCGCCCAACTTGGTCAGCTCCGCGGCGAGGTCGCCGAGGCGGTCGCTCTCCTTCCGGCGGATGAACCCGACGCCGCCGATGGTCGTCGGTGTCGCCGCGGTGGCGGCGACCACGGCCAGCGTCGGCACCAGATCGGAGATGCCGGCCATGTCGACGTCGACGCCATGCAGTGGCACCTGCGGATCCCGTTCGACCGCCAGTCCGCTGCGCCCATCGCCGACGGTGCAGCCCATCCGGGCGAGCAGGTCGACGAACGCGGCGTCACCCTGCAGGCTGTGGCGGTGCAGCCCGCTGACCTCGACGCGGCCACCGGCGACCGCCGCCATGGCGAGGGGGTAGCTGGCCGACGAGGCGTCCGGCTCGATGTCGAACACGATGCCGGCGTAGCGCCCCTCGGGCACGTCGATGTGGTCCTCCCCCACCCGACGCCGGCGACCCCGAATGCCGCCATCACCTCGGCCGTCACCGACAGGTACGGCGCCGACACCAGCGGCGTCGTCGGGTGGAGGTGCAGGCCACCCTCGAGCAACGGCCCGACGAGCATGAGTGCGGTGAGGAACTGGCTGGACACGTCGCCGGCGACGTCGAGGCTGCCGCCGCGGCGCAGCGGTCCGCGCACGGTCACCGGCAGGTGCCCGTCGGAGTCCACGCCGGCGCCCAGCTTGGTGAGGGCGTCGTGGAGCGGGCCCATCGGCCGGCGCCGCAAGCGGCGGTGCCCCATCGACGGTGACCGGGCCCTCGGCGAGCGCGGCCACTGCCGTGACGAAACGCGAGGTGGTCCCGGCGAGCATGGCGTCGAGGCGGACGGGACCCGGCCGCAGCCGGCCGCTGCTCCCGGTGACGGCGGCCTCCTCGCCCTCGACCGACAATGCGACGCCGAGGTCGGACAGGCAGCGGACCATCGCCTGGGTGTCGTCGCCCGGCGGCACGCCGCGCAGCGTGCTGACGCCGTCGGCCAGGGCGGCACAGACGAGCGCCCGGTTGGCGATGCTCTTGGAACCCGGCACCGTCACCACGGCGTCGAGCGGTCCGCTGGCCGTTCGCAGGAGCACGTCAGCCACGTCAGCTCAGGCGGGTGACAGCCGGGCGGAAGCCGCGGGCCAGCAATCCGCCGCGGTAGAGGTCGGCGACGTCGGCGGCCACCAGCACGACGGCGACACCGACGTTGCTCTCGGCGAGGTGGACGACCTCGAAGCTGGCGATGTTCACCCCCAGCTCGGCGGCCAGGGTGAAGATCTCCGCCGCCGCGCCCGTGCGGTCCGGGATCGGGATGCGCACCTCCGCCAGCTCGTCGGGATGAGTGGCGTGGACCGGCAAGTTGGTCCGCGCGACGCGAGCCTGCTGCAGACGTCGCTGGAGGTCGTCACGGGCGTCGGAGCGCACGAACTCGCGCATCTCGCCGAGCCGGTCGAGCAGCGCGTCGAGCGCTGAGATGATCGCCGGGCGGTTCTCCGCGCAGATGTCCAACCAGATGTCCGGCTGGCCGCTGGCGACACGCGTCATGTCGCGGAACCCGCCGGCGGCCAGGCGCAGCAGGGCGGCGTGCTCCTCGGCACGGTCGGCGGCGACACCCATCAGGCTGGCCGCGGTCAGGTGGGGCACGTGGCTGACGACCGCGACCATCTCGTCGTGACGATCCGGCCCCATCGCCACCACCTCGGCGCCGAGCTCGGCGACGACGCCGGCGACGTGGGCGAACGTCACGTCGTCGGTGCCGGCGACGGGCGTGAGGACCCAGACGGCGCCGCTGAACATCGCCGCGTCGGCGCCATCGAGGCCGTCCAGCTCGCTGCCGGCCATCGGGTGGCCACCGACGAAGCGCGGGTCGTTGACGGCGGCGGAGATTGCGCTCTTGACCCCGCCGACGTCGGTGACGACACCTGCGGTCTCGGCCAGCGCCCGCTTGACCTGGTCGGCGACGGCGAGCACCGGCACGGCGACGAACGTGATGCCGGCGTCGGGATCGAGGCCGGCGGCGTCGACACAGCCCAGCGCCGTGGCCGCCTCGACGCGCGTGGCGTCGATGTCATCGCCGCTGACGTGCCAGCCGTTCTCGCGCAGGGCGAGGGCGATCGACCCCCCGATCAAGCCCAGCCCGATGACGTTGGCACGTCGGTGCCCGATGACGTTGGCACGCCGCTCCACGGGCGCGAAGCGTACCGGCGGGCTGCTCTCAGCCTCAGGTCGTTGCCGCCGCCAGCGATCGCAGCTCGTCGGGCGTGAGCGGCCGCCATGCTCCAGGCTTCAAGCGGCGGTCCTGGATCGGGCCGATGCGGGTGCGCACGAGGCGGGTCACCGGATGGCCGACGGCGTCGCACATGCGCCGGACCTGTCGATTGCGGCCCTCGTGGATCGTGATCCGCAGGACGCCGGGGCTCGGTTGGGAGACCTTGGCCGGTGCGGTCGGGCCGTCGTCCAGCTCGACGCCATCGCGGAGCCGGCGAACGGCACCGGCGGCGACGGCCCCGCCAGCCACCGTCGCCAGGTACTCCTTGTCGATCCCGTGGCGCGGGTGGGCGATGCGGTTGGCCAGCTCGCCGTCGTTGGTCAAGAGCAGCAAGCCCTCGGTGTCGGCGTCGAGCCGGCCGACCGGGAACACACGCGGTTCACCGGGAACCAGCTCGACGACGGTCGGGCGCCCGTGGGTGTCGCGCGCGGTGGTCACGACACCACGTGGCTTGTTGAGCAGGTAGTGGACGAGGCCGGCCTTGGTGCCGACCGGCGCCCCGTCGACCTCGACGAGATCGACCTCAGGATCGACACGTCGTCCCAGCACGGCGACCTCGCCGTTCACCGTCACCCGGCCGTCGGCGATCAGCTCCTCGCACACGCGCCGGCTGCCCCAGCCCCGCGTGGCAAGGACCTTTTGCAGGCGCTCATCCACGACTCGTCACGAAGGGGGGAGCCGTAGCCCGGCCTCGAGGGCCTCGACCACGTCGGCGCCGGGGATGTGGTCGGCGATGGGCGGCAGCTCGTCGATGCGGTCGAGGCCGAGCTTCTCGAGGAACGTCGGCGTCGTGCCGTAGAGCACGGCCTGGCCGGGACCCGTGTCGCGGCCGGCGACGTCGATGTAGCCGCGGCCCTGCAGCGTGCGCAGCACGCCGTCTGGGTCGACGCCGCGGATCGAGGCGATCTGGGCGCGCGAGATCGGCTGCTTGTAGGCGACGATCGCCAGCGTCTCGAGCGCCGCGCCGGAGAGGCGGGCGCGCTGGTCGTGGAGCACGAAGCGCTCGACGTACGGCGTGAGGTCGGGATGGGTCTGGTAGCGGTAGCCGCCGGCGACCCGGACGAGCTGGAAGCCGCGACCGTCGGCCTCGTAGGCGGCGGCGAGCTCGTCGCACCACCGCTCGATGTCGGCCAACGGCTGCTCGAGCAGCTGGGCCAGCAGCTCTGGCGGCACCGGGTCGTGGGCCACCAGCACGACGGCTTCGATGGCGCGGAGGGGCTCGTCGTTCACGTCTCTACCCTTCGTAGTCGTCGATGTCGAGCGCGCCCGTGACGTCGTCGGCACCGCACCACTCGATGCCGATCTCACCGAAGCGGTCGGCTTGGTCGACCTCGACGAGTCCCTGCTTGTACAGCTCGAGCACGGCGAGGAAGCGGACGATGACGTCGAGGCGCTCGACCAGCTCGGACGTCAGCCGGGCGAACGTGATGCGCCCGGAGCGCGGCAGCTCGTCGACGAGCTCGGCGACGGCGTCGGCCACGCTGGCGCGGATCGGGGCGACGTGGAACAGGTCGATCTTCGGCACCGGGCGCGGCGTCAAGGCGGTCAACGCAGCGTCGCGCAGGCGCATCGGGGTCAGCCCGGCGAGCGGATCGGGCGCCAGTCCGGCGAAGCGCTCGTCCGGCCCGACCCGCCGCGGGAAGCTGCGTCCGGCCTCCTCGGCGAGCGCGCCGAACAGCCGGGAGACGTCCTTGAACGTCTTGCACTCCAGCAGGCGGGCCAGCAGGAGGTCGCGCTCCTCCCAAAGGGCCAGCTCGTCGTCGAGCTCGACGTCGGCGCGGCCGGGGAGCAGCCGCCGGGCCTTCAGCTCGACGAGCGTGGCGGCGATCAGCAGGAACTCGGTGGCGACGTCGAGGTCGAGCGACTGCATGCGCTCGATCTCGTCGAGGTAGGCGTCGACGATCCTGGCCAGGCTGACCTCGTGGATGTCGACCTCCTCGGCGAGGATCAGCTGCAACAGCAGGTCGAAGGGACCCTCATAGGTCCGATCGGGCAGCTCCGCCGCAACGTCGATCGCCATCCGGCGAAAAGCTAGGCCATCCGAGTGCTGGAAGCGCGGACGCCGGTCCTCCAACACTCCAATGGGACTGAGGCCCCCATGGGTACCCTGCTGCCGTGACGAGAGTGCTGTCGTGCATCCAACCGACGGGTGACGTCCACCTGGGGAGCTACCTCGGGGCGTTGCATCAGTGGGTGCAGCGTCAGCACGAACACGATGCCTTCCACGGGATCGTCGACCTCCACGCCCTCACGGTGACCGACGAGCCCGGCGTCATCGGCCAGCGCACCGTCGAGCTCGCCGCGATGCTCTTCGCCGTCGGTCTCGACCCCGACGTGGCGACCGTCTTCGTGCAGAGTCACATCGCCGAGCACAGCCAGCTGGCGTGGGTGATGGAGTGCACGGTCAGCTACGGCGAGCTGTCGCGGATGACCCAGTTCAAGGACAAGGCGTCCCAGCGGGACTTCGTGTCCGCCGGCCTGTTCACCTATCCCGCGCTCCAGGCCGCGGACATCCTGCTGTACGACGCCAACCACGTGCCGGTGGGCGACGACCAGCGCCAGCACGTCGAGATCACGCGCGACATCGCCATCCGCTTCAACCACCGCTTCGGCGAGACGTTCATCGTCCCCGAGGCCGTCACTCCCCCGGTCGGCGCTCGCGTCATGGACCTGCTCAATCCGGTCGCCAAGATGTCCAAGTCGCTCGAGTCGAGCGGGTCGATCCAGGTGCTCGACGATCCTGACATCATCAACCGCAAGTTCAAGCGGGCCGTCACCGACTCGGAGAACGAGGTCCGCTACGACCCCGCGACCAAGCCGGGCGTGAGCAACCTGCTGGAGATCCTCGGCGCGGCCACGGGACAGAAGCCCGACGCGCTGGCCAAGGGATACACCCAGTACGGGCCGCTCAAGTCCGACGCCGCCGACGCCGTGATCGAGCTGCTCACGCCGATCCAGGAGCGCTACCGCGAGCTCGCCGGCGACCCGGGCGAGCTGGCCGCGCTGCTGCGCAAGGGCGCTGACAAGGCCCGCGCCGTCGCCTCGGTCACGCTGCGCCGGGCCTACGACGCGGTGGGCTTCCTCAGCGCGGACGGGTGAACCCGACCGACCGCAGGATCATCGGGCTCGCCGTCCCGGCGCTCGGCAGCCTGGCGGTCGAGCCGCTCTACGTGCTCGTCGACACGGCGATCATCGGTCGCCTCGGCACGGCTCAGCTCGGCGGACTGGCCGTCGCCGCCACCGTGCTCGCCCTCGTCGTCGCCGGCTGCAACTTCCTGACGTACGGCACGACCGAGCGCGTGGCCCGCCGGCTCGGCGCTGGCCGGCCGAGCGCGGCCGCCGACGTCGCCGTGCAGACGATGTGGCTGTCGGCGCTCGTCGGCCTCGTCGTGGCGCCGCTCGTCGCCCTGGCGGCGCCGTTCGTCGCCGCGCTGGCTCGGTGCCAGTGGCGACGTCTTCGAGTTCGGCGTCACCTACCTACGGATCGGGGCGATCGGTCTGCCGTTCGTCCTCGTGTCGATGGGCGCGGTGGGCGTGCAGCGCGGCGCTGCCGACTACCGGTCACCGCTGGTCGTCCTGCTCGTGGCCAACCTCGTCAACGCCGTGCTCGAGGTGCTGTTCGTGTTCGGCTTCGACTGGGGCGTCCCCGGTTCGGCGTGGTCGACCGTGATCGCCCAGGTCGGTGCCGGCGTCGCCTTCCTCCTCATGGTCCGCCGCCACTTCCAGGTCGCGACGCACCGGAGGCCGAGCTGGCACGGCATGGCCCCGCTGCTCTCCGCCGGCCGCCACCTGCTGCTGCGCGTCGGCTCGATGCTGGCGGTGACCACCGGCGCGACGGCCATCGCCGCTCGCGTCGACGAGCCCACGCTCGCCGCTCACCAGATCGCCGCCAGCATGTTCATCTTCCTCGCCCTCGTCCTCGACGCCCTGGCGATCCCCGCCCAGACCCTCGTCGCCGACGAGCTCGGCCAGGGATCGGTCGCCAGCGCCGCTGACCTGTCCAACCGCTGCGTGCGGCTGTCGATCATCGCCGGCGCGGCGTTCGCCATCGCCCTTGCCGCCCTTGCGCCCGTGCTGCCTGATGCCTTCACCGCCGACGCCGCCGTCGTCGAACGAGCGACGACCGCCCTCTGGTGGCTGGCCGCGATGCTCGTCCCCGCGGCCATCGCCTTCGCCTACGACGGCGTGCTCATCGGCGCCGCCGACTACCGCTTCCTCGGCTACGCCGCCCTCGCCTACCTCGTGTCGATGCTGCCGATCGGTGCCGTGCTGATGGTGACCGACGCCGGCATCGGGGCGATCTGGGCGGCCGTCGGGGTGTGGATGGTGCTGCGGGCCCTGTGCAACCACCTCCGCGCCCGCCACGTGCTGCGCCCACCGATCGCCGTCCGGGTGGTGGTGTGAGTCGTCTCCTGGTGACGGGCGGCACCGGGTACCTCGGCGCCGTCGTCGCCGAGGTCGGCCGGCGTGACGGATGGGACGTCACCGCCATCGGCTCGGCGCACCTCGACGTGCGCGACGCGCCGGCGGTCGTCGCGTTCGTCGACCGGCTGCGCCCGGACGCCATCGTGCACACGGCGTACGTGCGCGACGGCCCGACGGCGCGGGCCGTCAACGTCGACGGCAGCACAGCGGTGGCCGCGGCCTCGGGCAGCGCCCGACTCGTCCACGTGTCGACCGACGTGGTGTTCGACGGTCGGCTCGGCCGCCCGTACCGGGAGGACGACGCAGCCTCCCCGGTCACTGACTACGGCCGCACGAAGGCCGACGCGGAGAAGGCCGTGCTGCGGTGCGCTCCCGGCGCCGTCGTCGTGCGCACCTCGCTGATCTACGGCGGTCCCGGTCGACCTCCGAGCCCGCACGAGGTGGCAGCCGCCGACCCCTCCGGCGTCTTCTACACCGACGAGCTGCGTTGCCCGGTCCAGGTCGACGACCTCGCCGCGGCGCTCGTCGAGCTGTGCCGCCACGACGTCGCCGGCATGCTCCACGTCGCCGGGCCAGAAGGCCTCTCGCGGCACGCCTTCGCCGAGGCGATCACCGGCCACTCGGTGAATGGCGTCGCCGCCCCGCCGGGCCGTCCGCTCGACTGCCGCCTCGACTGCTCGCTCGCCCGGACGATCCTGCGCACACCCCTGCGCGGCGTCAGCGAGGTCTGGAGCCGCTGAAGCGTCGGCGGGCGCCGCCGACTCCCGCTGACATAGGTTGGCTCCGGTGCCGTCCAAACTCGCAGTGCTCACCAGCGGAGGCGACTCCGCCGGGATGAACGCCGCGGTGCGGGCTGTCGTGCGCACGGCGCTCGACGCCGGCCTCGACGTGTTCGGGGTGTACGAGGGCTTGCAGGGTCTCGTCGACGGCGGCGACCACATCCGGGCGCTGTCCTCGGCCGATGTCGGCGGCATCCTGCAGGAGGGAGGGACCGCCCTCGGCACCGCCCGCAGCGCCGACTTCCGCACGCGCGCGGGCCAGCGCCAGGCGGCGCGCAACCTCGTCGAGCGCGGTGTGGACTCCCTGGTCGTCATCGGCGGCGACGGCAGCCTCAGCGGCGCAGCCGAGTTGCGCACGCAGTGGCCGGACCTGCTCGACGAGCTGGTGGCCGAAGGGCACATCGACCAGGCACACGCCGATGCGCACCGCAACATGTCGCTCGTCGGCCTCGTCGGATCGATCGACAACGACATGGTCGGCACCGACATGACGATCGGTGCTGACACCGCACTGCACCGCATCACCGAGGCCGTCGACGCCATCCAGAGCACGGCGTCGAGTCATCAGCGCACGTTCGTGATCGAGGTGATGGGACGCAACTGCGGGTACCTGGCCCTCATGGGAGGCCTGGCGACGGGTGCCAACTTCGTGCTGATCCCGGAGAGCCCTCCCGACGAGAACTGGGAAGACGACGATGTGTGACGTCCTGCGTGCAGGACGCGGCGTCGGCCGGCGGGCGAGCATCGTGCTCGTCGCCGAAGGAGCTCGCGACGATCGGGGTGAGCCGGTGACGGCCGACCATGTGCGAGAGGTCCTTCTCGAGCGCCTCGGCGACGACACCCGCGTGACCATCCTCGGGCACGTGCAGCGGGGCGGCGCGCCGAGCGCGTTCGACCGCTACCTGGGCACCGTGCTCGGGTACGCCGCCGTTCGCCAGCTCCTCGACTCGCCGAACGACGAGCCGCAACTGATCGGCATCCGCGGCCACCGCGTGCGCTCGTCGCCGCTGCTCGAGTGCGTCGCCGCGACACGATCGATCGCCGGCGCAATCGCCGATCGGGACAGCGAGGAGGCGATGCGGCTGCGCGGTGGAAGCTTCCGCAACTCGCACCGGCTGCTGCGGACGATGACCCAGGCACGGCCGCGCCGCGCCGAACCCGGCCAGCGGGCGCTGCGACTGGCCGTGCTCCACGCCGGTGGGCCCGCCCCCGGGATGAACACGGCCGTGCGCGTGGCGGTGCGCGTGGGGATGGACCGCGGCCACACGCTGCTGGCCGTCCGCGACGGGTTCCGCGGGCTGGCCGAGGGCCGCGTCGAGGAGATGACGTGGATGAGTGTCAGCGGCTGGGTGTCGCGACCCGGCGCCGACCTGGGCACCGACCGCTTCGTGCCCACGCCCGACGACATCGCCCGCATCGCCACCCAGCTCGAGGCCCACGCCGTCGATGGTGTCCTGCTGATCGGCGGCTGGGCCGGCTACGTCGCCGCCCATGCGCTGAGCACCCGCGCCGGTGAACATCCCGGGCTCGACCTCCCGATGGTGTGCATCCCCGCCTCGATCAACAACAACCTGCCGGGATCCGACCTGAGCATCGGTGCCGACACGGCGCTGAACAGCATCACGACCGACGTCGACAAGATCAAGCAGTCGGCCGTCGCCCTGCACCGCTGCTTCGTCGTCGAGGTGATGGGCCGCGACTGCGGCTACCTCGCACTGATCGGCGGCTTGGCGACGGGCGCCGAGCGGGTCTACCTCCCCGAAGAGGGCATCACGCTGGATCGCCTGCAGGACGACCTCGAGGCACTGCGAACCGGCTTCGATCTCGGCAAGCGGCTTGGCCTCGTGATACGCGGCGAGCGCGCCGACGAGGTGTTCACGTCCAGCTTCGTCGAGTCACTGTTCGCCCACGAGAGCGGTGGCCGGTTCGACGTGCGCCGGGCGATCCTCGGCCACGTCCAGCAGGGTGGCGCCCCGTCGCCGTTCGACCGGATCCACGCCACCAGGCTGGCCTCGGCCGGCGTCGACCGACTGATCGACGAAGCCCTCGCCGGCAGTCGGACGTCGGCGATGGTCGGGGTGCGCGCCGGCAAGGTCGAGTTCACGCCGTTGAGCCGGTTCCCGAACCTCGTCGAAAAGGGATTCCAACGGCCACGGTCGCCGGTCTGGTGGATGGCGCTGCGACCGGTCGCCGACGTCATGGCCGAGGCGCGCCCCGGGCGCGCTACACCGTCCGCTCACCCTCGGCGATCAGGCGTTGCCGGTAGATGATCCGTCCGGTGAATCCATGGCCGCTCCCTCAGTACAGGAACATCGGCATGCCCTCGACCTCGCGGATCAGCGGGCGGTAGGCCGTCGAGTCGTAGAGGGCGTCGACATCGACGCGCTTGATGCCTTTCCCGATGGTGTCGATCGGAACCGACGTGTACATCCCACGCTGGAGCGCGACCATCCGGCCCGGCTCGTGGCGGTCGATCAGGTTCAACGTCATGTTGGCGTAGTTGACCGCCACCATCAGATCCAGCGCGTCGGGGACACCGGAGCGCATCAGGTAGGAGACCTGCTGGTAGACGATGTCCTCGCCGGTCAGTTGCTTCAGCATGTCGCCGGTGACCATGCCGATCCCGCCGAGCTTGCGATGGCCGTAGGCGTCCTGCTCGCCGCGTTCCTCGACGGAGCCCGCGAGCATGTGGGCACCTTCGCTGACCGTGACCATGGCGTAGTTGGACGGGTTGGCCGCCTTGTCGTTCACCACGTAGTGAGCCAGCCGCTCGACGTCGAACGGGACTTCGGAGATCAACGCCCGATCGACCCCCGCCAGGTAGGCGGCGAGCAGCGACGTCTCACCGCAGTTGCGGCCGAACAGCTCGACGACCGCGATGCGCTCGTGCGAGCCGGCCGAGGTGCGCAGCTGGTTGATGAACTGCACGCTGCGGGTGACTGCGGTCGAGAACCCGATGCAGTAGTCGGTGCCGAAGACGTCGTTGTCCATGGTCTTGGGGACGGCGATCACCGGGACGCCCTCGCGGGCGAGCCGCTCGCCGTAGGACAGGGTGTCGTCGCCCCCGATCGGGACCAGCCAGTCCAACCCGAGCCGGTCGATCACCGTCATGCAGTGGTTGGTGAAGTCGAACGGGCCCTCGGACTCGCCCTGGCCTTGGCCCTTGAGGAAGTCCGGGACGTCCTTGGCCTTGACCTTGCCCGGGTTCGTGCGGCTGGTGTGGAGGAACGTCCCGCCGGTGCGATCGACGGTGCGCACGGTTTCCTTGGAGAGCGTTTGGGCGGTCTGCGGCCCGGCCTCGTCGAGGTCGTAGTCGAGCAGGCCCGCCCACCCTCGCCGCAGGCCGACGACCTCGTAGCCTCGGTCGACGGCGCCATACACGAGCGCCTTGATGCACGGGTTCAAGCCGGGGACGTCGCCACCGCCGGTCAACACGCCGATGCGAGTCACGTCTGCTGCACCTCCGCGAACTCGCCACGCTCCATGTCGTCGGTGTAGCGGCCGAAGCGGGCGGCGCCGTTCAGCTTCGCCCGGTGGTAGAGCGCCGCGCTCCCGGCAGCCACGTTGGACGCCTCGCCCTTCCACGCCTTCAGCGCCGGCGCCTGCAGCGCCCGGCCGTAGGAGAAGCTGAGCTGCCACGCCTGCGGCTCGAGGCGGTTCATCGCATCGAGGTGGGCGGTGGCCAGCTCGTCGCTCTGGCCGCCGGAGAGGAAGACGATCCCCGGCACGGCGGCGGGCACGTTCTCGCGCAGGCAACGCACCGTGGCCTCGGCGACCTCCTTCACGCCGGCCTGCTCGGGGCAGGTGCTGCCCGACACGACCATGTTCGGCTTGAGCAGCATGCCGTCGAGCTGGACGCCGTGGCGGCGCAGTGCGGCGAACACGGCAGCCTGGGTCTCGGCCGTCACCTCGTAGCAGCGCTCGATCGTGTGGTCGCCATCCATCAACACCTCGGGCTCGACGATCGGGACGAGCCCGGCCTCCTGCGACAGCGCAGCGAAGCGGGCGAGCGCCTCGGCGTTGGCAGCGATGCAGCCAGCCGTCGGGATGCCCTCGCCGATCGTGATGACCGCCCGCCACTTGGTGAACTTGGCACCCAGCGCGGCGTACTCGGCCAGGCGTTCGCGCAGTCCGTCGAGACCCTCGGTGATCTTCTCGCCGTCGAAGCCGGCCAGCGCCACGGGGCCCTTGTCGACCTTGATCCCCGGGAAGATGCCCTGGGCGGTGAGCAGCTCGCTGAACGGGGTGCCGTCCGCCGTGCTCTGGCGGATCGTCTCGTCGAACAGGATCACCCCGCTGACGAACTCACCCAACCCGTCGGTGGTGAACAGCAGCTCGCGATAGGCGCGTCGGGTGTCCTCCGTCGATTCGACGTCGATGGACGTGAAGCGCTTCTCGATCGTCCCCGAGCTCTCGTCGGCGGCGAGGATGCCCTTGCCGGGCGCCACCATCGCCTTCGCAGTGGCGGCCAGGTTGTCGGTACTCATCGTTGCTCCCTTCCGACACAGTTCACCACGTCTCATTGAAGGCAACGGGTGGTCGGCGTCCAGAGGGTCGAAGGTCCCCGGGCGCGCGCCAAGCCCCTCACACATCGTCGGCCGCGCGCAGGTCGGCGGCGGCCGGGCCACGACCCTCGATGAGGGCGACGGTGACCACGTCGGCGCCGGCGGCGGCCGCGAGGCGGGCGCCGAGCGCCTCGTGGTCGTGGTAGAGGCGGAAGCGTCGCGTGCGTGGCCCGACGACGGTGGCCACGACGCGGCTGAACGTCCCCAGCCCGGCCTCGACCTTGCCGACGTCGTGCAGCAGGACACCCGCCATCTCCGCGGCCGTCGCGCCGGGTCGCCGATCGGCGAAGCGGCGGGCGACCTCGATCGAGTGCCGGCGATCCGCCGGCGACATCGCCGACCACAGCTCGCCCTCGCCGACGCTGAGCCACCGCTCGGCCCACTCGACGTCCGCTGCCGACGGCGGGAGCGGCGACAGCGAGGTGACGAAGCGGCGCGACAGGTGGACGACGTTCACGCCCGTGCCCGCGGGTGGGCGGCACGGTAGACCTCGAACAGGCGCTCCTGGCTGACCTTCGTGTACACCTGCGTCGTCGAGATCGAGGCGTGCCCGAGCATCTCCTGGACGACGCGCAGGTCGGCGCCATGATCGAGCAGGTGGGTCGCGCAGGAGTGGCGCAGGACGTGCGGCGAGAGCTCGGCGCGGATCCCGGCGCGCTCGCCATAGCGCTTGACCACGGCCCACGCCGCCTGGCGCGACAGACGGCCGCCGCGGCGATTGAGGAACACGGCCTCGGCGTCGTCGCGCCGCCGCCAGCGCGCCGGCACGATCGCTACTCGGCCACGCGGCGAGAACCACTCGTCGAGGGCGGCGCCGGCCGCTCGCCCGAACGGCACGATGCGCTCCTTGGCGCCCTTGCCGAAGAGACGCACCAGCCGTCCGTCGAAGTCGATGTCGCCCATCGACAGGCCGCACGCCTCGGAGATGCGCGCCCCGGTGGCGTAGAGCAACTCGAGCAACGCCCGGTCGCGGATGTCGACCGGGTCGTGCCCAGCCACGGCGTCGAGCAGCGACGTCACCTGCTCCTCGCTGAGCGGCTTGGGCAGCCCGCTCGGGACGCGCACGCCCTCGACGTCGACCATCGGGTCGTCGGCGCGCTCGCCCTCGGTGACGAGGTAGCGGTGCAGCGTGCGCACGGCGGCGAGCTGGCGAGCGATGCTCGACGGTGCGGCACCGCTGTCCCGGCGGTCGGCGACGAAGTCGACCAGTGCCGATGCGTCGACCGAGGCGAGGTCGTGGCCGTGCGCCGAGAGCCAGGCGACGTAGCCGGTGAGGTCACGGCGGTAGGCGGCGATCGTGTTGGCCGCTCTCCCCCGCTCGGTCACCAGCCACGACAGGAACTCCTCCGCCTCCAGCGGCAGCTCGAGCGTTGACGTCATCGTCACGCCTCGCCGCGCAGGCGAAGTTCGGTGAGCAGCAGCCCGGCGACGGACTTGGCGTCGGCGATGCGGCCGTCGACGACCATCGCCACGGCGTCGGCGAGCGGGACGTGGATCAGCCGAGAGTGCTCTTCCTCCGGTCCGTGCAGCTCGCGGGGGACTGGCGTGCAGCCGGTCGCCAGGTAGATCGTCGTCACCGAATCGGTCATGCCCGGCGACGGGTAGATCTCGGTGAGCAGGTCGAGGCGGCTGCAGGCGAGACCGGCTTCTTCGACGAGCTCGCGGCGCGCGGTGGTCTCGGCCGGTTCGTCGGGGACGTCGCGCATCCCGGCCGGGATCTCCAGGATCGCCCGGTCGTACGTCGGGCGCCACTGCTCGATGAGGACCACCGACGGGTTGCCCTCGGCGTCGAACAGCAGCGGCACGGCGGCGACCGCACCGGGCGAGCGGACGATGTCGCGTTGGAAGGACCGGCCGTCGGGATCCTCGAAGTCGGCGACGACGACGTGCCAGATGTGGCCGTGGTGGACCTCGCGGTCACCGAGGTGGCGAAAGCTCACGTGGTGCGGACGACGTCACGGCCGCGCTCGGCGCGCAGCTTGCACGCCGCGCCGAGGAGGTCGCGGAACAGCGGGTGCGGGCGGTCCGGCCGGCTCTTGAACTCCGGGTGTGCCTGCGTGGCGACCCAGTACGGGTGGTCGGCCAGCTCGATGAACTCGACCAGCCGCCGGTCCGGCGAGTGGCCGCTGCAGACGAAGCCCGCCGCCTCCATCCGCGCCCGGTAGTTCGGGTTGTACTCGTAGCGGTGGCGGTGGCGCTCGCTGACGACCGGCTCGCCGTAGGCCTCGGCGACCTTGGTGCCGGGCTGCAGCACGGCGTAGTACGCGCCGAGGCGCATCGTGCCGCCCTTGTCGGTGACGTCACGCTGGTCGTGCATCAGGTCGATCACCGGGTGCTGCGTGGTCGGATCCATCTCCGTGGAGTTGGCGTCGGCGAGGCCGAGCACGTTGCGGCAGAACTCGATCGTCATCGCGTGCAGGCCGAGGCACAACCCGAGGCACGGGATGCCCTCCTCGCGGGCGTAGCGGGCGGCGGCGATCTTGCCCTCGAACCCGCGGGCGCCGAACCCGCCGGGGATGACCATCCCATCGAGGTGGGCGAGTCGCCCGGCGGCGAGCAGGCCCTCGACGTCCTCGGCCTGGATCCAGTCGACCTCCACCTTGGCGCCATGGTGGAACCCGGCGTGCTTGAGGCTCTCGACGACGGACAGGTACGCGTCGGCGAGCTGCACGTACTTGCCGATGAGACCGATGCGCACCGGCTCGGTGGCCGCCTCCACGAGCCCGACGACCTGCTCCCACGGACCCAGGTCGAGCTCGCCGGACTCGATGCGCAGCACCTCGCACACCACGTCGTCGAGCCCCTCGTCGTGGAAGATCAGCGGCAGCTCGTAGATGTTGCGGGCGTCGGCGGCGTTGACGACCGCCTTGGCGTCGACGTCGCACAGGTTGGAGATCTTCACCTTGAGGTCGTCGCTCAGCGGCTGCTCGCTGCGGCAGACGATGAGGTCGGGCTGGATGCCCCGACTGCGCAGCTCGGTCACCGAGTGCTGCGTCGGCTTGGTCTTCTGCTCGCCCGACGGTCCGATGAACGGGACGAGGGTGACGTGGACGTAGCAGACGTTGTCCCGGCCGGCCTCCTTGCGGAACTGGCGGATCGCCTCGAGGAACGGCAGGATCTCGATGTCGCCGACCGTGCCGCCGACCTCGGTGATCACGACGTCGACGTCGTCGGTCGCCACGCGGCGGATGCGTCGCTTGATCTCGTCGGTGATGTGGGGGATGACCTGCACCGTCTTGCCGAGGTAGTCGCCGCGCCGCTCGGCGGCGAGCACGGACTGGTAGATCGAGCCGGTCGTGGCGTTGGACGCCCGCGAGAGGTTCTCGTCGATGAAGCGCTCGTAGTGGCCGAGATCGAGGTCGGTCTCCCCGCCGTCGTCGGTGACGAAGACCTCGCCGTGCTCGAACGGGTTCATCGTCCCCGGGTCGACGTTGATGTACGGGTCGAGCTTCTGCAGCGTCACGCGGAGACCACGGAGCTTGAGCAGCCGGCCCAGCGACGACGCCGTGAGCCCCTTGCCGAGCGAGCTGGCCACGCCGCCTGTCACGAAGATGTGCTTCGGCACGGGATCTCAGCGTACCGCGTCCGCAGGCGAGAGACTGTGACCGTGGCCGGCGAGGGGTTCAGTCGATGGATCTTCGAGCGCAATGGCAACGCCGTGGCGGGGCTGCTGTTCGGGCTGGCCGGGCTGTTCGGCTTCGGGGTGATCCTCGGGCCCATCGCCATCGGGCTCGGCTTCCTCGCCCGCAGCCAGCTCCGGGTGAGTGGACGACCGGGGATCGGTACGGCCAACGCCGCCATCGCCATCGGCGCCGTCGCCTTCGTCGTGCCGATCATCCTCGCCGTCACGTGACGGCTCAGGCGCGCAACAGCTGCAGGGCGTGACGCCGGGCGGCCTCGCCGCCCTCTTCCCCCGAGAGCATCCGCGCCACCTCGCCCACCCGCTCGTTGTCGGTCACGATGGTCGCGGTCGCCGTCGTGACGTCGCCGGCGATCTCCTTGACGACGACCACGTGCGTCGCTGCCGCGGCGGCGACCTGGGCGAGGTGGGTGACGACGAGCACCTGGTGGGTGCCGGCCACGTCGGCGAGGGCCCGACCGACGGCCGTCGCCGCAGCGCCTCCGATGCCGGCATCGACCTCGTCGAAGACCAGCGTGCGCGGAGTCTCGTCATCGCCGCCGAGCACGAGCCGCAGGGCGAGCATCGAGCGGGCCAGCTCGCCGCCTGACGCCACCTTCGTCAGCGGCAATGCCGGCGCACCGGGGTTGGCGGCGAGCAGGAACTGGACGTCGTCGCCAGGGTCGTCGCCGACCGAGACGGTGACGGTGGCGTGGGGCAGGGCGAGCTCGCGCAGCCGTGCCGTGACGGCCTCACCGAGCAGGGGTGCCGCCACCCGCCGAGCCCGTCCGACCGTCGCCGCGGCCTGCTGCTCGACGGCGAGCGCCGCGGCGCGTTCGGCGTCGATGGCGGAGGCGCGCACCTCGTAGCGCTCCAGCTCGGCGAGCCGGCCGGCAGCCTGCTCGCCGTAGGCGATCACCTCGGCGACGTCGTCGCCGTACTTGCGGCAGAGGTCGCGCAGCTGCTGGCGGCGCTGGCGCACCTCGGCGAGGCGCGCCGGGTCGTCCTCGATCCCCTCGGCGATGTCGCGCACCTCGGCGAGCACGTCGTCGAGCTCGGCGAGCAGGGCGGCCATCCGGTCCGCGGCGGCGCCGAACGGCGCGCGGCCGGCCAGCGCAGCTGCTGCAGCGGCGACCGCGTCACGAGCGCCACCGTCGGCGGCCAGCGCCTCGTGCGCCGTCGCCCCGGCCTCGCGGTGGCCGGCAGCGTCGGCGAGGGCGTCCTCGAGCAGGTCCAGCCGGCGTTCCTCGTCAGGGTCGTCGAGCCGTGCCGCGGCGAGCTCGTCGACCTGGTAGCGCAGCAGGTCGATCTCGCGGGCCCGCTCGCGCGCCGCGCCACCGAGCGTCGCCAGCTCGGCGTCCAGCTCGGTGAGCCGGGCACGGGCCGTTCGCAGCGGCTCCAGGTCGACGTGGCCGAAGCGGTCGAGGGCGGCGCGCTGGGTCGCCGCGCCGAGCAGGCTCTGGTGGTCGTGCTGGCCGTGCAGGTCGATCAGGCCGGCGGTGGCGTCGGCGAGCGCACCGACCGTCGCCGGACGGCCGTCGATGTACGCCCGGGACCGGCCCTCGGCGGGCACGACGCGCGTCAGCACGAGCTCGGTGTCACCGGCGACGAAGCGGCCGTCGACGCGGGCCTCCTTGGCTCCTGGACGCACCACGGTCGCGTCGGCGCGGCCACCGACGAGCAGTTCGAGCGCCTCGACGAGCATCGTCTTGCCCGCTCCGGTCTCCCCGGTCACCGCGGTCAGCCCGGCACCCAGCGTGAGGTCCACCCGCTCGATCACGCCGAGGTGCTCGATGTGCAACTCGGTGAGCATCAGGGCACTCCCGGGTGTGCGGGGCGATCGCCTCGAAGGACATCGCCGGGCCCTGATGCAAGACCGTAACGATTGTTCGCTCGCTCGAAGACTCGCTCGCTCATCGATCAGCGAGCCCGAACTTGCGCTTCAAGATCTGATGGAAGTGGTGCGGCGCCAGGCGGACGAAGCATGCCGACGTGTCGGCGGTGCAGCACGTCACGATGTCGCCGTTGGTGAGCCTGGCGACGAGCTGGCCGTCAACGGCCAGCTCGGCCGGGCGGAACCCGGCGACCTCGATCTCCACCCGCTCGGTCGGATCGAGCACCAGCGTGCGGTCGAACAGCATGTGCGGTGAGACGGGCGTCAGCAGCAGGGCCCGGTGGCGCGGCGAGACCACCGGCCCGCGCGCCGACAGCGAGTAGGCGGTCGATCCGGTCGGAGTGGCGACGATCAGCCCGTCGGCGGCGTAGCTCGTGAACGGCTCGCCGGCGATGCGCGCCAGCAGGCGCACGGTGTGGCCGGACTCGTGCTTCTCGACGACCGCCTCGTTGAGCGCTCGCCACGTGCCCGACGCCGAGCCGGCGACGCTGACCTGCAGCATCATCCGTTCGTCGAGGTACCACGAGCCTGCCTCGCTGCCGGCGACGAACCGTTCCAATGCCTCGATGACCTGCGGCGGCTCGATCTCGGTGAGATAGCCGAGCATGCCGACGTTGACGCCGAGCAGCGGGACGGGCGCGCCGTCGAGGACGCGCACGGCGCGCAGCATCGTGCCGTCACCGCCGACGCAGACGACGAGGTCGGCCTCGCTGACCGCCCGCTCGGCCGCCAGGTCGGCCAGCCCGAGGGCGGCGGCGTCCCCCGGCACGACCCAGGCCGAGTGACCGCGCTCGACGAACCACCCGACGATCGAGCGGGCGAGCGTGGCGGCGACGTCGCGTTCGTGGTGGGCCACGATGGCGACGGCCGTCATCGCGGTGCCTGCGCCGTGCGGGCGTGGACGAGGAGCTCGCGGTTGCCCTCGCCGCCGAGGATGGGCGAGTCCATCCAGCCGACCACGTCACAGCCGGCGGCGCGCAGCGAGTCGGCGATGGTGGCTTGCACACGGTCGTGGATCGCCGGGTCGGTGATGACGCCACGGCCGCGGCTGACCTCGGCGCGCCCGGCCTCGAACTGCGGCTTGACGAGCAGGACCATCGGCGAACCAGGCTGGCACAGCGAGACGAGCACCGGGATGATCACGGTGAGCGAGATGAACGACACGTCGGCCACGACGGCGTCGGCGTGTCCGCCGATCGTGTCGGTGGTGGCGTCGCGGACGTTGGTCCGCTCGATGACGGTGACGCGCTCGTCGGCGCGCAGCTTCGGGTGCAGCTGGCCGTGCCCCACGTCGAGGGCGATCACCCTCCGGGCGCCGCGCGAGAGCAGGCAGTCGGTGAACCCGCCCGTCGAGGCACCGACGTCGAGGACGACCAGCCCGGTGACGTCGACGCCGAAGTGCGCCAGCGCGGCGTCCAACTTCTCGCCGCCGCGGCCGACGAAGCGCGGTGGCGGACCACTGACGATGACGGCGTCGCCGGGGGCGACCAGTCGCGCCGGCTTGTCGGCGACGGCGCCGTTGACGAGCACCCGTCGCGCCTCGACCGCGGCGTGCGCCTCGGTTCGGCTGGCGAGCAGGCCGCGCCGGACGAGCTCGGCGTCGAGCCGCCGGCGTGCCGGCACTCAGGTGGCAGCTGGCGTCGCCACGGCCTTGTTCGCCGGGGCCTTGCGTGCCGCCGCCTTCTTCTTGGCCGGTGCCTTCTTGGCCGGCGCCTTCTTGGCCGGTGCCTTCTTGGCCGTGCGCCTTCTTCGCCGTCGTCCTCTTCGCCGCGGCCTTCTTGGCCGGCGCCTTCTTGGCCGGTGCCTTCTTCGCAGGTGCCTTCTTCGCCGCCGTCTTCTTGGCCGCCGCCTTCTTCGCCGGTGCCTTCTTCGCCGGCGCAACGGCGCGGCCGGGCGCGAATCGCGTCACCATTGCCTCGAGCTGATCCTCGAGGTCGTCGACCCGGTTGGCCAGCCAGCCGAGCTGCTTGGAGACCTCCGACTGGATCGTCTCGGCGAGGCTGGTCGCCGTCTCCCTGCCGCGGGCGAGCAGGTTCTGGACCGTCGCCTCGGCCTCCGACCGCCGGATCTCGCCAGCCTTCACCAGACGCTTCACCGTGGACTCGGCCTGCTTCCGGGACATCTCGGTGAACTGGACGCCTTCGTCGAGGAGCCGTTGCAACGTGTTCTTGGCCATCGAGCCATGCTAACCACGGTCGTGAGAGGCCAACATCGAAACGACCGTGGCGAGATCGGCAGCATCGACAGCAGCGTCCATGTCGACCGGCATGTCCGGCGGCGTCACGCCGGTTCGCACCAGTGCGAACGGGCTGCCAAGAGTGGTTGCAAATGCACCGTCAGTGTCGAGGCGATCTCCGACGACGAGCACCCGGTCAGGTGCCACCCCGTCGAGCAGATGGATCACGGCTGCGGCCATCGGCTCGTGTGGTTTGCCGGCCACGATCGGGGTGCCGCCACCTGCCGCCGCGACCGCGGCGACGATCGCACCGGCGCCGGGGATCAACCCGTCCGGCGTCGGGAAGGTGACATCGCTGTTGGTGGCGATGAACCGGGCCCCCCGGCGAACGGCGTTGGCCGCGATGCGCAGGCGCTCGTAGTCGAACTGCCGGTGCAGGCCGACCATCACGGCGTCGACCGCCTCGCCGGACGGGTCGTCACCCGGCACGGCGATGGCACCCCGGGCACCGAGCGCTTCGGCGATCCCCGCTCCGCCGCACACCAGCACCCGCTCGCCGGGCTCGACCAGGGCCGCCCCGGCCACGGCAGAGGTCAGCACGTCACCGGTCGCCGGGATGCCGACAGCGGCGAGGGCGGCCTCCTGTTCGGCGATGCGGGCGGAGGAGTTGTTGGTGACGAACACGACGCGTCGGCCGGCCTGGCGTAGACGGGCGATCGCCTCGACCGAGCCGGGGATCGGCTGGTGGGCGAGCCAGACGACACCGTCGAGATCGCAGAGCACGGCGGCGGGGTCCAGGCGCACGCAGGAGAGTGAACAGCCAGAATGGGTCGGTGCCCCGCTTCGAGCCGTTCCGCGCCGTTCGCTATGCGCCATCCATCGACCTCGACGCGGTCGTCGCCCCGCCGTACGACGTGCTCTCCGACGCCGACGTCGACACCCTCGCCGCCCGCGACCCGCACAACATCGTCCACGTCGACGTCCCGCGGGGAGGCCCAGACCGCTACGACATCGCCGGCGGGCTGCTGCGGACGTGGCTCGGCGAGGGTGTCTTCGTCCGCGACGAGGAACCGACGTTCACGCTGTACCGGATGCGCTTCACCGACGCCACGGGCGTGCGGCGCGATCTCGTCGGCGTGGTCGGCGGGCTGCAGGTGGTCGACGAGGGCGCTGGCGGCGTGCTCCCCCACGAGCGCACCACGCCCAAGGCGTCGACCGACCGCCTCGACCTGACGCGCGCGACGGACGCCAACCTGTCCCCGGTGTGGGGGCTGTCCCTCGCCACGGGGTTGACCGACCTGCTCGTCGAGCCGGCCGAAGCCGTCGGCGCGGTCACCGTCGACGATGTCGAGCACGTCGTCGAGCGGGTCGCCGACCCCGGGCGCATCGCGGCCATCCGCGAGCACCTCGCCGGTGACGACGTGCTGATCGCCGACGGCCACCACCGCTACTCCGTGGCCCGAACGTTCCGCGACGAGATGCGGGCGACGACGGGACGCCAGGACACGCCGGCCGAGGAGACGCTGGCCTTCGTCGGCGAGCTCGTCGCCGAGCAGCTCAGCATCGAGGCGATCCACCGCCTCTACGCCGGGGCGCCGTTCGCCGCGGTGAGGGCGGCGCTCGGCGAGCACTTCGAGTTGGCACCTGCGCCGCCGCCGTCTCCCTCGACGCTGGCCGAGATGGTCGCCGAGGGGCGGCTGGTGCTCGTCGGACCTGCCGGATCGGCCGAGTGGCTGGTCCCCCGCCCCGGCGTGTTCGACGACGTGCGCGCCCTCGACGGGGCGTGGCTCGAGCACGCCCTCGATGGGTCAGGCGTCGAGGTCGACTACCAGCACGGCCTCGACGAGGTCCTCGCCGCACTCGCCGCCGGGCGAGCGACGGCCGCCGTGCTGATCCGTCCGGTCGACATCGCCGAGATCGAGCGCACCGCCCGCGAGGGCGTCCTGATGCCCCCCAAGTCGACCTTCTTCACCCCCAAGCTGCGCACCGGGCTCGTCATACGCGATCTGACGTCCTGATCAGCCGAGTACGTGCTGCCTGATGAGTACGTGGTGCCTGCCAGGCCGTCACCACGTACTCGAACGGCAGGAAATACTCGACTGGATTCAGGCGAGGGTGCCGACGTTGTTCAGTTCGGCGAAGGCTTGCTTGAGGCGCTCGACGAAGGAGTCCTCGCCGCGACGCAGCCACACGCGCGGGTCGTACTGCTTCTTGTTCGGCTGGTCGGGGCCCTTGGGGTTGCCGATCTGGCCCTGCAGATAGTCGTGGAACTCCGACTCGTAGCCGCGGATGCCGTCCCACAGCGCCCACTGCAGGTCGGTGTCGATGTTCATCTTGACCACGCCGTAGCCGATCGCCTCGGCGATCTTCTCCGGCTCGGAACCGGACCCGCCGTGGAACACGAAGTCGACCGGCTTGGGCCCGGTGCCGAACTTCTCGGCGATGTACTCCTGGCTGCGCTGGAGGATCTCCGGGCGCAGCTGGACGTTGCCCGGCTTGTACACGCCGTGCACGTTGCCGAAGGCGGCGGCGATCGTGAAGCGATCGCTGACCTCCATGAACTGCTCGTAGGCGAAGGCGACCTCCTCCGGCTTGGAGTAGAGGTCCTCCTGGTCGGCCGCCGTGTTGTCGACGCCGTCCTCCTCGCCCCCGGTGATGCCCAGCTCGACCTCGAGCGTCATCCCGATCGCCGACGTGCGCTCGAGGTAGCGCCTGCACGTCGCCACGTTCTCCTCCAGCGGCTCCTCGGAGAGATCGAGCATGTGCGAGCTGAACAGCGGCCGGCCGTGCTCGGCGAAGTGCTTCTCGCCGACCTCGAGCAGGCCGTCGACCCAGCCGAGCTTGTCCTTGGCGCAGTGGTCGGTGTGCAGGATCACCCGCGCGCCGTAGGCAGCGGCGAGCGTGTTGACGTGCGCCGCCCCGGCCAGCGAGCCGAGGATCGATGCCCGATCGCCGCCGCCGATGCCCTTGCCGGCGATGAACGCCGAGCCGCTGTGGGAGAACTGGATGATCACCGGCGAGTTCAGCGCCGCGGCCGCCTCCATCACGCCGTTCATCGTGTTGGAGCCGGTGCAGTTGGCCGCCGGCAGGGCGAACCCCCTCGCCTTGGCCAGGGCGAACACGTCCTTGACGTCGGACCCGGTGAGCACACCGGGATCGAACTCCGTGCGGATCTCGGTCATCCATTCAGCGTACTCAGCCATCGCGACGGCTGATCCAGCGACCGCTGCACCTCCTTCGTGCGGCGCGCCGGGACGACACGATCGGCGACGACCTCGGTCCTGCTCTGCGTGGCGCCGCCGGCGCGGAAGAAGCGCCGGCGGACCGTGCCGACGACGACCACCTCTGCCCCGGCCGTGAGGTCGGCCGCCGCGGCCGGCGGGTCGAACCAGGCGATCGGCACCGAATGTGTGCCGGTGTCGTCGCGAGTGGTCACGTCGAGTTGCAGCAACGCGCTGCCCGACGGCAGGTCGCGCGCCCGCGGCTCGCCGGCCAACGTGCCGCGCAGCACGACCAGGTTGTGTTCGCTCATCGTGAGCTCCCCTCATCGAGATGTGATGCGGGGGATGCCGGTGCGACCGACCGTACCGAAGGGGTGCGCGACTCACTCCATGTCGTAGGCGGTCGGGTGGCGCGGCTCGTAGAGCATCATCTCGCCACCGCCGGGCACGACGAAGATCGCCGTCAGGCCGAACCCGTCGTCGCGCACCTCCTGGCTGAACTCCACGCCCTTGTCGCGCAGCTCGGCCACGGTGGCCTCGATGTCGTCGCACATCAGGGAGATCTGGTGATGCACGCCGCCACCGTGGTCGGTCGGGTGGACGCCGAGCTCGCTGGCGCCGGTCCGGAAGATCAGCCAGCCCCCGCCGGCGTCGACGTTGGGCCAGCCGAGCACATCGCGGAAGAAGTCGCGCGCCCTCTCGGCATCGTCGGCGTAGACCAGGGTGTGCACGGCAGTGATCATCGCCAGATGGTAGGTCCGCTAACTTCGCCTCCGGCGGGTGCGCAGAACCAGGACTGGGGGGACCGATGGATCGACGCGACTTCCTGCACCTCGGCGGTGCTGCCGCTGCCGGCTTGGGGCTCGCTGCCTGCTCGGGCAAAGCCGACGACGACGACGATGCCGGCGGCGCGGCCGGCGACACCGGAGGCGCCGGAGCGACCACCGGCACGGCGGCGACCAGCGCCAGCGATGTCGTGGTCGAGGTCGCCGGCGATCCCGACCTGCCGGAGATCGAGTGGGAGATGCCGACGAGCTGGCCGGCCAACCTCGACACCATCTACGGCGGGGCGGTGGTTTTCGCCGAGGCCGTCGCCGCCCTCTCCGGCAACCGCTTCCGGATCACGCCACGCCCCGCGGGCGAGCTGGTGCCACCGCTGGAGGTGCTGCAGAACGTGCAGTCCGGCGCCTTTCCCATCGGCCACACGGCGAGCTACTACTACACCGGCCTCGCCGAGCTGACGGCGTTCGGCACATCCCTGCCATTCGGCCTCAACGCCCGCCAGCAGAACGCCTGGCTGTACGAGGGCGGCGCCCTCGAGCTGCTGCAGGGCATGTACGCCGACCGCTTCAACGCCATCCAGTTCCCGGCCGGCAACACGGGCTGCCAGATGGGCGGGTGGTTCAACACCGAGATCGGCTCGGTCGGCGACCTGTCCGGGCTGAAGATGCGCATCCCGGGCCTCGGCGGGCGGATCATGGACCGCCTCGGCGTGTCCGTGCAGCAGATCGCCGGCGGGGAGATCTACCAGGCGCTGCAGACCGGTGCCATCGACGCCGCCGAGTGGGTGGGACCGTATGACGACGTCAACCTCGGGTTCCCCGAGGTGGCCTCCTACTACTACTACCCCGGCTGGTGGGAGCCGGGCCCGACGCTCGAGGTGCAGATCGGCTTGAGCGAGTACGAGGGGCTGCCGGAGATCTACCAGCAGATCATCCAGGCCGCCGCGTTCAAGGCCAACACGATCATGATGGCCCGCTACGACAGGCTCAACCCGGAGGCGTTCGCCCAGATCGAGGCGAACAGCGCGATCACCGTGCTCCCCTACCCCGACGACGTCCAAACTGCCGCGCGCGACGAGTCGCTCGCCCTGTACGACGAGCTGGCCGCCGCCGATCCCGACTTCAAGACCCTGCTCGACTCGTGGAGCGTCTACCGCGAGTCGGCCGCCCGCTGGTTCGGCATCGCCGAGGCGTCGATCACCAACTTCGCCGCGCAGGGCTGACGCGGCGCCGTGATGTTCGACCGGCCGGCGATCGTGGCGCGTCAGGGCGGCGCGCTGGTGGATGCCGCCGAGGTGGATCTGCATGCTCCCGTCCCGTCGGCTCCGGGCTGGGACACGGCGGAGCTGTTGCGCCACGTCGGGGTGGTCCTCGGCCGCACGAGCGTCATCCTGCGCACCGGCACCATGGAACGTCCGACGCGAGACAACGGGTTGCTGCCGGAGGCACCGGAGGACGGGGTCGTCGACTGGTACCGGGCGCGGCTCACCGAGGTGGTCGCCGACCTGGAGGCGATCGACGACGTGGAGCGGCCGGTCTGGGCGTTCTCGCCGGCCCACCGTCGCGCCGGCTTCTGGCCGCGGCGCATGACCCAGGAGACGATGGTGCACCGCGTCGACGCCGAGCAGGCCGTCGGACGGCCCGTCGAGCCGATCGACCCGGCGCTCGGCGTCGACGGGATCGACGAGCTGCTCACCGTGTTCGTGCCGGCGTTCGGCGCCGACCGCACCCCCGGCGACGGCCGCACCGTGCACCTCCACGCCACCGATGTCGAGGGCGAGTGGCTGATCCGCTTCGCGCCCGGGGATGTCGTCGTCGAGACAGGTCACGCCAAGGGTGACGCCGCCGTGCGCGGTGCCGCGGGCGACCTGTTGCTGTGGCTGTGGGGGCGGGTCTCGCTCGACGACCTGGAGGTGTTCGGCGACCGCAGCGCGGCCGAAGCGCTGCGGTCGGTCACGACCTTCTAGCTCGTGCCGGCGAGCCAGGTCACCGTCGGCGAGAACAACATGACGATCAGCAGGGCGACGAGCTGCAGGCCCATGAACGGCAGCGCGCCGCGGTGGATGTCGGAGGTCTTGACCTCGTCCGGCTTGACGCTCTGCAGGTAGAACAGCGAGAAGCCGACGGGCGGCGAGATGAAGGCGATGTTCAAGTTCACCGCCATCATCACGAGGAACCACACCAGGTCGATGCCCAGCTCGGCGGCGATCGGCGTGAAGATCGGCATGACGATGAAGCTGATCTCGAGGAACTCGAGGTTGATGCCGAGCAGGAACACGGCGATGTTGGCGATGATGACGAACGTCCAGTAGCCACCGGGCAGCCCGGTCAGCCAGTCGGTCACCAGGTCCTGGCCGCCGAGCAGGTCGAACACGTAGGCGAAGAAGTTCGATGCCAGCAGCATCATCATCACCAGCCCGGTGATGTTGGCCGTCGACCGGGCGGCCTCGCCGATCACCCGCCACGACAGGCGCCCGTTGAGCAGGGCGAGCAGGGCGGCGGCCACGGCGCCCACCGAGCCCACCTCGCTCGGCGTGGCGATGCCCTGGAAGATGGCGCCGAGCACGCAGAAGATCAGCACCATCGGCGGGATGATGGCGATGACCGACTCGCGGACGAGGGCGGCGCCGCGGAACGCCTGACGCTCCTCGAGCGGCAGCGCCGGCGCCTTCTCCGGGTAGCGGATGGCGACGTACACGACGTACAGGGCGTACAGGGCGGCGAGCATGAGGCCGGGAACGATGGCCCCGCGGAACAGCGCGCCGACGGACACGCCGCGGGTCTGGCTGGCGAGCACGATGAGCACGAGGCTCGGCGGGATCAGCTGGGCCAGCGTGCCCGACGCGACGATGATCCCCGTCGCCAGTCGGTGGTCGTAGCCGTAGCGGATCATCGCCGGCAGCGAGATGAGGCCCATCATGATCACGGTCGCCGCCACCACGCCGGTCGCCGCCGCCAGCATCGTGCCGACGAGCACGACGGTCAGGGCGATGCCGCCGCGCAGCGGACCCATCAGCCGGCCGACTGCCGTCAACAGCCGCTCGGCCTGCCCGGACCTCTCGAAGATCGAACCCATGAACACGAAGAACGGGATCGCCAACAGGTTCTGGTCGGAGATGTAGCCGAACCATCGGCTCGACAGGGCACGCATCTGGACCAGCTCGAACTCCCCGAGCGCCAATCCGATCGCCGTGAACACGACACCGGTGAGAGCGAAGGAGAGGGCCACCGGGTACCCGAGCAGGATCAGCCCGAGGAACAGCACGAACATGACGATGGCGAGCCAGCCGCCCATCTACTCGACCCGCAATGGCGCCTCGGGCGCCTCCTCTGGTGCCGCCACGGCCGCCTTCTCCGTGAGCACGAAGCCCAACTTGACGAGCTCGGCGAGGGCCTGGAGCAGCAGGCAGCCGAAGCCGACGAGCACGAGCATCTTGATCGGCGCCCGGGGCAGGCCGCGCGCGTCGGGCGACTGCTCCCAGACCTCCCACACCTGCCACGTGCCCCAGCGCTCGCCCTTCTGGAACAGCGACGTGAGGGCGTACTCCCAGTTCGCCCACAGGGCGAACAGGCAGTACGGGATCAGCCCGATGATGTGCCCGACGAAGTCGACGAGCGCCTGCTGGCGCCGGCTGAACCGGGTGTAGAGGAAGTCGACGCGGACGTTGATCGAGTGCTTGAGGACGTACGGCAGGACGAGCAGGAAGATCGCCCCGAACAGCATCCACTGCAGCTCGATGTAGCGGTTCGACGTCAGGGCGCGGTTCTGGAAGCGACCGATGTAGCGCAGCAGCACGTTGGTGAAGCCGACGAGGACGCACACCGGCACGAGCCACTTGGCGAGCCAGCCGAGCGCCTCGCTCAGCGCGTCGATGACTCGGGAGTACCACAGCAGCACCCGGCCGAAGGGGCCGACGCGGCGATCGGCCCCGGCGACCCCCGTCATCACGTCGGCGGACCCTAATGCGGGCGCCGCTAGCGGATGACGAACACCGCCTGGCCGGGCACGAGCCGGCGCAGCACGAAGGCCAGGTTGCCGGCGTTCAGCGACACGCAGCCCGCCGTCGCCTTGGCGTTGCCGGCGCCGTCGTAGGAGTGGCGGTGGAGGAAGATCGCCGCCGCCAGGGGTGGCTCGCCGGGCTGGTCGCCGGAGCGGTTCGGTCCCATGTTGGCGTCGATCAGCGCGGCCTGCGAATAGGCGCCGGTGATGTTCGGCAGGTACTCGTCGTCGCCGGTGCAGTTGCCGGCACTCCTGGAGGTGAGCTGGTTGTAGTCGGGTGTTCCCGGCGTGGCGCCCCAGCAGTCGCCGGAGCGGACCTGGCGCCACCCACCGTTGACGCCGGGGTTGGCGCCGTTGCCGAAGAACTGGAACGTCTGGCCGTCCGGCGCCGTCATCGTGCCGAGTCCGAACACGCCGCCGGGTGTCGTGCCGTCGCCCGACCGCCGCTCGGCGATGGCGCGCACGCCGTTGCGACCCACCCGGCCGGGCATGTCCATGCGGGCGCACTCCCACCCGCCACCGTTGTTGACGAGCAGGTCGACGTCGGCCGTCACGCCCGCGGAGGTCACCACGACCACTTGTGCCGCGCCGGCGGGAACGCCCGCAGGCGGGGTGCAGTCGGTCGATGGCGCGGCCGGTGCACCGCTGCCGGTGGCGACACCCCAGATGCCGAGGGCGCCACCGGTCTGCGGACCGACAACGCCGTCGACGACGAGGCCGCGGGCGCGCTGGAACGCCGTCGTCGCCCGGTAGGTGACCGGACCGAACACGCCGTCGGCCGGCCCGGCGGCGAAGCCGGCCTCGCCGAGTGTCGCCTGCAGGCAGCGCACCGCCTCGCCCTCGGGCGCCGATGCGCAGCGTCGCCGCGATGCCGCATGCTGCGTCGACGCGGTCGGCCGCCGGTGCGGCGCCGTCGAGCACGACCAGCCCGGCCGCCGTCGAGACCACCAGGAGCGCGCCGGCCAACCGGCGGCTGATCATGTGAACCATCGCTGCCTTCTCCTCGCCCGGCGGCGACTGTAGCGACGGTCGGCGTGCAGCGACCCGTCACGCCGTGCCCGGCTCGTACGACGGTTCGCCGTGACACCCCTTTCGTATCGTGCTCGGCATGACCACCGGAGCTGAGCTCGATCCCAATGTGGACATCGAGGAGCGTCTGCGGACGGTGTGCGGGCATCTCAACGTGTTGAACGCGCAGCTGGTCGAGCTCGCTGCTGAGGCGTTGATGACGGAGGCGTGGGCGGGCTGCGGGGTTCGTTCACTGCAGCATTGGTTGACGTGGCAGGCGGGGATCTCGCCGGGTCATGCCCGTGAGGTCGTGCGCCTTGCCGAGGCGCGCGACACGCATCCGGCGATCATGTCGACGTTCGCTGCAGGGGCGATCTCGATCGATCAGGCCGCGGCGGCGACGAAGGCGCCGGCCTACCTCGACGAGCACTTGGCCCAGACGGTGACGTATGCGACGGTGCCGCAGTTGCGCACGATGGCGCGCGGGGCGCGCACCGTGCCACCGGCGCCGAAGAACCCGGAGCTGGCACCGTCGGAGTCGCTGGCCGGCTGGTTCGACGACGACGGCCGCTACCACCTGCGTGGCGAGTTGGACGCCGATCGGGGCCGTCTCGTCGATGCCGCCCTCACCGAGGCACGCGATGCCCTGTTCCGCGCCGGACAGGCCGAAGGTCGTCGTGGCCTGACGCGTTGGTGGAGATGGCCCACCGCAGCCTGGACGCTGCGTCCGGTGACGAACGGCGGGAGCGGTTCCGCGTCAACTGGTTCATCAACCCTGCTGACCCGATCCCGGCACACTGGTCCGACGGTCTTCCCGTCCCCGCCTGGCTGCGGGAGATGTTGACCTGCGATGGCACGGTCGCACCGGTGTTCACCGACGGCGCCCTGCCGGTGAGCGTGGGCCGGACGCAGCGCGCGGTGCCCGAGCGGACTCGTCGCATCGTGTTGGCACGGGACCACAAGTGTCGGGTTCCGTGGTGCTCGCAGGCTCGCTGGCTGCACGTCCATCACGTCGAGCACTGGGAGCACGGCGGGTCGACGGAGACGGCGAATCTGATCGCCCTGTGCCCCGCCGATCACCGCCTGCACCACCACGGCCAGCTGGGGATCGCCGGCAATGCCGACGACCCTGACGGGCTGACGTTCACCGACCGCCACGGACGAGTCATCGACCCCGCCGCCCACCCGCGCCCACCCACCCGGCCACCCCCGTCGCCGGCCAAACCGTACGAACACCCCACCGGGGAACGGCTCCAACGCTGGGCCGTCGTCTACCCCGACCCTCCACCACCAGCCGCCTGAGCACGCGAGGAGCGACGGTCGATCATCACGACCTCGTCACCCTTCCTCCATGCGCCCGGTGGCCCGAACGCGACACACTGGCATCGATGCGGGTCCTCTTCACCACGCAACCGGGTGTCGGACACCTCCACCCGCTGCTCCCGGTCGCCGCCGGTCTGCGCGGGCGGGGTCACGACGTGCTGTTCGCTGTCTCGGCGTCGTTCGCCGGCGAGATCGGCAGGGCAGGCTTCGACGCCGTGGCGGCCGGACGGAACTGGCTGGCGGTGGAGATGGCGAAAGCCTTTCCGGAGATCACCTCGATCCCGCCCGGCCCCGAGCGGTACGCCTGGGCTCGCCGAGCCATCTTCGCTGGTCAATCCGCTCGCGATGCTGTGGCCGACCTGGTCGCGGTGGGCCGCTCGTGGCGTGCCGACCTGGTTGTTCGCGAGTCAGCCGAGTACGGCGGGTGTGTGGCCGCCGAGCTCCTCGACGTGCCGCACGCGATGGTGCGCACGGACACCGGGAGCTCGTCGTACGGCGACCGCCGCCACGTCGCCGAACCACTGACGGCACTGCGAGCGCAGGTCGGGCTCCCGCCCGACCCGGACGTGGAGATGCCCTTCCGGTACCTCCAGCTGTCGTTCGCCCCGGCCGGCCTGGACGAACCCGACGACCAGGCCGCACCGACGTCTCACCGGTTCCGCCCGAGGTCGCCGATCGACGGTGCCTCCCAATCGCCGCCGTGGTTGGCCGAGATGCCGATGCCCCAGACCGTGTACGCCACGCTCGGCACCGTGTACAACGGGAACGACCTGCTCGGGGCGATCGTCGAGGGGTTGGCGGACGAGGACGTCAACCTCGTCGTCACCGTCGGCGCCGGCCACGACCCGGCCAGCTTCGGTCGCCAACCCGACCACGTGCGCATCGAGCGGTGGATCGACCAGCACGATCTCCTCCCGCACTGCGACGCCGTCGTCACCCACGGCGGCAGCGGCACGCTGTCAGCGGCACTGGACGCCGGGCTCCCCGTGGTCTGCATCCCGATCTCCGCCGACCAACCGCTGAACGCCGAACGCTGTGCGGCGCTCGGAGTCGGGCGGATCGTCAGCGCCGAGGACCGGTCACCGGAGGCGATCCGAGCGGCGACGCGCGCCGTGCTGGACGAACCGACGTACCGACTCGCCGCCAGCCGATTGGCCCGGGCGACCAGTCGGCGTCCCGGTCTCGACGAGGCCCTCGACCTTCTCGAGCTGCTCGCCCGTCACCGCGCGCCGATCGTGCGACGACCATCCGCTGCCTGAGCGCGCACGAGCGAGTCGAGGGCGATGCGCTCGCCGTCGGCCGTGTCGACCGGGCGCTCGACCATCTCGGCACGCACGATGTCCAGGCCCTGTTCACCGAGCAGCCCGGCGATGCGCTGCGGATCGTGGAGGACCGCACGACTCGTCGGGCCGCCGTAGCCGCGCTCGAGGTTGTCGACATGATGGCCGACGACGAGCACGGTGCCCCCGGCGGCCGTCACCGCTGCGACGTGTCGCAACGTCGCCACCAGCTCGGCGTCCACGAGCTGCAGGTAGAACACGATCACCAGATCGAACGAACCGGATGGCTCGTACGTCGTGACGTCAGCGACCACCCAGTCGATCGCCACGCCGGCATCGGCCGCAAGACGCCGGCCCTTGGCGACTCCTGCTTCGGCGAAATCCACGGCGACGACATCCCAACCCTGGCGGGCGAGCCAGATGGCGTTGCGCCCCTCGCCGCACGCGACATCGAGGGCTCGACCGGGCGGCAGCCCGGCGACCTCCGGCGGCAGGAAGCGGTTGGGCTCGGCCGACCAGACCAGCTCGGAGGCGGCGTAGCGCTCGTTCCAGGCGGCCGGGTCCACGTCAGGAGGGCGGCAGCACGCGGATGCCGAGCTGGGCGAGCTGGGCCGGCTCGACAGGCAACGGCGAGTTGGTCATCGGATCGGCACCCGACTGCGTCTTGGGGAAGGCGATCACCTCGCGGATGTTCTCCTCCCCGGCGAGGATGGCGACGAGACGGTCGAGCCCGAAGGCGAAGCCGCCGTGCGGTGGAGCGCCGTACTCGAACGGGCTGAGGAAGAAGCCGAACTTGCGCATGGCGTCCTCGTCGGTGATGCCGAGTGCGGCGAAGACCTGCTTCTGCAGTTCGGTCTCGTGGATTCGGATCGACCCCGACCCGAGCTCCCAACCGTTGAGCACGAGGTCGTACGCCTGCGAGCGCACGGCCATCGGGTCGGTCGCCAGCAGGTCGATGTCGTCGAGGTGGGGCATCGTGAAGGGGTGGTGGCCGGGCTTGGGCCGGCCGTGCTCGTCGCGGCCCACGAACATCGGGAAGTCGACGACCCAGACGTAGCGGTAGGAGCCCTCGTACACAGGCGGACGGCCGAGGTCGTTGCGCAGCTGGCCGAGCACCTCGCACGTCGTCGCCCACTCGTCGGCGACGACGAGCACGAGGTCGCCGGCCGCCGCCGCGGTGCGCTCGGTCACCGCGGCCACTTCGTCGAGCGAGAGGAACTTGGCGACGGGCGAGTCGAACGAGCCGTCGCCGGCCACCTTCAGCCACACCAGGCCCTTGGCCCCGAGCGACTTGGCGCGGTCCGTCAGCTTGTCCAGCTGGTTGCGGCCGTACTCCCCCGCGGCACCCGGGACGCGGATCGCCTTGATCGCCTCGGCACCGGCGAACGCCTTGAACTCCGTGCCGGCGAAGGCATCGGTCAGCTCGACGAGCTCGATGCCGAAGCGCAGGTCCGGCTTGTCGACACCGAAGCGATCCATCGCCTCGCGCCACGTGATCCGCTCGATCGGCGGCGGGCGCTCACCCGTGGCCGCCTCGGCGGCGGCGAGCACGGCCTCGCTGATCGCCGCCAGCACGTCGTCCTGGGACACGAAGCTCATCTCGGCGTCGAGCTGCATGAACTCGTACTGGCGGTCGGCGCGCAGGTCCTCGTCGCGCAGGCAGCGGGCGATCTGGTAGTAGCGGTCGACACCGGCGACCATCAGCAGTTGCTTGAACAGCTGCGGCGACTGCGGCAGGGCGTAGAACGATCCCGGCTCCTTGCGCGACGGGACGAGGAACTCGCGGGCACCTTCGGGCGTCGAGGGTACGAGCATCGGCGTCTCCACCTCGACGAAACCCTGCGCCTCCATCGACCGGCGGACGGCCGAGTTGACGGCAGAACGGACGCGCAGGTTGCGCTGCATCCGCTCGCGCCGCAGGTCGAGGAAGCGGTACTGCAGGCGGATGACCTCGTCGACCTCGTCGGCCCTGGCATCGATCGGGAACGGCGGCGGCACCGCCGTCCGCAGCACCTCGACGGTGCAGTCGCCGATCTCCACCTCACCAGTGGGCAGGTTCGGGTTGACCGTGCCCTCCGGTCGCATGCGCACGACACCGGTGATGCGCACGACGTACTCGCTGCGCACGTCGATGGCGTTGTCGACGACGCACTGCACGACACCCAGGTGATCGCGCACGTCGACGAAGGCGAGGTGCTCGCCGTGCTCGCGCCGCCGCGCGACCCATCCGCACACGGTGACCGTCGCGCCGGCATGTTCGGGCCGCAGCTCACCGCAGAGGTGCGTACGCATCGAGGTCTTCATCGCGAGCAGCTTCTCCAGGTGGGTGAGCAGGTCGGTGCGGGCGACGACGGTCTGCGGTTCCTCGCCGCGTAGCGGGCGGACCACGGCCGTGCCGGCGGCGAGCTCGTCGGGCCCGATGATGACCGCCAGCGCCGCTCCGCTGCGGTCGGCGGCCTTCATCTGCGCCTTCATGCTGCGGCGCTCGAACGCACGGTCGGCGGAGCGGCCGGCGCGCCGGAGCTCCTCCGTGACGACCAGCGCCTCGCGTCCGCCGGTGGTGTCGACGACGAACACGTCGATGGAGCGGTCGACCGCCGGGAACACGCCCTCGTCGTCACACGCGATGAGCGTTCGGTCGAGCCCGATGGCGAACCCGATGCCGGGTGTCGGCGGACCACCGAGCGCCTCGACGAGGCCGTCGTAGCGACCACCTCCGCCGAGGGCGTTCTGCGCGCCTTCGAGCGTGCCACCGGCGTACTCGAACGTCGTGCGCAAGTAGTAGTCGAGCCCGCGGACGAGCCGCGGCTCGACCTCGTACGGAATGCCGAGCGCATCGAGACCGGCGCACACTGCCTCGAAGTGCGCTGCAGCGGCGTCGCTCCAGAAGTCGGCGAACGACGGCGCGGCGGCGATCAGCGCGGCGTCCTGCCGGCGCTTGGAGTCGAGCACGCGCAGCGGGTTGCGGACCAGCGTCTCGCGGCTCTCCTCGCTGAGTGCGTCCTGGTCGGCGTCGAAATGACGGCGCAGCGCGTCGACGTAGCGGGCGCGGTCGGACGGTTCGCCGAGTGAGTTGAGCAAGAGCGTGACCTGACGAAGACCGAGCGCCTCGAAGAAGCGCCATCCGAGGGCGATCACCTCGACGTCGAGGTGCGGATCGTCGACACCGAGCACCTCGACGTCGACCTGGTCGAACTGGCGGAAGCGGCCGCGCTGGGGCTTCTCGTAGCGGAACTGCGGTCCGGCGCACCACACCTTCCACGGCACCTGCGGGCGGTGCTGGGCGAACGCCCGGCACACCGATGCCGTCAGCTCCGGGCGCAGGGCGACGTGGCGGCCACCCTTGTCGACGAAGTCGTACATCTCCTTGCTGACGACGTCGGTGGCCGTCCCGATGCGCTGGAACACACCGAGGTCCTCGAGCATCGGGGACACGACCTGGCGGTATCCGGCCGCCTCGACGACGTCGGCGAAGACCTCGACGAAGCGGCGCCACCGGCCCGATTCCGGCGCCAGGATGTCGCGCATCCCGGGGCTGGTCTGGAACTCGGGCACGGCCGGCCAGGCTACCGGCGACCTCTGTCAGAGCTTGGCTGGGTAGCCGGGCCCCATCGGGATGCCGAGGAGGTACCAGGCGACGAAGAAGGCGAGCCACGTGACCAGCACGATGATCGTGTAGGGGATCATCAGCGAGATGATCGTGCCGATCCCGGCATCCTTCCTGTAACGCTGGGCGACGAGCACGATGAACGGCAGGTACACCATGAGCGGCGTGATCACGTTCATGGGCGAGTCGCCCAGGCGGTAGGCGGCCAGCACGGTCTGTGGCGCCACATCGAGGCGGAGGAACAGGGGCACGAAGATCGGGGCGAAGATCGCCCACTTCGGCAGCGCCCCGGGAATGATCAGATCGAGGATCAGGATCACGATGATGAACCCGATGAGCAGCCACAGCGCCCCGATGTCGGCGCTCTCGAGGAAGTCGGCCATCTTCACCGCGGCGACCGTCGGCATGTTGGAGAAGTTGCTGCCGTCGCCCGCAGCCCGTCGAGGTCGATGTCCCGCTCGCGGACCAGCCGGCGCTGGCGCGGGGTCAACGCCGGAGGCTGGAGGTACGGCAGCATGGCGGCGAGACCGGCGTCGCCGAGCGCATCGCGGGCGCCGGCGACGGCATGCTGCTCGCCGGACAGGGTCAGCGTGGTCACGAAGGCCGGCGCCTCGTCGGTCCGCCGCTGTGCGTCGTTGGCGGCGACCGTGGCGCCGCGGAAGTCGACGACACCGAGCTCACCGCCGTCGATGAGCAGGTGGGCGTCGTCGAGCTGCCCGTGGGCGATGCCGCTGGCGCCGAGCCGCTCGACCACCGCCCAGATACCGGCCGTGAGCGAAGCTGCGCCGTCCCCGCCGGCATCGGCGAGCACGCGCCCGGAGCGGCGCAGCACCAGGAGGGCGTCGTCGTCGGCTGTCGCGCCGGCCGTGACGACCGTGTCGGTGCGGATGCCGGCCTGGCCGGCGAACAGGGTCAGGAAGGCCTCGTGCTCGACCTGCTGCAGCCGCCCCAGACGCAGCGGTGACCCCGCCTCGCGGAACCAGACGGTGCGCCACAACGTCGACAGCAGGGCTGCGTCGTGGGCGTCCCGGCCGTACACCTTGACGACGAGCGGCTCGCCGCGAGCGTCCGTGGCCTGGACGAGGAACAACCCCGCCTGCTGACGGTCGGCCGCGCCGATCGACGTCGTGTCGACGCCGAGCTCGGCGAGCGCCGATCCCACCAGGTCGAGACTGGCCCGCCCGCCACTGGATCCGAACAGCAGGTGAACGGCGGCCGCCGCGATCGTCGCCACGAGGAGTCCGGCCAGCGCGCCCAGCGGGGTGGTCGCGCCGAGTACGGCGACGGCGACCACGGCCGACACGACCACCCACCGGCCGAGTTGGCGCATCGGTCGCGTCAGGTGTGGGGAGGCCGTGATCACGGCGGCGGCGGGCAGGGCGATGCGGGGCGAGGGGTACCACGGCGGCGGCTGCGCCGCGCGCAGACCATCCCAGAGATCCGGCCAGGAACCGGCGACGGCGCGTCCGACCAGCAGCCAGCCAGCGATGGCGAGGCCGACAGCGAGGAGGATGTCGCGCACGATCGAGCCACGCCGGCGCACGATCGCGGCGACCAGGAGCAGCAGCGCCAGGACGACCAAGAGGTCGGCGAGGACCTGCCACAGGCCGTCCAGGAACGGCGGGAAGCTGGCCAGGAAGCGGACGACGGCCCGCGAGAACCCGGGCGGCGGGAACGCAGCGAGGCTGATCGCCGCCAGCGCCACCACGGCGCCGACGAGCAGCGTCACGTCCCCGGCCCGCCGCGCGTGGCTCGTCGGCGGAGGTGGCGAACAGCCGCAGGTTCCGGCGGAGCACGGCCGCACCGTAGGCGTCAGGTCACGAGCGTCAGCGGTGCGGTCGTGTCGACGGTGGGGCAGCCGGCGTCGTCGACGTGGATGTCGAGGACGTGCTGCCCGACGCGCAGTCCGGTCACGGCGAGCGGGAAGAGGACGGCGAAGCCTGCGTCAGGGCGGATCGTGAGCGTGCCCGCCGGGACGTCGGCGTGCAGCCCGAGGGCGGCGCGCAGCACGACGAGCGAAGCGGCCGCTGCCCATGCCTGGGGCCGGCACGACGCCGGGTAGGCAAGTGGCGGGCCAGCGCTCGCCGGCCACCCGCCGTACAGCTCCGGTAGGCGGTGGTCGAACGGCGCCGAGGCGGCGAGCAGGCCGGCAGCCAGCCGCCCGGCGACGTCGCCGTGGCCGGTCCGCGCCATCCCGTCGATGGCGATGGCCGTGTCGTGCGGCCACACCGTGCCGGTGTGGTAGCCGAGCGGGTTGTAGCGCGGGTGGTCGTCGGCCAGCGTGCGCAAGCCGTACCCGCTGTCGAGGCAGGGCCGGGCGATCTGCGCGGCGACAGCGGCGACCTCGGCGTCGTCGAGCATGCCGGTGGCCGGCAGGTGGCCGATGTTGGACGTCAACGAGTCGACGCGCCCACCGCTGCCGTCGATGGCGACGGCGGGGAACGGGCCGGCCGGTCCGTCGACCCAGAACTGCTCGCGGAAGGCGGCAGCGAGCCGCGCGGCGAACCCCCGCGCGGCATCGGCGCCCGGTCGGTCGAAGGCGTCGAGCAGCCTGGCGGCGTCGAGCGCCGCGCGGTACGCGTAGCCCTGCACCTCGCAGAGCGTGATGGGCGCTTCGGCGATGCCGCCGCCGGCGTCCTGGATCGAGTCACCGGAATCCTTCCAGCCCTGGTTGCTCAACCCGTGGCCGCTCTCGTCGCGGTAGGACAGGAACGGCTCGTGGGCCAGGATCCACGCCGTTGCCGCTTCGAGCGGATCGAGCAGCGTGACGACCTCGTCGTCGCCGAGGCCCCAGCACCAGGCGTCGTGGAGCAGGCTGATCCAGAGCGGCGTGGCGTCGACCGTCCCGTAGTACACCGGCGGCAGGTCGAAGCCGTCGATCAGTGGTCCGGTGCGCACCTCGTGGAGGATCTTGCCCGGCTCGGCCGCAGTCGCCACATCGTCCTCGACCGCTTGGCGCCGGGCGAGCGTGCGCAACGTGCCGGCGGCGAGGCGCACGTCGATCGGCAGGGCGAAGCGCGCCGTCCACAACGAGTCGCGACCGAACAACGTCATGTACCACGGCATGCCGGCGGCGGCGAAGGAACCGCCGCTGAAGGTGTCGTCGAGCACCATCCCACCGAGGTCGTCGAGCGAGCGACGCACGAGCGGGGCGAGCGCCGGATGCGCCGAGGTGACGTGCACGGCCCACGAGGGTCGACTCGCCGCGGCGAGCTCCCCGCTGGCGCCCCCGGCCGACACGGTGACCTCGAGCGCGGCCCGGCGGCGCGAGGCGATCGTCGCAGTCCAGCGCACGACGAGGTGCTCGCCTTCCACCGCCGTCGTCAGATCGCCGTCGTCGGCCGAGGCGTGGACCACGGTCGTGCGCCCGCCTGCCGAGAAGTTCGGCGCACCCGGCGCCGCCATCACGAGCGGGGTCGTCGCCCCCTGCTTGACGGCGCCGATCGAGGCGAGGTCGCTGGCCGCGCGGACGCTGACCACCACAGCGATCTCGACACGGCTGTCGTTGACGACGGCGATCTCGTCGACGAAGCCGTCGGCCATCGCTCGACGCGTCCGCTCCAGGCGGACCGTCGGGTCAGCGATCGGATCGCCGGTGCTGCGCAGGGCACCGACGAATCGGGCGCTGCCGCCGTCGAGCAGCTGGTGGCCGACCGGCGCCGGCTCGACACCGTCGACGGCGACGGTGAGCTCGGCCAGATGCCGGACGTCGGCGTGGAACAGGCCGTGCGCCCCGTGGGCGCGGAGCTGGCCGTCGTCACCCGACAGCACGCACGTCGGGGCGCGGACGCAGGCGACCAGCTCGTGGAGGAACGGCTGCGCCATGGCTTGCAATCGTCGCGCACCGAGGTTTATCGTTCAAATGCTGTGGCCAGGGGGTTTGAACGTTCCACACACCCGACGTTGACCTCGGTCGCGCGAGGCGGCCGGCGTCTCCCGCCAGACGGTCTCCAACATCCTCAACGCCCCACACAAGGTGCACCGTGAGACGCGGGCCCGCGTCCAGGCCGAGATCGCCCGCCAGGGGTACCGGCCGAACCGCTCGGCGCGCTCGCTGCGCACGAGCCGGAGCCACTGCCTCGGCTACTGCGTGCCGGCGCCGACGGCGTTCGGCAACCCAGTGATGGACCGCTTCCTGCACGCCATCAGCGAGGCCGCCGAGCGCCGCGGCTATCACGTGCTCCTGTTCACCCAATCGCCCGACGGATCCGGTCCGCGCTCGGCCTACGAGGCGCTGCTCGGGCAACGGGCGATCGACGGCTTCGTCCTGTCGGACACCACCGTCGGTGATGACCGCCAGCCGTGGCTGCGTCAGCTCGACGTCCCGTTCGCCGCCTTCGGCCGGCGCTTCGCCGACGGCGAGGTCGGGCCGTGGGTCGATGTCGACGGCGCCGCCGGCGCGGCCGCTGCCGTCCGTCACCTCGCCGCGGTCGGGCACCGCCGCATCGCCTTCATCGGTTGGCCGGAGGGATCCGGCGTCGGCGACGACCGCTACCGCGGTTGTGTCGAGGCGGCATCGGGTAGCGAGGTGGACATCGTCGCCGTCGAACGGACTGACAACAGCATCGAGCGCGGTCGGGAGGTCGCCACGCGACTGCTCGCCGCCGCGGACGCGCCAACGGCCCTCGTCTGCGTCAGCGACGTGCTCGCCCTGGGGTGCGATGCCGCCGTCCGTTCGACCGGCCAGGTGCCCGGTCGCGACGTCGCCATCACCGGCTTCGACGACTCCCCCGCCGCCGGTCTCGCCGCCGTGTCGCTGACGAGCGTCCGCCAGCCCCTCGATCAGGCCGGCGAGCACGTCGTGCGCCTGCTCGTCGAGCAGCTCGCCGGCGAGCGGATCGAGGACGAGCGGATCCTGCTCGAGCCCGAGCTCGTGATCCGAGGGAGCAGCGACCCGAACCACTGACCGACCACCAGAAGGGGGACCCACCATGGCACCACAGGCCCATCCGCACCGCCGTCCGAATCGGAGCCGCCGGATCGTCGCCGGCCTCGCCGTCGCCGCCCTCCTCGCCGCCTCGTGCGGTGACGACGACGACGATGACGACGCCGCCACACCCGAGGACACCACGAGCGCCACCGATCCGTTCGGCGGTGCCGGCACCGAGCCGGCTGCGACCTCCGGGGCCACCGGTGGCGGTGGCGGTGGCGACGGGCTCACCGTCCTGTTCGGCTCGTCCGGCGAGGCCGAGACAGCTGCCCTCGAGGAGTCGGCAGCCCGGTTCACCGAGGCGACCGGGACACCGGTGGAGGTCGTCGCCGCCCAGGACCTCAACCAGCAGATGACCCAGGCGTTCGCCGGCGGGTCGCCGCCCGGACGTGTTCTACGCCAGCCCCGAACAGACCCGGCAGTGGCAGGACTCGATGTTCCCCTACGGCGACCAGATCGAGGACGTCGACGACTTCTATCCGGCGCTGATCGACGTCGTACACGATCGACGACACGCTGTACTGCCTGCCCAAGGACTTCTCCAACCTCGCCCTCGTCATCAACACCGCGGCGTGGGAGGCCGCCGGGTTGACCGACGAGGACATCCCGACGACGTGGGACGAGCTGGCCACGGTCTCCCAGACCCTCACGACCGGCGACCAGACCGGTCTCGTCTTCACCGGCGAAGCCGACCGGGTCGCCGCGTTCATGGTCCAGGCCGGCGGTTGGTACACCAACGATGACCAGACGGAGGCGACGGCGCAGAGCCCGGAGAACGAGGAGGCGCTGACCTACCTGCAGGAGAACCTCGACGGCCGGCAACTTCAAGTTCTCCGCCGACGTCGATGCGGGGTGGGGCGGCGAGGCGTTCGGCACCGGCAAGGGAGCGATGACGATCGAGGGGCCGTGGATCGTCGGCGCCCTCGGCGCCGACTGGCCGGACGTGCAGTGGCAGGGCGCCGAGCTGCCCGAGGGTCCCGCCGGCAAGGGCACGCTGACGTTCTCCAACTGCTGGGGCGTCGCCGCGGACGGTGACACCGAGGGCGCCGTCGAGCTGGTCAAGCACTTCACATCGGCCGAGGAGCAGCAGGCGTTCACCGAGGCGTTCGGGGTCAGCCCGTCGCGGGTCAGCCTCGAGGAGTGGAACGCCGAGGCGCAGCCGGAGAAGGTGGCGTTCAACGCCGGCGTCGACTACGCCAAGGCACCGCCGTCGCTCCCCGGCTTCGCCTCCGTGAAGACCGACTTCAACGCCCAGCTCGAGGCGCTCGCGGACGGGGGCGGCGACACCCGCCGAGGTGCTCGAGCGCCTGCAGCAGACCACCGAAGAAGTCATCGCCGATCAGTGAGTCGAGCAGACGGTGTCCGCCGCACATGGTGGGCCCGTCCCAGGTGCCACGGCGCCGGGCCTTCCCCCGTCCCGGCAGCCGTGGCACCGCCGGCCTTCGGCGCGCGAGGGCATCGCCGGGTGGCTGTTCGTCGGCCCGGTGGTGATCGTGTTCCTGATCTTCCTGGTGTTCCCGATCCTGATGTCGCTGTGGGTCAGCCTGTTGGACTGGAACGGCCAGACGAACCCGCTGACCGAGTTCGAGTTCGTCGGACTGGACAACTACCGGCGCCTGCTGACCCAGGACGGCCTGCTGCGCGAGGACTTCGCCATCAGCGTGCGCAACACCGTGTACTACGTGCTCGTCTTCGTGCCGGGTTCGACGGCGCTGGCGTTCCTCCTCGCAATGGTCGTCAACAACCGGGCGCTGAAGGGCCGCGGCTTCTTCCGTACCGCCTTCTACTTCCCGTCGATCACCAGCTCGGTCGCCATCAGCATCACGTTCCTGTTCCTGTTCCAGAGCACCGGCGTGATCAACACGATCCTCGGCTGGTTCGGGATCCAAGGGCCGGTCTGGTTCACCGACGCCGACGGCCTGATCCACATGGGTGCTCGACAACCTCGGCATCGTCGACCCGCAGAACCCGCCCGGCTGGCTCGACGACACCGACGTGTTCGGCCTGTCGCTGTGGCAGTGGATCTCCGGCCCGTCGGTGGCCATGTGCGCGTTGCTGTTCCTCGCCATCTGGACGACGTCGGGCACGTTCATGCTGTTCTTCCTCGCCGGGCTGCAGAACATCTCCCAGGAGGTCGAGGAGGCGTCGGCGGTCGACGGGGCGACGAAGTGGCAGCGCTTCCGCTACATCACCATGCCGCTGATGCGCCCGAGCATCGCCCTCGTCGTGACGCTGGCGATCATCGGCAGCTGGCAGGTCTTCGACCAGGTGTTCATCATCTCCCAGGGCGCACCCGAGAAGACCACGCAGACACCCGCCTACCTCAGCTACACGAAGAGCTTCGCCGACGGCCGGTTCGGTCAAGGCGCGGCGATCGCCTTCGTGCTGTTCCTGATCATCATCACGCTCGCCGGCCTGCAGCGGTTCATCGGCCGGGAGAGGAAGCCGTGAGCACAGCGGGCGCGAGGCGCCGCCCAGTGGCGCTGATGCTCGGCTACCTCGTGCTGTTGCTCGGCCTGCTGCTGTACCTCGGGCCGTTCTTCATCCAGGTCGCCAACTCGTTCAAGACCGACCCCGACGCGATCGCCAATCCCGTCTCGCTGATCCCCAACCCGTTCACGACCGCGGCGTGGGAGACGGCCCTCGGTCGCGACCCGACGGTCGACTCACCGGTGCCGCGCTGGATCGGCAACAGCTTCTTCGTGACGATCTGCGTGACTGCCGGTCGCGTCGTGCTCGCCAGCATGGCCGGCTTCGCCCTCGCCCGCCTGCGCTTCCGCGGTCAGCGCGCCGTGTCGGCGGGACTGCTCGCCGTGATGGCGGTGCCGGGCATCGTGCTGTTGATCCCCAAGTTCCTCATCCTCAACCGCCTCGGGATCTGGGACACGTACTGGGCGATGACGATCCCGCTGTTCGCCGACGCCGTCGGCATCCTGCTGATGAAGACGGCGTTCGAGGCTGTGCCCATCGAGTTGGAGGAGGCCGCGCGCATCGATGGCGCCGGGATCTTCATGCGGTTCTGGCGGATCACCCTGCCGCTCACCGTGCCGGCGCTGATCACCGTGGTGATCATCTCCTTCCAGGGTTCGTGGAACGAGTTCACCTACTTCTTGGTGGCGACGCAGGACCCGGACCTGGCGACGCTGAACCTGGGTATCGCCCGCCTCGTCGGCGGCGGCCTCGGCCAGGGCCAGCAGTTCCCGCTCAAGCTGGCGCTGGCGACGCTGTCGATCCTGCCGATCACCATCGTCTACATCTTCTTCAGCCGCCGCTTCACCCGCTCGATCGCCAGCACCGGCATCAAGTGAGTCAGGTGCGGGCGCCGCCGGGGACGAGGCGGTAGGCGTCATAGACGCCGTCGATGCTCTTGATCGTGCGCAACACGGCGGCGAGGTGGTTGGGGTCGGCGAGCTCGAACTCGAAGCGCATCTTGGCGACTCGGTCGTTCCCCGTCGACGTGTCGCAGGCGACGATGTTGACGTGGTGGTCGGACAGCGCGTTGGCGACGTCGCGCAGCAGCCGCGACCGGTCGAGGGCGACGACCTCGACACCGGCGTGGAACAGCGCCCCGGACCGCTCACCGTCCCAGTCGACGTCGATCATGCGCGTGGCGTGGTCGCTCATCAACGACACGGCGTTGGCGCAGTCGGCCCGGTGCACGCTGACCCCACGACCACGCGTGACGAAGCCGATGATGTGGTCGCCCGGCACCGGCATGCAGCACTGGGCGAGACGCACGAGCACGTCGTCGAGCCCCTCGACGTGCACGCCGACGCGATCGCTCTGCGTGCGGTGTCGACGTGGGCGCAGCACCGTCGCCGGCAGCTGTTCGACGTCGTCGCCGCCGCGGAACCCCCTGGCGATGCGCTGGGCGACGCCACGGGCGGAGACGTGGTGCTCGCCGATCGCCGCCAGCAGGGCGTCGAGGTCGACGTAGCTGTAGTCGGCGATCACGGTCTTCAGCTGGTCCGATCCCCACATCCGCTGCACCGGCAGGCCTTCGCGCCGCAGCTCCTCGGCCAGCTCGTCGCGCCCCTGCTCGATCATGTCGAGGCGCCGCTCGCGGCTGAACCACTGGCGGATCTTGTTGCGCGCCCGCGGCGACTTGACGAACCCCAGCCAGTCCTGTGACGGCCCGGCGGTCTCCACCTTGGACGTGAAGATCTCGCACGTGTCGCCGCTCGACAGGTGGTGGTCGAGCGACACCAGCCGGCCGTTGACCTTGGCCCCGATGCAGGCGTGTCCGACCTCGGTGTGCACGGCGTAGGCGAAGTCGACGGTCGTCGACCCCAGCGGCAGCGTGACCACGCGGCCCTTCGGCGTGAACACGAACACCTCGTCCTGCTCGAGGTCGGTCTTCAGGCTCTGCATGAACTGCGCCGGGTCGCTGACCTCGGCCTGCCAGTCGATGATCCGGTTGAGCCAGTCGATGTCGTTGGACGGTGAGCCGTCCTTGTACGCCCAGTGCGCGGCGACCCCCCACTCCGCCCGCTGGTGCATCTCGCGCGTGCGGATCTGCACCTCGATCGGCTTGCCGTCCGGACCGATCACCGTGGTGTGCAGGCTCTGGTAGAGGTTGAACTTGGGCATCGCGATGTAGTCCTTGAAGCGCCCGACGACCGGTCGCCAGCGCCCGTGGATGCACCCGAGCGCGGCGTAGCAGTCCTTCATCGAGTCGACGATCACGCGCACCGCGACGAGGTCGAAGATGTCGTCGAACTCGCGCCCCTTGACGACCATCTTCTCGTAGAGGCTCCACAGGTGCTTGCCCCGGCCGGTGACCTCGGCGTTGATGCCCAGCTCGGTCAGCCGGTTGCTGACCTCGGCGATGGCCACGGCGAGGTACTGCTCGCGCTCGGGCTCGCGGCTGCTCACGAGGTGGTCGAGCTCGGCGAAGCGCTTGGGGTGCAGGGCGGCGAACGACAGGTCCTCGAGCTGCTGCTTGAGCTCCTGCATCCCGAGGCGGTGGGCCAGCGGCGCGTAGATGTCGAGCGTCTCGTGGGCGATGCGCTGCTGCTTCTCCATCGGCATCGCCGCGATCGTGCGCATGTTGTGCAGCCGGTCGGCGAGCTTGATCACGAGCACGCGCAGGTCGCGCGCCATCGCCACCAGCATCTTGCGCATCGTCGCCGCCTGCTGCGCCTCGCGCGAGTCGAACTGGATGCGCTCGAGCTTGGTGACGCCGTCGACGATCGCCGCCACCTCGGCGCCGAAGTCGGTCTCCACGTCGCCGAGCGTGATCTCGGTGTCCTCGACGGCGTCGTGGAGCAGGGCGGCGGCGACGGAGATCTCGTCGAGGCCGATGTCGGCGACGATGCGCGCCACGGCGAGGGGGTGGTTGATGTAGCTCTCGCCGCTGGAGCGCAGCTGGCTGCGGTGCGCCTCGGCGGCGACCTGGTACGCCCGGTTGATCGTGGCCACCGGCGCCTTGGGGTGGCGGCGCCGGTAGCTGGCGAGCAGCGGCGTCAGCTCCGCAGGTGCAGCGGCCTCGTGGTGTCGACGCCACGGGAGGACGCGGTCGACGGTGCCCATCAGTAGCTCGCCACGGTCTCCAACCGTCGGTCGCCGAGGGCGGCTCGTCCGCCCAGCGCGGAGAGCTCGATGAGGATGGCGATGCCGACGAGCTCGCCGCCCAGCGCCTCCACGAGTCGGGCCGTGGCCGCGGCCGTGCCGCCGGTCGCCAGCACGTCGTCGACGATCAGCACGCGCTCGTCGGGATGGATGGCGTCGCGGTGGATCTCCAGCTTGTCCGAGCCGTACTCCAGTTGGTACTCCTCGCGGACGACGGCCCACGGCAGCTTGCCCGCCTTGCGCACCGGGACGAACGCCGCGCCCAGCCGGTAGGCCACCGGCGCGGCGAGGATGAAGCCGCGTGACTCGACGCCGACGACGCGATCGACACCGAGGTCGGCGAATGGCTCGGCCAGCTCGTCGACGGCCCGGCGGAAGGCAGCGGCGTTGCCGAGCAGCGGGGTGATGTCCCGGAAGGCGATGCCCGCTACGGGGAAGTCGGGAACCTCGCGGACGAGGGAACGCAACCACGCTGGTTCGACGAGCACGTCCCCGCTCATGTCCCCAGGTTACTCAGCGCTTCTTCTTCTTCCGAGGGCGCGGTGGGTGGGTGAGCAGGCGCTCCGGTGGCGCCGAGACGACGGTCGGCGCGGCGGCCACGGTCTCGGCGTCGGGCCCGGCTTCTCCGGGCGTGGCCGGACGGCGCCGGCGGGCGGTGGCCGCGCGGACGCCGCCGGGACCAGCGACGACCACGGCGCGCAGGTCTTCGCCGACGAGGTGGTCGCTCCCCCGCCGGCCGGCGAACGCAGCCGAGCGCCCCTTCAGCCAGCCGAGCAGCGGGGCGGCGAGGAAGATCGAGGAGTACGCCCCGGTGAGCATCCCGACGAGCAGGGCGATGGCGAACTCACGCAGCGTGACGACGCCGAAGAGGCCGGCTCCGACGAACAGCAGCGAGGTGACGGGCAGCGCCGAGGCGAGCGTGGTGTTGATCGACCGCAACAGGACCTGGTTGCTGGAGACGTTGATCAGGTCACCGGCCGACAACCCGGCGCCGGCGATGCGCCGCTCGTTGTCGCGGATGCGGTCGAACACGACGATGCTGTCGTACAGCGAGTAGCCGAGCACGGTGAGGAAGGCGACGATCGTCGCTGGGGTGACCTCGAAGCCGAACACCGAGTAGATGCCCACGCTGACGATCACGTCGTGGATCATCGCCAGGATCGCCGTGACGGCCATGCGCCACTCGAAGCGCAGCGAGATGTACAGGGCGATGAGGGCGAGGAACACGACCAGCGCCAACACCGCCTTGCGCGTGATCTCCTCACCCCAACTGGCACTCACCGCGGCAACGCTGACGTCGGCGGGATCGACGCCGGCCGCCTCGGCGAAGGCCTCCTGCACCCGGACGCGGACCTCCTCGGGCTGGTCCTCGACCTGCACCTTGATGATGTCGCCGCTGTCCGAGCGCCGTTCCTGGATCTTCGCCTGATCGCTCTCCAGGCCCTCGTCGTCGAGGATCGAGCGAGCGTCGTCGATGGTCAGATCGCTCGCCGGCACGTCCCACGCCACGCCACCCTCGAAGTCGATGCCGAGGTCGAGACCACGCTGCCACAGCGACAACGCGGTGATCACCAGGAGAAGGATCGAGATGCCCATCCACACCCAGCGCCGGCCCCAGAAGTCGATGGCCGTCTGCGCCCGCACGAGACGGCCCCACTTGGTCCGGGCGACGGGCCGGACGTGTGGTGCGAGGGTCTCCATCGTGCTCACTCGACGGCTCCGAGGCCGAACGGGTCGTGGCGGTCGAGTCGCCCGGTGTCAGCCATCAGGATGACGGCGGGCCGGGTGAAGAACCACAGCACGATGACGTCGCAGACGGTCGTCACGCCGAGGTAGAGGGCGAAGCCGCGCACCGAGCCGACGCTCAGCACGAACAGCACGGCGGCGGCGATGAACGACACCAGGTTGGCGGCCAGGATCGTGCGCCACGTCGACTTGAAGCTGCGCGCCGCGGAGTTGCGGAACGTGCGCCCGTGCATCACTTCGTCCTTCATCCGCTCGAAGTAGACGACGTAGCTGTCGACGGTCATGCCGATCGACACGACGATGCCGGTGACCCCGGCGAGCGTCAGCGCGTAGTTCGTCTGCTGCGAGATGAGGATCGAGACGCTGTAGATGAGCATCCCCCACACGGCCATCCCGGCGGCGATGAGCAACGTGAGGCGCCGGTAGAAGAGGATCAGCAGGATCAGCAGGAGGACGATGCCGACGAGCCCGGCGACGATCGACGCACGCATCGAATCCTCACCGAGGGTGGGTGACACCGTGTCGACGCGGCGCACCTCGACGTCGGTCGGGAAGGCGCCGCGGTTGAGCACCCGGGAGAGCGAACGGGCCTCACCTTCCGTGAAGCTGCCGCTGATCTGGACCGAGTCGGTGAAGGAGGCCTGGTTGACGACCGGCGCCGACTGCACGACGTCGTCGAGCACGATCGCCAGCTGACGGCTCGGGCACGTCGCGGCGCCGGTGTTGCACTCGAAGGCGAGGGTGTTCCACGCGCCCTCGCCCGTCGGGCTGAGGTTGGCGACGACGGCCCAGCCGAACTGCTGGGACAGCTCGACCTGGGCGCCGTTGCGCTCGAAGATGTCCTCGCCCCCTGCGCCCGCCGGACCGACGAGGCAGGAGCCGCCGCCGAGCTGGCGCAGCACGGTGGGCTCCGGCTGTGCTGCGGCGACCGTCGAGGTGGTCGTGGCGCCGGGGACCGTGGTGGTCGTGACGTCGGAGGTCGTCGTCGGGGTCGTGGCCGGCTCGGTCGTGGCCGGCTCGGTCGTCGGCGGTGCGGCATTGGGGTTGGCGAACCCCGCTGGTACCGCCGTGGTCGTCGGTGACGTCGAGGTCGAGGCCGCGGCCGACGTCGACGGCGCGCCCGAGCCGACGGATGCCCCGGCCGTCGTCGTCGGACCGGAATCGGGCACCGATGACGGCACCGATGAGCCTGTCGTCTCCTCACCAGCGCAGGCGAACACCGGCCGTAGCGTGACGATGCCGGCGACGTCGACGGCATCGAGGGCGTCGCGCTGGTCCTTGACGCCGGGCAGGTCGACGATGATGTTCGAGCCTTCGACGCGCACGTCCGGCTCGGCGATGCCACGGTTCTCCAGCTCGTCGCGGATGAGGTCACGGATGACGATCAGGTCGTCGCCCGTCGCCCCCTCCTCGGGCGCGAGGACCACCGACACGCCGCCCTGCAGGTCGAGACCGAGGACCGGGGTGTTGCGGAAGGCCAGGTTGAAGATCAGCAGGAGCGCTGTGATGCCGACGCAGCCGAGCAGCGACGCCCACAGGCGGCGACGCCTCATTCGTCGGGCGTGGCGGTGTCAGTCGTCGCACCCTCGGCGGGCGCATCCGCTGCGCCCTTGGACGGCTCCGCGCCCTTGGTCGGGCCGTCGAGCGCCGGCGCCGCCGCGCCGCTCGTGTCGACCTTGCCCTGGATGAAGCCGCGGTTGACCCGGATCTGCACGTCGTCGTCGATCTCGACCCAGATGCGGTCGTCCTCGAAGGCGGTGATGAACCCGTAGATGCCCGACGCCGTGAGCACCTCGTCGCCGACCTCCAGCGATGTCTGCATCGCCTGCTGGTCGCGCATGCGCTTGCGCTGCGGGCGGATCATCAGGAAGTACATCGCCAGCGGGATCAGCAGGAGGATGCCGAAGGACAGGAAGGAGCCGCCGCCGGAGCTGGAGCTGTCGTCGGCGGCGAGGAACATCAGGGCGTGCATGCGGGCGGGAATCCTACCGGTGGGTAGGTCGCGACCGGCCGCGCATCACCGCCACGCCGCCAGGACCTCCCCGCGCAGCGCGGCGAGCGTGCCGGCGGCGATCGCCTCGCGCACCCGGTCCATCAGCGCCAGTGTCCAGGCGACGTTGTGCAGGCTGACCAGGCGGGCGGCGGTCGGCTCGCCGACGGCGAAGAGGTGGCGGATGTAGCCCCGCGAGTGGCGAGCGCACACGGCGCATGCGCACTCCGCGTCGAGGGGTTCATCCTCGCCGGCGTGGCGCGCCGCCTTGACCTGGAGGCGGCCGGCCCGGGTGAAGGCGGTGCCGTGGCGACCGAGACGGGTCTGCATCACGCAGTCGAACTGGTCGACGCCGGCGGCGACGGCTTCGACGAGGGACGCCGGGTCGCCGACGCCCATGAGGTAGCGCGGGCGGTCGTCGGGCAGGTGCTCGATGGTCGCGGCGAGCGCCCGCAGCATCTCCGGGCGCGTCTCGCCGACCGAGAGCCCGCCGATGCCGTAGCCGTCGAAGTCGAGCTCGACGGTGCGCCGGGCGCTGACGCTGCGCAGTGACGCGTCCGTGCCGCCCTGGACGATCCCGAACAGCGACTGGCCCTCGCGGTGGTGGGCGGCGCGGGCGCGGCTGGCCCAGGCGGCCGTTCGCTCGACGGCGAGCTCGACGACGCCGGGCGGGCTGGGCAGCGGTGGGCACACGTCGAGGACCATCTGGATGTCGGCACCGAGCAGCTCCTGGGTGGTCACGGCCGACTCCGGCGTGAGGCGGTGCAGCGATCCGTCGTAGACGCTGCGGAACGTCACGCCGTCGTCGTCGACCTGCGGAGCCAGCGAGAAGACCTGGAAGCCACCGGAGTCCGTCAGCGTCAGTCCGCCCCACCCGGAGAACGCGCCGAGCCCGCCGAAGCGGGCGACGGCATCGGCACCGGGACGCAACATGAGGTGGTACGTGTTGCCGAGCACGATCTCCGCGCCGAGCGCGTCGTAGTCGGCGGCGCTCAGGTACTTGACCGCGCCGCGGGTGCCGACGGGCATGAAGCACGGCGTGCGGTAGGAGCCGCGTGCCGTGTGGGCCACTCCGGCGCGCGCCGCGCCGTCGCGGGCTTCGACGTCGAGCTGGACCGGGTGCAAGCCACGGAAGCTAACTGAGGTGACGATTCAGCAGCATGGCGTCGCCGAACGACAAGAAGCGGTAGTCGTTGGCCAGGGCCGTCTCGTAGAGCGTGCGCCAGCGCGGGCCGACGAAGGCATCGATCATCATCAGCAGCGTCGTGCGCGGCAGGTGGAAGTTGGTCAGGAGGAGGTCGACGACGGCGAACGTCGAGCCGCGGTGGAGGAACAGCTCGGTGCGGCCCTCGAGGTCGCCGGACCTCGCCGCGCTCTCCAGGGCGCGCACGGTGGTCGTGCCGACGGCGAGGACCCGCTCGGCGGCGTGACATGCCTCCCACGTCGACGCCGGCACGCGGTAGCGCTCACCGTGCATGGCGTGGTCGAGCGGGTCGGGTGTGCTGATCGGCTGGAACGTGTCCAGGCCGACGGCGAGCTCGATGGCGTGGACGGCGACTCCTCGCCGGGTGATCGCCTCGACCAGCTCGGGGGTCAGGTGCAGGCCGGCCGTCGGCGCGGCGGCCGAGCTCGGCCGGCGGGCATAGACGGTCTGGTAGCGCTCGGGCCGATCGAGGCGGGTCGTGATGTACGGCGGCAGCGGCATCTCGCCGATCCGCTCGAGCGACTCGACGGCATGCAGCTGCACCCGGAACGTGTCGCCTGCGTCGGTCCGCCCGAGCACGGTGGCGACGCTGGTCGCCGTCGCCGTCGAAGAGGTCCTCGTCGGCTCGAAGGCGTCGCGCCGGGCGCACCATCGCCTCCCACGTCATCGCCCCGAGCGACTCCAGCAGCAGGACCTCGACGGCGCCCCCGGTCGCCCGGCGCAGCCGCAGCCGGGCCGGCAGGACGCGCGAATCGTTGACGACGACCACGTCACCCGGGCGCACGAGATCCGGGAGGTCGGCCACGGTGCGATGGTCCGGCGGCGCGCTCCCCCGGTCGACGAGCAGGCGAGCGGCATCTCGCGGCTCGATCGGCACCTGCGCAATGCGGTCCGGCGCCAGCTCGTAGTCGAACTCCTCCAGCCGCACCGCCGCCACGCTACGAGCGCGGATGTCAGCCCGCCGGAAGATGTTCGGCGAGGAAGGCCATCGTCTTCGACCATGCCGCGCGCGCCGCCGACTCGTCGTAGAACATCGCCGCCTCGTGGTTGTCGAAGGCATGGCCGGCGGCTTCGACGTTGAGGACGAAGCCCGGCGTGCCGGTGATCGCCTCGGCCAGCGCCTCGACGCCGTCGCCGGGGATGTAGGCGTCGTCCCTGCCGAAGTGGAACAGCGTCGGACAGGAGACGTCGCCGATGCGGCCACGCATGTCCGGCACACCCGACCCGTAGTAGCTGACGCACACCGACGGGCTGTCCTCCACGGCGACCCCGAAGGCGAGCGTGCCACCGAGGCAGAACCCGAGGACGCCGGGCCGGCCGACCGTCTCGCTGAGTCCGTCGAGGTGCTCGACGGCGGCGATGCAGTCGGCGACCGCTTTGGCCGGATCGAGGTTGCCGACCTGCTGCAGCGAGGCCGTCAACCCCTCCTCGTCGTGGCCGGCGTCCCAACCCGGCGCGAAGCGCCAGAACACGTCGGGTGCGCCGACGACGTAGCCGGCCCCGGCCAGTCGCTCGGCCACGGCGCGGATGTACGCGCCGACGCCGAAGATCTCCTGGACGACGAGGAGGGCCGGGCCGCTCCCGCCGTCGGGGAGCCACACCGGCATCGCCATCTCACCCTCGTCGCCGATGGCCACTTGCTCGTCGCGCTGCGTCGTCACGGGCGCCGATCGTGACACATCCGGGGATGTCAGTCGAAGAGGCCACCCTGCGCGGTCGAGCGGGGGACGGTCAGGCCGAGGTGGTCGTAGGCGGCGGGCATGGCCACGCGACCGCGTGGTGTGCGGGCGAGCAGGCCCTGCTGGATGAGGAACGGCTCGTAGACGTCCTCGACGGTCTCGGGCTGCTCGCCGACGGAGATCGCCACCGTCGACAGGCCGACGGGGCCGCCGCGGAACTGCTCGCACAGGGCGCCGAGGATCGCCCGGTCGACCTTGTCGAGTCCGCGATCGTCGACACCGAACACGGCCAGACCGGCGCGAGCGACGTCGGCGTCGACCGTGCCGTCGCCGCGCACCTCGGCGTAGTCGCGCACGCGCCGCAGCAGCCGGTTGGCGATGCGTGGGGTGCCACGCGACCGCCGAGCGATCTCCCACGCCCCATCCGTGTCGACGGCCACCGACAGGATGTCGGCAGCGCGCACGACGATCGCCTCCAGCTCGGCGGTGTCGTAGTAGTCGAGGCGGGCGACCAGCCCGAAGCGGTCGCGCAGTGGCCCGGTGATCATGCCGGTGCGCGTCGTTGCCCCGACGAGGGTGAACGGCGGCAGCGTGAGGCGGATGCTCGACGCCGCCGGGCCCTTGCCGACGACGATGTCGAGCTGGAAGTCCTCCATCGCCGGGTAGAGGATCTCCTCGACCGCCCGCGACAGCCGATGGATCTCGTCGATGAACAGCACGTCGCGCTCGTCGAGCTTGGTGAGGATGGCGGCGAGGTCGCCGGCTCGCTCGAGCGCCGGCCCCGACGTCACGTGCAACGTGACGCCCATCTCGGCGGCGGCGATGCCGGCGAGCGTCGTCTTGCCCAGCCCGGGCGGCCCGGCGAACAGCAGGTGGTCGACCGCCTGACCGCGACGACGCGCCGCCTCGATGACGATGCCGAGGTGCTCCTTCAGCTCGCGCTGGCCGACGAACTCGGCGAGGCGGCGTGGCCGCAGCCCGACCTCGACGGCGTCCTCGCCGTCGTCGGAGACACCCGCCTCGAGGAACTCGTCACGCACGGCGCGCCCCGAGCAGCTTGAGCGCGTCGCGCAGCAGGCGCTCGGCATCGGCCTCGGCCGGCAGCTCGCGCAGCGCATCGCGGATCTCGTCCGGCGCGTAGCCGAGCCCGGCGAGCGCCTCGCGCACATCGCCGATGGCCGAACCGCCCGACGACACGCCCACCGGATCGAGCACAGGGACCGACAGCCGGCTCTTCAGCTCGATCAACAGCCGCTCGGCCGTCTTGCGGCCGACGCCGGGCACGAGCGTGAGGGCGCCGACGTCGGCGCCGGCGACCACGTCGACGAGCGCCGCCGGCGAGTGCGTGGCCAGGATCGCCATCGCCAGTGCCGGCCCGACGCCGTGCGTGCCGATCAGCACCTGGAACGTCGCCCGCTCCTCGCGGGTGGCGAAGCCGTACAGCGTCTGGCCGTCCTCGCGGATGTGGTGGTGCACGTGGAGGAACACGCCCGACGTCGGCTCGAGCTCGGCAAGCGTCCGCGGGGAGACGACGACGAGGTAGCCGACCCCGCCGACCTCGATCAGCACGGTGCCGTCGAGCCCCCGCTCGAGCACCTCGCCGCGCAGCGAACCGATCATCCGCCCACCTCCCAATGCTGCGGCGACGCTGGCCCGCAGGGGCGCGGATGCCAGGTGGCACAGCGCCAGGGCGGCGGCATCCGCCGCGTCGGGCGGCCGCGGCGGGCGGTCCAGCCGCAAGCGTGCCTGGACCATCCGCTGCACCTGCTCCTTGGTCGCCCCGCCCCAGCCGGCGACGGCGTCCTTCACCTGGTTGGGGCTGTACTGGGCGACGTCGCACCCGGCCGACGCAGCCTCGGCGAGCGCCAGCCCGCTGGCCTGGCCGACGCTCATCGCCGTGCGCACGTTGACCTGGAAGAAGACGTGCTCGACGGCCACCGCCGACGGTTGGAACTCGGCGATCAGCGCCCTGAGCTCGTCACGCAAGGCGGCGAGACGCTGCGGCAGCGGCGTCGCCGCCGGCGTGCGGATCACGCCGAGGGCGACGGCGCTGGGGCCGGCGCCGTCGACGACGGCGTAGCCGCAGCGCGTCAGACCGGGGTCGATGCCCAGCACCCTCCCTGGCACGCTCCCTGCGAACACAGGTTCGTAGGGTAGCCGGGGCGCGGCGGGCCGTGGTGGACCGCCGCGCGCCCGGCGCTCAGGACACCCTGAGCAGCCGACCCCCGGTGAAGATGCCGCCCGGCCAGAAGCACGGAGTGTCGCGCGCTCGTCTGCGCTTGTCGAGTCTCTGCGCTGATTTACAGCGTCGACAAGACCCCGACGAGCTCGCTGATCGGGCGGTAGGTCAGCCCGGCGATGGCCCGGTGGGCGTAGCGGATGACGCCACCGGCGTCGACGATGAACACGCTGCGTCGAGGAAAGCCGAGCGGCCCGAGCGTGCCGTACGACGCGGCGACCGCCTTGTCGGTGTCGGCGAGCAGCGGGAAGGCGAACCCACCCTGCTCGGCGGAGAACCGCTCGTGGCTGGCGATGTCCTGCGCCGAGATCGCCAGCACCTGGGCGCCGAGGTCGGTGAACTGGTCGAGGCCCTGGTTGTACGTGTTCAACTGCTTCGTGCAGACCGGCGTGTCGTCGCCGGGGTAGAAGACGAGGACGATCGGCCGCCCGGCGTACTCGGCGAGCGAGTAGGTGCGCTCCCCCGTGCCGGGCAGTGTGAACGCCGGCGCCCGGTCGCCGACACCGACACTCATCGGCGCAGCCTCTCGACGAAGCGAGCGACCGAGCGCCAGCGAGGAAGCGGCCAGACACGGCCTGCGTGGCCGGGGAACGCAGTCATGTCGCCTCCATCACCTCGTCCATCACGTCGTCGGGGATGTCGAAGTTGGCGTAGACGTCCTGCACGTCGTCGTTGTCCTCGATCGCCTCGACGATGCGCAGCACCTTCTTGGCCTCCTCGACGGTGGTCACCGGCACGACGTTCTCCGACACCATCGGCGAGTCCGCCGACTCGACGGCGAACCCGGCCCCCTCGAGGGCATCGCGCACGTCGAACGTCAGCGAGGCGTCGGCAGTCACGCGCCAAGATCCCACCGTCGTCGGTGACGTCGTCGGCACCGGCGTCGATGGCCGCCAGCAGCAGTGCTTCCTCGTCGGCAGCGCCGTCGACGAGCACGACGCCGCGGCGAGCGAACTGCCAGCTCACCGAACCTGGCTCGGCGAGCGATCCGCCGTGCTTCGTGAAGACCCCGCGGATCTCTGAGCCCGTTCGGTTGCGGTTGTCCGTGAGCACGTCGATGAGCAGGGCGACACCGCCCGGCGCGTAGCCCTCGTACATGATCGCCACGTAGGTGCCGGCGTCGCCCTCGCCGGTGCCGCGCTTGATCGCCCGGTCGATGGCGTCGTTGGTCATCTGCGCCGCCTTCGCCTTCTGCACCGCCGTGCGCAGCGTCGGGTTGGCGTCGGCGTCGCCACCACCCGCCCGGGCGGCGACCTCGAGCTGGCGGGCGAGCTTGTTGAACAGCTTGCCGCGTGCCTTGTCGGCCGCGCCCTTCTTGTGCTTGATCGTCGCCCACTTGGAGTGACCGGACATCTCAGCGCTCCTCTTCGACCAACTCGACGAACCGTTCGTGCAGGCGCGTGTCGGGCGTCAGCTCCGGGTGGAACGACGCCGCCATGGAGCGGCCCTGGCGCACGAGCACCGGAACATCTTCGTGGCTCGCCAGCACCTCGACAGCGGCACCGACCGCCTCCACGCGCGGCGCACGGATGAACACGCCGTGGAACGTGTCGTCGAGACCGTCGATGTGCAGGTCGGTCTCGAAGCTGTCGAGCTGGCGGCCATAGCCGTTGCGGCGCACGGTGAGGTCGATGGCGCCGAACGTGCGCTGGTCCGGCCGGCCGTCGAGCACCTCGGTCGCCAGCAGGATCATCCCGGCGCACGTACCGAAGACCGGCAAGCCGTCGCTGATCCGCGGCTTGAGCTCGTCGAACAACCCGCTCGACGTCAAGAGCGACGACATCGTCGTGCTCTCGCCGCCTGGCATCACCAACCCGTCGATGCCGTCGAGGTCCACGGGCAGGCGGACCTCGCGCGCCGCGATGCCGACCTCAGCCAGCCGTTGAACGTGAACCTTGAAAGCGCCCTGGAGGGCGAGAACCCCGACGTGCACCTGGGGGCTCCGGTGTCACCAGCCGCGTTCCGCGTAGCGCTCGGCGACGTCGTCCATGCCGATGCCGGTCATCGGTGTGCCCAACCCGCGGCTGACCTTGGCGAGGATCGCCGGGTCCTGGAAGTGCGTCGTCGCCTCGACGATCGCCTTGGCCCGCGGCGCCGGGTCGGCGCTCTTGAAGATGCCCGATCCGACGAACACGGCCTCGGCCCCGAGCTGCATTGCCAGGGCGGCGTCGGCCGGCGTGGCGATGCCGCCGGCGCAGAAGAGCGGCACGGGCAGCCAGCCGGTCTCGGCGACCTCCTGCACGAGCGGCAGCGGTGCCTGCAGGCGCTTGGCCCAGTCGAACAGCTCCGCCGGGTCGGCCTGGGTCAGCTTGCGCATGTCGCCGACGATCGAGCGCAGGTGACGCACGGCCTCGACGATGTTGCCGGTGCCGGCCTCGCCCTTGGAGCGGATCATCGCCGCCCCTTCGGCCACGCGGCGCAGCGCCTCGCCGAGGTTGGTGGCACCGCACACGAACGGCACGTCGAAGGCGAACTTGTCGATGTGGTGGGCCTCGTCGGCCGGCGTGAGCACCTCGCTCTCGTCGACGAAGTCGACGGCGAGCGCTTGCAGGATCTGTGCCTCGACGAAGTGGCCGATGCGAGCCTTGGCCATCACCGGGATGGACACGGCCGCCTGGATGCCCTCGACCATCTCCGGGTCGCTCATCCGGGCGACACCGCCGTCGCGCCGGATGTCGGCCGGCACGCGTTCGAGCGCCATCACCGCGCACGCCCCGGCGTCCTCGGCGACGCGGGCGTGCTCGGGCGTGACGACGTCCATGATGACGCCGCCCTTGAGCATCTCGGCGAGCCCGCGCTTGACCGGGAACGTGCCCGTGGCGCGCGACGTGCTGGTCATGCGATGGATTCTACCGACGGCGGCCGTTCGGGCCTCAGGAGATCGCTGGAGCGGGATCCACCGGATCGTGCAGCTCGACCCAGGTTCGGCCGGGCAGCAGTTCGATCGCGGTGCCGTCGTCGGCGAAGAGGGCGATGCCGTCGGTGCGCGTGTTGCGCAGCCATGAGCCGGTGCGCACCGTGCCGCCGCTCAGCACCGTCGCCGGACCGCCGCCGATGGTGACGGCCTCCGGGCTGCGGCGGTCGACGACGCTCGGCCGGTAGGGCGTGTCGAGGATGACGACGTTCGCCGCGTTGAGTTGCTCGCCGTCGTTGGCGTCGTCGTGACGCCGGCCGTTCGTCGAGCGCCAGTAGGCGTTGGAGGCCGGGTCGTACTCCCACAGCACGTTGTCGCTGTCCATGCGCACCTCGGCGCGCGTCGCCGGGTTGCCCGCCGGTGCCTCACCGGGCTCGAGGTAGGAGAACAGCGGGATCGGCCGCCCCGCCTCCGGTGTCGTCAGCGCCCACAGCGCGTCGGTGTCGGAGTACAGGTTGTGCGGCGCGCCGTTGTTGCCCTGGCGCCGGTACGTGCCGCGTGGGGCGCTGTGGTAGGTGTCGATGAAGTCGGAGTCGGCGATCGCCCGGGTGACCCCGCCATTGCCACCACTCCAGGCGAACAGCGGTGCCTGCAGCCCACCGAGCAGGTCGACGTCCTGCGTGCGCCCGGACCGGATCGGCCCGACCGGGTTGGCGCTGGCGTTGTGGAACACGGCGGCGAAGCGAGTGCCGACCTCGACGATCTCCTCGAACACGATGTCGGCGGCGTTGAGACCGCTCTGCGGGCGGGCCGCCGGGTTGTTGTCGATCTTGACGACGAGCGCAGGTCGGTCCGGCGGGACCTGGCCGAACTCGAGCGGCTGCCCCGTGAGCGGCATCCTGGGGATGATCGCCTCGGTGGTGGTGGTCGCCGCCTCGGTGGTCGTGGGCGCGTCCGTGGTCGTGGTCGCCTCGGTGGTGGTCGTCGTCGTCTCCTCGCGAGTCGTCGCCGGCGCCTCCGTGGTCTCGGGAACCGTCTCCGGAGGCGTCGTCGGGGCGGCCTCGCTGTCGCCACTGCATGCGGCTGTGGTCGCGGCCAGGCCGCCGGCGAGCAGGAGGGAGACCAGCGTTCTTGCTCGGCCGGTGATGGGACGTCGTGGTGTAGAAGTGGGGGTCATAGTTCTCTCAGCAGGCTGATCCGCTCTTCGAGCGGGGGGTGCGTGTCGAACAGTCTGTGGATCGATCCGAGCCGACCCTGGTCGCCGACACCGCTCATGGGCTGTTCGATCCACAAGTGTGCCGTGGCGGTGGACGCGGCGTGCGTCACCGTCGTGTCGTCACGCAATTTTTCCAGGGCCGAGATCAAACCTGGTGGATACCTCGTGAGCTGGCACGCGCTGACGTCTGCCAGCGTTTCGCGGCGGCGGGAGATGGTCGCCTGCATCGCCTTGGCGACGATGGGAGCGAGGATGAGCAGGGCGAACCCGAGGATGGCCAGCGGGTTGCCGGAGTCGCCGTGATCTCCGTCACGGTGCTGGCGACCGCCGTTCCACCACATCATGCGGATGGCCACGTCGGTGAGGATCGCCACCGTGCCGACGAGCGTGACCGCGAGCGTGGAGACGAGGATGTCGTAGTTGCGGATGTGCGACAGCTCGTGGGCGATCACGCCTTCCAGCTCGACCCGGTTGAGCTTCTCCAGCAGGCCGCTGGTGACGGCGATCGCCGCGTGCTTGGGGTCACGTCCGGTGGCGAAGGCGTTGGGCGCCGGGTCGTCGATGATGAACACCCGAGGCTTGGGCAGGCCGCCGGCGATGCACAGCCCTTCGACGAGGTTGTGCAGGCGGCGGTACTGCTCGGGGTCGGCCGGGTGCGCCCGGCTGACGGCGAGAGCGATGGCGTCGGACTTCCAGTACGAGGTGAAGGCAAAGGCGGCGGCGAGGACGAGGGCGAACACGGCGCCGATCCAGCCGAAGCCGGCGAGGTAGCCGGCGGCGGCGCCGACGAGGACCGTGATCAGGACGAAGCCGGCGACGAGGAGGACGGATCGCCGCTTGTTGGCGCGGATCAGTTCGAACACGAGACGCGCCTCGCGAGCGCGGTGCCAGACAGCGGGGTCATGGCCGGATCAGAACTCGACCGTCGGCACGGTGCGCGCGGCCTCGTCGGCCTCGAAGTACTCGCGCGGCTCGAACTTCAGCATCCGGGCGTAGATCACGGTCGGGAACTGCTGCAGCTTGTTGTTGTAGTCGAGCACGCTGTCGTTGTAGAACTGCCGCGCGTAGGCCACCCGTCCCTCGGTCGCCGTGAGCTCCTCCTGCAGGGCCAGGAAGTTCTGGTTGGCCTTGAGGTCGGGATAGGCCTCGCCGAGGGCGAACACCTGGCGCAGGGCGCCGGTCAGCTGGTTGTCGGCGGCCGCCTGATCGTGCGGCGTCGACGGTGCGGCCATCGCCGAGTTGCGTGCCTGGATGACGGCGTCGAGCGTCTCGCGCTCGTGGGCGGCGTAGCCCTTGACGGTCTCGACGAGGTTGGGGATGAGGTCGAGGCGGCGCTTGAGCTGCACGTCGATCTGCGACCAGGCGTTCTCGATCTGGTTGCGACGCCGGATCAAGCCGTTGTAGGCGGCGATCAGGTAGACGATCAGCAGCACCACCAGCACCGCGAGGATGATGAGGGCGACGGTCATGGCCGATCAGTCTACGAGCGGCATCCGTGGAGTCCGTTGGATGGGTTCTAAACGGATTTGTTCCCGCTGAGCGGGAACAAATGCGTTTAGAACCCGATCAGGACAGGAGTTGGCGGTAGAGGCGGACGTATTCGGCGGCGAGGGTGCGCATCGAGAAGTCGGCGGCGCGGCGGCGGCCGGCCTGGCGCAGCGAGTCGGCCAGTGCCCGGTCGCCGAGGACCTTGCCGAGCGCCGCGGCGAGGGCGCCGGTGTCGCCGGGCTCGACGAGCACGGCGTCGACGCCGTCGGTCGCCACGTTGCGGTAGCCGTCGATGCCGCTGGCCACGACCGGCGTCCCGGCCGCCATCGCCTCGATCAGCACCACCCCGAACGACTCGCCGTGCAGTGATGGCGCGCAGAACACCGCCGCCCCGCGCAGGCGGGCGAACTTCTCGGCGTCGCTGATCCGCCCGAGCCACGTGATGCGGTCGTCACCGGCGTACTGCTGTCGCAGGCGCGGCCCATCTGGCCCGTCGCTGGCGATCCACAGGTGCACATCCTCGGGCAGCTCGCTGAACGCCGCGAGCAGGACCGCCAGGCCCTTGCGCTCCTCGTGGCGACCGCAGAAGAAGATCGTCGGATGGCTCGTCGGCGTCGGTGCGGCGCCGGCGATCTCGTCGATCTCGACGCCGTTGAAGAGGATCTCGTACTCGCCGCCGAGGTGCGACTGGACCAGCTCGAGGGCGTCCTTGGAGACGACCACCCGGCGGTCGATGTGCCCGACCGCCCACCTCAGGAACCGGTTGAACACCTGGTAGCTGGCCGATCGGCCGGCCGCGTGGAACGTGCCGACGGTCGGCGCCCGCTTGAAGATGAGCGCCGTCATCGGCGGACCCGGCACCATCGGCTCGTGCACGTGGATGACGTCGAACGCCTCGTCGTTGAGCACCCGGATCGTGCGCAGCGCCGCCGAGGCGTCGGGGGCGAGCGGGGCGATCGAGCCGTTGGCGGCGGTCGGCAGGCTGTTGCCGAGCGGCGTGACGAACGCCTCGGGCGGCGGGCCGTCGCACGGGCCGAGCACGCGTGCCTCGTGCCCCTGCCGGCGCAGCTCGCGGGCGAGGCCGAGCACCTGCGCCTGCACCCCGCCTGGCACCGTGAGGCTGTACGGACAGATGAGACCGACGCGCAACATGCGGTCGCCGTCGCCTGCGGTCATCGCCCGGCACCGTAGCGGCGGGAATCGTGCCAGGGTTCGACAGACTCGACGCATGCAGCGCCGCTTTGCCCAGGTCGACGTGTTCACCGACGTGGCGTACGCCGGCAACCCGGTGGCGGTCGTGCTGGATGGCGACGGTCTCAGCGGTGAGGACATGCAGCGCGTCGCCACGTGGACGAACCTGTCGGAGACGACGTTCGTGCTCCCACCGACGTCGGACGACGCCGACTACCAGGTGCGCATCTTCACACCGGCGTCGGAGCTGCCATTCGCCGGCCACCCGACGCTCGGCACGTGCCACGCCTGGCTCGCTGCAGGGGGCGTGGCGCGCAACGACGGCGAGATCGTCCAGCAGTGCGCTGCCGGGCTGATCCGGGTCCGCCGCAACGGCGACCGGCTGGCGTTCGGCGCACCGTCCCTCCTGCGCACCGGTCCGGTCGACGAGGACACGGTCGGGCGCGTCGCCGGGGCGTTCGGCATCGACCGCCCGACGATCCAGGCCGCCGAGTGGGTCGACAACGGCCCAGGATGGCTGGCCCTGCTGCTCACCGACGCCGGCGCTGTGCTCGCCGCGCAGCCATCGCTCATCGATCTCGCCGTCGGTCTCGTCGGCTTCCACGCCACCGGCTCGCCGTCGGCCATCGAGGTGCGCGCCTTCTTCCCCTACCGCGGGGCGATGGTCGAGGACCCGGTCACCGGCAGCCTCAACGCCAGCCTCGCGCAGTGGCTCACGTCGTCGGGGCGCATCGACGGCGCCGTACGTCGCCAGCCAGGGCACCGCGCTCGGTCGCGCCGGGCGGGTCGCACGTCTCGCTCGACGATGCCGGCGCCGTGTGGGTCGGCGGCGCCACCGTCACGTGCGTCGACGGCACGATCGACATCTGACCTGCCGGCCGCTACAGCTCGCCGGCGTCGTCGGATGGACGCAGCACCTTCGCCAGCTCGTTCAGGGCCCGGCGCGACCGGCCCCACGCCGGGCCCAGGTCGCGCAGGATGCGCTCGATGCGGACCCGCTCGGCGAGCAGCGTGGCGCAGGTGTCGAGGAGCCGCTCGGCGTCGCCCTGGGTGAGCGATCCGCCGATGGCGAACGAACGCCGCATGGACTCGACCTCGTGCAGGTGCACACCGACACCATAACGAACGTGTGTTCGTGTCAGCAAGCCGTGGCGATGGGTGTTGATGGCCGCCTCCCCGCGACTGCACTCCCACCTGACGCTCGTCACGCAGGACATCACGCAGCAGATCGAGCCTGATCATGTCTGCGCCTGCATGCACCCGCCGAGCGACGTTGCGGACGACGACGGCGTGCCCGCCGACGCCGACCGCACGCGGCCGCACGCGTTTTCACCAATGTTGGGGATGGACCCGAACGATCGCCTCAGCGAGGATGTCCTCGTCGGCCTAGCCCCTGACTTTTCGGGGGTGACGGGTCACCTAGCACGCCCGGACCACTGCATGGGCCCGACGTGTAACCCACGGGCGTTTCCCAATGAACCCCCTGACTAGGTGACCCGGCCGACCCTACGCCCCACCTCGAGCGGTCACGAGCGCCTCGTCGCCGTCGGCGCCGGCTCGGTCTGCGGCAGCGGGGAGGCGTTCGCCTGTCGGTTGACGCGCGCACGCTCCGCCGAAGACCGGCGAGGCCGTACGCGGATGGTGCCACTCGGCTGACGTCGAGCTGCCCGTGGCGGCCAGCTGGCTCGACGACATCGAGCCCTGTTCGAGCGGGCCGACGCGATCTGAAGGGTCACGAACTGGTCACGTTCGCGCTCACTGACAGCTAGCACACCAGGTCAGTGCGGATAGCCGGGGTCGCTCGGCCAGTTCGGCTGGAAGAGGTGCCACTGCTCGGGTGCCCGGCGGATCAGTGACTCCAGCTCGCGGGCGAGGTGCTGGGTGATCCGCGTGACGTCCTCGCGCAGCGAGCCGGTGCGCTCGGCGGGGATCCTCGGGCGGATCACGGCGTGATGGCCGTTGTACCGGCGGGTGAAGTAGACGGCGACGGGGAGGATCGGTGCGCCGGCGCGCAGGCCGAGCGTCGCCGGACCGGCGGGCAGCGTCGTGCGCTCGCCGAAGAACTCGACCTCGATGCCACCGCCCTGCAGGTCGCGGTCGCACAGCAGGCAGACGACCTCGTTGTCGCGCAGCGCCCGCAGCACGGCCGTCGCCGCCGACGGACCGAGCGGCACCACCTTCATCCCCAGCTGGTTGCGCAGGCGGGCGAACCAGTCGAACAGCTCGGGCGGCTCGATGCGTTCGACGACCACGGTGACCCGGTGACCCGTGTCGGCCAGCCAGCGGCCCGCCCACTCCCACCCGCCGAGGTGGGGCAGGGCGAGGATCACGCCACGCCCCTCGGCCAGCGCGTCGGTGACGTGGAAGAAGTCCGTCTCCCGGAACCCCGCGGCGACCACGCGCTTGGACAGCGTCGGCAGGCGCAGGCTCTCGATCCAGTAGCGCGAGTACGAGTCGAAGGCCTGCTGCACGCCGTCGCGGACCTGCCAGTACGTCCATCGCGGGTTGACCCGCCGCAGGTGCCGCTCGACCATCGCCCGGCGCTCGGCGTTGGCGAAGCTGGCCCCGAACCCGATCGGCGTCGCCAGGCCCTCGGCGATGAACCCGGGCAAAGCCCGGGCGAGCAGCGCGCCGGTGCGATAGCCGCTGACGGTCGCCGCGTCGGTCAGCCGCTGGAACGGGCGAGGGGCGTCGCCGGCCGTCGGTTCGGCCACTGTCAGGAACGCCGGCGCGGCACGTGCGTGCGGCGGCGTTCGCGGCGAGCGACGCGGCGGGTCTGGCGCCGCGAGCGGCGCAACTCGATGCGCTCGGCGGTGACGGGAGCGACCTGCGCCTGGCGCCACACCTTGACGAACCGCTGGCCGGCGGTGATCGCCGTCAGCGCCAGCATCAGCCACAGCACGGGGACGAGCAGCGGCTCGAACAGCAGGCCGATGCACAGCAGGGCGACCCGCTCGGCGCGCTCCATCAGCCCACCCTTGGCCTCGAGGCCCAACGACTCGGCCTTCGCCCGCTGGTACGAGATCAGCGACGACAGGGCCATGATCGAGAACGGCAGCAGCGTCAGGTGGGCCGACTCGTGGCCGGCGATGTACCACGTGACGCCGCCGAACAGCACGGCATCGGTCATGCGGTCGACGGTCGAGTCGAAGAAGGCTCCCCGCTGGCTCGCCGCGCCGGATGCCTTCGCCAGGGCACCGTCGAGCAGGTCGGGGAGCGCGGCGAGCACGACCAGCAGCAGCCCGAGCTGCAGGTAGCCGGCGCCGATGGCGAAGGCGGCACCGACACCGACGACGATGCCGGCGATCGTCAGGTGGTCCGGTGTCAGCCCGGTTCGACGAAGGCCGTCACCGATCGGCTTGACAGCCTTCTCGATCGGCGCGCGGAACCTCCCGTCGAACACGCATTCCAGGCTACCGCGCGTGTCGCTCGCCGTCTGGCTCCCTGGCAGGCTGGATGGATGAGCAAGTCGACCCCCGACGACCTGGCCATCGCCTTCCGATCGCTCGCCCGCCGCCAGCGCGAAGCCCTCGGTGACGCCGACCCGTCGGCGTTCGGCGACCTCGACGCCGAATTGCAGCGCCACGTCGCCGATGCTGCGGCGATCGTCGGCACGGCGCCCGACGGCGTGGCCGTCGCCGCGGCGATCGAGTCACGGCGCGACTGGGACGACGCCGCGCTGGCCGCGCTGCAGCGTGCCGCGCTCGACGCCGGGGCCGTGCTGCGCCGGCTCGCCGCCGCCGTCGCCGAGTCGAGCGACGACGACTGATGGCCGACGCACCGTGGTGGCGCGAGGCCGTCATCTACCAGGTCTACGTCCGGAGCTTCGCCGACAGCGACGGCGACGGGCTCGGCGACCTGCCCGGGGTCCGGTCCCGCCTGCCGTACCTGCAGCGCCTCGGCGTCGATGCGGTCTGGTTGAACCCGTTCTACCCGTCGCCACAGGCCGACGCCGGCTACGACGTCGCCGACTACCGCGACGTCGATCCCCGCTTCGGCTCGCTCGGCGACGCCGACGAGCTGATCGCCGACGCCCACGCCCTCGGCATGCGCGTGATCTTCGACATCGTGCCCAACCACACGTCCGACGAGCACGCCTGGTTCCGCGCCGCGCTCGCCGCCGGTCCGGGCAGCCGCGAGCGCGCCCGGTACCTGTTCCGCGACGGTCGGGGCACAGGCGGCGTCGAACCGCCCAACGACTGGGCCAGCGTGTTCGGCGGTCCCGGCTGGACGCGGGTGATCGAAGCGGATGGCCGGCCCGGGCAGTGGTACCTCCACCTCTTCGACCGCAAGCAGCCCGATCTCGACTGGAGCAATCCGGAGGTCCACGAGGAGTTCCTGTCGATCCTGCGCTTCTGGTTCGACCGCGGCGTCGACGGCTTCCGCATCGACGTCGCCCACGGGCTGGCCAAGGCGCCCGGACTGCCGGATCTCGCCGACCGCTTCCCCTCCGGCGGGCCCGCCGAGGCGGAACATCCCCACTGGGACGTCGACGCCGTCCACGACGTGTACCAGGAGTGGCGGCGGGTGAGCGACGGCTACGACGGCGACCGGGCGTTCGTGGGCGAGGTGTGGGTGGCCACGCCCGAGCGCCTCGCTCGCTACCTGCGCCCAGGTGAGCTGCACACCGCCTTCAACTTCGACTTCCTCCTGGCGCAGTGGGACGCAGCCGGGCTGCGGCTGGCGATCGACCAGAGCATCGACGCGCTCGTCGGGGTCGGAGCGCCGGCGACGTGGGTCCTCTCCAACCACGACGTGATCCGCCACGTGACGCGCTACGGCGGTGGCGACCTCGGCCGGCGTCGGGCGCGGGCCGCCGCCCTGCTGATGCTCGCCCTGCCCGGCGGCGCCTACGTCTACCAGGGCGAGGAGCTCGGGCTGGAGGAGGTCCTCGACCTTCCCGACGAGCTGCGCGAGGACCCGACGTTCCGGCGCACGGAGGGCGCAGAGAAGGGCCGCGACGGTTGCCGGGTGCCGCTGCCGTGGTCGGGTGACGAGCCACCGTTCGGCTTCGGGCCGGGCTCGTCGACGTGGCTGCCGCAGCCGGCGGGATGGGCCGAGCTCACGGTCGAGCGCCAAGAGGCCGACCCGGGGTCGATGCTGTCGCTGTACCGCCAGGCGCTCGAGGCGCGACGCCGGCTCCCGGAGCTCGGCGACGGCACGCTGGAGTGGATCGAGGCCGGCGCCGACGCGCTCGCCTTCCGCCGCGGACCTGGGTTCACGTGCGTCGTCAACGTCGGCGACGCCGACCTCGCCCTGCCCGACGAGCTCGTCGACGGAGCCGATGTTGTCCTGGCGAGCCAACCGGTCACCGATCCACGGACGATCCCGGCGGCGACGACGGTCTGGTTGACAGTCCTAATCCAGCTTGGCGATGTTCTCCGTCTCCGTGCCGTCGGGTTCGGTGGCGAGGAAGGCGTCGGCGATCTCGATGGCCGAGGTCTCCGACGTCAATCGCAAGCCCATGGCCACGACGTTGGCGTCGTTCCACTTGCGCGCCCCACGCGCCGTCTCGGCGTCGGTGCACAGGGCGGCGCGCACACCGGCGACCTTGTTGGCGGCGATCGACACACCGGTGCCGGTCCAGCACCAGGCGACGCCGCGGTCGGCGTCGCCCGAGGCCACTGCCTCGCCGACCGCCCGACCCACGTCGGGCCACGGCGCGCCGTTGCCGACCTCGACGACCTCGTGACCGGCGCCGGCGAGGTGCCGTTCGAGCGCCTCGGTCACCGCCGTGACCTCGTCGGTGCCGACGGCGATGCGCACGTCAGGCCTCGGGGTTGTCCTCGGCGAGGCACTCGACGACCTCACCGTCGATGGCGTCGACGAGCACGAGCCCGCGCCGGACGGGCGGGTCCTCGATCGAGTAGCACAGCACCCGCCACGTCGGCCGGCTGCGCAGCCCGCGCCAGACCTGCTGCGCCGACGCATGGCCGACGGCGAAGCCGACCGCCTGCTGGGCGCGCACCAGCGCCTCGCGCTCGTCGACGTGCATGCGCCACCCGGACGTGATCGTGATCACCGCAGCGACGGTCAAGAGCAGGGCGGCCCACAGCCACCCTTCGTTGACGATCGGCCACGAGTCGCGCCCGAGCAGCCACACGGCGATGCACAGCGGCGGCGACGACGAGGTAGATCACCCCGGGGATGCGTCGCCGGGAGTTGTCGGGGAACTGGTACGGCCCGACGTAGCCCGTGGCATCGAGATCCTGGGGCAGCTCGTCCCGGTGCTCGTGCTCGGCCGTCATCGCCGCCCAGGCTACGGAGGCGGTGCGTGCACCGGCCAGGACGCCCGCACCTTGGTGGCGGTGTCGGGGAGCGCCTCCGGCAGCGTGCGCGTGTTCGCCGTGGCGATCATGAAGTTGGCGTCGCCGGTCCAGCGCGGCACGACGTGGACGTGGAGGTGATCGCTGACGCTGCCACCGGCTGGGCGGCCGAGGTTGACGCCGACGTTGACACCCTCGGGTCGGTACGCCTGCTTCACCGCCACCACGGCGTCGGTGACCGTGCGCCACAGCTCGGTCGTCTCGTCGGTGTCGAGCGCCTCGAGGTCAGCGACCTCGCGGAAGGGCAGCACGAGCACGTGGCCGACGGAGTACGGGAAGGCGTTGAGGATGGCGAAGCAGTGCTCGCCGCGATGGACGATGTGCGTGTCGACGTCGGGCAGCCCGGAGTGCAGGATGCGGCTGAACACACTCCCCCGGCCCGACGCCACGTCGTCGTCGGCGACGCCTCCCGCAGCGCCCCCGCTCGTGACGTACGTCGATCGCCAGCCGTTCCAGAGGTGCTCGAGCACCGCGCGTCAGCCGAACCCACGCGTCGAGCCGCGTCGTTCAGCATCGAAGACCCGGTTCGGCACGCCGGCGCCTCCAGGCGCTTCGGCGGCCGCATTCAGCATCGTCAGCTTGACCTCGTCGGCGAATCGCTCGACGAACAGCGCCAGGTCGACGCCTCGCTCGGGCTTGTCGCTCCCCCGCGCGTTGACACCGACCGTGCCGGCGGCCACGTCGTCGTCGCCCACGACGAGGATGTACGGGAGCTTCTCCAGCTTGGCGGCACGGATGCGCTTGCCGAGCGGGTCGCCGGCACCGACGACGTCGACGCGGCCACCGACGGCGCGCACGCGGTCGGCGACCTTGTCGGCGTACTCCTCGTGCGCCGTGGCGACCGGCAGCACGCGCACCTGCACCGGTGACAACCATGTCGGCAGGGCGCCGGCGTAGTGCTCGAGCAGCACGCCGAAGAACCGCTCGACCGACCCGAACAGGGCACGGTGCAACATGATCGGCCGGTGGCGGGCGTTGTCCGAGCCGACGTACTCCAGCTCGAAGCGCTCCGGGTGGTTGAAGTCGTACTGGATCGTCGACAGCTGCCACGAGCGGCCGATGGCGTCGCGGACGTCGATGTCGATCTTCGGCCCGTAGAAGGCGGCGTCGCCCTCCTTGACGGCGTACTCGAGGCCGTGACGGTCGAGCGCCGAGCGCAACGCCTCGGTCGCCGCCTCCCAGTCCTCGTCCGACCCGACGTACTTGTTCGGATCCTTCGTCGACAGGTTGAACGTGAAGTCGTCGAAACCGAAGGCGCGCAGCACGGACAGCACGAAGTCGAGCAGCGAGGCGATCTCCTCGGCGGCCTGCTCGGGCGTGCAGTAGATGTGCGAGTCGTCCTGGGTGAAGCCGCGGATGCGCATGAGGCCGTGGAGCGTGCCGGCGCGCTCGTAGCGGTAGACCGTGCCCAGCTCGAACAGCCGCAGCGGCAGCTCGCGGTAGCTGCGCTGCCGCGACCGGTAGATCAGGCAGTGCATCGGGCAGTTCATCGGCTTCATGTAGTACGTGCCGTTGTCCATCTCCATCGGCGGGTACATGCCGTCGGCGTACCAGGAGAGGTGGCCGCTGGTCTCGAACAGCCCGGCCTTGGTGAGGTGCGGCGTGAACACGAACTCGTAGCCGCCATGCTGGTGGCGGGCGCGGCTGTAGTCCTCCATCAGCTTGCGCACGATGGCCCCCTTGGGGTGCCACACGGCGAGGCCGCCGCCGAGCTCGCTCGGGAAGCTGAGCAGGTCGAGGTCGGTGGCCAGCCGGCGGTGGTCGCGCTTCTCGGCCTCGACGAGCATCTCGAGGTGCGCCTTGAGGGCGGCGTCGGACTCCCACGCCGTGCCGTAGATGCGCTGCAGCATCGGCCCCTTCTCGTTGCCCCGCCAGTAGGCGCCGGCCACCTTCTGCAGCTTGAAGCTGCCGAGGCGGCCGGTCGTCGGGACGTGCGGGCCCTTGCACAGGTCGACGAACTCGGGGCTGTTGCGGTACACGCTGATCGTGTCGCCGGCGACGACCTCGCCGGCGTCGAGCTCGTCGGCGCCGTCGCCCACGGATCTCACCCGCTCGATGATCTCCACCTTGTAGGGCTGGTCGGCGAACACGTCGAGGGCCTCGTCGGCGGACACCTCGGAGCGCTCGAAGGGCTGGTCGGCGGCGATGATCTCGCGCATCCGGGCCTCGATGACAGCAAGGTCGTCGTCGCTGAACGTCTGCCCGCCGGGCAGCTCGAAGTCGTAGTAGAAGCCGTGCTCGATCGCCGGGCCGATGGAGAACTTGGCGCCGGGGAACAGCTGGGTGACGGCCTGGGCCATGACGTGCGCCGTCGAGTGCCGCAGCACGTGGCGGCCGGGGTCGGTGTCGACGGTGACGATGGCGACGCTGGCGTGGTCGGGCAGCGGGCGGGTGAGGTCGACCTCGTCGCCGTCGACGGTGGCGGCGACGGCGGCCTTGGCGAGCCGGGAGCCGATCGACGACGCCACGTCCGCGGCGGTCGTGCCGGCGGGGTACTCCCGCTCGGAACCGTCGGGGAGGGTGATCGTGATCTCGCTCATGGTCCGCTGAAGTCTACGAGCGGCCCTTCAGCCGACCACGGAGAGGAATTCGAGCAACGCCTCGTTGACGTCGTCGGGGCGCTCCTGCTGGGTCCAGTGGCCGCAGCCGTCGAGGATCACGGAGCGGTGCAGGTGCGGCAGCGTTTGGCCGAAGCGCTCGATGGAGCGGGCGCCCCAGATCGTCGGGCCGTCGCGGTCGCCACCGACGAACAGGGCCGGCACCTCGATCGGCCGGCCGCGGAACGCCGACAGGTCGTGCCAGTCGCGATCGACGTTGCGGTAGCGGTTGAGCCCGCCGGTGAACCCGGTGCGCTCGAACTCGCCGGCGTACACGTCGAGGTCCTGCTCGCTCAGCCACGACGGCATCACGTCGGGGTAGGTGAAGCGATCGACCAGCTGCCCGCCGCGGGGCACGGTCGCCATCGTCCCGCTGCCGGCCGGCGGCCGCTCGGCGTCGCCGGACGCCGACCAGTAGAAGCCGAGCAGCCACCGGCGCACGTCCTGTTCGATCTCCGCCTCGGCCCGTCCCGGCTGCTGGAAGTACTCGATGTAGAACTCCTCGTCGCCACCCATCGCCCGGAAGGCGTCGGACGGGCGCACGTCGCCCGCCGGGGCGAACGGCACGGACAACCCGGCGACGGCGCGGAACACGTCGGGCCGCAGCAGCGCCGAGTTCCAGGCGATCGGCGCGCCCCAGTCGTGGCCGACGACGACGGCGTGCTCGGCGCCGAGCGCGCCCACGAGGGCGACGTTGTCGGCGACCATGCGCAGCATCCGGTACTCCTCGATCGCTGCCGGCGCCGACGACCGCCCGTAGCCGCGCACGTCGATGGCGACGGCGCGGTAGCCGTGCTCGGCGAGGAACGGCAGCTGATGGCGCCACGAGTACCACGACTCGGGGAAGCCGTGGACGAGGAGGACCAGTGGTCCGTCGCCGGCCTCGACGGTGTGCAGGCGGATGCCGTTGGCGTGGACGGTGCGATGGGTGAGCTCGGTCACGCTCCGACGTTCGCACATCGCGATGATCTCCCCATGTACGAAGATCTGCGCTTCGAGGTCGCCGACCATGTCGGCGTGCTCACGCTCGACCGGCCCGACGCCCGCAACGCCCTGCGTCGCCAGACCTACCGCGAGCTGGAGGACGTCGTGCGCTCGCTCGGCGACGGCGACGTGCGCTGCCTCGTCGTCACCGGTGCCGACCCGGCGTTCTGCTCCGGCGACGACGTCAAGCTGCTGATGGCCGGACCGAGCGGGTGTCCGGCGAGCAGTTGGCGACGGCGGCCCGGCTGACACCGGCTGCCGAGGCGCTGCTGCACACCGACGTGCCGGTGATCGCCGCCGTCAACGGCGCCGCCGTCGGCTGGGGCATGGAGCTGGCGTTGATGGCCGACATCCGCGTGGCGTCCGAGCGGGCCCGCTTCGGTGAGCTGTTCGTGCTGCGCGGCCTGGTGTCCGACGCGCCCGGGCTCGGACGGCTGGCCCAGCTCGTCGGCCGCGAGCGGGCAGCCGAGCTGCTGTTCACCGGCGAGGTCGTCGACGCGGCGACGGCCCTCGACATCGGCCTGGTGTCGCGCGTCGTCGCCCACGACGACCTGCTCCCGGCCGCCACGGCGCTGGCCGAGCGGGTGGCCGCCAACCCACCACTCGCCGTGCAGGCGCTGAAGCACGGGTTGCGCCGGGCGCTCGACCCGGACTGGACCGACCTCGGCGCGTGGGTGTCGACGAACCTCGCCAGGCTGTTCCAGACGGCGGACCACCGCGAAGGCGTCGCCGCCTTCCTCGAGAAGCGCCCGCCGAGCTACACCGGGCGCTGACCGTCACACGCCGGCGCCGACCAGCTCCCGCTCGTTGACCAGCTCGACGGGTCGGTCACGAACGCCGGCGTGGCGACGGCTTGGTCGTCGCTCGACACCTCGGCGCGCTCGCCGGCGTAGTGGTTGCGGTACTCCTGGCCGGTCATCTCGCGGATCTCGAACATCACCTCGTCCATCATCGAGCGCCATGCCAGGTGCGGCTCGCTGCGCTTGGCGTAGCGCTCGGGACGCACCGGCCGGCCGATCGTGATCGAGCACGACTTGCGCAGCTTGGGCATGTTGGCACCCGGCGGCTGGATCTTGTCGGTGCCGACGATGCCGACGGGGTAGATCGGGCAACCGACCTCGAGCGCCAGCCGGGCGGCGCCCGTGCGGCCCTTGTAGCAGATAGCCGTCGCGGCTCCGGGTGCCCTCGGGGAACATGCCGAACAGCTCGCCCCGGCGCAGCACCTCGGCGGCGGCGTCGAGGGCGGCACGCGACTTGGAACCGCCGGAGCGATCGATCGGGATCATGCCCATGGCCGGGAACAGGTGCTTCGTCTTCCACGAGTCCATGTACTCGGCCTTGCCGACGAAGCTGATGTTGCGCGGCACGGTGAGCATCAGGAACGCCGAGTCGAGGAACGAGATGTGGTTCGGGCACAGCAGCGCCGGGCCCTCGTCGGGCAGGCGCTCGTAGCCCTTCGTGTCGATGTCCCACAAGCGACGGGCGATGGGCGCGGCGACACCGCGCATGCGCTGCTGCGCCTTTCCTGCACCCATGTCGGTCCCCATCGGGGCCACATGGTACGCCTCGATTGTTACGGGAGATCGCGCGCCAAGGTCAGGAACTGGTGAACACCGCTCAAACAGTGACGCCGAGCAGCTCGGCGGCGGCCCGGACGTCGTCGCCGCGAGCGGCGGCGGCGTCGATGGCGGCGACGGCCTTCGGGGTGTCGAGATCGTCGTCGAGCGCCGCCCGCACCGACTGGATCACGTCGCACGGCCGCCCGTCCGCGGCCCGGCGCCAGGCATCCAGCCGGTCGGCCGATCGGGGCATCAGCTCGTCGTCCCACTCCCACTCCGTTCGGTAGTGGTGCTCGACGATGGCGAGGCGGATCGCCGTCGGATCCCACTCCTTGCGCAGGGCGTCGACGAACACGAGGTTGCCCAGGCTCTTGGACATCTTCTCGCCGTCCATGGCGATCAGGGCGGTGTGCATCCAGTGACGCACGAACGGCTCGCCGGTCGCCGCCTCGGACTGCGCCCGCTCGCACTCGTGGTGCGGGAAGATCAAGTCGGTGCCGCCGCCGTGGAGGTCGATCGTGGTGCCCAGCTCGCGCAGGGCGAGGGCGCTGCACTCGATGTGCCAGCCGGGCCGCCCGGGCCCCCACATCGTGTCCCACGACGGCTCGTCCGGCGCCGACGGCTGCCAGAGCACGAAGTCGAGGGGGTGCCGCTTGTCCGGGTTGTCGACATCGCCCCCTCTCGCCCGCGCCAGCGAGAGCATCTCCGACTCGGTGTAGTGGCCGATCGACCCGAACGTGCCGAAGCGGCTGACGTCGAAGTACACGGCGCCGCCGGCCTGGTAGGCGAAGCCACGGTCGAGGACCATCCCGATGAAGCCGCGGATGTCGGGGATCGCCGAGGAGGCCCGCGGCGCCGAGGCGACGGGCAGGGCGTTGAGCGCCTCCATGTCCGCCTCGAACCTGGCCTCCTCCCCCGCCGCCAGGTCGAGGTAGTGCACACCGAGCTGGCGAGCCTTGGCGAACAGCGGGTCGTCGACATCGGTGACGTTGCGCACGCACGTCACCGTGTGCCCGCGGTCGAGCAGCCGGCGCTGCAGGACGTCGTAGGCGAGGAACGTGGCGGCGTGGCCGAGGTGCGTGGCGTCGTAGGGCGTGATCCCGCACGTGTACATCAGCACGTGCTCGCCGGGCTCGAACGGCACGACGGCGCGCCTGGCCGTGTCGTGCAGGCGCATCGGCGGGAGCGACATCGTCAGGAGGAAACCGACCTGGGGTCGCCTTTGATTCCCGTCAGCTTCGGCGCCACCCGCGTCTTGTAGCGGACGTTGAGCTGCAGCAGCACCGCCGTGAACGCCTCGATGGCGGTGGCGTTGGACAGCTCGCCGGCGTCGAGCGGCCGGCATCCGGGGATGCGCTCGACGATCTCGCTGACCATCTTCACGGCGGCGGGCACGTCGCCGCAGATCAGCACGTCGGAGTCGATCGGCTCGCCGAGGTGGCCGAGCTCCTTGGCCGGGAGGTGGTGCAGGGCGGCGACGACGTTGCACCCCGGCACGGCCGCCTGGACGTGTGCCGCCACGCTGCCGCGTGGGGGCACGAGCGGCTGGAACTCGTGGCCGACCCGGACGAGCGCGTTGGCCATGCTGATCACGGTCTTGCCGGCCAGCGCCTTCTCGTGCTCCTGCGCCGTCGTCGCCGCCGAGTCCCACGGTGTGGCGATCACGACGAGGTCGCAGTCGGCGGAGGCGGTGTTGTCGCCGTACAGCAGGCGGTCGGTGAGCTCGGGCCACCGCTCGACGAGGCTGTCGCGCGCCTCCATCGCCCGGTACTTCGACCGCGACCCGATGACGACCTCGTAGCCGATGCTCGCCAGGCGGGCCGCGAGGCTGCTGCCGGCGGGGCCCGTGCCGCCGAGGATGCCGATGCGCATGGGCCGAGAGCCTAGGCACTGGGGTGAGGCGAGCAGCTTGCCTGCGAGCCGAACCCGAGTGAGTACGGTCGCCGGTCATGGGTCTCCTCGACGGCAAGAAGATCGTGGTCACCGGCGTGCTGACCGATGCCTCGCTGGCGTTCGCCGTCGCCCGGCTGGCCCAGAGCGAGGGTGCCGACATCGTGCTCACCGGCGCCGGCCGGGCGCTCAGCCTCACCCAGCGCACCGCCCGCAAGCTCGACGGCGAGCTCGACGTGTTCGAGCTCGACGTCACCCAACCCGAGCACCTGTCGTCGGTCCGTGACTCGCTGGCGTCGAAGTGGGGACGCGTCGACGGCGTGCTGCACGCCATCGGCTTCGCCCCCGAGGTCGCCCTCGGCGACGACTTCATGGCCGCCCAGTGGGACGACGTCGCCGTCGCCCTGCACGTGTCGGCGTACTCGCTGAAGGCGCTGGCCGATGCATTCGTGCCGCTGATGAGCAGCGGGGGGTCGTTCGTCGGTCTCGACTTCGACAACCGTGTGGCCTGGCCCGCCTACAACTGGATGGGCGTCGCCAAGTCGGCGCTGCAGAGCGTCAGCCGGTACCTGGCCAAGGAGCTCGGGCCGCAGGGCATCCGCTGCAACCTCGTGGCCGCCGGGCCGATCAAGACGATGGCCGCCAAGAGCATCCCCGGTTTCAAGAAGTTCGAGGACATCTGGGACGAGCGGGCCCCGTTGGGATGGACGATCGACGACCCCGAGCCGGTCGCCCGCGCCTGCGTGGCGCTGCTGTCGGACTGGTTCCCGGCGACCACCGGCGAGATCGTCCACGTCGACGGCGGCTTCCACGCCGTCGGTGCCTGAGCAGTGAACCGGCTCGCTGGCGAGACGTCGCCGTACCTGCGCCAGCACCGCGACAACCCGGTCGACTGGTACCCGTGGGGTGAGGAGGCGTTCGCCGAGGCCCGCCGCCGTGACGTCCCGGTGCTGCTGTCGGTCGGCTACTCGGCGTGCCACTGGTGCCATGTGATGGCCCACGAGTGCTTCGAGGACGCGGACGTCGCCGCCGACATGAACGCCCGCTTCGTCAACGTCAAGGTCGACCGTGAGGAGCGGCCCGACGTCGATGCCGTGTACATGGACGCGGTGCAGGCGATGACCGGTCGTGGCGGCTGGCCGATGACGGTGTTCCTGACGCCCGACGGGGAGCCGTTCTACGGCGGGACCTACTTCCCGAAGCCGGCGTTCGGTCAGCTGATGGCGGCGATCACCGATGCCTGGCGCAACCGCCGCGACGAGCTGGACCAGAACACCACCGCGCTGCGCGAGGCACTCTCGCGCACGACCCGGCTGCGTCCCGCCGACGGCGTGCCGGGCGCCGCCCACCTCACGCGGGCCGTGCAGTCGCTGGCCGCCAACTTCGACGCCGAGTGGGGCGGCTTCGGGGCGGCGCCGAAGTTCCCCTCGACGATGAGCCTCGACCTCGTGCTCGCCGCCCACCTCCAGTCGGGCGACGCCGGGCCTGCGCGAGATCGTCACGACGTCGCTCGACGCGATGGCGTCGGGCGGGATGTACGACCACATCGGCGGCGGCTTCGCCCGCTACTCCGTCGACCGCGAGTGGCTCGTGCCGCACTTCGAGAAGATGCTGTACGACCAGGCGCTGCTGGTGCGCGTGTACGCCCACGCCGCCGTCGCCCTGGACGAGCCACGCTGGCGGCAGGTCGCCGCCGAGACCGTCGAGTACGTGCTGCGCGATCTGCGCCAGTCCGGTGGCGGGTTCTCGTCCGCCGAGGACGCCGACTCGCCCGGCCCCGACGGCCACGGCCACGAGGGCCTCTTCCACACCTGGACCGTCGACGAGGTGGGCGACGTGCTCGGCGCCGACGCCGACGTCGCCCTCGAGCACTACGGCATCACCGCGGGTGGCAACTTCGAGGGGCGCTCGATCCCCAACCGCCTGCACGCCCGCGGCGTGTACGCCCGCCCGGCCGAGGTCGAGTCGGCGCGCCAGCGCCTGTTCGAGGCGCGCGAGCAGCGGCCCCGCCCCGGCCTCGACGACAAGGTGCTCACCGAGTGGAACGCCCTCATGGTCTCCTCACTCGCCGAAGCCGGCGGGCTGCTCGACCGGCCGGACTGGATCGACGCCGCCGAGCAGGCTGCTGACTTCCTTCGCCTCGAGCTGCGCCGGCCCGACGGGCGCTGGTGGCGTTCGTGGCACGCCGACGGCGAGCCGAAGGCGCGCCACGACGCGCTGGCGGCGGACCACGCCTGCCTGGTCGACGCCTTCACGCGGCTGGCCGAGGCCACAGGGGCGGCGCGCTGGATCGACGAGGCCAGGTCCGTCGCCGACACGATGCTCGAGCACTTCTGGGACAGTGCCAACGGCGGCCTCTTCACGACGCCCGACGACGGCGAGGCGCTCGTCGCTCGCCAGAAGGACCTCTTCGACAACGCCACGCCGTCGGCCAACTCGACGGCAGCCGTCGCCCTCACCCGACTTGCTGCGCTCACCGGCGACGCCCGGTACGCCGAGCACGCCGACGGCATCCTGCGACTCGTCGGCGCCGTCGTCGACCAGGCCCCGTCGGCGTTCTCCCACGCCCTGTCGGCGGTCGCCCTGCGCGAGGAGTGGCATCACCGAGGTCGCCGTCGTCGGCGACCGACCCGACCTCGTCGACGTCGTCACGGAGCGGTGGCGACCGAGCGTCGTGCTGGCATGGGGCGAGCCGTACGAGTCGCCGCTGTGGGAGTCGCGCGTCGACGGTCTCGCCTATGTCTGCCGTGACTACGCCTGCCAGGCACCGCAGGACACCCCGGAAGGCCTGCGCGCGCCAGCTGGCCGGCCAGTCTGAGCCGTCAGCCGGTCGGTGGTGGCACGCCAGCGCCCACGGTGGATGATCTCGTCGGGCGTGCGTCGCTTGCGTGGCGCCGAGCGACCGGGACCGCCGGGGCCGGTGTCGTCGGCGCCACCGGTCGGATCGACGACGTCTGCCGGCCAGCCGAGGGCGAGCGCGCCGAGCACCTGCATCACCGGCGGGATGCCGAGTGCCTTGCGCAGTTGGCGCTCGCCGCGGAACACGCCGAAGAACAGCGCACCGAGCCCGAGCGATTCGGCGGCGAGCAGGATCGTCATCACCGACATCGACGCGTCGACCGTCCAGTACGGCGCCGGCCAGGCATCGGGGCCGGCACCGAGGCCGGTCGCCTTCTTGTCCGGCTCCGAGTAGCGGTCGACGTAGGCGCGAGGATCGGCGAGCGGGATGGCGATGATCGGGGCGTCGAGGAGGCGCTTCCAGCGGAACGCACCGCGCCGCATCGTCGGCAGCGTGATGTCCCAGAAGTGCGCCGTGTCGGCACCTTCGAGCACGACGAGGTGCCAGCCCTGCGTCTTGCCTGCGCTCGGTGCCCGCGAGGCGAGGTCGACGATCTCGTCGAGCAGGTCCGGCTCGACCGGGCGCGTGTCGAACGCGCGCGTCATCCGCCGCCGACGTACGACGTCGGCGAACTCAGACACGTTGTGCTTCGTCTAGTGCCGCGCGCCGAGCTTGACGAGATCCTCGGCCATCGTCCAGCCGTAGACGACCAGCGATCCGTCGCCGCCCGCAGGGAGCCCGGCGAACAGCTCGCGGCGGGCCTGGGCGATCGCCTCCGGCTTGGCCGACTCGAAGTCGATGAAACCCTCCTGGCCGCCGGAGCGGGCCACGAAGGACTTCTCGTCGTACGACCCCTCGACCTCGAAGCGCTTGGCGAGGCGTCGGCCCCACGCCCGCTCCTCGCCGACCGCCCGCACACCGGGGCTCGGCGTGACGTCGTCGAGCTCCTTGAAGGCGTCGAGGGCGTCGGGCTTGACGAACCGCGAGCCGACGACGACGTCCTCGTCGGGGAAGGCCATCAGCGCACGGTGGTAGGCCTCGGCCATCAGGCCGCGCAGCACCTGGTCGCGGCGGGACGTGCGCTTGATGCTCATCAGGCCGAGCAGCACGCAGGGGGTGCCACCGATGCGCTCGAGCGTGGAGAACGTGAAGCCGTGCAGCTTGCCGTCGATGCGGGCCACGGTGACGAGGACCCAGTCCTCCTTGGCCTTCGACAGCTCCCCGATGCCGAACGCTCCACCCATCGACGCGAGATCGTCGAGGTCGGCGTCGGTGAGGGCCGCCGAATCGTTCGTTTGCACCTGAACTGCCATGTCCCCTCTTCCGGTCGAAGACGTGCTGGACGAAACATTCTACAGGGCGCGCGAAGGGTGGGGGGAGGTGAGCGATGTGCGCTGCATGTGCGCGCATCTCTCACCGCGTGCAGCGAACACTCGGATGGATCTGGTCAGAGCACGACGGCGTCGTGGCCGAAGGCCATGCGCAGCTCACCGACGACGAGGTCGAGCTCGACGCGGAACTCGTCGGACAGCCGCAGCACCTGTGTACCCAGGTCCAGCGTGACGACCGAGTCGCCCGGGTGGTCACGCAGGATCCGCTTGAGGCGCTGGATGCTCAGCTCGTCGAGCGCCGACCGCGGGATGCGCACGCGCAGCGGCGGCGCGGCGTTGGGCTGCAACCCCGACAGCACCTCGATCGACTGGCAGATCAGGTTGATCCGGCTCTCGTCACGCCGGTCGAGCCGGCCCTTCACGGCGACGATGGCGTCGTCGCTGAGCTTGTGTCCGTGCTCGACGAGCGTCCGCGGGAACAGCGTGACCTCGATGCTCGACTCGAGGTCCTCGAGCACGAACACCGCCATCTGATCGCCGCGCTTGGTGAACTTGCGCGTCAAGCCGGTGACGACGCCACCGACCTGGACCGTCGCCCCGTCGTCGAGCTCGGCGGCGTCGACGATGGCGTGCTCGACCTTGCGGCGCAGCGCCGCCTCGACGCCGAACAGCGGATGATCCGACACGTACAGCCCGAGCATCTCCTTCTCGTGGCGCAGCTTGTCGACCTTCTCGAACTCGACGTCGGGGATCGGCAGCCGCTCGTCGAACCCACTGGTCGCGACGTCGTCGCCCTCCGCGTCGGCCCAGTCGCCGAACAGCGACATCACCCCACGCTCACGCTCGCGCCGGCGGGTGAGCGTGACGTCGGTGACGTGCTCGAACACACCGAGCAGCCCCTTGCGCGTGTGCCCCAGCGAGTCGAACGCCCCGGCCTTGATCAGGGACTCGACGGCGCGCTTGTTGAGCGCGGGCTCGGGCACCCGCTCGGCGAACTCATGGAAGCTGGCGAACGGTCCGTTGGTGTCGCGCTCGGTGAGCAACTGGGCCACGAGGCCGCCGCCGACGTTGCGCACGGCGGACAGGCCGAACGTGATCGCGCCCGGGCTGCCGAGCGGGAGCGTGATGCCGTCGGGCACCTCGCCCGGCTCCAGCGCGGCGAAGTCGGTGACCGACCGGTTGATGTCGGGGGTCAGCACCCGGATACCGAGGGCGCGGCACTCGGCGATGTAGACGGCGGCCTTCTCCAACGAGCTCTTCACGCTCGTCAAGAGACAGGCGAGGTACTCGACCGGGTAGTGCGCCTTGAGGTACGCCGTCTGGTAGGCGACCAAGCCGTAGCCGAAGGCGTGGCTCTTGTTGAAGGCATAGTCGGCGAACGGCTCGATGATGTCGAACAGCTGCGTGCCGAGGTCGCGCCCATACCCGGTGGTCTCGCAGCCGGCGACGAACTTGGCCCGCTCGGCGGCGATCACCTCACGCGACTTCTTGCCCATCGCCTTGCGCAGCAGGTCGCCCTCGGCCAGCGAGTAGCCGGCGATCTTCTGCGCCACCCGCATCACCGACTCCTGGTAGATCATCAGGCCGTACGTGTCGCCGAGGACCTCCTCGAGATCGGGGTGGAGGTACTCGACGGGCCGCCGCCCGTTCTTGCGGTCGGCGTAGTCGTTGTGCATGTTCGCCGCCATCGGGCCCGGCCGGTACAGGGCGACGAGGGCGGCGACGTCGTCGAAGCTCGTCGGCTTCAGCGAGCGCATCAGGGCGCGCAGCGGCGCACCCTCCAACTGGAACACGCCGATGCCGGCACCCCGCTGCAACAGCTCCAGCGTCTGCGCGTCGTCGAGCGGGATGGCGTCGACGTCGAAGTCGGGCACCGTGGCGGCGCGCAGCATCTTGACCGTGTCGGTGATCACGTCGAGGTTGCGCAGCCCGAGGAAGTCCATCTTCAGCAGACCGAGCGCCTCGACGCCGTGCATCTCGAACTGCGTGACGACCGGCGCCAGCTCGGGATCCTGTCCCGTCTCCGGCTTGCGTTGCACCGGGAGGTACTCGGTGAGCGGCTCCTTGGTGATGACGACGGCGGCGGCGTGGATGCCGTCGGATCGCTTCAGGTTCTCCAGGCCCTTGGCGACGTCGACGACCTTCTTCACGTCGGGGTCGGCGCTGTACATGGCCCGCAGCTCGGACGCCGCCTTGTAGCCGTCGACGTACTTGGGGTGCTCCTCGAAGCAGTACTTGAGCGGCGTGTCGCGGCCCATCACGAGCGGCGGCATCGCTTTGGCGATGCGGTCGCCGACGTTGTACGGGAAGCCGAGCACACGTGCGGCGTCGCGCACGGCGTTGCGCGCCTTGATCGTGCCGAACGTGATGATCTGGGCGACGTGGTCGCGGCCGTAGCGCTCGGCGGCGTAGCGGATCATCTCGTCGCGGTACCGGGAGTCGAAGTCCATGTCGATGTCGGGCATGGAGATGCGACTGGGGTTGAGGAAGCGCTCGAACAGCAGGTCGTAGCGGATCGGATCGAGATCGGTGATCTGCAGGGCGTAGGCGACGGCGCACCCGGCGGCCGAGCCGCGGCCGGGGCCGACGCGGATGCCCCCCTCCTTGGCGTGACGGATGAGGTCCCACACGATGAGGAAGTACGAGCTGAACCCCATCGCCGCGATCGTGTCCAGCTCGTACTGCACGCGCTGGCGTGCCGTGTCCGGCATCGCCTCGCCCCACCGCTGGCGGGCGCCTTCCCAGGTGACGTGGGCGAGGTACTCGGCGTCGCTGGTGAAGCCCGGCGGCAACGGGAAGTTCGGCAGCTGCGGCGCCCCGAACGTGATCTCCACGCTCGGCGCGCTCGGCGATCCACAACGTGTTGTCGCACGCCTCCGGCACCTCGCGGAAGAGGTGGCGCATCTCGTCGGCGGTCTTGAGGTAGTGCTCCTCGCCTTCGATCTTGAAGCGCTTGGGGTCCGACAGCATCGCCCCCGTCTGCACGCACAGCAGGGCGTCGTGGGACTCGTGGTCCTCGCGGTGGGTGTAGTGCGAGTCGTTCGTCGCCAGCAGCGGGGCGCGCAGCGTCTTGGCCAGCTCGATCAGCTTCGGGTTGGTGTCGCGCTGCTCGGGCAGGCCGTGGTCCTGCAGCTCGACGAACAGGTTGTCGCGGCCGAAGATCTCCTGCAGCCGGCCGGCCTTCTCCAGCGCTGCCTTCTCGTCGCCCTTGAGCAGGGACTGCAGGACCTGGCCGCCGAGGCAGCCGGTCGTGGCGATCAACCCCTCGCTGTGGCTGGCGAGCAGCTCCCAGTCGAGGCGCGGCTTGTAGTAGTAGCCCTCCAGGAACGCCCGGCTGGCGAGCTGGATGAGGTTGCGGTAGCCGGTGTCGGTCTCGGCGAGCAGCGTGAGGTGGTAGTAGAGCTTCTGCCCGCCCTCGGTGTCGCCGCCGGAGTCGTCGATGCGCCCACGCCGGGTGGGCCGCTCGCTGCGGTGCTCGTGGGCCATGTAGGCCTCGGTGCCGATGACCGGGCGGATCCCTTGGCGCCGGCACTCCTTGTAGAACTCCAGCGTGCCGTACATGTTGCCGTGGTCGGTGATCCCGAGCGCCGGCTGGCCGTCGGCCACCGCCTTGGCCACCAGCTCGTCGAGCCGGGACGCCCCGTCGAGCATCGAGAACTCGGTGTGCACGTGGAGGTGGGTGAATGACGCCGATGTGATTCGGCGAGATTAGCGCCATGGCACGGCTCGTCACCCCCGCCGACGTCGAGGCCGCGGCCGCCCGGATCGCCGGTTCGTCTGGGCGACGCCGGTTCTCGACGGTCGACGCCGGTGAGCTGGGGTTGCCGGTGCCGGTGACGCTGAAACTGGAGCTGTTGCAGCACACAGGCTCCTTCAAGCCGCGGGGCGCGTTCAACCGCGTGTTGCGCTCCGACGTGCCCGCCGCCGGCCTCATCGCCGCCTCCGGTGGTAACCACGGGGCGGCCGTCGCCCACGTCGCCGGGCGCCTCGGTCACCGGGCCGAGGTGTTCGTGCCGTCCACCAGCCCGGCGATGAAGCGCGACCGCATCGCCGCGCTCGGCGCCGACGTGCAGGTCGTCGAGGGCTACTACGACGACGCCCAGGCCGCGTGCGAGCTGCGGGCGCGGGAGACCGGCGCGCTGCTCGTGCATCCCTACGACCACCCTGACGTCGTCGCCGGCCAGGGCACGATGGGCCGGGAGCTGGAGCAGCAGGCCGGCTCGCTCGACACGGTCGTCGCCGCGACGGGCGGTGGCGGCTTCGTCGGCGGACAGGCCGCCTGGTTCGCCGGACGCGTGCGCGTGGTCAGCGTCGAACCCGTGACGAGTCGCTGCCTCCATGCCGCCCTCGAGGCCGGCGATGCCAGTTCCTGTCGAGGTGCGCGGCGTCGCCGCCGACTCGCTCGGCGCCGCCCGCATCGGCGCAGGTGGCGTGGGAGTCGGTGCGCCGCTACGTGGACGTCGCCGTGCTCGTCGACGACGACGCCATCCGCGAGGCGCAGCGAGCGATCTGGGACGGGCTGCGCCTCGTCGCCGAGCCCGGCGGCGCCGCCGCCCTCGCGGCCGTGCGCACCGGCGCCTACGTGCCCGAACCTGGCGAGCGCGTCGCGGTCGTCATCTGCGGCGCCAACTGCGACCCGACGACGGTCGTCGGCGCCGAGACTGGGCGGTGATCTCGCCGGATGTCGGCGAAGAACCCGCCCAGAAGTGGGTTTGGCGAGAATCGCGCCCAGATGTCAGAGCATCCGGCGCAGCAGGTGGTCGCGGTCGATGAACTGGTGCTTCAGCACCAGGCCGATGTGCACGGTCACGACGACGAAGAAGGCGATGTGGGCGGCGACGTGGGCCGCCAGCGCGTCGTCGGACACGAGCACCAGCCACAGACCCGTTGAGGGGATGACGAACAGCAGGACGTAGAGCAGGCGCTCGGTCCAGTGGGCCAGCGTCCGCTCGGACGCCGACAGGCCCGGCGCCCACGGCGGCAACGTCGAGTGCCGGCGCCAGAGCAGGCGCACCGTGGCCAGCACGAGGATCGTCACGCCGAGCAGGACGTGCACCGTGAGCAACTGGTCGTCGCCGAAGACCTCGAGGTCGTCGCCGCCCCGACCGCGCCCGCGCCCGGAGCCACTGCCGCGACCCCGCCCTCGCCCGCGTCCGCTGTCGTCAGCCTCCATCGTGTAGCCGACCACGAACTGCGTCGCCAGGGCGGCGACGGTGAGCCAGTGCAGCGTCCGCGTCGTGCGCCCGTAGGCGGCGGTCACAGGTAGGTGCCGGGGCGCTCCTGTGGTGGCAACTGTGGACCGCCGCCGGGCACCCCTCCCGGCGGGAGCTGGCGGATCTGCTCGAGCTGCTGGCGGGCGGCGAGCTGCTGGGCGAACAGCGTTGCCTGGATGCCGTGGAACAGCCCCTCCAACCAGCCGACGAGCTGCGCCTTGGCGACGCGGATCTCGCCCTCGGTCGGCACCTCGCCGTCGCGGAACGGCAGGGCGAGCATCTTCAGCTCGTGCTGCAGGTCGGGCGACAGCGCCTCGGACAGCTCGGCGATCGATCGCTCGTAGATCTCCGCCAGGCGTTCGCGACTGGGCTCGTCGAGCGGTGCCGCGCGCACCTCCTCGAGCAGCATCTTGACCATCGAGCCGATCCGCATCACCTTCGCCGGCGACGTCACGGCGTCACCCTCGCCGTCGCCCACACCGACAGGCTGGGCCGCGTCGACGAGCTCGCCGTGCTCGGGCTCGCTCGGCGCGGCGACGGGCAGGGTCTCGGGATCGGGATCGGTCATGGCGGTCCTTTCGTGGATCAACGGGTGCCGGCGAGCAGCGGGACGAGCACTTCGGCCGTCGTCAACGAGCCGTGCCGGCAGACGAGTGGGAACGGGCCGGTGTCGGCGGGGTCGTAGAAGCTCACCGGTTCGTGGGCGACGAGGGCGACGTCGCCGAGTCGGGCTGCGACGGGTGGGGCGATCGCCGGTCCGAACCAGTGCTCGTCGACGACCTGCTCGCGGGTCACGACCCACGCGACGTCGGTGTACCGCTCAGCGGCGGCCGTCGCCAGGTCGGCGCCGGCGCCGGACTTGGCGTGCCACCAGCGGAACCGTCCTTCGCCGGACTGCTCTGCCACCATCGCCAACAGGTCGGCCGGCGGGTCGATGATGCGATCGCCGACGTCGACCTGTCCGTGGTCGGCCGTGACCAGCAGCACGGCACCAGCGGGCAGCGCGTCGAGGGCGTCGCCGACGAGGCGGTCGGCGAAGCGCAGCTCGGCGTCGTAGTAGTCGCCGAAGCCCCGTTCGTGCGCGGTCTTGTCGATGCCGCCGTAGTAGGCGTAGACGAACCGCTCCCCCGCCGCCAGCTGCTTGGAGATCTCCACGGCGATCGCCGAAGGGGCCCGCCAGCCGACGGGCCGCGAGCCGCGCAGGTGGGCCTCGGTGAAGGCGGTCGTCTGCAGCTCGGTGGGCGAGATCACCGGCACGCCGTGGCCCATGAACGCGGCGTAGGGCTGGATGTCGCGAGGAGGGTGAGCTCGCCGCCGGTCACCCGCGATGCTGTGCCAGCGCAGGATGTTGAGCACCTCGCCGCCGAGCAACAGCCGGTACCCGAGGAGACCGTGCTCGGCTGGGGTCAAGCCGGTGGCGATCGAGCACAGCGCCGTCGCTGTCGTGGTCGGCGCGACCGTGGTGATCGGCCCGCCGGCGAGCGAGGTGAGCGTCGGCATCAGCTCGCGCCTGGCGTCGAGCTGCTCCCATCCGAGGCCGTCGAGGATGAGCAGCACGGCCTGCTCCGCACTGGCGACGGGCTCGGGGATCCAGGCGGGCAAGCCGTTCGACCACGCGCCCGGGCCGAGCAGCGCCGGGACGATGCCGCGCACACAGGCGCCGAGGTAGTCCGGGATGAGCGGACCGTGGTCGGGGGTCACCGCCGCAGAGTCCACCACCTTCGCCGCCGCCGGTAAAGCCGAGGCAGATGCGTACCATGGTCGGCGTGCGCGTCTCGACCCGCGGTGACTACGCCTGCCGGGCACTGTTGTCGCTGGCGTTGCACGCCGACGGTGACGGACCGACGTCGGTGCGCGACATCGCCGAGCGCACCGGACTGCCCCAGCCCTACCTCGAGCAGATCCTCCTGGCGCTGAAGGGGGCCGGCCTGGTGCGCTCCAAGCGCGGGGTCGGCGGCGGCTACGTCCTCGCCCGCACTCCCGAGGAGATCCGCCTGTCGGAGATCGTGTCGGCCGTCGACGGTCCGATCACGCTCGGCGACTTCGGCCAGCCGCACCAGGACGGTGCCTGTGACCACGAGGGCCAGTGCGTGCTGATCGCCGTGTGGAACCGCGCCGGCGAGCACATGCGCCAGCACCTCGACGGCTACACCCTGGCGTCGGTCGCCGAGATGGCGAGAGGGAACGCCGCCTGGCCGGACACCTCCCCGGCACTGCGCTGACCGTTTCCCGAACTCGGCCTCAAGCCAGGCCGGCGACGAAGGTCGACAGGTCGTCGGGCAGGGGGCTCTCGAACACCAGGCGCTCGCCGGTGGCTGGGTGGTCGAAGGACAGCTCGGCGGCGTGCAGGAACGGCCGCGACAAGCCGAGCGTCGGGCGGCGATCACCGTAGGTCGGGTCGCCGACGAGGGGATGACCGATCGCCGCCAGGTGCACGCGGATCTGGTGCGTGCGGCCTGTCTGCAGCCGGCACGACAGACGGGCGAGCGCGGCGGGCGAATCGAACCGGCCGCCGACCTCGTACTCCGTCCGCGCCGGTTTGCCGCCGACGACCACGGCCATGCGCAGCGGATCGGACGGGTCGCGACCGATCGGCGCGTCGATGATGCCGTGCGGCGCGCTCGGGTGCCCCCACACCACGGCGTCGTAGCGACGACCGGCGGTGCGCGTGGCGAACTGCTCGATCAGCCCGCTCGCCGCGCTCGGCGTGCGGGCGACGACGAGCAGGCCCGAACTGCCGGCGTCGAGGCGGTGCACGATGCCGGGTCGCATCGGGTCGCCGACGTCGGCGAGGGCACCGAAGCGGTGCAGCAGCCCGTTGACGAGCGTCGCATCCGGGTTGCCCGCACCCGGGTGGACCACCAGCCCGGCCGGCTTGTCGACGACCACCACCTCGTCGTCCTCGAAGACGACACCGAACTCGACGGATGGGTCGGCGGCCGGCGGCTCGGTCCGCGGGATGGCCGCCGGATCGACCTCGATGAGCGCACCCTCCTCGAGGCGGACCTTTCCCGACGTCACCGGTTCACCGTCGACACGCACACCGCCGGCGGCGACGGTCGCCGCGGCGACGGAGCGGCTGACGTCGGCGAGCAGGGCGACGACTCTGTCGAGGCGCTCGCCGGCCAGCGCCGCCGGGACGCGCTCGCCGATCATTCTGGGACGTCGGCGGGTGCCGCGTGACGCGCCGGCGGGCGCAGCGTGCTCAGCACGAGCAGCACGCCACCGGTGGTGACGGCGATGTCGGCGACGTTGAAGATCGGCCACCACTGCACGTCGATGAAGTCGATCACCGCGCCACGGAACCAGCCCGGATCGCGGAACAGGCGGTCGACGAGGTTGCCGACCGCACCGCCGATGATCAGCCCGACCGCCAGCGGGTAGATCGGGCTGTCGGCGCGCCCGATCGTGACGAGCAGACCGACGACGACGAACAGGGCGACGATGCCGATGATCGGCCCGAGCCCGGTGCCCTGCGAGAACGCCATGCCCGTGTTGAACGCCAGGTTGAACCGCAGCGACCCGATGACGTCGATGTTGCGGTCGGCGAGCGTGTTCAACGCCCACTCCTTGGTCAACTGGTCGATCACCACGACGACCGCGGCGATCAACAAGGGCGCGCGTAGCGAGCGCTTCACCTCACCGGCGGCCGATGCCGCCGACCTTCTCCTCGACGAGGACGGTGGCCCAGGGGATCGCTTCCAGGCGCTCGCGCGGGATCGGCCTGGCCGACACGAGGGAGTAGCCGTAGGTGCCCTCGGCGAGCCGCTCGAGGGCGGCGTCGATGTCGGCGATCGTCTGGCGCGCCTGCGCCGACAGGGCGAGGTCACGCTCGCGCTCGACGACCATCGTGTCGCCCTCGCCGCTCTCGTCGTCGAACTGGACGTCACCCATCTCACCGTCCTCGATGAGCGAGTTGGCCTCGTCCTCCAGCCGGTTCGCCTGGCCGAGCAGGGCGGCACGTTCGGCGATCAACCGGTCGTGCTGCACCTTGAGGAACTTGACGTCGAAGTCCTTGGTGTAGGTGATCCCGTCCTTCGTCTTGCCGCGCGGAGCGGGAATGCCCTCGCTGCCGTTGGTGGCCGGCACGACGGGGGCGGCCTTCGTTGCCGGCGCCTTCTTCGCCGGCGCCTTGGCTGCCGCAGCCTTCTTCGCCGGCGCCGACTTGGTGGCGGCCTTCTTCTTCGCCGGTGCCTGCTTGGCGGGCGCCTTCTTGGCCGTGGCCTTCGGTGCCGGAGCCTTCTTGGCGGGCGTCTTCTTCGTCGCGGCCATGCCCTTGCGACCTCCAGGGGGCGGTGATGGAACGGGGGACTCTATCGCCGCCGGACGGAGATCTCGGGGGTGTCCGACCCACTCCCGTCGGTGCGGATCTCGACGGCGAGCGTCTCGCCGGCGATCAGGTCCTCGTGGGCGCGCACCGCATCGATCCACGTCGCGTCGGCGGTGATGGCGAGCTCGATGCGGTCGGTGACGGCGAGATCGGCGTCCCGGCGGGCCTGCTGGACGAGGCGGACGACATCGCGCGCCCTGCCCTCCTGCTCGAGCTCCGGGGTCAGGTCGACGTCGAGCACGATCACGCCCGTGCCCCCGCTCAGTGCCTGGCTCGGCCGTTCACCGTCGGCGACCATCGTCAACGTGAACTCGCCGGGCTCCAGCCAGTGACCACCTGCTTCGACCCGCTCACCCTCGAGCCGCCAGTCCCCCGCCTTGACGGCGCGGATCACGTCCTGGGTGTGCCGGCCGAGTCGCGGCCCGATCGATGCCGGCAGCACCTGCAACACCTGCCCGGCGACGGCACCGACGTCGTCGGTGAGGGCGATGTCGCGGACGTTGACCTCGTCGGCGATGATCTCGACGAACGGCGCCAGCTTGTCGGCGTCGGGGACGGCCACGGTCAGGCTGGCCAGCGGCTGGCGGACGCGCCGGCCGTGCGCCTTGCGCACCGACAGCGTGGCCGAGCAGACGTCGCGCACGTGGTCCATCGTCGTGACCAGCTCGTCGTCGGCCGGCAGCTCGTCGGGACGGGGCCAGTCGCGCAGGTGCACGCTGCCGGCCTTGCGTCCATCTGAGCGTCCACGGTGGAGGCCGCCGTGGATCTCCTCGGCGACGAACGGCAGCAGCGGCGCAGCGACGCGCACGACGACGTCGAGCACGGTGTGCAGGGTGTCGATGGCGTCGTGGTCGCCGTCCCAGAAGCGCTGCCGGCTGCGGCGGATGTACCAGTTGGTGAGCACGTCGACGAAGGCACGGATGCGGGCGCAGGCGCCGAACAGGTCGTAGGCGTCCATCACCACGGTCATCTCCTCGACGAGGCGATGGCTCTTGGCGAGGATGTAGCGGTCGAGCACATGGTCGGAGACGGCCGGACGGCTCGGCGACCTGGCCCTGGTACCCGGCGACGTTGGCGTAGAGGGCGAGGAAGTACCACGCGTTCCACAGCGGCAGGAGGACCTGGCGGGCGGTGTCGCGCAGGCCGGTCGCGGTGACCGAGAAGTCGCTGCCGCGCAGGATCGGCGACGACAGCAGGTACCAGCGCATGGCGTCGGCACCGTGGGAGTCGAACACCTCCATCGGATCGGGGTAGTTGCGCAGGCTCTTGGACATCTTCAGGTTGTCCGAGCCGAGGACGATGCCGTGGCTGACGCACGTCTTGAACGCCGGACGGTCGAACAGCGCCGTGGCCAGCACGTGCAGCGTGTAGAACCAGCCGCGGGTCTGGCCGGTGTACTCGACGATGAAGTCACCCGGGTAGTGGTCCTCGAACCAGTCGCGGTTCTCGAACGGGTAGTGCACCTGGGCGAACGGCATCGAGCCCGACTCGAACCAGCAGTCGAGCACCTCGGTCACCCGGCGCATCATCGAGCGACCGGTCGGGTCGTCGGGGTTGGGCCGGACGAGCTCGTCGACCATCGGGCGGTGCAGATCGGCCACCTTCACACCGAAGTCGGCCTCCAGCTCGGCGAGTGAGCCGTAGACGTCGACCCGCGGGTGCTCGGGGTCGTCGCTGCGCCACACCGGGATCGGTGAGCCCCAGAAGCGGTTGCGGCTGATCGACCAGTCGCGGGCGTTCTCCAACCACTTGCCGAAGCTGCCGTGCTTGAGGTGCTCGGGCACCCAGGTGATCTGGTCGTTGAGCTCGACCATGCGATCGCGGAACTTGGTGACCTCGACGAACCACGACGAGATCGCCCGGTAGACGAGCGGCTGCGCGCACCGCCAGCAGTGCGGGTACGGGTGGTCGTAGGTCTCGTGGCGCAGCGACGACGCCGTCGTCCTTGAGCCGGCGGATGATGTGCGGGTTGGCCTCGAAGACGTGCTCGCCGGCCCAGTCGGGGACCTCGCCGGTGTAGCGGCCGTGCTCGTCCATCGGCACGAGCGTCGGGATGCCCACCGCGTTGCAGGCGATCTGGTCGTCCTCGCCGAATCCCGGCGCCATGTGCACGATGCCGGTGCCCTCGTCGGTCGACACGAAGTCACCGGTGAGGACCTGGAACGCCCGCTCGGTGGCGAAGCGCTCGGTGTCGGTGAAGAAGTCGAACAGCGGCCGGTACGTGGCCCCGGCGAGCTCGTCGCCGCGCACGGTCGCCACGGGCTCGACGTCGCCCAGCTCGGCGCGCGTACGCAGGCAGGCGGTCGGCGGCGAGGACGAGGCGCTGGCCGTCGTGCTCGACGACGGCATAGGTGATGTCCGCCCCGACGGCGAGGGCGAGGTTGGCCGGCAGCGTCCAGGGCGTCGTCGTCCACGCCAGCAGCCGGGCGCCCGCCCAGGGACCGTCGAGCAGCTCGAAGGCGACCGTCAGCGCCGGGTCCTGGCGGTCGACGTAGACGTCGTCCATCCGCGTCTCGGTGTTGCTGAGCGGGGTCTCGCAGCGCCAGCAGTACGCCAGCACGCGGAAGCCCTCGTAGATCAGGCCCTTGTCCCAGAGCGTCTTGAAGGCCCACATGACGCTCTCCATGTAGTCGAGGTCGAGGGTCTTGTAGTCGTGCTCGAAGTCGACCCAGCGGGCCTGGCGGCGGACGTAGCGCTCCCACTCGTCGGTGTAGCGCAGCACGCTCGTGCGGCAGGCGTCGTTGAACGCGGCGATGCCATAGGCCGTGATCTCCGGGTGCCCGGAGATGCCCAGCTCACGCTCGGCCTCGACCTCGGCGGGGAGGCCGTGGCAGTCCCAGCCGAAGCGGCGGTGGACGACCTGGCCGCGCATCGTGCGGTAGCGCGGCACGGCGTCTTTGACGAACCCGGTGAGCAGGTGTCCGTAGTGCGGCAGGCCGTTGGCGAACGGCGGGCCGTCGTAGAAGACGAACTCCTCGGCCCCCTCATCCTCTCGTTGAGCGATGGACGTGAAGAACGTGCCGTCGCGCTCCCACTGCTCGAGGATCGCCTCCTCGATGCGGGGGAAGTCCGGCTGGGCGGCGACCTCGGGGTAGCTGCGCTCGCTCATGGCTGGCGCGCCAGCGTATCGGTCAGGTGCGCTCGCCCTGCTCGTCGAAAAGTGGGGTGGTGCCCGAGGACGGGGTGGAGTCAGCCAGCTCGCTCGCCGTCTCCCCGGCCGCGGCGACCTTGGTGATCTCGGCCAGCTCGTCGTCCTGATCGCTCGGCTGTTCGTCATCGGAGGACGGCCCAGCATCGGCGGGTCCGTCCTCGGAGGGGACCGCGGCGGCATCCTCGGCCGCCGGCCCGGCGGCCGCCGAGAGCAGCGGCCGGCGCATGTCGCCGAGACCCGCGGGGACCCGCTGGACGATGTCGGAGAGCTGGCCGGCGACCTCGGTGATCCGCTCGCGCTGCGCCAGCAGGTACTGCTCGAGGTGGTCGACGTCGGACTCGAGGAAGTCGCGCCGGGCCAGCAGGGCCTGGACCTCGCCCTCGACCTGCACGCGTTCGGACTCGCCGGCGCGCCGCGCCTCGGCACGAGCGTCCTCGATCGACTTCGCTGCCTCCTCGCGGCCGGCGGCGATCACCCGGTCAGCTTCGGCCTGCGCCTCGGCGACGGTCACGTCGGCCGTGCGCTGGGCGAGGACCAGGGCGCGGCTGATCGTCTCGGACTCGTCGACGGTCGGGTGCACGGACTCGGCAGCACGCTCGGGTGCGGCGGATTCCGGTGCCTGCTGCGACAGCTCCTGCAGCCGGGCGACGGCGGCGCGGGCCCGCGCCTCCATGGCCGTCGCCTCGTTCTGGGCGGACTCGAGCGCAGCGGCGACCTCCTCGACGAAGCTGTCCACCTCCGCCTGGTCGTAGCCGCGCCGGGACGACTTGAAGCGCGTGTCCCTGATCCGTTGGGGGCTCACTGGCATCGGTGTCAGCCTTCGTAGTCGTCGTAGCGGTGGACCCGGTTCGGGGCCGGCTTGAGCAGGTAGACGCCGGTGGCGACCTTCTCCATCGACCCGTCGAGCGAGTAGCACACACCGCTGGCGAAGTCGATGAGGCGGCGGGCGACGTCGCGCTCGGTCGCTTCCAGGTTGAGGATCACGTTCTGCCCGTCCTTGAACTTGTCGGCAAGCTCCTGGGCCTGATCGAAGCGCCGCGGCCTGACCGTCGCCGGCTCCGCCGGGCTCGTCGAGACCCGCGGCGTGGTCGGGCGCTGGGAGGGACGGCTGTGCGCCCCGGAGTCCTCACCGGGTGCACGGCGGCTGCTCGGCGACTCGAAGTCGCGCGAGGGGATAGCTCGGTCGCGACGGGACGGCACGGATCGTGGTCTCGTCGGACTCGGCGGGCCACGTGGTCTTGGCCGAGGAACGGCCACCCCGCGACCCACTGCCCGCCGTCGCCTGCGACGAGCGCGACGCCATCTCGGGCTCGTCCTGGTCGTCGTAGTCGTCGTACGCGTCGTCAGGGCCGAGACCGAGGTAATCCATGGTCTTCTTCCAGAATGACATCCGGTTCCTCCTGCGCCGCGCAGGCTATCTCGATGAGGTCAGAACGTCCGCGGACGGGTCGCGCGCCGAACAGCGCCGTGCCCACGCGCACTCGCGTCGAGCCCTCCTGCACGGCGACCTCGAGGTCGTCGGTCATGCCCATCGAGCACGTCCGCAGGCCGAGCTCGTCGACCAGCCGGCGCACGATGCGAAAGGCCGGGCGGGCGGCCTCGGGTCCACCGATCGTGGGCCCCACCGCCATCAGACCGTCGACATCGAGCCCGGCGTCGACGCAGGCGGCGACGAGCGCGGCGACGTCACCCGGGTCGCACCCGCCCTTGCCGGCCTCGCCGGCGGCGTTGACCTGGACGAGCACCGTGGCACCCGGCGCGCGCTTGGCCACTTCGGCGATCAGCGACGGCCGATCGAGCGTCTCGTACACATCGACGTGTTCGGCGAGCAGGCGGACCTTGTTCGACTGCAGCCGGCCGATGAAGTGCACGGCGAGGCCGGAGTCGGCTGCGGCGCCAGCCTTGGTCGCCAGCTCCTGGGCGTAGTTCTCGCCGATCGCCCGGCAACCGGCCGCCGCCGCAGCCACGACGGCATCCGGGCCGAACCCCTTGGTGACGGCGAGGACCTCGACCGACGGATCACCGCCGGCGGCGACGATCCGCTCGCGGACCGCCGAGAGGTTGCGGGAGACGTCCCTCAGCGCAGGAACGACGGCACGTCGAAGTCGTCGTCGTCGTCGGCGTCGAGCGGATCGGCGGCGTCCTCGGCGAACAGCTCGGAGATCGAGCTCGGCGACTTCGTCGAGGCCGCGCTGAGCCCGTCGAGACGGTCGAAGCCGGCGGCGATGACCGTGACCTTGACCTCGTCGCCCATCTCGTCGTCGATCACCGTTCCGAAGATGATGTTGGCGTCTGCGTGGGCGACGCCGTGGATGATCTCGGCTGCCGCGTTCATCTCGAAGAGCCCCATGCTCGACGGCCCGGTGATGTTCAGCAGCACGCCGCGCGCCCCGTCGATGGCCGACTCCAGCAGCGGGCTGGAGATCGCCGCTTTGGCCGCAGCCACCGCCCGCTCGTCGCCACTCGCCTGACCGATGCCCATCAGCGCCGAGCCGGCCTGGGACAGGACCATCTTGACGTCGGCGAAGTCGGTGTTGATCAGCCCGGGTGTCGTGATCAGGTTGGTGATGCCGGAGACGCCCTGGAGCAGCACCTCGTCGGCCATCTTGAAGGCGTTGAGCACGCTGGTCTTGTCGTTGGCGACCGTGAGCAGGCGGTCGTTGGGGATGACGATCAGCGTGTCGACCTTCTCCTTCAGCCGCTGCACGCCGGTGTCCGCCTGCACGGCGCGGCGCCGGCCCTCGAAGGAGAACGGCCTGGTGACGACGCCGACGGTGAGCGCGCCGAGGCCGCGGGAGATCTCGGCGATCACCGGAGCGCCACCGGTGCCCGTGCCACCGCCCTCGCCGGCGGTGATGAACACCATGTCGGCGCCCTTGACCATCTCCTCGATCTCTTCGTTGTGCGCCTCCGCCGCCGACCGACCGACCTCGGGATCACTGCCCGCGCCGAGGCCCCGCGTCGAGTCTCGGCCGATGTCCAGCTTGAGGTCGGCGTCGCTCATGAGCAGCGCCTGGGCGTCGGTGTTGACGGCGATGAACTCGACGCCCTTCAGGCCGGCGTCGATCATCCGGTTGACCGCGTTGACGCCGCCACCGCCGACGCCGATGACCTTGATCACGGCGAGATAGTTCTGGGGTGCGCCGGCCATCAGCGTGACCTCCCTGTCCCGGAGCCTGTCCATGAGCCGCACATGCTGGACCATCCTCGCACGTCGCGGGTGAAAACTCGTGCATCCCCAGTCGGGGGCTCCGCCCCCGACTGCCCCCGAAGACACCACCGACGTCGTCACGAACGCTCGGCCAGCGATCGTTTCCGGGATCGCGCCAGGACTCATCCGGACTCCGCAATTCCGGGGGTTCACGGGGGCGGAGCCCCCGTGAGTCATCCCCGGTCGTCACCTCGTTCGTCGACACGTCGACGTAGGAGAAGCCGCCGCCTTCGAGCTGATCGAGCCGTGTCTGCAGGCGCACGAGCTTGGTCACGAGGTCCTGTGCCGCGCCGAAGCGCACCTCCAGACCGTCGTCGAGCAGCAGTCGCAGGTCGCTGCCGTCAGGCGTCACCGACACCGACTGCGCCCGTGCCCGCAGCTGCGGAGTGAGCGCCTGCACGAGGCCGGCAGCGGCGCCGAACCCCGCCGGGGCGAACTGCCCGGCGGCGCTCGACGGCGGCTCCGCGCTCAGCACGAGCAGGTAGTCCACCGGTTGGCTGTCGAGCACGTCGAGCACACGTCCGTCGTCGTCGATGACGCGCCAGCGTCCGTCGGCTCCCTCGAAGGTGGCCACGGGAGAGCGCTCGCGGAGCTCGATCTTGGCGCCGTGCGGGAAGTCGGTGTGCACCTGGGCGTCCTCCACCCACGGGATCGCCTCGAGCTCCCGCTCGGCCGCGTCCGTATCGGCGCGCAGCACGGGCGTCCCCTCGAGGTCGTCGACGACGGCGGCGAGGCGTTCCTCGTCGGTGTACACCGCCCCCTCGACCTCGACGTCGTCGATGGCGAACAACGACGAACCGAGCACTGCCAGGGTGGCGACCACGACGAGCACCAGGCCCAGGCCGGCGGCGGCCCACCGCAGCCGCTTGCGCCCGACGGCCCGCCGGACGGCGATGCGCCGGTCGCGGAAGCGCGGTTCGATCTGCGGCGCGCCCGTGGCGACCTCGAGCGCCACCGTCTCGCCGGTCAGGCGATCGTCGATGAAGATCGTCCCGTCGGGCACCGACGGCGGCGTCGGGTCGGCCACCTCGCCGGTGCCATCGATGACGATCGGCTGGGGCACATCGGGAACCGCCGTCTCAGCCTCAACCTCACCCTCACTCTCGACCTTCAACCTGAGGTTCAGACTTCAGGTTCAGCGACGGGTTCGAGCAGTTCCTGGACGGCGGGGCTCTCCAGGTCGACCTGCTCCAGGACGCGTGGGATCAGCGGCATCGGCGGAGAACGCCCGCAGCAACTCATCGAGGACCTCGGCTGAGGGGAGGCGCTCCTTCCCCTCGCTCACGCGTCGTCCCCGAAGCCGACCAGGCGGACCTCGCTGCGCAGGCGCACCCCGGTCTCCTCGGCCACTCGCGCCCGCACGGCCTCGATCACCGCGCGCACGTCGGCCGCCGAGCCCCCGTCGGCGGCCTGGATGAAGTTGGCGTGCTTCTCCGACACCCAGGCCGAGCCGATGCGCAGCCCGCGCAGACCGAGCCCGTCGACGAGCAGGCCGGCGCTGACCTCGCCGGGAACGGGGTTGACGAACACCGAGCCGCAGTTCTGCCCGCCCGGTTGGTGCTCGCGCCGCCAGCGGACGATCTCGGAGATCTCCGCCTCGGACACCTCCCGCTCCCCCGGCCGCAGGCGCAACCCCGCCGACACGACCACGTGGCGATCCTCCAATGCGGAGCGGCGGAAGTGCAGGCCGAGGTCGTCCACGCGTCCAGCGCACGACGCAGGGGTCATCAGCGTCGATGTCGACGACGTCCGCATGGGCGAGCGACGTGGCCATGTCCGAGCCGTGTCCGCCGGCGTTCATCCGCACCGCCCCGCCGATCGATCCAGGCACACCGACGGCCCACTCGAACCCGGTGAGCCCGACGGCGGCCGTGCGCCGGGCGACGACCGGTAGCGCTGCTCCCCCGCCCGCCGTCACCATCGAGCCGTCGATGTCGATGTCCGAGGCGAACTCGGTGATGCTCACGGCGATCCCGGCGAAGCCGTCGTCAGCGACCAGCAGGTTGGACCCACGTCCGACGACGAGGACGGGCAGGCCCGAGGCGCGTCGCGCCGCGGCGACGGCCAGGAGGTCGTCGACCGTGCGGGCGCGAACGAACAGGGCGGCCGGGCCCCCGACCTTGTACGTCGTCATCGGCGCCAGCGGCTCGTCCCTCGTGGCCAGCGACCCGAGGACCCGAGCGGCGATGTCGGCGCTCGCCAGTCCGGTGCTCACACCTCCCTCCGGTGGCTCCGGCGGGCGAGGATCTCCTCGGGGAGCGTGGCGATGTCCCCGCAGCCCATCGAGATGCACACGTCACCCGGCCCCACCTCACCGGCCAGGAACGACACCAGGTCCTCGCGCCGCGGCAGCCACACGACCCGAGCGCGCGGATGGGCGTCGAGCACGGCGTTGACGATCAGCCGGCCGGTGACGCCCGGCACCGGGGTCGTCCCCGAGGGGTAGATGTCGGTGAGCACGACGACGTCCGCGCCGACGAAGGCATCGGCGTAGTCCCGCCACATCTCAGCGATGCGGTTGTAGCGATTGGGTTGGAAGGCGACGATCACCCGGCGCCATCCGTCGCCGCTCTCGCGCGCGGCGGCGATGTCGGCGGCGATCTCCGACGGGAGGTGGGCATACGTGTCGACGAACGTGGCCCCACCGTCGACGCCACGGATGTCGAAGCGTCGGGCCACGCCGCCGAAGCGCCCCAGCGCCGTCACGCTGGCCTCGAACGGGACACCGAGGCAGCCGGCCATGGCGATGGCGCCCGTGGCGTTGACCACGTTGTGCACGCCCCGGAGTGGCAGCCGGACCTCCCCGAGGCGGCGGCCCGCCTCCTCCACCGCGAACGTGAACGAACCGCCGCCGGAGCGCACGTCGACGGCGCGCACGTCGCTGCCCTCGGCGAGCCCATAGGTCGTTGCCTCATGGCGCGATGCCAGCGCGACGCATCGCGGATCGTCCCGGCACAGCACCTTGGGCCCGGCGATGCCGTCGAGGTAGTCGTCGAAGCTCGCCTGGAGCGCCTCGAACGTCCCGTAGTGCTCCAGGAAGTCGAGCTCGATGTTGGTCACCACGGTGCCGTGCAGCGGCAGCTCGAGGTGTGTGCCATCACTCTCGTCGGCCTCGACGACGAGCCACTCGCCGCCCGTCCAGTGGGCGCCCGTGCCGGCGTCGGCGACGTCGCCGCCGACGATGAAGCTCGGCGCCAGACCGGCCTCGGCGAGGATCAGCATGAGCATCGACGTGGTCGTCGTCTTGCCGTGCGTGCCGGCGACGGCGATCGCCCGGGCGCGAGCGCAGATCGCCGCCAGCATCTCCGCCCGCCGCAACGTGGGGATGCCCTGCTCACGTGCCGAGCGCAACTCGATGTTCGTGACCGGGATCGCTGTCGAGGCCGTCACCGCATCACATCCGGCGACTGCGGCGGGGTCATGACCGACCGTGACGGTGACCCCCGCCGCCCGGACCCGGTCGAGGACCGGCTGCTCGCGCAGGTCGCTGCCCGACACCGTGTGGCCCATCTCCGCAAGGACGATGGCGATCGCCGACATCCCCGGCCCGCCGACCCCGACGACGTGCAGGCGCCGGGGTCGACCGAGGTCGAGGGATGCCTGCAGCTGGGTCGTCGTCACGGTGACACCACGGTGACACAAGGCTAGGAGGTGGGACCGCCGCGCGACCGGCCACTCGCCACCCGGTCGATGACCTCGACGAGGGCGCCGCGGCGGTGCAGTTCGCCGGCTCGCCGAGCGTTGGCACCGAGGTCGGCGAGTCGCCGCGGATCGGCCCGGAGACCGTCGACGAGCTCCCCGAGCGTGCCGAGGTCGGTCTCGGGGAGGAGTACCGCGGCGCCCTGGTCGGAGAGCCAGCGCACGTTCGCCGTCTGGTGGTCCTCGGCGCTCGCTGCCCAGGGGACGAGGACCGCCGGAGTGCCCGTGACGGCCACCTCGTTGACGGTGGACGCACCCCCGCGCCCGACCAGCAGATCGGCGGCGGCGTAGACGAGCTCGATGCGGTCGACGAACCCGACGACCCGGTGGAGGATGCCATCCACCGGCGTCACCGGCTCGACGTCGGCGAGGAACCGGTCGCCGACGACCTGGTACACGGCGAGCGACGCGTCGCCAGCCCGCTCGCGCGCGAAGTCGACGACGGATGCGTTCAGCGCCCGCGACCCCTGGGAGCCGCCGGTGACGGCGAGGACGAAGCGGTCAGTCGGCAGGTCGAGCGCGGCGCGCGCGGCGTCTCGGTCTCGCTGCCGGTCGACGGCGAGCACCGACCGGCGCACCGGGGCGCCGGTGACGACGGCGCGCGGCAGCGGCGAGTCGGGAAAGGCGACCGCCGACGCCGCCGCCATCCGGGCCGTCAGTTGCGACGCCCGGCCCGGCCGGCGGTCGTAGCTGACGACGACGATGGGCACGCCGACGCGCCGCGCGGCGAAGACGGTGGGCAGGCTGGCGTAGCCGCCGACGGACACGACGACCTGCGGTTGCAGCATCCGCAGCAGTGCCCGCGCCCGCCGGGTGGCGGCGGCGAGCTTGGGCAGCATCCCGGCATTGAGGCGGACGTTGGCGATGTTGAGCTCGCGTTGGAGGCCGGACACGTCGAGGAACGTGTGCGGGTACGGCGTCGCCGGCAGCAAGGTCGTCTCGATCCCCCGCTGGGCGCCGACGTAGTGGATCTCCTCCGGCGCCCGCCCGGCGTCGACGAGCGCCTCGGCGATCGCCAGCGCCGGCAGCACGTGCCCGGCGGTCCCACCGCCGGTGATGACCGCGAAGGTGGTCACGCGCGGTCAGACCATCCGATGCGAGCGAGCGAGCGCCAGCGAGCGAGCGGCCAACAACGGCCTGCGTGGCCGGGGAACGCAGTCATGGTGCGCGGCGGGCGACGTTCAGGAGCAGGCCGGCGGCGGTCATCGAGACGAACAGGGACGACCCGCCGGCGGAGAAGAACGGCAGGGTCAGGCCGGTCACCGGCATCAGACCGGTCACGCCTCCCAGGTTGATCACTGCCTGCACGCCGAACCAGGCGGTGATGCCACCGGCGAGGAGCATGCCGAAGCGGTCCGGGGCCGACAGGGCGGCCTGGATGCCGAACCAGGCGAACAGCATGAACCCGCCGACCACGGCGACGGAGCCGACGAGGCCGAGCTCGTCGGCGATGACGGCGAAGATGAAGTCGCTGTGGGCGAGCGGCAGGTAGCCGAGCTTGCCATTGCCGGCACCGACGCCGGACCCGGTGAGCCCGCCGTCGGCGATCGACAGGAAGCTCTGGTAGGCCTGGTACGACAGGTGGTCACGGTGCCCGGTGATGTCGAGGAACGCGGTGAACCGCTGGTAGCGGTACTCCGTCGAGAAGATGAACCCGACGGCGGTGACGGTGGCGAGGAGGCCGGTCAGCAGCATCGGGGTCATCGGCACGCCGCCGATGAAGGCGACGGCGAGGACGATCGCGCACATCACGATCGCCGACCCGAGGTCGCCCTGGACGAGGCATGCCCCGGCGGCACATGCGGCGACGAGGGCGATCGGGCGCAGGCTGCGGCGGACGTCGGCGAGCACGTCCTGGCGGCGCACGAGCAGGTCGGCGCAGAACACGACCAGCGCCAGCTTGAGGAACTCCGAGGGCTGCAGGCTGAACGAACCGACCGTGACCCATGCCCTGGCGTCGTTGATCGTCGAGCCGAAGGGGGACACGAACGGCAGGGCCATGCCGGCCGCGGCCACGACGACCAGCGGGATGGCCATCCTGCGCACCCAGGCGAGGTGCACGCGCATGGCGATGAGCATCCCGACGAGCCCGAAGGCGGCCCACGTCACCTGGCGGCCGAACACGTGGTACGGGCTGTTGCCCTTCGCCGACTCGACGGCCGACGACGCCGACAGCACCATCACCAGGCCGAGCATGACGAACACGGCGACGACCACGCCGATCACGTAGTAGGCGACCGGCGCCGGCCCGTGCTGGACATCCCACACGGCGGGGCCCGGTGCACGCGCGATGTCACGACGGTCGTTGCGCTTCGCCCGCGTCGGCACCTTGCCCTCGTGCAACCGCTCGAGCGCCTGCTTCCGCCGATCGGCGACGGAGGACGTCCCTGGCATCGTGACCGTCATGGGTGGGCTCCTTCGAGTCGTTCGTGGACGAGACGGCGGAAGTCGTCGCCGCGGGCGGGATAGCCGCCGTCCGGGTACCAGTCGAAGCTGGCGCAGCCCGGCGAGAGCAGCACGACGTCGCCCGGTCGGGCCAACCGCCCTGCCTGCTCGACGGCGTCGGCCATCGACGCCGCCGGGACCACCGGCGCAGCCCCCGAGAACGTGGAGGTGACCACGCCGGCGGCCTCGCCCACGGCGACGACGGCGCGTAGGCGGTCGGGCTCGGCGGCCATCGGCGCCAGATCGAGCCCCTTGTTCAGCCCGCCGGCGATGAGCACGACGTGGTCGAACGCCCGGATGGCCGCCGATGCGGCGTGCGGCGTCGTCGCCTTGGAGTCGTTGAACCAGCGCACGCACCCGTCGTCGCCGACGAGCTCGATGCGGTGCGGCGGGCCGACGAACGACGCCAGACCGGCAGCGACCGCATCGGGCCCGACGAGGCCGGCCTCCAGCACGAGGGCGGTGGCGGCCAACCCGTTGGTCAGGTCGTGGGGCAGCGCCCGGCGCAAGGAGGCGACCGGAGCGAGTGCGCCCTGCGGGCCGACGAGATCGCCACCGGCGACGTGGTAGTCGGCGCCGGTCGCGGCGAACGTGCGGCGCCGGCCGGGAGCTCCGCCGAGGTGGGCCATCACGGCGGCATCGTCGGCGAAGCCGATGGCGATGTCGCCGGCTCGCTGCTGGGAGAAGATCCGCGCCTTGGCAGCCTCGTAGGTGGCCATCGAGGCGTGCCAGTTGAGGTGGTCGGGTGCCAGGTTGAGCCAGGCGGCGGCGTCGCCACGGAAGCGCTCGGTCCACGCGAGGCGGAAGCTCGTGCACTCGACGACGAAGGCATCGACGTCGAGGTCGAGGGCGGCGACGAGTGGCACGTCGGTGTTGCCAGCAGCCACCGACCGCACACCGCCGGCGGCGAGCATCTCGACGGCCCACAGCGTCGTCGTCGTCTTGCCGTCCGTCCCGGTGACGGCGAGCATCGGCCGCGGCCCGCCTGCCCGCTGCTGCTCCCAGCGGTAGGCCAGCTCCAGCTCGCTCTGCACGGGTCGCCCGGTCGCCGCGGCGACGGCGAACAGGCGATGCGTCTCCGGCACGCCAGGTGCGGGCACGACGAGCTCGCACGAGTGCACGAGCGAGGCGAGCTGGCCGTCGTCCGGCGCGACGACGAGGTCGACGCCGAGCTCCTCGGCCTGCGCCCGGCGTCGCTCGTCGCCCGTGTCGTCGACGGCGATGACGTCGGCGCCGCGGGCGAGCAGCGCACGCGCTGTCGCCGCACCGGCAACCGCCAACCCGTACACGAGAATCATGGGAGATCCTCCGACGAGATGCGGGTGAAGTCGCCGATGAACAGGCCGAGGGCGGCGGCGACGCATGCTGCGGCGATCAGCCAGAAGCGGATGATCACGGTCGTCTCGGGCCAGCCGAGGAGCTCGAAGTGGTGGTGGACCGGGGACATGCGGAACAGCCGCTGCTTGCGTCCGCTGCCCTTGAACACCGCCATCTGCAGGGCGACCGAACCCGCCTCCATCACGTTGAGGCCGCAGATCAGCAGCAGCAGCAGCTGCGTGTTCATCGTCAGCGCCAGCAGGGCGAGCGCCGAGCCGATGCCGAGCGCCCCGACGTCGCCCATGATGATGCGCGCCGGCGCGGCGTTGAACCACAGGAAGCCCATGCACGCCCCGGCGAAGGCGGCGGCGAGCGCGGCGAGGTCGAGCGGGTTGACGACCGCGCCGTAGATCTCCGGGTTCCTGAACGCCCAGTAGCCGATGATCATGAACGCGCCGAAGCCCATCAGCGCCGACCCGCCGGCGAGACCGTCGAGGCCGTCGGTCACGTTGACGGCGTTCGTCGTCGCCCAGATGATCAGCCCGGCCCAGATCACCCACACGCCAGCCGGCACGTCCCAACCCGGGTAGTCGGCGCGGGTGAGTGAGATCGTCGTGGAGATGCCGGTGACGTCCACGAGCCACCAGGCGATGCCGAAGCTCAACAGCATCGTCACGTAGTTCTTCTGCTTCCAGAAGATGCCGCGGTTGTGCCGCTTGCGCACCTTGATGAAGTCGTCGAGGAAGCCCATGAAGGCCATCGCCAGGACGCCGGCCCAGACGATCAGCGCCTGGTCCGAGAACGGCAGGCCGCGCCGGATGTGGGCGACGATCCAGCCGATGGAGGCGGCGGCGACGATGGCGATCCCACCCATCGTCGGTGTGCCCTGCTTGGCCATGTGGTGCTCGGGACCGAGGTCGTCCTTGCCGAGGATCGGCTGGCCCAGTCCGCGCGTGCGGAACGCCGTGATCAGGAAGCGGGTCAGCAGCAGCGACAGGATTCCGGCGACGATCCCGGCGATCATGACGGCGATCAACGGAGGAGCTCCCGAACCACCACACGGTCGTCGAACGGCAGCACCTGATCACCGATCGTCTGTGTCGTCTCGTGGCCCTTGCCGGCGACGACCACCACGTCGGCGGCGCCTGCCTCGCCGAGCGCCAGGGCGATCGCCGCCCGGCGGTCCGGCTCGACCGCCACCTTCCCGCCGTCCGCTGCCGGCACGCCGTCGATCACGTCGGAGATGATGGCGGCGGGATCCTCCGAACGCGGGTTGTCCGATGTCACCACCACGTGATCGGCGAGCCGCGCCGCCACCGCGCCCATCGCCGGCCGCTTGGCGTGATCGCGATCACCGCCGCAACCGAACACGATGAACACCCGGCCGGGCGCAACGGCGCGCGCGGCGGTGAGGACCTGCTCGATGCCGTCAGGCGTGTGGGCATAGTCGACGACCACGACAGGGCTGCCAACGCGCCCCTCGATCCGCTCGAAGCGGCCGGGGACGGCGTCAGCCGCGGCGAGCCCGGCGACGATGTCGTCGGCGTCGATGCCGAGCACGTCGGCGGTGGTCGCCGCGGCGAGCGAGTTGGCGACGTTGAACCCGCCGCCGAGACCGACGGTGAGCCGCCGCCCGCGCCACGTGTAGGCGTGGCCGTCGGCGCTGATCTCGACGTCGTCGACATCCGCCGCCGAGAAGGGCACCATCTCGATGCTCGCTGCGTCGGACAGCAGGCGGCCGTGTGGATCGTCGATGTTGGTCACGCCGACCGCAGCCATCTCCGGCGTGAACAGGCTGGCCTTGGCGCGGAAGTAGTCCTCCACCGTCCCGTGCAGGTCGAGGTGGTCGGTACCGAGGTTGGTGAACACCGCGGCGGCGAACCACGTGCCGTCGACGCGATGCATCGCCATGGCATGCGATGAGACCTCCATGACGACGGCCTCGGTGCCCGTCCACTGGGCGTCGGCGAGCTGCGCCTGCAGATCTGGCGCCTCTGGGGTCGTATGTGTGCCCGACAACGTACCGATGATCGTGGTCGGCATCCCCGCCGTGCGCATGATCGACGCCAGCAAGTGTGAGGTGGTCGTCTTCCCGTTCGTGCCAGTGATCCCGACGAGCGTCATCGCCCGGCTCGGATGACCGTGGACCGCGGCGGCGGTAGGACCCATGGCCAGCCGGACGTCGTCGACGACGAGCTGGGCCACGGGCAGGTCCAGCTCGTGGTCGACGAGCAGCGCGGGTGCACCGGCCGCCACGGCGGCGGGCGCGAACTCGTGACCGTCGTGGTGGGCGCCGCGAACGCACGCGTACAGCGTCCCCGGCGTGACGCGGCGGGAGTCGTTGGTCATCGCCCTCACGGTCACCGACGGGTCGCCGACGAGGCGCCCAGCTCGCACGGGTGGCAGCTCGCCGGCGAGGTCCCCGACATTCACTCGCCCTCGCTCACTCGGGGCAGCCCGTCGACCCCGGTGGAGGCTCGATGCCCAGCTCGTGCATCATCGTCGGTGCCAGCTCCCGGAACACCGGAGCGGCGGCCGTGCCGCCGAAGCGATCACCCGAGTTGGCCGGCGGCTGATCGACCGACACCAGGATCGTCACCTGGGGGTCCTCGGCTGGCAGGAACCCGACGAAGCTGGCGTAGTAGGCCATCGTGCCGTCCGGCCGGACGTAGCCGCCGTCGGGTTGGGCGATGAAGCCGGTGCCGGTCTTGCCGGCGATCGACAGCCCGGGGACCTGGGCCTGCTTGGCCGTCCCGCGGCACACGACCTCGCGCATCATCCGCTGCATCTGCTCGGCGACCTCGGGCCGGACGACCTCGTGAGTCTCGCCGGCGGGAACCTCACGGACCTCTCCCGACGCGTCGACGGTCGCCTCGACGAGCGACGGCGCGACGTACGTGCCGTCGTTGGCGATCGCGTTCACGGCGGCGACCAGCTGGATCGGGCTGCTGGCGACACCCTGGCCGTAGGCCACGGTGTACTTCTCGGTGCCCTCCCACTGCTGCCACGGCTTCAGGATGCCGGGCGTCTCGTCGGGGAAGTTCAGTGCGGTTCGCTCGCCGAGGCCGAACAGGCGCATGTAGTGGTCCTGGCGCTCGAAGCTGGAGATGCCCTCACGGCCCATCGTCTCGGAGACGGTGATCGTGCCGATGTTCGACGAGGCGACGAGGATCTGCTCGACGCTCATCACCTCGTCGCCGTGCACGTGCGAGTCGTGCAGGCGGTCGCCGCGCCTGGTGTACACCTTCCGCCACGGCACGACGAACGACGACTCCGGCGTCACCGTGCCCTCGTTGAGGGCGGCGGCGACGGTGATCACCTTGCCGACCGAGCCGGGCTCGTAGGCGTCGACGGCCGAGTGGTTGCCCGACGTGATCTCGTACACGCCCTGGTCGTTGATGCGCACCGACGCCATGGCGACGATCTCGCCCGTCTTCGTGCTCATCACGATCGCCTGCGCGCCACGCGCGCCGAGCTGGGCGACACGCCGCAACAGCGCCTGTTCGGCGGCGTACTGCACGGAGCGGTCGATCGTCAGCACGATGTCGTTGCCGGGCACCGGCTCACTGACCACCTGGCCGCTGCCGGGGATGGAGCGGCCGCCGGGGGCCACCTCCAGGGTCAACTCGCCCGGCTTGCCGGCGAGCACGTTGTCGTACTGCTCCTCGAGGCCCGCCGTGCCGACGCCGTCGATGTCCGTCCGCCCGATGATGCTGCGGGCGGTATCGCCGCCGGGAAGCATCCTGCGATCCTCCCGGTACACCGACACGCCGGCCAGCTGCAACGCGGCGATCTGGTTGCCGAGATCGTCGTCGACCTGGCGGGCGACGTAGAGGAAGCCGCGGTCGGCCGCAGCCAGCTCCGCGGCCAGCTCGTCACGGCGATCGGCGCTGAGGTCGAGGATCTCGCCGAACGTCGCCGCCAAACCCTCGGGATCGTGGACCTGCATCGGGTTGACGGCGATCGTGCTGGCGGGCACCGACAGGGCGAGCTCCTCGCCGTCGCGATCGAAGATCGCTCCGCGCTGGGCGCGCAGCGGTCGGTCGCGGGTCCACTGCTGGGTGGCCGCGCTGCGCAAGGTGTCGCCCTCGATCGTCTGCAGGAGGCCGACCTTGACGAGCACGGTCGCCAGGATCACCAGCATCACCACGAGCGTGATGATCAGCCGGCGCCGTGGCTGACCGGCGGAGAAGCGATCGGCGAGCCGGCTCCGGCGCGTGCGGACCGTGCGCCGGGCGCGCTGGCGCGGGTCGGGCGCCTTGATCGTGCGTGCCTTCGGCGGCCGCCGGGCCGGGACCGGACGGCGCGGCGGCGGCCGTCGGGCTGGTGTGCGGGCCGGCGGACGGGGCGATCTGCGGTGGGCCGCCGGCGCCGGGGCGGAACGGCGCGGCGACGGCCCACCGGCGCGACGACTCGAGGTGGCAGCCCGACGAGTCGTTGCGTGCTGTCGGCGGCGTGGGGGCCCTGCGCCGCGCTCAACCATCGATGACCGCCTTCACGCGGCGGATCTGCTCGAGTGGATCCTCACTGGACACGGTCCCTGTGTCCTCGTCGACGATGCCGGCGGCGGCGACGACGCGGGCCAGCGTCCCCGGATCGATGGCCATGAACTCGGTGTTCGGTGCCGGGACCATGCCCAGCTCGCCGGCCTCGATGGCCAGGCGGGTGGGTGAGCGCAGCTCGGCGCGCTGCTGGCGCAGCACGTCGAAACGCTCCCGCGACTCCGTCACGAGCCCTTCCAGCCGGTCGATCTCCAGCTGCCGCTCGGCGAGGCGCGTGTGCAGGATGACGGCGAAGAGCATCAGCGCGACGACCACGCCGGCGAGGAGGATGGCGGCGTTCACCGCGACGCGCGGCTTGGGAACGAGGGACAGGACCGGAGATCCGCCGGACGATGTCGGCGTCGGCGTCGGCGTCCGGCGAACACCCGATGAGCGCGGGCGCGGGGCTTCCACCCTCCTGACCGGCATGGCGGCCATCGTCAGATCACCCGCTCGGCGACCCGCAGGCGCGCCGACGCGGCACGCGGGTTGGCGTCGCGCTCGGCGACGGACGGTCGCTTGGGCACGCCGCGCACGAGGCGGACGGTCTGCACGGCGCCGCACACGCACGGCAGGTCGGGCGGGCAGTCGCAGGCCCCCGTGGCGCGGCGCAGGCGGTCCTTGACGATGCGGTCCTCGCCGGAGTGGTAGGAGAGGACGGCGATGCGCCCACCCGGTGCCAGCGCCTCGATCGCCGCGTCGAGGGCGACGGGCAGGGCGTCGAGCTCGGCGTTGACCTCGATCCGGATGGCCTGGAACGTGCGCGTCGCCGGATGGCCGCCGGTGCGGCGGGCCGCCGCGGGGATGGCGTCCCTGACGATCGTGGCCAGCTCGACCGTCGTCTCGATCGGCCGGGCGGCGACGATCGCCCTGGCGATTCGCCCGGCGAAGCGCTCGTCGCCGTAGCGGCGGATCACGCGGGCCAGCTCGTCGATGTCGTAGCCGTTGACCACGTCGGCCGCCGACCAGGGCGAGGTGGTGTCCATGCGCATGTCGAGCGGGCCGTCCTGGCGATAGGAGAAGCCGCGCTCGGCGCGGTCGAGCTGCGGCGACGAGACGCCCAGGTCGAACAGGGCCCCGCTGGTCATGGTCTCCTCGATCTCGTCGAACCGGGCGTGGACGGCGCGAAACCGGTCACCGAAGCGCTCCAGGCGTGCGGTCGCTGCGGCGAGCGCGGCGGGGTCGCGGTCGACGCCCATGATCGACAGGTCGGGCCGCGACTCGAGCAGCGCCTCGCTGTGGCCTCCCGCACCGAGCGTGGCGTCGAGCAGGACGCCGGCGGGCACCGAGGCGAACACGGCGACGATCTCGGCGACCATCACGGGTCGGTGCGTGAACGGTTCCGGCATCACTCATCGGGCGCTTCCCGCGAGCTCGCCCCGTCCTTCGGCCGCGATCCGTTCGTAGAGCTCCTCGCTCCACACCTCGGCCCACTCGAAGGCGCCGGCGACGACGACCTTGGAACCGGGCTGCAGTTCGGCGTAGCTGCGCAGCTTCTCGTCGACGGTGACGCGGCCCTGCTTGTCGAGCGTGACGCGGGTCGCCGAGTGGGCGAGGGCGCGGGCACGAGTGAGCGAGACCTCGCCGTTGCGGACCCGCTGCATCATGTCCGCGCCCGTCGCCTCGAACGCCTCGGTCGAGTACACGTTCACGCAACGGTCCTCACCGTGGACGAGGTAGCAGGCGTCGCCGAGGAGGGCGCGGAACGCCGACGGCAGGGCGAGACGGCCCTTGTCGTCGAGTTGGCGTTCGTGGACCCCGACGAACATCGCGCCGCTACCCAACACCTTCCTGGTGGTCGCGTCCCGGACGGCTGCCTCGTGGGGGACCCGGGACCGTCCCCCACCGACCCCCACTTTGCCCCCCGCTTCCCCCCAATGTCAACCACCAGCCCCCACTTCCCCCCACAATCTGGGCGGGAATCGTGTCTGGGCGGGATCTGTGCCGGAATCCGGGACGATTCCCGCCCAGATTCAGGAGGGCAAGGTGCGGGCGATCGCGTCGGGCAGTTGCCGGGCGGCGTCAGCCGGCAGCGTGGCCACGTCCGGGAGCGGCCGGTCCGGCAACGGACCGGCGAGCAGCCGGGTCAACCGCTCCGGTGACCACCGCACGTGCACGGCGCACTGGAAACGAGCGCCCGGCACGTGTGCGTCGCTGGCTGATGCCGACGAGCTTGCGGCCGCCGGCCAGCACCTCACCGGGACCGACACCGGCGAAGCAGACGAGCGGACACCACCCGGTGCACGCCATCGCACCCCGGTGCACGGTCACGTCGTCGAGCACCCTGGCGATGTGCTCGCCGAGCCACACCATCGACGCCCCGATGTCGTCACCGACACCCACGTCGTGCAGCAGCGCGCTCGGCACGACGACGTCGAACCACACGAGACCGCCGGGCTCCACGAGCACGACCCCTCCCCCGCTGCGCCGCCGCACGACCTCGACACCGGCCTCGGCGACACGCGGCGAGATCGAGCACGTCCTCGCGCTGCGTCGAGCCGAGCACGATCGCCGGCCGCTCGACCTCGAACACCCACACCGCCGGCTGCGGATCGTCGCCGATCGTCCGGCTGTGGAACTCAGCGGCCGACCCGGTGAACGCCTCGACTCGCCACCGATCTGGGCGCGGTTCGTCTCGGATTTCGCCACGATTCGCGCCCAGATCGCCGGTTGGCACGATTCGCGCCCAGATGCTCGGGTCAGGACGCGATGGCCAGGTACGGCTTCCACGCCTCGGGGACGCGAGCGACGCTGACGACGACCCACGCTGTCGCCCGTGGCGCGTGGCAGGGCCGGGCGAGGCGCATGCCGGCCTCGTCAGGGGTGCGGTCACGCTTCAACAGGTTGCAGGGCCGGCACGACGCGGCGACGTTCTCCCAGACGTGCTCGCCGCCGCGCGATCGCGGCATCACGTGGTCGATCGAGTCGGCCAGGCGGCCGCAGTACTGGCACCGGTAGTCGTCGCGGGCGAACACGGCGCGGCGCGACAGCGCGGTGCGCCGGTGGAACGGCACCTTGACCATGTAGCGCAAGCGCACGACGAGTGGGCTGGGCAGGACGATCGACGGCGAGTGCAGCTCGGTGCCGTCCTCCTCGATGATGTCGGCCTTGTCGGCGAGCACGAGGCACGCCGCCCGGCGCGCCGAGACCACGCTGAGCGGCTCGTAGCTGGCGTTGAGGACGAGCGCGCTCCGCATCCCGACCCCTACGGTCTCCGCTTCACGAGACGTCCCGGCACCACGCCAGGTAGTTCACCACATCCGCGCCCGACACATCAGCCTCCGTATCGCCGTACTGGGTGAGCAGACGGAACCGGAGGTACTCCGGTGCCGGCACCGGCAGGAACGGCGACCTCCGCCACCACCCCGCCGGCACCGTGCGCCGCCACTGACGCACCGCCACCGGCCACAGGCTCGGGTGGCGAACCACAGCGCCGGCGATGCGGATCACGACGGAGCCTTCGGCTCCTTCGGCAGCCCCAACACCATCTCACCGATGATGTTGCGCTGGATCTGCGACGACCCGGCGTAGATCGTGCCGGCGCGAGCGTTGAGGAACGTGTCCACCCATGACGACGACGAGTTGGGCGCGCCGGCGTCGTCGGCCTGGAACGCGCTCGACGGCTTGCGCCCCGTCGGCGTGAGCGCTTCGGCACCGAGGATGTCGACGCCGAGCTCGGTGACGACGCGGTGGTACTCGCTCCAGTACAGCTTGGTGATCGCCCCGTCCGGACCCGGGTGGTGCCCGGCGAGGAACCGGGTGAGCGTGCGCATCCCGAGGTAGCGCATGATCTGCACCTTGCCGTAGCACCAGGCGAGGCGCTGGCGGATCAACGGGTCCTTGTCGACGCCGCGCTCCTTGGCCAACAGCAGCAGCCGGTCGAGCTCGCCCTGGAAGCGGATCGGCATCGTCGCCGCGGCCTCGCCACGCTCGTAGCCGAGCAGGCTCATCGCCACCGCCCACCCGTTGTTGGTGCCGCCGACCACGTGATCCTTGGGGCACACGGCGTCGGTGTAGAAGACCTCGTTGAACTCGCTCTCCCCGGAGATCATCTTGATCGGGCGCACCTCGATGCCCGGCTGGCGCATGTCGACGAGCAGGAACGAGATGCCCTTGTGCTTCGGCGAGTCCGGATCGGTGCGCGCCAGCGTGAAGATGTGATCGGCGAGGTGTCCCGCCGACGTCCAGATCTTCTGGCCGTTGAGGATCCACTGGTCGCCGTCGAGCGTCGCCCGCAGCGCCAGGCTCCCGAGGTCGGACCCGGCGTTGGGCTCGGAGTAGCCCTGGCACCAGCGATCCTCGCCAGACAGGATGCGCGGCAAGTAGTGCTGCTTCTGCTCCTCGGTGCCCCAGACGAGCAGCGTGTTGCCGAGCATCTGGATGCCGAACACGTCGTTGTGGCCGCCAGTCGGTACGCCGGCGCGGGCGAACTCCTCGGCGATGATCACCTGCTCGAGCGCCGAGAGCCCACCGCCGCCGTACTCCACTGGCCATCCGGGGGCGAGGTAGCCCGCCTCGTACAAGACGCCGCGCCACCACCCGACGAACTCGCCCACCTCGTCGCCCTCGAGGCGTCCGATGCCGGCCCAGTCGACGGGCAGCTTTTCGGCGAGGAAGGCCTGGACCTTCTCGCGGTACGCCTCGGCGTCGGGACGATAGGTGGGATCCATCAACTGGACTGTACCGACGCCACCGGCGCCGGCTCCCACCGCGCCAGCGCGGCGGCGCCGATCAGCGGAGCCACGCTGCCGAGCGTGGACAGCTCGAGGCGGGTGCGGTGGTCGGAGCGGTCGGTGCCGGCCCGGACGTGGGTGAGGCGGCTGCGCTGGTCGAGCTCGCGCCGGGCAGCGTCCAGGAGCGGGTGCCCGAACGACGACGCCACGACGCCCGCCAGCAGCACGAGACGAAGGTCGAACACGGCGACCGCCGTCGCCACGGCGCGGCCGATCATCATCCCGGTGCGCTCGACGACCGATGCCGGCGCCCGACGCAGCGGACGGTTCGTCTCCTCCTCGATGGCCGCGGCGGACACGTACGACGTGAGGCACCCCACACCGCCGCACGGGCACGGCAGCCCGCCCGGCTCGACGACCACGTGTCCGATCTGCCCGGCGTTGCCGAGCCGCCCGCGCAGCAAGCGACCGTTGCACACGACACCTGCCTCGACGGCGTCGGCCACCAGCAACAACATCACGTCCTCGACCTCGACGGCCGCGCCGGCCCAGCGCTCGGCCAGCACACGCGCCTGGGCGGCGGCACCGAGCACGGTGGGCAGGCCGGTCAGGTCGCGCACCCGCTCGCGCAGCTCGAAGCCCTGCCACACCGGCAGGTGCATCGGCGACACCGTGCCGCGGTCGCGGTCGATCGGACCCTCGCAGCTGACCCCGCACACCTCGAGTGGGTCGGCGTCATCGGGACGGGCGGCGACGACCCGACGCACGAGGCGGTGCAGCGCCGGCCACACGTCGCGCGGGGGCGTGGCGACCCGGTCGCGCACGACGACGGAGCCCGCGTCGTCGACGACGCCGGCGGCCAAGCGGTCGTTGCCGACGTCGATCGCCAGGTACGCGGACATGGGCACACGGTATGCGAGGTCCCGTTGGTGCATTCAACGTCTACCCTGACGCCGGTGACCGTGGCATCGAGTCGCACTGCGGGCGGCGAATTCCAGACAACCCAGGGGTCGAGCGAGGGAGCGAACGCGCGCTTCGCGTCGCTGTTCGACGCCATCACGGCGAACATGGCCCAGGTCGTCGAGGGCAAGATGGAGCCGATCGAGCTGGCGGTGATCTGCCTCCTCGCCGAAGGCCACCTGCTCATCGAGGACGTGCCCGGAGTCGGCAAGACGAGCCTCGCCAAGGCCCTCGCCGCGTCGATCGACTGCTCGTGGAAGCGCGTCCAATTCACCCCTGACCTGCTGCCGGCCGACCTCGTCGGCGTGAGCATCTACGAGCGCTCGACCGAGCAGTTCCGCTTCCAGCCCGGGCCGCTGTTCGCCAACATCGTGCTCGCCGACGAGATCAACCGGGCGTCACCGAAGACGCAATCGGCGCTGCTCGAGGCGATGGAGGAGCGCCAGATCACCGTCGACGGCACCAGCCGCGCCCTGCCCCCGCCGTTCATGGTCATCGCCACGCAGAACCCCGTCGACCAGGAAGGCACGTATCGCCTGCCGGAGAGCCAGCTCGACCGCTTCCTGCTGCGCATCGGACTCGGCTATCCCGGCCGGGCCGCCGAGATGTCGATCCTCGACGGGCGCGGCGCCATCGATTCGCTGCCCAAGCTGGCGCCCGTCGTGTCGGCGAGCGAGGTGATGGCGATGGTCGAAGCGGTGCGCTCCGTCTTCCTCGCCGACGCACTCAAGGCCTACCTCGTCGACCTCGCCGAGGCCAGCCGGCGGCACCCCGCCATCGAGCTCGGCCTCTCGCCACGGGCGACGCTGCAGCTCGCCGCCGCGTCGCGATCCCACGCCGCAGCGCGCGGTCGTCGCTACGCCACGCCTGACGACGTCAAGACGATGGCCGTCGCCGCCCTCAGCCACCGCCTCCTCCTGCGCACGGACCGCGGTGCCCGGCTCGATCCCGTCGACGCGGTCGGCGAGATCCTCGCCGAGGTGCCAGTGCCCATCGCCCGCTGAGGCGGGGGACGCCATGCGCTCCAGGCCCACCCGACAGGGCGTGATCGTCACCGTCGCCGCTGTGCTGGCGATCGTCGCCGGACGCCTCTTCGGCGTCATCGAGCTGTACCTCCTCGGGGCGGCGATGATCCTCGCCGCGCTGACCGCATGGCTCGTCGTCGCCGTCCGCCGGCCGCGCGTCGAGGTGCACCGTTGGATCCGCCCGTCCGTGCTCACCGCCGGCGACGTCGGCCGCGTCGAGGTGCTCGTCGAGCAGATCGGCCGCAGCCGCTCGCCGTCGTTCGAGCTGATCGAGCCGGTCGGCTCGACGCGCACGGCGCGCATGGCGGTGGCGCCACTCGGCGCCGATGCCGAGGTGAGCGCCGGCTACCGCATCCCCACCGACCGGCGCGGCGTGCTCACGATCGGCCCGCTGACCGCGGTCCGCTACGACGCCCTCGGACTCGCCCGCTCGACCAGCGAGGTCGCCGGCACGGAGGAGGTGCTCGTCGCCCCGCGCGCCCACCTGGTCGACATGCCCCAGCTCGGCCAAGGCGTCCTCGGCCGTCACCTGCTCGCGCTCGCTCAGCGGCTCGGGCCGGGCGACTTCCACAGCCTGCGCGACTACGTCGAGGGCGACGAGCCGCGGTCGATCCACTGGCGGGCATCGGCACGGTCCGAGGAGCTGAAGGTGCGTCAGGACACCGTCGAGGGGCTGCGCCGCTGCGTGGTCCTGCTCGACCAGCACGTGCCGTCCGGAGATGCGGGGGCCGAGGCGTTCGAACGGGCGGTCACCGCAGCGGCGAGCATCGTGCACAGCGCCGATCGCGCCGGCCTCACGACACGCTTCGTGACGACCGACGGCGCCGACATCCGCGGGCCGGACGTGGCCGCCCAGACGCTGCACCACCTCGCCCGGATCGTCGCTCGCACCGACGTCCGGGACCACTCGTCGTTCCCCGTCGAGCGCGATCCCGGCGAGGGGCTCGGTCTCGTCATCACCGTCACGACGCAACCTGCCTCCGGGATCGCCACGCTGCTGGAGCGCGTCGGTGAGCCGTCGCTCACCTCCGTCGACGTGTACACGATCGCCATGCCAGCGCGCCCGTCGATCCTCGCTGTCGACGCCCGCACCGAGGCATCGTTCCTCGCAGGCTGGGACACGCTCACCGGTGCCGCCCGCCAGCCGGTGCGCCGGCAGCTCGCCGGGATGGCGCGATGAGCGAGCTGGACGACCGTCGCGACGTCCTCGACGTCGCCGCCACGATCGCCCTGGCGCTCTACTCGTTCGTTGCCGCCCTCGGCTTCGCCCGTGTCTTCGGCGACTGGGAGTTCGTGTCCGATGTCGCTGTGGTCGTGCTCGTCGGCCACGGTCTCTCCCTCGTCCTGCGCCGGCTGTCGGTCCCGGGTGTGCCCGCGGTGGTCACGACGAACGTGGCGCTCGGGTGGACGATCGCCTGGCTCGCCTATCCGTCCACGTTCGCCGCGATCTTCCCGACGCGCGAGACCTGGGACATCGCCTTCGCCGACCTCAGCCTGGTGCGTGACCAGTTCCAGACCGCCGTGGCCCCGGTCGAGTACATCGGCGGGTGGGCGCTGCTGGCGACCATCGGGACGGCCTTCGTCGTGCTCACGTCGGACACGTTCGCCTTCTACGCCCGAGCGCGAGGAGAGGCACTGGTGCCCGGCGCCGTGCTGTTCGTGTTCGTCGCCGCCCTCGGCGCCGATCGCCACCGCGTCGCCTTGACGCTGACGCTCGTCGCCGCCGGCTTCCTCGCCGCCGCGCTGCTGCGCCTGCGCTTCGCCCAACCACCACGGACCGTGCTCGGCCATGCCCGCCATCCCCTGTCCATCGCCCTACCCACCGTCGCCTTCGCCGCGGGGACCGTCGTGCTGGCCACCTGGTTCGTCGGCCCGCGCCTGCCCGGCGCCGGCGACGAGGCGCTGATCGAGACGCACAACGAGACGGGCGGTGTGACCGAGGTGCCCAGCCCGCTCGTCGACATCCGGTCGCGTCTCGTCAACCGCTCCGACACGGAGCTGTTCGTCGTGCGGGCGACGGAGCCGGCGTACTGGCGGGTGAGCGGCCTGGCGAGCTTCGACGGGTCGACGTGGAGCCTGCCGGAGCGGGACACCGAGCGAGCTGACGGCGAGTTGGCCGATGCCGCACCGACCGCTCGCGAGAACCACCAAGAGGTGTTCATCGCCGCCCTCCGCGGCCAGCTCGTGCCCGCCGCCGCGGAGCCGGTGGCGGTGACCGGCGAGGGCTTGCGCATGGAGTGCCGAGACGTCGACGCTCGTGCGCACCGATCGCGACCTCGAGACCGGCGATCGCATCGACATCGTCTCGGCGATGCCCAGCTTCACCGCCGACGTCCTGCGCAGTACCAGTAGCGACCAGCCGCCCGACCCGATCTACCTGACCCTGCCCGATGGCTTCCCTGAGACGGTGGCGGCGACCGCGGCCGCGGTCACCCAAGGCACGCCGACGAACTACGACGCCATGCTGGAGCTGCAGAACTGGTTCCAGACACAGTTCCGCTACAGCTTGGACGTGCCCGCCGGGCACAGCAACAGCGCCATCGAGGCGTTCCTCCGCCAGCGGGTCGGCTACTGCGAGCAGTTCGCCGGCACGTTCGCGGCGATGGCCCGGTCGCTCGGCGTCCCATCGCGGGTTGCCGTCGGGTACACACCCGGCTTCGACCAGGGCGACGGCACCCGCTCAGTGCTCGGCCGCAACTCCCACGCCTGGCCGGAGGTCTGGTTCGACGGCCTCGGCTGGGTCCCGTTCGAGCCGACGCCCGGGCGCGGCGCCCCCGGCGCCGAGGGACACACGGGCTTGCCGGCGAACCAGGACGAAGCCGCCCCGGCACCGGCCGCGGCGGACGAGGCTGAAGGACCGCCGGCGACGGCCGCGCCGGCCCCGGTCGAGGGACAGGCGATCGATGATCTCGAGTCGGCGGTTCAGACGGCGACACCGGCCGCACCGATCGGCAGCACCAGGATTCCCATCGCCGGCCCGCCGTGGGGGGCGATCGGCGTCACCGTGCTGGTGATCGGCGCCCTGGTCGTGCTGCCCGAGCTCGTACGCCGGTGGCGCCGCCACCATCCGTCCGCCGACGTCGCCAAGCAGATGGGTGGCCTGTGGCGACGGGCGCTGGGAGCACTGGAAGCCACGGGCATGCGCATCGACCCCTCGCTCACCCCCGGCGAGCAGGCCAGGGTGGCCGCACCACGGCTCCCGGTCGCCGCTCGCCCGCTGAAGTCACTTGCCGCGGTGGCGACCGCAGCGACCTACGCGACCCCCGACGAGGTGGCCGAGCTGGCCACGGCGCACCAGCCGGGCGAACCGGGACCGAGCCGCTGGTGCCGCCAGATCGAGCACATCGCCGCCGACTCGATGACGACCGCCGGCCGCCTGCGCCGCTACTTCACGGTGTGGCAGTAGTCGAGTACGTGGTGCCACGTGAGTACGTGGCAGACAGCACGTACTCGGCAGGCAGCACGTACTCGACTGGTTCAGTCGGAGTCGTCCTCGGCGCGCTTGGCGCGACGGGCGCCGCCGAGCCAGGCGCTGATCGGCAACGTGCCGAGGCGCTCGCGGGCGAGCAGACGGACCTCTCGCTCGAGGGCGACGGCGACGGCGAGCACGACGAGGAAGCCGCCGAAGGCGAGCCAGAAGCTCACCGACAACCCGAGTACCGTCAAGGCGACGGCTCCGAGCAGGGCGACGATGAGCAACGCCAGCCGCGACCGCGACACCCGGTAGCCGCGCGTCGCGAACGTCGGGTCCTGTTCGAGCTGCTGCTCGATCTGGCGAAGAATCCGCTGTTCGTGCTCGGAGAGCGGCATTGCCATCATCATCCCATGTTCGGTGGCATCTCTCAACGCGAGGAATCCTGTCGAGAGTCAGCGAATCGTACTGGCCGGACCGATGGCATCGTCGCCGAATCGGCGGCGGATGCCGTCGACGGCCCGGCTGGCGTCGCGCCGTGGAGCGTCGTCGAACGTGAGCTGCTCGGTCGGCGTGGCGAACTTCGATGCCGAGACGCCCAGGAGCCGTACGCCCCCAGCGAGGTCGACGTGATCGAGCAGCGGCACCACCGCCTCGAGCACGGCATCGGGCGTGTCCACGGCCTGCGGCAGCGTGGCGGCGCGCGTGATCGTGCGGAAGCCCCCGTCGCGGACCTTGAGGGTGAAGGTGCGGGCGCCGGTGCCGGCGGCGCGCAGCCGTGCGGCGACGGAGTCGGCCATCCGCACGATCTCCCGGCGCACGTCGTCGAGCTCGTGGAGGTCGTGGTCGAACGTCTCCTCGTGGCCGATCGACTTGGTCTCCCGGTCGGGCTCGACCGGTCGGTCGTCGCGGCCCGCGGCGAGGTCGAGGAGGTGCTGGCCGTTCGCCCGCCCGAGGCTCGACAGCACGGCGACGGGCTCCAGCGCGGCGAGGTCGCCGACGGTGGACACACCCATGCGCCGCAGCCGATCCCGCGTCGCCGGGCCGACACCCCACAGCCGCTCCACCGGCAACGGGTGGAGGTAGGCGAGCTCCTCGCCCGGTCGCACCTCGACGATGCCTGATCCCGGGTCGACGCCCTGTGGTGTCGCCCGCGGCTTGGCGTCGACCGACGCCAGCTTGGCGACGAACTTGTTCGAGGCGATGCCGACCGAGCACGTCAGGTCGAGTTGGCGGTGGATGTCGTCGCGGAGCCGGCGGGCGATCGTCACACCGTCGCCGAGCAGGGCACGGGCTCCCGTGACATCGAGGAACGCCTCGTCGAGCGCCAGTGGTTCGACGAGCGGGGTCACCGTCGTGAAGATGGCGTGGACCTCGCGGCTGGCCGACCCGTAGGCGGCATGGTCGCCGGCCATGAACACCGCTGACGGGCACAGTCGCCGGGCGATGGCCATCGGTTGTGCCGAGTGCACGCCGAATCGGCGGGCCTCGTAGCTCGCCGCGGCGACGACGCCGCGCCGGCCCAATCCGCCGACCACGACCGGCACACCACGCAGCTCGGGCTGCCGCCGTCGCTCGACGGCGACGAAGAAGGCGTCCATGTCGACGTGGAGGATGGTGCGGACGGTCACCATCGGTCAGTGTGCCAGCCGTCCGCGATTCCTTGGCGGCTCAGGATCGCTGAGCGATCCTCAGCGTCGTCAGAAGCTCAGCCCGACAGGCGGCGGCGTTTGCGGCGGTCGCGGCGGTCCTCGACCCAGAGGCGGGCGACGAGGCTGAGCGCCTCGCTGACGATGCCCTGGGACAGCTTCGATGCGCCGGCCCGGCGGTCGCGGAAGGCGATCGGGAACTCGACGATGCGCCCGCCCGAGCGCACCAGGCGGTGGGTCATCTCGATCTGGAAGCCGTAGCCGTCGGCGGTGACGGTCTCGAAGTCCATCGCCGCCAGCGACGTGGCCCGGTATGCCCGGTACCCGGCCGTGGCGTCGTTGACGGCAAGACCGAGCACGCCGGCGGCGTAGCGGTTGCCCCAGCGCGACAGCCAGCGCCGCCGCCACGACCAGTTCTCCGTGCGCCCGCCGGGGACGTACCGGCTGCCGATCGCCAGGTCGGCGCCGTGCTCGACGTTGGCGAGCAGCGCCGGGAGGTCGGCAGGATCGTGGGACAGGTCGGCGTCGATCTGCACGCACACGTCGGCACCGCCGTCGATCGCCCGGCGAAAACCGTCCCGGTACGCCGACCCGAGCCCGCGCTGCCCCGATCGCACGACCACGTCGATCCAGTCGTGCTCGGCCGCCAGCTTCTCGGCGAGCTGGCCCGTCCCGTCGGGGCTGTCGTCGTCGACGACGAGCACTTCGACGTGGGGTGTCACCTCGTGCACGAGCCGCACCAGCTCCTCGAGGTTGTCCACCTCGTTGTAGGTCGGCACGACCGCCACCACACGCACGCGCCGGGAGGATAGGGGGTCATATCCTGCCGGCCGTGGACGCACCGCTGTCGGCACTCCCGTCGCCAGCGGCGAGGGCCGCCGCCTTCGCCTCCATCTGCCTCGCCGGCCTCGCCGGAGCGCTGATCGGCTACAGCCTCGTCGAGCTGCAGTGCGAGGGCGACTGCGGGTTGCCGCTGGGTCTGGGGATCCTCGCCGGCGCGGTGGTCGCTGCCGGCGGGATGAGCATCGTCGCCGTGCTCGTGCTGCGCGCCCTCGGCGAGTGGCGCGAGCTCGACGACCGTGAGTCACAATGAGCGACGAGCTCCTCGCGCTGGCCTGCCGCCTCGCCGTCGAGGCAGGCGACCAGGCGCTCTCCGGCCAGCGGGCGTCGGCGACCGGCCTGGCGACGAAGTCGAGCGCCACCGATCTCGTCACCGTCCATGACCGGGCGGCGGAGGCGACGATCGTCGCCGGCCTCACCGCCGCCCGCCCCGACGACGGCATCGTCGGCGAGGAGGGCACGGCGCGCCCGGGAACGTCCGGCATCACCTGGCTGGTCGACCCGATCGACGGCACGACCAACTTCGTCTACGGGCTCCCCCACTGGGCGACGTCGATCGCCGCCGCCGACGCCGACGGCACGCTGGTCGGCGCCGTGTACGTGCCCGCCCTCGGCGAGCTGTACGCCGCTGCCCGCGGCCTCGGGGCCACGCTCGACGGGCGACCGATCCGGTGCAGCGATCGCGACGAGCTGGCGCTGGCGCTGGTCGCCACCGGCTTCGGCTACGTCCCGTCCGCCCGCGTCGAGCAGGCGCGACTGCTCACGCGCGTGCTCGGTGACGTCCGCGACATCCGCCGCCTGGGCTCGGCGGCGATCGACCTGTGCCATGTCGCCTGCGGTCGTGTCGACGCCTACTACGAGGCCGGGTTGAGCCCGTGGGACGCCGCCGCCGGCGAGCTGATCGCCCGCGAGGGCGGGTGCCGCACCGGCGACTTCGCCGGCGGTCCCGTCGATCCGGCACGGCTGCTCGCCGCGACGCCGGCGATCTTCGACGGTCTGGTGCGACTGCTCGCCCCGATCTGACCCGCCATCAGGCATCATGGGGAGCGTGGGAACACGAATCCTGGCCGTTGAAGACGACGAGCGGATCCGCGAAGCGGTCAAGCTGGCGCTCGAGGACGAGGGTTGGACGGTCGAGGGGGCGGGCTCCGGCGAGGAGGCGGTCGAGGCGTTCGCCCAGCAGATGCCCGACGTCGTGCTCATCGACATCATGCTCCCGGGCATCGACGGGTTCGAGCTGTGCCGCACGCTGCGTCGCTCGAGCGACGTCCCCATCGTCATGGTCACGGCGCGCAACGACACCCACGACGTCGTCGCCGGCCTCGAGGCCGGGGCCGATGACTACCTCACCAAGCCGTTCGCGCCCAAGGAGCTCTCGGCGCGCATCCGCGCCCTGCTGCGCCGTGTCCGCCCGCTGCAGCCGGGGCACGAACGGCTCGTCTTCGGTGACCTCGAGCTGATCCCGGAGGAGGGCAAGGTGCTCCGCGGGGGTGCCGAGGTGCACCTCACGAAGACCGAGTTCCGGCTCATCTGCGAGCTCGCCGACAACCGGGGCAAGGTGTTCAGCCGCGAGGAGCTCCTCGACAAGGTCTGGGGGTACGACTACTTCGGCGACGGCCGGCTCGTCGACGTCCACATCCGCCGCCTGCGCACCAAGGTCGAGGCCGACCCCGCGGCTCCCCGCCACGTCGTCACGGTGCGCGGGCTCGGCTATCGCCTGGAGTGAGGGCGCCGCCGTGACGGACACGGTTCCGGCGGCGGACGCGCTCGGAACGACAGCAGCAGCACCGTCACGCCCGGAGGCTCGCCCGGAGGGCGCGGTCGACCCGACCAGCCCCCTGCCGCGCGACGCCTACCGCCGGGGAGACCGCCGCCGAGGGTGGCTCCGGCGCTCGGGCGCCCTCGGGCTGCGCCGGCGCATCCTCTTGATCTTCGCCCTCGGCTCGCTCACCCTCTCGGCCTTCCTCGCCGCGACCACGTACGGGTTGGTGCGTTCGAACCTCATCGAGCAGCGCGACGAGGCCAGCCGGCAGGCCGCCGGCCTCCACACCCAGGTCGTCTGGCGTGCCCTGCAGAACGGCCCGGTCGACGCCCAGGAGGCGAGCGCCCAGCTGAACAACCTCGGCGTGCAGCGCTGGGCGATCAACTACCGCGACGAGTGGACGGTCGGGTCCAGCAAGTTCGGCGTCGACGCGATCCCCGACGAGCTCAAGGAACGCGTGCTCGTCGACAACGTGCAAGCGCGCATGATCACCGATGTCGACGGCGAGACGACGATGGTGTTCGGCATCCCGCTCTCGGGCCTCGGGGGCTACTTCCAGTTCTTCGCCGTCGGCGAGGACGACCGCACGCTGTCCAACGTGGCGCTGTCACTGCTCCTGGCGAGTGTGATCACGACCCTGCTCGGGGTGCTGCTCGGCGTGTTCGCCGCGCGTCGCGCCGTGCGGCCGGTGGCCGAAGCGGCACAGGCGGCCAAGGCGATCGCCGGCGGGCACCTCGGCACACGGCTGCCGCCCACCGAGGACCCCGATCTCGGCGTCCTGGCGAGCTCGTTCAACGACATGGCCTCGGCGCTGCAGGTGCGCATCGAGCGTGACGCCCGCTTCGCCTCCGACGTCAGTCACGAGCTGCGCTCCCCGCTGATGACCCTGTCGGCGTCCGTCGAGGTGATGGAGGCGCGGCGCCACGAGCTGCCCGAGCGGTCGCAGGCGGCGCTCGACTTGTTGACGAGCGATGTCAGCCGCTTCCAAGGTCTCGTGGAAGACCTCCTCGAGATCAGCCGCTTCGACGCCGGCGCCATCCGCCTGCACCTCGAGGACTTGCCGGTCGTCCAGTTCGTGTCCAACGCCGTCGCCGTCAGCTCGGCACCGCACTCGCCGGTGACGACGACCGAGCGCGCCGAGCACGCCGTCATCCGCGGCGACCGGCGTCGCCTTGCCCGTGTCATCGCCAACCTCATCGACAACGCCAAGGCCTATGGCGGTGGCGAGCCGGAGGTCACCATCTCCGAGGGCAACGCCGCCGACGAGCCGGTCACCCACGTGCGCATCGGTGTCGAGGACCACGGGCCAGGCGTGCCCGTCGAGGAGCGGGCGCTGATCTTCGAGCGCTTCGCTCGCGGGGCGACCGCCGGCCGGCGCAGCGGCAGCGAGGGCGCCGGCCTGGGGCTGGCGCTGGTCGACGAGCACGTGCGCATGCACGGCGGTCGCGTGTGGGTCGAGGACCGCCTCGACGGCGAGCCGGGCGCCCGCTTCGTGATCGAGTTGCTCACCGTCGAGGTGGTGGCCGACCCGGCGATCGAAGGAGACCCGCTGACGTGAAGTCGGTGCTGTTGTTGATCGGGGTCGCCGCGCTCACCGCGTGCGCCATCCAGCCGGACGCCCAACCGCGGGACATCCCCGTCGACGACCGCATCCCGCTCGACCCACCTGCTCCGGACGCCGGTGACGCCGGCGACACCGAGGGGCTGCAGCGGGTGTTCCTGCTCGCCGATGCCGACAGCGACGGGGAGTGGCTGTTGCGATCGGTCGCCCGCACGGTGACCCCACAGACAGCCGACGCGTTGCTCACCGAGCTCTTCAAGGGACCCAACCCCGAGGAGTTCGCCTCCGGGTTCGAGAGCGCCCTGCCCGAGACGCTCGGCCTGCGCACGGCGATCGCCGTCGCCGGGACGTTGAACGTCGACGTGACGGCGGAGATCCTCGAGCTGCCGCTGGCCCGGCTGCAACTCGCCGTCGCCCAGATCGTGTTCACCGCCAGCGAGCTGGACAACGTCCGTCTGGTGCGCCTGCGCGTCATGAGCCAGCCGCAGGCGTGGCCGAACGGCCGCGGCGAGCAACAGACCGAGCCGCTCACCGTGTACGACTTCCCCGGCTTCGCCGAGTCGACGCAACCACCCTTCCCGGCGATCCCCAGCCAACCGCCGGCCTAGCTAGCTACGCGAAGAAGACCTCGGCCACGTCGTGGTAGAGGGTCTTGTCGACGGGACGAGTCTTGCCGACGGCCAGCTCGAGCGCGGCGGGCACGATGTCTCCCCCGCGGGCCACCACCATCTGCCCCCACCCGCGCTCGTGGACGAGGTCGATGGCGGCGACCCCGAACCGCGTCGACAGCACCCGGTCGTAGGCCGTGGGCGTGCCACCGCGCTGGACGTGGCCGAGCATGACGACCCGGGTCTCGAACCCGGTGCGGTCGCCGATCTCCCGGGCGATCACGTCGGCGATGCCGCCGAGGCGAACGTGGCCGAACTTGTCGAAGACCTTCTCCTCGACCTCGAGCGTGCCCGGCACCGGTTCGGCGCCTTCGGCGACGACGACGATGGAGGCGTAGCGGTTGCGCTCGTGGCGGTGGCTGAGCCGCTTGCAGATTCCGCCGATGTCGAACGGGATCTCCGGGATGAGCACCATCGTCGCCCCGCCCGCGATGCCGGCGTAGGTGGCGATCCACCCACTGTGGCGACCCATCACCTCGACCACCATCACCCGGTCGTGGCTCTCGGCCGTCGTGTGCAAACGGTCGATGGCATCGGTGGCGATCTGCACGGCGGTGTGGAACCCGAACGTGACGTCGGTTCCGACGATGTCGTTGTCGATCGTCTTCGGGACCCCGACGATCGGCATGCCGCGGTCGGCGAAGAGCTGGTAGGCGATGCTCAACGAGCCGTTGCCACCGATGACGATGAGCCCGTCGATGCCGAGGTCGGCGAGCGTCGCGGCGACCTCGTCGACGCCCGTCGCCGTGTCGTAGGGGCTCCCCCGCTTCGTGCCCAGCACCGTCCCGCCCCGTGGCAGCGTGCCGCGCATCGTCTCCACGGTGAGCGGGATCGTGCGCCGCTCGCGCACACCGTCCCACGCGTCGAGGAAGCCGATCAGCTCGTCGCCGTGGGTGCGCTCACCGCCGCGGACGATGGCCCGGATGACCGCGTTCAACCCTGGGCAGTCGCCGCCTCCGGTGAGCACACCGACACGCACCGTCGCGAGCGTACGACCCGGTGCCGTGCCCCGCTCGCCATCCGCGGCGGAGCGGCGTGCTAACAATCGCCGGCGTGGGATGGGACGCCAGCCGCCCGGTGCCCTGGCGCCGGTTGACCCGGGAGTGGCTGATCTACGCGGGGATCATGACCGTCGTGTTCGCCCTGCTGATGCGCGGCGAGGTCTGGCCGATCATCGGCGGGCTGCTGGCCAGCGGGCCGCTGTACCTCGCCCTCGGATACGTCCTCGCCAAGTTCGGCTACCAGCGCAAGACGCTGGCCGAGCTGCGCACGCCCCGGGCCGCCGCCACTGTCACGGCGAGCGAGCCCGATGCTCGCCAGCGACCGGCTCCGACCAGGCGCACCTCCACCGGACCGAACCGCCCGGCAGCGAAGTCGAGGAAGCGATGACGAGCAAGCGATGACCGGCCCGACGTGCGTGATCGCCATCGACGCCGGGACGACCGGGATCCGCAGCCGCTCCGTCCCGATCGACGGCTCCCCGGGGATCTCGGCGTACCGGGAGTTCACCCAGCACTTCCCGCAGCCGGGCTGGGTCGAGCACGACGCCGGCGAGATCTGGGAGGCCGCCCGCACGACGTTGGCCGAGGTCGTCGACCAGGTCGGCGCATCCGCCGTCGCCGGGATCGGGATCACCAACCAACGCGAGACCGTCGTGGCGTGGGACCGGGCGACGGGTCAGCCGTACGGCAAGGCCATCGTGTGGCAGGACCGCAGGACCGCCGCCCGGTGCGACGAGCTCGCCGAGCAGGGCGCCCTCGATCTGGTGCGGCGGCGCACCGGCCTCGTGCTCGACCCGTACTTCAGCGGGACCAAGTTCGAGTGGCTCCTCGGCGCGGGCGCAGTCCCCGTGTCCGAGTCGCTGGCGCTCGGGACGGTCGACACGTGGCTGATCTGGAACCTGACCGGCGGTGAGGTCTTCGCCACCGATGCGACGAACGCCAGCCGGACGATGTTGTTCGACATCGAACGGCTGGCGTGGGATGACGAGCTCTGCGACCTCCTGCACGTGCCCATCGACCGCCTCCCCGACGTGCACGCGTCGAGCGGGCGGGTCGGTGTCACATCGGACCGGTGCGGGGCACCACCCGGCATCGCCATCAGCGGCATCGCCGGCGACCAGCAGGCGGCACTGTTCGGCCAGGCGTGCTTCCACGCCGGGATGGCCAAGAACACGTACGGCACAGGGAGCTTCGTGCTGCTCAACGTCGGCAACGAGCTGCCACCGCCGGCCGAGGGGATGCTGACGACCGTGGCGTGGACGCTCGACGGCGACTCGGCTCCCGGCACCGTCGCCTATGCCCTCGAGGGAGCGATCTTCTCCACCGGCTCGGCGATCCAGTGGCTGCGCGATGGCCTGGGCGTCATCGGCGAGTCCGCCGAGGTCGGCCCGCTGGCGGGGAGTGTGGACGACACCGGCGGTGTGTTCGTCGTTCCCGCGTTCACCGGTCTCGGGTCGCCGTGGTGGGACGCCTACGCACGTGGCACGGTCACCGGCATCACCCGCGGCACGACGCGGGCTCACCTCGCCCGGGCGGTGGTCGAGTCGATGGCCTACCAGACACGTGATGCGGTCGAGGCGATGGTCGCGGCGAGCGGCCGCCCGGTCACCGAGCTGCGCGTCGACGGCGGGGCGTCGGTGATGGACCTGCTGCTGCAGATCCAGGCCGACCAGCTCGGCGTCCCGGTGCTGCGGGCCACGGAGCGGGAGACGACGGCCGTCGGCGCCGCCTACCTCGCCGCGCTCGCCGAGGGCGTCGCCGACCTCGACACGCTGGCCGAGCGCTGGCAGCTCGACGCCACGTTCACGCCCAACCCCGATCGCGCGGCCGCCGACGCCGCCCACGCAACGTGGCTCCGGGCGCTCGAGCGCTCGCGGGCCTGGGCGCCGGCGTAGGGCGGGCGAATCAGGCTGCTGCGACGAACGACGGCGCCTCGACGCCGACGAGCTCGCCGGCGAGCGTGACGGTCATCTCGCCCCGGCGCCGGCTCTGGAACGGGCGCAGGAGCATCTGCTCGGCCGTGCCCAGCAGGACGGCGACGTCGAGCAGCAGCGAGGTGTTGGCGACGTAGAACAGGTCGAGCCGCTGATAGGCGTCGAATGCCGGGTTGTCCCGAGCCTCGACCTGCCACAGGCCGGTGATGCCGGGGCGGACCTGGTGACGGGCGTGCAGCTCGGCCGGGAACTCGTCGACCTCTCGCTGCAGTGCCGGCCGCGGCCCGACGAGGCTCATCTCGCCCTTGAGCACGTTGAGCAGCTGGGGCAGCTCGTCGAGGCTGGTGCGGCGCAGGATGTGGCCGATGCGGGTGACCCGTGGGTCGACGGCGAGCTTGAACAGTGGGCCGGAGCGCTGGTTGTCGGCCTGCACGGCGGCCAGCCGGGCCTCGGCGTCGACGACCATCGTGCGGAACTTGACCATGTTGAAACTGACGCCACTCTGGCCGACGCGCTCCTGGCGGAACAGGACCGGCCCGCCGTCCTCACGCTTGACGAGGATGGCGACGAGGGCGAACACCGGGGCGGCGACGAGCAGCAGGGCACCGGCGACGACGATGTCGAACGCCCGCTTGACGAACCGGCCGGCGAGGGAGGGCGTGGACGGGGCGACTCGCAGGAGCGCCTCGTTGGCGACGGCCGAGACGGTGATGCGGCTGGCGTCGATGCCAGGCAGTCCGGCGTGGACGACGACCTCGGGGCCACCCTGCTGCTCCAGCTCGAGCAGGCCGGCCAGGTCGAGTGACCCGACGGCGCCGGAGCAGACGACGACCCGGTCGATGCTGGACGTTCCGTCGAGCAGCTCGGTGACGTCGGCGATCTCACCGACCCAGAGGTGGGCGATGCCGCCGGCCTCGGCCTCGAAGCGACTGCCGGCGACGCCGACGTACTGGACGCCGGCCTCGGGATGGACCTGGCCGAGGCGAACGAGCTCGGCAGCGCGGCGATCGGTCCCGAGCACGAGCGTGCGCTGGACGAAGCGGCCGTTCGCACGGCTGGTGGCGACCCACATGCGCAGACCGGAGCGCCAGGCAACGAGCGACACCAGGCCGGTGACGCCGATGCCGGCGGCGGCGGCAAGGGGCACGTCGAGGGTGAGCAGGCGATCGAGCAGCAGGGCGCTGGCGGCAACCACCGCAGCGGCACGGACCAGGCCGGCCAGCTCGAGCGAACGAACCGACGAACGGTGCCCGTCCCAGAGGCCCTGCGTGCGGATGGCGACCACGCCGCTCACGGCGGCGCCGACCAGGGCAGCGGCAAGCTTGGCGTCGGCGGCACCGAGCAACGCGGCGATGGCGAGCACGACGGCGGCAGCGGCGAGGAGGGCGACGACGTCACCGAGAGCGACCAGCTGGCGGAGGCGGCGAGGGCTGTCGACGGCCACGGGGCGCGACCCGGCGACCGCTCCTCGGTCCCAGTTCCTGGCCTCGATCGTCGTGCTCATCTTCCTGCCCGCTTCGCTCGTCCCGATCCCATCTGGGAACGGGAGCTACCGGTCGGTAACTTGATACGAGTTTGCTGGTCAGGCCGTTCAACGACATCGGTGGAACCCCGTGCTCACCCCGTGCACATCCGCACGGGGTGAGCCGGGCGTCACAGCAGGTGGTCGACGACCCGAGCGAGCAGCGCCAGCCGCGATCGCTCGCGCTCGTGCACGGCCCGCACCGCCCTGCCGGCGGCGATCGTGGCGTCGGCCGAGGGCAGCCGGGCCCACATCACGTCACCTGGCTCGTTGGCGGACGGACGCGCCGGGTCGAGGTGCCCGCAGCCGGCGAGGAACGCCAGCAGCCAGCCGCTGTCCGGCGAGGCGCCATGCGGGTGCAGCAGCGCGCCGTCTCGCACCGCCACGGCCCAGTCGGCGTCAGCGACGACCAGCAGGCCGCCGACGAGCACGTCGAGGCGCTCGCCGGGCGCCGCTTCGGCAACCTCGGCGGCGAGCTGGAGCACCGCCGTCGCCGAGTCCGGACGCTCCTCAGCCACCGGGCGGATGTGCTCGACGGAGACGCCGTCGACGGCGTCGATCTCCTTCGCCAGCAGCTCGACGGACACGGCGTCGGGCAGCGCCACGGCGAGCTCGTCGATGACCCGACCGCCGCCTCGCTCGAGGATGTCGATCGCCGTGACGTCGCCGTGCACGGCGCCGATGCGGCTGGCGACCTGGCCGAGCGCACCCGGCCGATCAGGCAGCCAGACGCGCACGACGAACATGCGGGCGGTCACGAGCCGGACCGTAGCGAGCGCTTGGTTGTCGCCGTGTTCCCGACGTGTGACGAGCACGTGAACGCTTCAGGCGGCGTCGGGTGGTGCTCGTCCGGCTCGCTCGGCCAGGGTGTCGATGCGTTGGCGGGCGAGATGTTCGAGGTGGCGTCGTTCACGGGCCGCCTCGATCACATCGGCCGGGCGGCGGTCGTGGAGGTCGGAGTGGCGGTTGTGCGCTGCGCACTGCAACTCACCGTTGGCTTCGGCGGTGACCCCGCCCTCGGCGTGAGCGACCCGATGATCGACATCGCAGCCATTGACTGCCACGTCGCAGCCCGAGGGGTGCCGGCAGTGACGGTCACGGACCTGCACCGCCCGGCGCAACCTGCCGCGGAACGTGCGCACCGGTGACGCCGCGACGACACGATCGGCGCCGTCGAAGATGAACGTCTGCACCTGGCTGCGGCCCAGGTGCGGCACCACCACCTCCGGCGCGATCACCGTCCCCGTGGACAGCTCGCAGAGATGCTCGACGGTGGCCTCGCCGGCGAGGATGCACACCAACGGCTCCGGCCGCCGCCCCTTCCTCGGCACCGTCTGGGAGCGCACAGCCATCTCCACCAACGCCGCCGCCAACCGCTCACCCATCGTGCGGGTGACCCCGTCGCGCTGGTCGGCGCGGTACAGGTCACGCTCGATGCGTCGCAACGCCTCACCGACGGTGGCGCCGGCGATCGGATCCAGCGTGAACTCTCCCGACACCGTTCCATCGAACGTCGTCGACAACCGCAACGAGCTGGCCCGTCGGCGGCGGGGTGCCGTCCCGGTCCAGCTCGGCGTCGGCACGGAACGTCCAGTAGCGCAACGCCTTCACCGCCTGACCCCAGGTCAGCTGCGTGCAGCGACCGACGAGCATCGCTTCGTCACGGGCGAACAACCCGATCACGACCCGACGCCGCATCAGCGAGCAGATCGACATGATCCGAACCGACCTCGCCCGCCGCCCACGCCTGCGCCGTCACCGGCATCGACGCCAACGTGTGCCCGCGACGCAGCAGCCCGCGAGCGGTGCCCGGAGCGATGCTGGCCGTGCGTGACAGCCGCGCCCACGGCGCCCGCGACCCGTCACCACGCCACACCGAACGCCGATCCCACAGCGCCGCCCGCCGAGCGATCTCGGCATCCAACCGATGCCGCTGTCGCACCAGGGCGACCAACTCGACATCCAGCTCGGTGTCGATCAGCGCGTCGAGATCGACACCCGAGAGACCCTCGAGAGCCTCGGAGAGCGTGTCGAACGCATCGACCATCGCATCATTGTATCGAACTGGTGTACGACTGACAACCTCGTCGGTACTCGGGTTGGTTCTCGAGCGACATCGGGTTGACATGCGAGCCGTCGCCGTTGCACTCCTGGGATACGGCGACGCCGCCGAGGACGCAGTGCAGGACGCGGTGCTGCTGGCGTTGGGCCACGGGCACGACCTGCGCGATCCGATGCGACGGGAGCGTGGCTCGAGCGGTCGTAGGTCCTACGCCGTGAAGGCCTCGCCGTCGACGGTGATGTGTGTGCGATTCGGGTAGAAGGACAAGCGTCCGGCGATCTGGGCAGCCGCTGGGATCGGCGTCTCGTACGCCCAGACGATTCCGTCATGGGTCTGGCCACGAGCTTCGGCCGACCAGTAGGAGGCCTCTCCCTTGAAGGGGCACGTCGTGTGGAACGACGTCGAACGGAGCAGATCCATGCGCACGTCGTCCTTGGGAATGTAGTAGCGCGCCGGCAGGCCGGTCTCTTCGAGCCGCATCGCGCGGTCGGTCTCGGCGAGCAGCTCACCGTCGAGTCGGACCTCGATGTGGGCCTTGCTCGGGCTGATGGTGACGGTGTGCCCAGAACTCACGCGATGTTCAACAGCGGCGTCGGCGCCACGATTCCCATCACCGTGCTAGACCCTGGGCGTTCGGACCGGTTTCACGGGTCGGCGGGCGATGGGCTACGGGGCGATCCCGTGGTCGTACATGACCGACTACCTCGACGCATGCTGCGGGCTGTTGCGCGGCGACGTGGTCGAGTGGGAGGGCACCCGAATGCAGATGCTGCACCCGCACGGCAGCGGTCCGGATCGCCCGATGAATGTGCCGATCCTGATCGGCGCCCTCGGACCCAAGGGCCGCGCCGTCGCAGAGCGTCATGACGGCGTGTTCGCCACCACAACGGTTGAGGGCCTCGAACCGGGGTCGTCGGCGGCGAGATCGCGCGATCGGACGCTACTGACCGGGGAGCACTCGACGATCGACGACAGTCACCGGAACCCCCGACGAAGTCAGGGCCTGCATCGACGACCTCGGTGCCAAGGGCGACACCGAGGTCCTGTTCCAGCCGTGCGGACCCCACACCCACCGGGAGCTGGAGGCGATGTTCGCCGCCGCCAACAGCTGAACGCTCACATGCGCCACGACCGCAACGCGGAGTCAGGCGAGGACCGTTTCGAAGTCGTGATGGTGGTCGGTCCACCAGCGGCGTCGGCGGTCGTAGCGCTCGCTGCCGCCCGTTCGGTTCCACATCGCGACGGCGTTGCGGTCGCCGCCCTCGACGCGACGTCGGACAGCAGCTTCGAGGCAATCGATGGCATCGTCGATGGCGGGGAGCAGCGTCGCTCGACCGCGTCGGTCCAGCCCGTAGGCGTCAGCGACGAGTCGCAGCCGAGCCGGACGGTTGGCCGGCCGCCAGCCGAGCCGGACCTGGTCGACGTCGTCCTCGATCGGTACGCACAGGCGGGCGAGGTGACTCAGGTCGTAGACGGCTCGGCCGGGGGCGGCGAACTCGAAGTCGATCAGCGCCACCGCGACGCCGTCACGGAACACGACGTTCTCCGGGCAGACGTCGTTGTGGCACACGAGCGTTCCGCCTGCCGGGTCAGCCAGCTCGTCACTCCAGTCGTGACCGTGAGGGTTGAATCCCCGGGCGGCGTCGTGCAACCTGCGCAGCAACGCGGCAATTGACGCCAACGCGCCGTCGGACTGACTCCAGTCCGGATAGGGCGGCACAGGCACCTCTCCGTGGATGAACGTCAGTCGTTCGTGTCCGTCCTCGTCGACACCGACGGGCATCGGGGCGCCGTCGAAGCCCGTGGATCGCACCGCCCGCAGGAAGGCGTGGACGGACCCCGAGTGCGGACTCGAGGGACGCAGCACATGCGGACCGTCGCGCATGACCTCGCCCGCGTTGGCGATCCCACCCTCGAGCGGCTGCTCGACCACACCGCCACAGTGACAGACGAACGGCCGTCACACCCGACTCGCGCACCGACCTCACGACGTAATCTGCCGAGGTGGCCGTGATCGAGTGGCTGCTCGAGGGTGACCCGGCGATCCGCTGGCAGGTGCTCGACGATCTCACGGATGCCTCGCCCGAGGAGATCGCCGCTGAGCGAGCGCGCGTCGAGCACGAGGGCTGGGGTGCCCGCCTCCTGGCGCTGGAGGGTGCCGACGGGCTGTGGGATGGTGGCGCGTGCTTCCCGGCGTCGTACGCCGGCGACGAGCCGGGCCAGCCATGGACGGCGACGATGCACACGCTGCAGACCCTGCAGCTCTTCGGACTCGACCCGGAGTCGGAGGCGGCCCGTCGTGCGATCGGGCTCGTCGCCGAGCACGGACGCTGGGAGCACGCCGGGCAGCCGTTCTTCGACGGAGAGGTCGAACCGTGCATCAACGGCCGCACGGTCGAGACCGGCGCCTACTTCGGGGTCGACGTCTCCCCGATCGTCGAGCGTCTCCTCGCTGAGCGGCTCGACGATGGCGGCTGGAACTGCGAGGCCGAGAACGGCTCGGTGCGCTCCTCGTTCGACACGACGATCAACGTGCTCGACGGTCTGCTGGCGTTCGAGCAGGCGACCGGGGGTTCCGACGACGTGGGCGATGCCCGCCGCGGCGGGGAGGAGTACCTGCTCGAGCGCAGCCTGTTCCGGCGCAAGAGCACGGGCGAGGTCGCCGTTCCGGAGTACGTCGACGCCGCGTTCCCGTACTACTGGCACTACGACGTGCTGCGCGTCCTCGACTACTTCCGCCGCGCCGGCTCGGATCCCGACCCGCGGATGGCAGAGGCCGTCGAGGTCGTGCGGTCCAAGCGCCAGCCCGACGGTCGATGGTTGCTCGACCGCACCCATCCCGGGCGCGTCCACTTCGACCTCGAGGATGGCGTCGGAGCGCCCAGCCGGTGGAACACGCTCCGTGCGCTCCGGGTCCTCGACTGGTGGGACGGCGACAGCGCGGTCAGCTGAGATCGCCGGTGATCTCGTCGGTGCGGTCGAGGACCAGCGCGCCGTCATCCGGCGCGGTAGAAGCCCATCGAGCGCAGTGGCGGCGAGTACACGTGCACGCTCGTCGCCCCCGCGTCGTCGGGGTTGGCGACGGCGTGCACGTGGTCCCCGCCGAAGCACACCGACTCGCCGGCGGCGACACGCCGCCGCACGTCGACGCCGCCGACGAGGATGCGCTCCTCGAGGGCGCCCGACACGACGGCGAACGCACCGACCGACCCGCCGTGGTCGTGGGCGTCGATGCCGGTCCCCGCCGGCCAGTGGATCAGCCACGACGTCGTACGACGCCGTCGACAAGATCAGTTCGTACCGGCGCCCATCGGGTGACGTTCCGGTCGCCAACTCCCACGGCACCGCCACGGCGGCCAGTCCCTCGGCGATCGCCTGCACCAACGGCTCGTCTCCGTCGCAGCCCGAGGGGTGGACGGCGCGGGCGCCCGCGACGCGCCATTCATCGGCGACAGGGTTGAAGAGCAAGCGATCCATCGAGGTCCTCCGAGTGGTGTGACGGGCGGGAGAAGGTCAGGTGCCCGGACAGCTCGAGAGGGGACGCACGACGGCCATGTTGCTATTCCTGACCAAGTTTGTCAACTTTCCATCGGAGCGGTGCGTCGCCACCTGGCTCCAGCGGCGATGATCTCCGACAGGCCGCGCTCGACGTCGTCGAGGTGGTGCTGCGAGTCGTGCAGGGCGTGCTCGAGCAAGCGCCGGACATCGCTGCGCACCTCGCCGACCGTGAGCCCGCGATCCCAACGGTCGAACCCGGCGTCCTCGGCGAGTTGCGCCAGTCGAGTCGGCAGCGGTGGACAACTCGTCGCCGACCTCGCCGGGATCGGCGCTCCCGTAGCCAGTGGCGGCGTCGTCGACGAGGTCGTCGCCGATCGGGGGGAAGGCCGGCTCGTCGTCGGGTCAGCGCCTGCTCGACGCCGAAGACATGCAAGCGCGTGACGTCACGGCTGTGGGCGGCGTACTCGATCGCCGACCATGTCGCCGGCGCCGGCCGCGTGCGCAGGTGCTCGCCGGCGGCGGCCAGCAGCTGCTGCCACCGCTCGCCGAGGCTGCCCAGGGCGTCGAGCAACTCCGCGTCCGAGTAGCCACCCCCGTCGAAGCCGCAGGCGTCGCAGTGCTCGTGGATCCGATGCTCCGGCACGCCCGTCAGCCGAGCTTGGGGAGGCCCTTGCGGAGGTTGCGGATGCCCTGGGCGATGCGCTTCTCGTTCTCGATCAGGGCGAAGCGGGCGAACCCCTCACCGCCAGGACCGAACCCGACACCGGGCGACAGCGCCACGTCGGCCTCGCGCACGACGAGCGAGCAGAACTCGACCGAGTCGAGCTCGGCGTAGGGCTCGGGGATCGGCGCCCACACGAACATCGATCCGCTCGGCTTGGGGATCTCCCAGCCGATGCGCGCCAAACCATCGATCAGTGCGTCGCGGCGGCGCTGGTACGTCGCGCACACCTCGACCGGGAAGTCGGGCGCCTCGTTCAACGTCACCGTGGCGGCGATCTGCACCGGCTGGAACATGCCGTAGTCGAGGTAGCTCTTCAGCTTGACGAGCGCCTGCACGACCTCGGCGTTGCCGAGCAAGAAGGCGCAGCGCCACCCGGCCATGGAGAAGCTCTTGGTCATCGAGTACAGCTCGACGGCGCACTCCTTGGCCCCCTCCGCCTGGAGGATGCTCGGCGGGCGGTAGCCGTCGAAGCCGACGTCGGCGTAGGCGAAGTCGTGGACGACGATCATCTCCCGCTCGCGGCAGAAGTCGACGACCCGTTGCATGAACGGCAGCTCGACGACCGCGCCCGTCGGGTTGTGCGGGAACGACATCACCAGCACGCGCGGCTTGGGCCAGCCGATGTCGTACGCCGCGGTCAACCGGTCGAAGAACTCCTCGGCGAAGCCCTCGCGCTCCTCCGAGTGGGCCAGCGAGCGCATCGGCACCTGACGCAGGTCGGCGCCGGCGAACAACGGGCCGTAGATGTGGATCGGGTAGCTCGGGCTGGGCACGATGGCGGCGTCGCCGCGGTCGAGGAGCACCCACATCAGGTGGCTGAACCCCTCCTTGGAACCGATCGTGTTGGTGATCTCCAGCTCCGGATCGAGCGTGACGTCCCACGTGCGCTGGTAGTAGCCGGCGATCGCCTCGCGCAGCTTGGGCAGACCCCGCGACATCGAGTAGCGGTGGTTGGCCGGCTTCTCGGCGGCCTCGGCGAGCTTGCGCACGGCCACGTCCGGGGAGGGGATGTCGGGGTTGCCGAAGCCCAGGTCGATGACATCGCGACCTGCCCGCCGTGCCTCGATCTTCAGGTTGTTGATGATCGTGAACACGTACGGCGGCAAGTTGGCGATGCGCCTGAACTCCATGTGGCGAACGCTACCCGGTGGCCGCTCTGCCAACATGGGAGGCCGAATGCACAAGCAACCACGCGACGGGTGCATCTTCGTGGTCATCGAGATCCCACGGGGCAGCCGCAACAAGTACGAGATCGACCACGTCGACAACCGGGTGTTCCTCGACCGCCGCCTGTTCACGGCGACGACCTACCCGGCCGACTACGGCTTCGTCCCCCACACGCTCGGCGGTGACGGCGACCCGCTCGACGCGCTGGTACTGCTCGACGATCCGGTCTACCCCGGCGTGTGGGTCGAGGCCCGCCCGGTCGGCGTGCTGTACATGCAGGACGAGGCCGGCGAGGACGCCAAGCTGATCTGCCTGCCACCCGGCGAGCCGCGCTGGGAGCGGGTCGAGGACATCGCGGACATGACGCCGCAACTGCTCGCCGAGATCCAGCACTTCTTCGAGGTCTACAAGGCGCTCGAACCCGGCAAGCACTCGGCCACGGGGGGCGTCGGCGGACGGGAAGACGCCTGGCGGGAGATCGAGGCGGCGCGGGCGAACTACGTCCCGCCGGCCGCCGACGCCTGAAGCGACGCGAGTGCGGATCCGGCCGAGCAGCGCCCGGTCGGCGGCGTGATCCGAGCAGTCGATCAGCACGGAGCGGTGGGTGGTCCCCTCGTTCGGTGAGCCGGCCGCCATCTGCGACCACGCGGCGAGGACCTGAGCGCGCAGGAACCGCTCGTCGCTCGCACCCGACGCCAGCATGACGGCACGGCCGATCGGGAAGCGGTCGATCACCCGCTGCAGCTCGTAGCCGGTGCCGGCGTGCTCGCGGTGGTAGCCGGAGAGGTCGAGCACGACAACGTCGACGCGTGCCAGCAACAGGTCGACGGCACGCTTCCAGAAGCCGCCGTGGCACATCAGCTGTCGCGCCGGGTACACCGGGTACTCACCGTCGCCGGCGTCTCGCCGCCGGCCGATCCAGCCGAGCAGGCGGGCCGTCACGACGTGCGCGTCCGGACGTCGCTCGGGATCTCGCGACGCCTCTGCGAGCACACGCTCGAGCTCCGCCTCGGACGTGATGAAGAGGTCGTCCGCCGATGCTGCTTCCAGCTCGTCGGCGCTGACCGAGGTGGCGCTGCGCAGCAGGTGGACGTAGCCGTACTCCCGCCACGGTCCGGCCAGGAAGCGCGCCGTCCCCTGTTCGTTGTCGAACAGGCGTAGGTAGAGGATCGACGGCGGCGGGTCGCCGAAGGAGTTGGCGTCGACCGTGATCCGGCGCAGGTTCCCCCGTGCCGGCCCGGTCGTGAGGATGATGACGTCGAGCGGCGGGATCGCCCCCGCGCGTCGCGGTGAGATGTCGGCGTCGTGCAGGTGGTCGGCTGGACCGAGCGCCCTCGGACAGTCGCTCGACGGCTCGGCCGATGCGCCACTTGTCGAACGACCGCCACGCCCCGACGGCACCGCCCGCCGCCAGCGCGGCGACGACGAGCACGGCGAAGGGATTCGGTTCCTCCGTGTTCCCTGACGTCGGGAACGACACGACGTCGAGCAATGCCAGCACGGCATAGGTGACGAGGCCGGCGACGAGCAGCGACATGCCAACGAGGCGGGCGAGCGCCTTGATCCCGCCGGGCTGCTCGGGCACGACGTCGACGTGCGCCTCGGTCGGCGGCACCAGGGCCGCCCGCTGCGGGTCGTCGAGCATGCGCTCCCATCGCCGCGCCTTGCGCCAGCGCAAGAAGTGCACGAGGGCGACGCCGAGGAACCACAGCGTCGCCAGGGCGAGCAGCCCGAGGGCGATCGCCACGAACTTGCGGGCGGTGTCCTCGACGTCCGGCTCGAGCTCGTCGAGCCGGAACTTGACGACGACGTACACCGCCGCGCCGGCGATGGCCGCGTAGATGAGGGCGCGCAGGAGCGCGCTCGACATCAGCCGTCGCTCGTTCCTCGGGTCCCTGCGGATCTCGGCCATCGCGCCCCGGCGAGAAAAGCTACTGCGGCGCTGCTCTCTGGGCGGCGAACATCGCCGCACCGATCGCCCCGGCGCGCTCGCCGAGCTCGGCGAACGCCAGCGCCGGGTGCGGGCGCAGCTCGGGCGCGTAGAGCAGCTCGGTGAACCATCGCTGGATCGGATCGAGGTACAGGTCGGCGCCCTCGGCCAACCCGCCGCCGAGCACGAAGGTCGCCGGGTCGAGGATGTTGGTGAGGTTGACGAGGCCGAGGGCGACCCACCGGGCGAACTCGTCGACGACCGCGACGGCGCCGGCGTCGCCCTCGCGCGCCGCCGCCTGCACGTGCTCCCCACGCACCAGCGCCGGATCGCCGCCGGCGACCTCGACGACGCGACGCAAGGCGACCGCCCACCGCGGCTGCACGGGCGAGCTGGGCCAGCCCGGATCCCGATGCGTAGCGCTCCCAGCACCCCCGTCTGCCGCACACGCACGGCGGACCGTCCGGGTCGACGACCATGTGGCCGAACTCGCCGGTGAAGCCGTTGGCGCCGACGATGAGGCGGCCGGCGGCGACGACCCCGCCGCCGATCCCCGTGCCCAGCGTGACCATGACGATGTCGTCGACGCCGCGGCCGGCACCCGTGCGCCACTCGGCGAGGGTGGCGCACGTGGCGTCGTTGGACACGGCCACGGGGCGCCCGAGGCGGGCACCGAGGCGCCCGGCGACGTCGAGCTCGGTGACCGTCGGGACGTTCGGCGACGACCGCAGGACGCCATCGATGGTGATCAGCCCGGGGACGCCGACGCCGACGGCATCGACCGGGCCGACGGTCTCGACGAGCTCGGCGACGATCCCGGCGAGCACCTCGATCAGCGCGTCACCGTCGTACGGCGTGCGCTCACGGGTGTCGGCCACGAGCGTGCCGCCCGCCTCGACGACGACACCGAGGCACTTCGTGCCGCCGACGTCGATCCCGAGCAGGCGGCCGGGCTCGTCGGGGAACGCGTTCAGGACTCGGCGCGGACCCTGAGCTCGCGGACCGAGTTGAGGATGCGCACCTCTGCTCGCCGCTTGACGAAGCCGGGCAGTGGGGCGGCCAGCTCGATGGCGAGGTCGTAGCGGACCGCGGTGCCACCGTCGTCGGTCGGCGTCAGGTGGTAGGCGCCCTCGATCGATCGCTGGATGTCGCCCTTGACCATCTTCCACGCCAGCACCTCGGGAGCGTTGGTGTAGTCGTAGGCCAGCGTGTAGTGCGTGCTGCGACCGAGCGCCGAGGCGCGGAACTCGACCTCGGACGGGCGCTGCTGCTCGTCGCGCGAGCGCACGACGACGTCCTTGACGTCACGCACCCAGTCCGGGTAGCGCTCGACGTCGGCGGCGATCTCCCACACGCGCCCGGGCGGCGCGGCGATGCGGATCGTCTCCGAGGCGGTCTCGGCCATCTGCCTAGTCTGCCAGACGCGGCGGGAACCGTCCGTGGTACGCCGCCCACAGTCCGTTGAGACCGAAGCCGAACATCGGCACGAGGAAGCCGAGCGCGAGCGACGAACCGGGCTTGCCGTCGGGACCTTCGAGGCGGGCGAACGTCGTCGCTGCGGCGATGAGGACCTGGGCGGCCAGCGCACCGAGCATCAGCCGGCGCACGCGCGGCGGCGTCGGCTGGCCGAGCAGCAGGTACAGCTCGGCAACGCCGATCTGATCCCGCCGGCTGCGCTGCACGGCGTTGTAGTACGACCACAGGAAGGCGAACACCCCGACGGCGAACAGCGCCAGCGCGGTCACCGCCGCGACCCACTGCCAGAAGGTCGTGAAGAACACGGCGGCGAGCGTCGCCGTGACGGCGAACAGCGCGGTGCCGGCGAGGTCGGCGGAGACGAGCACGTCGCCCGCCGATGTGGAGTCCTCCACTACCACACCCCGAGCGACCGGCCCAGGCGCTCGGCCAGCACATCGTAGGAGAACTCGGCGACCGCACGCCGGCGCGACGCCGTGGCCATCTCGGCGCGCTTGGCGGGGTCGTCGAGCAGGGCTTCGAACGCCTCGGCGACCGCCACCGGATCGTCGGGCCGGTCGACGACGAGGCCGGTGACCCCGTGGTCGACGGCCTCGGCGGCGCCGCCAGATTCGCCGGCCACCTGCGGCACGCCGCACGCCGCGGCCTCGACGAACACGATGCCGAAGCCCTCCTGCTCCAGCCCGCCCCAACGGGTTCGACAGGCCATGGCGAACAGGTCGCCGCAGCCGTACAGCGCCGGGAGGTCGTCGTTGGCGACGCGCCCGAGGAACCGCACCGGGGCGTTGCGCTCAGCAGCCAGGCGGCGCAAGCGACCCTCGTCGCGGCCGCTGCCGGAGATCGCCAGCACGAGGTCGGGCCGGCGCGGTGCCAGCAGGGCGACGGCTTCGATGGCCACGTCGAAGCCCTTGCGCGGGACGAGCCGGGAGATCGACACGATCAGCTCGCCCTCGGTGGGCAGGCCGAAGTGGCGGCGGGCGGCGAGCCGTTCGTCGGCGTCGAGCGGGCGGAACCGCTCGGTGTCGACGCCCGGTGGCACGACCGTCACGGGCAACGGGCGCTCGGCGGCGCGCTCGGCCTCCGTCGCCGCGTAACGGCCCGCCGAGATGACGTGGCGGGCGCGGCGCAACACGTTCCCCAGCGCCTGCCGCGACCCCGGCAGACGTCCGGGGACGGTCACCTCGGCACCGTGCAGGACCACGTCGTAGGGCAGCTGCAGCGACGGCCCGACCAAGCCGAGCGGCAGGGCCGGGTCGAGGACGACAAGGTCGGCGCCGACGTCGCGGGCGAGGTCGTCGATGCGCCGGACCATCCACGGGTGCGGCAGCAGGACGGGCTCTCTCGTCCGCTCGATGCGGTACGCCTGCTCGTCGTCGAAGCGTCGCGCCCCCTGGTACGGGCTCGTCAGCACGGCGAATCGGTCGGGCGGCAGGCGCCGCCACCACTCCCACAGCAACGACTGGATCCCGCCGATCTTGGGTGGGAAGTCGTTGGTGACGAGGAGGTGCTTCACGCCGGCGTGTGCAGGCCGAGCCGGGCGCTCGCCCAGCGGGCGTGCTCGGCGAGGACCTCGTCGTCGTGGTGGCGGTAGCGGGCGAGCGTCGCCGCCACGCGCGCGTCGCCGGGGTCGGCGGTGTTGCCGAGCACGACGAGGGCGTTGCGCCGCAGCCAGCGCGGGTCGCGGCCCGCCAGGTACCAGCGGCCATGTCGCTCGAGCAGCGTGTCGTCGTCGGTGTCGAGCAGGTCGAGCACGTCGACCCAGGCTTCGGCGCCGGCGGTGAGCGGCACGTGGTGGCGCCGGCCGAGGCGAACGGTCGGCGGGCAGGCCTCCTGGCAGTCGTCGCAGCCGTAGATGCGATCGCCGATCGCCGCGCGCAACGGCTCGGCGATCGAGCCCGGACGCTGCAGGACCCAGGCCAGGCAACGGTTGGCGTCGATGACACCCGGGGCGACGATGGCACCCGTCGGACAGGCGTCGAGGCAGCGCCGGCACGTGCCGCACCCGTCGGGGACGGGCTCGGCGACGGGCAGCTCGGCGGTCGTGACGACGCAACCGAGGACGAACCAGCTCCCGGCTCCCGGCAGGAGGATGTTGGCGTTCTTGCCGAACCACCCGAGCCCGGCGAGGTGGGCGACCTCGCGGTCGACGATCGAGTTGTCGTCGGCGAAGGCGACGGCACGGTGTCCCGACGCCCGCAGCCGGTGGGCCATCGCCCGCAGACCGGTGCGCAGCGGCGCGTAGTGGTCGACCCAGGCGTAGCGGGCGACGCGCGCCTGGACCCCATCGGGCCGCTCGGGCTCGCCGTCGGCGAGGTAGGAGCGCGCCGCCACGACGATCGACCGGGCGCCCGGCACGGCCCGGTCGGGATCGGTGGAGCGGTCGGGGTTGCGATAGGTGAACCCCATCCCGGCATCGAGGCCGGCGCGACGGCGATCGTGCAGGATCTCCCGTGCCCGCTCGAGCACGCCCGCCGGTGCCACGCCGAGGTGCTCGATCCCGTGCTCGCGCCCGATCTGGCGGAGATCGCCGACGGTCGGCACGGGTTCTGGGCGGCGCACGGGCCCAAGCGTACGGTGCGAGGGATTCACCTGAGCTGGAGGAACGCCTCGCTCGTGATGAGGTTGGCGCCGAGCGCCTGGACGTCGCGCCGCACCTGCTGGTCGTTGGTGACGACGACCAGCGGACGCTCGACCGGCGCCGCCCCGCCGAGGGAGCGGATGACGTCGTCGGCGGTCTCCGGCGGATGCGAGTACTGGACGCGCACGGTGCGCCGTCTGTCGGCATGCGCCCCGACCACCCCGGCGCCGTCGAACACGACCACGATCTCGCTGCCGAGGCGACGGGCGAGGTCCTCGCAGAGACCGATGCACCGCCGGCGCTCGGCGACGGCGTCCTCGCCCGGCCAGCCCAGCTTGGCGACGTTGTAGCCGTCGACGAGGACGAGCGCACCGGTCGCCCGCATCAGGAACTCCGCCGCCCGGCGCGAGTCGCGAGCGACGCCACCCGGCAGGGAGAGTGGCACCCGCACTGTCGGGGCGACATCGACGAGCTCGCCGAGGCGGTCGGCCAGCCGGCGCGCCGATCCGGCCAGCTCGCGCAACTCGCCGACCTGCGTGCCTGTGACCGCTGCCCCGCTGCGCTCGGCGCGGTCGGCGAGCAGGTGGTCGCGCTGGCGCACGGCCTCGGCGGCTCGCTCCGTCGCTGTGTCGCGCTCGGACTGCAGGGCGGCCACCTTCTTCTGCGCCGCCTCCGCCCGGTCGTTGGCATGGCGCGCGGCGAGGCGCGCCTCGGCGAGCTGGGCCCGGGCCTGCTGCGCCGCGGTGGCCGCCACCGCCGCCTCGGCGCGCTCGGCGGCGATCTGGGCTGTGGCCGCGTCCAGGCGGTCCTGCAGGGCGACGAGCTCGGCCCTCGCCCGCACCGCTGCTTGCTCGGCGGCCTCCCGCCGGCGCTCGGCCCTGCGCACGGCGGACTCGTCGCGGGCCTGGATCGAGGCCTCCTTGTCAGCCGCGACGAGCGTGGCGACGCGGTCCTCCCATCCGTCGTCGTGCCGCAGCCACTCGATGCCGATCTCGTCGACGACATCGGGCACCGCGCCATCGGCGACCCGCCGGCGGAACTCGGGATCGGCGTCGATCGCTCGGCGCAGCTTGCCCAGCGCAGCGGTCGGGATGCGCTGGGGCTGGCGCACGAACGGCTTGAGCGCGGCGGGAAACGTGTCCGGCGCCTTGGTCCGCTGGGCGAGGGCGACGGCGAACTCGACGGCCGAGCGGAGATAGCCGTGCTCAGGCATCTCCGTGGCCATGCTCAACAGTACAGAACGAACAGGTGTTTGACACGAACGAGTGTTCGTGGTCTCATGCCAACCGTGGCATCGACGGTTGGGGCGCCAGTGCAGGGCAGCTTCGACGACTTCGGCACGCCGCTGGCCGACGTCACGTTCTGCGTGCTCGACCTGGAGACGACGGGTGGCGACCGGGCCGGCGACGCCATCACCGAGGTCGGGGCCGTCAAGGTCCGTGGCGGCGAGTGCCTCGGCACGTTCCAGACCCTCGTCAACCCGGGCCGGGCGATCCCGCCGGTGATCACCGTGCTCACCGGCCTCACCGACGCGCTGGTGGCGCCGGCGCCGCGGATCGAGACCGTGCTGCCGTCGCTGCTGGAGTTCACGCGCGACACCGTGCTGGTCGGGCACAACATCGGCTTCGACGTGGCGTTCCTGCGCGCCGCCTTCGAGCGGGCCGGCCACCCGCGCTACGACCCTGTGCGCATCGACACCGTCGCCCTCGCTCGCCGCCTCGTGCGCGACGAGGTGCCCGACTGCCGGCTCGGCACGCTGGCGTCCCGTCTGCGCCTCGACCACCGCCCGACCCACCGGGCGCTCGACGACGCGCTGGCCACCACCGACTTGCTGCACCTGCTGATCGAGCGGGCGTCCGGGCTCGGCGTGCTCGGGCTCGACGACCTCACGACGCTCGCCTCGATGGCGGGGCACCCGCAGGCCGCCAAGCTCAAGTTGACGTCGAACCTGCCGCGCTCGCCCGGCGTCTACATGTTCTGCGGACATCGCGACGAGGTGCTCTACGTCGGCAAGGCGACGAACCTGCGCCAGCGCGTGCGCAGCTACTTCGGGCGTGAGGACCGCCGGCGGATCGGGCCGATGCTGCGCGAGGCGCAGTCGGTGCGCCACCACCTGCTGCCCGACGCGCTGTCGGCGGAGGTCGTCGAGGCCCGCCTGATCGCTCGTCTGAAGCCGCGGTACAACCGGGCGGGCACGCGCGCCGACCGCTACTGCTACGTGCGCCTCGACGTCGACTCGGCGTGGCCGCGCCTCGCCATCGTCAAGGACGCCGCACGCACCGGGCTACACCTCGGCCCGCTGCCGTCGCGGACCATGGCCACGCTCGTCGTCGAGGCGTTGCAGGCAGCGCTCCCCCTGCGCCGCTGCTCCGTGCGGCTCGGCCGCAGCCACACGCCGGCGCCCGACGCCTCGCCGTGCGTCGCCGCCCAGCTCGGCGTGGCCGCCTGCCCGTGCGCCGGGCTGGCCGATCGGCGCAGCTACGACGACGCCGTGGGGGCAGCCGCCGCAGCCATGGAGGGGCGGCCGGATGCCGTCGTCGAGCGGCTGACGGATCGGATGACCGCGCTCGCCGCCGGCCAGCGCTACGAGGAGGCGGCGACGGCGCGTGACCGGCTGTCGGCACTGGACGGCGCGGTGCGACGCACCCGGCAGATGGAGTCGCTGCTGTCGCGAGGACGCTTCGAGGCCACCCGCGGCGACGTGACGTGGGTCATCGACCGCGCCCGCCTCGTCGACGTGCGCGTCGCCGGCTCGACCGCCGGCGCCCTCCCCGCCCCACCACCCGAAGCACCCGTCCCCGGCCGCCCCCTCCCCCGCACCCTCGCCGACGAAGCCCTCGTCCTCGCCCGCCGCCTCCCCACCTCCAGGTTCTAAACGTCGTTCTTCCCGCTGAGCGGGAAGAAAGACGTTTAGAACCGGACGGTCGCGCCGGATGGGGCGATGCGGAGGCGTTTGGTGTGACCGTCGGTGGGGAGGGCGGCGGCGATCGCCTTGGCGTCGGAGGGGTCGCACAAGAGGGCGATCGACGGGCCGCTGCCCGACAGCCAGCCGCACCACGCGCCGGCGGCCAGGCCGTCGGCGAGGGCGGCGTGCGACGGCGGGAAGGAGGCGAAGCGGGCGTCCTGGTGCAGCCGGTCGGCCGTCGCCACGCCGAGGGCCTCGACATCGCCGGCCGCCAGCGCCGCCACGAGCAGCGCCGTGCGCCCGACGTTGAACACGGCGTCGGAGAACGACACGTTGCCGCCGAGGGCGCCTCGTGACTTGTGCGTCGACGTGGCGTGTGGCGGGATCCACGCCACGATCACCGGATCGAGGGCGAGCGGCACGGGCACCACCCGTCCAGCGGCCGTCGCCACCACGCCGCCGTACAGCGATGCGGCGACGTTGTCGGCGTGGCCCTCCAGCGCGACCGCCCCCTCCAGCACCGCCGCGCGGGCGGCGGCGATGCCGTCCGGTTCCTGCACGCGCTGGGCCACGGCGGCGATCAGGCCGCCGACGCGCATCGCCCCACTGAACCCGAGCCCACGGCCGACCGGGATCGACGAGCGCACCCAGAGGTCGCCCTCGCCGTCGCCGCGGCGAAAGGCCACGTCGGCCGGGTGCCGTTCGTCGATGACCCGGGCGCGCGCTGGCACCGGACCGTCGACGATGCCGATCTCCGCCCACAGCGTCAGCGCCATGCCCAGCGTGTCGAAGCCCGGACCGAGGTTCGCCGTCGATGCCGGGACGCGGACGATCATCACCCGGTGCCGGCGGCGTCCTGGGACACCCGGACCATCGCGTCCAGCACCTCCGCTGCCGTGCCGCTGTCGATCGACTGCTCGGCCGTCGCCACACCCTCCTGGAGATCACCGGCGACGCCGGCGACGACCAGCGCGGCCGCGGCGTTGAGCACGACGATGTCGCGGTGGGCGCCGCGCTCGGCGGCCAGCACGCGACGCACGACGTCGGCGTTGTGCGCCGGGTTCCCACCGACGAGCTGCTCGTGCGTCGCCGGCGCCAACCCCAGCTCGACCGGGTCGACGGTGAACGTGCGGGCGCCGTCGTCGTGGCGCAGGGCAAGGACGGTCGACGGTCCGGTCGTCGTCAGCTCGTCGAGCCCGCCGCCGTGCACGACCCACGAGTCCGTGGAGCCGTGCGCCCGCAGCGACGCCAGCATGCGGTCGGCGAAGCGCGGATCGGCGACGCCGATCACCTGGCGCCGCACGCGCCCCGGGTTGGCCATCGGCCCGAGCAGGTTGAACACCGTCGGGATGCCGATCTCCCGGCGCGACGGGGCGGCGAAGCGGAACGCCGGATGGAAGCTGGGGGCGAAGCAGAAGCCGATGCCCACCTCCTCGACGCAGCGCCGGACCCCGTCCGGCGACAGCTCGATGGCGACGCCGAGCGCCTCGAACACGTCGGCGGTCCCGCACTCCGACGACGATCCGCGGGCGCCGTGCTTGCACACCGGCACGCCGGCGCCGGCGGTGACCAGGGCGGCCATCGTCGACACGTTGATCGAGTGCGAGCGATCGCCGCCGGTCCCGACGATGTCAACGGCGCGGTCGCGGAGGTCGTCGTCGAGGGGGACGATCTGGGCGGCGGCCAGCACGGCGTCGAGCAGACCGGACAGCTCGTCGGCCGTCTCCCCCTTCGCCCGCAGGGCGACGACGAACCCGATCAGCTGGGCCGCGGTGGCCTGCCCGGCGAGGATCGTGGCCATGGCCGAGCGGGCCTGTTCGGCGGAGAGGTCCCGCCCGGCGAGCAGCTCGGTGAGCAACCCCGGCCATCCGCCGTGGTCGGCGAGCGCATCCGCGTGGGCGTGCTGGTGCCCGTCCGTCACGGCCGGCTGACCTGGATGGTGCCGGGGCTCAGGCGCTGCGGCGGCGCTGGCGAATGATCCGGCGACGTTCGCGCTCGGTGGCGCCACCCCAGACGCCGGCCTTCTCACGCGAGATGAGCGCGTGCTCGAGGCAGGCGGCCCTCACGCCGCACCCCTCGCACACGGCCTTGGCGGCCGCCGCGTCATCATCGTCATCCGGGTAGAAGATGCTGGCATCGAGCCCGCGACAGGCCCCCAACTTGCGCCATTCGATGTCTCGGAGCGACACGTGTGGAAATCCCCCATCCATTTCGTGTGGTGCGAGCACGAACCATAGAACCCCTGACCCTGCCCGCGCCAGAGGTGGACAAGGATTCATACACTCGGGCAAGTGAGCCCCTTCGACCGCACCACGATGGTCGGACGCCTCGCCGGTGAGGACTTCGACGTCCTCGTGGTCGGAGGGGGCATCACCGGGGCCGGCGTCGCCCTCGACGCGGCGACACGGGGCCTGCGCACCGCCCTGGTCGAGGCCGACGACTTCGCCAGCGGCACGTCGTCGAAGAGCTCCAAGCTCGTCCACGGTGGCTTGCGCTACCTCCAGCAGGGTGACGTCCGGCTGGTGTACGGCGCCCTCCACGAGCGCCAGCGGCTGCGCCACAACGCGCCGCACCTCGTCACGCTGCTGCCGTTCATGATCCCCGTGCTCTCCAAGGACGGGTTGATCCCCCGCCGCGTCGCCAGGGCGCTGGGTTCGGCGATGTGGATGTACGACGTCACGGGCGGCGCCCGCATCGGCAAGTTCCACAAGCGCCTCGGGGCCGACAAGGCGATCACCCACCTGCCGACGATGGCGCCCGATCGGCTGGCCGGCGGCTATCTCTACTTCGACGCCACCACCGACGACGCCCGGCTCGTGCTGACGGTGGTGCGCACCGCCGTCGAGCACGGCGCCGTCGCCGCCAACCGCTGTCGTGTCGTCGGGCTGACCAAGGGACGTGACGGCCACGTCGACGGGGCGACCGTCGACGCCGCCGGCCGGCAGTTCGACGTGCGAGCGCGAGTCGTCGTCAACGCCGCCGGCGTGTGGGCCGACCAGGTGCGCACGCTCGAGGACGGCCACGACCCCGACTCGATCCGCCCGGCGAAGGGCGTGCACATCACCGTGCCGTGGGAGAAGGTGCGCAACGACATCGCCGTCGTCATCCCGGTTCGGGGCGACAAGCGCAGCCTGTTCCTGGTGCCGTGGGGTCCGCTCGGCGACGGCACGTTCCGCCACACCTACATCGGCACCACCGACACCGACTACGAGGGCCGCCTCGACGACCCGCCATGCACCGCCGACGACATCGCCTACGTGCTGCGCGCCCTCAACGAGGCGGTCACCACGAACGTCACGGTCGACGACGTCACCGGCGTGTGGGCAGGGCTGCGCCCCCTGGTCAAGTCGGCGGGCAGCGGCAGGACCGCCGACCTCTCCCGGCGCCACCGGGTGACCACGGGACCGGCGGGTGTCGTGGCCATCGCCGGCGGCAAGCTGACCACCTACCGCGAGATGGCCCAGGACACCGTCGATGTCGTGATGCAGCGGCTCGAGCGCAAGGGGCGGTCCAAGACGAAGCGGTTGCGCCTGCTCGGGGGCGACGGCTACCAGCCACCGCCGGAGGGCACGCCGGACGCTCACCTCGGCGGCCGCTACGGCACCATCGCCGCCGACGTGATGGCGCTCGTCGCCAACGATCCGGCACTCGGCCAGCCACTCGTCCCCGGCCTGCCGTACCTCCGCGCCGAGGCGGTGCACGCCGCCCGCCACGAGATGGCGACGACGCTCGAGGACGTGCTGACCCGCCGAACACGGGCGCACCTGTTCGACCGCCCGGCGACCCTGGCCGCGGCACCCGACGTCGCCGCGCTGCTGGCGGTCGAGCTGGGATGGGACGAGGCCGAGACGGCCCGCCAGCTGGCCGCCTACGCCGACCTCGTCGCCACCGAGGAGGCCGCCGCCGAGCAGCACACCGTGGTGACGCGATGACGAGAAGCCCACGCCACCGATCGAGCTCACCGGCACGGCCTCGCGCTGGGCGAGTGCGGTGACGGTGGCGGACGACGTCATCGACGAGCTGCGCCGGACCACCATCGTGATCGACGACGAGCACGAGGTCGCCGAGCGCAGCAGGGACTGGTGGCCGCTGGCGATGCACTGGTCGCTCGCCGGCGAGGTGCCTGCCCGCGCCGCCGTCGCCGTCCGCCCGTCGTCGATCGACGAGGTCGCCGCTGCGGTGCGGATCTGTGCCGGCCACGGCGTGCCACTCACCGTCGCCGGCGGTCGCAGCGGCGTGTGCGGGGCGGCCGTGCCGGTCTTCGGCGGGGTCGTCCTCGACCTCACCGCGCTGGCAGGCATCGGCGACGTCGACGTCACCTCGGGCATCGTCGAGGTGCTCGCCGGGACGTTCGGGCCAGACCTCGAGGAGGAGCTGCAAGCTCGCCACGGGCTGTCGGTGCGTCACTTCCCGCAGAGCTTCGACATCGCCACCGTCGGCGGCTGGGTCGCCTGCCGCGGCGCCGGGCAGTACTCCACGCGCTACGGCAAGATCGAGGACCTCGTCGTCGGCCTCGAGGTGGTGCTCGCCGACGGCCGGATCGTGCGCACCGGCGGAGCGCCGGCCGGCGCCGTGGGACCGGACCTCACTCAGCTCTTCCTCGGCTCGGAGGGCACGCTCGGCGTGATCACGAGGGTGTGGCTGCGGGCCCACCCGCTCCCGCCCGCCGAGCGACGCGCGGCATGGACGTTCGCCACGTTCACGGAGGGCATGGAGGCCTGCCGGACGGTGCTGCGCAGCGGGGCGACGCCCGCCGTGATGCGGCTGTACGACGCCATCGAGTCCGCCCGTGCGCACGGCGGCGACAGCGTGCGCAGCACGCTGCTCGTGCTCGACGAGGGCGAGCCGGCGATCGTCGACGCCACGATGTCGGTCGTCGCCGACGCCTGTGCCGCCGCCGAGCCGGCGAGCGACGGACTCGTCGGCGCGTGGCTCGACCACCGCAATGACACCTCGGCGCTGCAGGCGCTCACCCGCAAGGGGTTCGTCGTCGACACGATGGAGATCGCCGCCCCGTGGTCCCGGCTGGGCCGGCTGTACGACGTCGTGCGCGGCGCCCTGCTCGCCGTCCCCCACGCGCGTGTCGCCAGCTGCCACCTCTCGCACAGCTATCCCGACGGCGCCTGCCTGTACTTCACGTTCGCCGCCACGCCACCGTCCGGCGAGATCGAGTCGACGTACGTCGCCCTGTGGAACGCCGGCCAGCGAGCCGTGCTGGACAACGGCGGCAACCTGTCGCACCACCACGGCGTCGGCCTGAACCGCGCTCGCTTCATGGTCGAGGCGCTCGGCGATGCCCACAGCGTGCTCGTGGCGGTGAAGGGCGCCCTCGACCCCGAGGGCATCCTCAACCCCGGCAAGCTCGGCCTCCCCTCGCCGTTCGGCGCGCCACCCTTCCCGTGATGCGGTGGGACTGGGACGCCATCCGCGCCGGGGCGATGGTGGCGCTCGTGTTCGCCGTGCCGTTCTCGATCGCCGGGCGCTGGGCCGCCGACAGCCGTGACGACTCCACGCTCGCCGTGTGGCTCACCTTCGGCGCCGTGCTCGGATTCGTCCTCGGCGCGGGATGCGCCGCCTGGGTGCAACGTGTCGACACCCCGCTCAGCCACGGCCTGGTGACGGCGATCGGCACGTACCTCGCCGCCCAAGCCGTCTTCGTGGTGATCCGCCTGGCGCGCGGCCTCGACGTGCGATGGTTTGCCATCGCCTTCAACCTCACCATCGTCCTCGCCGCCGGTCTCGTGGGCGGGCTGCTCGGCCAGCGGCTGCGCAGCCGGGGCGTCCTGCCGGAGCGGGCAGTGACCGCGATCCTCGTCCTCGACGTCGGCACGACGAGCGTGCGGGCGGCGATCGTCGACGAGGGACTGCAGATCGTCGCCATGGCGCGCCGGCCGTTCCCACCGTCGACCCCGTTCCCCGGTCTCGTCGAGTTCGACGCAGCCGAGCTCGCCCGCACCGTGCTCGACGCCGCCGCCGAGGCCACGGCGTCGGCCGGTCCGATCGACGTCGTCGGCATCACCAACCAGCGGGCGAGCACGATCGTCTGGGACCGGGCAACCGGCGAGCCGATCGCGCCGGCGCTCGGCTGGCAGGACCTGCGCACCGTCGGTGAGTGCATCGTCGCCCGCATCGAGCACGACCTGGCGCTGGCCCCGAACCAGTCGGCGACCAAGCTCGCTTGGTTGCTCGACCACGTCGAGGGCGCCCGTGATCTCGACCTGTGCTTCGGCACCGTGGACACGTGGCTGGCGTGGACCCTGTCGGATGGGGCCCTGCACGTCACCGACCACACGAACGCCGCCGTCACCGGCTTGCTCGGCGTCGACGGCAGCGCCTGGAGCGAGCGCGTGCTCGCCGTCCTCGGCCTGCCGGCTGACGTGCTGCCGGCGCTCGTCGACTCGTCCGGCGTCGTCGGCGAGGCCACTGCCCTTCCCGGCAGCCCACGGATCGCCTGCCTGGTCGGCGACCAGCAGGCGTCGCTCGTCGGCCAGGGATGCGTGGAGCCGGGGCGGGCGAAGATCACGTTCGGCACGGGCGGGATGCTCGACGTGTGCCGCGGGGCCGAACCGCCTGCCTCGGCCAAGCGCTGCGCCAACGGCACCTACCCGATCGTGGCGTGGTCCCGCGGCGGCGAGCTGACCTGGGGCGCCGAGGCGATCATGCTGTCGGCGGGAACGAACGTCGAGTGGCTGCGCGACGACCTCGGCGTGATCACCACCAGCGCCGAGAGCCACGAGGTCGCCGCCTCGGTCGACACCAGCGACGGCGTGCTCTACGTGCCGGCGCTGCTCGGCCTCGGGACACCACACTGGGACTACGGCGCCCGCGGCACACTCGTCGGGCTCACCCGGGGCAGCACCCGCGCCCACGTCGTGCGCGCCGTGCTCGAAGGGGTCGCCCAGCGCGGCGCCGACCTCGTCGAAGCGGCGGAGGCCGACACCGGCCTGTCGATCGACGCTCTGCGGGTGGACGGCGGGATGAGCGCCAACCCGACGTTCACCCAGGCGCTCGCCGACGCAACTCAGCGCCGGGTCGAGGTGTCGCCGGTCATCGAGGCGACGACGCTCGGGGCGGCCTTCCTCGCCGGCCTCGCCGCCGGCGTGTGGGACGACGTCACCGACGCCGACCGCTCGTGGTCGCCCGCACGCGTGCACGAGCCGGGAGCGCCGCTCGACCGGGAGATGTGGTCGCGGGCTGTCGATCGGTCACGGGCGTGGTACCCCGAGCTGTCTGCACTCGACGTGTGAGCGCAACGTAGAGTTCCCCCCGATCGTCCGGAACGACCTCGCCGCACCTCGACGTCGTTGCGCTGCGCCCGGACCACACCGCCCACCGACGAGACGACGGGCTCGTCGGAGCCGTCGGATTCGGCTGCGCCGACCACGACGGCGGCACCGCGCCAGCCCACCTCGTCCGATCTCGTCCTGCTGCAGTTCGCCATGTCGATGGAGATGACCGCGCGTGACCTGTACCAGACGTCGATCGACGCCGGCGCCGACGACCCGCTGGTCTCGGTGCTGCGCAACAACCACCGCGGGTACGTCGACATCCTGCGGGCGATCCTCGGTACCAGCGCCCTCGACCGTCGCAACGAGCAGCTGTACGTCGAGTACGTCGGGGCGTTCGAGGAGACCGACATCACGGCGCTGGCCGAGATCGCCTACGACTTCGAGTCGACGGCCGTGGCCACACACACCGAGTTGCTGCGGTCGCTGCAGAACATCGATGCGGCCCGGCGGATCGCCTCGATCCTGATCGTCGAGGCCCGCCACTGCACCGTGCTCGCCGACGCGGCCGGGCTCGGCGACGATCTCGACGCCCTGTTCGTGAACGACGCCGAGCCGCTGGCGGTCAGCCAGTCGGCGGGAGGCTGAGCGATGAGCGAACCTCATCTCGATCGGCGCCGGTTCTTGCAGACGAGCGGGCTGACCGTCGCCCTCGGCGCGCTGGTGGCGGCCTGCGGCGGTGACTCGGCGGAGGAGGGTGCGCCCGGCCGGGTGGGCTACGCCCCTGCGGCCACGCCACTGCCGACGGTCGAGACCAACGACGTCGTCTACCTGCGCACGGCGACGTCGATCGAGCAGACGCTCGTCGAGACCTACCAGCGGATCGTGGAGCTGGGCGTGCTCGACGAGACCGCCACGACGGTGCTCGAGCGGATCATCGAGGACCACCGGGCGGCCGTCACGGCGACGGCCGAGCTGACGACGCAGGCCGGCGGCGAGGCGTATGAGTGCGCCAACTCGTGGTACGTCGAGCGCGTCGTGACGCCGATCCTCACCGTGATCGAGGGCGACGAGGACGAGGACATCCCGCCGAGCGACGACCAGGCGCGCGATTCGCTGACCACCATCGACGGGCTGGAGTCGATGGTCGGGGCGATGTACCAGCAGATGGTCGAGCTGCTGGTGTCCCAGGACCTGCGGGCGGAAGGCATGCGCTTCGGCGCCGCCGCTGCCCGCCACGGCGCCGCCGTGGCGATCCTGGCGACCGGAGCGCCCGACGGATATGTCAGCCCCACCCTGACCGGTGGCGAGGTGACGCCCGACGACACCGGGCTCGTGCCCCTCTACGCCATCTCCACGCAGTTCGGCTCGCTCACCGCCATCCCGATCACGATCGGGGCGGCGAGCGACGCCGGCGTCCGCACGACGTTCAGCCTGGAAACCCCCGCCGCCAACTCCTTCGTCTACGAAGGCGAGACCTGCGAGGCCTGACCGCCGTCCCCATCTGGGGCGGATCGCCAATCCCCATCTGGGCGATTCTCGTCGGATTCCGGGACGAATCCCGCCCAGATCGTCGTGGCCGTCGGCTGATGACGACGGTGAGTCGGCCGGGACCGTCGCCAGCCCGACGGGACTGCCGCACCATGCCCGTCGAGGTGGCAACGCCGTGGGCCCGAGCCGTCGAGGCGTTCCCGTGGCTGGGCAACGGCCGAGAGCCACCGCTCACCACCTGGACGAGAGCCGAGCTGCTCGAGGCACGGGCAGCCGACTCGTTCTGAGCGGTGCCGCGGTGCAGCTCAAACTGTGGAATGTGAGCGAGACGCCGAACGGCCCCCCACCGTCCGGCGCCTCGCCGCCGGCGCAATTTGGGTGCGCCACCGACCACGCTGCCGCTCGAACCCACCGCCGCTGTCATCAAAGTTGACGATCCTTCCGATGGGTCCCCTTTTGCGTGCGCCGCACACCGGGACAGCCCAAACAAGTCCGGCGCGACTGGCAGGTGGCGATGAACGCCGAGACCAGCGAGGAACGCTTTGCCGCCCTCGTCACGTTCGCCGAGCGCCACTGAGCGTCGCGTACATCAACTTGTTCGATGGTCGCTAGGCAACGGTGACCATGAGAAACACGCCAAGGACGAAAAGGGTGAGTGTGAAATACCCGATCGCTAGGCCCGCAATGGCCAAGCCTCTACCGGTCTGTTCGGGGTCACGATTGATCTGGCCCAAGGCGATGTGACCGAAGATGATGCCGAGTACCCACGTCACGCCAGTGAGAAAGGAAGCAGCCGAACAACACAGCGACGCAATCGCCATGCCGTTGGTGCGCCCTCTCGGCGCACCGATCGGCGCGGACGGCAGAGGTGGCGGTGGGGGAAGCGCTGGCGGAGGCAGGTTCCCGCTCATTCCGGCATCCTCTCATGGTGTGCTTCGCCGCCCTCGTCGCCGACACTGACCCCTGGGCGGTTTTCTGGCGTCCGCACACCGGGACGACCCAACAGTCCCCGCGTGTGTGTCCGACCTTCGACGATCCCCCGCCGAGGTTGGACCGAGGCGCCGGCCAGTTCTCCCGCCGCAGACCGGCCGGCACCTCGATGTCGTGAGCGCACCCGCCGATTTCCGCAAGACATCGACGGGTGCGCCACGAGCACGTTGCCGCCCGCCGCCGCCGGCGCCGTCATCAAAGTTGACGATTCGATCGCCCAGGACACCCCCGGCTTCTTTGACCAGCCCCAACGGGACAACCCGGCCCGTGAGGAAGTTTCCCCCCTGACCGCCGGCGATGCAGCCCGATCGCCGAGAGGTGGGGGTCGTCGATCATGTGGGTCAGTAGACGGAGATGATGTGAGCTGGTCGGATGTCGACGGTGGCGCGGGTCTGTCGCATGTCGACGTTGACGCCGTCGTCGAGCACCATCGGGAGTGGCTGGTCGTACTCGTCGACCATTGGGTGACGTGGCGCTCGGCTTCTGCCAGACCTCCTCGAACTCGTCGCGGAGGTGATGAGGGTCTCTCACTTGTCTGGGGCCTGATCGAGTTGTGACTCGATCGTGACTCAGACAGCGTTCCAGGGTTGTCCACAAGTCGAACCCCCAGGTAGACGGCTAGGTGACGGTGAGTCGGCCTGTAAGCGGGCTCCTGTCGTCGCCTCTCGGCGACGGGTGACCATCCATCTGAGCGGTCTACCCGGAGGCTGCGCCGCACCTCTCGGTGCGCAGCGGGCGGGCCACCCACACCTCCTGCTCGACCTTGCTCCGGGTGGGGTTTGCCGAGCCGCCCGGGTCGCCCCGGACGCTGGTGCGCTCTTACCGCACCGTTTCACCCTCACCTGTGACCGGTCTCCCGGCCCATCGGCGGTCTCTCTCTGTTGCACTGTCCGTCAGGTCGCCCCGACCTGGCTCTCGCCAGCACCCTGCCCTGTGGAGGCCCGACTTTCCTCGGCGTGACGAGCACGCCGCGGTCACCCGGCCGACTCACCGTCGACGACCATGCTACGGCCGCCAATTGACGCGCGAGAATCGTCCGATGCTCGACCATGTGGGAATCCAGTGCGCCGACCTCGATGCCAGTGCCGCCTTCTACGACGCCGTCCTGGCGACGATCGGCGCTCGCCGGCTGATGGACTTCGGTGAGGCGATGGGCTACGGCACGGAGTTCCCCCACTTCTGGATCGGGCGGCACGAGACGGGCGAGGGCTTCCGTGAGTCGCACATCGCCTTCATTGCACCCGATCGCGACGCCGTGCAGGCGTTCTTCGACGCTGCCGTCGGGCTCGGCGCCGAGGTGCTCCACGAACCACGGGTCTGGCCGGAGTACCACCCGGGGTACTTCGGCGCCTTCGTGCGCGACCCCGACGGCAACAACGTCGAGGCCGTCCACCACACGTTCTGACATCTGGGCGTGGATCGTCCCGGAATCCGGGACGGATCCCGCCCAGATCGCCGGGTGAGACGGATCACGCCCAGATGTGGGGCCACCGTCAGCGGTCGAGGAGCGCCAACCCGGTCGTGATGGCGTCGAGGTCGGCGAGCAGGGTCGCCCGCAGCGCCGACAGATCGACCGGCTCGCCGTGCAGCGAGCGGGCGAGGCCGGCGGAGGCGTCCTCGTCGGCGGCGATGCGCAGGTACACGTCGAGGCGGTGCGCACGCAGCAGGTCGAGGCCGGCGTCACGAAGTGCGTCGTACAGGCCGTCGCTCACGCACGTTCATCGGCACGCACGGCCGTTTCAATAGCGCCAACCGGCGACGCCAGCACGACCTCGTTGAACGAGAACAGCACCGGCCCGGCCTGACGCAGCTCGATGCGGCAGATCGAGGCGTGCGACAGATGTGATCGCCAGGAGATCTCGATGCCCGCGCCGAGCGCCCACGCCACAGCGCACTTGATGGGCGACACGTGGGAGACCACGACGATGGTGCGCCCGTCGGCGCGCGCGGCGAGCTCGTCGCAGGCCACACGCACGCGGGCGTCGAGGCCAGCGAGCGACTCGCCGCCCTCGGGCACGAACGACGGGTCGGCGCGCCACTGCCGCCAGGCGTCCGACGGCACGTCGGCGTGCGGCACGCCCTCGTAGATGCCGTAGGCCAGCTCGATCCAGCGCTCGTCGACGGTGTACCCGATGCCGAAGGCGTCAGCGGTCTCCCGCGCCCGGCGCAGCGGGCTGGACACCAGCTCATCGACGTCACCGATCCGCTCGGCCACGGCGGCCGCCTGCTGCCGCCCGATCTCGTCGAGCGGCTCGTCGACGCGACCCTGCAGCAGGCCGGCGGCGTTCAGGGCGGTGCGCCCGTGGCGCACGAGGATCAGCACGGCCGCGAGTGTCCCACAGCGCTCATCGGTGCACCCTTGCCCTCACCGCCGACCCGGGAGCACGCCTCTGCGCCACGCCCACACCAGCAGGGCGATCCCGATCACCTCGAGGCCCAGGCTCCACCAGCCCCTGGCGACCTCGGGCAGCTCCTGGCCATCGAAGCTCCATCCCCCGAGCGGCCACCAGAACAGCGCGGCGTTGGCCCATGTCCCGTCGAACACGAGGTGCAGCATCGTGCCGATCGGCAGCCCGAGCAGGAACGTGCGCACGGGCCGCCGGCCCACGGTCGTGAGCATCACCGCCACCATCAGGACCAGGCTGAACACCAGCGTGTGCAGGACCCACACCCCACCGGTCACCGCGTCCGCCAGCGGCACGACGGCGCCCACGGCGAGCAAGCGGTAGTCGAACTGGGGATCGCGGAAGATCGCCCAGACCGTGACGACGGCCGTGCCGATGAACCAGCAGAACACTCGTCTACGGCACGAGCATCCGGCCGCACTGCGGGCAGTCGGCGAGTTGCCCGGCCCCGACGGCACGGACCTCGGCCAGCTCGGTGGTGGACAGGTCGAGGTGGCAGCCCCCGCACCGGCTGCCCTCGAGCCTGGCGACGGCGACGCCGCCGAGCCGCGACCGGAGCCGTTCGTAGCGCTCGACCAGCGTGGGATCGAGTCGCGCCAACACCTCGACACGGCCGGTGGCGATCGCGGCCAGCTCGTCGTCGATCGCCGAGGAGGCGCCGGACAGCGCGGCGCTCGACTCCGCCGCCGCCGACTCCAGCCCCGGCTGGGCGGCAGCGAGACGGGCGAGCACGTCGGCGAGCTCGGACTGCTCCTCGAGGTGGGCCAGCTCCTGATCGTCGAGCTCGTCGCGGCGGGTGGCGATCGTCTCCAGCTCGTGCATCAGCGCCTCGGCCTGCCGTGGCGCGGTGATCGTGCGCAGCTGCGCCTCGAGCCGTGTGCGCTGCGTGGCCAGCGCCTCGCCGTCGCGCTCGAGGGCGTCGATGGCCAGCTCCAGCTCGTGCGACCGTGCCGTGCTGGCGCTGGTCGTCCGACGGTGCTCGGCGAGCGCGGCGTCGTTCTCCGCCGCGGTGACGCGCTCGGGCAGGTTCGCCCGTCGGTGGGTGAGCTGGCCGGCCGTCGTGTCCAGGCGCTGCAGCTCGAGCAGGTCGTCGGTCAACACCGGGTGACGGGACTGTTCAGTGGCGCCGAGGGCAGCGGGACCCGCGGGTCGAGCACGTCGGGCGGGATCGTCGTCTGGCCAGGGATCGGCACGAGACGGGTGATGACCGGGGCGGTGATCGGCGCGCCGGGCGCCAAGGTCGTCTCCGTCGGTGGGGCCTCGGCGGCAGGAGGCGGCGGAGGCGGCGGCACCTCAGGCAGGCGGAAGCCCGCCGGCCCCACCGGTACGGCGGGTGGCACGGTGCCGAGCACCTCGCCGCCCGTCACGACGGCTTGAGCCAGGCACTCGTTGCCCGGCAGGTACAGCCGCGCCGGCGGGCGAGCATCGGGCGGTGCAGCCTCCCAGTCGGTGAGCGGAGCCGCCGCCAGCGCCGGGTTCATGTACGCCTGCCAGATCTGCGTCGGGTAGCGCCCGCCCTGGACGGACTCGCGGTTGTCGCCCTGGAACTCGCGGACGTTCTCCATGGGCGTGTAGCCGTCCGGGTCACCGACCCACACCGACGTCGTCAGCTCGGGGGTGAAGCCGACGAACCAGGCGTTGGTGTTGTCCTGCTGCGTGCCCGTCTTGCCGGCGGCGGGACGGTTGAGCGGGTAGCGCCGTCCGGTGCCGCGGATGAGCACGCCCTTGAGCACGTCGATCGCGGTGAGCGCCACGCCCTTGTCGAGCACCTGCGTGCCGGCGGACGCGTGCGTGTACAGGCGGCGCCCATCGGCGGCGTCGATGTAGTCGACGTAGTACGGCTCGTGGTGGAGTCCGTTGTTGGCGATCGTCTGGGCGCCCGATGCCATGTCCAGCGGGCTCATCTCGTTGGCACCCGTGGCGTAGCTGGCGAAGGGCTCGATCGGCCGCCGCTCGCCCTCCGACTGGCCCGGGTACAGGTACGCCGACTGGGCCATCCGGTAGGTGGTGTCGACCACCCGGTGCAGGCCGACGATCTGCGACAGGCGGGCGTAGGCGCAGTTGATCGACGCCTCCGTCATGTGCCGCAGGTCGCTGCCCCGTGGTGCCGCGGCGTCCTTGATCTCGAACGGCTTCTCCGGCTCGTCCGGGTTGGGCAGGATGCACGGCGTCGACCCGTTGATCACGTCGCTCGGTTGCGCCCCGGCCTGCAGGGCGGCGGCGAGGATGAACAGCTTGATGCTCGACCCCGTCTGGCGCGGGGCCAGGGCCATGTTCGTCTCCCGCTCGTTGGGTTCGAACCCGCGGCCACCCACCATCGCCCGGATCGCACCCGTGCTCGTCTCCAGCGAGACGATCGACGCGTCGAACCCCTGCTGCGTGTCGGGCAGCACGTTGCGGGCGTCCTCCGCCAGCTTCTGCAGGTCGGGGTTGAACGTCGTGTGGATGCGCAGCCCGCCGCGGAAGAGCGTGCTGTAGCGCTCCTCGTACGAACGGCCGAGCAGGTTGGAGCGGTTCAGCAGGTAGTCGCGCAGCGCCTCGGTGTAGTACGTGCGGGCGTACTGCCGCTGGGGGATGCGCAGCGTGCGCTCGGGGAGGATGAAGTCGGTGGCGAAGGTCGCCGCCTCGGCCTCGCCGAGGGCGCCGTCGTCGACGAGGCGTCCGAGGACCTGCTTGAACCGTGCCCGGCTGCGCTCGGGGTTGTTGATCGGGTCGTACGTCGATGGCGCCCGCACGAGTCCGGCGAGGAACGCCGCCTGGATGAACGTCAGCTGGTCGGCGGTGGTGCCGAAGTAGGTCTCGGCGGCGGCCTGGATGCCGTAGGAGTTGTTGCCGAAGAAGACGGTGTTCAAGTAGCGCTCGAGGATGGCGTCCTTGGGGTACTCCCGGTCGAGCATCAGGGCGTAGTGGACCTGCAGCAGCTTGTAGCGACCATCGCGCTCGAGCCCGGCGAGGAAGTCGTTCTTGACGACCTGCATGGTGATCGTCGAGGCGCCCTGCTGGGGCGATTCGGAGGCGAAGTTGGACAGTGTCGCCCGCACCAGGCTGCGGACGTTGACGCCGTCGTGGCGGTGGAACTCCTTGTCCTCGACCAGCAGGAACGCGTCCTTGACGTGCTGGGGCACGGACGCCAGCGGGATCGGCTGGCTGTTCTCCAGCTCGAACACGCCGATCTCGTTGCCCAGCGCGTCGTAGACGTACGACCGCTGGGCGAGCGGCTGGAACGGCGGCAGGTCGACGGGCAGCTCCTCGTGGGCGTTGGCAACCGTCCAGATCCGGGGCGCGACCGCGACGACGACACCGGTCACCAGGAGGGCACCGGCGATGACCACGAGCCCGAGTCGGGCGAACCAGGTCAGTGGACGCACAGTGCGTCGAGGCTATCGGTGCCGACCCCGCCGCCCCCGTCACCCAGCATCCGAGTGTCGGCGCCATCGGAGTGCCTCACGTGCGGACGCCGGTCACCGGACACTCGGATGGCCTCGAACACTCGGATGGGGCGTGGCTAGGTTGCGGGGATGCGAGCGTTCCGCTTCGGAGTCCAGCTGACCGGGCCGGCCGATGCCAAGGGTTGGGTCGAGCAGGCCAGGCGGATCGAGGATCTCGGGTACTCGACGGCGACGATGCCCGACCACTTCACCGACCAGCTCGCTCCGATGCCGGCGCTCGCCGCGGCCGCCGCGGCGACGACGACCCTGCGCGTCGGCGCGCTCGTCTTCGACAACGACTACAAGCACCCCGTCGTGCTGGCCAAGGAGCTGGCGACGATGGACGTGCTCTCCGACGGCCGCGTCGAGATCGGCATCGGCGCCGGGTGGATGGAGAGCGACTACCGCGCCGCAGGGATGCCCTACGACCGACCCGGCGTGCGCATCGACCGCTTCGTCGAGGCGATCGCCGTCATCAAGGGATCGATGGCCGACGGCGCCTGCTCGTTCGACGGCACGCACTACACGATCACCGACTACGACGGCCTGCCCAAGCCGGTGCAGCGACCGCACCCGCCGATCCTGATCGGTGGCGGTGGACGGCGCGTGCTGTCGATCGCCGCCCGCGAGGCCGACATCGTCGGCATCAACGGCAACCTGGCGTCGGGCGTGATCGGGCCGGAGGCGGTCGCGACGATGACCCACGAGGCCGTCGTCGAGCGAGTGGGCATGGTCCGCGACGCCGCCGGCGAGCGTCTCGATGACATCGAGCTGAACATCCGGGCGTTCTTCCTCAGCGTCACCGACGACCGCGCCGGCACGCTGGCCAGCGTCGCCGGGTTCATCGGCGTCGAGGAGTCGATGGTCGCCACATCGCCGTTCGCCCTGATCGGCAGCGTCGACACGATCGTCGAAGAGCTCGTCCGCCGGCGCGAGGAGCTCGGCTTCAGCTACGTGGTCGTCGCCGGCGGCGACATCGACGCCTTCGCCCCCGTCGTCGCTCGCCTCGCCGGCACGTGAGCCAGCTACGTCAGCTTGCAGTCCTTGGGGATGACGGCGATGCCGTCGCCGCTGACCGTGAAGCGCTCCTCGTCCTCGCCGCGGTCGAGCCCGACGCGGTAGCCGTCGGGCACCTGGACGTTCTTGTCGACGATGCAACGGTTGAGGCGCGCTCCCGGTCCGACACGAACGCCCTGGAACAGGATCGAGTCGGTGACGTGGGCGCCGTGGTCGACGTACACGCCTGGCGCCACGATCGACCGCTCGACCTGGGCGCCGGAGATGATCGAGCCCTCGCAGAGCAACGAGCCGTCGACGTGGGCGGGCTCACCACCCGGTCCACGCGACACCTTCGCCGGCGGCTCTGTTCCGCGGTACGTGTACACCGGCCACCGAGCGTTGTACAGGTTGAACACCGGATGCGGGGCGATCAGGTCCATGTTCGCCGCGTAGTACGCGTCGAGCGTGCCGACGTCGCGCCAGTACCCCCGCTCGCGCTCGTCCTGGCCCGGCACCACGTTGGTCGAGAAGTCGTACACGTGGGCGACACGGGCGCGGGTCAGGGCGGGGATGACGTCGCCGCCGATGTCGGTGTACGTGTCGTCGCGCGGAGTGACGATCTCGATCAGCGTCTTGGTGTCGAACACGTAGTTGCCCATCGACGCGAGGCAGCGCGTGTCGTCGCCGGGCATGGTCGGCGGCTCGGCGACCTTCTCGTGGAAGTCGAGGATCTGGCCGGCCTCGTCGACCTCGATCACGCCGAACGCCGACGCCTCGTGCTTGTCGACGGGGATCGCCGCCACCGTCACGCCGGCGCCCGCCTCGCGGTGGTGCTCGACCATCTGCCGCGGGTCCATGCGGTAGATGTGGTCGGCGCCGAACACGCACACGATGTCCGGGTTGGCGTCGTGGATCAGGTTGAGGTTCTGGTAGATGGCGTCGGCCGAACCCTGGAACCAGAACGGTCCCCGGCGCATCTGCGCCGGCACCGAGGCGACGTAGTCGTCGAGCAGGGTGGAGAACCGCCACGTCTGGCTGATGTGACGGTCGAGGCTGTGGCTCTTGTACTGCGTCAGGACGACGATCCGAAGGAAGCGGGCGTTGGCGAAGTTGGACAGGGCGAAGTCGATCATCCGGTAGCACCCGCCGAACGGCACGGCCGGCTTCGCTCGGTCATTGGTGAGCGGTTGCAGGCGCTTGCCCTCGCCGCCGGCCAGGACGATCACGAGGACCTTTGGTTCGGCGGCCATTGCACCTGAACCTAGTGGTGACGGCCCGGCCCATCTTGACGCATCGTCCGCCGTGCCGTCCGTGCTACGCATCGGCGATGCAGCTCGGCGCAGTCCTCCCCCACCACGAGATCGGGACCGATCCCGGAGCCATCGTCGCCTACGTCCGCGGCCTCGAGGAGCTCGGTGTGGTCAACCTCTTGGTCTACGACCACGTGCTCGGCGCCGACCGCGACCGGCCCGGCGGGTTCGAGGGTGTCTACGACAAGGACGTCGCCTTCCACGAGCCGTTGACGTTCCTGGCGTTCGTCGCCGGTGTCACCACCACCCTCGAGCTGGTGACCGCCGTGATGATCCTCCCCCAACGCCAGACCGTGCTCGTCGCCAAGCAGGCAGCCGAGGTCGCCGTGCTGTCGGGCAACCGCCTCCGCCTCGGCGTCGGCGTGGGCTGGAACCAGGTCGAGTACGTCGGGCTCAACGAGCGCTTCGACAACCGCGGGCGCCGCCAGGCGGAGCAGGTCGAGCTGATGCGCCGGCTGTGGACGGAGGACTCGTTCAGCTTCGACGGCGAGTTCCACACGATCGACATGGCCGGCATCAACCCGCGCCCGACCGAGCCCGTGCCGATCTGGTTCGGCGGCTCGGCACCGGCGCTGCTCGAGCGCTGCGCCGTGCTCGGCGACGGTTGGGTGCCGCTCGGCACGCCGAACGACACGGCGCGCACGCGCATCGACACGATCAGGACCCGGCGCGAGGAAGCCGGGCTGTCGATGGACGGCTTCACCATCCAGGCCCAGGCGCAGTACGCCGGCGGCGACCCCGACCGCTGGCGCACCCACGCCGAGCGCTGGCGCGACCTGGGCGCGACGCACCTGTCGGTCGCCACGCACAACGCCGGCCCGACCGACGTGGACGGCCACCTGCGCCGCGTCGCCGAGTACCTCGAGGCGGTCCGCCGGTAGCGTCGGGGCGCATGGCCGCCCACCCGGCACGCCACCACGTGCGCCTGACCTACTGCGTCCCTTGAGACTATTCCGACCGTGCCGTGCGCACGGTGCAGGACCTGGTCCACGACTACCAGCACGTCATCGCCGACGTCACCATGGTGATGGGCAGCAAGGGCGTGTTCGACGTCGAGGTCGACGGCGAGTTGCTCTACTCCAAGAAAGCGACGGGTCGCCACGCCGAGCCCGGTGAGGTGCTGGCGCTGTTCCGCGAGCGCATCGTTCCCGGCGTCACCGTCTATGAGCGCTGAGGTCTGAACCTGCCGTCTTCCGGGTAGCCGCCGAGAGCGATGAGCGGCGTGCTGGTCGGGACGAGCGGCTGGGTCTATCCGACGTGGCGCGGGACCTACTACCCGCCGGGCCTCGCCCAGTCGAAGTGGCTGGCTCACTACGCCGCGGAGTTCCCGACCGTGGAGGTGAACAGCACGTTCTACCGACTGGCCAAGCCGGCCGTCACGGCGAGGTGGGCCGCGCTGGTGCCCGCCGACTTCCGCTTCGTCGTCAAGGGCAGCCGCTACCTCACGCACATCCGCCGGCTGCGTGACGTCGGCACCGGCCTCGAGCGGTTCTTCGAGCCGCTGCGCCCGCTGGGCGACAAGCTGGCCGCCGTGCTGTGGCAGCTACCGCCGAACGATCACGTCGACGTCGAGCGGTTGGATGACTTCCTCGGCCAGCTCCCATCGGGCGTCGCCCACGCCGTCGAGTTCCGCCACCCGTCGTGGTTGGTCGACGACGTCGCCGCCGTCATGTCACGTCATGACGCCATGACCGTCAACGTCAGCGGCCCACAGTTCCCGGCGCGGACCGACGTGACCGGCGCCGGGCCGTACGTCCGCTTCCACGGGCTGCGACCGGGCTACGAGTACGACTACACCGCTTCAGATCTGGCGCCGTGGGCCGAGCACCTGCGGCACCACACGGGTGGCTACGCCTTCTTCAACAACGACGTCGGCGGCCACGCCGTCGCCAACGCCCGCTCGTTCCGGGGAATGCTCGACGCGCTGCAGCGCGACACGGCTCAGTCGCGGGCGAGCTGAACGGCGACGATGGCGATGTCGTCGGCCGCCGTCTCGTCGGCGAGCTCGTCCATGACGGAACGACACAGCTGCGACGGCTCCATGATCCCCGCTTGCACGGTGGCCACGAGGAGCTCGAGGCCGTCGCTCAGCGAACGGTCGCGGCGCTCGATCAGGCCATCGGTGTAGAGCACGAGGAGATCGCCTGCGCCGACGGGAAGGGTCGCCGTCGACCGCTCGGCGTCGACGCCGAGCAGCGGACCACGGCCGATCTCGATCAGCGACGCCTGCTTGTCCTGGGTGCACAGCAACGGCGGCGGATGTCCAGCGACCGCCAGCCGAGCCGTGCCCGCCCCGGCGTCGAGCACGACGAGGGCGAGGGACGAGAACAGGCCCTGGCCGGTCGCCCGCACGTAGTCGTCGAGCGCCTCGAGCAGCGGCCCGGGATCGTCGACCCGGTTGGCGAGCGCACGGGTGGCGCTGCGCAGCTGTCCCATGGCGGCGGCGGCCTGAACACCCTTGCCGACGATGTCGCCGATCACGACGGCGACCCGACCCCGCTCGAGGGCGATCACGTCGTACCAGTCACCGCCGGCCACGCCAGGGCTCCCGGATCGGTAGCGCGCCGACCAGGTGATGCCGGGGATCTCCACGGCAGGCACGGTCAGCTGGCTGCGCTGCAGCGTGACGGCGATCTCGTGATCGATGTCGTACCGCCCTGCCCGGCGCACGGCCGGTCCTGTCATCGACAGTGCCGCACGCAGCTCGTCGCGATCGAACGCCGGGACCGCCGGCCCCGACCAGCCGAGGAGCAGTCTCCCGATCTGGCGCGATCCGGACGTCAACGGATACGTCGCCACGGAGCGGACCTGGTCCGCCCGCAGCTGCTCGACGATCGGTTCGGGCAGGCCGGCCCCGGCGATGTCGCCCTCGTACGCGGCACCTTGGGCGACGGCGCCGACGGCATCACCCGGAATGTCCGGCGCTTGCCGGCCCCCGATCCCGACGGTGGCGAGCAGTTCGACCTCGTCGGTCCTCCGGTCGAACACGGCGACCATCCCACTGCTCGCCGATGTCGCCTTGGTCGCGTAGCGCAGCAACGTCCCGGCGACGCCGCGGCGCGTGGTCGCCCGGGAGAGGTCCGTGGCCAGCTCGCGCATCCCCGACACCCGCTCGGTGGCCAGCTCCGCCTCTTGTCGCGCCGTCCGCTCCGCGGAGAACGCACCACCACGTTCGAGTGCCGTGGCGAGACGGTCACCGACCTGGGCGAGGAACGACTGCTGCGCGGTGTCGAACGACTGCGGCTCCTCGAAGCGCATCTCGACGACTCCGAACGGCCGGCCGTCGCCGTGCAGCGGGACGATCGCCCACGCGCGGGTCGACGCCTCTGGGCACGGGAGGCCGTGCTCCTCGACGTACCGCTTGATGGCGATGTCGTCGGGAAGGAACAGCGGCGCGCCGGTACGAGCGACCTGGGCGAAGGGTGAGGGCTGACCGAGCGGGACGGCGTCGGGGATGACGCGCCGACCGCTCAACGTGGCGCCGGCGAGACGGAGCGAGCCGCCGTCGAGCAGCAGGATGGCCCCGAACGCGGCGGTCGTCTCGGCGAGCCCGTCGTCGAGCAGCCGATCGATGATCGCATCCGGCTCCAGCTCACCGCCGAGGAGCGCGCTCACGCGCTCGAGCCGCTCGGAGAACTCCAGCAGCCGGGCATCGATGATCGGTCCGTGGATGAGCAGGGCGAGTTGTTGCAGCACGGCGTGCTCGGCGTCATTCCAGACCCGCCCCGCCGGGGCGATGGCCACGAGGCGCCCTGACCCGCCGGGGAGCGGCGCCGAGATGTACTCGCCATCGATCTCGGCGCCGACGTCGTGCGTGTGGCCGAGGTCGACTCTGGCGTCACCGGCGCCCAACAGACGCTCGATCTGGCGGACGGCCTCGTCGCAGCGCTCGCTCGACGTGGTGCCAGCGGCGACCGCGAGGTAGGCGCTCGTGAGGTCGTTGAGCACGGCGGCGCGCACACGGTCGGCATGCGCCGACTCCCGGAGCTCGGCGTCGCCGCGTTGGGCGCCCTCGTAGGCGGCGAGCGCCTCGTACAGGAAGTCATCGATCTCGCCCTGGCGCGGCGTCACCTCGACGATGGCGAGCGCACGCTGCGCCGTGAGGTGCGCTTCGACGAGTTGCAGCAGCGTCGTGCCCTCGCGCTCGGCGACCTGCCCGAGGGCGCAGGCGCCGCGCAGGTCGCCGTCAGGCGACTGCAGGTGTCGAGCGAGAGCGTCGCAGTACGTCGCGACAAACGGCCGTTTCCCGGCCGACTCATCGCCCCCGTCGCCGGTCACGCCGTCACCGTACTCCCGGCGACGCGTAGTCGCTAGCGGCGAGTCAATCGGCGCCGTGGCAGGCGAAGGCGCCACCGATGATCGGGTCCGCCTGGCGTGCACGTCGTAGCGCCTCGGCGGGACCGGTGCCGTCAGCGAGCCCTCGATGGAGCTCGGCCATGAAGTCGACCGTCGACGTCGCGTCCGGCACGGCGACGGTCGCCGCGATCACGGCCCGCAGTCCGGTCGCCAAGAGGGACGCGGTCAGCCCGAGGATCTCCGTGCCGGCCGGTGTGGCGTGGCTGCCTGCCGAACAGGCTGACAACACCACCACGTGCGGCGGCGGGGACAGCCGCTCGAGGTCGTGCACGAACATCGGCCCGTCGGCGAGGCGCAACGACGAGAACATCGGGTTCTCGCTCGAGAAGCTCCCGTGGCAGACGAGGTGGGCGATGTCCACGCCACGCATCGCCTCCTCGACAGCGCACACCGTCGCTCGCTCTGCCGCGAGGACCGTGGCGTCCGGATAGCACGCGGCAACCGCGCGGGCCTCGGTCTCCGCCAACGGCAGCCCTGGACCACCGACCGCCAGGACGCGAGCTGAAGTGGGTGCCGGGTGCTCTCGGCACCGCCGCCAGAGTCCCGCCGACGGAGCCACGACGAACGGACGGTCGTCGAGGCCCGGGAGCAGTGACCACGGCAGTTCGTGCAGTGCGGGACTCGGACTGATGACCGCCAGCCCGTCGGGTAGATCCAGCGGCTCGAGCACGAGCGCGGCGGTGTCCGCCGCCGCCGCCAGCACCAGTGCCGGATCTCGCTGCAGACCCCGGCTCGTCGCGCTCAAGTGCATCGTGAGCGTGGCCATCAACATGCCGGCTTCCCGCGTGGCCGCGGCGATCGGCCCCAGCCGAACGATGGAGGCCTGGTCGTCGACGATGCGCACCGCGGCGAGCTCCCCCTCGACCTCGACGAACGAGACCCATGCGGCCACGTCTCCGTTGGAGAGGTCTGGCAGGCTCTCCGAGAGGAGCGGACGCTCGCCGGCTCCGGTCGCTCGCCGGGTTCGGCGGCGAACCGCGTCCTGCAGCTCGTCGCAGCGACGCGCCAGCCTCGGGTCGCTCACGCCCTCGCGGATCTTGGCATCCAACTCGCTGACGGCGGCCCGCAGATGGTCGAGATCGCGCGCCAGCTCGGCCTCCTCCGGGGGGCGCACCGGCGCATGTGCCAGCGCAGACGCGCGTTGGCGCTCCGACCAGGCGAACGCCAGCTCGGCATCCCCGCTGCGCACGGCGAGGGCAACGCCGAGCTCGACGACGGCGGCAACGTGCCTGGCCACGTGTGCCCGAAGCTCGGTGCCGCCGAGCACCGACGTGAGCGAGGCGAACTCGTCGGCGGTGTCTGCGCAGCGACGCAGGGCGTCCTCCGGACGTCCGGCGCTTGCGAGGAGCTGCGCTGCCACGAGATCGCGGCGACAGCGGGCGGCGAGCCCCAGCCCATCCCCCGTGGCAGCCAGGTGGTGCTCCGCCGTCTCCACGTCACCGCGTGCCGCGGCGAGCTCGGCGGCGACCACCCGGGCGTCGGCGGTGGCAGCGGTGAGGCCGGCAGACTCGGTGGCTTCGATGACGGTGTCGATGAGCGTGGCGTCGTGCTGATCGGAGACTCCGGCACGTTGGCGGGCTTCGACACGTAGCAGCGCCGCCGCCGCCCACCAGCCCGCACGCCCCTGGGCCTCGAACCACGCGGTGGCCTCACCCGCAGCAACGGCGGCGCGGTCGACGTCGCCGGCGAGCAGGGCTGCACGGGCGACCAGCATGAGGGCCTCAGCGGCGTCGACGTCGTCGCCCTGTGCCTGCAGACCGTGCGCGGATCGCTCGGCCACGGCCAGCGCCTCGCTCGTGAGCCCGGCGGCGAGGAGTGCCTCGGCGCGGTCGGGGAACACCGACGCGCTGCTGACACCGAGCGACGTGTAGACCTGCTCCGCCGCATCGAAGCGACGGAAGGACTCGACGAGATCACCGCGCCGTGCGGCCAGCCACGCCAGATTGTGCCGCACGTCGGCGGCTCGCTTGGTCCAGCCCTGCGACTCGTAGAGCTCGAGTGCCCGCTGCGTGTCGGCCTCCGCAGCTTCGATCTCGCCAGCGAGCCCGAGCAGCGCGCCACGATTCGTCAACAGGTCGGCGACGACGGTGCTGTCGCTGGTGGCGACGTCGAGCGCCGCGGTGAATGCCGTCAACGCGTCGGAGTGTCTGCCTGCCCGATGCAGCAAGCCGGCCCGTTGGCTCATTGCAGCGACCTTGTCGTCGCCGTCGAGGAGGGAGACGGCCCGCGTCGCCAGCTCCAACGATCGCTCGAACTCGCCCGAGTAGGACAGGCTGGCGGCGAGGGACATCGACGCCAGGCCTTCCAGCTGGGCATCGTCGAGTGCGATCGCCGCGTCGAGTGACGAGCTGAGATGCCGGATGGAGTCGTCGACCTGGCGCAGCTCGCGACAGGCGTTGCCCATCACGCGCAGCAGTTCGACCCGCTCGACACCCGTCGCCGCGGGCAGCCGTGACCCCGCCTCGTCCAAGGCGTCCGCCGGGTCGGTGAACGCCCGGGACAGGAGGTCGGCGACGGTGTCTGCCAGGGCGCCGAGCGTACAGAAGGCTGCTCGACCGGTCAGCAGCGCCCGACGGCGTCGCCGACGATGACGTCATTGATGGCGTGGCCGCCGGCGATGGCCGCACTCACACGCGCCGTCGCGAAGCTCGTGCCGCTCCAGCTGGCAAAGCCAGTCCGGCTCGGGGTCGGGTACCGGCTGACCGTGTCCGCTCCTGCCGCCACCGCGTTGACCCACGTGCCGCAGTTGGAGAAGGAGTCACGCGCCCCGCCGGTCCATGACCCGACAGCGAGCATGCCCGCCGCGAGGGCCTTGTGGATGGCGCGGATCTCGTTGCCTGCCCCTGGCGGACTCACGAGGTCGACGGCGAGGGCGGCGGCCTGCATGGTGGGCTTGTCCCGCCATGCCGCCGGGAAGTGCTTGACGTCGCCGCCGTCGTTCCCGGCCGCGGCCACGTAGACAGGCCGGACACCACTCGCGCGCGCCGAGACGTCGGCGAGGTCGCGCAGGAATCGACCGAGGGCGAAACGGCTGCCGATGCCGGGACAACCGGCGCCGCCGAGCGACAGGTTGACGACGTTGAAGGGCCGTTCAACGCCGCCTGCCGACAGCCCGAAGGCCTGACCGAGGGCGGCGATGACGTCGGCGTCGGTGAACACCATCGGTGACCAGCGCGATGATGCGGACAGATGGCCGCCGTTGACCCCGGCGAGCACGACCTCGGCACCAGGGGCGAGCTGCTCGACGAGCGAGGCGACGAAGAGGCCATGACCGTGGTCCTCGTCGACGAGTCCATTGCCGTCGACGTCGTAGTCCACTGTCGGACCGATCGCCTCCACGCCGGGTATGGCGGCGAGATCGTCGGCCGGAGAGTCGACGATCAGCACGCGCCCAGCGCCACCGCCGCCGGTTCCTGGGTCGTCCGCCGGGACCGGGTCGTCGCCCGGCCGGAACGCGTAGTTCGGCAGAGCCGGCTCGAGGTAGTTGAGATCGGTGCTGAACCCTCGGCCTTGCAAGGTGGGAACGATCTGCCGGAGGAACGCCTCGCCGAGGATGCCGGGCCGGAGGCTGAGGGACGCGGCGAACGGGTTCAGCGGTGTCACGCGCTCGACGGAGCCGTTGAGGCGCCGGCTCACCTCGGCGACGGCGGCGTCCAGCCCTCCAGGATCGGACGCCGTGACGAGCAACTCGTCCGGCATCGCCACGATCGTCGAGAGAGCCCCACCAGCGCAGAGCTCCAGCATGGTGAACAGTCCTGCTTGGCGGAGGCCGCCCAGGATCGCCGCCTCGGTGACCAGCTCAGGAGCGAGGATGCCGTAGCCGCAGCGGTCGTTCAGCTCGTACTCGTACAGCGACCCGAGCGGCCCGCAGGGCGGGGACGCCGCTGTCCCGGACTCCGACCGCAGACCGACTGCTGTGGCGGAGGCCGCCAACGCAAGCACTGCGACAAGGACCGCTCGCCCACGGTGGGATGTGGTGGCCACGGTTCCCCTCTGCCCCCTTCGCTTCGGCTGCTCCGGCACTGAGCAGCCTTCTGACGCGGGTCCTACCCGGGGCTAAACATCTCAGCGGCCAGGTGTCCTGCGACGCTCGACCGGCCGGCGCGGCACGACTCCTCTGATACGGCTCGAGGTCGCGAGCACGTACCGTGCCGGGGCGGCTGGGTGATGCCCAGCCGCCCCGACGACGTAGTGACTTCGGTCGTTAGGGGGCCGAGACGAGAACCGTCGCGCTCTGCGCGGTCCTGGTCGTCGGCAGGACGGGTGTCAACGTCACGACGGCGGCGAGATCGTCGTCGGTGGCGCTGTCTTCGTCGAGGTCGATCAACGGGATCGTCGCCACCTTGGTGCGGTGGGTCGTCAGGTCGCCATTCGAGCTGACGCCGTTCACCAGGCTCGGCCCGACGAACAGCGTCGTGTTCGTGGTGCCGTCGATGCCGACGACCTTCCACTCCTCGGCGTAGCTGAGGTTGGTGAGCTGGTCGAACTTGCTCCAGCGGATGTCCCAGTTGACCTCGATGACGGCGTTGGCGACATCCTTGTCGACGGTCAGCACGAGGTTGCTGATCATGGGTGGCGTAACAATGGCCATGGTGGTGTTCTCCTGGGGGTGGTGAATCGCAACAGTGGTCGTTGCCCGATGCACCGTACGGACGCGGCCGCCGGGGCACCAGCGGGGTTCCCCTAGACATGTGGACCTCCGTCCCGAACCTTCGACGACACCGTCCGCCAGCTCGACCGGGTTGACGGGCGCGTCGCCGAACGCGATGGTGGCGCAATGAGCGCGTCAACGTCCCGAACGGTGTCGTTCACGTCGATGGCCGACGGCACCGCCGACGACTACCGGCTGGTCTTCGACCACGAGCAGGACCACCTCGACACCCAGGCCGACCGGGTCCTCGAGTGGTTGCAGCAGATGGACGGGCCGTCGCCGTACCAGGTCTCGCGCCTCGACCACGTCCTGCAGTCGGCGACCAGGGCCGAGCGCGACGGCGCCGACACCGAGACGATCGTCTGCGCCCTGCTGCACGACATCGGTGACGTGCTCGGCACCGCCAACCATTCGCAGGTCGCCGCCGCCCTGCTGCGGCCGTACGTCTCCGAGCGGAACTGGTGGGTCGTCCAACACCACGGCCTTTTCCAGGGCTACTACTACTTCCAACACCTCGGCCTGGACCCCAACGCCCGCGACGCCCTGCGCGAACACCCGCACTACGCCGAGACGGTCCGGTTCTGCGCCGAGTGGGATCAGAACTGCTTCGATCCTGCCTACCCGGCCGAGCCACTGGCCCATTTCGAGCCATTGGTGCGCGAGGTCTTCGCCCGATCGCCGCAGGACATGTTCTCGATCGACCAGCGGCAGTAGGGCGAGCTCGGTCGTGCGCACCGTCACCCATGGTGAGGATCGCGCTCCGCGAGCCCGTACCGTTCCTGCTGGCCGTCCGCTTGGGTCGGCCGTGACAGACAAGTTGGTTCAGTTGTGCAAGGCAAAGTGAAGTTCTTCGATCACGACCGAGGTTTCGGTTTCATCTCCCGGGAGGGCGGTGAGGACGTGTTCGTGCATGTCTCCAACCTGGCGGCCGCCGGGACGACCCTCTCCGAGGGGCAGACCGTCGAGTTCGAGGTCGGCCCCGGCCGCAAGAGCGAGGAGGCGAAGAACGTCCGCTCGGTGACGGCGGGTTAGCACGCGCGTCGCCGGGCACACCGGCCCTTTCTCGTCCCGGACCTCGTCGTCGGGGCTAATGTGACGGTTCACACTTTGGGAGAGTCGCCTCGTGCCGGCTCGGCCACCGCCTGGGTGGTCGATCGTGCACCCTCGACGTCTCGACCGAGCGAACGACAGGAGCTCGTCGTCGACGTCACCACCACGATGCAGCCGGGTTACGAGGAGTCGCCTGCGGTGGCGGCGACGGCGTTGGGGTGGAGGTTGCGTCCGTCGAGGCGTTCGGTCGTCGGGGCGGTCACTCGTCGTCTCGTGCCGTACCTCGTCGAGGCGACGATCATCCCGACTGCCTTGTTCTACTCGCTGCTCGTCATCGGCGACATGCGCTGGGCACTTGCCGGCGCGCTGTGCTGGTCATACGGCGCGGTGGTGCGGCGGGTGTTGGCCCGACGGCCGGTGCCGGGGCTGTTGATCTTGGCCACGATGGGCATCACCCTGCGCACGATCGTGTACGTGTTGAGTAGCAACGACTTCGTCTACTTCGTGCAGCCGATCCTGCGCACCACGCTGACGGGGCTGGTGTTCGCCGGTTCGGTGGTCGTCGGGCGACCGCTCATCGCCAGGTTCGCCGGCGACTTCTGTCCGTTGACCGCTGACGTCCGGGACCGCCCAGGCGTCTTGCGCCTGTTCACACGTCTGTCCATCCTGTGGGCGCTCGTCAACGGACTGGCTGCCGCGTCGAGCCTGGTGCTGCTGCTCACGGTGCCGGTGTCGGTGTTCGTGTTGACGGCAGCGGTGTCGGCGTGGATCGTGACGTGCAGCGGCGTCGTCCTCACGGTGGTCGACTCGGTCACCACGGCCCGGCGTGAGGGACTGATCACCGCACTGTCGCCTGACGGCCGGCTGTACGCGGCCACCACCCACCCGGCGACGTCGTGAACGCTCGCCAACAGGCTGGCGGTCCGATGTCGGATGACGACCTGCTCGCCATGCTGCAGGTGATCGCCGACCGGCACGAACCGACCCAGTCCCTCGACAACGCGGGTGTGAGTCTCGGCCTCGGCTGGAGTGACGCGATGACTGCGGCGTCGCTCGGCGAAGCCAAGGCGCGACTGTTGATCTGGGGCATGCGCATCGGCGGCACCCCCGCTCCCCGGTTCGACGACATCGAGCTCACCGTGCAGGGTCGCCGTCTCCTCCTCGCTGCCGACCGCACGACTCCAGACGCCAGCAGTCACTAGTCGAGGATCCATGCCGCCGCTCGGCAGCGCGCCCGTAGCGCACCATCATCGAAGGAAGGTGAACAGTCGGGTGGTCGCCGGCGACGTGCTCGGCGCGTCCGTGCGCTTGCGGGCGACACCGACACCGAAGCGTTCGGGATCTCCGTCGAACGCGACCTCACTGAGACCGGCGTCGGCGAACCAGCGTCGGATCGTCGGTCGCAAGTCCTCGTCCGTCGCTCGGCCACGGGTCCAGATCACCGTGCCCCCTGGAGAGAGCATCGAGGGCACGGCGGCGATCGTCGCTCGGATGTCAGCGATCGAGATGTTGCCGAAGATGCCGCAGAGCAGCAGCAGGTCGACGGGCAGAACGTCGACGAACGTCGCCATGTCACCGGCGTCGTCCTGGCGCACCTCGATGCCGTCATGAGGCGAGGCCGACGTCCGGGCGACGTCGGCGAGCTGGTCGTCGAGCTCGACCAACGTCGTCGCGTGCTGCAGCGACGGTCGCGCCGCCAGCTCGGGCAACACGTCACGGCCGTCGCCGGCGCACAGGCTGAGGATGCGGATTGGTTCCGTGCCAACCGCACCGTCGAGGGTCTCTCCGATGCGCCGACGGACCAGCGTCAGTCGACGAGACAACGGTGAGCTGGCATCGGCGTACGACCGATGCCACGCCACCCAGTCCGTCACGGAGGTCGCCGCGCGAGGCGGCCCTCAACGAAGTTCCCCCTGCCGCCGGCACCGTACCGCATCAGTGGACGCGCGGTTCCGACGCTGCGCGGTGGCACAGTGGCCACGTGGGTCTGACTCGGCGGCTCGACGACTATCAGCAGCGGCACCGATGGTTGGGGTTTCCGCTGGCCGTGGCCTACAAGTTCTTCGATGACCAGGGTGTCTACCTCGCCGCGCTGATCACGTTCTACGGATTCCTGTCGCTGTTCCCGCTGCTGTTGCTCCTGACGTCGATCGTCGGATTCGCGCTGCGCGGCAACGAGGACCTGCGCCAGCAGATCCTCGATTCGACGCTGAGCCAGTTCCCGGTCATCAACGAGCAGCTGCGCGATCCACAGGGTCTGCAGGGCAGCGGCGTTGCGCTCTTGGTGGGCGCCCTGACCGCGCTGTACGGCGCGCTCGGAGTGGCTCAGGCGCTGCAGAACGCCATGAACGTCATGTGGGCGGTGCCGCGCAACCACCGTCCGAACCCCCTCCAGGCTCGTGGAAGAAGCGTGCTCTTGATCGCCACCGCCGGCGTCGCGGTACTGGTGACGACCGCACTGTCGATCGCTGCAGGGCCTGCGAACCAGGGCGGACTGGCGAGCCCGGTGGCGATCGTTGCGGCAGTTGGTGCGGTCGTGCTCAACTCGATCATCTTCGTCGCCGCGTTCCGGATCGCCACCGCTCGACGCGTCGGCCTCGGCGAACTGCTCCCCGGCGCCATCGTCGCGGCGTTCGTGTGGCAGCTGATGCAGCTGTTCGGCGGCGCCTACGTCGCGGCGATCGTCAAGGACTCCAGCCTCAGCTACGGCGTGTTCGCGCTCGTCCTCGGCCTCTTGGCGTGGACCTTCGCGGTGTCGATCGGCGTCATCGCCAGCGCCGAGATCAACGTCGTTCTCAGCAAGCGGTTGTACCCGCGCTCACTGCTCACGCCGTTCACCGACGATGTCGATCTGACCGTCGCCGATCAGCGCACCTACACCGATCAAGCAACGGCGCAGCGCCAGAAGGGGTTCCAGGACGTGGACGTCACCTTCGAACACCGCGGGCAGAACGCCACGGCCCAGCGAGCCTCCGGCCACCCGCACACGACCACGCCCGCCGAGCCCTCCGCGCGACCAACGGATCACGATGATCAGCCGGCCTGACCGAGAGGCGGTCGACCTCCATATGGCGGTTCTGCGACCCGGCCTGCAGGGAGTCCGGCGCCTCCGCCGGGCGCCGGACCCCCTGACAGCCGACCGGCTGGGAGACCGATCGGCCGTTCTTGCAGCCGGCCGGTGTCACGCTGTCGTAATACGAGAGACGCGCGGAGACCGGCGTGATACAGAAAATCGGGGGGATTGTCGCGGCGGTGGGCGCAGAGGGACTCGAACCCCCGGCGCTCCGCGGCACCTTCGTGGATCTTCCTGGGCGGCATCCGGTTCCGCGTCGAGCCGGAGCACGACGCCGCGGTTCGGGCGATGTTCCCCGGAGTCGGCGTGAAGACCCACGGCGTGGACCGCCAGCCGACCAGGACGGCCACATCGGCCGCCGGACTGGCACATCGGCGGACAAGCGCCGGTTCGCGCTCGGGTTCCTTGGCATGGCCAAACTCGCCACGCTCGTCTACGCCATCCACGGCGTGATCATCATTGCTGCCACCACGGTCGAGTCCGACTCCGGCCGCTACAGCAGCTACGACGAGCACCCGCTACGTCGGTTGGGGCATCGCTGCGGTCGCCGCCACCCTTGCCTCGGCCGTCGTCGGACCTTCGGAGTCCGACCCTCACCGCTTCGAGTGCGACCACGGTGGCGTCGGGCTGCAGACCCGACCTGGTCCGGTGCGTTCGGCCGTGTCAGTAGCGGCCGACGACGCGCACGACGAGGCCGATGTCGCTGGTCCGCGTGGATCGGTCTGCTGGCGCCTTGCAGGCCGAGCCAGCTGACCAGCCGGTCCTGGTCGCCGACGCGCAGGCGGACGCAGCCGTGGCTCGCCGGGGTGGTCGGCACATTGAGCGCGCCGTGGATGGCCTGGCCGCGGTCGAAGTACAGCGGCTTGTACATGTTCCCGTTCAGCGGGTTGTCGACCGCTACTGGGAACTGCGTGCTGTTATGCCAGCCACCGTTGTTCGCCGCCGGGTCGTAGCGGAACACGGCGGACGCCTGCTGGCTCCGTGTCGGGAAGTCGGCCCGACCGGTCGAGGTGGGGAACACGAACGCGACGCGGCTGGAGCCTTCGCCGACGAACATCACCTGGCACGTCTGGTCGATGAGCGCCCAGCGGCCGTAGTCCGGTCGGCGCCGTCGGGTGGGATCGGCAGCGACGTCGCGCGCCATCAGCGCCTGTCTCCTCTCCACCGCCGGGGTCCATGGTCGGCCCGGGTGACCGGCATGCCGAGCGCCACACGGGCGGCGCACAGCGCCCGCCTCGTCTGCGAGCCCGTACCGCCGTCGACCGCCAGCGCCGGGAACCCGTACGGGCCGAACAGCGCGTTGAGCTTCTCCTGCTGGGCGGCGACACCCGACGGGGCCGGGCCGAACTCGACGAATGAAGTTGCTGGCACCGGCGGGGTGGTACCGGTCTTGCCGACGAACTCGGGCGACTCGGAGAAACCGACCATCAGACTGCCACGGTTCACGGCGTCCGGAGGACAGCTCGGTGATCCAGAACGCTCGTCCGTCCGGCTCCGCTGGCCGACCTAGCACATTGTTGTACACGAGGTCCACGAACTCGGGATCGCCCAACGTCCCGTAACGGTCACGAAACTCCTGCGACTGGGAGAAGAATTGCGACACGGTGAACAGCGACGAGCCCGCGTCGAGGCGCCCAATCCAGAACTGCAAACCACTCGGATCAGGGTCGCGAAGAAAGTACGCGGCGTAGAGCCGTGTCGCTTGCCCTTGGTACACGGCCGGATCCCCAGCTGCAGAGGCGGGGGCCGCCAGCAATGCGGCACTGAGTGCCACGACAAGCACGGACGCAGCCATTACACGCCTGATAGGTCGACCTCCCTCGCATCGCGCCACTGACCACCGAGGTTGGCGACCTTACAGCCCCGGCCAACCACGGCTTGAACGCCCGCTTCAGATTGGCCGTGCTGGCGTCCCGACGACCCCAGATCCCCCGACGCCGCAGCGTCCGAGTCAGCGGCAGGCGGCAAACGTGTCGAGACACACGAAGTCGGTTGCGGAATCGCTGCGGTCGCCGCCAGCGTCGTCGTCGGTGCGGTGCACGGCTCGCGACGCACCCGGTCGCCGCACGTCCCAGATGCCGATGCCCGGTTGGGGAGCCCGATGCAGACGTCGACGAACCGACCGTCGACTCGCCTACCGCCGGTTGATGTCTCGGCCCGGTCGATGTCTCGAACCTGTTGCCCGGTTCGACGCAGCACGAAACGCCTGGATGTCCGACGTGGGCGCAGAGGGACTCGAACCCCCGGCCACTTGCTTGTAAGGCAAGCGCTCTGACCAGCTGAGCTATGCGCCCGGACGGAACGGGCGATTGTACCGTCGGGTCGATGCCCGCTCTCATCGACCCGCATGCGCCTGCAGCTCGTCCGGCACACGTGCTCGCCGCGCTGATCGCCTCGGGCGAGCTGTCACCGGTCGATGCCGTCGCCCAAGCGGTCCAGCGGGCGATCGAGGTCCAGAGCGAGCTCAACTGCTTCACCGACATCTGGGTGGACGAGGCGATGGAGGCGGCGGCGGAGGCCGAGCGGGCGGTGTCGTCGGGGCCGCCACGCGGCGTGCTGCACGGTGTCCCTGTCGCCGTCAAGGACACGACACCGGTCGCCGGCCACCGCACGACGTCCGGGTCGCGTGCCTTCGAGCACTGGGTGCCCGACGACGATGCCTACGTCGTCCGTGCGCTGCGTCGCGCCGGTGCCGTCATCATCGGCCAGACGACGACACCGGAGTTCGCCCACACGTTGCGCACCGACAGTCCGCTGTGGGGCGTCACACGCAATCCACACGACCTCTCGCGCACCCCCGGTGGGTCGTCAGGCGGCAGCGGGGCCGCGGTCGCCTCGGGTTGCGTCCCTCTCGCCGAGGGCAGCGACATGGGCGGATCGGTGCGCATCCCGGCGGCGTGGTGCGGGGTCGTCGGGCTCAAGCCGGGCCTGGGACGCATCCCGATGGACGTCCTGCCGGGTCTGTTCGACTCGATCTCCCACCACGGGCCGCTGGCCCGCTGTGCCGACGACGCCAGGCTGTTCCTGGCCGCCACACAGGGTCCCGACGACGCCGACATCATGTCCGTCCCCTGCCCGCTCGACCTGGCGTCACCACTCGACGCCGACCTCACGGGCATGCGGTTGGGGCTCTCCGTCGACCTCGGGTGCTGGGCCGTCGACCCGGAGATCGCCGCCGCCGTCACGGCTGCGGCGGCGCGCCTCGAGGCGGCTGGGGCCACGATCGAGGAGGTCGACCCGGCGTTCGCCGGCGCCGACGAGGAGGCGTGGGGCGTGCTGTGGGGCGTGTTCATGGCCACCTACTACGGCCACCTGCTCGACGAGTTCGCCGGCGTCATGGACCCGGAGGTGGTCGCCCTGATCGAGGCCGGCCGCCGCCGCAGCGCCGTCGACCTCAAGCGCATCGAGATCCATCGCACGGGCCTGTGGCGGCGCCTGGCGCCGATCCTCGCCGACCACGACGCCCTGCTCTGCCCGACGATGGCCTGCCCGCCGTGGCCGGCCGCCAAGGCCGACGTGGTCGTCGTCCCGCCCGAGGACGACGAGGGCTACCACTCCCCCGACATGACCGCCGTGTTCAACCTCGTCTCGCCGTGCCCGGCGATCTCGGTGCCGTGCGGTCAGCACGCCGCGCCTGAGCACGCCGGGCTGCCGATCGGACTGCAGATCGTCGGTCGGCGGTGGCGCGAGGACACCGTGCTGCGGATCGCCCGAGCCGTCGAGGCGACGACGTAACTGAGCCCTCTGCTCGCAGACAAGCTGCGCGCATCACCTCCCGAGTTCGCCGCCGCCGCTTCGCAGCGGTGCTCACCGACCTGACTCGGCATCCAGCGCATCGAGCAAGGTCGGCAGCTCGAGGAGCGAGCCGGTCACCACGTCGGCGAGGGCGGCGTCGGGCCGCTCGGCGTGGAGGTACCCCCACGGTCCGCGCCTGAGCAGCACCGTGCGCATGCCGGCACGGCGCGCCGGGAGCACGTCGTTGTCCAGCCGGTCGCCGACGTAGGCGATGCTCGGCGCGGCGACGCCGGCGACGCCGGCGACGGCGTCGAAGAACGCCGCCGACGGCTTCTGCGCCCCGAGCTCGTCGGAGATGACGATGGCGTCGGCGCCGAGCTCCATCGCCTCCAGCGCCGCCCGCGCCTGCGGCGGCTGGTTCCCGGCGATGATCACCCGCCGCCCCGCCGCGTGCAGCGCGGCGAAGCACGGCCGCACGTCGTCGTAGAGATCGTCGGCGTCGAAGTTCTCGCGCAGCCCATCGGGGTCGTCGGCCCGCCAGCGGGCGATCTCGGCATCGAGGTCGATGCCCGGACGGACGATCTCGAAGGCGTCGCCGTGCGGCCGGTCGAGGGCCGCCATCGCGCCCAGCACGCCGAGCAACGTCAGGCGCGTGGCCCCGAGGCGGTCGGCCCAGCGCGACCAGATCCGTGTCTCGTCGACGAGCGTCTCGCCCACATCGAAGGCCACGACAACGATCCGCTCCACCGACTGGACGGTAGTGTCGCAGCGTGCGCAGAGGCAGGGAGCGCCACGGAGAGGGCGCCAGTGGCGGTCATTGACGTCGCTGGCTTCGTCGCCGACCTGAAGAGCCAGGCGATCGATCACGGCTTCCACGTCCACGACGAGCGGCACTTCGTCGAGACCTACTCGTTGCGCCAGCTCTGGGAGGTCGACCTGCACCCGGAGGAGGCGTGCAGCGGGCCGATCGACCTGCACCTGTCCCTCGATGTCGACCCGCGGGCCATGCTCGGCTTCGAGGACGAGGTGATGAAGCTCGACGAGCTCGACGAGGCACCGCCTGCCGGGTTCTCCTTCCCGCTCGTGTTCACGTGGACACTGCCACCGCTCCCCGATCCGCCGGACCTCCTGGTGCTGGCCACCGAGCTGGCCGGGATCGGCGGCGTCGACCTGCCCGTCGAGGTGTCCGCCATCGACTCGTTCCCGAGCGTCACCGACGCCCCGGAACGCTCGCTGTCGATGGTGGCGAGGACGTCGGTCGACCTCGGCGACGTGTACCTCAACAACGACGAGTCCGTCGCCGGCAACCTCGAACGCTGCAAGCACGTCAGCCTGTTCCTCCTCGACCGGGCGAAGGACTGGTTAGGTGATCTGTAGTGCCCAAGGAGACCCCCCATGCACGTCCGTGAGTTGATCGACATCCTCAACGACCAGCCCCCCGAGGCCGAGGTCGAGCTCGCTGTCATCGCTCCCGTCGAGGACGAGTCCGAGGAGATCACGGTCGACCGCTACCCGGTCGACGGCGTGCTGCCGTGGAACGACGACGATGACGACAACGGGCTGGTGATCTGGTTGATCGGCGGCGAGGACGACGACGTCGACGCCTTCCTCGACGCCGTGGAGCAAGAGCCGTAACACCGTGGTTCTGACGACGCTGAGGATCGCCCAGCGATCCTCAGCCGACAGGGAACCCTGAGGCTGCTCGGGAACGGTCCGTAGCATCGACCCGATGCACGGCGACCAGGGAGCACCCCGGGCGCGCACGGCCTACCTGCCCGGGCTCGACGGGCTCCGGGCCATCTCCGTCGTCGCCGTGCTCCTCTACCACGCCGACATGCGCTGGCTGCCGGGCGGGTTCCTCGGCGTCGAGGTCTTCTTCGTCATCAGCGGCTACCTGATCACGCTGCTGCTCAGCCAGGAGTTCACCCGCCACCACGGCATCGCCCTCGGACAGTTCTGGCTGCGCCGGGCCCGCCGTCTGCTCGCCGCCCTGTACACACTGCTGGCCGTCGTCTCGGTCGTCGTCCTCGTCTTCTACCGTGAGGACGCCGACGAGCTGGCCGGCCAGGTCTGGGCCGCGCTCACCTACGTCACGAACTGGTTCCTCATCGTCATCGACCAGTCGTACTTCGCCACGGTCGAGCGACCGATGGTGTTCCAACACCTGTGGTCACTGGCGATCGAGGAGCAGTTCTACCTGCTGTGGCCGGTGCTCCTGCTCGTGCTGTTGCGCGTCAGCCGCGACCGCCAGTGGGCGGCGGCGATCGTCGTCACGGCCGGCGGCATCGCCTCACTGGTGTGGATGGCAGTGCTGTTCCAGCCGGCGATGGACCCGAGCCGCGTCTACTACGGCACCGACACCCGCGCGCTCGGGCCTGCTGCTCGGCGCCGCCCTCGCGCTGGTGTGGAAGCCGACCCACACCTGGCGTCGCGACGCCGAGGTGCGGACGGTCGCCCTCGACCTCGCCGGGATGGCCGCCATCGGTGTGCTCATCGCCTGCTTCGCCGTGATCCGCGAGACCGACACGTTCCTCTACCGCGGCGGCTTCGCCGTCGTCTCGCTGGCGTCGTGCGTGGCGATCGCCGCCACGGTCAACCCGGGCACCGTGCTCGGTGCCCACGTGCTCGGCCGGCGCGCTGATGACGTGGATCGGCAAGCGCTCCTACTCGCTGTACCTCTGGCACTGGCCGATCTTCGTGTACACCCAGCCGGAGATCGACCAGCCGCTCGGCGTGTACCCGACGCTCGTGCTGCGCCTCGCCCTCACCGCCGTGGCCGCCGAGCTGAGCTTCCGCTACGTCGAGGTGCCGATCCGCAACGGCGCCTTCGGTCGCTGGCTCCGGCGCCTGTCCCGTCGCCGGGGCGCGCGCCGCCGCGCCGGTCCGATCATCTTCGCCTCGGCGGCCGGCCTGCTGCTCGTCGCCGTCAACACCGTCGGCGCCACCGGTTCGACCGGTCTCGACGAGCTGACCAGCCAGGGCGACGACGTCGCTGCGGCCACCACGCCTCCCGCTGTCGCGGAGCCAGCGGCAGTCGCGCCGGCCGCGACCAGCGTGCCCGCAGCGACCACGACGACGGTGTCCCCGGCGGACATCGTGACCGTGCTCGCCGACTCCGTCCTGCTCGGCGCCGAGGACACCCTGGTCGACGAGCTCGGAGCGGCCGGTTACACGGTCGACTTCCGCGGCCGGCCGGCCCTGATGCTGCACCAGTCCAACGACCAGCTCGCCGCGGCGAACAGCCGTGTGGGCGAAACGGTCGTCATCGGCCTCGGCCACAACACGCTGTGGGAGCGCGACCGCGCCCGCTTCGACACGTGGGCGGAGAAGTTCGACAGCGAGGCCGACGAGCTGCTCGCCACGCTCCGGCGCCTCGGCGCCAAGCGGTTCGTCTGGGTCACCCTGCGCGAGCCGTCGGAGGACGTCATCCCGCCCGAGGGCCGTCGCCAGTACCAGCAGTACGTGTGGTACTTCCCGTACGTCAACGAGCGTCTCGACGCCGTCGCCGCCCGCCATCCCGACGTCGTCCTCGCCGACTGGGCGGCCGTGTCCAACGAGGCCGGGCTGACCTACGACGCCATGCACCTCACGTCAGACGGCATCCGCCGCATGATCGACACCATCCGCGGCGCCGGCCGAGATCTGAACGGCTACTTCGGGAAGGCGTCGGCCAGGGCGTCGGCGATCAACACCGAGCGGTAGGCGTAGCCGTCGCTCGTGAGGTGGATGCCGTCGCCGTCGAACCACTGGTCGATGACGGCACGCGACCAGTCGTACACCCGCAGGTGCGGGTACCGCGCGTGGGCCTTGGCCAGCGCCTGGTTGAACCGGCGCATGTTCGGGCTGGCGTACGGACCCTGGTCGCGCCGCGTCTTCACGTCGACCCACACCACCGGGTCGTCGCCGATGATGGCCATCATCCGGTCGATGCGGTCGCTGTAGCCCGACGCCGAGCCGACGGCGACGTTCGCCGCGTCGTTCGTGCCGAGGGCGACGACCCAGCACCCCTCGAACCCGCTGCGGCGGACCTTGCGGGCGACATCCTCACCGCCGAGCTGACCGTCGAGGTGCTCCACCACCGATCGGGCGCCGGAGATCTCCAGGCGCACGTCGCCGACGCCGACCCGGCGGTACTGCGCGTCGATGTGTGCCTCGTCGTCGGGGAGGTGGGCGTCGGAGACGAGCCCGACGGAGAGCGAGTCGCCGATGTGCACGACGGCCTCGCACGACGTCGTCGGTCCGGCTGCACGTCCCGAGTCGGCCGGCACGATTCCGATGGCCACCGCGAGGAGAGCCGGCACGAGCGCCCGTGGTCGCGTCGCGGCAGACATGGCCGGGCATCGTACCGTGAGGCCGTGCAGCCGACCCCGTACCGCGTGACCGCCTTCAACACGGCGACCGCATCGACCAACAAGATCCACGATGACGAGGTGGCGCAGGCGTACGGCTTCCGCGGCGGCCTCGTGCCCGGTGTCGACGTGTTCGCCTACATGACCCACGTGCCGGCGCAGTGCGTGGGGTCGCCGCTGGCTCGAGGACGGCGCGATCTCGGCGCGGTTCGTCGCCCCCGTCTACGACGGCGAGCAGGTGGACGTGACATCCGTGGCCGCCACCGGCGGCACTGACGAGCTCGAGCTCACCGTGATCGGCAGCGACGGAACGACGCGGGCGACGGGACGCGCCGCGCTCGGCGCACCTGCGGTCGATCATCCCGACCCGCCGGCGGCAGCCCTGCCAGCCGTCCGTCCGCCCGCCTCGCCGTCGTCGTTGCGCCCCGGCACGGTGCTCGGCTCGCTCACCGACGTGTTCTCCGCCGAGCGGGCGTCGGAGTACCTGGGTGCGGTGCGCGAGACGCTGTCGCTCTACGCGGGCGAGGGCGTCGCCCACCCCGGCTGGCTGCTGCGCTTCGCCAACGCCGCGCTCAGCCGCAACGTCGCAGCTGGGACCATGGATCCACGTCTCGTCGGAGGTCGCCCTCCTCGGCACCGTGAAGGACGGCCAGACGGTCGAGACGCGCGCCGCCGTCCTCGACGAGCGCGAGCGCGGCGGACATCGCTTCGTCACGCTCGACGTCGTCACGACCGCCGACGGCCACTGCGTCCAGCGGGTCACGCACACGGCGATCCACACGCCTCGGTCGGGGGCTCGCCCCCGACTTCCCCCATGACGTCGCCTTCGGCGACGCGTATCTCTTCGGGGGTCCACGGGGCGGAGCCCCCGTGAGAAGCTGCGCCGGAGGCGCAGCTTCTCAGCGATTCCCAATCCCGGCGATAGCTTCTCCCCCGTGTCTGACGGCTCCCGGCAGCAGCTGCACAACGCCGTCGCCGAGCGGCTCCGCGGCGCCGACCAGCGATACACGAGTGGTCGGCGGGCCATCGTCGACCTGCTCGCCGAGGCTCCCCGCCCGTCCACCATCCCCGAGCTCCTCGCCCGGCGGCCGTCGCTGGCACAGAGCTCGGTGTACCGCAACCTGGTCGTGCTCGAGGAGGTCGGTGTCGCCCACCGCGTCGTGACGAGCGACGAGCGATGGCGCTACGAACTGGCCGAGGACCTCATGGGCCATCACCACCACCTCATCTGCACCACGTGCGGGCGGGTGGAGGACTTCACCGTCTCGGCGCAGATGGAGCAGATGGTCGAGCAGGCGCTGCGGCGAGCCGTTCGCGGCACCGGGTTCCGTGCCGACACCCACCGCCTCGACATCGTCGGGACCTGCGCCGCCTGCACGTGACGGCTGCCCAGCCACTACCGTCAGCCGCCATGCGGGGGCGCACGTTCGTCGGGCTCGATCACGTCGTGCTGCGGTGCGCCGACGTCGAAGCATCGTTGCGGTGGTACGTCGACGTGCTCGGCCTGACCGCCGAGCGGGTCGACGAGTGGCGCGCCGGATCCCTGCCGTTCCCGTCGGTACGCATCTCGCCGGACTCGATCGTCGACCTGATCCCGGCGAAGGGGCCAGTCACCGAGCCGAACGTCGACCACGTGTGCCTCGTCGCCGACCGATCGACGGTCGAGTCGATCGCCGCGGACCGAGTGTCGTTCCGGCTCGTCGGCGAACCGGGCCCGCGCTCGGGTGCCCGCGGCGATGGGTGGTCGGTCTACGTGCGCGACCCCGACGACAACGTCATCGAGATCCGCCACTACGAGACCTGAGACCGACATGACCGGGCCCGGCGGGCTGCAGACGGTCAACGTGATGGTGACCGACGTGGTCGGGTCGACGGGCACCCTCGTGCGTGCCGGTGCCGATGCCGCCGACGCCGAGCGCCGCCGCCACGACACCATCGTTCGCAACGTCGTCGAGGTGTTCGGCGGCTCGGTCGTGAAGAGCACCGGTGATGGCGCGTTGGCGGTACTGCCCTCCGCTGACCACCTCGTGCGCGCCGGCAGCGCCGTCCAGGAGGCGGCGCGTGCAGCCGGTTTCCCGATCCGCGTCGGGATGTCGACCGGCGATGCGATGTCCGAGCGTGGCGACCTGTTCGGCGAGCCGGTGGTCGTGGCCTCACGCCTGTGCGACGTGTGCCCCGTCGGCGAGGTGCTCGTCGATGCGGCGACGATCGTGGTGCGCGGCAACCGTCACGAACCGGCCGCGGCGTTGCAGGAGCGCTTGATGCTGCGCGGCTTCGACGCGCCGCGTGACGTCTGGTCCGTCACGGTCCGTCCCCTCGCCGCGACCCGCGCTCCGCGAACGGCCGAGCCGGCCATCGGGCGGGAGGGCGACGTCGAGGCGATCCGTGATCTGCTGGACGCGGCGACCGGATCTGCGCTGGTCGTGCTGGCGGGTGAGCCCGGGATCGGCAAGACCCACCTGGCGCGCGCCGCCGTGGGTGATGACGACGCCGCGTTGTGGATCCGGTTCACGCCGTCGGAGCGCGACGGCTTCGTCACGTGGTGCGCGGCGCTGGACGAGGTGCTCGGCGAGATCCCGGTGGGCGTGCTCGCTGCGCTCGGTCCCGACGTCGTCGCTCGCGCCGCCGGGCTGCTGCCGATGCTGGCCGGCCGGCTGCCGATGGACCTGGCGCAGCGCGCCGACGATGCCGGTCGCGATCCGACGCTCGACGCCCTGGCCACCGTGGTCGAGCTCGTCGGCCGGCAGTGCACCGTCGTGCTGGACGACGTGCAGTGGGCCGGGCCGACGGCGCTCGCCTTCGTCGGCCGGCTCCTGTCGTCGACCTCCGGGCTGCGGTTGCTGGCGACATCGCGCCTTCCCGTGCCGTCCGACATCGCTCGCCTCGGCGCACGGGTCCGCCGCGTCGCCGGTCTGTCCGACGAGGCCGTCGGCGAGCTCCTGCGCGAGCGCGGTGTCGACGCCGGTGACGTCACGACGATCACCCGCCGCGCCGACGGCAACCCGCTGCTCGCCCTGTTCGCCTCCGGCAGCTCACCGTCGACTGGCGGCAACCCGGTGGCCGACGCCTTCCTCGCCTTGCCGCCCGACCAGCTCGAGGTGCTCGGCGTGGCCGGCCTGCTCGGGCGCCACATCGACATCGTCCTGCTCGAGCAGCTCACCGCCACGCCAGCACCAGAGCTGTCTCCCGTGCTGCAGGCCGCGGTCGGCGCCGGCCTGCTGGCCGGCGACGAACCGCTCTCGTTCGTCCACGATCTCGTGCGCGAGGCAGCCGCCGCGGCGCTGCCCGTGCACCGGCGGGTCGTGTTGCATGCAGCCGCGGCAACGGCGCTGCAGCGCCGAGGGGACCCGCTCGGAGCCGTCGATCACGTGCTCCGGGGGTTCGGCGCGCTGGATGCCGACGTGGCGGTCGAGGCCGTCGCCGCCGGTGGCGAGCTGCTGGCCGAGCGGCTGGCGTTCGAGGACCTCCTCGTCGTCGCCACCCGCCTGCACTCGGTGGTCGTGACCGATCAGCGCTGCCGCCCGCGCCACGAAGCCGCCGCCCTCCTCCTCGAGTCGTGGGCGTACGAGCTGCTGGGCGACGTGCCCAAGGCACAAGGACGCCGCGCTCGCCGCCGGGCGCATCGCCAGGGACGGCGGCGCCGACATGCTGCTCGTCGAAGCGGCCCTCTCACGCGCCGGCTACGGCGTCGCGGGGATCCCCGATCCGGACACCCTCGAGCTCCTCGACGCCGCCCTCAGCGTCGTGCCGGACGACGACGCCGCCCGCCGGGCGCGCCTCACCGCCATGCGCGCCTTCTATCTCGTCAACTACGAGGGGCGCGGGCCTGAGGCACGGTCGGCGTCGCTCGCCGCGCTCCACCTCGCCCGTGACGGCGCCGACGACGAGGCGCTCGCCGAGGTGCTGGCCAACCGCATGTTCGTGCTGCTGTCGTCGAGCGACGTGCTCGAGCAGGTCGCCCTCGCCGACGAGCTGCGTCGGGTCGCTCCACGGCTGTCGAACGCGCGACGCCACGTGGCACTGGCGTCACTGCACCGCAACGAGGGAGCGTTGCGCCTGCAGCTCGCCGACCGCGCCGGGTTCGCCGCCTGCCACGAGGCGGTCAGCGCTTCGGCCGAGGCGTTGCACAGCTGGCTGCTCACGGCGGTCGTCACGATGTGGGATGGCCTGGCTGCGCTGCTCGACGGCGAGCCCGACGCGGCACAGCGCCACGCCGAAGCGCTGGTGTCGATCCGACCTTCCGAACGCAACCTCGTCGCCAGCGCTGGAGGCATGCTCGCGGCCGTCGATCGCTGGCGCGGCACGCTGTCTGGTCGCGCCGGGGAGTTGGCCACCTACGCCGAGTCCCAGCCCGGTCTGCCCCTCGCCACCGGCCTGGCCGCCGTCGCCCTTGCGCTCGAGGGTGATCCGCGGGCGAAGGGCCTGCTCGATGGGCTGCTGGCGCGCGATCCTGTGCTCACCGACGATTCGACCCTCGGTGCTCAGCTCGCCGCGATCACCGAGGCCTGCGTGCTCACCGGTACGTCGGTGCCGCCGGAGGTTGCAACCGCACTCCTCCCGTTCGCCGGCCAGATGCTGGTGACGGGGTGGGGCATCGACGTACCCGGCGCCGCCGACCGCTTCCTGGCGCTCGTCGCCACCCAGGCCGGTGACGACGTCCGTGCCGCCGAGGCGTTCGAGCGAGCCTCGACGCTGGAGGCCCAGATGTCCTCGGCGCTGCCGTTGCGCACTCAGGTGTGGCGACACGTCCTGCTCGGCGACGTGCCGATGCCCGACGTGCCGGCCTCGCTCGCCGGACTGGCGAGCGAGGCCGGCATCCTCGCGGCGCGCCGCCCGGCCGCGCCACAGCCCTAGTCGAGCTGCCCTCTGATCGCCCCGGCGGGGAAGCGGGCGTTGTGCAGGTTGACGTAGTAGCCGCCGGGATTGGCGGCGATCTGTTCAGCAGCGCCGGGGCGGCGGCGACGCAGCCCTCGATCCGGCGGCGCGACTCCAGCTCGTCGTTGCGCGGGTCAGCCGGGGCGCCCGCCAGCTCGAACAGCGGGACGACGATCCCGCCGTTGACCCCGGACACGCCCGACGTGGATGTGGCCGCGGTTCGGTGTTCCCGTGTCGTCGAAGCGGATCGAGAAGCAGACCTCGCCGTCTCCTCGACCTTCAGCTCGACCCTGGCGCGGCCGTCCCCGTCGGGGTCGGCCGGCGGCACCTCGTTGGCGCCGCTGAGATCGGCCCGCAAGTTCGTGCGGTTGCCGTTCGCCGCCGCCAAGCCGCCGACGGTGCCCACGCCGAACAGCAGCGCGACGCCGGCGGCGACCGCGGACTTCCTGTGCATCCCCATCGCAACCTCCCTGGATGGCTCCGACCGGTCGGAGCGCCGTCGCCCTTACCTACGAGCGAGCGGCCCGTTCGGCTTGCTTTTCCGCCTCCGAGAGCCAGCGGTGAGCTGGGCGCCGATCAGCGGCCACGTGAACTCGGCCTCGTAGCGGGCTCGGCCGTTGGTCGCCAACTCGCTGCGCAGGTCCGGGTAGCGGGCCGCCATCGAGCACTCGCGCGGCGAACTCGGCGGGGTCGTCGGCGACGAGCACGTCCTCGCCGTCGTGGGGGTCGAGGCCTTCGACCCCGCGGCTCGTGGACACCACGGGCACACCCCGCGCCCAGGCCTCGACGACCTCGATGATCATGCCCGAGCCGGCACGGATCGGGGCGATGACCACGGTCCGCCCGTCGATCACGTCGCCCGGGTCGTCGAGCCGGCCGGTCACCTCGATGTCGTGCAGCCGTCCGAAGGAGTGCATCCAGTCGGGACACGGCCCGGCGAACACCACGCGGCACGCCGGCAGCAGCTCACGCAGTGGCGGCAGGACGTACAGGGCGAACCACTCGGCAGCGTCCTGATGTGGCGGGTAGAGGAACGAGCCGAGGAACACGAAGTGAGGTACGGCGTAGGGGTCGGTGGGCGGTCGCACCGGTCCGGGGTCGTCCACCCCCGTGCGCAGACACCGGAAGCCGTCGTGCTGCTCGGTCGGGCTGGCGACGGCGACGCCGCCGGCGCTGTGCGCCACGCGCCGCTCCAGCCAGCCGTTGCGGATGCCGCCCTGGACGTCACGAGCGAGACCGAAGATGCTCGCCTCGACGCCGCCGTCGTGGGTGATGCGCCGGCCGAGGCGGTGCATGGCCACCCGCGCCAGCTCGCGCCGGTTGCGGCTGGGCAGGTCGACCAGGTCGACGACGGCCTGGCCGCGCAGCTCGCGGGGCAAGGCCATCCACGACTCTGCGCCGGCGCACCAGACGACCGCCGGACGGTCGCCTCCGAGGATCCGTTCGATGCCCGCAGCGGCGGTGGCCATGTTGGCCTTCGTCGGTGGCCAGCAGCGTCTCGGGTGGACGAGCCCACGCGCGACCGCGCTGACGCGCCCGCTGCGTCCCACGTCGAGGCCGACGACGCGAGCGCCGAGCCGCTCGGCCAGCCAGACCTGGGTGTCCGGTTCGAGGGCGTGGAGGACCACGACGGTCGCCTCGCCGAGACCACAGGCCACGCTCGCCAGCTGGCGCCAGCGGAGCGAGCCGGTCGAGTCGTCGAGCGGCGCGTCGAGGAAGACACACAGCACATCCGTGCCGGGCGCTCCCTCTCGGTTTTCACCCATCCGCGGCCGATCGTAGGCGGCGGCCCCCTCCGTTCCACGGCCAGGACCTGGATCTGCTACCACGGGGGCATGACCACCACGGCGTTCCCCGGCCACGCAGGCCGGTGGCTGCCGCTCACTCGCTGGCGCTCACTCGCTCGCATCGAGAACAAGGAGAACCGATGACCGCGTTCGACAAGCTCTACATCGACGGCGCCTGGACCCCGTCCGACGCCAGCGGGACGCTGGACGTCATCGACTCGGTCACCGAGGAGGTGATGGCGACGATCCCCGCCGGCTCGGCGGCTGACGTCGGTCGGGCGGTTGCCGCCGCCAAGGCGGCGTTCCCGGCGTGGTCAGCGACATCGCCCGAGGAGCGGGCGAAGTACATCAGCCGCATCGGCGACGCCCTCGGCGCGCGCACCGACGAGATCGCCACCACCATCTCCAAGGAGACGGGGATGGCCAAGTGGCTGTCGCAACTCGTCCAGGTCGGCCTGCCGATCAACAGCTTCAAGCAGGCTGCGGCGACGGCCGAGGCGTACCAGTTCGAGGAGCAGGTCGGCAACTCGCTCGTCGTGCGTGAGCCGATCGGTGTCGTCGGCTGCATCACCCCGTGGAACTACCCGTTGCACCAGATCGCCGCCAAGGTCGCCTTCGCCATGGCGGCCGGGTGCACGGTCGTGCTCAAGCCGAGTGAGGTCGCCCCGATCGATGCCTTCCTCCTCGCCGAGATCGTCCACGAGGTCGGTCTGCCTGCCGGTGTGTTCAACCTCGTGTCCGGCCTCGGGCCCGAGGTCGGCGAGGCGATCGCCTCCCACCCGGACGTCGACATGGTGTCGTTCACGGGATCGACGCGGGCCGGCAAGCGCGTCGCTCAACTCGGCGCCGAGAGCGTCAAGCGCGTCGCCCTCGAGCTCGGCGGCAAGTCGGCCAACGTCCTGCTCGACGACCTCGACAGCGAGGGCTTCGCCAAGGCCGTTGCCGACGGCGTGCAGAAGGCGTTCCTCAACTCCGGCCAGACGTGCTCGGCGCTGACGCGCATGCTCGTGCCGGCCGACCGGTTGGAGGAGGCCGAGCAGGTCGCCGCAGCAGCCGTGGGGAAGGTCAAGGTCGGCGACCCGTTCGCCGAGGGCACGCACCTCGGCCCGCTGGCGTCAGCCGCTCAGCGCGACCGCGTCCAGGGCTACATCCAGAAGGGCATCGACGAGGGTGCCACGGTCGTCGCCGGCGGACTCGGCGCGCCGGAAGGGTTGGACACCGGGTACTACGTCCGGCCGACCGTGTTCTCCGGCGTCAAGCCGGACATGACGATCGCCCAGGAGGAGATCTTCGGTCCCGTGCTGTCGATCCTCCCCTACCGCGACGAGGACGACGCCGTGGAGATCGCCAACGGCGTCGTCTACGGCCTCGCCGGCGGGGTGTGGTCGGCCGACAAGGACCGCGCCGTCGCAGGTCGCCCGCCGGCTGCGCACCGGCCAGGTCGAGGTCAACGGCGGCGCCTTCAACCCCAACGCCCCGTTCGGCGGCTACAAGCAGTCCGGCGTCGGTCGCGAGTACGGCACCCACGGCTTCGAGGAGTTCCTGGAGGTGAAGAGTCTCCAGCTCTGACGGCCTCGCCGGACTGTTCCGCCTCGACGGCCGCACGGCGCTGGTCGTCGGGGCGGGGAGCGGCATCGGGGCCGCTGCCGCCGCCGGCCTGGCTGCGTTCGGTGCGTCCGTCACCTGCGCCGACGCCGACCTCAAGGCCGCCTCGCGGACGGCGATGCAGATCGGTGCCGGCGCCACGCCGGTGCACGTCGACCTGCTCGACGCCGGGTCGATGCAGCGGCTGGCTGACGACGTCGGCGCACCCGACGTGCTCGTGACCACGCCGTCGGTGAACGTGCGCAAGCCGATCGTCGACTATGCCGACGACGAGCTCGACCGCGTCGTCGACCTCAACCTCAAGGGCACGTTCCGGCTGTGCCGCACGTTCGGCGCGCTGATGGCCGCTGCGCGGGCGCGGCTCGATGATCGGGTTCTCCTCGATCCGTGCCCAGACCACCGAGCCGGGCCAGGGTGCGTACGCGGCGACGAAGGCGGCGACGGTGATGCTGTTCAAGACGCTCGCCGCCGAGCTCGGCGGCCGCGGTGTGCGGGCCAACACGATCGCCCCCGGCGTCGTCGAGACACCGCTGACGGCACCGATCAAGGCCCGACCGGAGTGGTACGCGGCGTACGCCGACAAGGCGATCCTGCGCCGCTGGGCGCAGCCATCGGAGATGGTCGGCGCCGTGGTCTACCTTGCCTCCGATGCCAGCAGCTACGTCACCGGCACGACGATCTTCGTCGACGGTGGCTGGACGGCGGCCGATGGCCGCTTCGACCCCTCATGAAGCGTTCCCCGGCCACGCAGGCCGGTGCTGGCCGCTCGCTCGCTGGCGCTCGCTCGCTCGCATCGGTGACAGCTTGACTGAGTCGACGCATGACTGCTGACATCGATGCAGATGCACTGATCGCCTTCACCCAGCAGCTCGTGCGCATCCCGAGCGTGCACGACCCGGCGCGCGGGCTCGACGAGCAAGCCGCCGCCGACCTCGTCGCCGAGCAGATGCGCGCGTTCGGGTGGGAGCCGGAGATCGACGTCGTCGCCGCCGGTCGCCCCAACGTCGTCGCCACGGTCGACGGCGGCGGCGGGCCGGGACCGACGCTGATGTTCGAGGGGCACACCGACGTCGTCACCGAGGGTGACGGCTGGACGGTCGAGCCGTTCAGCGGCGACGTCGTCGACGGCCGCCTGTGGGGCCGCGGCTCGGCCGACATGAAGGGCGGCCTGGCGGCGATGCTCTTCGCCACCGACGCCCTCCGGCGCAGCGGACCGTTCCCCGGCCGCGTCGTGCTCGCCGCCCTCGTCGACGAGGAGGGGATGATGCTCGGCGCCAAGGACTTCGTGTCCCGCGGGCGCGCCGACGGCGTCGACGCGGTGATCTGCTGCGAACCCGAGGGCGGCGAGATCTGCGCCGTCGCCAAGGGGGCGCTGCGGCTGCGCATCGACCTCACGGGCAAGATGGCCCACGGGGCGATGCCGTTCCAGGGGCGCAACCCGAACCGGGCCGTCGGCCAGGCGATCGGCGCCCTCGCCGAGCTCGAGCGATCCCTGCAGGAGCGCTTCGGTGAGCACCCCCGCCTCGGGCACGTGTGGATCACGCCGACGGTCCTGCGCGCCGGTGAGCCGGCGCAGATGAACGTGATGCCCGCCGGCGCGTCGGTGTGGGTCGACGTGCGCACGACGCCCGAGGTCGAGCACGCCGAGCTGCTCGCCGAGCTCATCGACGCCGTCGCCGCCAGCGCGGCCGGACTGGGCGTCGAGTCGGACGTCGCCGTGATCGACGACCGGCCGGCGGTCGCCACGGCCGAGGACCATCCGCTGGTGACGGCCCTCGCCGCCGCACACGCCGCGGTCACCGGGACACCCCCGCGGCTCGGCGGCGTCCCGGGCGCGACGGACGGCACGATCCTCACCTCCCGTGCCGGGCTGCCCTCCGTGGTCTATGGGCCGGGCGGGAAGTGGATCGCCCACCAGGCCGACGAGTTCGTCGAGGTCGCCGACCTCGTCACCCACGCCGAGGTGTACGTCGAGGCGGCCGACCGGTTCCTGCGGTCGTGAGGCCCGGCGCGCGCAACGACCTCACCGACGTCGTCGGCGTCGCCGTCGGCCACCATCAGCGCCGCGGCCGGGGCTGGCTGACCGGCACGACGGTGGTCGTCCCGCCACCGGGCACCGTCGGCGGCGTCGACGTGCGTGGCGGAGGACCGGGCACCCGCGAGACGGACCTGCTCGACCCGGTGAACATGGTCAGCCACGTCGACGCCATCTGTCTCACGGGCGGCAGCGCCTACGGCCTCGACGCGGCGTCAGGGGTGATGACGTGGCTGGAGCAGCAGGGCCGCGGCTTCCAGATCGGCGGCGACCCCGGGCGGGTCGTGCCGATCGTGCCCGCCGCCGTGATCTTCGACCTCGGCGCAGGCGCCTTCGATCACCGGCCCGACGCGTCGTTCGGACATCGCGCTGCGTCGGCGGCGAGCCGTCGAGGGGTCCGGCAGGGCACGACCGGCGCCGGCACGGGCGCCCACGCCGCGGCGTTGAAGGGCGGGATCGGGTCGGCGAGCGTGGTGCTGGAGAGTGGCATCACCGTCGCCGCACTGGTCGTGCTCAACTCAGGGGGAAGCCCCGTCGACCCGTCGACGGGTGAGCTGTGGGGTGCCCGCTACGGCATCGGCGACGAGTTCGCAGCGCTCCGCAAGCCGTCACGCGGCGACCTCGCCGCGTTCCGGGCGATCCCCTGGCCGCCTCCGGCGACCAACACGACGCTCGCCGTCGTCGCCACCGACGCCGACCTCGACAAGGCCGAGTGCACGCGTGTCGCCGGCGCGGCCCACGACGGGATGGCCAGGGCGATCAGCCCGATCCACACCTACACCGACGGCGACGTGGCGTTCGTCCTGGCGACCGGCGCGCTGCCGGTGCCGGAGGCACCGACGGACGGCTTCATCCGCCCGGCCGCGGCGCGCTTCACCCAGCTCGCCCCGATCATCGCCGCCGCCGCCGACGCCGTCACCCGCGCCATCGTCCACGCCACGCTGGCGGCGACAGCCGCCGGCGACATGCGCAGCTACACCGACGTGCTGCCGTCGGCGCTGCGCCCGTAGGTTCTAAACGCACTTGTGCCCGCTGAGCGGGCACAACTCGACACAGAATCGCGTCGTCACTGGCGCGACGCCTCGGGAAGGCGCGGCACGGCGGCGAGGAGTGCCTGGGTGTACGGATGGGTCGGGTTGTCGAACACGTCGGCGGTCGGGCCGCGCTCGACGACCAAGCCGTCGCGCAGCACGACGACGTCGTCGCACAGGTAGCGGACGACACCGAGGTCGTGGGAGACGAGCACGAGGCTCAGCTCGTACTCGTCGGCGAGGCCACGCAACAGGTCGAGGATCTGCACGCGCACCGACACGTCGAGGGCGCTGACCGGCTCGTCGCCGACGAGCACGCGCGGCCGCGGGGCGATCGCCCGAGCGATGGCGATGCGCTGCTGCTGGCCGCCGGAGAACTCGTGGGGATAGCGGTGGCGCCACGACGGGTCGAGGCCGACGGCTTCGAGAACCTCGGTGATGCGCTCGTCGTGGTCGCCCGGGACATCGAGGCACACGAGCGGCTCGCGCACGATCGAGGCGATCGTCATCCGCGGGTCGAGCGAGCTCAACGGGTCCTGCATCACGATCTGGGCGTCGCGCCGGAACCAGCGCAGCTCCCGCGGCTTGCCCGGCTCGATGACCCGATCGCGGTAGCGCACCTCCCCCGCCGTCGCCCGATCGAGCCCGAGCAGGATGCGCACCAGCGTCGACTTGCCCGATCCCGATTCGCCGACGATGCCGAGGCTGCCACCCTCCTCGAGCGACACGTCGACACCGCCGAGCGCGGTCCGCACGGCGCGCTGGCCGAACAGCGACGTGCGCGGCAGCGGGTAGTCCCGGCGGATGCCGGTGGCCGTCAGCACGACGTGCGTCTCGCCGCGTCGAGGAGCTGGACGGTGTAGGCGTGCTCGGGCTCGGCGACCAGCCGGGCTGCCGGGCCACCCTCGACGATGCGTCCGTCGCGCATCACGATCACCTCGTCGACGACACCGGACACGAGGGCGAGGTCGTGGCTGATGAACATCAGGGCGGTGCCGTCCTCGACGACGAGCTGGGCGAGCAGCTCCATGATCTCCGCCTGCACCGTCACGTCGAGGGCCGTCGTCGGCTCGTCGGCGATCAGCAGCGTGGGCCGGCAGGCGAGGGCCATGGCGATCCCGACCCGCTGGCGCTGGCCGCCGGAGAGCTGGTGCGGGTAGGCACGGACGATGCGCTCCGGATCGGGCAGGCCGACCCGTTCGCACAGCTCCTCGGCGACGACGGTGGCCGAACGCCGGCCGAGGCCTCGGTGCAGGCGCAGCGGCTCGGAGATCTGCCGCCCGACGCGCATCACCGGGTTGAGTGCGGTGCGCGGGTCCTGGAAGACCATGGCGATGCGGTCGCCGCGCAGCTCGGCGTACCGGCGGTCGGGCCAGCCGAGCAGCTCCTGGCCGTCGAAGCGGACGCTGCCGGAGACGGTCGCCACGTCGGGTGCCAGGCCGACGATCGACAGTGCGGTCAGCGTCTTGCCCGAACCGGACTCGCCGATCACCCCGAGGCGTCCGCCGTCGGCGATCTCGAAGGACACGTCGTCGACGACGCGGCGCCCGCCGATGTCGACGACGAGACCGTCGACCTCGAGCGCGTTCACGACACGTCCTCGAGGTCGACCACGCTGGTGAACGCCGGCGAGGCCGTCGCCGCACGGCCGCGCAGCCGGGGATCGATGGCGTCGCGCAGGCCGTCGCCGAGCAGGTTGAAGCCGAGCGTGGCAAGCACGACCGCCAGCCCGGGGAACACGAGCGTGCCGGGATGGATCGTCATCGACGTCTGCAGACGTCTCCAGCATCCGCCCCCACGAGGGCGTGGACACCGGCGTCAGCCCGAGGTAGCTGAGCGCCGCCTCGGCGAGCACGGCGAGGGCGGCGATCAGCGAGAGCTGGACGATCACGGTCGGGGCGATGTTGGGGATGATGTGTCGCCAGACGGTGCGGAACGTGGACGAACCGGACGCCGCCGCCGTCACGATGTAGTCCTGGGTCAGCACGCGTGTCACCTCGGCGCGCACGACTCTGGCGAGGACGACCCCGGACGCCAGCCCGATCGCCAGCGACACCGTCCAGACCGAGCCGCCCAGAGCGGCGACGAACACGAGCGCCAGGATCAGCGTGGGCAGGGCGATCAGCACGTCGATCAGGTGGGCCAGCGACTCGCCGAGCAGGCGGGGGGTCACGGCGCTGAGCACGCCCAGCCCGAGCCCGATGACGGCGGCGATGGCGGCCGCGGCGAGCGACACCATGAGCGTCGTCCGGGCACCGACGAGCACCTGGCTGAACAGGTCCTTGCCGCCGCCGTCCGTGCCGAACGGGTGGTCCCACGAGATCGGCAGCCACCGCTCGCTGGGCACGACCTTCGTCGGGTCGTGCGGCGTCCACACGAGCGACACCAGCGCGGCGACCACCAGGATGGCGACGAGGAACAGCCCGATGCGGCCCGGCCACGACCGCCAGACGTGCCTCACGCGGCCACCCGCAGCCGTGGGTCGGCGACCCGGTGGAGGACGTCGACGACGAAGCCGATCACCAGCACGATGATGGCGATCAACAGGACCGTGCCCTGGACCTTCTCCAGGTCGCGGAGGCCGATGTCGCGGACCAGCATCTGGCCGACGCCCGGGCAGGTTGAACACCTGCTCGATGACGACCACGCCGGCGATCAGGCTGGCGACCTGCACGCCGAGGATGGAGATGATCGGGATCGAGGCGTTGCGCAGGCCGTGGCGGTACAGGGCCTGGTTCCGCGTCAGTCCCTTGGCGCGGGCCGTGCGGATGTAGTCCTGGTGCAGCACGTCGAGCGTCGCCGAGCGCACGAACCGCAGCAGCACGGCGCCCTGCGAGATCGCCAGCGTGATCGTCGGCAGCACCAGCGCCTTCGCCGCCGCCGCCGGATCGTCCCACCCTTGGCGCGGGAAGCTGCCCGGCGGGAGCCAGTCCAACTTGACGGCGAAGACGACGATCAGGATCAGCCCGGCCCAGAACGAGGGCACGGCGATGCCGAGCTGGCTGGCCACCGAGATGCTGACGCCGTCGGCCCGGCGATGGCGGGCGCCGGCCATGATGCCGAGCGGCACGGCGACGATCACCGACAGCACCGTCGACGCCAGCACGAGCGGGGCGCTGACGGTGAGCTTCTCGCCGAGCTGGCTGGTGACCGTCTCGCCATTCAGCGCCGACGTGCCGAAGTCGCCACGCAGGATGCCGCCGATCCAGTCGAGGTACTGCACGACGAGTGGCCGGTTCAGTCCGAGCTCCTCGCGGATGGCGGCGATCTGCTCGGGCGTCGCCTGGGTCCCGCCGATGACCTTGGCGAGATCGCCGGGCAGCAGCCGGAGGAGCAGGAAGACGACGACGGTGGTGACGACGATGGCGAGCAGCAGCAGGCCCAGCCGCCGCAGCACGTACAGCGTCATCGCGTGACGGTGATCCCCGATGCGTCGAACCGCGACGCGGTGTCGTTGATCGGGTAGCCGGTGATGTCCGGTGTCGACACCGTCAGGTCGGCGGCGAGGATCAGCCAGTCGACGGGCGAGTCCTCGGAGATCTGCCGGGCGGCCTGCTTCAGCAGGTCGACGGCCTCGTCCGGATCGGTCGTCGTCCTGGCGTCGCCGATCAGTTGCTGCACGTCGGGGTTGTCGTACTGCCAGTAGTACTCCGGGTTGGCGTAGTTGCCGATGTCCCGCGGCTCGACGTGCAGGACCGCGGTCATGTCGTAGTCCTTGTTCGTGTACACCTGGTCGAGCCACACGGTGAACTCGATCGGCTCGATCGTGACGTTGATGCCCACCTCGGCGAGCTGCGAGGCGACGTACTCGGCCCTCGTTCGTCGGGTAGATGTTCGGCCAGGCAGCGTGACGTCGAGCCCGTCGCCGTAGCCCGCCGCCTCGAGCGCGGCGCGCGCCGCGTCGGGGTCGTAGGGCACGACGCCGGTGAGGTCCTCGTACCACGGGTCGGTCGGTGGCACCGGCCCGCCGATCACCGTGCCGAACCCGTTGAGCAGCTCCTTGTAGCCCTCCTTGTCGATCGCCTGGCGCACCGCCTTGCGCACGTCCGGGTTGGAGAACGGCTCGCGCCCGTTGTTCATCCCGAGCGTGAACTCGCCGTTGGTCGTGCCCTCGTTGACGACGTAGTCGGGGTTGTCCAGCAACGGCCCGACGAGGTCGGTGTTGACGCCGGTGAGGATGTCGACGTCGCCCGTCGTGAAGGCGTTGACGGCGGCGTTGGGATCGTCGGGGAAGTACTGGAACGTGACGCCGCTGATCGCCGGCGCCTCACCCCAGTAGGCGTCGTTGCGGGCGAGGGTGATCGACGCCCCGACGTTCCACTCGACGAACGTGAACGGCCCGGTGCCGTTGGCCGTGTTCTCCAGTCCGGTGGCGTCGGCCTGCAGCACGGCGCCCGCCCGCCGGGTCATGCGGTAGGCGAAGTCGTTGTCCGGCTCGGCTGAGCGTGACGACGACCGTGGCGTCGTCGGGTGCCTCGACCGAGGCGATGCCGGCGAGGCGCTCGGCCTCGTTGGCGCCCTCGGCGCGCTGGGCGTCGAGCGACCACACGACGTCGGCCGACGTCAGCGGCTCGCCGCTGTGGAACGTCACCCCGTCGCGCAGCGTGAACGTGTACACGGTGCCGTCCTCGGAGACCTCGGGCACCTCGGCGAGGCCCGGCTCGATCTCACCCGCGTCGCTGTAGGTCAGCAGCGTCTCGTAGACGTTGTCCAGCAGGATCTGGTCGAGCGCCGCTCCGGCCACCGTGACGATGTCCAGGCTGCTCGGCTCGAGCACGGCGCCGACCACGACCTCGCCGGCCTCCGGTCGCCGGCGCGGAAGCGTCGCTCGCCGGTGCCGTCGCTGCCGCAGCGGTCGTGTCGCTGGACCCGCCGTCGTCGTCATCGTCGCCGGAGCAGGCAGCCACGACCAGGGTGCAGGCGAGGGTTGCTGCGAGCAGCGGACCGGTGCGCATGGCGTGACGGTAACCGCTACGCCCTGGGTTGACCTCGCCACCGAGGGGGTACGAGCGTCGTCATGAAGAAGCTCCTCTTGGCCATGGCCATCGGCGCCGCGCTGGCGTGGCTGCTCGACCCCGACAACGGCACGCGCCGTCGTGCATCGCTGAAGCGCAAGATCGACCAGACTGGTGTGACCTCACCGAGCGGGCGCCCGCCTGTCGCCCCCGCCCCGGTGAGCACGAACCACTCACCAGCAGCTGTCGCCACCATCCCCTAGGAGAGACCATGAGCACGACCACGATCAGCAGCGTCACCGAGCGCGTCAGCGATGCCCTGTCGAGCGGTCTGTCGAGTGGCGCTGGCGCGTTGCAGGACGTCGCCTCCTTGGCTGTCGAGCAATTCGAGTCGATCCCCGATCGTGTCGCCGATCTGACCGGCTCCAAGAGTTCGTCGTCGCGCAAGCCGTGGCTGTTCGCCGCTGCTGTCCTCGTCGCCTTCGTGGGTGTCGGCTGGTGGATGCGCGGGCGTCGCCGTTCGTATCCGGCCGTCGACGTCGGCAGCGAGAATGGCGCCAACCCGGTGCGGTCACACACCGATCGTGCTGTCGCCGCCGCCACTGGTCAGTGACGTCGCGGCCATCCGCCGCATCTCCTCGAAGCTGCGCCGCAACAGGCGCGAGACGTGCATCTGCGAGATCCCGACGCGGGCGGCGATCTCGCTCTGACTGAGCTCCTCGAAGAAGCGCAAGCGGACGATCTCCTGCTCGCGCTCGGGCAACCCGGTCATCAGCTCGGTCACCAGGCTGACGTCGGCGACGTGACCGAAGCCCTCGTCCTCGGCACCGAGCTGGCGAGCGCCGTCACCATCATCGCCCACCGGCGCGTCGAGGCTTGCCGTCGAGTACGCCGAGCCGGCGGCGATCCCCTCGAGCACCTCGTCGACATCGATCCCGAGGTGCTCGGCGAGTTGCGGCACGGTCGGTGAGCGCCCCAGGCGCTGGGTCAGCTCGTCGGTGGCCCGGCGCAGCCGGAGGTGCGTCTCCTTCGTCGAGCGAGGGACGCGCACCGTCCACGTGTGATCACGGAAGTGACGCTTGATCTCGCCCTCGATCGTGCGCCCGGCGAACGTCGAGAAGGCCACGTTGCGGTCCGGGTCGAAGCGGTCGACGGCCTTGACCAGGGCGAGGAAGGCGACCTGGCGGAGGTCGTCGTCGCTCGGCCCGCGGCGGCCGAAGCGCCGGGCGACGTGGGCGGCGAGGCCCATGTGGCGCTCGACGAGATCGTTGCGCGTGCGCCGGCTGCGCGTCCGGCGGAACTCCCGGAACAGCGCTTCTTCGTCGACGTCGTCAGTACTCGTCACGTAGCGACGACACCTTCGTGAGACTGAACGACGAACCGTCGAGGACGTGCTCGTCGACGACGGCACTCAGGATGCGCACCGTCAGCTCGTCGGCGACAGCGGAACCGCCGCCACCGTTGATCTCCCCGCGCACCGTCACCGAGCCGGCGGCGCTCTCCAGCTCGAGGTCGACGCGCCCGACCCCCTCGACCGCCTCGATGAGGCAGGAGACCAGCTCGTTGACCCCGAGGCGGAGATCCTCCAGGTCGTCGACGCTCAACCCGCTCTCCGCCCCCAGCGAGGCGGCGACCACACGCGCGGCGGACAGGAACCGGGGGTCGGCCGGGATGCTGAGGCGCACGGGTTCGTGCTCGGGGGGTGAGCTCACGGGCGACAGTCTGCCCGATCAGTTCATCGACGCATCATGAAGCGTGCCGACGCCCGTCAGGTCGAGGATCCGGCGGAGTGCCGGCGATGCCGGCCCGAGGAAGCACGCCACGCCGGCTGCGAGAGCGTCCGCCCGTGCTCGCAGCAAGGCGTACACACCGGAGGAGTCGACGAACTGCAGCTGCCGGCCGTCGACCTCGAGGCGGGCGACACCGGGCACCCGCACGATGCCCGCCACCACGGCCTCGAACTGCAGCCCGGTCGCCGCGTCGAGGTCGCCACGGAGGGTCACCACGGCGCACCCGCAGCGCACGACGACCTGGACATCGATCTGCTCCCCAGAGATCGGCACGAGAGTCAGTCTGCGCCCACGATCTTGGGGCACGTGTCCCCCGAACGGGGACAATCAGGCGGTTCTCGGGATCAGCTGCTGTGACGACGCAGCAACGGCCGCTTGCGCCCGGTTGTGCACGTCGAGCTTGGCGTACAGCCGCTTGACGTACGTCTTCACCGTCTCCACGGACAGGTACAGCTCGTCGGCGATCTCGGCGTTGGTCAGCCCGCGGGCGATGAGCGCGAGCACCTCCGACTCACGATCGGACAGCTCGACGACGCGCGCCGGCGAACCGTTCGGCGACGACTCGTCGAAGCCGACCGCCTCGCCGGCGACGATGCGCTCGATGCTGTCGACGAGCAGATCAGCGGACCGCGTCTTCAGCACGACGCCGGAGACGCCGACGTCTCGCGCCGCCCTGACGAACTCGGGGGCGGCGTCCCAGGTGTACAGCACCACGTGGTGGGCGTTGCCGTCACGGACCATCTCGGCCGCCCGGTTGAGCGTGTGACGACGGCCGGCGAACGTGTCGAACAGGGCGACGTCAGCCGGCAGCGTCGGTCCGTTGCCCGTCTCCAGATCGACCACCTCGACGCGGTGGCCGTACGGCGCCAGCATGGCCTGCACGCCACGAACGACGAGTTCGTAATCGTTGATGATGACGACGGTGATCGAGACGGCGGCCGTCACGGCGCCGCCCCTCCGTCGGGCAACCGCCGGCGACACACGACGGCGGCGCGGTCGCCCCGCTGCTCGACGTGCACTTCGTCGCACAGGCGGCGGACGATGCCCAGGCCCCGGCCGGACACCGGCAACGCCGGTGCCAGCTGCCACTCCTCGATCGGGGGGATGGCGTCGGCGGATCCGATGTTGGAGACGGCCAGCACGACGTCGTCCCACACGGCGAGCTCGAGACGCACCGGGGCGCTCGCCGGCGCGTGGATCACGGCGTTCGTGACCAGCTCACTGGTCACCAGCTCGAAGTCGTCGACGATCACGGTGGGCACGGCGTGGTGCGTGAGGTGGGCGACGACAGCTTGCCGAGCCGACCTGATCTCGGACCGGCTCGGTGGCACGTCGAGCACGAGTGCAGCCGCCAGCTCACCGGTCATGTCCGTCCGCTTTCCCCGCAACGGCCCAGGTGAAACGAACAGTCGTGCGTTGGCGGCCCGCCCCAGCGTGGTACACCGGCAGCGTGGAGGTGCTCGACCGGCTGAATCGCCTCCAGCAGCGCCACCGCGTGCTGGCCCTGCCGGTCGCCGTGTCCAAGCGCTTCGGCGAGCACGACGGCAGCCGGCTGGCGGCGACCGTCTCGTACTACTCGTTCTTCAGCGTGTTCCCCCTGATGCTCGTGTTCGTCACCGTGCTCGGCATCGTGTTGAAGGACAACGACGAGCTTCGCAAGGAGCTCATCGACGGCGCCGTGGGACGGATCCCGTTGATCGGTTCGCAACTCGGCGAGGACACCGTGCCCGGCAGTGGCTGGGTGCTCGTCATCGGTCTGGCGACCGCCATCTGGGCCGGGCTGGCGGCCGTCAGCGCGCTGCAGCACGGCCTCAACATCGTGGAGGACGTGCCCGTCCACCAGCGCCCGAACTTCGTCATCAAGCGGGTCAGGGCGCTGGCGTTCCTCGTCCTGTTCGGCGTCGGGATCTGCCTGTCGACGATCGCCTCCAACGTGGCAACGATCTTCGACGTCGGCTGGACCACGGGGATCCTCGGCCTCGCCGGCACGTTCGTCGTCAACACGCTCATGCTGCTGATGACGTTCTCGGTGCTCCCGGCACGACGGAGGCCGTGGCGCCACCTGCTCCCCGGGGCGTTGGTCGCCGCCGTGCTGCTCGTCCTGTTGCAGTTGCTGGCCAGCTTCATCGTGCGTCACTTCCTCGACGGCGCAGGCGACATCAGCGGCACGTTCGCCACGGTCCTCGCCCTGCTCAGCTGGTTCCACCTCGTCAGCCGCGTGATCCTGATGTCGGCCGAGCTCAACGAGGTCGTGGCCGACGACCTGTCTCCGCGCCGGCTGCTCGACGGCATGCCCCCGACCGACGCCGACCGGCGGGCGATCCTGCTCGACGTGCAGCGCATCCAGCGCGACCCGAAGCTCGGCTATGCCGTGTCCGTGGACGGCGGGGTGGCGACCGGGGAGCAGCCGATGGGGTCCGACGTCAGGTCGTGACGTCGAAGTGGCCGGCGAGGCCGCTGATCTCGAACAGGCGCTGCACCGCCGTGCTGGGCCTCCGGATGGCGAGTGCCCGGCCGTCCTCACGTCGCGACCGGTCGGCCTCGATGAGCGTGCGCAGACCGGAGGAGTCGATGAACGTGATCCCTGCCAGGTCGATCGCGTCGACCGGTGGGTCTCCGGCCAGGCGTGTGGCCAGGTCCGACGTGGTGTAGCTGTCGATCTCTCCACTCAGCACCAGCACACCGTCGTCGTCGAGCATCTGGTCCAGGCGGGCGTCCTCCGTCGACATGCGGCGCACCCTAGCGGCACGATTTCGCCGCGCCCCGACCGCTCACGGCAGGCGAATGGTGGCGACCAGAGGGAGGTGGTCGGACAGAGCGGCCACGGAATCGAGGCGCTCGTGGTCGATGGGGATGGTGCACGCCCCGACGAGGGACCCGTGAGGCGCGAAGACGTAGTCCAGCCGCTGCGTGGGGACGCGCCCGGCTCGCTCCCCGGGCGTCCAGTTGGTCGCCCCGCCGTCGGCCCCGTTGACCTCGGCCCAGGCGTCGAGCCAGCCGGCGCGGGCGAGCTCGGCCGGAGCACTGAGGTCGGGGCCGTCATTGAGGTCGCCGACGATGACCGGCGCCGGGTCGAGTCCGCCGGCCCGGGCGACGATTGCCGCTGCTTCGCGGGAGCGCTGTCCCAGATCGTGGCTGGACAGGTGGACGTCGATCACCCGCAGCTCGTGCCCGTCCGCCTCGACCGTGGCGTCGATCCCGATACGTCGCTTCCACGACCAGAACGGCGCCCGGCGGAGGTGGAAGGTCGTCGCCCGCACCAGGCGGTGCGGCGTGAGCACGGCCAGGCCCTCCGGCGGCTGGACGACGGGCCAGTGCTTGAACGCCCACCGCCTCGTCGACATCGACATGGCGGACGCCAAGGCGGCGGCGTGGCGGCGCTGCACCTCCTGCAGCGCGACGAGGTCCGGTTCGACGGCGCGGACGACGTCGGCGACCGCATCGACATCGACGCCATGGGAGCCCTGGACGTTCCAGGTCAGCACCGTCGCCTCGAACACGGCGTCAGGCTTGCAGATGGGTGCTCCACCGTCGCGTACCGTCGGCAGATGGCCGACCTGCCCCGCTTCCTGCACCCGTTCACCCGCGCGGCGCGCACCGACTTCACCGTGATCGCCCGCGGCGAGGGGGCACTGGTGTGGGACGAGGACGGGCGCGAGTACGTCGACGCCATGGCCAGCCTGTGGTACTGCGCGGCCGGTCATGGTCGCGCGGAGATCGCCGAGGCCGTCGCCGGGCAGCTCTCGACGCTCGAGGCGTACTCGTGCTTCGAGCCGTTCTCCAATCGACCGGCCGACGAGCTCGCCGAGCGGGTGGCCGAGCTCTCACCGATCCCCGACGCCAGGGTGTTCCTCTGCGGCTCGGGGTCCGAGGCCGTGGACACGGCGATCAAGCTGGCCCGCCTCACCCACTCACTGTCGGGCGACGCCGAGCGCACGGTGGTGATCAGCCGCCAGCGCGGCTACCACGGCACGAACCTCGGCGGCACGAGCGCCCAGGGCCTCCCCCTGAACAAGCAGGGATGGGGCCCGCTCGTCCCGGAGATGGTGCAGGTGCCGAGCGACGACCCCGAGCCGATCGCCGTGCTGATGGCCGAGCAGGCGGTGGCCGCGGTGATCACCGAGCCGGTCCAGGGCGCCGGTGGCGTGTTCCCGCCACCCGATGGCTACCTCGCCGAGCTGCGCCGCCTCTGCGACCATCACGGCGCCCTGCTCGTGTTCGACGAGGTGATCACCGGGTTCGGCCGGCTGGGCTCGTGGTTCGCCGCCGATCACTACGGCGTGGTCCCCGACATGACGACGTTCGCCAAGGCGGTGACGTCCGGCTACCAGCCGCTCGGTGGCGTCATCGTGGGCGACCGCGTCCGCCGGGCGTTGGAGGCGGATCCGGCATTCATCCTGCGCCACGGCTACACCTACTCGGGACATCCGGCTGCGTGCGCAGCCGGCCTGGTGAACCTGGCGATCCTGGAGCGCGAGGGTCTCGTCGAGCGGGCCGGCGCCGTCGGCAAGCGGCTCGCCGACGGGCTGTCGGCCCTGGCCGCCGACGGGACGATCGCCGAAGCCCGGGGCGTCGGGGCGGTGTGGGCGGCCGGTCTGGCTGCAGGCCACGACGCCGTCGCCGTGCGCGATCGCATGGCCGAGCGTGGCGTGATCACGCGGGCGATCGGCGCTGACACGCTGACGTTCTGCCCGCCGCTGGTCATCACCGACGAGCAGATCGACCGCGTCGTCGATGCCCTCGCCGCCTCAGTTGCGGGGTGACACCCAGGCCGCGGCCATCGCCCTGATGCCGTCACGGATCTTCAGCGCCGCCTCGTCGTCGCGAGCGGGGTCGCCGACGTCGAGCCAGGTGCAGATCCCCTCCATGAGGTGGGCGCCGGCGGTGCGCGAGGCCCAGTCGAGGAGCAACTCCTCATCGATGAACGCCGCCAGCAGCATGCGGGCGAAGTTCGTCACGTAGTCGCGGAACCCCATGGCCATGTCGGCGAAGTCCGGTTCGCGCGAGGCGTGGCGCCAGAGCAACCGGAAGGCGTCCGGATGCGCCCTGGCCACGGGCATGATGAGCCTCGACGCACCGAGCTCGCGGACCTCGTCGGAGGAGAGGTCGGCGAACGCGTCGGCGAGGGCGCGCAACGGGGTCCGCAGCACGGCTCGATACAGCGCCGGCTTGTTGTCGAACAGGCGGTAGAGGATCAGGCGTGACACGCCGGCTTCGGCGGCGACGTCGTCCATCGACGTGCCGTCGTACCCGCCACGCAGGAAGGCGGCCGCGGCGGCCTCGACGACCTGGGCGCGGCGCGCCTCTCGCGGAAGTCTCTGCGTGTGCGCCATTGACCTTATGTATACACGTGTGTTTACATCTAGAGGCTCCCTGGTGGTCGCCGTGCGCTGGTGACGGGACGGCGACTGCGGCCCCGGGGAGCGAAAACGCTCCGACATCTGGGCGCGATCCGTCTCTGGGCGCGAATCGTCTCGGAATCCGAGACAGATCGCGCCCAGTTCGCCGGGTGGAGGGGCGGGCGATCGAACGTCGGGCGGTCAGCGCTTCTTGGCCGGCTCTTTGGCCGGCTTGAGGACGCCCTTGGCGAGCGCCTGGTCGAGGTAGGCCTCGGCCTCCTCGGCCGTCACCTTGAGCGCCGGGGAGATCTCGCTGACGAGGTTCACCCTGGCCCGCTCGTACATCGTCCGCTCGGCGGCCGACAGTGACGCGTCACGGTTGCGGGCGGCGAGGTTCCGCACGACCTCGGCGACCTGGTAGACGTCGCCGGACTTGAGCTTCTCCTGGTGGTTCTTGAACCGCCGGCTCCAGTTCGACGGCACCCGGGGGTCCGGCTTGGACAGCACGGCCACGAGATCCTCGAGCTCGTCCGCCGACACCGGCGGACGCACGCCAACTTCCTCGGCCATGTCGACGGGCACCTTCAGGGTCATCTCGTTGATGACGGTCTGCAGGATGAGGTACTCGCGCTTCTCACCGAACGCCTCCATCTTCTTCGTCCCCATCACGATGCACGCACCGTGCTGGGGGTAGATGATGGTTTCGCCCTTCTTGAAGTTCACCAAGCGACCTCGTCACAACCGGGGGGACAACAGCGTTCCAAGGCTACGGCGACATGGCCGGATTCGGACGCTGCGAGCGGGACGATGAGCAGCTGCCAACGCCTCCGCACCGGCGAGAACGTACTCGCCTAGCCTCTGCGGCACCGGCTCCCGTAGCTCAGTCAGGACAGAGCAGCGGCCTTCTAATCCGCAGTGCGCAGGTTCGAATCCTGTCGGGAGCGCCGTGTGATGTCTCAGTCCGCTTGCAGCTCGGCGAGGGGACGCCCGGCGGCGTCCTTGCCGAGCAGCAACGCCACGGTGGCTCCGTTGAGCGGACGGTCGAGCGGTGGAGGTTGAGGCATCGGCAGCGTTCGCGCCGACGGGATCTGCTCGGCGAGCAGACGGGCGACGCCGAGCGATGCGCGGTCTCCCTGGAGGTAGTAGATGATCGATTGCTCGAGCCGGGGTCCTGTGGCGTTGGCGACGGGGATGGTCTTGTAGCCGTCGGCCGTGAGGGCGGAGGTCATCGCCGTCGCGGAGCCGTCGAGCCCGCTGGCGTTGGCGACGACGACGGTGGCCGCCGACTTCGGGACGATCGGAACGATCGTGGTCGTCGTGGTCGAGGTCGTCGTGGTCGTCTCCACGTTCGGCAGCGTCATGCCCGTGGTGGTCTGCGGGGCGTTGATCGTCGTCGTGGCGGCGTCGCTGGCGACGTCGTCGGATCCGGCGTCCGGGTCGGTGATCGAGCGCAGGATGAGGAACCCGGCGATGACGGCGACCGCGGCCACGGCGAGCACCATGATCGTCGTGACGGGCGCGCTGGTGTCACCGACGCGCGGCGGCCGGCGGGGCGGGAGCTGGCCGTCGCTCACCACGGACCGGAACGGCGCAGCAGGTCGAGGGCGCTGATCACGGCGAACTGGCGGATCTGCTCGCGCTCGGTGCCGAGGCGAAGTGTCCTCGCGTGCGTCCCGGTGGGCAGGGCGACGGCGATGCACACTGTCCCCACGGCGACGCCGTCCTGCTCGGACGGCCCGGCGACGCCCGTGAGGCCGAGACCGACGTCAGCGCCGAGTACGCGCCGGACGCCTTCGGCCATCTCGACCGCCGCCGGCTCGTTGACGACCGGTCCGGCCGCCACGCCGAGCAGGTCGAACTTGACCGCGCTGGCGTAGGACACGACGGCACCGCGCAGCACGTCGCTCGCGCCCGGGATCGCCGTCAGCCTGGCTGCGACGAGGCCGCCCGTGAGGGACTCGGCGACGCCGAGCGTCAGGCCCTGCGCGCGCAACCGGTCGAGCACCACGGACTCCATCGACTCGCCGTCCAGGCCGTAGACGAGCGGGCCGAGCAGCTCGCGCAGCTCGGCCTCCGCACGGTCGAGCACGGCGGCCGCGGCGGCGTCGTCGGGCTGGCGCGTCGTCAGCCTCACGTCGAGCCCGTTCCACCCCCTGGCGAGGAAGGCGATCGTCGGGTCACCGGCCTCGTCGAGCCGGGCGATGACGTCGTCGAGCCGCTCGTTCAGCCCACTCTCGCTCTCCCCCCACGTGTGCAGGACGCGGCTGGCGATGACGCCGGGTTCGCCTCCCCGAGCGCGCAGGTCGGGCAGCACCGCCCGCTCGAGCATGTCGCGCATCTCGTGGGGCACCCCCGGCACGGCGTAGACCACCTTGTCGCCGGCGACCGGGCAGATCAGACCCGGCGCCGTCCCGCGCGTCTGTGGGATCACCGCCGCGCCAACGGGGACGAGCGCTTGACGCAAGTTGTTCTCGGGCATCCGCCGGCCGCGTGCGGCGAAGAGCTGGCGGATGACGTCGGCGACGGCATCGTCGGCGACCAGGTCGACGCCCATCAGCTCGGCGATCGCGTCGCGGGTCAGGTCGTCGTGGGTCGGGCCGAGCCCGCCCGTGACGATGACCGCGTCGGCCTCGTCGAGCAGCCGGCGCAGGGCGGCGGTGATGCGGCCGGTGTTGTCGCCGACCTTGACCTGGGCGAGCGAGGCGATGCCGCTCAGCGCCAGCTGCTCGCCGATCCAGGCCGAGTTGGTGTCGTGGATCTGGCCGAGCAGCAGCTCCGTGCCGACCGCCAGCACGTCACATCGCATGGATGGCTTCGGGACGCCCGACACGCGCCTGGCGGAGGTAGTCGGCGCCGCTCCAGACGGCGAGCACGACGGCCAGCCACAACAGCCCGTTCCACAGCCACGTGGCGTCGACGGCGGTGAGCGGCAGCAGGGCGAAGCCGACGGCGAGCTGCTGGGCGAGCGTCTTGCGCTTGGCCATCCGGCTGGCCGGAATGCTGACACCGCGGTTGCCGATGACCGTCCGGTACATCGTGATGATGAACTCGCGAACAGCGATGATCACCACGGGAACGACCCAGAACACGCCGTTGCCGACGAGCGTGAACATCGCCCCGAGCACGAGCACCTTGTCGGCGAGGGGGTCGAGGAAGGCGCCCGAGCGCGTCGTGCCGTGGCGACGAGCCAGCACACCGTCGACGTAGTCGCTGACGCACAGCAGGAACCACAACCCGAAGGCGATCCACGCCCCCTTGTCGTCGTCGGGGATCACCCAGAACATCAGCGGCGAGAGCAGCAGACGGCCGACCGTGATGGCGTTGGCCCAGGTGGCGAGCGCGTTGGGGTCGACCATCAGCCGTCGCCCTCGACGATCGACGCCCCGGCGGCGATCAGGTCGGGGCCGAGTGCGTCGACGATCTCCACGCCCACGATCTCCCCCACCGCAAGATCATGCCCGACGTGGACGACGCCGTCGATCTCGGGCGCCTCGCGGTGGCTGCGCCCGACGCCTCGCGCGTCGACCAGCACGTCGACATGCCGGCCGATCAGCTCGTCGCGGCGGCGGGCCGTGATGGCGTCCTGCAGCTCGGTCAGCTCGCCGAGGCGCTCGGCCATCAGGCCGGCCGGCACCGTGCCGTCGAGGTCGGCGGCGTACGTACCGTCCTCGCGGCTGTAGGCGAAGAACCCGCACCAGTCGAGGTCGGCGGCCTCGACGAAGCGCAGCAGGAGGTCGTGGTCGGCCTCGGTCTCGCCCGGGTAACCGACGATGAAGTTGCTGCGGAACGCGGCGTCGGGCTCCCGGCGGCGGATGTCCTCGATGCGCCGCAGGAAGCGCTCGCCGTCACCCCAGCGGCGCATCCGCCGCAGCAGCGGCTTGCTGACGTGCTGCAGCGACAGGTCGAAGTACGGCACACCCGTGTCGCAGATGGCGTCGACGAGGCCGTCGGTGAGATCGCTCGGGTACAGGTACAGCAGCCGAACGCGGTCGACGAGGTCAGTCACAGCGCGGACGAGCGGGACGATGGCGCCGGCGCCGAGCTCGCCCGGGACGTCCTTGCCGTAGGAGGCGAGGTCCTGGGCGACGAGCACGATCTCGCGGGCCTGCAGCTCGTCGACCTCGGCGAGGATCGACGCCACCGAGCGGCTGCGCTGCGGCCCCCGGAACGACGGGATGGCGCAGAACCCGCACGAGCGGTCACAGCCCTCGGCGATCTTGACGTACGCCCACGGGCTCGACGCCTTGGGCCGCGGCAGGTTGAGCAGGTCGAGCTCGGGCACGTCGACGGACCGCACGGGGATCAGCTGGCGGCGCTCGGCAGGTGGAGCGACGAGCGGGACACCGAACCCGGCGACCTGGTCGACCTCGGGCAGGGCGGCGGCCAGCTCGTCGCCGTAGCGCTCGGCCATGCAGCCGGTGACGACGAGGCGGGCACCGTCGCGCCGGCGCTCGTCGAGCGCCAGCACGGTGTCGATCGACTCCTGCCGGGCGGCCTCGATGAAGGCGCACGTGTTGACGACGAGGAGGTCGGCGTCATCGGGCTCGTCGACAGGCTGCAGTCCGCCGGCGAGCAGCGTGCCGATCAGTTTCTCCGAATCGACCTGGTTCTTCGGACAGCCCAGCGTCTCGACGTAGAAGCGCTGGGGCACGTCGCACCAGGCTATCTGGCTACTACTCGGTGTTCTGGGAGAGCTCGAACTCCTCGACGGTCATCAGCACGGCCCGCGCCTTGGAGCCCTCGCTCGGGCCGACGACGCCGCGCTGCTCGAGCAGGTCCATGATCCGCCCGGCGCGGGCGAAGCCGACCTTCAGCTTGCGCTGCAACATCGAGGTCGAGCCGAGCTGGCTGCGCACGACCAGCTCCATCGCCTGGCGCACCATCGCCTCGTCGTCGTCATCGTTCGCCGCGCTGAAGGCGTTGGCGTTGGACGTGACGAGGTCGTCGCCGGCAATGTCGGCGCCACCGCTCTCGACTCCGCTGACGTACGTGACCTCCGGCGCTTGCCGTCGCCAGTGGGCGACGACCTTGCGCACCTCCTCCTCGCCGACGAAGGAGCCCTGGATGCGCTGGGAGACCGACGAGTTGCCGGGCAGCAGCAGCATGTCGCCCTTGCCGACGAGCTTCTCCGCGCCTGGCTGATCGAGGATGACCCGTGAGTCGGTGAGGCTGGACACGGCGAAGGCGATGCGCGCCGGGATGTTCGCCTTGATCACGCCGGTGATGACGTTCACGCTCGGGCGCTGCGTGGCGATGATCAGGTGGATGCCGACGGCGCGGGCCTTCTGGGCGATCCGCGTGATCGACTCCTCGACGTCGCGTGCCGCCACCATCATCAGGTCGTTGAGCTCGTCGACCACGACGACGATGTACGGCAGCCGCTCGTACTGCCGATCGCCGTCGGCGACCAGCGCCCCCTTGTCGAACGCCGCGTTGTACCCGCCGACGTCGCGGAAGCCGACCTCGTAGAGCACGTCGTAGCGACGCTCCATCTCCTTCACCGCCCAGCCGAGGGCGTTGGCCGCCTTCTTCGGGTTGGTGACGGGCTGGGTGAGCAGGTGCGGCAGACGGTTGTACTGACCCATCTCGACCTGCTTGGGGTCGACGAGGATCAGCCGCACCTGGTCGGGCGTCGTGCGCATCAGGAGCGACGTGATGATGCAGTTGATGCAGCTCGACTTGCCTGCGCCGGTGGCCCCGGCGATCAGCAGGTGCGGCGTGGTGGCCAGGTCGAGGAACACCGACTTGCCGGCGATGTCCTTGCCGATGGCGACGTCGAGCGGCCCGCTGGCGGCGCGTGCCTCCGAGGAGACGAGCAGGTCGCCGAGGGCGACGAGCTGGCGGGTGTGGTTGGGCACCTCGACGCCGATCGCCGAGCGTCCAGGGATCGGGGCGAGGATGCGGACGTCGGTTGCCGCCATGGCGTAGGCGATGTCGCGCTGCAGGCTCGTCACGCGGGCGACCTTGACGCCGGCGCCGAGCTCGAGCTCGAAGCGCGTCACGGTGGGGCCGACGGTCATGCCGACGAGTGACGTCTCCACGCCGTGCTGGGCCAGCGACTCCTCGAGCACCCTCCCGCGTGCCTCGACCTCGGCCCGGTTCACGGTGTGCGCGCCGGTGCGGTGGAGGTAGTCGATCGGCGGCAGCGTCCACTCGCCGAGCTGGGCGCCGGACTCGGCGGTGGATGCCGCCTTGGCCCGCCCACCCTGACGGCCAGTCGGCTTGCTCGCCGGCGGGTCGGCGAAGTCGTCGGCGGCGTCGTAGAGCTGCGGCGGCGGCAGGGCTCGGGCGTGGCCGGTGGCGACGGTGCGGTCGTCGTCGTCGCCGCCGCGCTCGCTGCTCAACGTCGACAGCTCGCGCAGTGCTTGGCGGGCGGCGCGTCCGAGTGGCCTGGCGACCGACCCGACACCCGCGCTCGTGCGCATGGCCATCGTCTTCACCGACGTGCGGGTGATCAGCAGCGCCCCGCCCATGCCGAGGGCGAGCAGCAGGATGAACGCGCCGGCCGGGGCGAGCAGGGCCTGCAGCGGTTCGGCGCCGAGCGCACCGATGAACCCGCCGGACGTCTTCATGTCGTCGAGGTCGGTGAACCCGTCGGGTCCGTTGAGGACGTGGGCGATGCCGACGACGGCCATGGCGATCATGCCCCAGCCGATGGCCAGGCGGCCCGGACTCGACGACTGACCCTTGGACACCAGCGCCACGCCGGCAGCGACGAGACCGGCGGGGATGGCGTAGCGACCGAGGCCGACGAACCACCCGAGCAGCGTCTCCACGGCGCGCCCCAGCGGACCGGCGAGGTCGAAGTAGATGGCCAGGCCGATGAGGGCGCCGCCGATGATCAACCCGATGCCGATCAGCTCGTGGTGACGGTCCTCGACGGGCGCTGGGGCCGGCGCAGGCGCGGTCGGCTTGCCCGGCTTGCCCGGCTTGGCGGGCGACGGCGCGCGGCTCTTGGCTGTTCGGCGCTTCGAAGGACCCCAGGTGGTCATGGCGGATTTCACGGTACTCAGCCGACCGGGTCGACGGACAGGACCCTTCCGTCGGCGGCGACGACGACCTCGAGGGCGCCACCGTCGTCGGACTGGACGCTGGCGCGGTACTGCACCGGGTTGCCGGCGATGGAGAAGAGTTCGACATCGGCGTCCGGCAGCTCGGCCCCGACGGCATCGAGCACGGCGTCGGGGTCGAACGACAGCGACTCGCTGCCGAACGTCGGACCTTCGGCGCCGGCCGGATCGGCCGCGGGCGCCAACTCGCCACCGACGTACACGTAGGGAGCCACGCGTGTCGCCCCGTCGATGGCGACGAACAGGTTGACGAGCTGCGGCGTGGCGTTGATCTCGAAGTACTGCTGCGGCCCGCCCAGCTCCGCCTCGATGGCGGCGACGGCCGGAGCGATCTGGTCGAGTACCGGCGTGACGTTGTCGTCGCCGTCGCCGCCACACGCTGACAGGGTGAGGGCGAGCACGAGCCCTCGCCTCAAGCCAGTCCATCCGAGTGTTGAGCGACCGGCGTCCGCACACCGGACACTCCGATGGCGTCGAACACTCGGATCACGCCTCCATCACGACGGGGACGATCATCGGACGGCGACGGGTGCGGTCGCTGACGAACTTGCCGGCGGCGCGCCGCACGTCGCGCTCGAGCGCCTCGACGTCGCGGACCCCCGACGCCAGCGCCGCCTCGACCGCCGCGGCGATCGTGTCGCAGGCCTCGTCGAGGAGGTCCTCGGCCTCGGGCGCGTACACCCAGCCGCGCGTGATGATCTCCGGTCCGACGAGCACCTTTCCCGTCTGCGTGTCGACGGTCACGACGACCACCACCACGCCCTCGCTCGCCAGCACCCGCCGGTCGCGCAGCACGCCCGAGCCGACGTCGCCGACGATGCCGTCGACGTACAGGTAGCCGGCCGGCACCCGACCGGCCACCTCCACGCCCCGGTCGGTGATCTCCAGCACGTCGCCGTTCTCGCACACGATGACCCGGTCGCGTTGCACGCCCATCACCTCGCCGAGGCGGGCGTTGGCCATGAGGTGGCGGAACTCGCCGTGGATCGGCACGTACCACTCCGGGCGAGCGATCGACAGGTACGTCTTCAGCTCGTCGGCCTGGGCGTGTCCGGTGGCGTGGACGTCCTGGATCCCCGAGTGCACGACCTCGGCGCCGGCCTTGAGCAGGCCGTCCATCACCCGGTTGACGTTGCTCTCGTTGCCCGGGATGGCGTGGCTGGACAGGATCACCGTGTCGTGCTCGGAGAGCTTGACGAACTTGTTCTCGCCGCGGGCGAGCAGCGCCAGCGCCGACATCGGCTCACCCTGCGAACCGGTGGAGATGACGCACACCTCGCCGGGTGGGTAGCGGTCGATGTCCTCGATGTCGACCATCGAGCTCGCCGGGATGCGGACGATCCCGAGGTCGAGGCCGAGCTGCACGTTCTTGCGCATGCTCAACCCCAGCGTGGCCACCTTGCGGCCGCTCTCGATGGCGGCGTCGCTGATCTGCTGGATGCGGTGGAGGTGGCTGGCGAAGCTGGCCGTGATGATCCGCCGGTCACGGTGCTCGGCGAACAGCGACCGCAGCACCCGCCCGACGCTGCGCTCGCTCGGTGCGTGGCCGGCCTCCTCGGCGTTGGTCGAGTCGGCGAGCAGGACGCGGATGCCGTCGGTGCGGGCGAGCTCGCCGATGCGGGCGAGGTCGGTGCGGCGGTCGTCGACCGGCGTGAGGTCGAGCTTGAAGTCGCCGGAGTGCAGCACGACGCCTTGGGGGGTGTGCACGGCGATGGCGTGGGCGTGGGGGACGCTGTGGGTGACGGGGATGAACTCGACGTCGAAGGCGCCGATGCGCAGCCGCTCGCCGTCGCCCACCGGGTTGAGGCTGGTGCGCCCGAGGAGGCCGGCCTCCTCGATGCGGTTGCGGGCGAGCCCGAGCGTGAGCGCCGAGCCGTAGATCGGCACGCTGACCTCGCGCAGCAGGAACTGGATGCCCCCGACGTGGTCCTCGTGGCCGTGGGTGGCGGCGATGGCGTCGATGCGCTGGGCGTTCTCGCGCAGGTAGGTGAAGTCGGGCAGCACGAGGTCGATGCCGTGCAGGTCAGGGCCGGGGAACATCAGCCCGCAGTCGATGAGCAGGATGCGCCGGGAGTCGCCCGTGCCCTGCTCGACGGCCATGCAGTTGCGCCCGATCTCCCCCAACCCCCCGAGGAAGACGATCCGCACGGTCTCAGCCATGTGCCCTCCCCAATCTGGGCGGGATCCTCGTCTGGGCGGGATCTGTGCTCGGATTCCGGGACGGATCCCGCCCGGAAACGATTCCCGCCCAGATGTCGGGGCTTACGCACGCGCGGCGACCAGGGCGGCGTGGACCTCGGCGGCGCGGCCGGCGAGCCACGGCGGGTCGACGCCCATCGGCGGGCGGCAGTGGCCGGCGGGCTGGCCGAGGTGGCGCAGCATCGCCTTGGCCGGGCCGGGGTTGGGGGCCTCGTCGCCCGTCTCGAACGCCCAGCTCTCCAGCAGGCGGTCGTTGACCCGGCGGGCGCCGGCAGGATCGCCGGCCTCCCAGCGGTCGAACATCTCGACGACGTCGGATGCGACCCAGTGCGTGGCGACGCCGATCAGGCCGACGGCGCCGACGGCGAGCAGCGGCAGGGTCATCGCGTCGTCACCGCTGTACACCTCGTAGCCGTCCGGGGCGGCGGCGACGAGGCGGGCCGTCTCGGCCGGGTTGCCGGCCGCGTCCTTGACGCCGACGATGTTGTCGACCTCGTGAGCGAGACGGGCGAGCAGCGCCGTGGACACCTTGCGTCCGGTGCGCACCGGGATGTCGTAGATCAGCACGGGGAGGTCGGACGCCTCGGCGACGGCGCGCAGGTGCACCTCGATGCCGGCCTGCGACGGCCGGTTGTAGTACGGGCACAGGGCGAGCACGCCGGCGATGCCGAGCTTGGAGGCCTCTGCCGTGAGGTGCACGGAGTGCGCCGTGTCGGCCGTGGTCGAGCCGGCGATCACCGGGATCGTCACGGCGTCGGCGACGGCTTCCCACACGGTGAGCTTCTCGGCGTCGCTCAGCGTCGGCGCCTCCCCGGTCGTGCCGGCGACGACAAGCCCCTCGTTGCCCTGCTCCTGCAACCAGCGAGCGAGCGTGGTCGCCCCGTCGACGTCGAGCGAGCCGTCGTCGGTGAACGGCGTGATCATCGCCGTGAGCACCCTGCCGAATCGAGCCATGGCGCGAGGCTACTTCGGCGTCACGGCGCGGGCTGGGTGCCTCTCCACCACATGCTCAGGTGTTCTCCAAGACTCGGGGCCGCGGGACGTGTCGAATCGACCTTCGTGTCACTCAGCCGCCGCACGTTCACATGTTCCGCGATGAAGGCCGTCGCCGGCGCGGCCGTCATCGGGTTCCACGGCGGCCTCGGCACCTGGGTCACGGCGTCGGCTGACGGCGGCTCGGCCTCGCCGTTCGACGAGGTGCCGCGCCTCGACGGCTCGCTGCTCCTCGACGACGCCACCCGCCGCGCCTACGCCCAGGACTTCGGCCAGATCGTCAGCGAGGAGCCGATCGCCGTGCTGCGCCCCGGCTCGGTCGAGGACATCTCGCGAATGCTCCGCTTCGCCGGCCGCCACGGGATCCGCGTCGTCGGCCGCGGCGCCGCCCACACGGTGTTCGGGCAGTCGCAGCACCACGCGGCGATCGTGTTCGACCTGACGACGTTCGACGACATCGGGCCGATCGTCGACGGCTGCATCACCGTCGGTGCCGGGTGCCGCTGGAACGCGGTCCTGCCGGCGACGTTGGCTGCAGGGCTGATGCCGCCCGTGCTGCCCGACTACATCGGCCAGACCGTCGGCGGCACGCTGTCGGTCGGCGGGATCGGTGCCATGTCCTTCCGCGCCGGCGCCCAGATCGACCACGTCGTCGCCCTGCAGGCGGTCACCGGCGACGGCCACATCGTGAGCTGCTCGCCGCGGCACCACAGCGAGCTGTTCGAGATGCTGCTCGCCGGCCAGGGCCAGGTCGGGGTGATCGTCGAAGCGACGATGCGGCTCGTCCCGGCGCCGACGACCGTGCGCCTGTACGACCTCATCTACCCCGACCTCGACCACCTGCTCGCCGACCTCACCACGCTGATGGACGACGAACGGTTCGACCAGATGGAGTCGTTCATCATCGCCACTGCTCCCGGCGAGTGGCTGTACCTGCTCGAGGCGATCAGCTTCCACGACGGCGACGACCCGCCGGACGACGTCGCCCTGCTGACCGGGCTCGGCCACGTCCCCGAGCAGACGCTCATCACCGATCTCGACTTCCTCGACTGGTCGAGTCGCGTGCCGACGAACCTGCCGAGGCGCCCGAACCCGTGGTGCGACCTTCTCGTGCCGATGTCGCAGGCGCAGACCTTCCTGAAGGAGGTGCAGCGGACGATCGCCCCGATCGTTCCCGGCGACGCCTTCAACCTGCTGCTCATCCCGATGCGCTGGTCGCGGTTCACCCGCCCGTTGTTCCGGACCCCGGACGAGGAGCTCGGCATCGGCTTCGACCCGCTGCGCTCACTGCCACCGGGGACCGACGTCGAGCCCGTGCTCGCCTACAACCGCAAGCTCTACGACCTGTGCAAACAGCTCGGTGGCTCGCAGTACCCGATCAGCGCCATTCGACTCGGCGTCGACGACTGGGCGGTGCACTACGGCGAGCAGTGGGACCGCCTGCGGGCGGCCAAGCGCCACTTCGACCGCAACGGAACGCTCGCCAGCGGGCCGGACGTGCTCAGGCCTTGAGCGCCCAGAACAGGATCCGCTTGAACGGGTAGAAGTAGGGCGCCGTGTCGCCGATCGCGGCGAGCAGCCGCCGGCGGTACTCGTCGAGGAACTGGTCGTAGACGTCGGCGGGCATGGCCTTGGCGAAGCGGGTCAGCGACGTGCCCTTGAGCCACTCGACCACGTCCGACGACCGATCGAGCAGGTGGCCGTACACCTGCAAGCGCACGTGCTGGCGGACGGCGCCGAGGTCGTTGAGCAGGACGGCATAGTCCTCGGGGGGCAGGACGTTGTCGGCGACAGGGTCGGACGGCGACTGCCCACCCATCGCCGACAGGAACGGCTCGTCGTTGGCGACCTCGACGGCGACGAGATGTGACGCGTGGTCGGCGCTGCTCGGCACCTGCACGGCGAGCTGGCCACCCGGTGCCAGCGCCGCCCACCACCGGGCGAGCACGGCCGGGTGATCGGGGACCCAGTGCAGGCTGGCGTTGGCGAACACGAGGTCGTGGTCGCCTGCCGACGTCCACGTCGCCAGGTCACCCTCGAGGACGGCGAGGCCGGCGCGGGGCCTTGTCCAGCATCTGCCGGGACGAGTCGATCCCGGTGATGCCGGCGATGTCGAGCCGCTCGGCCAGCGCGGCGGTCAGCTCACCCGGTGCCGCAGCCGAGGTCGACGGCGGTCCGGATCGGCCGCCGCTCGACGAGCGCGGCGAGATCCCAGAACGGCTGCGCCCGCTCGGCGGCGAAGCGCTCGTACTGCGCTGGGTCCCAGGAGTCCTTCAGGGTGCCGGCGCCTCCACACCGAGCTCGAACTTGATGTACTCCTCGCCGGTGTCCTCGAGATCCTCGAACTGGATCACGCCCATCTCCTCGAAGCGGTGGCGCAGCCACTTGTCGTTGCGGTCGAGCAGACCGAGCTTCTTGCAGTTGGGGACGATCTTGGAGAACAGCATCTGCTGGAACATGTCGCGGGTCGGGTCACGCAGCACGACCGGCAGGACGTCCTTGGGGTTGATTCCCTGGCGCTCCCAGACCTCCTGGGACATGAAGCGATCGCGCATGCGCACCGCCGCCTCGTAGGCGAACTCCTGGCGGTCCTTCATCTCGGCGTCGGTCATGCCCTCGTAGACCTCCTTCAGCGAGAGCACGCCGAAGGCGACGTGGCGGGCCTCGTCGCTCATCACGTAGCGCAGCAGCTGCTTGAGCAGCGGCTCCTCGGTGAGCTGGTGCATGAAGCCGAAGGCGGCGAGCGCCAGACCCTCGACCATCACCTGCATGCCGAGGTAGGTCATGTCCCAGCGGGAGTCGTTGATGATGTCGTCGAGGAGCATCCGCAGGTGGGCGTTGACCTGGTAGCCGCCGCCGAGCTTCTCCTCGAGGTAGCGGGCGAACACCTCGACGTGGCGGGCCTCGTCGACGACCTGCGTGGAGGCGTACAGCTTGGCGTCGTACCACGGCACGGTCTCGGTGATCTTGGCCGTGCACAGCAGGGCGCCCTGCTCGCCGTGGAGGAACTGCGACAGGGTCCAGCGACGGTTCTCGATGCCGAAGGAGAGCCACTCCTTGTCGCCCCACTTCTCGAGGACGGTGCCGTCGTAGTGGTTCGGGTCGAGGCCGGCGAGGATGGCCAGCTGATCGCCGGCGACGACCTTCTCGATGTCGACCTCGGTGTCCCACGGCAGGTCGGTGGAGGCGTTCCACTGCCCGGTCTTGCCCTTCTCGTACAGCTTGCGCAGCTGCGGGCGGGCGAGCGAGTAGTCCCACGTGAACAGCGCGTCGGCGTTGTCCTTGACCGTGTGGATGACCTCGTCGACGTCGGTGTTGGTGACGGCGAGGATCGCCTCGAGGTCGTCGAGCTCGGCGCGGCCGAGGATCTCCTCGTTGTCGCGATGGGTGACGGTCACGGTGCAACTCCTTGTGCGCTGGTGTGTGACTGGAGAATGGGCCTGAGGAACTGGCGGGCGGATGCTTCGTCGCCGAGGTCGACGGTGTCGCTCGGGGCGAGGAAGTAGGAGATCGTCAGGCGGGCGAGCAGGTCGATGAGGGCGCGTGACGAGACCCGGTCGAGGTACGGGTCGGCGAGCGGGGTGAGGAAGGCGGTGGCCATGCGGATGATCCGTGGCACACCTTCGACGGTGAGCTCGCCGAGCATCTCGCCCGGCTCCGACGCCAGCATCAGGGCGAGGTGCTCGTCGGCGCGCAGCTCGCGGGTGGCCACGACGACGGTGCGCACGAGCAGGTCCTCGAGCGAGTGGGTGTCCTCGAGCTGGGTGAGCAGGATGGTGAAGAACTCCTCGAGCTCGCGGACACGCAAGGCCTCGAACAGCACGTCCTTGCCGCCGGGGAACATGCGGTAGATCGTCGCCCGGGACACGCCGGCGGCGGCGGCGATGTCGTCGATGGTGACCTTGGCGATCCCCCAGCGGTCACGGCATTGCTGCGCGGCGTCGAGCACCCGCACCTCCGCCGAATCCATCCGTGAGACACTAAGACACCAACCGTCTCACCGTCAACCCCGATCTGGGCGCGATTCGTCTCTGGGCGCGATTTGTCTCGGATTCCGAGACGATCCGCGCCCAGATGGGGGACTCAGCCGTCAGCGGTCGGCGAAGCGCTCGCGGAGGGTCTTCTTGGAGAACTTGCCGACGCTGGTCTTGGGGACCTCGTCGATGAACTCGACGTCGTCGGGGAGCTGCCACTTGGCGACCCGGGGGGCGAGGAAGTCGAGGATCTCCTGCTTGGTCAGCTCGGCGCCGGACTCGAGCACGACACACGCCAGCGGGCGCTCCGACCACTTCGGGTCGGGGACACCGATCACCGCCGCCTCGCGGATCTGCGGGTGTGCCATCAGCTCGTTCTCCAGCTCGACCGACGAGATCCACTCACCGCCGGACTTGATCAGGTCCTTCGTCCGGTCGACCAGGCGGATGCGCCCGCGCTCGTCCATCGTGGCCACGTCGCCCGTGCGCAGCCAGCCGTCGTCGGTGAAGCTCTCGTCCGCGCGGGCGTCGTTGTAGTACGTCGACGCGATCCACGGCCCGCGGCACTGCAGCTCACCGCTCGTCTCCCCGTCGTGCGGGAGCGGCTCCAACGAATCCGGGTCGACGACCCGGCAGGCGATGCCGAACGAACCTCGACCGACGCCGGCGCGCAGGTCCGCCTGTTCGTCGTCGGGCAACGACCGCTGGTCGACGTCGAGGTGGCACACGGACACGACGGGGCTCGTCTCGGTCATCCCCCACGCCTGCAGGATCGGCAGGCCGAGCTGCTCGCGGTAGGCCTCGGACAGCGCCCGCGGCACCGCCGAACCACCGCACGGGATCGCCCGCAGGTTCGACGTGTCGCGCCCCTTCAGCTCCGGCAGCACCTGCATCCAGATCGTCGGCACGCCGGCGGCGACCGTGACCTTCTCGTCGACGACGAGGTCGGCGATCGCCTTCCCCGACAGGTCGGGTCCGGGCATGATCAGGTCGGCGCCGGCGGCGACCCCGGCGTGGGCGAGCCCCCACGCGTTGGCGTGGAACATCGGCACGACCGGCAGGATCCGGTCGGACTCGCGGGCACCGAGCGAGTCCGCCGTCATCACGCCCATCGTGTGCAGGAACGTGCTGCGATGGCTGTAGACGACGCCCTTCGGGTTGCCGGTGGTGCCGCTCGTGTAACACATGCTGGCCGCACGCGACTCGTCGTCGACGGCGAACTCGACCGGGGCGGCGGCACCGAGCAGCGTTTCGTAGTCGAGCAGTTCGTGCCCGGCGAGGTCGTCAGGGATCTCCCCCTTCCCATCGTCCATCAGCACGAGGTGGCGCAGCCGTTCGAACGTCGGCAGCAGCGGGGCGAGCAGGGCGAGCAGCGACCGGTCGACGAAGATGACCTCGTCGTCGGCGTGGTTGACGATGTACGTCAGCTGTTCGGGGAACAGGCGGATGTTCAGCGTGTGCAGCACCCGACCGCTGCACGGCGCGGCGAAGTAGAGCTCGAGGTGGCGCGCCGTGTTCCACGCGAACGTGGCGACTCGGCCCTCGGCGGAGATGCCGAGGTCGTCGAGGACGCCGCCGAGCAAACGGGTGCGACGCGCCCAGTCGGCGTAGTCGGTGCGCTCACGGCCGCCTGCCGTCGCGGTGGTCACGCCCTTGTGCCCGAAGTACTGCTCGGCGCGCTCGAAGATGTGGTTCACCGTGAGCGGAACGTCCTGCATCAACCCCTTCATGCCGCCGACGATACGCCTGCGCCGGCATCTGCTGGGGAGCCGTCCCCGGTGCGTTCGGGGTACCGAGCGGATAGACCTGCGGCCATGCTCCGCTCCCCCCGCCGCTCCCGCCTGCTCGCCGCGCCCGTGGCGCTGCTGCTGATCCTCGCCGCGTGCGGCGATGACGACGATGACGACACGGCCGACACCGCCGCCGCCGACGTCACCGAGCCTGCCGGCACCGAGCCTGCTGTCACCGAGCCAGCCGGCACCGAGCCCGCTGGCACCGAGCCGGCCGACACGGCGTCGAGCGGGACAGCGTCGGGTGAGACCTACGGGGCCGACGAGTACGTCGACGCCCTGGCCGACGAGATCGGCGGCGACGAGGACAGCGCGCGATGCGTCGGCGAGGCGTTCGTCAATGCGGTCGGCGTCGAACGCCTGGAGGCGAGCGGCGTGCCGCCGGAGGACTTCGCGACGTCTGGCTCGCCCGCCGACGTCGGCCTGGAGATCGACCCGGCGAACGCGGCGTCGATGCAGTCCGACCTCGAGGCCTGCCCGAGCCTGATCGATCTGTTCGCCGAGGCCGCCGACCCCCCGACGAGCAGGTCGACTGCATTCGCGAGAACGTCACCGACTCGCAGATCGCCGAGCTGTTCGTCATCCAGTTCGTCGGTGGCACCCCATCACAGGAGCTGCTCGACGCGCAGAGCGCCACCCAGGCCTGCTCCGAGGAGTGACAGCGATCGATCGCTAGCGTCGCCCCGTGCGGGAGCGAGCGGGTGACACGGGTGCGGAGGTCGAGCCGGCACCCCACGCGCCGCCGTGGTGGGCGCCGCTGACGCTCGTCGCCTTCGTCGGCCTCGTCGTCTGCACGAACGTCGCCAACGTCGTCTGGGCGTCGTGGTCGTCCAGGCGTCCCGCCGGCCTGCTCGCCCTGTCGTCGCGCCAGCGCTACCTCGTCCTGGCCATCGCCGGCGGCATCTCGCCGATCTGGTACGTCGTCGTGGCCACGTGCCGGCTGGCGCTGGCGTTCGTCGTCTGCCACCTCGTCGGACGCGCGTACCGCGAGCAGGCGCTGTCGTGGTTCACCCGATATCTCGGCGTCACCCACGAGGCCGTGGACACCTACAACCGTGGCTTCGCCAAGGCCGAGGTCGGACTGGTTCCCTTCTTCGTCGGCAGCAACATCGTCGGCGTGCTCACGGGCATCCACCGGACTCCCCCGGCCCGCCTGGCCGTCCTCCTCGCCGTCGGCATCGCCGCCCGGCTGGCCCTGATGTGGTGGCTGGCCAAGACGTTCGAGTCGCAGCTGCTCGACATCCTCGAGTTCGTCCAGCGCTACCAGTGGTGGGTCGTCGGCCTGTCGATCGCCGCGGTCGTGCTGATCAACGTGCGCAACCTCCGTCGCGGCGCCGGCTCGTAGGATCCGGTGCATGGCACAGATCACGTTGCGCGGCAACCCCATCAACACCGTCGGCGAGCTTCCGGCGGTCGGCTCCCCTGCGCCGGCGTTCACGCTCACCGGCGGCACGCTCGGCGACGTCACGGCCGGCGACTTCGCCGGCAAGAGCCTCGTGCTGAACATCGTCTCGAGCATGGACACGGGCGTCTGCGCGGCAAGCGTGCGAGCGTTCAACGAGCGCATCGCCGACCGCGACGACGTCGCCGTGCTCAACGTGTCGGCCGACCTGCCGTTCGCCCAGGGTCGGTTCTGCACAGCCGAGGGGATCGAGAACGTCACCTCGGCGTCGACGTTCCGCAGCGACTTCGGCGAGGCCTACGGGGTCACCATCGCCGACGGTCCGATGGCCGGCCTGATGTCGCGGGCCGTCGTCGTCGTCAACGGCGACGGCGAGGTCGTGTACACCGAGCAGGTCCCGGAGATCACCCAAGAGCCCAACTACGACGCCGCCTTCGACGCCCTTACGTAAGCGCGGCGCGCAGCGTCACCCGCCCGGGTCGGTCGAGCTCGACGACCGTCCACCCGCCTGGGCCGGCGACGACGGATCCGGGCCGATCGAGCGACCAGTGACTCGTCCACCGCACGCGCACGAGCACGGGTGCTGCGCCGGTGACCTCGAGCACGATGCGCTCGGCATCGAGGGCGACGAGCCGTGCCGGGCCGTCGACCAGCGGCTCGGCGTCGACGACACGGAACAGCTGCCAGTGCTCGTCGCGCCACACGAGCTCGAGCAACGGCAGCCCGCCGCGCACCAACCGCGCCTCGTGCACACCGGACGGGTCGAGCGGCACGTCGGCCAGTGCGACGAACTGCACGGCGTGCTCGCGCAGCCACTCGTGGTACGCCTCGGGATCGAGCTCGACGCCGTAGAAGATGGCGTTGCGACCCATGTCCAGCTGACGCTCCCAACCTCTGGCGATGGGGAGCCGCGACGCCACGTGCACCGCCTCCCAGTGGCGCTGCGTCGGCACCACCTCGACCCGCGCCGGTTCGATGCCCTGGGCGCGCACGGCAGCGACGAGTGGCAGGTGGTAGTCGACAGCGGTCGATGGATCGCGTCCCGCCCGGACGATTCCGTCGAGCGCCGGTGACCACAGCCACCAGACCATTGCGGTGAGGGCGATCAGCACCATGGGTGCCCGAACGCGGCGCGCGGTCAGCACGACGATCGGTGCGGCGGCGAACATCCCGAGACGGGTGGCATTGGCACCGAGCGGGTTGGCGACGACGAACGCGGCGATGCACATCGCGGCGTACAGCAGGGCACCGGTGCGCACGACGGGCGCCGTCGTCACCAGCGCGACGACGGCCGCCGCAGCGACCGTCCACGCCAGCGCACCGGCGCGGAACGGGAACTGGCCGCCCTGCGGGAACAGCAGGGCGGCGGCCGCAACGGGCGCCAGGGCCAGCGCCGTCAACACCGCCAACCGCCACGATCGCTCGTGCCGCCACCACGCCGCCAGCGCGACGGCGAGGACGACCGCGGCGACCGGGCTTGCCGGCGCCGTCGCCACCACGAGGACCGTGGCCACGACGTAGCGCCCGCGGCGTGCCACGGCGAGCGCGGACGACGGCGATGGCCAGTCCAAGGGCGAACGTCAGACGTCCGATCGCCACGTTGACCACCGTCCCCGCGGCGAACAGCAAGCTCGCCGCCAGCGTCCGCCCGTGGCCGCGGGCCAGGTCGTGGAAGGACCATGCGGCGACGGTGCAGCTGGCGACGGCGACGGCAGCCGGTCCGACCACCGCGCCGAGCAACGGGAAGAGCACGCCGTATCCGGGCGTGTGATGGCCGGCGAACCACAGGTTGTTCCAGATCGTCGGGCCGGCCGATTCGACGAGCTCGATGCGCAACAGCTGCGCCGGCCAGTCGGCGCCGCGCCATCCGAGGACGACGGCGGTGGTGGCCAGCGCTGCGGCGAGGGCGGGCGGGGCGGTGTCGGTCCTCGACCGCATCAGCCGACGATCGTGCTCGTCGTGAGGTAGATGCTGGCCAGCAGGCCGACCGTTCCGAGGGCATCGGCCGTCAGCACTCGTGACGTGCGCAGCTTGCATGCCCCGGCCGCAGCCAGCACCTTGCTCGTCGGCCGCAGGGCCACGCCGACCAGTCCGAGCCGTGTCATCAGGCGCCTCGCCCGGTTCGGCACGAACCGTCCGCCGTAGCGGCGGCCGAGGGCGATGTGGATCGGATCGGCGACGAGCATCCGGGGCAGTGCGACCCCGAAGAAGAGGATCGGGTTCGCCGACGTCGCCGCCAGGACCAGGAAGGGCAGGCGGGGCGTGAACGCCACCAGCACCATCGGGAAGGCGAGCAGTGCCGGGGTGAGCGCCGTGCCGAGGGCGGAGATCGCCGACATGACGGCCCAGGCGCCGAGGATCCAGCGCGTCTTGATCTTCCAGGAGGCACGCTCCTCGAGGTCGTCGCCGGTGGGAGCGAGGCGGGCCCTGATCGTCGTTGCGAGCATGGGTCGATCGTGAGCGAGCACGCCGCCGCAGACGACCAAGCAGGCCAGCCGATCTGACGCCCATCCGCCGCACCCGGCGGTAGGGAAAACCTCAGCTGTCCGGGGTGGTCGACAGGAACACCAGCGGGCCGGCGACGGTCACGTGCTGGACGGCACCTGGCAGGGCGTAGCCGCGGCTCTTGCCGAGCGACGGCGACGCTGGCGCTCCATCGCAACGATCCGTCGCCGGCGTCGAGAGCGGCGATGCGCTCGCCGCCGGCGACGACGACGGCGTCCGCGCGAGGCGTCGATCGTCGCCGCCCGGCCGCCGCGGCGACCTGCGCCGGGAGGCTCCGCCGCCAGCGCACGTCGCCGTCGGCGACGTCGACGGCGAGGATCGACGCCGCCGCTCGATGCCGTCGGCACCGGGCGACACGACGTAGGCGTAGGCATCGTCGCCGTCGACGGCGACGTCGACGGCCCGCTCGCCCAGGCAGCGGCAACGACCAGCCACGACCCTCCAGCCTGCCGTCGACGACGCGCACGGCGGCCGTGCGCTCGTCCGCCGGCGCCCGAATCCGCCTCGGATCCGGCTCGTCGCCACCGCTCGTCGCCGGTCGCCGGGTCGAGGCCGATGAGCTCGGGCCCATCGGTGGAGGTCACGACGAGGTCATCGCCGACGAGCGCAGGCGCCGAACCTGCCCGGCTCGTCGTCCACTCGACACGGCCGGTCGTCAGCTCGAGCGCGTACAGGCGCGCGCGAGGCGTGCTCTCGAGCAGCGGGCCGATGCACAGGATGGTGGTCACGCCGGCCCACGCCAGTCCGCACAGCGACGGCCTCGTGATGCGAGGCGGCGTGGTCGCCCAGGTGACGGCGGCGACGAGAGCGAGCGCCAGGCCGACGAACGCCAGCGGCCCGCGCAGGAGCGGGTAGAGCCGGCGATCGCCGATGGAGGGTTGGTGGACGAGCAGCAGCGTCACCAGCGCGGCGGGGACGAGACCGGCCAGGCCGAGCACGAGCACCCGTCGATGGTCCACGCGCGTGACGGACAGCATCATCTCCCTCGACACGCGAGGTTACGCGGTCGGAGGTGACCCCCGGTTCGGCACGCCGGCGCTCCAGCGCCTTCGGCGGCGGGTCGCCTCGTTGAGAGGTGAACCCCCGGTTCGGCACGCCGGGCGCTCCAGCGCCTTCGGCGGCCGCATCAAGTAGGGAAAACCTCCATCGGAGACGCCGGTCAGCATGGTGGACGAGGGCGACAGACGGCGGTGAAGATGGTCCCATGACCAGGGCCTCCCCGGCGCAACGACTGCTGTCGTTCGTGTCCGTGGCCGGCGTCGTCGTCGCCATCGGTCTCGCCGGGCGGGTGCGAACGCCGGCCGGTGCCGACGACTGGACCGACGGTGCGGCGGGTGCTCGGCTGTGGGCCGCTCGTCGGACTGGTGCCGGCAGTCGCCGCCGGGCTCGTCGCCGCTCACGTCGTCGCCTCCCGCCGCGGCGGGCTGCGTCCACTCGTCGTGGCCACGTTCCTCGTGCTGTCGACGGTCGCCGGCGAGGCGCTGCACCTCGCCGACCCTCCGGGCGGCCGCGTTCTGCTCAGCGCCATCGGCGCCGGACTCGACGTGGTGGCCGGCGCCGCCACCGGTGGGCTCCTGGCAACCCTGCTGCGGCCGCGAGCCGCTCGCCAGGTGGTGCCGCTCGCCGTCATCGCTGGCGCGGCAACGGCACTCGCCTTCGGTATCGGCGTCGATCCGACGACCGTGCCACGACCACTACCGGCGGTGTCACCACTGCAGGTGCCATCGCTCACGTTCCTCGGCGACCGCGGCGAGACCGTCCTGCTCGCCCTCGCCCTTGGTGCCGTGCTCGCCGGCGGCTTCCTCGTGTGGTCGCTGTTCGGGGCCAGCATCGACGAGCGGCGGAGCATGCGCTGGCTCGCCTTCAGCCTGGTCGCCGGCATCGGGGTCGTTGCGATCGCCCAACTCGTCCGCCTCCTCGGCCTCGTCGAGGTGGGCGATGGACTGCTGGTGGCCCTTCCGCGGGCAGTTGCCGTGGCGACCGTCACCGCGGGGATGGCGGTCACGATCATCCAGCCCGAGCTCGGTGATGCCGCCGCGGCGGTGCGCCGGATCGCCGTCGGGGTCAGCCTGGTGTCGATCCTCGGCGCTGCTGCCGGCATCGCCTGGTTCGCCGCCGACGCCACGACCGCGGCGATCATCCCGACTGCGCCGGCGATCGCCGCGGTGCTGGCCGTCGCCGCGCTGGTGCTCCCGGCGAAGGACTGGCTCGAGCGGATGGCGGATCGCTGGTTGTTCGGTGAGATCGGCAGCGACGCCCAGCTCATCGATGCCTTCGGCGCATCTGCCGAGCACGCCAGCCGCGCCGACCTGCTCGACCTGCTCGTCGCCACGTCCCGGCGCGCCGTCCGGCTGCGCTGGGCCAGGGCGTCGACATCAGGCCCGGCACCGGTCGTCGCCGCGGCCGGCATCGAGCCGGAGGGCACGGCGCCGGCCGCCGCCAGGGTCGCCCTGATCGACAACGACGAGCAGCTCGGGCTGCTCGAGTGCGGTCCCAAGCGTGGCGGCCCGCTCAACGCTCACGACCGCCAGCTGCTGGGGGCGCTCGGCCGCGAGGCGGCGATGCGCCTGCGGACGGTCAGCCAGGCCGACGAGCTCGAGGCCCGCTTGCGACAGATCGAACGCCAGGCCGTCGAGGTGGCCGCCTCGCGGGCGCGCATCGTCGAGGCCCAGGACGCGGAGCGGCGGCGCATCGAGCGGGACATCCACGACGGCGTGCAGCAGGAGCTGGCGTCGCTGATCGGCAAGCTGCGGATGGCCCTCAACCAGATCGGCACGGCGCCCGACGACGCCTCGGCGACCATCGCCGGCGCCCAGGACGACGTCCGCCGCGCCCTCGCCGACGTTCGGGCGATCGCCCAGGGGATCCACCCGGCGATCCTCGACGATCACGGCATCGTGCGGGCCATCGACGCCAGGGCGAAGCGACTCCCGCTCGAAGTGACCGTCGAGGCCGAGCCCGAGCTCGTCGGCCGCCGCTTCGATCGGGCGATCGAGGGCGCCGCCTACTTCGTGGCGTCCGAGGCGATGGCCAACATCGTCAAGCATGCCGACGCCACAGCGGTGGAGGTGCGCCTGACGATCGAGGACGATCGCCTCGTCGTGCGCATCGGCGATGACGGACGCGGGTTCGGCGACGACATCGTGCGCGGGAGCGGTCTCACCAACATGGCCGACCGGGCAGCCGCGCTCGGCGGCGCGGTGTGCGTCGAGGCGAGCACGACGGGCGGGACGATCGTCGTTGCCGAGCTGCCGCTCACACCTACTGTGGCCGTGTGACGTCACCACTGCGGGTGGTTCTGGCCGAGGACAACAAGGTGTACCGGGAGGGTGTGCGCGCCGTCCTCGAGTACGGCGGCGAGTTCGAGGTCGTCGCTGCGGTCGACACGCCCGACGAGTTGCTGGCGCGGGTCGACGAGCTGTTGCCCGACGCCGTCGTCACCGACATCCGCATGCCCCCGACCCACCACATGGAGGGCATCGAGGCGGCGCACGAGATCCGCCGCCGCCATCGTGGCATCGGCATCCTCGTGCTGTCCCAGCACGCCGACGACAGCTACGCCTTCGAGCTGCTGAAGGACGGCACGGCCGGACTCGGCTACCTCCTGAAGGAGCGCATCGGCGACGACGACGGGGCCATCGCCAGAGCGGTGAAGGAGGTCGTCGCCGGCCGATCGGTCATCGACCCGGAGGTCGTCGACGGCCTGGTGTCGCGCCAGGCGAAGGCCCGCTCGTCACCGTTGCACCGCCTGACCGATCGCGAGCGTGAAGTGATGGCGCTGATCGCCCAGGGCAAGACCAACGAGGCGATCGCCGAGTCGTTGCACCTGCACCGAGCGACCGTGGAGAAGCACATCAACTCGATCTTCCTGGCGTTCGATCTCGCCGAGGAGAAGCAGGTCAACAAGCGCGTCGCCGCCGTCCTGCTGTTCCTGCGCGACGCGTAGATCAGCCGATCGTGACCGTGCCGTTGGTGCCGTCGACGTGCAGCATCGTTCCGTCGGCGACGGCGGTGATGCCCGGCACGCTGAGCACAGCGGGGATGCCCAGCTCCCGCGAGACGATCGCCGCGTGGCTCTGCAGCGCACCCGTGTCGCAGACCACGGCGACGGCGCCGAGGAACAGCGGCGTCCACGACGGGTCGGTGATCGGGCACACGAGCACGTCGCCGGGCTCGAGCTCGCGTGGGTCCGCCGGGTCGAGGATCACACGGGCCGGCCCCGACGCCGTGCCCCCGCTGACCGCGATCCCGCTGATCGTCGTCCCGGCGCGACGGCGCGTCTGGCTGGGCGTCCACCCGCAGCGGCCACGTGTCCGGGTCGGAGATGTGTCCCTCGAACCACGACGGCGGGATGCGCTCGTCGAGGTAGCGCTGCCGGGCAGCCCGTTCGGCGATGACCGTGGCGAAGTCCGCAGGGTGGGCGACGAAGTCGGCGAGCTCGGTGGCCGTGACGCAGAACGCCAGCCGGACGTCCGCCGGCCCGCCACGCTCGGCGGCGCGCCGTGCCAGTTCGTGGAGCACCCGCCTGGCGCCGAGGTTCTCCAACACCAAGATGTCCTTGGCCCGCTCGCGGGCGATCGATCCCTGGCGCGACACCATGGCGCAGCGACGAGCCATCCGCCGCTGGTACCTGGGCAGGATGGCGACTGCCTCGGTCAGCGCCACATCGGCGTCAGCCGTCAGGCGAGCGGCGGCGACGGCAGGGTCGCGGTCGTCCGGCGCGTGCCGCAGGCGATCGATCGCCGCGTAGACCGCTGCCGGGTCCATGATCCACGCCGGCGTTGCCAGCTCGTACTCGTCGCTGCCGCGGTGGCCGTACTCGGCGAGGAAGGCGTCGACCGCCGGCTGCAAGCGGCGTGTCCGAGGTGCGTGTCGCGATGTCCTCGAGCCCCTCGTCGAACACGGCCGTCAGGGCGGGGTCGGCGGCGACGAGGCGTCCGAGCGCCCACAGCCGCTGCGGCAACTGTGCCGAGTCGACGTCGCCGGTGCCGCTGACGATGCGGTTGGCCGAGCCCCGCCGGCACGCCCGGTCGGTCGAGGAACCGGTCGAGCAGACCTCGAGGAGCCGCCGCCATGCCGCTGAAGCGCAGCAGGCGGCTCATGCTCGCCGCCTGCCGCGGCGGGTAGGTGTCGAGCCAGCGCAGCAGTTGCTCGTCCGCCGCGGTGTCGACGTCGGGCATCGTCGCCAGCCACGCCCTGGCCTCGGCGCGGGCGCGCTCGAGGGGTGAGAGGTCGGGCGAGCGCAACATCGTCAGCACGTACCGGCTCACCGCCAGCGAGGCGCGCAGGTTGCGGTCGCCCTTCGCCGGCCGGTACGGCGGGAGGTCGGTGACCTCACCCATCACCTGCTCGTCGGTGTCACGCGCCGACATGCCCGGCATGCGCACGCCGAACAGGCGCATCGACGAGCCGTTCATGTACAGGTAGCCGCCGAACACGCCCGTGCCGATGGAGGGACCGACGATCTCGTGGGGGCGCAGTACGCCGAGCTCGACCATCAGCTCGGTCTGTCCGCGCTGGACGGCGTCACCGATCAACGTGCCGGTGAGCGCGGTCATCACGCGGGGGAAGACCTCACCGACGTTGCCCCGCGTGTACAGCGTGAACCGTGGGTTCGGCTCGACGTCGGCGACCCAGTACTGGGTCACTCGAGTCCGAGCAAGGCGTCGAGGCCGACGGTGACGCCGTCGTGCTCGGCGACGTGCTTGCAGGCGAGGACGACGCCGGGCATGTAGCTCTCCCGGTCGTAGCTGTCCTGGCGCAGCGTCAGCGTCTGGCCGAGGGCACCGAGGATCACCTCTTGATGGGCGACCATGCCGCGCATGCGCACGGAGTGGATGCGGATCCCCGCCGGCCCGGTGCCACCTCGCGCGCCGGGGAGCACCTCGGCACGGGTGGGGTCGGGCGCCCACTGCTCGCTCGACGCAGCGATGCGCTCGGCCGTCGACAGGGCGGTGCCCGACGGGGCGTCGGCCTTGCCGTCGTGGTGCAGCTCGATGATCTCGGCCGTGTCGAACCACGGTGCGGCGAGCTCGGCGAAGCGCATCATCAGCACGGCGGAGATCGAGAAGTTGGAGGCGACGACGCAGTTGGGGCCGCCGTCGCCGAACTCCTCGGCGAAGCGGGCGAGGTCGTCGTCGGTGAGCCCGGTGGTGCCGACGACGGCGTGGATGCCGTGCATGGCGAGCCACGGCACGGTGCGACGGGCTGCCTCGGCGACCGTGAAGTCGACGACGACCTCGGCACCGGCGTCGGCGAACGCCCGCGGCTCCCCGGCGACGGGGATGCCCTCGACCGTGGCGCCGGCAGCGCCGGGATCGACCGCCGCCACCAGCTCCAGATCGGGGTCGAGCGTGACGGCCCGGCACACCGTGGCCCCCATCCGCCCGCCGGCGCCGGACACGCCGACTGCGCATCCGACGACTGTACGCGCGATCGACGCGCGTCGTTCAGAGGTGGACGGCCCGGTTCGGCACGGCGGGCGCTCCAGCGCCTTCGCCGGCCGCATCAGCGATCAGTACGGCGGGCCGACGGAGACGGTGACCGGGGACGCGGCGCCGTAGACGCGGTCGATGACGCGGCGCACGTCGTTGGCCGTGACACGCTCCCAGCGGGCGATCTGCTCGTCGACGGGGATCACGTGACCGAGCGTGGCGAGCATGCCCCCGAGCCTGGACATGCGCGCGCCGGTGTCCTCGAGGCCCATCTCGTAGGCGCCCGTGAGGTAGCCGATGGCGATCTCCAGCTCGTCGCTGGTGATGGCCCCGTCGATCAGGCGGTCGAGCTCCTTGGCGATCAGCCGGCCGACCTCGCCGGCGTGCTCGGGCATCGCCCCGGCGTACACCGACCAGGCGCCGGCGTCGGCGTACGAGCTGAGCGCCGAGTACACGCTGTAGGCGAGCCCGCGGCGCTCGCGGATCTCGTCGAACAGACGGCTCGACAGCCCGCCGCCGAAGACGTGGTTGACGACGTCGAGGGCCTCGCGGTCGGGGTCCTCTCGGGCGACCGAGCGCCCGCCGATCGCCAGGTGGACCTGCTCGGAGTCGTCCTCGACGGCGACGTCGGCCTCCGGCTCGCCGGGAGCGGCGCGCCGCACGCGACCGTCACCGGCGGGCATGTCGGCGAACGCCTCGGCGACCGCGCCGGCGACCTCGTCGTGGTCGACGTCGCCGGCGATGGCGACGGTCGTGTTGCCCGTGCGGTAGTGCGTGGCGAAGAACTCACGGATGTCGCCGGGGCGGATCGAGCGCACGGTGTGGCGCTCCCCCGCGGTGTCCCGGCCGAGGCCGTGGTCGCCGAACAGCTGCCGGGCGAGCGTGCGCAGGGCGACGTCGTCGGGTGAGTCGTCGTCCATCGCCAGTTCCTCGAGGATGACCTGGCGCTCGCTCTCGACGTCGTCGTCCTCCAGCAGCGATCTGGTCACGACGTCGCCGAGGAGCTCCACGCCGGTCGAGGCGTGGCGGCGCGGCATCCGGCAGTAGTAGGCCGTGTACTCCTTCGACGTGAAGGCGTTGATGTCGCCACCGACGCGGTCGACGGCACGGGAGATGTCCGTGGCGCTGCGCGTCTGCGTGCCCTTGAACAGCAGGTGCTCGAGGAAGTGGCTGACGCCGGACAGCTCGGCCGGCTCGTCGCGTGAGCCGACCGACACCCAGACGCCGATCGCCACCGACCGCGCCTCGGGGACGCGGTCGGTGGCGATCGTCAGGCCGTTGGCGAGCTGACTGATCCGTTCAGTCATTCGCGTCCCGGATCGCGTCGTTGTGAGGTGAAGACCCGACCACGGCACGCCGGCGCCTCCAGGCGCTTCGGCGGCCGCATCGTCAGCGGTGCCGACGGCGGCCGCGATCGCGGTCGCTGTCGTTGCGGCCGCCGCGGCTGTCACCCGTGCTCGGTCGGGACGCTGGTGTCCGGACCGAGGTCGCCGAGCTCGCCGGCGAGCTCGGCGTCGAACGCCTCCTCGAACGAGACGCTCACCGTGTCCGTGTCGCCGGCGGCGGCGTCGGTCGCGCCGACGCTCACCGGCTCGCGGTCGCCACCGTCACCCGACGGAGCCGGCTCGTCGCCGACCGGGGTCAGGCTGACCTTGCCCTTGTCGTCGATCTCCTCGACGCGCACCTCCAGCTCCTGGCCCAGCGACAGCACGTCCTCGACGGCGTTGATGCGCTTGCCGCGGCCGAGCTTGGAGATGTGCACGAGGCCGTCGCGGCCGGGGAGGATGTTGACGAAGGCGCCGAACTTGGTGATGTTGACCACCCGGCCCGTGTACACCTTGTTCAGCTCGGCCTTGGGTGGGTCGACGATCGCCAGGATCGCCGCCTTGGCCTCCTCCATCCGCCACGCCTCGACGGCGCCGATCGTGACGATGCCCTGGGCGCCGTCGTCGTCGACGCTGATGTCGGCGCCGGTCTCGGACTGGATCGTGTTGATGACCTTGCCCTTGGGGCCGATGACCTCGCCGACCTTGTCGATCGGGATGTGGATCGTCGTGATCTTGGGCGCCGTCGCGGCGACCTCCTCACGGGGCGCAGCGATCGCCTTGTTCATCACCTCGAGGATCTCGAGGCGGGCGACCTTGGCCTGCTCCAGCGCGGCGGTCAGCACGTCGGCGGGGATGCCGTCGATCTTCGTGTCGAGCTGCAGCGCGGTGATCGCGTCGGCGGTGCCGGCGACCTTGAAGTCCATGTCGCCGAAGGCGTCCTCGGCACCGAGGATGTCGGTCAGCGTCGTGTACTTGCCGTCGGCGTAGACGAGGCCCATGGCGATGCCGGCGACGGGCGCCTTGATCGGCACGCCGGCGTCCATCAGCGACAGGCTCGACGAGCACACCGACGCCATCGACGTCGAGCCGTTCGAGCTCATCACCTCGCTGACGAGGCGCAGCGTGTAGGCGAACTCCTCCTGGCTGGGGACGACCGGCAGGACGGCCCGGGCGGCGAGCGCGCCGTGGCCGATCTCGCGGCGCTTCGGCGAGCCGACGCGGCCGGTCTCGCCGTTGGCCCACGGCGGCATGTTGTAGTGGTGGAGGTAGCGCTTCTGCGTCTCCGGCCCGAGCGTGTCGAGCAGCTGGTTCATGCGCGGCATGGCCAGCGTGCACACGTTGAGCACCTGGGTCTCGCCACGCTGGAACAGGCCTGAGCCGTGAGCGGTCGGCAGCACGCCGACCTCTGCCGTCACCGGGCGCAGCTCGGCGAGGCCACGGCCGTCGATGCGGGTGCCCTCGTTGACGATGCGGCTGCGCACGAGCTTCTTGCTCAGCGCCCGGATCGCCTCGCGGACCTCGTGCTCACGGCCGGCGAGCTCGCCCGGCGCGTCGTCGGTGCCGCACAGCTCCGTGACCGCCTTGTCGGCGGCGAGGTCGATGAGCGCGTTGCGCTCGGCCTTGGCCGAGATCGTCGCCGCGTGGGACATCTCGTCGGTGGCGATGCGCTCGACGGCGGCGAAGACCTCGGGCTGGTAGTCGAGCACGGGCACGAACGGCAGCGGCTCGATCGGACCGGTGGTGGCGACGACGCTGGCGACGAGCTGGCGCTGCAGGCCGATGGACTCCTTGATCCACGTCTTGCAGGCCTCGAGCCCGCCGGCGAGGACGGCCTCGTCCACCTTCGGCGCGCCCTCGTCGTAGTACTGGAAGCTCTTCGGCGTGCCACCGGCCTCGACCATCATGATGGCGACGTCTCCGTCGTCGAGCTGGCGCCCGGCGACGACGAGCTCGAACACGCTGGCGTCGCTCTCGGCGTACGTCGGGTGGGGCATCCACTCGCCGTCGGTCGTGTAGGCGATGCGCACGGCGCCGATGGGGCCCTCGAAGGGGATGCCGCTGATCATCAGCGCGGCCGAAGCGGCGTTGATCGACAGGACGTCGTGGGGGTTCTCCTGGTCGGCGCCGAGGACGGTCGTGACGACCTGCGTCTCGTTGCGGAAGCCATCGGCGAACGACGGACGCAGCGGACGGTCGGTCAGGCGGCACGTGAGGATGGCATCCTCGGTCGGGCGGCCCTCGCGGCGGAAGAACGAGCCGGGGATCTTGCCGGCGGCGTACGCCCGCTCCTCGACGTCGACGGTGAGGGGGAAGAAGTCGACGCCCGGACGGACGTCGCGGGCGGCGTTGGCGGTGGTCAGGACGGACGTCTCGCCGATGGTGGCGACGACGGCGCCCTGGCTCTGTGGCGCCAGCTTGCCGGTCTCGAAGGTCAGCGTGCGCTCGGTCCCGGACACGGGACCCGACACACGAATGGGGTCAGCCACGAATGGCTCCTTTCACGCCAGGCATCCGCCCGGCGGTTCTTGGAGCGGCCGGCCGGTTCCCAGTCGGCGATCCCGCTGGCGTGCTCACGCAGCCACGGAAGGGGCGACCGGCAACCGACGCTCGGCCGCTCGGTGGTTTTCGCCAGGCTATCGCCGTTCATCCGTCCGAGTACGTTCTGCCGGATCGGAGTGCGTGGAGCGCCGGCGTCCGGCGCTCCACGTACTCGCGATGGCAGCACGAACACTCGGACTGGAGTCAGCGCCGGAGGCCGAGGCGGGCGATCAGGTCGCGGTAGCGGTTGACGTCGATCGAACGGACGTAGTCGAGCATCCGGCGGCGGCGGCCGACGAGCATCAGCAGGCCGCGGCGGCTGTGATGGTCCTTGGGGTGCGTCCGGAGGTGCTCGGTCAGGTGGCTGATGCGCTTGGACAGCAGCGCGATCTGCACCTCGGGGGATCCCGTGTCGGTGTCGTGCGTGCGGTACTCGCCGATGGTGTCCTGCTTGGACATGGGTCCACGCTTTCGTGTGTGGCCTCGCCGCGGCACCAGGCGGTGTGGCGGCATCACGTCGAAGCGCGAGCTGCGACGGACTCCGAAAGGCTAGCGGCGCAGGTGGATCGTTACGCTCGCCCGTCGTGTCGGCGTCCATCGAGCTCGTCGGCGTCACCAAGACGTTCCACACCCAGAACGGTCACGTCCAGGCCCTCGCCGGCGTGGACCTCGACGTGCCGGCCGGCGAGGTCGTCACCGTGCTCGGGCCGAGCGGCAGCGGCAAGACGACGCTGCTGCGCCTGGTCGGCGGCCTCGTCGAGCCGACCACCGGCTCGGTCACCGTCGACGGGACGACACCGCACGACGCCAGGGCGGCCAAGCGCGTCGGCTTCGTGCCGCAGTCCCCCGGCCTCCTGCCGTGGCGCACGGTCGCCGCCAACGCCAGGCTGCTCCTCGACGTCAACCGTCGGGTCGCCGTCCGCCAGGCGCCCGATCCGCTCGACCTGCTGGCCGATGTCGGGCTCGCCGACTTCGCCGGCGCGTACCCCCACGAGCTGTCGGGTGGCATGCAGCAACGAGTCTCCCTCGTGCGGGCGATGGCGCTCGGCGCCCCGTTGCTGCTGATGGACGAGCCCTTCGCCGCCCTCGACGAGATCACCCGTGCCGACATGCGCCACCTGCTCGCCCGCCTCTGCGAGCAGCTGGCGACGACGGTGCTGTTCGTCACCCACTCGATCGCCGAAGCCGTGTTCATCTCCGATCGCGTCGCCGTGCTGTCGGCCCGGCCGGGCCGCATCGTCGGTCTCGAGTCGATCGACCTGGCCCACCCCCGCCAGCCCGACCTCGAGGACGACCCGGCGTTCTTCGCCCACGAGACCCGCCTGCGGGCACTCCTCCACGAGGGATCGGGGAGATGACGTTCATGGCGTTCCCCGGCCACGCAGGCCGTTGTTGGCCGCTCCCTCGCTGGCGCTCGGTCGCTCGCATGCTCGGAGGGGTGCTCCCATGACGACGCGACGGATCGTGCTCGCCGCGCTCACCGGCATCGCCGTGTTCGGCGCGTTGTGGGAGCTGTTCGTCTGGGTCTTCGACGTGCGCCCGTTCGTGCTGCTGCCGCCGTCCCAGATCGTCGAGGAGCTCGCTGACCGGCCGCGCTTCTACCTGGAGGCGGCCGCCGTCACCGCCCGCCAGGCCGCCGCCGGCATCGCCATCTCCCTCGTCGTTGCCGTGCTGACCGGCGCGCTGCTGGCGACGTCCCGGTTCCTCGAGCAGGCGGCCCAGCCGGTGCTGATCGGCGTCCTCGTCGCCCCCTGGGTCGCCTACTTCACCTCGATCGTGCTGTGGCTCGGCAGTGGCGACTTGCCCGTCATCTTCCTCGTCGCCTTCGTGACCATCCCGGCGTTCGTCTTCGCCGCCGTCGCCGGGATGCGCTCGGCCGACCCGGCCGCTCGCGAGCTGCTGGCCTCGGTCGACGCCAGCCGGGGCGAGGTGCTGTGGCGGCTGCGCCTGCCGTCCGCGCTGCCAGGCATCCTCGCCGCCGCTCGCTACAACGTCGGCCTGGCGCTCGCCGCGGCGTACTACGGCGAGGGTGGCAACCTGACGACGGCGGGCCTCGGCGCAGCCGGACGACGGGCGACGGGACAGAACGCCGAGGTGCTGTGGGCGACCATCCTCGCCACGGTCGCCCTCGGCGCCGTGTTCCTCGGCGTGATCACGGCCATCGAACGGGTCGCCTTGCGTTGGCACGTCTCGCAACGAACCCGCTCGACTCGATAGCGTCGTCGTCGCACGATCCAACGACCCGGACGGATCCTCTTGCTCACCGCTCCGGGTCGGTGCGCTGGCACACATCGACCACCTCGAACCTTCCGGAAGAGAGGGTGCTCCCCATGCGCCTGCGCACGCCCATCATCATCACCGTCGCCCTCCTGCTCACCGCGTGCGGCGGCGACGACGACAGCGCCTCGTCCGCTTCCGACGTCGAGGCCGGCGAACCGTTCCCCGACGACCGCTGTGCCGCCAACGAGGCCGCCGGAACGATCCGCTACCTGTCGGGCTTCGACTTCGCCGCCACCGCCTCCATCGTCGACGTCGTGCTGGCCGAGCAGGCCGGTTACTACGACGAGCTGTGCCTGGACGTCGAGCTGCAGCCGAGCTTCTCCACCGCCAACTACCCCATCGTCGCCGCCGGTGACGCCGAGTTCGCGTCCGGTGGCTCGTTCAGCGAGGTGGTCGATTTCGCCACGGCCAACGACGCCGACATCGTCGCCGTCGATGTCGAGGGTCGCACTGCCATCGACAGCCTCATCGTCAAGCCGGGCACGGCGACCTCGCTCGAAGATCTCGCCGGATCGACCATCGGTGTGAAGGGTCGTGTGCCCCCGAGCGTCGCCGCGATGCTGGCCGGGGCTGGGCTCGTCGAGGGCGACGACTACGAGACCGTCCTGCTCGACGGCTTCGACCCGCTCGCCCACTACGCCCTCGACGACATCGCCGGCTTCCCCGGCTACAAGAGCAACGAGCCGGGGCAGCTCGAGCGCGCCGGGCTGCCGTTCGAGCTGTTCGACCCGACCGCCTACGACGTGCCCGGCTCGTTCGGCGTGATCTTCACCAGCCGCGAGTTCGCCGAGCAGCACCCGACGGCCACGGAGGACTTCCTGCGGGCGACGATGCGCGGACTGGCGGACGCCATCGCCGATCCCGACGCCGCGGCGCGGACGGCGATCGAGCTCGTCGAGGCCAACGGCAACCCGAGCTTCCTCTCCCTGGAGGGCGAGTCGTTCCGCTGGGGCACCGACGCCGTCCTGCTGTCGGCGGACACGCCGGACGGCACCGGCATGGGGATCCCTGACGCCGAGCGGCTGCAAGCGGAGGTCGACGCCTACGCCGAGGTCGGCCTCTTCGACGGCGACGCCCCCGACGTCGAGGCATTCCTCCACGGCACGCCGATCGAGGACGTCTACGACGACTCCGGCGAGGTGATCTGGCCCTCCCCCTGAGCGATGCCGCGTCGGTGCTCGCGGATCTCGCGGTCGAGCCGTTCGTGCGTGGCGCCGAGGTCTGCGAGGACTCGGCTCGCCGTGCCGTCTTCGACCCGGGCGAGGGCGAGCAGGATGTGCTCGCACCCGATGTAGTTGTGCCCGAGTCGCAATGCCTCGCGCAGTGCCAGCTCCAGTGCCTTCTTCGCCCGCTTGGCGAAGGGCACGTGACCTCTCGGCGTGGCGTGGCCCGGCGGGACCCGCTCGTCCACGAGCCGAGTCACGGTCTCGCGGTCGATGCCGAGGCGGCCGAGCACGATGGTCGCCACGTTGCCCTCGTTGCCGGCGAACAGGCCGAGGAGGAGGTGCTCGGTCTCGACTGCGGCATGACCCCTGGTCCGCGCCTCATCCGGGGCGGCGACGACGACGGACTTCGCCCGCGCCGTGAAGCGCGTGAACAGGCCGTCGGTGAGACCGCGCAACAGCCGGCCGGCGAACCCGCCGTGGCGCTGCTGCGCCGCCTGCCGGGTCACGCCGAGGGCATCGCCGATCTGCGCCCACGAGCAGCCGGCGGCTCGGGCCTCCTTGACGACGTGGTCGAGGAGCTCGTCGGACAGCCGATCGATCTGCTCACGGATGGTCGATGCCGCCTCGATCCGGCCCAGCGGCTCGTCGGCCGTCTCTTCGACGGTGGCGATCAAGTGCTGCAGATCCATGCGTCAAGTCTGCCTTGACAGCCGGCACGTGTCAATCGTCGGTTGACGCGTATCATCGCAGTCGTGATCGAGCACCTCCGCGCTGCCTGCGCCGACTTGACCGCGCCTGGCGGCCAATTCGCCATGTCCGAGATCGTCGTTCGCGACGTGCCGATGCGGATCTTCGCCGGCGCCCCGCCGCACATGCGGACGATCTGGGAGATGTCGGCGGCCCACGCCGACAAGCCCTACGTCGTCTACGAGGACGAGCGCTACACGTACGCCGAGATCCAGGCCCGCGTGCGTGCCCTTGCCCACCACCTGCGCGACGAGCACGGCGTGGGGTCCGGTGACCGCGTCGCCCTGGCGATGCGCAACTACCCGGAGTGGGTGATCGGCTACTGGGCGATCACGGCGATCGGCGCCGCCGTCGTCGGCATGAACGCCTGGTGGACGACGCCGGAGATGGAGTACGGCCTCGCCGACTCCCGCCCGAAGGTGCTCATCGCCGACGACGAGCGGCTGGAGCGCGTGCTGCCGGTGCTCGAGGGGTTGCGGGCCGTCGCCCGACTGCACGTGATCACCGTGCGTTCCGACCGCGACCTCCCCGATGACGCCGCTCGCTGGGACGACGTCATCGACCCCGAGGCGGCGCCGGACGGCCTGCCCGACGCCACCATCGATCCCGACGACGACGCCACGATCTTCTACACGTCGGGCACGACCGGCTACCCGAAGGGCGCCCAGCTCACCCACCGCGGCTCGGTGCACAACATCATGCACCTCATGTTCTGGACGATGGCGGTCGGGGCTGCCGAGGCCAAGGCCATCGCGGCCGGTGACGTCCCAGCCCCATCCGCCCCGCCCGCCGTTCCCGCGCAACCCGTGTTCATGGCCCCGACACCGCTGTTCCACGTCACCGCGTGCAACTGCCTGCTGCACCCGGCGACGCTCGCCGGCGGGTGCATCGTGTTCACCTACAAGTGGGACGCGGGACGCGCCCTCGAGCTGATCGAGCGCGAGCGGGTGACCAACTTCTCCGGCGTCCCGACGATGAGCCGCGAGCTGATCTCCCATCCCGACTGGGACAAGCGGGACACGTCGTCGCTGCAGGGCATGGGCGGTGGCGGGGCGCCGCTGCAGCCCGACCTCGTCGAGAAGATCGACCGCTCGCTCACCACCGGCGCGCCGTCGACCGGGTACGGGCTCACCGAGACCCACGGCATCGTCACCGCCAACAGCTCGCGCTTCTACCTCGCCAAGCCGGCGTCGTGCGGGCCGATCGTGCCGACGCTCGACGCCAAGCTCGTCGACGAGGCCGGCGACGAGCTGCCGGCGGGACCGGAGACCGTCGGCCAGCTGTGCGTGCGCGGCCCGGTCGTCATCAAGGGATACCTCAACCGCCCCGAGGCGACCGCCGAGGCGATCCGTGACGGTTGGTTCAACACCGGCGACATCGCCCGCATCGACGAGGACGGCTTCGTGTTCATCGTCGACCGGGCCAAGGACATGGTCCTGCGCGGCGGCGAGAACGTGTACTGCTCGGAGGTCGAGGCGGCGATCCACGAGCACGACGACGTGGCCGAGGTGGCCGTGTTCGGCGTGCCCGACGAGCGCCTCGGCGAGGACGTCGGCGCGGTCGTCGTCCTGCGCGCCGGCACCTCGCTCGACGCCGACGGGCTGCGCGACTTCCTCGACGGGCGCATCGCCAAGCACAAGATCCCGGCGACGGTGTGGTTCCGCGACACCCCGCTGCCACGCAACGCCAACGGCAAGTTCCTCAAACGCGAGCTGCGCGCCGAGCTCCTGGGGTAGCCCCCAACTGGGCGGGAATCCGTCCTGGGCGGGTTTCTTCCCGGAATCCGACACAGATCCCGCCCGGATAGGAATCCCGCCCAGATTGGGGAGCTACGCCAGCAGTTGGCGGGCGTGTTCGACGTCGTGGCCGAGCTGGGTGCGGATGGCGTCGATGCCGTCGAACTTGCGCTCGCTGCGCAAGAAGTGCTCGAAGCGGATCTCGGCCTGTTCGCCGTACAGCTCGCCCTCGAAGTCGAGCAGGTGCGCCTCGAGCAGCGAGCTGTCGGCGTGCTCGTGGAACGTCGGCCGCCGCCCGAGGTTGATGGCGCACGAGTAGATCGTCCCGTCGGGCCGCTCGTAGCGGCCGGCGTAGACCCCGTCGGCGGGCAGGCACACCGAGTTGGGCACATGGACGTTGGCCGTCGGAAAGCCGATCTGGCGGCCGCGCTTGTCGCCACCGACGACGGTGCCGCGCACCTCGTGGGGCCGGCCGAGCATCCGGGCGGCGAGGTCGACGTCGCCGCCGGCGAGCGCCCGCCGGATGGCCGTGCTGCTGATCGGCTCGTCGATGCCGTCGGCCCTGGCGACGAGGTCGACCGGGTCGACGACGAAGTCGTGGGCGAGGCCGTAGTCCTCGAGCAGGCGGACGTTCCCGTCGCGGTGGCTGCCGAAGTGGAAGTCCTGGCCGACGACGACGATCTTGACCGCCAGCCCGTCGATGAGCACGCGCTCGATGAACGACTCCGGTGTCTCCTTCGACTGCGCCTCGTCGAAGCGCAGCACGACCGTGGCGTCGAGCCCGGTTGCGGCGAGCAGCTCCAGACGCTGCTCGGGAGTCGTCAACAGCTGCGGCGCCGACTCGGGCCGGACGATGGTCGCCGGATGCCGGTCGAACGTGAGCACCACGGACATCGCATCGCTCTCGGCCGCGAGGCGCTTGACCTCCTCGATCACGGCTTGGTGCCCGAGGTGCACACCGTCGTAGGCACCGATGGTGACGACGGTGCGCCGGCCCGGCCACGGCGGCCGGTCGAGCTCGGTGATCACCTCCACGGCCGCCGACGCTATCCGGGTGCCAGCACGACGGCCGGCTTCGCTCGCCCGCCGCCGACCGGCTCGTAGACGGCCAGCAGCCGTGCGTCATCGGTGACCATCGCCCACGGCCCATCACCCGCGGGCGCATCGAGCAGGCGCCCGTCGGCGATCTGCGCCGCCGTCGCCGCATCGACCTCGATGGTCGCCATGCCGCGCAAGGCTTCGATCGGCGCCAGCACGGCGCACTCGTCGGGCGACTCGGCCTCGTCGATCGTGAACGGCCCGACGGCGATCCGCCGCAACCGGCGCAGGTGGGCACCGCCACCGAGGAGGTGGCCGAGATCGGCGGCGAGCGTCCGCACGTACGTGCCCGACGAGCACTCCACATCGATCGCCAGCACGGCCGGGTCGCCGGTCGCACTGACGTCGAAGCGGTGGACCGTGACCGGCCGCGGCACCCGCTCGACCTCGACGCCCTCGCGGGCCAGCTCGTGCAGCCGGCGCCCCTCGACGCGGATCGCCGAGACCATCGGCGGCACCTGCTCGATGTCGCCCGTCAGGTGCTCGGCGATCACGGCACGGGCGTCGTCCACCGTCACCCAGCCATGTCGTGGGTGGCGACGACCGTGCCGTCGGCGTCGAGCGTGTCCGTCTCCACGCCGAGCACGACCTCACCCGTGTAGCGCTTGGCACCCTCGCCGACGAAGCGCAACAGCCGAGTGACCGAGCCGATGCCGACGACGAGCACGCCCGTGGCACTCGGGTCGAGCGTCCCGGCGTGGCCGATGCGCCGCTCACCGAGGCGGCGGCGAAGCATGCCGACGACGTCGTGGCTGGTCACGCCCGCCGGCTTGTCGACGATCGCCACGCCGTGGACTGTCGGCGGTCGGCGCCGCGCCACTACGTGTCGCCGCGCAGGATCTCGTCGATGCGCTCGGCGGCGCGGATCACCTCGTCGGGACGGAAGTCGAGCACCGGCGTCTTCTTCGCCCGGATCTGGCGGTTGATCGACGACTGGATGCGCCGGCGGTGTTGCTCGAGGACGTCGCGGATCGGCGCATCGCCCTCCTCGCCGGCGAGCGAGTCGAAGTAGACGACGGCCCGGTTGAGCTCGTTGTCGACGTCGATGTTGGTGATCGTGACGAACTCCAAGCGCTCGTCGTCGATGCGCACCAGCTCCTCGGCGATGATCTCGCGAAGCGTCTCGCTGAGCCGGGCACTGCGCGGGTAGCGATGCCCACGGGAACCGCGTCGTCCAGCCATCAGGTGCGGGCGATCTCCTGCTCGTCGAACGTCTCGATCAGGTCGCCTGGCTTGAGGTCCTGGAAGTCGGACAGGCCGATGCCGCACTCGAAGCCCTCGCGGACCTCGCGGGCGTCGTCCTTGAACCGCTTGAGCGAGGCGATCTCGCCCTTCCAGATGATCGTGCCGTCGCGCAGGAAGCGCACCTTGGAACCGCGGGTGATGACGCCCGAGCGGACGTAGCAGCCGGCGATGGCGCCGACCCTCGGCACCCGGAAGATCTCGCGGACCTCGGCCTCGCCGGTGACCACTTCCTCGAACTCGGGAGCCAGCATGCCGACCATCGCCTGCTCGATGTCCTCGAGCAGCTTGTAGATGATCTCGTAGGTGCGGATCTCGACGTTCTCGGCGTCGGCGAGATCGCGGGCCTTGCGGTCCGGACGCACGTTGAAGCCGATGATCGTGGCGTTCGTCGTCGCCGCCAGAGAGATGTCGTTCTCGGTGATCCCGCCGACGGCGCGGTGGACGAACGTCAGCTCGACCTCCGGGCGATCGAGCTTGCGCAGGCTCTCGGTGACCGCCTCCAGCGAGCCGTGGACGTCGGCCTTGAGCACGAGGTTCAGCGTCGCCGTCTCGCCCGACTGGATCTGGGCGAAGATGTCCTCCAGCTTGGTGCCGGTCTTGACGCGGGCGTCGCCGCGCTGGGACTTCAACCGCAGCCGCTGCTCGCGCGCCTCGCCGACGACGCGGGCCGTCTTCTCGTCGGGCGCGGAGCGGAACTCGTCGCCGGCCTGGGGCACGGTCGAGAGCCCGAGCACCTGCACGGGCGTGGACGGGCCGGCCGTCTTGATCTGCTCGCCCTTGTCGTTGATCATCGCTCGCACGCGACCCCACGCCGCGCCGGCGACGATCGGGTCGCCGACGTTGAGCTCGCCCTTGTCGACGAGCACGGTGGCGACGGGACCGCGACCGACGTCGAGCTTGGCCTCGAGCACGACGCCCTTGGCCCGGCCGGTGGGGTTGGCCGCCAGCTCCTCCAGCTCGGCGACGACGAGCAGCTGATCGAGGAGGTCATCGATGCCCAGCTCCTGGGTGGCCGACATCTCCACGACGATCGTGTCGCCGCCCCACGACTCGGGGACGAGCTGGTGCTCGGCGAGCTGGCTCAGCACGCGCTGCGGATCGGCGTTGTCCTTGTCGATCTTGTTGACGGCCACGACGATCGGCACCTCGGCGGCCTTGGCGTGGTTGATCGCCTCGATCGTCTGGGGCATCACGCCGTCGTCGGCGGCGACGACGAGCACGACGATGTCGGTGGCGTCGGCGCCACGGGCGCGCATCTGGGTGAACGCGGCGTGGCCGGGCGTGTCGAGGAACGTGATCTTCTGGCCGTTCTGCTCGACCTGGTAGGCGCCGATGTGCTGGGTGATCCCGCCGGCCTCGCCGGCGACGACGTTGGCGTGGCGGATCTTGTCCAGCACCGTCGTCTTGCCGTGGTCGACGTGACCCATGATCGTGATGACCGGGGCGCGCGGCTCCTGGTTCTCCTCGTCGTCGCTGTCGTCGAACAGCGCCTGCAGGCCGATCTCCTCCTGCTGGCCGGGCTCGACGAGCATGATGTCGGCGCCCAGCTCGAGGGCGAACAGCTCCATCTGGTCGTCGGAGAGATCCATCGTCGCCGTGATCATCTCGCCGTTGTTCAGGAGGAAGCGGATGACGTCGGCCGACGTGCGGTTGAGCTTGGGGCCGAACTCCTGCGCCGACACACCGCGCTCGATGACGACGGTCCCGTCGGGCACCGGCGCGTCGCTGCGGGTGTAGTTGGTGTATTGCGGCTGCAGCTCCTCGCGGTCGCGGCGACGGCGACGACTGCGCGTGCGGCGTGGTGGCCGGCGCTGACCGGATGGACGACCGGGACCGCCACCTGGCGGGCCACCGGGTCCTCCACCGGGCCGAGGACCACCGGGACCGCCGCCGGGGCGCGGACCACCTGGGCCGGCGAAGCCGCCGGGACGAGGGCCACCGAATCGCGGGCCGCCCGGACCACCGGGGCGCGGGCCGCACGGGACCGCCACTCGCCGTGCGTGCCGCAGGCGGGCGGGCGCTGCCGGGAGGCGGCGGGATCGGACGGCCGGACGGCGACAGCGGGCGGCCGGGAGGCGGCGGGATCGGACGGCCGGTCGGCGACATCGGGCGTGCCGGCGCTCCCGCCGGCACCGGAGCTTCGCGGGGGACGGAACGGACGGGCGCCTCGGTGCGCGCTGCCGGCACCTCCACCGGCCGGTGCTCACCGGGCACCGGGCGACCGGATGAGATCACCCGCTCGGCGACGACGGGGCGCGGCGCCACAGCCGGCGGGGCGGTGGCCCGCGGCGGCTCCGGCGCGACGACGGGCGCAGGTTCGGGTTTGGGTTCGGGCTCGCGGGCGGGCGTGGGCTCCTCCACCTCAGCGGCGGGCGGCTCGACGACCTCGATCACCTCGGCGGCCGGCGGTTCGGTCACCTCGGCGACCTCGACGACCTCCTCGGCTGGTGCGACGACCTCCGGCTCGGCGGCGGGGACCTCGACTGCCGGGACCTCGACGAGTTCGGGCTCAGGTGCCGGGACCTCGACGACGGGTGCCTCGACCTCCGGCTCTGCCGGCTCGAGGGGCGCGGCGGCCTTCTTGCCGGCCGCCTTCTTGGCCGGCTTCTTCTCCGGCTTGGGCTCCTCGGGCTGCTCGTCTCGGGTCAGGCCATCGCGGTGGGCACGCCGGCGGACCATGTCGGAGTAGGCCTCGTTCAACGACGACGAGTGGCTCTTCACGGGTACGCCGAGGACACCACAGAGGTCGACCACCTCCTGGTTGGTCATCCCGAGCTCCTTGGCCAGCTCGTGCACTCGCATGTTCTTCGCCACTGCCGCTATTCAACCTTTCTCGATGCCCAGCTGCTCGCCGAGCCCGGCGAGGGCGTCGGGCCCGACCGCCCGCCGCCACGCCCGTTCGAACGCCCGGCGCCGCACGGCGAGGCGGAAGCACTCACCTGGTGGATCGCACAGCCACGCGCCACGCCCTGCCCCGGTGCGGTCGACGACCGCCCGGCCGTCGGCCGTGAGCACACAGCGTACGAGCACTTCCTGCGATCGCCGCCGGCGGCAGCCCACGCATGTGCGCTCGGGGGTCCGATCACTCAACCTCTGCTTGCTCGTCCTGGCTCCCGCCTTCGGTCCCGGTGTTCGATGCCACCGGATCCGCCAACGTCGGATCGTCGGGGGCGTCGCTGTCACCGGGCGTCTCCTGCGCCGGCGGATCCTCCGGCGTGGGCGGCGGCTGCTCGTCACTCATCTGGTCCTCCTCGGTGGCGGCTTCGTCGCTCGCTTCGCCCGCTCCGGCTGCCGCCTCATCGGTGGGCGCCTCCTCAACGGCATTCGCCTGAGCGTTCCACTCGGCCTCGCTGATCACGGTGCCGTCGGCCGCGTGCCACTCCATCTCGCCGGTGGCGGAGTTGGTGACCCACTGGCCCTCGGCGTACTCGACACCCTCGTCGAGCTCCTCGCGGCGCGGCGGCACGCCCTCGGCGAGCTGGGTCTCCGAGCGGATGTCGATGCGCACGCCGGTCAGGCGGGCGGCGAGGCGGGCGTTCTGGCCCTCCCGGCCGATCGCCAGGCTGAGCTGGTGGTCGGGCACGATCACGTCGGCCTGCGTGCCGTCGTCGCTGACCAGCACCTGTGACACCTTCGCCGGCGACAGCGCCTTGGCGACGAAGTCCTGGAAGTCCTCGCTGAACGGGACGATGTCGATCTTCTCGCCGCGCAGCTCGTTGACGACCATCCGCACACGCCCGCCACGGGCGCCGACGCAGGCGCCGACGGGATCGACGTTGTGGTCATTCGACCACACGGCGATCTTCGTGCGGTGACCCGGCTCGCGGGCGCACGCCTTGATCTCGACGATGCCGTCGGCGATCTCCGGCACCTCCAGTTCGAACAGACGCTTGATCAGACCCGGGTGCGTGCGGCTGACGACGATCTGTGGGCCCTTGGCGGTGCGCCGCACCTCGACGATGTACGCCTTGCAACGATCACCCGGCTGCGGCCGCTCGAAGGGGACCTGCTCGGCCTGCGGCAGCAGCGCCTCGACGCGACCGAGGTCGAGCAGCGTGTAGCGGGTGTCGGTCTGCTGGATGATGCCAGTGACGATGTCGCCCTCGCGGTTGGCGTACTCCTCGAACTTGCGGTCGCGCTCGACCTCGCGGATGCGCTGGCTCATCACCTGGCGGAACGTCTGGGCGGCGATGCGGCCGAGCTCGTCGCGCTTGGGGGTGTCGTCGCGCTCGTTGACCCAGTTGCCGTCCTCGTCGAGGTCATAGGCGAGGAACTTGAACTCCATCGTGTCCGGGTCGACCTCGACGACGACCTCGTCGGCAGCGCCGGGCCGGCGCTTGTACGCCGACGCCAGGGCATCGACCAGGACGTGCAGCAGGGAATCCTCGGACAGCCCCTTCTCCTGGGCGAGCAGGCGGATCGCTTCGCTCATGTCGAGGTTGCTCACGACGAGTGCTCCTTCTCCTTCTTGCGCTTCGGCCCTGACGAGGGCTTGGGGGTCGGACCCCACTCGAAGACGGTCTTGGCGCGGTCGATCTGGTCGTACCGGACGGTCCGCTCGTCCGGTCCCGTCCGGGAGATCGACCCTGACGGTGGCCGAGGTGTCGTCGGCGCGACGAGCGTGCCGGTCACCCGGCGCTCGTCGTGGCCGACGTCGGTCAGACGGATGGCGACCACCTTGCCGACCTCGCGCCGGAAGTGGTCGGGGGTGCGCAGCGCCCGCTCGACGCCGGGGCTGGTGACCTCGAGCGTGTAGCGGCCGGGCACGGGGTCGTGGTGGTCGAGCTCGCGCGACACCAGCCGGCTGGCCAGCGCCAGGTCGTCGAGCGTCACCCCGGCGGGCGAGCCGGCAGGTGTGTCCAGCGTGACGCGCAGCGTGCCGCCACGCTGCTCGACGTCGTAGAGGTCGAGGCCGAGGTCGGAGGCGATGGGCGCGACCAGTTCGCGCACGCGCGCCAGCACGGGGCTGTCGGCGAGTGGACCCACATCGACCTCCTTTCACGAAACGAGGCGTGGGCTGATGCCCACGCCTCTCGGTTGCACGCCACAATCGATCAGAACGGTTGACCAGCATATCGGCTGCGCCGCCCGGTGGATAGCGTGCGCCCGTGCTGCGGATGTCGACCCTGTTCCTGCGGACGCTGCGCGACGACCCTGCCGACGCCGAGGTCGACAGCCACCGCCTGCTGGTGCGCGCCGGCTACATCCGCCGGGCCGCGCCGGGCGGGTTCACGTGGTTGCCGCTCGGGTGGATCGTCTACCGCAACGTCGAGCGGATCGTCCGTGAGGAGATGGACCGCGCCGGATTCCAGGAGGTCCACTTCCCGGCGCTGCTCCCCCGCGAGCCGTACGAGGCCACCGGCCGGTGGACCGACTACGGCGACAACATGTTCCGCCTGCAGGACCGGCGGGGCAACGACTTCCTCCTCGCCCCGACGCACGAGGAGATGTTCACGCTGCTGGTGAAGGACCTGTACTCGTCGTACAAGGACCTGCCGCTGTGGATCTACCAGATCCAGACGAAGTACCGCGACGAGGCCCGCCCCCGGGCCGGGCTCCTGCGCGGCCGGGAGTTCGTGATGAAGGACTCCTACAGCTTCGACATCGACGACGAGGGACTCGAGCGGTCGTACCAGCGCCACCGCGACGCCTACATCCGCACGTTCGATCGCCTCGGCCTGCCCTACGTGATCGTGTCGGCGATGTCCGGGGCGATGGGCGGGTCGGCCAGCGAGGAGTTCCTGGCGCCCGTCGACGTCGGCGAGGACACGTTCGTGCGCACGGCGTCGGGCTCGTACGCGGCGAACGTCGAGGCGGTGCGCATCCCCGCACCCGATCCTCTGCCGTTCGACGACGCCCCGGCCGCCGTCGTCCACGACACGCCGGGGACGCCGACGATCGCCACACTCGTCGACCACCTCAATGCCGGTCCCGACGCTGCGCCTGCCCGGACCGCGAGTGGACCGCAGCGGACACGTTGAAGAACGTCATCGTCACGCTGCGCCACCCGGACGGTCGCACCGAGCCGCTGGCGATCGGCGTGCCAGGCGACCGCGACGTCGACCTCAAGCGGTTGGAGGCGCAGGTCGGGCCGGCGGTGCCCGAGCCGTTCACCGAGGAGGACTTCGCCAGGTACCCGGCGCTGGCCAAGGGCTACATCGGGCCCGGCGTGCTGGGCGAGGAGAACAAGACGGGCATCCGCTTCCTCGTCGACCCGCGTGTCGTCACCGGCACCCGCTGGGTCACCGGCGCCGACGAGGACGGCCGCCACGTCGTCGGCCTCGTCGCCGGGCGCGACTTCACGCCCGACGGCGTGCTCGACGTGGCCGACGTTCGCGACGGCGATCCCGGTCCCGGCGGCGAGCCGCTGGAGCTCGCGCGGGGCATCGAGATCGGCCACATCTTCCAGCTCGGACGGCGCTACGCCGAGGCGCTCGGGCTCACCGTGCAGGGCCCTGACGGCCGGCCGGTCACCGTGACGATGGGCTCCTACGGCATCGGCGTGTCGCGGGCCGTGGCGGCCGTCGCCGAGACGACGTCGGACGAGCTCGGCCTGTGCTGGCCGCGGGAGGTGGCGCCGGCCGACGTGCACGTCGTGATCGCCGGCAAGCCCGGCGCCGAGCAGTGGCCGGCGGGCGAGCAGCTCGCCGCCGACCTCGAGGCCGCTGGCCTGCGCGTGCTGCTCGACGACCGCGACGGCGTGTCACCCGGCGTCAAGTTCAAGGACGCCGAGCTGCTCGGCATCCCGACGATCGTCGTCGTCGGCCGCGGCATCACCGCCGACGAGCCGACCATCGAGGTCAAGGACCGCCGCACCGGCGACCGCGAAGACATCCGAGTGTTCGACGCCGTCGGAGTGTTGACGGAGCGGACGGGGGTCCGCCCCACACTCGGATGACTCAGCTGTAGCGCAGCAGGCCCTGGTCGATGACGGCGCGGTCGCCGACCGACGTCGTGAAGACGGCCTCGCCGTCGCCGGTCTCCCACGCCCGGATCGTCAGCTCGTCGCCGGGCATGACGGGCGACGCGAAGCGAGCCTCGATGTGGTGGAAGCGCGCCGGGTCGGATCCGCACAGCGAGTGCAACAGGGCGCGCCCGGTGAAGCCGTAGCTGCACAGCCCGTGCAGGATCGGCCGGTCGAAGCCGCCCATGGCGGCGAAGCTGGGGTCGGTGTGCAGCGGGTTGCGGTCGCCCGACAGCCGGTAGACGAACGCCTGGTCCGGTGACGTCTGGTAGCTGACCTCGTGGTCCGGCGCCCGGTCCGGCGGGACGTTCTGCGGGCCGGACGGGCCGCGCTCGCCACCCCAACCGCCCTCGCCACGGATGAACATCGAGCTGCGGTTGGTGTACAGCGGCTCGCCGTCCATCGTCGCCTCGGCCTCGGTGACCACGACGGCCGCCTTCTCCTTGTCGTACATCGCCGCGACGCGCCCGACGATCGTGGCCGTGCCCTCGACGGGGATCGGCCGGTGCAGCGTCACGGCCTGCTGGCCGTGGACGAGCAGGGCCGGGTTGAACGTCCCGATCTTGCCCAACGGCGAGCCCTTGCCCCAGCCGATGACGACGGGGAACGTCGGGAAGACGAGCTGCTCGACGCCGTTGGTGTTCTCCGTCGTGAACGCCAGCTCGTCCTGGCCGGCGCCGATGCCGACGGCGTAGAGCAGGGCGTCCTTGCTCGTCCAGCTGACGTCGGCGGGCTCGCCCTGCGAGCCGACGGCATCGGGGTTCAGCGGCACGTCGTCCTCCTCACTGCTTCGGGGCCAGTTGGGTCTGCGGCCATGAGCCCGGCTTGCCGTCCATGCCCGAGTTCACCCGGGCGTCGGCGAGCAGCTTGGTGACGATGTCGCCGAGCTTGGTGGGGTCGTCGACCGGATCGGTGGACGGGCCGCGCTGCCATCCCTCGGCGACGGCGAGGAACTGGCCGGACGCCTCGAACACGCGCCCGGTGACGCCGGCGGCCTCCTCCGACGCCAGCCACGTGACGATCGGGGCGATCCAGTGCGGCGCCCGCGCCTCGCGCTCCTCGTCGGTCTCCGGCGCCGGGCCGAGGCCCTCGGTCATCCGGGTGAGGGCGACGGGAGCGACGGCGTTGACCGTCACGCCGTAGCGGGCGACCTCGAGGGCGACGATGTTGGTGAACGCGGCGATGCCCATCTTCGCCGCCCCGTAGTTGCTCTGCCCGGGGTTGCCGTAGATGCCCGACACGGACGTCGTGTTGATGATCCGGCCGCTGACCGGGTTGCCGGCCTTGGCCTGCTCGCGCCAGTGGGCGACGGCCCAGCGCGACGGGGCGAACGTGCCCTTGAGGTGGACGTTGATGACGGCGTCCCACTCCTCCTCGGTCATGTTGGCGATGACCCGATCGCGCAGGATGCCGGCGTTGTTGACCAGCACGTGGAGGTCGCCGAACGTGTCGATCGCCGTCTGGATCAGGCGCTGGGCGCCCTCGAAGTCGGAGACGCTCTCGCCGTTGGCGACGGCCTCGCCGCCGGCGGCCTGATCTCGTCGACCACCTGCTGCGCCGGCGAGGTGTCGGCGCCGCCGCCGTGCATGTCGCCGCCGAGGTCGTTGACCACGACCTTGGCCCCGTGGCGGGCCAGCGACAGGGCGTGCTCCCGCCCGATCCCCCGACCCGCCCCCGTCACGATGGCCACACGGCCCTCACACAGTCTCGTCATGCGCCGCACGATAGGCCCCAGTCGAGTACGTGGTGCCAGTCGAGTGCGTGCTGCCGGCCTGCCCCGCACCACGTACTCCGCGGCAGCACGTACTCGACTGGAGGCGGCCGTAGCCTGTTCGCCGATGTTGGTGGCGGACGTGCTGATCGTCGGGGCGGGGCCGGCCGGCGTCGCCGCCGCCGTGCCGCTCGCCGCCGCCGGGCGTGACGTCGTCGTCGCCGACAAGGCCGTCTTCCCCCGCGACAAGTGCTGCGGCGACGGGCTGACGACGCTGGCCCTGCGCGAGCTCGAGCAACTGGGGTTCGACCCGGCGTCGGTCGCCGACTGGCAGGTCGTCGACGGCGCCGTGCTGCGCTCGCCGTCGGGGCGCGAGGTGCACGTGCCGCTGCCGACGGGCGCCGGCACGTACGCCGCCGTCGCCCCACGCCTCCAGCTCGACGACGCCCTGGTCGACGTCGCCGTCAAGGCCGGCGCCCGCGTGCTCCAGGGCCACGGCTTCGACGGCTCGATCACTGACCGCGGCGACCACGTCGTCGTCGGCCTCGACGGCCACGAGCCGGTCGCCGCCCGCTACGTCGTCGCCGCCGACGGCATGTGGAGCCCGGTGCGCAAGGCACTCGGCCTCGGCGAGCCCGGCTACCTCGGCGAGTGGCACGCCTTCCGCCAGTACGTCGGCGGTGTCGACGGCAGCGCCCGCGACCACCTCCACGTGTGGTTCGACGCCGACCTCCTCCCCGGCTACGCCTGGTCGTTCCCGCTGCCCGGCGGGCGAGCGAACGTCGGCTTCGGCGTGCTGCGTGACGGCACCCGCCGCATCCAGGACATGAAGCAGCTGTGGGCCGGACTGCTCGACCGCCCGCACATCCGCACCGCGCTGGGACCGGCGGCCCGAGCGGAGGACCGGCACACGGCGTGGCCGATCCCCGGCGGCATCGACCGGGCGCGGCTGGCCGAGGGTCGAGTCCTCCTGATCGGCGACGCGGCGATGGCCAGCGACGTGATGACCGGGGAGGGCATCGGCCAGGCGTTGCTCACCGGGAGGCTGGCCGCCGAGGCGATCCTCGCCGCCGGGGCGCTCGACCCGATCACGGCGAGGTCGCGCTACGAAGCGTCCGTGCGCCACCACCTCGTCGCCGACCACCGCATGTCGGCCGCGCTCGGACGCGTGCTCGCCCACGAGCGCGGCGCGCGTGGCGCGATCCGCATCCTCGACGGTGCCGGCGCCTGGGGCCGGCGCAACTTCGCCCGCTGGATGTTCGAGGACGAGCCGCGGGCGTTGCTGCTCACGCCGTCGCGCTGGCACCGCCGCGCCCTGGCCCGCCCGGGGGCCTTCGCCGACTGAGCGCGCGGTGGCGGCGGACGCGCTCGCGCGTCGAGCAGGTCGTCGAGCAGTAGCGCCGGGCGCCCCCTCGACCGTCGTGGACGTACACCCGCGCGCATCCCTCGGCGGCGCACTCGCCCCACGGCACACCGTCGGCGGCGACGAGCATCGTGGCCAGCGCCAGCGCGGCCGACGACGCCAACCACTCCGCCCACGGCGCATCGTCGGCGCTGTCGACGTGCAGGTGCCAGTCCCATCCCTCGTGGCGGACGAGGCGCGGCGGCGCGGCGAAGTCGACGAGCAGCGTGTTGAGAAGCGCCGCCGCGATGTCCCGATCCGATGCAACGAGCACGGCGCGCAGCCGGCGGCAGACATCGACGACGTCCGGGACCTCGTCGATGTCGATGGACACGTCGTGCTCGCCGAACGACTCGAGCACCGCGGCGAGCTCAGCGGCCAGCGCCGCGTCGGCGCCCGTCCACCCGTGCACGACGTCGACCATGGCGACCGTGCGCTGTAACGTGCTCATCGCTTGAACACGTTACTGCTCCGGTTCGTCGCCAGCGCGTCGTGCGCCCGGCTCGTCAACGAGGGCCTGACCCTCGCCGTCGTCCTCCTCGCCCTCGACCGCGCCGGCTCGACGTCCACCGCCGGCTGGCTGGTCGCCGCCACCACGTTCCCGCAGCTGGTCACCGGTCCGCTCCTCGGGCCTGTGCTCGACCGCGCCGACCGGCCGTGGCGCCTGCTGCGCCTCGCCGGTGCGCTGACGGCGGCGGCCACGCTGACCATCGTCGCCTCGCTCGGCAGGGCGCCGTTCGTCGTCCCCGTCGCGGCTGCACTCGTCATCGCCTGCACCGAGCCGCTGCTCAACGGTGGATTGAGCGCGATCGCCGGGCGCGGGCCGTGGTCGACCCGTGTGTTCGCATGGGACTCGCTCGCCTACAACATCGCCGGCCTCGGCGGCCCGGCGCTCGTGACCGTCGTCGCCCTTGGAGCCTCGCCGGCGTGGGCGCTGGCCGCGCTCGGCCTGGCCTGCGCGACGCTGGCGATCACGTCGCTCGGCCTGTCGGCGGGACGCCCCGACGCGTCGGCGACCCGCGACCGGCGACGGCTCGGTCCCGCCCTGCGCGTGATCGCCACGGTTCCCCCACTCCGCGTGGCGACGGTGTCCACCACCGTGGCGTTCGCCGCGCTCGGTGGACTGCCCTTCGCAATGGTCTCTGCGGTGGAGGCGCTCGGGCGTCCCGCCGCCGATGCCGGGTTGGTGATGACGACGGCCGCCGTCGGCGGGCTGATCGGGTCGCTGGCGATGACGCGCCGCCCTCCACCAGCCCACCCGGCGACCACCGTGCTGGCCGCGCTCGTCGCCACCGGGTTGGCGCTCGGCGTGATGGCGCTCGGTTCGTGGGCCGGCCTGCTCGGCGGCGCCTTCGCCGTCGGCGTCATCGACGCCCCGCTGCTCGTCGGGCTGTTCACCGCGCGCAGCGAGCACAGCCCGCCGACCCTGCGGGCGACCGTCTTCACGGTCGCGGCCAGCGCCAAGCTCGCCGCCGCCTCGATCGGCGCGGTCGCCGCCGGTCAGCTCCTCGACGGAAGGGCGACCGGCGGCGGCCTCGCCGTCATCGGCATCGTGCACGTCGTGGCCGCTGCCATCGGAGTGCTGGACGGGCGGACGGGGGCGCTCCAACACTCCGATGGCGCCGAACACTCGGATGGGGCGGAGCGGTCTGGCACGCTGAGGCGATGAGCACGAGCCTCGCCGAGCGCATCGACACGACATGGCGCGACGACGTCCTGCCGGCGCTGACGGAGTACATCGCCGTGCCCAACGTGTCCAAGACGTTCGACGCCGACTGGGAGGCGAACGGCCACATGGACAAGGCCGTCGAGCTGATCCGCGACTGGTGCGCGGCCCGGCCGATCAACGGGCTCACCGTCGACGTGCAGCGCATTCCCGGCCTGACCCCGCTGATCGTCTGCGAGGTGGCGCCGACCGACCCGTCGCTCGCCGGCCGCACCGTGCTGCTGTACGGCCACCTCGACAAGCAGCCGGAGATGACCGGGTGGCGCGACGGCCTCGGGCCGTGGACGCCCGTGATCGAGGGCGACCGGCTGTACGGCCGCGGCGGCGCCGACGACGGCTACGCCGCCTTCGCCGCGCTCACCGCCGTCGAGGCCGCCCAAGCCGAGGGCGTCGCCCACGCCCGCCTGCTCGTGCTCATCGAGGCCAGCGAAGAGAGCGGCAGCCCAGACCTGCCGGCACACGTCGAGGCGCTGGCCGAGCGCATCGGCTCGCCCGAGCTCGTGATCTGCCTCGACTCCGGATGCCTGGACGACGAACGGCTGTGGGTCACCACGTCACTGCGCGGGATGGTCAAGGTCGACCTCACCGTGGAGGTCCTCGACGCCGGCGCCCACAGCGGCCAGGCCAGCGGTGTCGTCCCGTCGAGCTTCCGGATCATCCGCCAGCTGCTCGATCGCGTCGAGGACAGCGCGACCGGGCGCGTGCTGCTCCCCGAGCTGCACGCCGAGGTCCCTGACGATCGCCTGCGCGAGGTCGACCGAGACCGTCGCGGCGATCCCGTTCCGCCCGGCGCACGAGTTCCCGTTCGCCGGATCCACGCAGCCGATGACCGACGACCCCCTCGAGCAGTTCCTCGCCGTGTCGTGGCGGCCGACGCTGAGCTACGTCGCCGTCGACGGGTTCCCACCGTTCGACCGCGCCGGGAACGTGCTGCGCCCGTCGACGACGCTCACGCTCAGCTTCCGTCTGCCCCCGACGTGCGACCACGCCGCCGCGCTGGCGGCGATCGAGCGGATGCTGACGGCCGATCCGCCGAGCGGTGCCACCGTCCGGGTCAAGGGCGGCTCGGCACCCGGATGGAACGCACCCGCCTTCGCTGCGTGGCTCACGGCGGGGCTCGACGAGGCGTCGACGGCGGCGTTCGGTCACCCGGCGCGGACGTTCGGCGAGGGCGGCTCGATCCCGTTCATGGGCATGCTCGGCGAGCGCTTCCCCGACGCCCAGTTCGTCGTCACCGGCGCGCTCGTCCCGGGAAGCAACGCCCACGGACCCGACGAGTTCCTCCACCTCCCGACGGCCCGTCGGGTCACCGAATGCATCGCCAGGTTGCTCGGCGCCCACGCCGCCTCGCCGGCACCCTGACCCTCGTCGCCGCGGCGTGTGCCGGCTCGTCGGGCGGCGGGACGGCCACCGTCGTCGAGGTCGTCGCCCAGCCCTGCGACACCCCCAACCGCGACATCGGCCTCGGCGTCGTGGTCGGCGATGGCCTCGTGATGACCGCCGCGCACACGGTGGAGGGGCCGCGCCGGGCGATCACCGTCGACGGCGAGTCCGCCGAGCTCGTCGCCCTCGATGCCCGCACCGACCTCGCCCTCCTGTCTGCCGAGATCGACGGCGAGTCCGCCGTCCTCGCCCAGGACGTGCCATCGAGCGCCGTGCTACGCACGGCCGACGGCGAGCAGACCGTGGAGATCGTGCGCACCGGCGGGCTCGTCGTCAACGACGCCACCGAAGGCACCCGCCACCGGCGCGAGGTGCACACGTTCACGCCGGGCGTGCGGGCCGGCACGAGCGGCGCGCCGCTCGTCGACGCCGACGGTGCGGTGATCGGCGTCGTCGTGCTCGCCAACCGCGGCGATGGCACCGCCTACGCGGTCACGGCGGACGAGATCGCCGACGTCCTCGGGGGCGCGCAACGACTCGCGGCATCGCCGCGATGCCCCGGCTAAGGTCGCCGCAGCGGGCGGGACAGTCCGCTCGATGCGGGGAGGCTCCATGCGACGTTCGATCATCCGTACCCTGGCACCTGTGGCCGTGCTCGCGCTCGTCGTCGGTGCCTGTTCCGACGACGACGATGACGACGCGACCGAGGACACCGAGGCTGCGCTCGACAGTGGCGCCCGACGCGTCTGCGGCGCCGGACAGCGTGGCGACCGCCGATACCGCCGCCGACACGACGACGGCCGGCACCGAAGCGACGACGCCGGGTACCGGCACCGCCGAAGAGGTGCAGACGGGCGAGTCGCTGCTCGACACCGTGATCGCCAACGATGTCGTGCGCTGCGGTGTCCGCGACGACCTCGCCGGCTTCGCCGTCGTCGACGACGCCGGTGAGTACGTCGGGTTCGACGCCGACTTCTGCCGCGTGATCGCCGCCGGCGTGCTCGGCGATGCGACCAAGGTCGAGTTCGTCCCCGTCGCCGCCGACGCCCGCTTCCCGGCGCTGCAGGCCGGCGAGATCGACGTCCTCGTCCGCAACACGACGTGGACCGCCAGCCGCGACGGCAACGACGGCGCCAACTTCCTGCACCCGACGTTCTACGACGGCCAGCAGATGATGGTCGCCGCCGACAGCGGCTACGCCAGCATCGACGACATGGACGGCGCCGTCGTGTGCGTCGTCGCCGGCACGACGACGGAGGGCAACGTGGCGACCGAGTTCGCCGCCCGTGGCCTCACCGTCGACGTGCAGTCGTTCGAGGACATCGACCTCGTGCAGGAGGCGTTCATCGCCGGGCAGTGCGACGGATGGTCGAGCGACGGCAGCCAGCTCGCGTCGCGCCGGTGCCAACTACCCGGACGGCCCCGACGCGCTCGTCATCTTCGAGGACGTGTTCTCCAAGGAGCCGCTGACGCCCGCCGTCATCGACGGTGACACGCAGTGGGCGCAGGCGGTCGAGTGGGCGATCTTCGCCACCATCCAGGCCGAGGAGCTCGGGCATCACGTCGGACGACGGCCGAGGCCGACGCTGCGGGCGACGACGCCGCCAAGGTGCAGTTCCTCGGCGGGGCCAGCGTCGACGGCGACGGTCCTCGACCCGGGCCTCGGCCTGCCGACCGACTTCGCCCTGCAGATCGTCACCCAGGTCGGCAACTACGGCGAGATCTTCGAGCGCCAACCTGCCGGCGATCGGCATCACCGAGCGCGGCCTGAACGCGCTGTGGTCCGACGGCGGCCTGCAGTACGCCCCGCCGTACCGCTGAGCCGACGTCCGTTGACCCGACACCGACGGCGCGCGACCTCGCGCGACCACCGATCTGGCGAGACGTCCGCGTCCTGGCGTGGGCGTTCCAGATCGTGGTGGTCGCCGTGGTCGTCGCCGTCGTGTGGATCCTCTACGGCACCTACCAGGACAACGCCGAGGCCAAGAACCTGCAGACCGGGTTCGACTTCCTCGACCAACCGGCGGGCTTCCCGATCCCCTCCAGCGACTTCCGCACCACACAACCGATGCAGGACGCCATCGTCGAGGGCCTGAAGAACACGCTGCGGCTGTCGATCACCGGGATCATCCTGGCGACCGTGCTCGGCACGCTCATCGGCGTCGCCCGGCTGTCGCAGAACTTCATCCTGCGCAGCGCGGCGAAGGCCTACGTCGAGATCATCCGCAACGTGCCGCTGCTGGCCCTCGTCATCGCTGGCGTTCGTCGCGATCGTGCTCAACGCGTTTCCCGCCGCCGAACGAGTCGTGGACGCTCGGGCCGATCGCCGTGCTCAACGTCCGCGGGTCGAGCGTGTTCTGGTTCGAGGGCAACAACTGGAAGTTCGTCGTCGTCGTCGTCCTCGCCGCTGCTGGCGCTGTGGGCTCGTGGCCCGCTGGCGCCGCGGCGTCGCCGACCGCACCGGCCGGCCGGCGCGCACCGGCGCTGTGGGCGCTCCCGGCGGCGCTCGTCGTGCTCGTCGTCGCCTGGGTCGTGCTCGGCCTCGGTGCCACCGCACCCGAGCTCGACGGGCCGGCGGGTCACCGGCGGGATCACGATGACGCCCGCCTACTTCGCCGCCCTGCTCGCCCTCGTCGTCTACACGTCGAGCCACATCGCCGAGATCGTCCGCGGATCGATCCAGGCGGTGCCGCGAGGGCAGGGCGAGGCCGCTGACGCGCTGGCGCTCTCCGGGCTTCCAGCGGATGTGGTACGTCGTGCTGCCCCAGGCGATGCGCATCGGCGTGCCGCCGACCGGGCAACCAGTACCTCAACCTGACGAAGAACTCGTCGCTGGCCGCCGTCGATCAGCTTCCCCGAGCTGACCAAGGTGACCCAGCTCGCCGTCGCCACCCGCGCTCCGGCCGTGCCGTCGTACACGCTGCTGCTGCTCATCTACCTCGCCCTGTCGCTGATCATCTCGCTGCTCGTCAACCTCGCCAACCGCCGGCTGGCGATCGTGGAGCGATAGCCGGTGGAGACGATCGTCACCGAGACGATGGCGGTGCCGCCGCCGGAGCCCGAGCGGCCACCCGCGGCCGGGCCGGGCGACTGGGTCCGGCGCAACCTGTTCCGTTCGCCCGGCGACGCGCGTCGTCACCGTCGTGTCGGCGGCCGTCGTCCTCTACGTCGTCTACCGGGCCGTTCGCTACGTGGTCGTCGACCGGGCGGTGGGAGATCGTCCGCGTCAACCTCAAGCTGTTCATGGTCGGGCGCTACCCGAACGACGAGCTGTGGCGCGATCTCCGTCGCCATCGCCCTCATCGCCTTCTTCATCGGCGCTCGTCGCCGGGTTCGTCGGCAGGCGGCGGGTCGTCACCGGCCGCGCCGAGCCGGGCGCCGGCGGGCCGTGGTGGCGGACGACGCTGGCGACGATGGGGCGGCTGTGGCCGCTCATCTTCGGCGTCGCCCTCGCTGCTGTCGCTGACCAGCTCGGTCGGACCGTGGCTGACCGTGCTGGCGGCGATCGTGGCCGGGGTCGTCGGCCGGCTGCTCGGGCCGTTGCTGCCCGGCCGGTCGGGGCCGTTCCTCGTGCTCGGCGCCGATCGCCGGGTTCGTCGGCGCTGATGCTGCTTCCTCCGCGTGCCCGACGGCGCGACGTCGATCGAGTGGGGCGGCCTGATGCTCAACGTCTTCCTCGCCGTCGCCGGGATCACGCTGTGCTTCCCGCTCGGCGTGCTGCTGGCGCTCGGCCGGCGCTCGAAGCTGCCGCTCATCCGCTGGTTGTGCGTCATCTACATCGAGCTGTTCCGCGGCGTGCCGCTGTACGTGCTGCTGTTGCTGGCGTACTTCGTCGTGCCGCTGTTCATCCCGAGCGACACGGCGGACCCGAGCGTCGTCGTGCGGGCGATCGTGGCGATCACGATGTTCACCGCGGCCTACGTCGCCGAGATCGTGCGCGGCGGGCTGCAGTCGCTGCCGAAGGGCCAGACCGAGGCGGCCCAGGCGCTCGGGCTGTCGCCGATCAAGACGATGGCGCTCATCGTCCTGCCGCAGGCGCTGCGCAACGTCATCCCGGCCCTCGTCGGCCAGTTCATCAGCCTGTTCAAGGACACCACGCTGGCCGCCGCGGCGATGAGCCTGCTCGACCTGCTGCAGGTCGTCCGAGGCCGTGACCGCGCAGACCGCGTTCCAGGGTCAGGGCCTGACCGGCGGAGACGCTCGTCGTTCGTCATGCTGCTGTTCTGGGTCGGGTGCATCACGATGAGCCGCGAGAGTCAGCGGCTGGAGCGGAAGTTGGGGGTGGGGACAAGGTGACTGACAGATGTCGCAGTTGCGAGCGAGCGAGCGCCAGCGAGCGAGCGGCCAGTCACGGCCTGCGTGGCCGGGGAACGCCATGAACGTGTTCGCCGACGCCACGCAGGTGGCCGGGTCGGGCGAGGTGATGATCGAGCTGCGCGGCGTGGTCAAGCGCTTCGGCAGCTTCGAGGCGCTGCGCGGCATCGACGTCAACGTCGCCCGGCGGGAGGTCATCGTCGTGATCGGCCCGTCGGGCTCGGGCAAGTCGACGATGATCCGCTGCATCAACCGCCTCGAGGAGCACGACGAGGGGCAGATCATCGTCGACGGCGTCGAGCTGACCCGCGACCTGCGCAACATCCAGGAGATCCGCCGCGAGACGGGGATGGTGTTCCAGCAGTTCAACCTGTTCCCCCACCTCACCGTGCTCGACAACGTCACGCTGGCGCCGCGGCAGGTGCGGCGGATGCCGAAGCGGGATGCCGAGAAGCTGGGGATGGAGCTGCTCGAGCAGGTGCGCATCCCGGAGCAGGCGAAGAAGTACCCGGGACAGCTGTCGGGCGGTCAGCAGCAGCGCGTCGCCATCGCCAGGGCCTTGGCGATGAGGCCGAAGGTGATGCTGTTCGACGAGCCGACGTCGGCGCTCGACCCGGAGATGATCAACGAGGTCCTCGACACGATGAAGGACCTCGCCCGCGAGGGCATGACGATGATCGTCGTCACCCACGAGATGGGCTTCGCCAAGGAGGTCGCCGACCGCGTCGTGTTCATGGCCGACGGCTCCATCGTCGAGGTCGGCACCCCGCAGCACTTCTTCGAGAACCCGCAGGAGGACCGCACCAAGCTGTTCCTCTCCCAGATCCTCTGACACCGATTCCTTGTCGTCTCAGGATCGCTGAGCGATCCTCAGCGTCGTCAGAAGCCTCGGTGTCAGCGGCGGCGGCTGCGGCGGCGGATGACGGGGTTGCGGCGGGGTTGGGCCGGGACGCTGAGGCCGTCGGCGCCGACCTCCTCGGCAGGCAGGGCGACGCCGTCGCGGTCGATGTCGTGTGGCTCTGACGGGGCGTCGACGACGACGGGGGCCTCGTCGCGCTTGGGTCCCTCGTAGATGTCGCGGACGGCGATCATGGCGCCGGCGACCATCGCCCCCGGCAGCCCGCCGATGCGCCGGCCGTGGGCGATCATGCTGCGGTTGCGCGCGGCGTCGTTGGCCTCGGCGACGCGACGCCGATCGACCTCGGCGTAGCTCTCCTCGTCGGCAGCCATCGCCGTCACGATACGAGGTACGACGCCGCCAGCGCCGCTGCCGCCACGAGCACCCACGACGCCATCCCGAGGGCGAGCGGCCGGCCGCCGAGCCGGCGCAAGCGGGCGAACGCCACGCCGCACCCGAGTCCGAACATGCCAGCGGTCAGCAGCGCCTGCTCGATGTCCTTGGCCGTCGCCAAGGCATCGTCCGACAGCCAGCCGGTGGCCCGCAGGGCGATCGTGCCAAGGAAGCCGAGCACGAACAGCGGCACGATCGGCGCCTTCTTGCCACCCCCGCCGACCGCCGCGTGCTGCCGCCGCCGCCACACGCCGACACCGGCCACGAGCGGGGCGAGCAGGATGACGCGCGTCAGCTTGACCAGCAGCGCAGGGGCCAGCGACGCCTCGGCGTACGCCGACGCCGTCGCCGTGACCTGGCCGACGTCATGGACCCCCGCGCCCGCCCACGCGCCGAACTGGATGGCGGGCAGATCGATGGCGTGACCGATCGCCGGCAAGACGGCGATCGAGAGGCTCCCGCACAGCGTCACCAGACCGATGGCGTAGGCGACCTCCTCCTCGTCGGCGCCGCTGAGCGGCTCCATCGCCGCCACCGCGGACGCTCCACAGATGGAGTAGCCGGTGGCGACGAGCAGGCCCAGGCCCGGTCGCACCCCCATCAGCCGGGCGAGCAGCTGGATCCCGAAGAACGTGGCGACGACCACGGCCACCACGGCGCTGACGCCGACGATCCCGAGATCACGCACCTGGTCGAACGACAGACGCAGGCCGAGCATGACGACGCCGGCACGCAGCAGCCGCTTGGCGGCGAACGTGATGCCCGGCCCGAACGCCGGACGGATGAGCCCGGCATTGGCCATGACGACGCCGAGCACGACACCGCCGACGAGCGGTGAGACGTCGACGACCTCCCCCAGGGCGAACGACGCCACGACGGCGACGACGACGACCACCAAGCCAGGCAGCAGCCGTCGAACAGCGTCCACGGCCGGTCATGCTCGCACCCCAGGCATGACCGGCCGTGTACCGCTCCCTCCTCGGCAAGGATCAGGCGGCGAGCCGCCCCGACCGAGCGTGCGCCAGCACGCCGGGCGGCGATGGGTGTGGCGCAGCCCCCACGGTGTTCGGTGTGGCGCGCCGTGCCCGGCGTGTGCGCGGCCGGTGCGACCGGCCGTGCCGCGATCCGCAACAGACGGGCCAAGACCGACACCCGCTTGGGTCGCGCGTCGCGGACGACGGCGGCAACCTCGGCGCCGGCGATCATGCTCGCGTGGCGCTCGTGGGCGATCATCTCGTGGAAGATGGGGTGGTCCAACATGGAGCCCATCGTGAGGATGGCGACGCTCCGGCGCTGTGTCATCCGCCAGCGCGCGCCTGTGCCAGGCGTCGCACCTGGAGGTCAGCGGCCGTGGTCGCGGAGGGCGTCGATGTCGAGCAGGGCGAGGCCGCGCCGGCGGGATTCGACGAGGCCCTCGGTACGCAGGCGTCCGAGGGCACGGGCGACGGACTCCCGCGAGGCGCCGATCATCGCAGCCAGCTCGGCCTGGGAGAACGGGACATCCCGGTCATCGTGTTCGTCGGCGAACTCGGCGAGCAGGTGGGCCAGCCGCGACGTCGTTTCGTAGCCACCGAACTCGACGCGCCGGCGGTCGGCGCTGCGCAGCCGAGCCACGACCATCCGCAGCAGCTCCATCGTCGCTGCCGGGTGGGTGGCCAGGTACTCCCGGAACGGCGCCGCACCGATCTCCTCGGCCGTGACCGGCTCGGTCGCCACGACGGTCGCCGCCCGTTCCTGAGCGCCCTCCTCGAGCGCGGCGAGCTCGCCGACGAGATCCCCGGGGCCGCGCATCCCGAGCAGCGGTTCGCGGCCGTCCTCGGTCGTGCAGAACACCTTCACCCGGCCGCTCGTGATCAGCACGACGTGGTCGCTGTGCTCGCCCTGGGCGAACAGCACGCGGCCGGCCGGGTAGCGGCGCGAGCGGCCGATGGCAGCGAGGTCACGGCGGTCGTCGTCGCTGAGCTGCGACCACATCCCGGCCACTGGCGTCAGACGATGCGCGACGTGCTGTCGCCCCAGTAGCGGTCGCGCAGCAGCCGCTTGTACAGCTTGCCGGTTGGCAGGCGCGGCAGCTCGTCCTCGAAGTCGACCGAGCGGGGCACCTTGAATCGGGCGAGGTGCTCCGCGCAGAAGTCGAGCAGCTCGCGCTCCATCTCCGGACCGGGCTCGACGCCAGGCATCAGCTGGACGACGGCCTTGACCTCCTCGCCGAGGTCCTCGTTGGGCACGCCGATGACCGCCGCATCGAGGACCTTGTCGTGGGTGACGAGCAGGTTCTCCGCCTCCTGCGGGTAGATGTTCACCCCGCCGGAGATGATCATGTACGTCTTGCGGTCGGTGAGGTGGAGGTAGCCGTCGTCGTCGACGTAGCCGACGTCGCCGACCGTCGAGCGCTGCCCCGTCTCGTCGCGGCTCTCCGCCGTCTTCGCCTCGTCGTGGTAGTAGGTGAAGTTGGTCGCCCCGTCGAACCACACCGTGCCGGTCTCGCCGGTCGGCACCTCCTTGCCGTCGTCGTCGAGGATCAGCAGCGTGCCGAAGATCGGCGCCCCGACCGTCCCGGGATGGGCCATCCACTGCTCGCTGTCGCACCACGTGAACCCGTTGCCCTCGGTGGCGCCGTAGTACTCGACGAGGATCGGGCCGAACCAGTCGATCATCGCCTGCTTCACCGGCACCGGGCACGGCGCGGCGGCGTGGATGACCACCTCCAACGACGACACGTCATATCGCTCGCGGACGTCGGCCGGCAGCTTGAGCATTCGGCTGAACATCGTCGGCACCACCTGCGTGTGGGTGATGCGGTGCTGCTCGACGAGGGCGAGGAACTGCTCCGGATCGAAGCGCTCCATGATCACCGACGTCGCGCCGAGGCGCAGGGCGCACGCCACCGACGCCTGCGGGGCGGAGTGGTAGATCGGTGCGGGCGACAGGTAGGTCATCCCCTCGCGCATGCGGAACAGGTTGAAGGCGATGAACTGCATCACCGGCAACGCCTCGCTGGGGTGCGCCTCGGGCAGCGGGCGCAGGATGCCCTTGGGCCGGCCGGTCGTGCCCGACGAGTAGAGCATCGCCGCGCCGAGCTGCTCGTCGTCGATGTGCGTCGCCGGGAACTCGGCGAGCGCCGCGTCGTACGGGCGGAACGGGCCGATGTCGGCGTCGGCGTCGACGCAGAGGAACGTCTCCACCTTGGGCGTCATCGCCGCCGTAGCGACGGCCACCTCGGCCTTGGCCTGCGTCGTGATGAAGACCTTGGCGTCGCAGTCGTCGACGATGTAGGCGGCCTCCTCCGCCGTCAGGTACGAGTTGATGCACGTGTAGTAGAGGCCGCTGCGCTCGGCCGCCGACATCGTCTCGAAGTAGCGCAGGTGGTTCTCCATGAACAGCGCCACGTGGTCGCCGCGCTGCAACCCCAGCGAGCGGTAGAGGTGGGCGAGGCGGTTGGCATTGGCGTCGAACTCGCCGAACGTCAGTTGCTCGCCGGATGCGGCCATCACCAGGGCGGGACGGTCGGGATGCTGTTCGGCGTGGGTCCCCGGATACATGGACGCCGACCGTAGTCACGCCTGCACTACCGTCCGACCGCCGCGATGCTCCACCTGCTCCGCACCAACCGAGATCTGCGCCTCGTCTTCTGCGCCCAGGTGATCTCCTTCCTCGGCGACTGGTTCGTCTTCGTCGCCCTGGCCGGATACGTCGACGACGTCACCGATTCCGAGTTGCTGGTCTCGCTCGTGCTGGTGTCGTTCTCGCTGCCGTCGTTCCTCGCCTCGCCGCTGGCCGGTCCGATCGTCGACCGGGTCGATCGGCGCCGGCTACTCATCGTCGTCAGCGCGCTGCAGGCGCTCGCCGCGTCCGGCCTGCTGCTGCTCGCCGAGGACCGCATCTGGGTGGCGTTCGTGTTCCAGGGCGCCGTCGCCGCGCTCGCCGCGTTCGTCAAACCGGCGATCGACGCAGCCGTCCCCAACCTCGCCCGCACGCCCGACGAGCTGCGCACCGCCAACGCCCTGTTCGGCTCGACGTGGGGCGTCATGCTCGCCGTCGGCGCCGGCCTGGGCGGGCTGTTCAGCCAGACGTTCGGGCGGACGGCGGCGATCGTCGCCGACGTCGTCACGTTCGTCGTGGCCGGGCTGCTCGTCAGCCTCGTGCGCCGGCCGCTGCAGCAGCACGCCGTCGACAGGCACACGACCCGCGTGCGGCCGATCGCCGACATGGGCGAGGCCATCGCCCTCGCCCGCCGCGACCACGTGATCCTCGCCCTGATGTCGTCGAAGGCGACGTTCGCCGTCGGCGCCGGTGTCGTCAGCCAGCTCGCCGTGCTCGCCTCCGACGTCCACGGCAGCGGCGACGGCGGCCGTGGCCTGCTGCTCGCCGCGCGCGGCCTCGGCGCCGGCCTCGGACCCTTCCTCGCCACCCGCTGGGTGCGTGGCTCGGTACGACGGGTGATCGTGCTGTGCGGCTGGTCGGCGATCGTGTTCAGCGTCACCTACGTCGGCGCGGCGTGGGCGCCGACGCTCGTCCTCGCCGCGGTCTGCGTGGCGATCGCCCACCTCGGCGGCGGCGCCCAGTGGACGCTGTCGACGTACGGGCTGCAGCTGCGCGTCGACGACCGCATCCTCGGACGGGTGATGGCCGGCGACTTCGCCATCGTCACGCTCGTGCTCAGCCTGACGAGCGTCGGGGCCGGCGCGCTGTCGTCGGTCGTCGGTGTGCAGTGGGCGATCACCGTCTTCGCCTGCGCCGCGGCCGCCGCCGGAACCACCTACCTCGTCCTCACCCGCAACTTACGACCCGATCGGTAGCGTCGTGTCACTCCCCGGGAGGCAGGACCATGACCGTCACACCGAACGCCACGACCCCGTCCGCACCGATGGACGACGTGCAGACGGCCGAGACCGTCGAGCGCGTGTTCTTCGAGCTGCGCAAGGTCATCGTCGGCCAGAACCGCCTGCTCGAGCGCATGCTCGTCGGCCTGCTCGCTCGCGGCCACTGCCTGCTCGAGTCGGTACCCGGGCTGGCCAAGACGCTCGCCGCCGAGACGCTCGCCGACGTCGTCGGGGGCACGTTCGCCCGCATCCAGTTCACGCCCGACCTGTTGCCGTCGGACATCGTCGGCACGCGCATCTACCGCGGCAGCAGCGAGAAGTTCGACGTCGAGCTGGGCCCGGTGTTCGTCAACTTCCTGCTCACCGACGAGATCAACCGGGCACCGGCGAAGGTGCAGTCGGCGCTGCTCGAGGTGATGCAGGAGAACCAGGTGACGATCGGCGGCGTCACGCACCCGGTGCCCAGGCCGTTCTTCGTCGTGGCGACGCAGAACCCGATCGAGAGCGAGGGCGTCTACCAGCTCCCCGACGCCCAGCGCGACCGCTTCATGATGAAGATCGTCCTCGATCACCCGAGCGCGGCGGAGGAGCTGGTGATCATCGACCGCATGGCCGTCGACCCGCCGACGGCGTCGCAGGTGATCGACCTCGACGGCTTGATCGGCCTGCAGAAGCGCGCCGACGCCGTGTTCGTCGACCGCAGCGTGGCGCAGTACTCCGTCGACCTCGTCCAGGCGACACGCCACCCCGAGGCGTTCGGGCTCGGCGAGCTGCGCCCGTCGATCGGGCTCGGCTCCAGTCCACGAGCCAGCCTCAACCTCGTGCGCGGCGCCAAGGCGCTGTCGCTGATCCGCGGCCGCACGTACGCCACGCCCCAGGACGTGTTCGACGTGGCGCCGGAGGTGCTGCGCCACCGCCTGCTCCTCACGTACGACGCACTCGCCCGTGACATCACGCCCGACATCCTCGTCAACCGCATCCTGGAGACCGTGCCGGCGGCGTGGGTCTCCCCGAAGCCGAACACGGCGCTGGGATAAGGGTGCACGCCATCACCGGTCCGGTCACGTGGCCGGCCGGGCCGCCGACGGAGCAGGTCGCCGAGCTCGTGCGCGGGCTCGAGCTGACGATCAACCGCCGGCTCGACGGTGCCCTCCACGGCAACCACCAGGGCATCACGCCGGGACACGGCAGCGAGCCCGGCGAGGCGCGGCTGTACCAGCCGGGTGACGACGTGCGGCGCATCGACTGGAACGTGACGGCGCGCACGACGGAGACGCACGTGCGCGAGCAGATCGCCGACCGCGATCTCGAGGCGTGGCTCGTCGTCGACGCGTCGGCGGCGATGCGCTTCGGCACCTCGGTCGCCGACAAGGCGCAGGCCGCGCTCGTGGCCGCGGCGACCGTCGGGTTCCTCACGGCGCGCAACCAGAACCGCCTCGGTGCCGTCCTCGTCGCCGGCCCGCACATCAAGGTGATGCCGCCGCGCTTCGGTCGTGACCAGGTCCGCGCCATGCTGAGCAACGCGGCGACGCCGCCTGCGTCCGAGGGTCTCGGCCGCGTTGATCTCGCTGCCGCCCTCGACCGGGTCGCCGTGGTCAGCCGCCGGCGCGGCTTCGTCGCCGTCGTCTCCGACTTCGCGGGTGACGGCTGGGTCGATGCGCTGGCCCGTCTCGGCATGCGCCACGACCTGCTGGCGATCACCGTCCACGACCCCCGCGAGCTCGACGTCCCGCCGGTCGGCCTGCTGACCGTCGTCGACCCGGCGACGGGCCGTCGCCGCGAGGTCCGCGTGACGGCCAAGGTGCAGCGCCGCTACGCCGAAGCCGCCGCCGAGGAGGTCGAGCGCCGTCAGCTCGCCATCCGTCGCGCCGGCGCCGACCTCATCGAGCTGGCGACCGACAGTGACTGGCTGGCGGCGATCGTCAGCCATGTCACCCGCCGGCGTACCCAAGCCGTCAACGCCCAGGTGCTGCGGAAACCATGAATTGCGTTCCCCGGCCACGCAGGCCGTTGTTGGCCACTCGCTCGCTGGCGCTCGCTCGCTCGCAGCAGGCGCGGGACATCCCATGATCGCCGTCGAGTTCCTCGAGCCCGGCCGGCTGTGGTGGCTGCTTCTCGTCGCCGCCCTCGGCGTCGCCTACGTCGTCGTGCAGCGCTGGCGGCGACGGGCGACGGTCCGCTTCACCCAGGTCGAGCTGCTCGACCGGGTGGCGCCGTCACGACCGGGCTGGCGCCGCCACGTCGTCGCCGCGCTGCAGCTGCTCGGGCTCGCCATCGGGGTCGTCGCCATCGCCAGGCCGATCACCACGACGACCGAGCGAACCGAGAGCGAAGGGCGCATCCTCGTGCTGTTCGACGTGTCGCTGTCGATGATGGCGACCGACGTCGAGCCGGACCGGCTGGAGGCGGCCAAGGAAGCCGCGCGCGCGTTCGTCGACCAGGTCGACGCGGACATCGAGGTCGGCCTGATCTCGTTCAGCGGCAACGTCGCCGTGGAGGTGCCGCCGACGCTCGATCGGGAGTCGCTCGACGAGGGCATCGACAACCTCGAGCTGGCCGAGTCGACGGCGATCGGCGATGCCCTGGCGACGGGTGCCGACCTGCTGACCCGGCTCGCCGACGATGGCGACGAGGACGATGACGCCGCCGACACCGACACCGAGGACGATGTCGCACCCGGTGCCATGGTCCTGCTGTCCGACGGTGAGACGACCGTCGGGCGCACGACGGAGCAGGGCGCCCAAGAGGCGGCCGACGCCGGGGTCCCTGTGTTCACGATCGCCTTCGGCACGCCGGAGGGTGAGATCACCGAGCCGGTCAGCGGCGAGGTGGTCCCGGTCCCTGTTCGCCCCGAGCCGCTCGCCGAGGTCGCCGAGGTCACCGGGGGTGCCGCCTACGAGGCGGCGACGTCGGCCGAGCTGGGGGATGCCTACGAGCGCATCCGCGACTCGCTCGGCGACACGCTCGGCGAGGAGATCGAGATCGTCAACGAGCTCACCTGGCGCTGGGCCGCCGCCGCCCTGGCCATCCTGACCGTCACGTGGGTCCTCGCCCTCTGGTGGCTCCGCGGCCTCATCTAGGCCCCATCCGAGTGTTCGAGTGCATCCGAGTGTCTGGTGTGCGGACGCCGCACGTCCAGCACTCGGATGGATTCAACCGATGAGCGTGCGCAGGGTCTCGATGGTCTTGACGGGGTCGGGGCCGACGGGGGTGACGTTGAGGTGGGTGACGCCGGCGGCCTCGTAGGCGGCGACGCGCTCGGCGACGTGTGACTCCGGGCCGACGAGGTTGGTGCCGGCGAGCAGCGCCCGCGGCACCGCCGCGGCGGCCTCCTCCTTGCGCCCGGACAGGTAGAGGTCCTGGATCTCCGTGGCCTCGTCGACGTAGCCGTAGCGCTTGGTGATCGTGTTGTAGAAGTTCTTGTCCCGCGCCCCCATCCCGCCGACGTAGAGGGCGGTGTTGGGGCGGGCCATGTCGAGCACGCGATCGGCGCCGTCGCCGGCGTACTCGTCGCCGATCGCCACCATGCCGCCGGCGGAGATCTGCAGCGGGCCGAGCGACGGGTCGCGATCGGCGGAGCCGGCGCGCAGGTCGTCGCCCCAGACCTCCTCGAACTTCTCCGGGTCGAAGAACACCGGCAGCCAGCCGTTGGCGTGGCGCGCCGTGTTGGTGACGCTCTTGCCCATGAGGCTGGCCCAGAACACCGGGATGTCGGCGCGCTTGGGGTGGTTGATCAGCTTCAGCGGCTTGCCCAGCCCGGTGCCCTGGCCGGCGGGCAGCGGGATCTGCACGGTCTGGCCGTCGTAGACGACCGGCTCGCGCCGCCACACCATGCGGCAGACCTCGATGTACTCACGGATGCGCGGCATCGGGTGCTCGTAGGGCACGCCGTGGAAGCCTTCGATGACCTGCGGTCCGGAGGCGCCGAGGCCGAGCACGAAGCGCCCGTCGCTGACGAAGTCGCAGCCGGCGGCGGTCTGGGCGATCGCCGTCGCCGTCCGCGAGAACACGTTGATGATGCCCGTGCCGATCTCGATGCGCTCGGTCTTGGCGGCGAGGAAGCCGACCTGGCTGATGGCGTCGTAGGAGTAGGCCTCGGGGACCCACACGAGGTCGAGCCCGGCTTTCTCGAGGTCCTGGATCCGCGCCACGTCGGCGTGGAAGTCGCCCGAGTAGTTGATCATCATGGCCAACTTCATTCGACTGACCCTACGGACCCGGGCCGCGTCGTTCAGCATCGAAGACCCGGTTCGGCACGCCGGCGCCTCCAGGCGCTTCGGCGGCCGCATCAAGAACGGTTCAGTTCCCCGAGCGGAAGCCCTCCAGGTCGAGCGTGACGTAGCGGTAGCCGGCGCCGCGCGCACGGCGGCCACGATCGCCTCGCGCGACGCCAGCGACGAGATCCAGCTCATCGAGCTCGACCTCGATGCGCGCCGTGTCGCCGTAGTGGCGCACGCGCACCTGGCGGAACCCGAGCGACCGCAGTGCCGCCTCCGCCCGCTCGACCCTCGACAGCACGGCCACGGACACCTCCGTCCCATAGGGAACTCGGCTGGCGAGGCACGCCGCCGCCGGCTTGTCCCACGTGCGCAGGCCGAGCCGGCGCGACGCCTGGCGCACCTCGGCCTTGGTGAACCCGGCAGTGACGAGCGGGAACGCCGCTCCCGCCTCCACCGCAGCCCGCTGGCCCGGCCGGTGATCGCGCCCGTCGACGTCGTCGACGTTGACGCCGAGCACCACCGTCGCCCCCTCGCGCAACGCGATCGGGGCCAGCACGTCCATCAGCTCGGCCTTGCAGTGGTAGCAGCGGTCGCGGTCGTTGATGCGATAGGCGGCCCGCTCCATCTCCTCGGTGGTGACCGGCGTCCAGCGCAGGCCGAGCTCGCCGGCGAGGGCGCGGCAGTCGTCGTGCTCGGCGCCGGCGAGCGACGGCGACACGGCCGTCACGGCGTGCGCTCGATCGGGACCGAGTGCGGTCGTGGCGACGGCGGCGAGGAACGCCGAGTCGGCCCCGCCGCTGAAGGCGACGACGACGCGTTCGAGCGCGATCAGCTCGTCGCTGAGCGCGGCGAGCTTGGTGTCGATCACGCGGCCGATTGTCGCACGCGTCGGTCCCACAACCCCAGCAGCCCGACCGCGGCGAGGAGGACGACGACCGGTTCCGCGGGTGCACGGATCCGGTGGGCGCCGTAGAACAGGAGCGTCGTGACGAGGACGGACGCGACCGGCACGACGAGCCACCACCGCGCGGTCACCCCATCCCGGCGCAGCACGATCCAGCCGGCGATCGCCGACAGCGCCAGCACCCACCACATCACGATCCCCGCCCACACCGCCCACGCCGCCTTCTCCTCGCCGCGGTCGAGGGCGACGAGCGACCTCAGGCCGTAGATGTCGACGATCCGGCCGAGCCGTGCCGCGGCGACCACCGGCAGGCGAGACACGTGGTCGCCGGCGTACTCGACGGCCTGCTCGCGACGCTCGTGCGAGCGCACCGACGCGTCGACACCCTCCTCGATCGGGCCGAGACAGCGGATGTCCCAGCCGCCGACGTCGACGTAGTAGGTCGACTCGCAGTTGGCGCCGAGCAGCGTCGTGCCGTCGTTCGTCGACAGCAGCACGGGCTCGCTGAACCGGGCGAGGTTGTAGATCATCCACGGCGCCATCGTCAGCACCGCCGCGCCGATCACGAGCACCGGCATCAGCACCCGCCGCGGATGGCCCGCTGCCCGCCACCACGCCAGCACGGCGAAGCCCACGGCGAACACGGCGATCTCGCTGCGCGTGAGCGCGCCCAGCCCGACGAGCACGCCGAGCAGGACGGCCCGCCCCACGCTCGGCGCGCGATCGAAGTCGAGCGCCACGACCAGGGCGACGGCGACGATGAGCAGGGCGAGCGACTCGGACATGACGAGCGAGTCGTTGATCCACAGGTTCGGGTAGACGGCGGCGATCGCCGCGGCGACGAGCCCGGCCAGCGGCCCGGCGAGGCGCCGGCCGGCGATGCCGATCACGGCGACGGTGGCGACACCGAGCACCGTCATCCCGACTCGTTGCCACGCCACGAGGTCGCCGGGCAGGAGGCTCCACGGTGCGAGGTACAGCGATGTCAGCGGGCCGTGCTCGGCGCCGGGCAGCTCGGTGAGGTTCTCGCGGAACCAGTCACCCTCGCTGATCCTGCCGGCCTGGATGCTGTAGTACAGCGAGTCGTTGAGCAGCAGCTCGTCGTCGATCTTGACGAGCAGCAGGTAGCCGAACCGCCACACCGCGGCGACGGCCGTGATGATCGGCGAGCCGGACGCGGAACGACCGGTCGCTCACGCTGGGACTCTGTTGCGTGATGCAGTGGATGCCGCCGCCGCCGTAGGCGAGCACCGCGCCGACATCGAGCCCGACGACCTCGCGGCCGGGGTACTGCTCGCCGATCAGGGCGAGCATGTCGGCATCGGCGGGGTGCCCGCACACCGGCACGATCACCGCGCCGTTGACGGCGTAGTAGTTGACGTACGGCACGGCGACGCGCCGACCGAGCACCTCGGTGAACGGCAGCGTCGGCACGACGACGACGTCGATCGGCTCAGCGCGCGGCATCGGGGGCGCCGCGAGCGCAGCGGATGTTGACGTCGCACCGCAGGTGGTCCTCCTCGGCGGGATCGTCGCACCCCTGCATCACGAGCACACCGGGTCTGGCGAAGGCGGCGACGTTGTCGACGTGACCGTCGGTGTCGGCGTCGAGCGCCAGGCCGTGCGGCAGCCACACGACCCGCGACACGCCCAGCTCGTCGCTCAGCACGGCCTCGATGTCCGCACGGGACATCGACGGGTTGCGATTGGGGTGCATCAGGCACTGCTCGGTCGTCACGAGCGTGCCCTCCCCGTCGACGGCGATGGACCCGCCCTCCATCACGACCGGCACCGAGCGCACGTCGTGCCCGGCGTGCTCGCGCCCAGCGCCGGGCGATCGTGGTGTCCGAGTCCCACGGGGCGTACTTGCCGCCCCAGGCGTTGAACTCCCAGTCGAGGGCGATGCGCCGGCCGGCGCCGTCGACGACGTAGATCGGGCCGGTGTCGCGGAACCACGAGTCGTCGGTCGCCAGCTCGACGACGTCGACGGATGGGCCGCACCCTGAGTGGGCGGCCTCGCCCTGCCCCGGCGGGGCGATCATCGTCACCGGTTCGAACCGAGCGATCGTCCGGGCCACCTCGGCATGGGCGCGGCGGGCGTCGGCATCAGCTCGCCGTACAGCGCGGCACGCGCCGGCCAGCACATCACCGTGCGCTCGTGCGGAGCCGTCTCCGCCGGCATGCGGAAGGTCACGCGTCAGCCTCCTGCGAGCGAGCGAGCGCCAGCGAGCGAGCGGCCATCAACGGCCTGCGTGGCCGGGGAACGCAGTGAACGTCATGTCCCGCGCGTGGTGCCGTCGAGCGTGAGCAGCGGGCCGTACAGATCCGGCCGGCGGTCGCGGAACAGGCCCCATGAGTGGCGGTCGCGCTGGCCGACGTCGAGGTCGAACGTGGCGGTCACCACGGCCTCGCCGTCGCGACCGGCCTCGGCGACCTTGGCGCCCGTGGCGTCGGCGATGAACGACGAGCCGTAGAACGTGATCTCCGTGGTCGCACCGACCTCGTGGCCGACCCGGTTGGAGGCGACGAGCGGCGTGAGGTTGGCGCCGGCGTGGCCCTGCATGACCCGCTGCCAGTGACCGCACGAGTCCCACGTCGGGTCGGGTGGCTCGCTGCCGATCGCCGTCGGGTAGCACAGCACCTCGGCGCCCATCAGCGCCATGCAGCGGGCGGTCTCGGGGAACCACTGGTCCCAGCAGATGCCCACGCCGACGACGGCGTGGCGCGTCCGCCACACCCGGAAGCCGGTGTCGCCGGCGTTGAAGTAGTACTTCTCGGTGTAGCCGGGGCCGTCGGGGATGTGGCTCTTGCGGTAGGTGCCGAGCACGGCGCCATCGGCGTCGACGACGACGACAGAGTTGTAGGTGGCGTGGTTGGCCCGCTCGTAGACGCTCAACGGCAGGACGACGTCGAGCTCGGCGGCCACGCCGCGGAAGTGCTCGACCGTCGGGTGGCCGTCGAGCGGGCGGGCGCGGGCGAAGTGCTCGGGGAGCATGTCCTTGCAGAAGTACGGCCCCTCGAACAGCTCGGGGATGAGCACGAGCTGCGCACCCTCGGCGGCGGCGGCGCGCACGAGGCGCTCGGCGGTCGTCACGTTCGCCTCGACGTCATCGACCATCGCCATCTGCACGGCGGCGACGGTGAGCGACATGCGTTCGATGTTAGGGGTGTCGATGTCGTCGCATGTTGCGAGCGACCGAGCGCCAGCGAGGGAGCGGCCGCCGCGGCCTGCGTGGCCGGGGAACGCAATTACGGACGGATGAGCATCAGCAGGTCCCACTCCAGCTCGGGGACGCGGCGCCCGCTGGCGGCCATGACGATGCTGGGGACGCGGCCGTCGAGGAAGGCCATCGTCTGCGCGGCCAGGCCGACCGCCCAGCGCAGCGTGCCCTCGACCTTCCACCACCGGAAGCGGTCCTCGGAGAACGTGCCGCCGGCGGCCTCGTAGCCGTCGATGAACGGCTGGCGTCCGGCGAACCCGCCGATCTCGGCGCCGTCGTTGCGGAAGCGCCACATCCGCAGCGCCGGCCAGGCGGCGTCCTGCATCGGGTCGCCGGAGGCCAGCGTCCCCTCCCAGTCGAGCACGGCGCGCAGGCCGTCCTCACCGACGATGAGGTTGCCGTTGCGCACGTCGCTGTGCACGATCGAGCGCCGTGCCGGCGGCTCCGGCAGGTGGCGATCGAGCCAGCGCAGCCCGAGCTCGAGCGCCGGGCGGCGCTGCGGCAGCTCGTCGACGGCGAGCCGCATGGCGTCGAGCGCGGCGGCGCACGGGTGCTCACCTTCCAACGTGCGCAGCGGGACGGTCACCGTCGCCGGGTCGACGGCGTGCAACTTGGCGAGCGTCTCGCCGAGTTGCGTCGCCACCCGCTCGCCGATGCCAGTGGCCTCGACGAGCCGCAAGCACACGGCGGGGCACGGTCTCGCCGTCGACGAAGTCGGAGATCATGAACGGCCCGCCGACCAGCTCGCCGTCGGTTCGCACGACGTGCACGTGGGGGACGGCGACACCCGCCTGTTCCGCGAGTGCGCGCACGCCGGCCTCGGCGTCGATCGGGTTGATGATCGTCTCGCCCTCCGGAACGATCGTCGCGACCAGTCGGTGGGTGACGCCGTCAGCCGTTGCGTCGAACACGACGTTGTGCCGGCGGGCGCCGGCCGTCACCGTCGTCGTCGACTCGACCGTGACGGGGCTCCCCCACGCCTCCGAGAGGTAGGTGGCCAGACCGCCGGCGACGTCCACGCTCATTCGCCCTGCCAGCTGTCGTGGCCGGGCTTGGCGACGGCGAGGTCGGCGCGCGTGATCTCGACGAGCGCGGTCCATGCCTGCACCTCGAACGACTCGTCGTCGCCGTGGCGCAAGCGATCGGCGAGCGCCGCCGCGGGATCGTCGACGCTCTCCCCGAGCAACCCCTCGATCAGCTCGCGCTCACGCGCGGCGCCGGCCGGGCCGAGGCGCAGCTCGCGCTCCACGATGCCCGCCAGGTTGGCGGCCACGCGCACCTGGTGCTGCAGGTGCGGCGGGACGGCGGCGAGGACCTGCTCGTCGAGCAACCGGCTGATCGCCGCCAGCAGCTCGGGGGCGGCGGGTGGGAACTGCACGGCCTAGGAATCTACGGCCACGCCCTTCGGCGCCTGCTGCTTCATGTAGCCGAACATGTAGCCGGCGACGCGGCGCATCTGGATCTCCTCGGCGCCCTCGGTGATGCGGTAGCGCCGGTGGTGGCGATAGATGTGCTCGAACGGCTTGTGCCGCGAGTAGCCCAGCCCGCCGTGCACCTGCATCGCCCGGTCGGCGGCCTCGCAGCACAGGCGGTTGGCCCAGTAGTTGCACATCGACACCTTGTCCGACTGCGAGAAGGCGCCGTAGGTGTCCATGCCCCACGCCGTCTTGTGGATGAGGGCGCGCAGCATCTCGCACTGCGTCTGCAGCTCGACGAGCGGGAACTGGATCGCCTGGTTCGTCGACAGCGGCTTGCCGAACGGCTTGCGCTCGCGGGCGTAGGCGACGGCCTCGTTGATGCAGAACTGCGCCGCGCCGAGGCTCGCCGCGGCCTGGCGGATGCGGTTCTCGTTGAAGAAGTGCTGCACCACACCGAGCCCACGTCCCTCGCCGCCGAAGATCGACCCGTGCGGCACGCGCACGTCGGTGAACCGCACGTGGGCGTGATCGGTCGGCATGTTGAACGTCCACAGGAACTCGACGATCTCGAAGCCGGGGCTGTCGGTCGGCGTGATGAACGCCGTGATCCCCTCGCCGTCGCCGGGGTTGCCACTGGTGCGGGCGAAGATCAGGTCGTACTGCGCCCGGTGGATCCCCGTGTTCCACGTCTTCTCGCCGTTGATCACCCACTCCTCGCCGTCGCGCTCGGCGTGGGTCTCCATGTGCGTGGCGTCCGAGCCGTGCTGCGGCTCGGTGATGCCGAAGGCGAAGCCGCGGCGGCCGAGGGCCAGGTCGTCGACCCACTCGGCCTTCTGCTCGTCGGTGCCGTACTCCAGCATCAGCAGCAGGCCGACGTTGTTGCCCACGATGGAGTGCTCGTTCTGCAGGTCGTTGTGCAGTCCGAGTCCCTTCGCCGCCAGGTGCTCGCGGATCACCGCCATGCCGAGGTTGGTGCCGTCACGCCCGCCGAACTCCTTCGGGAAGGCGTAGCGGTAGTGCCCGGCGGCATCGGCACGCCGGCGGGCCTCGCCGAGCAGCGCCTCCCACCCCTCGTTGGGCAGACCGCCGCGCTCCCAGTCGGTGCGGGCGTCCTCCCGGCGGTGGTCGAAGAAGCGGATGTTGTCGTCCTGCTGCTCGAGCGGGCGGATCTCCCGCTCGATGAAGTCGTCCAACTCGTCGAGGTACGCGGCGAGGTCCTCGGGGAGGTCGAAGTCCATGGTGGCGCGGTCAGCCGACCCTGCGGTCGCGGCCGGCCCAGTAGGGCTCGCGCAGGTCCTTCTTCAGCACCTTGCCGCTCGGGTTCCGCGGCAGCACGTCGACGAAGTCGACGCTGGTCGGGCACTTGAACTTGGCCAGCTGCTCGTGGCTGAAGGAGATGATCTCCTCGGGTGTCGCCTCGGTGTCGGGCGCCCTGACGACGATGGCCTTGGCCGTCTCGCCCCACTTCTCGTGGGGGACGCCGATGACGGCGACGTCGGCGATGCCCGGGTGCTTCATCAGCACGTTCTCCACCTCGGCCGGGTAGACGTTCTCGCCGCCCGACACGATCATGTCCTTCACCCGGTCGTGGATGTAGAGGTAGCCGTCCTCGTCGAGGTAGCCGGCGTCGCCCGACTTGAACCAGCCGTCGTCGTCGATGGCCTCACGCGTCGCCGCCTCGTTGTTCCAGTATCCCAACATGATCTGCCGGCCGCGCACCCAGATCTCGCCGACGTCGCCGGTCGGGACGTCCTCGACCGGTGTCCGGGTCGACGATGCGCAGCTCGACACCGGGGCCGGGAACGCCGCACGAACGGAGGCGGTGGAGGTTCTCGCCGACGTGGTCCTCCGGCGGCAGGTTGACGATCGCCCCCGTCGTCTCGGTGAGGCCATAGGCCTGCCAGAACTTGCAGCCGAGCAGCTCGATGCTGCGGGCGAGCACGTCCTCGCTGATCGGCGACGCCCCGTAGGCGACGACGGAGAGCGTCGAGTAGTCGGCGTCGGCCGCGCCGGGGACCATCAGCATGAACTGCAGGACGGCGGGCACGACGAAGGCGTGGGTGATGCCGTGCTCGGGGATGAGGCGGATGAGCGCCGACGGGTCGAGGTCGCGCATGATGATGCTCTTCGCACCGACGTACTGGCCGGCGACCGCCCAGCCGCCGCCCCCGATGTGGAACAGCGGCATGGCGACGAGGTTCACCGAATCGGGCTTGAACTCCCACATCTCCATGGCCACCGGGAGGAGGGCGAAGAAGTTGTCGTTGGAGAGCATCACGCCCTTCGGCCGTCCGGTCGTGCCGCTCGAGTACAGCTGGAAGGACACGTCGTCGGGGCCGCTCGGCTCCTGCGGGTCGGCGGGCTGGTGCTCGTTGACCCACTCCTCGTAGTCGCGGTACTTGTCGTGGCCCCCGATGACGAGGATCGTCCCGGCGGTCAGCGCGTCGGCGATGGCGTCGATGACCGGGACGAAGTCCGAGCCGACGACGAATACCTTGGCCTGGGCGTCGTTGACGATGAACTCGACCTCCGGCGGTGCGAGGCGCCAGTTGACGTCGACGCAGACGGCATTGAGCAGCGATGCGCCGTAGAACACCTCGAAGTGCTCGATGCCGTTCTTCTCGAGGAAGGCGACCCGGTCGCGTGGGCCAACCCCGGCAGCCTGCAGCCCGGCGGCGACGCGGCTCGCCCGCTCGTACAGCTCGGCCCACGTGACCTGGCGGTCATCGAGGACGAGGGCGACCTGATCGGCACGCTCACGAGCGTGCGTGCGCAGGATGTCGGCGACGTTGTTGATCCCCATGGCCGCGAATGTAGGCGTATTGTCGAGGGGTGGATGACCCGCTGTTCACGGGTGTGGGCGTCGCCCTCGTGACCCTGTTCGACGACGACGGCGCGGTCGACGTCGACGGCACGGCGAACCTCGCCGCCGAGCTGGCCGCCGCCGGAGTGCAGGCGATCGTCGTCGCCGGTTCGACCGGCGAGGCGGCGACGCTGGACGGCGCCGAGCGGGCGGCACTGACCAAGGCGGTGCGTGATGCCGTGACCGTTCCCGTGGTCGCCGGCACCGGTGCGGCGTCGGCGCGCCAGGCGGCGCGCCTCACCGACGAGGTGGTCGCCGCCGGTGCCGACGCCGTGCTGGTGCTGTCGCCGCCGGGCGCGGCGTCGCCGGTCGACTACTACGCCGAGGTCGTGCGCGCCGCCGACGGTGCGGTGCCCGTGATGGCGTACCACTTCCCGGCGATGTCGGCGCCGGGCGTCGACGTCGAACTGCTGCCGCGGCTCGTCGACGTGGGTGTGGCCGGGATCAAGGACTCCTCCGGCGACCCGGCACGGCTGGTGCGCACGCTCGACGTGTTCGACGGGTGGTTGTACGTCGGCTCGCCGTGGCTGCTGTCGGCGGCGGGACCGCTCGGCGCCACCGGCGCCATCCTCGCCGTCGCCAACGTCGAGCCGGCGCTGTCGATCGCCGCCTTCGCCGGCGACGTCGACGCCCAGCGTGCGCTGACACCGTCCGCGCTGGCGGCGGGACCTGTCGCCGCTCAAGCAACTGCTCGCCGAGCGCACCGGCCGCGTCCAGTCGAGTACGTGTTGCCGGCTAGCCCAGCACCACGTACTCACGCCAGCACCACGTACTCGGCTGGATCACCGGCGGCGGTCGCCCCACTGGTTCCAATGGGTGACGGCGTCGGCGGGCTTGCGACGGGCGACGCCGAAGCTGCCGGCGGGGACGCCGACGGGGACGAGGGCGGCGATCTCGAAGCGCCCTTCCGGCACGCCGAGCTCGGCGAGCACCTCGGCGGTGTGGATGCGGATCACCGTCGTCAGCGCGGTGCCCAGGCCGAGCGAACGCGCGGCGACACAGAAGTTCTGCACCGCCGGGTAGACGCTGGCATCGAGCCGGCCGATGTCCATCTCCCCCTCCTCGTCGCGCGGCGTCCACGGGATGAGCGGCTGGAGGAACAGCACGATGGCGGGTGCCTCGGCCAGGTGGTCGGCGAGGTGGCGGCTGGCGTCACGGGTCCGTCGCCACGACGCCTCGTCCTCGGGTGAGCGGAACGACGTCGGGTCGGGCAGCGACGCCTCGTAGCGGTCGAACGCCGCCCGGTACCACCGGGCGACCACCTCCCGCCGATCCGGCTCGGTGACGACGAGGTACTGCTGCGGCTGGATGTTGCCGCCAGAGGGCGCCTGCTGGGCGGCGCGCAGGCACGTCACCAGATCGTCGTCGGACACGGGATCGTCGGTGAACCGGCGGATCGCCCGCGTCGTCATGATCGACTCGATCGTCGGGTTGCTCATCGTGGCCTCCTATCGGCCCTCGAACGTGGGCCGGCGTCCGTCGACGAACGCCGACACGGCCTCGGCGTGGTCCGCCGACAGGATGCACGGCATCTCCAGCGCCATCGACACGTCGAAGCTCGTCAGCAGCGCCTGCTTGACCTGGGCGTTCACCGCCTGCTTGGTGCCCTGCACGGCGAGCGGCGCGCCATCGGCCAGCCGCCGCGCCCAGGCCAGCGACCGCTCACCGACCTCGGGTGTCGGGCACACCTCGGCGGCGACACCGAGTCGCAGGGCGTCGGCGGACGTCAGCGGATCGCCCAGCAGGAGGTGCCGCTTGGCGGCGAGCGGACCGAGCAGCAACGGCCAGATCGCCGCCCCGCCGTCGCCGGCGACGAGGCCGACCTTGACGTGCGGATCGACGATCACGGCCGCCTCGGCCATCACGATCACGTCGCACAGCAGGGCGATCGACGCGCCGAGCCCGGCCGCCGCGCCGTTCAGCCCGCACACGATCGGCACCTCGACGTCGAGGAGGTCCCAGATGATCTGCTTGCCCTCCCGGCGCAGCGCGTGCGACCGCTCGATCGTGCGCAGCGACGGGAACCACTCCATGTCGCCACCCGCCGAGAACGCTCGCCCCGACCCGGTCAGCACGACCGCGCGCGCCGACGACTCCTGCTTGAGCTCCCGGAACAGCTCGCCGAGGTCGTGGTGCAGGCGGCCGTCGACGGCGTTGACCGCCGAGTCCGGGTGGTCGATGGTGGCGACGAGGACGTCACCGTCGCGTTCGAGCCTGATCGTCTCCACCGTGCGAACGTAGACGCCATGCGGCTGAGCGTCGTCCTCGGGGAGTGGCTGGACCGGCCGATCGAGGCCGACCTCGCCGTGGCCATCGAGGCCGACCGCCTCGGCTACCCGGAGCTGTGGATCGGCGAGATGGCCAAGCTCGACGCCCCGGCGATGGCGGCGGCCGTCGTCGCCCGCACCGAGCGCATCGAGCCGTGCCTCGGACCGCTGGCGGTCACCGTGCGCTCACCGGCGCAGATCGCCCTTGCGGTGGCGACGGTCGCGGCGACCGGACGGCGCACGCACGTCGCCCTCGGCACGTCGAGCGACGTCGTCGCCCGCTGGCACGGCCGCGACCGGCGCGGCGCGGTCGACCTGCTGCGGACGGCGACCGCGGACGTTCGCGCCCTGCTCGACGGCGAGCGCGTCAACGGGTTCCGGCTGCGCCAGCCGCCGCCGGCGGCGACGCTCACGGTCGCCGCGTTCGGACCAGCGCGCCGTCGAGATCGCCGGCGCCGCCGACCGCATGGTGCTCAACATGGTCACCGTGGACGCGGCGGCGTCGCTGGCGGCGTGCCATCCCAACACGGCCGTCTGGCTGGCCGCCGCCGTCGACCCGACGCCGGAGGAGCGCCGGTGGATGTCGCTCGGCTACGTCGGCTACCTCGCCGCGTCGGGCTACGCCGAGATGTTCACCGCCGCCGGCTTCGGCGAGCTCGTCGCCTTCGCCCGCACCCGTCCGCACCCGCGCGAGCTGGCGGCCCGACTGCCCGGCGAGCTGCTCGACGCCGTCGCCCTCGTCGGGACGGAGGCGGAGGTGCGCCGGCGCATCGACGACTACGCCACCGCCGGCGTCACCGAGATCGGCCTCGTCGTGCCGCCGCTCGACTCGCCGTCGGGCCGCCGGACGCTCGAGGTCCTGGCGCCCTGACCATCCGAGTGTCCGGTGTGCGGCGTCCGCACACCGGACACTCGGATGGCCTCCAACACTCGGATGGACCTACAACGTCGACGTGTCGATCTCCTGGCCGAGGAGGAAGCGGCCGGCGGTCTCGTGGAGCTTCGGCGCGACCTGGAGGTGCTGGGTGGGCACGTGGGCGTCGCGCTGGCAGCGCTGCAACACGCTCGAGCTGTACACGCTCGACCCGCCGGCGAGCGTGTAGGCGATGTCGGCGACCTCGGCGCCGCGCAGCGCCGCGTTGGCGCCGGCCAGGCGGATCCCGATGCGGGCGGCGACGTCGACCCGCTCGCCGGCGACGGCACGGTCCCACGCCCGGCCGACCTCGTCGTGGAGGAACGCCCGCGCCGACGCGCAGCGCCGCCTCGGCCCGCGCCAGCTCGACCTGGGTGTAGGCGCTCTCGGCCAGCGTCTTCGACGAGAACTGCGGCCGCTTGCCCTCGGCGAGGGCGATCAGCTCGTCGATGGCTCGGCGGGCGATGCCGAGGCTGACCGATGCGACGCCGGCGGCGAGCAGCGAGAAGTTCGGGAAGTGGGCCAGCGGGATGTCGATCGTCGGCCGGCTGCGCCCCGGCTGGATCGTGCGGTCGAGCGGCACGCTCACACCGTCGACGGAGAAGTCGAGCGAACCCGTTCCGCGCAGCCCGGACGTGTACCACGTGTCGTGGAACGTCACGTCGGCCGCCTCGAACCAGCACAGGCGGAACGTGTCGTCGTCGCACTTCGTGCCGCCGAGGACCCACTCGCAGTGCTGCGTGCCACTCCCCCACGGCCAGCGCCCGCTGACCGTCACGCGGTCATCGACGACCGCACCCTCGCCATTCGGCGCGAACACGCCACCGGTGACGACCGCCGGGTCGCTGTAGATCGCCCGGGCGCTGTCGGGCGGCAGGAACAGGCACTGCGACGACGTCGTGGAGGCGATCATCGTGCACCAGCCCGCCGCACCGTCGGCGCGGGCGACGGTCTCGATGGCCGACAGCATCGTCAGCGGGTCGGCCTCCGGGCCGCCGTAGGCGACCGGCACGGCCATGCGCATCAGCCCGGCCTCGACGAGCGCGTCGACGGTCGCCTGCGGCAGCCGGCGCAGCTGCTCGGCCTCGTCGGCGTTGGCCGACACGACCTCGCTGACCGCCTCGGCGGCGGCGACGAGATCGCTCATGAAGCGCCACCCGCTGGGCGTCGCTCCAGCTGAGCCCCTGCTGGACGTCGACGTCGTGGGGCAGCCCGAGCACGCGCTCGGCGATGATGTTGCGCTGCACCTCGCCGGTGCCGCCGCCGATCGTCAGCGCCCGGGCGAACAGGTAGCCGTCGTACCAACCGGGATGGTCGAGCGTCCGCGGCGGCCGGCCGGGGCCGAGGTTGCGGCTCTCCGTGCCCGGCTCGAAGCCGTCGCCGCGCCAGCATCGCCGCCGCGCCGATGAGGTCGCGGGCCAGCTCCATCACGTGCTGGCCGTGCTCGTCGCCGAGCAGCTTGCGGATGCTCGCCTCCGGGCCCGGCTGCTCGCCCTTCAGCCGTGCCGACAACGTGCGCATGCGGATCAGCTCGAGGACGGTGTGCTCGGTGTACACACCCGCCATCCGCTGGCGCAGCACGGGGTCGCTGATCGGCCCATCAGCCTTGGCCGCGGCGACGAGGTCGAGCGCGGTCGGGCCGTTCCCCCACAGCACGCCGCCCGTCGACAGCGAGATGCGCTCGTTGCCGAGCGTCACCTTGGCCAGGCGCCAGCCGTCGTTGAGGTCGCCGACGAGGTTGGCGGCGGGGATGCGCACATCGGTGAAGAACACCTCGTTGAACGTGTGCCCGCCGGTCATCTCCGTGATCGGGCGGATCTCGATGCCCGGCGCATCCATCGGGCAGATGAAGTACGACACCCCCCGGTGCTTGGGCAGCTCGGGGTCGGTGCGGGCGATGAGGATGCCGAAGCGGGCGTACTGCGCGCCGCTCGTCCAGATCTTCTGCCCGTTGACGACGAACTCGTCGCCGTCGCGCACGGCCCGGGTGCCGAGGCTGGCGAGGTCGCTGCCGCTGCCCGGCTCGGAGAACAGCTGGCACCAGAACTCCTCACCGGCCAGGATCGGCCACAGGTACCGGTCCTTCTGCTCCTTGCTGCCGGCGTAGAGGATCGTCGGCGCCGCCCAGCCGATGCCGATCGGGTTGACCGGTCGCCTGACCTCGGCCTTGGCCAGCTCGTCGTCGATGATCAGCTGGTGGATCGGGTCGGCGTCGAGGCCCCACGGACGCGGCCAGTGCGGGGCGACGTAGCCGGCTTCGGCGAGCTCGCGGCCCGATGGTGACGGGTGCGCCGCGACCCACTCGCGGACCGCCACTCGGCGCGGGTCGTCCTCGGGCGGGAGCTCGAAGTCCATGGGCATGAACCTAGGCCGCGGGTGGCGACCTAGTCTCGACGAGATGGCGACTGGCTGGAACTTCGCCGACCTCTGGGAGGCCATCGCCGAGCGCCAGCCGGACGCGCTCGCCCAGCGCCAGGCCGGTCGATCGACGTCGTGGGCGGAGTTCGACCGCCGCGCCGACGGCGTCGCCGCAACGCTGCTCGCGGCCGGGGTGGCCGAGCAGGACAAGGTCGCCCAGTACCTCTACAACTCGCCCGAGTACCTGGAGTCGGTGTTCGCCTCGTTCAAGGCAGGGCTGGCCACCGTCAACACCAACTACCGCTACACGGCCGACGAGCTGGTGTACCTCTGGGACAACGCCGACGTCGTCGCCGTCGTGTTCCACGGGACGTTCACCGAACGCATCGCCGACATGCGCCATCGCCTCCCGCTCATCCGCACCTGGCTGTGGGTCGACGACGGGCACGGCGGTTGCCCCGACTGGGCGACGTCGTACGAGGACGCTGCATCGTCGGCCGCCGGCCGTGCCGCCGGTCCGTGGGGCCGGTCGGGCGATCACCTCTTCCTCCTCTACACCGGCGGCACCACCGGCATGCCGAAGGGCGTGATGTGGCGCCAGGACGACATGTTCGGCGCCCTCGACGCCGCCAACCGCAAGCGACTGCCGCCCGAGCAGGACCTCGACGCAGCGCGCGACCGGGTCACCAAGCCCGGGCCGCGCAACCTGCCGGCGGCACCCTTGATGCACGGCACCGGGCTGTTCAACGCCATCAGCAACCTGATGATCGGCGGCAGCGTGATCACGATGGAGGGCCGGCACTTCGATCCCGTCGAGCTGCTCGACACGATCCAGACCGAACGGATCAACTCGATGTCGATCGTCGGCGACGCCTTCGCCAAGCCGATCCTGCGCGCCCTCGACGCCGAGCCCGATCGCTGGGACATCTCCTCGCTGCGGGTCGTGATCTCCAGCGGCGTGATGTGGTCGGCGGAGACCAAGGCCGGCCTGCTGCGCCACAACGACCGCCTGATCATGGTCGACGCCCTCGGCTCGAGCGAGGCCATCGGCATGGCGACGAGCACGGTCACGTCCGACGACGCGGCGGCGACGGCGACGTTCCAGATCGGTCCCGACACCCGCGTGCTCACCGAGGACGGCCGCGACGTGGCGTTGGGGCTCGGGCGAGATGGGCCTCGTCGCCATGCGCGGGCACACGCCGATCGGCTACTACAAGGACCCCGAGAAGTCGGCGGCGACGTTCCGCATCATCGACGGCGTGCGCTACACGATCCCCGGCGACTTCGCCACGGTCGACGCCGACGGCACGGTGCGCCTGCTCGGCCGCGGCAGCCAGTGCATCAACACCGGCGGCGAGAAGGTGTATCCGGAGGAGGTCGAGGAGGTGCTCAAGCTGCACCCGACCGTCGCCGACGCGGCCGTGGTCGGCGTGCCCGACGAGCGCTTCGGCGAGGCGATCACCGCCCTCGTCGAGGCCCACGCCGGCGACGAGATCTCCGAGGCCGACCTGATCGCCCACGTCAAGGCGCGCCTCGCCGGCTACAAGGCACCCAAGCGTGTGCTGGAAGTGCCGTCCGTCGGGCGGGCCGCCAACGGCAAGCTCGACTACCGCTCCCTGAAGGAGCGCGCCGCCGAGCTGCTCTGAGTTCCACGATCTGGGCGCAGATCGTCTCGGATCCGAGACGAATCGCGCCCGAGACGGATCGCGCCCAGTTGGAGGGACTGAGTCCACGCCGCGGCGTCGTCGATCTGCGAAGCTGGCGCCGTGCACGAGCAGGTCGACGGACGAGCCGACGACGGTGCACGGTCCGGACCTTCGCCGACGCTGATCGCCGTCATCGTCGTCGCCATCGTGGTGGCGATCTTCATCCTCCAGAACAGCCACGAGACCAACATCGAGCTGCTCTTCGTCGACATCACGGCGCCGGTGTGGGTGGCGCTTCGCCATCGCCCTCGTCCTCGGCGCCCTGCTCGACCGCCTCATCACGATGTGGTGGCGCCGACGCAAGCGCCGAGACGCCTGAGCGAGCGAGCCTCCCCCTCACCGTGACACCCCCGTCGTACGATGAGGCCGTGTTCGAGGTGCCGACCAGCCTGTCGCCCAGCCGGGTCGAGCAGTTCACGTCGTGCCCGCTGGCGTTCCGGTTCGCCAGCATCGAGCGCCTGCCCGAGCGTCCCTCGATCCACGCGACGCGCGGCTCGCTCGTGCACCGCGCCCTCGAGCTCGCCTACATGCTCGCCGCCCGCCGAGCGCGTGGCGCCGGCGTTCGATCGGGCGCTGGCGACTGCGCGCGACGAGTACCGGGCCGCATCCCGACTTCACCGGCCTCGGGCTGAGCGACGACGAGGTCGACGTGTTCGACCAGGAGTGCCGCGACCTGGTCACCACCTACCTCACGATGGAGGACCCGACGACGGTGCAGCCGATCGGGCTGGAGTTGCGCCTCTCCGCCGACGTCGGTTCGCTCGCCCTGCGCGGGATCATCGACCGGCTCGAGCTGCGCGACGGCGGCCTCGTCGTCACCGACTACAAGACGGGGCGGGCACCATCGGTCAACTGGGAGCAGAAGAGCCTGGCCGGCGTGCACTTCTACTCGTTCCTGTGCGAGCAGGTCTTCGGGCGCATGCCCGTCGCCATCCGGTTGCTGTACCTGAAGAGCGGGGAGACGATCGAGGCCACGCCCTCCGAGCAGTCCGTGCGCTTCATCACCACCCGCACGACGGCTGTGTGGCATGCCGTCGAGCGGGCGTGTGAGAGCGGCGACTTCCGCCCGCGGCCGAGCGCCAGGTGCGCATCGTGCACCTTCCAGCCGTGGTGCCCGAGCTTCGGAGGCGATCCCGACCGCGCCGCGGCCGAGGCGCCAGCCCTCCTCGCCCCGGCGCTCGTCGCTTGACGGCGGTCGACCGCTTCGACCGCTGGGCCGACGACGCGCTGGAGCGGATGCGTGGCCACCCGGTGCCCGATGCCGTCTTCACGGCGGCCACGCACCTCGGCGACTTCAGCCTGATCTGGCACATCGCCAACGTCACCCGCGGGCTGACGAGCGACCGGCGTGCTCGCCAGGTGCCGGCGCTCGCCCTCGCCCTCGGTGTCGAGAGCCTCGTGGTCAACCAGGGCCTCAAGCGCCTGTTCGGGCGCAAGCGACCGACCGTCGCCGGTGACCCTCGATTCCCCGTGCGCAAACCGATGACGTCGTCGTTCCCCTCCGGTCACGCCAGCGCGGCCGCCTTCACGGCCGTGGTGCTGATCGGGTGGGACGGCCGCCGGTCGGCGCCGCTGTGGTGGACGCTGGCGTCCGTCGTCGCCGCCAGTCGGGCGTACGTGCGCATCCACCACCCCTCCGACGTGGTCGCCGGGATGGCAGTCGGCGCGGCGCTGGGTGCGGCCGCCCGGCCAGTTCTCCGTAGCCTGGCACCATGACCCGTCACTTCGGACTGACCTACGACTACCGGTGCCCGTACGCCCGCATCGCCCACGAGCACGTCCTGGTCGGCCTGGAGGCAGGTGCCGACTGGGAGGTCACCTACCTGCCGTTCTCGCTCGGTCAGGCGCACGTCGCCGAAGGCGAGCCACCGGTGTGGGAGCGACCCGACGTCGACAGCGGGTTGCTCGCCCTGCAGGCGTCGATCGCCGTGCGCGACAGCCATCGCCAGCAGTTCGAGGCCGTGCACCACGCCCTGTTCGAGCACCGCCACGGCGCGGCTGGACAGCTGAAGGAGTGGGACGAACTGGCCCCCGTGCTCGCTGCCGCCGGTGTCGACCCCGACGCCGTGCGCGCCGAGATCGACTCCGGTCGACCGCTGGCGACCGTCGAGAAGGAGCACACCGCCTACGTCGACTCACACAACGTCTGGGGGGTGCCGACGTTCATCGTCGACGACCGGGCCGTGTTCGTGCGCCTGCTGACGATGCCCAACGGCGACCCGCAGGCGTCGATCGACGCCATCGAGCGCGTGCTGCACGAGCTGGACTGGCCGCTCCTCAACGAGTTCAAGCACACGTCGATCCCGCGCTGACGCCGGCCCCTCCGGCACCCCTGTGCGAGGATCGGACGGTGAGCGACGAGCGCAGGATGACCGATGCCGAGGGGCTGATGTGGCGCCTGGAGAAGGATCCCTACCTCTCCTCGAACTTCGGGACGATCTCGGTGGTCGACCGCCCGCCCGACTTCGACCGCCTGCGGGCGCGCATGGAGCGGGCGACCTGGAACGTCCCCCGCTTGCGTTGGCGCGTGCAGCCGGCGCCGGTCAACCTGTCGGCGCCGATGTGGGCCGACGACCCCGGGTTCGACATCGACGTCCACGTCCGGCGCATCGCCCTGCCGAGCCCGGGTTCGATGCGCCAACTGCTCGACCTGGGCACGTTGATCACGCTCGACCCGTTCGACCGGATGCGACCGCTCTGGCAGTTCACCGTCGTCGAGGGGCTGCGCGGCGGCAAGGCGGCCCTGGTGTCGAAGATGCACCACACGATCACCGACGGCGAGGGCGGCATCCAGATGTCGCTGCAGTACCTCGACTTCGATCGAGACGCGCCCGATCCGCCGGCCGTCGAGCCCGAGTCCGTCGAGCCGATGGTGCCGCCCGCGCCGACTGCAGCCGAGACCGTCCGCGATCTGGTCGCCGGCGGCTTCCGGCTCCCGATCGGTGTCGCCCGCCAGGTCATGGAGCTGCTCGCCGACCCGATGGCGATCCCGGCCGCGAGCTCCGCAACCGTCGGCACGATCCGCGGTCTCGTGGCGCAGCTCTCCGACGTCGAGAAGGCGCACTCACCGCTGTGGACGGAGCGCTCGCTGCATCGCCGGCTGGAGGTCGTGCGGGCGCCGTTCAGGGCGACGAAGTCCGCCGCCACCCGGCTCGGCGGCACGCTGAACACCGCGTTCCTCACCGCCGCCGCCGAGGCCGCGGCGCGCTACCACCGCGAGCTGGGTGCGCCGGTCGAGCAGCTGCGCGCGTCGATGGCGGTCAGCACGCGGACGGCGCAGTCAGGCGCCAATGCCTTCACGATCGCCCGCATCAATGTGCCGACGGGGGACATGCCGGTCGCCGACCGCTTCCGGGCGATCCAGGCGCTCGCCGGTGAGGCACGCGGCGACGGCACGATGGCCTCACTCGACGCGCTCTCCGCGGTCGTCGCTGCACTCCCGACGTCGCTGGTCACGCGCATCGTGAGGCAGCAGTCGCAGACGCTCGACTTCGCCACGTCGAACGTCCGCGGCTCACCCGTCGACGTCTACATCTGCGGTGCCAAGCTGCTGCAGAACTATGCGATCGGCCCGCTGCTGGGCACGGCGTTCAACCTGACGTTGCTGTCGTACGCCGGCAGCCTGGACATGGGCGTCAACATCGACGCCGGCGCGGTCGCCGAGCCGGCACGGCTCGCCGCCCACCTCGATCAGTCGTTCAAGGACCTGCGCAAGGCCTGACGTTCAGACGGTCTCGGCGGCCGAAGCGGTGAGCGCGGTGCGGACGTCGAGGAGGAGGTCGGCGACCTCGTTGGACGACACGAGCTCGCGGCGCAGCATCTGGGCGAGCGCCTGATCGATCACCGCCAACGCCTCGGTGATGACGGCGTCGTTGGTGTCGGGGCGGGCGGGCGATTCGGTCATCCCGTGTAACGGTACCCCGCGGGCACCCGCCGCACTCGCGCATTGCCAGAGGTCACGCGGCAGCACGCGAGACCTACCATCGCCGTCATGGACCTCAACGGCCGCAACGTCGTCGTCACCGGAGCCGCGCGCGGCATCGGCGCCGCCCTCGCTCGCCGCTTCCACGCCGGCGGTGCTCGCGTGGTCGTCGCCGACCTCGACAGCGTGGCCGCCGTCGCCGACTCGTTGCCCGGCGCCGTCGAGGTGGTCGCTGACATCTCGACCGAGGCCGGCAACGTCCACCTCATCGAGCGCGCCGAGGAGGCCTTCGGCCAGATCGACCTGTTCTTCGCCAACGCCGGCATCGGTGGCGGCACGGACCTCGAGTCGACGACCGAGGAGGCGTGGCAGCACACGTTCGACGTCAACGTCAACGCCCACCGCTGGGCCGCCAAGCACCTCCTCCCCGGCTGGCTCGCCCGCGGCGAGGGCTACTTCTGCTCGACGGCGTCGGCCGCCGGGCTGCTCACGCAGATCGGCTCGGCGCCGTACACGCTGACCAAGCACGCCGCCGTCGCCTTCGCCGAGTGGCTGTCGGTCACCTACGGCGACCGCGGCCTGCGAGTCAGCTGCCTGTGCCCGCAGGGCGTCAACACCGACATGCTGCGGGCGGGCGACGACCTCGGCGGCGGCACGCAGGTGGTGCGCACCGCCGGCGTGGTACTGGAGCCCGAGCAGGTCGCCGACATCGTCGCCCAGGCGATCGCCGACGAGCGCTTCCTCATCCTGCCCCACCCCGAGGTGCACGAGTACGTCCGGCGCAAGGCCGACGATCCGGATCGCTGGCTCGCCGGCATGCGCAAGTTGCAGGCGCGCGTCCTGGGCAGCTGACGGAGGTGCGGTACCGTCGCAATCGATGACCGGAATCGACGTTTCACCCGCTTCCCCGCACACCGACGTGGCCACCCGGCTGCTCGACGGCCGCACCGCGGCCGGCGCGCCGGTCGTCTCGCCCGACGGTGAACGCATCGCCTTCGTCGTGGCGACGATCGACCTGGCCCAGAACACGACGTCGAGCAGGGTGTGGCTGGCCGGACCGGACGGCGACCCGGCGCCGATCACGGCCGGACCGCACGACGGCCCGTGCTCGTGGTCACCCGACGGCCGCTGGATCGCCTTCGGCTCCCGTCGCGGCGAGAAGGAGCACGAGGCGACCCTGCACGTGCTCCCCGTCTTCGGGCCGGGCGAGGTGCGCAAGGTCGTCGCCATGCCCGACGGCATCAGCGACGTGGCGTGGTCCCCCGACGGTCGCTGGCTGGCGTTCACCAGCCGCACCCGCGATGCCCGCTACGACGCCAAGGACGAGCGCTGGCAGCCACCGCGCAAGATCGAGACGTTCTTCTCCCGTCTCGACAACGAAGGGTGGGTCTTCGACCGCCCGCAGCACGTCTACGTCGTCGCCGCCGACGGCACCGGCGTCCCGCGCAACCTGACGCCCGGTCCCCACCAGCACGACGGCATCGCCTGGCTGGCCGACTCCTCGGGCGTCGTCACCTCGGCGGGCCGTCACGACGGCTGGGACCGCGACTTCTGCGACGACCTCTACGTCGTCCCGCTCGAGGGTTCGATCCGCGCCCTGACCAAGCAGACCGGACGCTACGCCTACCCGGCGGTGTCGCCCGACGGCTCGACGGTGGCGTTCCTCGGCGTCGACGACTCCAACCTCGACCCGCAGAACGCCAAGGTCGGCGTGGTGCCGCTGACGGGCGGCGGGCACCGCTGGATCTCCGAGGGTCTCGACCGGCCGTTCGCCCCGACCGGCGGCACCCGCTCACCCGTCTGGCTCGACGACGACACGCTCCTCGCCACGGCCGAGGACCGCGGGGAAACCCACCTCTACCGTCTCAACGTCGACGGCTCGACCGATCCCGAGGCGCTCACGTCGGGGGCGGTCACCGTGCACACCTTCGACGCCGCTGGCGGGCGCATCGCCATGGCCCAGTCGACCGTCGAGCACCCCAGCGAGGTCGTCACGCGAGACGGCCCGATCACCCACGTCACGCGCAGCTTCCTCGGGTGGGAGCGCTTCGCCGTGCCGACCGCGGACGGCACCGACGAGATCGACGCCTGGATCATGCGCCCCGACGGCTTCGAGCCGCGCCGCAAGTACCCGGTGCTGCTGAACGTGCACGGCGGACCGTTCACCCAGTACGGCGAGACGTTCTTCGACGAGGCGCAGATGCAGGCGGCCGCCGGCTTCGTCGTGGTGATGTCCAACCCGCGTGGCGCCAGCGGCCGGGACACGGCATGGGGCCAGGCGATCACCGGCCCCAAGCACAAGGTGGCCCCAGGCAGCGGCTGGGGGTCGGTCGACGTCGACGACGTGCTCGCCGTGCTCGACGGTGCCCTCGCCCGCTACAAGTTCTGCGACCCCGACCGCGTCGGCATGCTCGGCGGCAGCTACGGCGGGTACATGGCCACGGTGCTGGCGACACGCCACAGCGACCGCTTCCGGGCGATCTGCAGCGAGCGGGCCGTCAACAACCTGCTCTCCGAGGAGTGGGCGAGCGACATCGGCACGGCGTTCCGCACCGTGCACGGCGTCGACTTCGTCGAGGACCCCGACGAGTACGCCCTGCGCTCGCCGATCCGTGACGTGCGCAACATCGACGTGCCGATGCTGATCATCCACTCCGAGGACGACCTGCGCTGCCCGATCGTGCAGGCCGAGGAGCTGTTCATGGCCCTCCGGCTGCTCGGCAAGGACGTCACGTTCTACCGCTTCCCGGGCGAAGGCCACGAGCTGTCACGCTCCGGCTCGCCGCTGCACCGCCGGATGCGCGCCGAGATCATCCTCGACTTCTTCACCGAGAAGATGCAGCCTCGTCGGCGACCCAAGCGTCGATGAGCTTGCGGGCGATGGAGATGCCCGGCGGGATGGTCGGCAGCGCGTCGCGCCGGTACCAGCCGGCGTCGGCGATCTCGGTCGGATCGAGCTCGAGCTCGCCCGACACGTAGCGGGCGCGGAACCCGATCATCAGGCTGTGTGGGAAGGGCCACGGCTGGCTCCCCCGGTAGGTGACGTCGCCGACGACGATGCCGACCTCCTCCTTGACCTCGCGGACGACGGCCCCCTCGAGCGACTCGCCGGGCTCGACGAAGCCGGCGAGGCAGGAGTACATCGGGATCTGCCACTGCACGCCGCGGGCGAGCAGCGCCTCCTGGTCGGGACCATCGTCGCCGCGGGTGACGAGCGTGATCATCGCCGGCGCCAGCCGCGGGAACGCCTGCAGCCCGCACGCCGGGCAGCGCATCGCCCGCTCGTTGTGCGCCGGCTCGGTCGGGGTGGCGCAGCGCCCGCAGAAGCGATGCGTGCGGCCCCACTCGACGAGTTGCACGGCGCGCCCGGCGGCCAGCCAGGCGGCTTCGCCGGCGCGGCCGTGGTAGGCGCGCAGGTCGATGGCTGCACCGTCGCTGGGGTCGGCGCCGGCCGGCACGTCGACGGCGTACCAGCACGCCCCGTCGAGGACGCCGACGACGTGGCGTGGCCATGTCTCGTCGGCGGGGGTCGCGTCGATCCACACCGAGGTCCCGACGACGTGGACGTAGGCGACGTCGGTGACCTCGTCGGGGGCGACGGACCTCGGCTCGAACATGTCTCGTTCGTAGCACCCCCGTAGGCTCATCCCCATGCCGAGCGATCGTTCCGTCGTCATCGTCGATGCCGTCCGCACGCCCATCGGGCGCCGCGGCGGCGGCCTGTCGAGCGTCCACCCGGCCGAGCTGCTGGGCACGGTCCAGCGGGCCATCGTCGACCGCACGGGCATCGACCCGTCCGCCGTCGACCAGGTCGTCGGCGGCTGCGTGAGCCAGGTCGGCGAGCAGAGCTTCAACGTCACGCGCACGGCGTGGCTCGCCGCCGGCCTGCCACTGTCGACGGCGGCGACCACCATCGACACGCAGTGCGGGTCGAGTCAGCAGGCGACCAACCTGGCGTCGTCGCTCGTCGGCGCAGGGGTGGTCGATGCCGCCGTGGCGTGCGGGGTCGAGGTGATGAGCCGCATCCCGATCGGCATCAACTCGTCGAAGAAGCTCGGCCTCGGCGTGCCGATCCCGAAGACCTACTTCGGGCGCTACGAGATGACCTCGCAGTTCGAGGGGGCCGAGCGCATCGCCGAGAAGTGGGGCATCAGCCGCGAGGACACGGATGGCTTCGGGTTGGCATCGCAGGAGCGGGCCGCTCGGGCGTGGTCCGAAGGCCGGTTCGACGGCCAGTGGATCTCCGTCGAGGCACCGGACGTCGACGAGGAGGGCAAGCCGACGGGCGGCTCGCACACCGTCGAGCGCGACGAGGGCATTCGCGAGAGCTCGCTGGAGAAGCTGGCGACGCTGAAGCCGGTCGCCCGTGAGGACGGTGTGCACACCGCCGGCAACTCGTCCCAGATCTCCGACGGCGCGGCGGCGGTGCTGATGACGACGGAGTCCAAGGCGTCCGAGCTCGGCCTCACGCCGCGAGCTCGCGTCGTCGACACGTGCCTCGTCGGCGTCGACCCCGTGCTCATGCTCACCGGTCCGATCGACGCCACACAGCGCCTGCTCGACCGCAATGGCCTCTCCATCGGCGACATCGACACGTTCGAGATCAACGAAGCGTTCGCCTCGGTCGTGCTGGCCTGGGCCAAGGAGGTCGGCGCCGACCTCGAGCGGACCAATCCCAACGGCGGCGCCATCGCCCTCGGGCACCCGCTCGGGGCGACCGGCGCGTTCCTGATGACCAAGGCGCTCAACGAGCTCGAGCGCATCGGCGGCCGCTACGCCCTCGTCTCGATGTGCTGTGGCGGCGGCCTCGGCACCGGCACGCTCATCGAACGCCTCTGATCCGCCGCTCGACGCTGCTCGCGCTCGCCGCCGTGGCCGCCTGCCAGGGCGGAGGCTCGTCCACGGGCACCACCGTCGCGGGCGCGGCCGTCGTCGAGTTCGTGATCGACGGTGACACGGTGGACGTCGTCATCGACGGCGAGGAGGAGCGCGTCCGCCTGATCGGCATCGACACCCCTGAGACGCATGTCGAGGACGGCCCGCCGGAGTGCTTCGGGCCAGATGCGTCGGCGTTCACCGGCGGCCTGCTGCCGGCCGGCACGCCAGTTCGCCTCGAGCGCGACGTCGTCGGACGTGACGACTACGGACGGTTGCTGGCGTACGTCCACCGTCTCGACGACGACCTGTTCGTCAACGAGGCGATCGTTCGCCAGGGATACGCGACACCGCTGACCATCGAGCCCAACGACACGTTCGCCGCCCAGTTCGTGGCAGCCGCCACCGCCGCCGAGAACGAAGGACTCGGCCTGTGGGCGGCCTGCACGGGCAACTAGCGTCGAGCCCCGTGAGCACCCCCTCGCTCGTGGAGCGGCTCGGCCACCCAGCCGACGCCCGGCTCGTGATCATCTCGTGCGACGACCTCGGGCTGTGTCACGCCGCCAACGAGGGCGTCCACCGGGCCATGCACGAGGGAGCGGCGACGTGCGCCTCGCTGATGGTGCCGGCGCCGTGGTCACGCCACGCCGCGGAGATGTACGCGTCCGGCGACGACATCGGCGTGCACCTCACGCTGAACGCCGAGCACGCCAACTACCGCTGGGGTCCGATCACCCATGCGCCGTCCTTGCTGTCCGGCGACGGCGGGTTCCCCCGGTCGATCGACGACCTGTGGGAGCACGCCGATCCCGAGGAGGTGCGGCGGGAGTGCCGGGCGCAGATCGAGCGGGCGCTGGCATGGGGCATCGACGTCACGCACCTCGCACCGCACCTGACGGCGATCACCCTGCGGCCGGAGTTCTTCGACGTCTACCTCGACATGGCCGTCGAGTTCGCCCTGCCGATCCGCCTCCCGTCGACGATCTCCGCCGAGCAGGCCGGCTTCCCGTTCCGCCGCCTCGCCGCCGACGAAGGGGTCGTCTTCCCCGACCACTTCGACCACGACTGGCGCGCCGGCAGCCGCGACCGGGTGCACGCGGCGATCCGTGACCTCCGGCCGGGCGTCACCGAGATCCACGTGCAGCCGGCGATCGACACGCCGGAGGTGCGCGCCCTGTCGTCGGCCGCCGAGGGCTGGATCGACGATCTCGCCCTCGTCGTCGACGATCCGAAGCTCCCGGCCTTGCTGGCCGAGGCCGGTGCCGTGCTGATCGGCTACAGCGAGCTCAGGGACGTCCAGCGATCCGGCTGAGTGCGGCGGCCGCCTCGCCGGACTTGAGCAGCTCGAACAGCGCGCCCGTGGATCCCGTCGACTTCAACTTGCCGCGCATGTAGGCGGCCGTCGCGTCGAAGCCGTCCGCGCGCACCTCGTCGATGGGCGCGGTGACGACGAGGTCGGCGTCGTCCGGGCCGTCGACCAGCTCGTCCTTCTTGCCGACGATCACCCTGTATTGGACGCTCACGGTCGACCAGTCTCTCGAGTGCGAGCGACCGAGCGCCAGCGAGGGAGCGGCTGCCAACGGCCTGCGTGGCCGGGGAACGCAGTGGTGGTCATGGGCTCACGGACGCGGTCACGCCGGCGAAGAGGTCGTCCTCGGTCGCCTCGGTGGGGAGGTCGCCGACCAGCGAGCGGGCGAGGATCCAGTCCTCCCACGGGTAGACGACGGCCATCTCTGCATCGTCGAGGCCGAACCACCACGACTCCGTGGGATCGACCTGCGTGGCGTGGGCGCGCAGCGACGCCGAGCGAGCGAACTGGAAGTCGCCGACCTCGACACGGGTCGTGATGCGGTGGTCCTGGTCCGGCCGCTCGAACCACTTCTCGTCGTACGGCGACGAGCCGTCGCGCTCGATGAGGCGAGCATGGACCGCCGACAGGCGTGCCCGTGACCACGTCGAGTAGTACAGCTTCGACGGCTGGAACGGCTCGCCGAGCTCGGGATACCACTCGGGGTCGCCTGCCCGGTCGAACGCCAGCAGGGAGATGTCGTGAACCTTGAGGTGGTCAGGGTGGGGGTAGAACTGCTGGTCGTCGTTGTAGGTGAGGATGACCTGCGGGCGGGTGCGCCGGATCACGGCGACCAGCCGGCCGGTGGCCTCGTCGATGTCGGCCTGGTGGAACGAGTCGAGATGCTCGTTGGCCGGCGACTCGGGCATGCCCGAGTCGCGGTAGCCGAGCATGACGACCTCGTCGAAGCCGATGATGCGGGCCGACTCGGCGAGCTCGGCGGGGCGCATGGCGACGACCTTGGCCTTCTCCTCCTCGGGGGTGAGGCCGTGGAACGGCTGGCCCGGCTCGCGCAGCGTGGGGTTGTGCAGGTCGCCCTCCTCGCCGCCGGTGCAGCAGACGAGCACGGTGTGCACGCCCGCGGCGTGGTAGCGGGCGAGGGTCGGGGCGCCCTTGGACGCCTCGTCGTCGGGATGGGCGTGGACGGTCAGCAGGGTGAGCCGTGAGCGCTGTTCGCCGGCAGCTGGGTCAGTCACCTGCTCGACGATACCCCCGCCGCCCGACCGGCGCCGTGGCCGCGTACGCTCCGCCGGATGCCTGCCCTGGCCCGCGCTGTCGCGGTGATCGCCCTCGCCGCCGCCGTCGTCGCGTGCGACACGGGTGACGGCCGCGATCTGCGCCCGCCGACGTCCGACGAGCGCGCCGCCGTGCCGACCACGACCACCACCACGTCGAGCCTGCCTGGCGTTCCGCTGGATCAGGTGCCGGTGCTGACGGACCCGTCGACGACGGCGATTGCCCCGGCGTTCGCCCTGCAGTTGCCGTGGGCGCCCGGAGACCCGATCGATGTGCGCTTCACGTGCCACGGTGAGGACCGCTCGCCGCTGCTCGTGTGGTCCGCTCCCCCGGCCGGCACCGTCGAGATGGCCCTCCTCGTGACCGACGACGACGCCGACGGCTTCATCCACTGGGCCGTCGCCGGCATCGCCCCGTCGTCGGGCGAGAACGGCGAGGGCGCCCAGATCACCGGCGCTCTGGAGGGCACCAACGACTTCGGCCGCCAAGGCTGGGGCGGACCCTGCCCGCCGTCCGGCGCCGCCCACACCTACCGCTTCCGGCTGTACGCCCTGTCCCAGCAGGCCGAGCTGCCCGACGGCTTCACCGGCGCCGATCTCGAAGCCGTCGCCGGCCCCGCCGCCCTCGCCGTCGCCGAATCCACCGGCACCTACGCGTCCCCGTAGACGCCCCATCCGAGTGTTCGACGCCATCGGAGTGTCGTGAGTGACGGACGCCGGTCGCTCAACACTCTCGACATGCACGCGCGACACTCGGATGGATTCAGCTGTTGAGCGTGACGGCGTCGAGGTGGTCGGCGAACTTGGCGATGGCGGCCGCACGGCGGGTGGGGACGTGCTCGGTCGGGGTCTCGCTCGCCCGGTAGCCCTTGAGGACCTGGCGGGCGACGGTGACCTTGTGCACCTCGTCGGGACCGTCGTAGATCCGCGCCGCCCTGGCGTGGCGGTACATCGACTCCAGCGGCAGGTCGGTGGTGTAGCCGAGCGAGCCGTGGACCTGGATCGCCCGGTCGATGACGTTGTACAGCACCTTGGCGCCCCAGAACTTGATCACGCCGATCTCCACACGGGCGTCGCTGTAGTGCTTGCCGGCGGCGTGCAACTGGTCCATCTTCCACGCCGCCTGCAACGTCAGCAGCCGGGCCGCCTGGCGCTCGGCGTAGCTCTCGGCGACCATCTCCTGGATCATCTGCTTGTCGGCCAGCAGCGACCCGTGGGCATAGCGGGTGAGGGCCCGCTCGCACAGCATGTCGAACGCCCGTCGGGACTGCCCGAGCCAGCGCATGGCGTGGTGGATGCGGCCGGGGCCGAGGCGCTTCTGCGCCAGGGCGAAGCCCTGGCCGATGCCCGACTCGCCGCCGACGATGTTGTCGAACGGCACGCGCACGTCCTCGTAGAGGATCTCGGCGTGCCCGCCCGGCTCGCCGGTGCGGTGGTCCGGCTCGCCCATCGTCGGCACGTCGCGCAGGATGTTCACGCCGGGCGTGTCCGTCGGCACGATGATCATCGAGAACGACTGGTAGGCGTGCGTCTCGGCGTCGCCGGTGCGCACCATGACGATGAGGAAGTCGGCGATCGAGGCGTTCGACGAGAACCACTTGTGCCCGTTGATCACCCACTCGTCGCCGTCGCGCACGGCGGTCGTCGCGAGCAGCGTGGGGTCGGCGCCGGCGCCGGGCTCGGTCATCGAGAAGCACGACCGGTACTTGCCGTCGAGGAGCGGCTGCATCCAGCGCTCCTTCTGCTCGTCGGTGCCGCCGACGGCGATCAGCTCGGCGTTGCCCGAGTCCGGCGCGTTGTTGCCGAAGATGCTCGGGCCGTACACGGTCTGACCGAGGATCTCGTGCATCAGGCCGAGCTTGACCTGGCCGAACCCGAGCCCGCCCATGTCAGGCGGCAGGTGGGCCGCCCACAGCCCCTGGCGCTTGACCTCCTCCTTCAGCGGATCGGTGATCCGCCGGAACGCCTCACGGCCCTCCGGCGTGCGCCACTCCGGTGCCAGCGTCTCCAGCGGGAAGATCTCGTCGCGGACGAAGCCCTCCATCCAGTCCAGCTGCGCCTGGAAGTCGGGGTCGGTCTCGAAGTCCCATGCCATGCGATGGACAGTACGAGCGATGGCTCACCGTGCTCTCACCAGAGGGCCGTAACCTGGGCCGGACCATGGCCCTGCCGCAGCCGCCACCGCCGCCTCCCCCGCAGACGGCGACCTGCTTCCGCCATCCCGATCGGGAGGCGGGGCGTCGCTGCACGCGCTGCGGCCGGGCGGCGTGCAGCGAGTGCCTCGTGCAGGCGTCCGTGGGCAGCCACTGCGTCGAGTGCGCCCGCGCCGCCAAGCCGGACGTCAAGACGCGCGCCCGCTACTGGAGCGCCCGCCAGCCCACGCTCGTCACCTACACGCTGATCGCCATCAACGTCGCCGTCTTCGTGTGGATCGGCATCCAGTACCCCGAGACCATCGGCGGCGCGCTTCCCCAGACGCTGGACAACCCGCAGTTCGACATCGGGCTGAACAACTTCTTCCTGGAAGGCGGCGGCGAGTGGTACCGCCTGGTGACGTCCGGGTTCCTGCACTTCGGGATCATCCACCTCGGTTTCAACATGCTGATGCTGTTCCAGCTCGGCCAACTGCTGGAACCGGAGATCGGGCGCATCCGCTTCGCCCTGCTCTACTTCGCATCGCTCCTCGCCGGTTCGGCGGCTGTCGTCCTGCTCGATCCCTCCGGCTTGACCGGCGGCGCGTCCGGTGCGGTGTTCGGGCTGATGGGAGCGGCGTTCATCGGACTGCGCAACCGCGGCATCAACCCGCTGACGACCGGCCTGGGCACCGTGCTGCTGCTGAACCTGATGCTCACCTTCACGCGGCCGGGCATCTCCATCGGTGGCCACATCGGCGGTCTCATCGGCGGGGCCATCGCCGGTTGGGTCGTGCTGGCGCCCCCGTACCGGCGCCTGCCGGCGTGGACGTCGTACGCCGCCCCGGTCGCCGTCATCCTCGTCTCCGTCGCCATCTCGGTGGTCTCCGTGTGAACGGTGCCGAGGCGATGATCCGCACGCTGGTCGACGCCGGCGTGACGACGTGCTTCACCAATCCCGGCACGAGCGAGATGCACTTCGTGGCCGCGCTCGACGAGGTGCCCGAGATGCGCGGCGTGCTCGGCCTGTTCGAGGGTGTGGCCACCGGCGCCGCCGACGGCTACGCCCGCATGGCCGGTGTGCCCGCCGCCACGCTGCTGCACCTCGGCCCCGGTCTCGGCAACGGTCTGGCCAACCTGCACAACGCCCGCCGAGCGTCGACGCCGATGGTCAACATCGTCGGCGACCACGCCACGTACCACGCCGGGCTCGACGCCCCACTGAACTCCGACATCGAGACCGCCGCGCGCAACGTGTCCGGCTGGATCCGGCGGCCGGAGCGCACCGCCGACCTCTGCCGAGCCACGGCCGAAGCGGTCGCCGCGGCCATCGGCCCACCGGGCCAGGTCGCCACCCTCATCCTGCCCGCCGACGTGTCGTGGAGCGACGGCGCCGCACCGGTGGCGCCCGTAGCGGCTCGCCGCCCCGCGGCCGGTCGACGGCGGGACCGTCGAGCTCGTCGCCAAGCTGCTGCGCTCGGGCGAGCCGGTCGCCCTGCTGCTCGGCGGTTCGGCGATGCGCCGGCCATCGCTCGACGCCGCCGGCCGCATCGCCACGGCGACCGGCGCCCGGCTCATCGCCGAGACGTTCGTGGCCCGCACCGAGCGCGGCGCCGGCATCCCCGCCGTCGAGAAGCTGCAGTACTTCGGCGAGATGGCGCTGCAGCAGCTCGGCGGGTTGCGCCACCTCGTGCTCGTCGACGCGCGGTCGCCGGTCTCGTTCTTCGCCTACCCGGACAAGCCCAGCGAGCTCGTGCCCGACGGCTGCGAGGTCCACGTGCTCGCGACGGGTGCCGACGACGTCGCCGGATCGCTCGACGCGGTCGCCGAGCTCGTCGCCGACGGCTCGACGGCACCGGCGCCCGCGTCGCGGCCGGAGCGACCGACCGGCGCGCTCACCGGTCAGTCCCTCGCCGCAGCGGTCGCCGCCGTCATGCCCGAGGACGCCATCGTGTCCGACGAGAGTGCCACGGCCGGGATCTGGATGGCTGCGGCGACAGCAGGCTGCCCGCCGCACGACTGGTTGCAGCTGACCGGCGGGGCGATCGGCCAGGGTTTGCCGCTGGCCACCGGCGCGGCGGTCGCCTGCCCGGACCGACCGGTGCTCAGCCTGGAGGCCGACGGTTCGGCGATGTACACGATCCAGGCCCTCTGGACGCAGGCGCGGGAGTCGCTCGACGTGACGACCGTGATCCTGAACAACCGGTCGTACGCCATCTTGAACATCGAGCTCGCCCGCACCGGCGCCGGCGGCGGCGGACCGAAGGCCAAGGACCTGCTCGACCTCTCCCGTCCCGATCTCGACTTCGTCCACCTCGCCAGCGGCATGGGCGTGCCGGCCGTGGCCGTGCACACGGCCGACGAGGCGGTCGAGGCCCTGCAGCGGGCGATCGCCGAACCGGGCCCGCACCTCGTCGAGGCCCGGTTAGCATGATCCGTCCGTACAACGGGGCTGACAGGTTTCGACGTCAGTGACGCTGGACGGGACTGCGACCCGAGTTGCTCAGACTCGCTAAACGGGGCACCAACAAGAATTGCCGAAGAGCAGTTCGCTGTCGCCGCCTGATCCTCAGGTGAGTTGACAGACATCGTGAGCAGCAATGCCGCACGGGGCCGGTCACCCGCAGCCCGGCAACAGAAGCGGGAGATGACGGTGGGAAAGACCACTGGCGGCCGGAAAGACGGCTGACACCCGGGAAAGACCGAGCGCGGACCACCTCATCGCGAGGTGTGGTGGTCATCCGACCCGCCGGTGAGGGAGCGACACCCTCGATGTCGGGAATGGTCGTAGCAGGTCCGCCCACCGGCTGATGGACCCGGGTTCGATTCCCGGCAGCTCCACCGCGAACGCCCCGATCTGGGCGGGATGCTCGCCATGACCGGCTCTGGGCGGGATGCTCGCCGGCATGCGGCGAGATCCACGCCCAGTTTCGCAGCGGCCTCAGGGTTCGGCGAGCACCTCGGCGTGGACGACGAGGAAGCAACCGGCCGGCTCCGCCGCCCACGCTCGCCACGCCGCGGCGATCTCCTCCAGCTCGTCGCGCGACGCGACGCCGAGCTCGACGGCTCGGTCGGCCAGCGGAGAGTCGGTCGAGCGCTGGGCCCACGTTTCCGCCCACCACGCTCGGTCGTCCGGCGTGGCGAAGCACCAGGCTGACGCCGACGGCGTCAGCCGTGAGAGCCCGGCGGCCATCGCCCAGGCGACGAGGTGCCGGCCGGCGTCCGGCTCGCCTCCGTTGGCCCGCGTCACCGCTCGGTACATGTCGAGCCACCGCTCCAGCCCGGACGACTCCGGCCACCACGTCATCGCCCGGTAGTCGGCGTCGCGCACGGCGATCGTCCCGCCCGGCCGGCAGACCCGGCGCATCTCGACCAGCGCAGCCACGGGATCGGCGAGGTGCTGCAGGACCTGGTGGGCATGGACCACGTCATAGGACGCATCGGGCTCGTCGAGGTGGTACACGTCGCCGGCACGGAAGGCGAGGTTCGCCGCCGCATGGTCGCGGCTGGCGGCCGCGACGACGTCGGGCGAGGCGTCGACGCCCGTGACCCGCCCGGGATCCACCCGGCGAGCGATGTCCGCGGTGATCGTTCCCGGTCCGCACCCGACGTCGAGCACTGCTCGTGCCCGGCACCAGCCTGGGGAGGAGGTAGCCGGCTGAGTTCTCCACGGTCCGCCACCGGTGCGAGCGGAGCACCGAATCGGGGTGGCCGTGCGTGTAGCGGGCGTCGGCGTTCACGGCGACGAGCATGGCGCATCGCGGTACCATCGCCGGCTCACGCCCGAGCTCGCGAGGGGGACCGATGGAGGTCGAGCAAGCGGCGCCGGTCGGCGTCGAAGACCAGCAGATCACCGTGGCCGACGTGGCGGCCCAGCCGGCGATGGTGCCGGAGACCTCGCCCCGGCCACCCGACGCGCGGCTCCGCGAGCTGCGCCTCGCCCTCGTCTGCTACGGCGGCGTGTCCCTCGCCATCTACATGCACGGCGTGACCAAGGAGTTCGAGCGGCTCGTGGCGGCGTCGGTCGCCTACGAGCGCGACCAGACCAGGCACGACTTCGCCGCTCACGACACGGCCGCCGTCTACTGGACGTTGCTGCAGCAGCTCGAGCAACAGCCCGAGCTGTGGGATGAAGCCCGGCGCGGTGGCGAGCAAGCAGCGCAGGTGCGCACGAAGGTCGTCGTCGACATCGTGTCGGGGACGTCGGCGGGCGGGATCAACGGCATGTTCCTCGCCGCGGCGATCGCCCGCAACCGCTCCCAGCACCCACTGCAGGCGATGTGGATGAACAAGGGCGACATCAAACGGCTGCTCCGCGGCCCGGAGAGCTGGCCGGCGTGGCTGAAGACCCCGTACGTGCTCGGCTCGGTCTTCGGCGCCAAACCGCTGCTCGACGGGGCGCGCATCTCCCGCTGGCTTCGCGAGGCACTCGCCCAGATGGGGCCGGACAGCCAGCCGATCGTCGCGGGCGTCGACTCGCTCCTCGGACCCGAGGAGCGCCTGCAGCTGTACGTGCCGATCACCGACTTCTTCGGCTACGACGTGCACATCCCGGCCGACGACCCGGCGTGGGTGCTCGACCGCACGCACCGTCACGTGATGCAGTTCGTCCACGACCGGCGCGACCCGAACCTCGACCAGCTGTCGTCGCGCTGGGACGACGCCCTGGCGTTCAGCGCCCGGGCCACGTCGTCGTTCCCCGGCGCCTTCCCGCCGCTGTCGCTCGCCGACTACGAGCGCGCCGTCACCGCGGCGTCGTTCGACAGCCCGCAACGCAAGACGCTGTTCGCGTCCTATCCCGTCGTCGACGGTGACGCCGCCTCGTTCTCCCCCGACACGACGCACTTCGTCGACGGCGGCGTCCTCGACAACAAGCCGTTCGCCACGACGCTCGCCGCCATCAAGCTGCGGCCGGCGGCGACCGAGGTCGACCGCCGGCTCGTCTACGTCGAGCCGGACCCGGGGACCGAGGGCGGCGGCATGCCCGACGGAACCGCACCGAGCCTGGTCAAGACGATCATCGCCGGGTACGCCGGGATCCCGCGGCAGGAGCCGATCATCCTCGACCTCACCGATCTCGGTGTGCACAACGGCAACGTCGGCCGCATCCGCGACGTGATCGAGACGAACTTCGAGCCGGTCCGCCAGCGCGTCACCGAGTTCGTCGCCGACCAGGGTGGCGGCGACGACACGCCGACCGCTGACCAGTTGCGCGAGTGGCGCACGGCCGTCTCGGCCATCGCCGACGACAGAGCGGGCTACTCGTATCCGACGTACCTCCGGCTGCGCCTGCGTGCCGTCCTCGACGGCTTCGCCAGGATGATCATCACTCGCCAGGAGTACCAGCCGGCGTCGGCCCAGGCGCTGTTCGTGCAGCGCGTGCTCAGCGAGTGGGCGGAGGGCCAGGAGGTCTTCGCCAAGACGCCCAGGGCCACCGATCTGCAGCGCAAGCTCATCGACACGCTCGACCTCGCCCGTCTGGAGCGCCAGGTCCGCTTCCTCATCGCCGCGCTGAGCTGGTGGTACAAGCCGTCCGACGAGGAACGGCAGCGTGTCCCCGACCGCCAGCAGCTGGATCAGGCGAAGCACGACCTCTACCGGCTCATCGACGAGCTCAACGGGCTCGCCCGGCTGCTGGTCGAGGACGAGGAGATCCGCCAGCGCGTCGACCAGGTCTTCGGCCGGGCGGTGCTCGTGCCGCGCGTGCCCCACCCGCTCGATCGCTACGTCGCCGATCACTCCGACGAGCTCGCCGAGCTGCAGGGCCTCGTGCAGGTCACCATCGGCACGCGGCTGGCGCTCACGGCCGCCGCGCTCGACGAGGCGCTGGTGCGGATCACCGCCGGCTGGACGCCGTGGGCCCGCAACGAGCTGCTCACCCGCCACCTCGGCTTCGCCTTCTGGGACATCATCCTCTACCCCATCCAGGCCGTGAGCGGGGTCAACGAGCGCGACCACGTCGAGGTGATGCGGTTCAGCCCGCTGGAGTCCGAGCTGCTGGCCAGCACCGGCGACAAGCAGCTCAAGGGTGTGACGCTGGGCCACTTCGGCGCCTTCTTCAGCCGGGAGGGGCGGGAGAACGACTACCTGTGGGGGCGCCTCGACACCGCGGAGCGGCTGATCGTGCTGCTGGCGACGCCGCCGGGGAGGTCGGTGGCCTGGTTCCGGAAGGACGACGAGATGGACGCCGGCAATGCGCTGCGGCGGCAGCGCTGCATCGCCGACTGCAAGGCCGCCGCCCGCGTCATCGTCGAGTCGGAGCGGGCGGCGCTGACGCACATCCGCGAGCGCCTCGACTTCGTCGCCTCGCGCGCGGACGCAGCGCCTCAGACGTCGTAGACGCCGTCGACGACGAGGAGGATGCAGGCGGCGACACCGGCGGCGGCGAGCAGCCGGCCGGTCCAGAGGGCGACGCGATGTCCGGCCCCGTCCGGGCGGGAGCACCGCGGCGACCGCCGTCAGCGCGGCCGTGGCCACGAGCCCGGCAGCGACGACGATGGCGACGCCGAGGTCGGCGCCGGCACCGATCGCCAGCAGCAGCGCCGCGGGTGCGGCGAACAGCGGCACGGCGACGGGCACGACGGCCGCCGCGAGGCCGGCCAGTGCCGGCTCCGGCGACGGCGGGCGGCGGATCATGCGGACCAGCCCGGCGACGCCACCGACGATCCCGACACCGATGCGCGCCGCCGGCGCCGACACGTCGAGGAGATCGAGCAGCGGTCCGGCGAGGAGCCCGGCGACGACGAGTACGACCGAGCCGAGCGCCCCACCGAGTGCGGCGATCGTGACGCGCTCGCTGCGTGACCCGCCCCGTGGGACGCCGAAGGCGACGAGCACCGGGTTCACCGCGGCTCCGAGTGCGAGCAGCCACAGCCAGGCCGACGGTGCATCGTCGTCACCCGTGTCGGTCGCGTCGACGACGGCGACGGTCCGCAGCAGCGCCGAGATGGCGTGCTGCTGGTCGTCCATGCGCGTGACCCCGTCCACGAACCATGCACCGTCGACCCGGTCCGGGCTGGCAGCAGCGGCCGCCTCGTCGTCGACCACCTGCGCGTCCATCGCCAGGGCCGAGATGCACGCCGCCCGCTCGGCGACCGGTGCACCGATCCCGGCGAGGCGGGCGTCGCCGTCGGCGGCGCGCCACAGCCCGGTGAGCGCCTCACCGACGACGCCATAGCCACCGCCGCGCGGCGTGAACGACCCGCGCACCGCGCTCCCCCACGGCCCGGCCTGCTGGCTGACCCAACGGACCTGACTGCCGAACAGGCCGGCCTGCCGGCGGGCGTGCTCGACCTCGGCGTCGGTGAGCGGGCGCTCGGCGTCACGATCGGGGAACTCGACCGTCTCGGCGAGCCCGTACGCGGTCCAGTGGTCGGGGATCGGCGGCCAGTAGCCCTCGACCTCGTCGCGACTCGTGGCGAGGTAGTTGCCGATCCGGTCGGCGGTCTCACCCCACCCCTCGTCCGGGAACAGGCGGTGCACCCTCGCCAGCGCCCAGTAGGCCTCGCCCGTGTAGTACTTCGAGTAGCGGTCGGCGATCGGCTCGCCGGTGGCGTTGTCGTAGTCGCTGAGCACGGCACCGCGTCGGCTCGGTCTGGGCGACGAGGAACCGCGCCATCTGTCGGATCAGGTCATCGTCGGCCGTGTCGCCCGTCATCAGGCGGCGTTCGACGAGCCCGGCAACCAGCAGCGCCGTCGAGCCGACCGCTGTCCGGTCCTCGAAGCTGACCGCCGTCCACCCGTCGCGCTGCAACAGGTGCTGCAGGATCCACGCCCGCCCGCGATCGGCGCTCTCCAGGGCGCCGGGGATCTCCGCCGTCGCCGCCTGGTAGAGACCCATGATCGCCCCGGCGTGGCGGACGATGTTGTACGACCCGAGGTCGCGGTCGGCCTCGGCGTCGTACTCGTACAGCCACGTGCCGTCGTCGAGTTGGTTGCGGGTGAACCAGTCGACGGCAGCGGTCGCCCGGTCGGTCAGGGCTGCGGCGCTGACCTCGGGACAGTGCTCCGGCGGGGCCAGCACGCCGAACGCCACCACGGCAGCCACCACGAGGCCCACCGTCGCCAGCAGCACCCGCCGCGCGGGGCTGGACCGAGCGGAGCTCACGCAGGCCGCTCCGCGGTCGCCAGCTGCGGCTCGACGCGCGGCCGTGACGGGTCACGGACGAGGAGCGTCGGCAGGGCGAACCATGCCGTGACGGGCAACCGGCTGAACACGAAGCGCACCGCCGCCGCTCCCTCCCGCGGCGTGCCGTCACGGTCGACCAGGCGTGGCGAGGATCCGGGCGCACCGTCCTCGACGCGGAAGCGGGCGAGCCAGTCGAGCGACCGCACTGCACCGGCGAGCAGGCGCTGGGCACGCGCCGTCGGGTCGACCACGAGCACGCGGTCGCCCGTCGACGGCACCGACCAGATCACGAGCGCGGCGATCGCCAGGTGGGAGAACACTTCGACACGAGCTGTGAGTTCGATGGCGACATGGAAGCAGACGGCGACCCACACCGCGGCATAGCGGGTCCGGCGCGACCACAGCCCGAGGGCGATGAACAGCTCGGTGGCGACGATCAGCTTGGCCACGACGGTGTGGAACGAGCGGTCGGCGAGCACGGGCACGATCCAGTCGGGGAGCACCGACGCCTCGATGCGCTGACGCGTCCGCTCGACGCGGTGCCACGTGACCTCGCCACCGAACCAGTCCGGGTCGACGAGCTTGCTCAGCCCCGACGCGCCGTAGACCATGGCCGCCTCGAAGCGCAACAGCCACAGCGGCCATGCCGGCGATGTCGTCGGCAGCTGGGGCAGCCCACGGCGGCGGCGCCACCACGCGTCGAGTGACAGCTCGCGCCCGCAGGGTGTCACGGCGAGGGCGGCGAGCACGATCAGCAGGTAGGCGCGGTTGTTGTGCAGGTGCGTCGTCGAGAGGAACACGTTGTAGGCGACGACGGCGAGCACGATCGCCGTCGACAGCCGCGTGCGCACACCGAGTGTCATGGCGACCGCGGCGAGCGCCCCGACGCACAGCACGCCGACGTACACCGGCTGCGGCAGCTCCGGGTACCAGGACGCGTAGGGCTCGTGGAACGTGTCCCGGTAGATCCGCCCGTGCCAGGCGTCGAGGAGGAACGGTCGAAGGTGGAGCAGCACGATGGGGCCGATCAGCACCCGCAGCAGCGCCATCGCCCGCATGCTGACGCGCCGGCCGAGCAGTTCGTCGATCTTCATCCGGCGCCGGTCCGGTCGTCGCTGCGCAGCACGACGACCTCGGGGTCGTCGGTGTTGTGCCAGGTCGTCACCGTGGCTTCGAGGTACCGCGTCTCGGTGTCGCGGGGGGTGTGCTCGGCGACCCAGTCGAGCGCCGAGTCGAGGAACGCCAGCTGGTTGTCCAGGCCGGCGTCGGCGTGGTGACGGGCGGACAGCACGGAGAGCCCCCGGCCCTCGACGAGCTGGCCCCACCGGTAGCCGGACCAGGGTTCGGAGATCGGAACGCGCCGGCCGTCCTCGGTGACGCGGACCACCTCGGCGCTCCACGTGCTCGCCTCCGGGAACATCTGGAAGGCGAACTCCTTGTGCGGCGCCCAGTAGCCGCGGGCGACGAACAACAGCTGGGCGCCGACGACGGCACCGACGGCGAGGCGACGCCCGACGATCCGCGCCCTCGAGTCCACGGCCCGACACTGCCATGTGGGCGAACCCGATGGCAGCCGCCGGCGTGTTCCAATGAGCGCGATGGAGCAACGCCTGTCCGTGCAACGCGCGATCGCCGCCGATCCCAGCGCCATCTTCGAGGTCCTGACGACGCCGAGCGGTCACGTCGCCATCGATGCATCGGGCATGTTGATGTCCGCGGAGGGTGAGCGGGTGACGGCCGTCGGCGACCGCTTCGTCGTGCACATGGATCGGGAGTCGCTCAACGACTACCCGCTCGGCGAGTACACGGTGAACGTCGTGATCGCCCGCTACGAGCCCGACCGCGCCGTCGCCTGGACGATCGACGGCGTGATGCAGCCGCCGATCGGTCACGTGTACGGGTACGAGCTCGAGCCGGTCGACGGCGGGACGATGGTGACGTCGTACTACGACTGGTCGAACATCCACGAGGCCTACCGCGAGGCGGCGTCGAGCATCTTCCCGGTCATCTCCGAGACCAACCTGCGGGCCACGCTCGGCATCCTCGCCCGCGTGGTCGCGCCCGGCCGGGGCCGTCCCGGCGCGGCTACTCCGTAGTCACGCCCTCATCGCCGAGTCGGGCGACGAGCGCGTCGTAGCCGTCGAACACCTGCGTGCGCAGGCCGGCGCGTCGAGCCCCGTCGACGTAGTCGGCCGAGTCGTCGACGAACAGGGTGTCGGCGGGCGCCACCCCGTAGTGGCCGACGACGGCGTGGAAGACCTTCGGGTCTGGCTTGGCGAGCCGGAGGTCCCGCGTCACCGGCGCGCCGAGGTGCTCGCCGAGCTCTCGCAGGTACTCGTCGGCATTGGTCTGGCCGGCGTCGGCCCGGTCCTCGGCGCCGCTGTCGAACACCGCCGCGGTCACCTCGTCGACGGATCGGCCCAGGCAGTGCGCCATCACCTCCATCCGGCGTTGCCGGTCGTAGTGGACGAGCACACCGTCGACGTCGAAGATGACGAGGCGGATCACCCCGGTGGTGGGATCAGGACCTGATCGATGGCGTGGATGACGCCGTTGCTGGCGGCGATGTTCGCCTCGGTCACGGTCGCCTCGTTGACCCGGATGTTCTCCCCGTCGGGAGTGATCGTCACCGTGCCGCCGTGGATCATCGTCAGCGTCGGCGGCAGCTCATTGGACCGGAACAGCCCTTCGGCGACGTGGTAGGCGAGCACCTCTGAGGCCCGCTCAGGGCTGCTCTGGAGGTCCGCCAGCGTGTCCGGATCGAAGGCGTCGTTCGTCGGGGCGAACACGGTGTACACGCCCGTGCGGTCGAGCTCGGAGTAGTCGATCGAGCGCAGCAGGTCGACGAGCGTCGTGAACCGACCTTCCTCGTCGTTGACGAGGACGTCGTAGAGCGTGTCGCCGGCCGGCTCGGTCGTCGTCGGTGCCGGCTCCGTCGGCGGCGGCTCCGTCGGTGGCGGCTGGGTCGGCGGTGCCGTCGGTGCCGGGGACGTCGTGGGCACGGTGGTCGGTGCCGGCGCGGGCGTGGTGGCGGCGTAGACGGCGCGCAACGTCTCCAGGTCGATCACGCCGGTCTCCGGCACGCCGAGCTGGCGCTGCAGCGCCCGCACGGCGTCGGAGAGCTCGGCGCTCCAGCGGCCATCGATCGGCCCGGAGTAGAGACCGAGCTCGGTCAGCTTGGTCTGCAGCGCGGTCACCGACGTCGCCATGCCGCCCACGAGCCCGCCGTAGCGGGCACGGAAGGCGGCGTCGGTCGCCTCGTCCCATTGACCGGTCTCGGGCACCCCGAGCTGGCGCTGCAGGGCGACGACGCCATCGGTCGTGGCCTGGTCCCAGACGCCGGTGACCTCGCCCTCGTACAGGCCGAGCAGGCGCAGCGTCTGCTGCACCTGGGCGGTGAACAACGCCGACGCGTACACGTCCTGCTGGGCGAGGGCGACCAGGTCGACGTCCTCCGAGGCGATCTCCTGCAGCGTCGCCTCGGCGACCCGCAACGTCGTGATCCTGGCCGTCGTCACGTCGCCGTGCTCGTCGATGGCGATGCCGCCGGTCGCCCCGTCGAAGTCGAGGTCCTCGTTGGCGGCGATCAGGGCCAGGCAGTCGGCGGGGTTCGAGCACGTCCGCCCGCCCGAGGTCACGGCCCGGATCTGCGTGCTGATCGCCGCCGGGTCGGCGGAGCCGGCGGCGGCCGCGGCCAGCGCCAGCGTGACGGCGCAGTCGTACATCTGGGCGCCGTAGGACACCTGATCCTGCGACGCCGGCACGGCCGCCAAGCGGCCGGCGAACGCACGATCACCGGTCGTGGCGATCACGCGCACACCGTCGAGCCGTGCCGGATCCGACGGGAACGTCTGCTCGGCGAGCCGCGGCACGTTCATCCCGTCGAGACCGACGATGCGCTCGGCGGGCACCCCGGCGTCGATCATCGCGGCGAGCAGCCGGGGCGCCTCGGCGGCGGCGATGGCGACGACCGCGTCGGCGTTCGCCGCGGCCACCTCGGCGCCCTCGGCCGAGAGCTGGACCCGGCGCGACGGGTAGGACACGACGATGGTCTCCGCCCCACGCGCGGCGAGCTGGGCGTTGAGCGCACCGGCGAGCTCCGTGCCGTAGCTGTCGTCGCGGCCGACGACCACGACACGCTGAGGCGGCTCGCCCTCGGTGGGCGCCATGATCGTCTGTGCCACGAACGCGGCGAGGGCGTCGTCCCTGATCGCCGTGCGGACGAACGACGGGCTGCCCTCCGGCTCGGTCAACGACGGACGCGTTGCCGACGCCGAGCACGTCAACGATCCGAGCCCGGCCATGACGCGCTGCAGCTCGGGGGCGCTGTCCGATCCCACCGTTCCGAGGAACGCTCCGGCCCCTGCGCCCTGCAGCTCGGCGACGACGTCGTCCATCGTGCGGTCGGCCGACTCGGCCGCGGCGACCCACTCGACGGCGCCCCCGAGGACGCCGCCTGCGGCGTTGAGCTCGTCGACGGCGAGGGTCAAGCCCCGCTGCTGGCCGATCGACAGCTCGTTGAGCAGTCCGGCACCCGGTGTGACGAACCCGAGCACGAGGGCGGGCGGGCCGGTCGGCGCGGGCGACGCAGGTGGCGTGGCCGTCGTCCCAGACCCAACAGTCGACACGTCGACCGGGGTGGTCGTCGCCGTCGCCGGGGCGGAGTCGTCGGCGCTGTCGTCGTCGTCATCGTCGCCGGAGCACGATGCCGCGACGAGGAGGGCGAGGACCAACGCGACCCGTGCGCTCATCGCCGGCACCGTACTGGTCGGACACCGCGGCGGACGAGGCACCCTCGGCCCAGCCGATCACGAGCAGTGCCGTGAGCACGTGCCACAGCCCGTGCATCCTCCCGCCGGCCAACCACGCAGCGAGCGCGACGGCGCCGAGTACGAGCAGCGGACGTGTCCAGACCGCGGCCAGGCCGCGCCGGCGGACGACCACCTCGGCCACGGCGACGACTCCGACAGCGACGGCCATGGTCACGCTCGTCGACGCCGGTACGACAGCCGAGGCCGCCGCGCCGGCCAGCGCGCCGAGGTCGGCGCGCCCCGTCAGCCGGCCGAGATGCCAGCCGGCGACGAAGCCGAGCACGGCGCCCAGCGCGACGTCGTGCAGGAACTGGCCGCCGTCGCCAGCGTGGTACAGCAGGCTGCCGGCTCCCTCGACGGCGGCGAGAAGCCCCAGCACGGCGAACACCGGCCGGAGGTGGTGGCTGACCGCCAGGGCGAACACGACGACACCGGCAGCGACGTATGCCAGCGACGTCCATGCGTCGGCGCTCAGCACCGCCTGATTGTTGCTCAGTCGCGTCGCGGGCGCAGGTTCAGCGACAGCGCCGTGACGATGACGCCGTAGAGCAGCACCATCGCCACCCAGCCGGCGATGCTGCGCGCCAGCGAGAGCTCACCGAGCAGCATCGGGAACAGGACGACGGCGTTCGCCACGGCGACGACCGCCAGGGCGATGCGGACGCCCGCCCGCCAGCGCGTGCGGGCGATGGCGAGCGGTCCGCAGACCAGCGTCAGGATGAGGATCGACCCTGCGCCCGCTCCGAGCAGCAGGCCGCTCACCGCGGCGAGCGTCCGCACGATCGCCTGCGCCCACCGCGGCCAGCGCCGCCGCCGGACCGCCAGGGCGCAGCCCTGAGCGGTGGCGACGACGGCGAACAGGCCGATGATGAACAGCGTCCCGGACCACGAGAACTCGGGCTCCTCCGTGATCAGCCGCATCCAGCGCGCGCGCCGCCACGCCGACCACGGCACCGCCGACGCCGAAGCCGACGACGATCGACAACGAGCGCAACACCGAGTCCCGGCGGACGACCGCCGGCGCCGGGGCCGTTGCAAGATCAATCAACGGTGATCACCCCGCACGCCAGGCGGTCGCCGGCGTCACCCTTCGACGTCGTGTCCGGGTCCGGACCGGGGACGCCGTTCACCGAGTACCGCATGGGGATGTTGGCGAAGTTGTCCGGCCCGGCGTGGAGGATCACGGCACGGCCGTTGAGCCTCGCCGGATCGAGCCGGTCGGTCACCGACCGGGCGGTGGCGCTGCCGCCCGCCGACACCAGCACGCTCGGCAGGTCGCCACTGTGTGCACCATGGAGGGCTCCAGTCGTCAGGTCCCAGTGCGGGCCGACGTTGGAGAACGCCGGGGGCGTCAGCGGGTCGCACGCGGCGCCGGATTCGTTGGCATGGATGTGGAACCCGTGGAACCCCGGCGCGACGCCTCGCAGGGTGACCTTGACGTCCGTACCGTCCCTGTCGCCGTCGAAGCGGACCGTGCCGACCCTGTTGCCGGCGACGTCGCGCAGGACGGCCCGGCCGGACCAACCGTGTCCAGCCGCCGGATCGGCGCTGGCCAGGGCGATGGCCAGCCCTCCGGCCACGACGGCGGCCGCCGCTCCTCGTGACCAACCTCGACGCTTCTGCTCCATGACGTTCCCTCCCGTGATCGATGTGTCGTGACATGAGTACGGACGAACGGAGCCGTCCCGCGGGTGACAGGACGCAGCGAAATTCCTGCCGCGTGTCACCCGTCACGCCACGGGCTTCGTCCGTCAGGGCATGAGATGTCGCCGGCGTCCCGAGACCTGCGAGCATCGATGCGTGGCGACGGGAGTCGAGGTCGGCGTGCGGCTCAACGCCGCACTGGTCGCCTGGTGCGGGGTGCCCTCCTGGCACATGGCGACCGTGGGTCCGGCCGGCGACGTCGAGACATTGCCCCTGGACGACCGTCTCGTCGCCGAGCTGTTCCGGGCCGAGGGGGCGTCGCTCGTGCGTCTCGCTCGCCTGTTCGTCGACGATCGCAACGCCGCCGAGGATCTCGTCCAGGAGGCGTTCATCCGCCTCGCCCGCAACGTCGGGCGCATCGAGGACCGGGCGCGGGCTCCCGCCTACCTCCGCTCGATCGTGCTCAACCTGGCACGCGACCAGAACCGCCGCGGCCTCGTGTCGATGCGTCACCGCCTCCCGCTGCACGATCCGGACCAGGGCGTCGAGGATCCGCTCGACGTGCGCGAGGACCAGCGCGAGGTGCTCGAGGCGCTGCGCGACCTCCCGGCACGGCAGCGGGCGTGCCTCGTCCTGCGCTACTACGACGAGCTCGGTCCCGACGACATCGCGGCGACGCTGGGGATCTCCCGCAACTCGGTCAAGACACATCTGCAACGTGGACTGGCCGCCCTCGAGGCTCGCCTCTCGGAGCGGCGATGACGCTGCTCGAGCAACGGCTGCGGGAGGCACTGCACGAGGGTGTCGACGCCGTCCACGAGAGCCCCGACCTGTTCGAACGCGTCGAGCTGAGCATCGCCGACGACCGTCGCCTGCGCGTCCAACACCTCGCCATCGTCGGCATCAGCGCGTGCATCCTCGCCGCCCTCGTCTCACTCGTCGTCGCCGTCGTCGACCGTCAGCAAGGAGAACTGCTCATGGACTGGTGGATCTTGGAGCTCATCACGACCGCCGTGCTCGTCGCCATCGCCTGCTGGTTGGGGCCGTTGATCAAGCGGTTCGGGCGCAGCTACGCCGCCGATGTGTTCCGCGCAAACCCACGAACCGGCAAGAGCTTCATCCTGCTGACCGACGTGGCGTACTACCTGATCTTCTTCTCCTACATCCTGTTCACGGTCCGCTTCGATCCGCCTGACACGTGGGCCGACACCGTCAACGCCGCCCAGCTGCAGCACGAGACGGCACGCGTCGCCGGGATCCTGCTGATCATCGGTCTGCTCCACGGGGTCAACCTGCTGGCCCTCCCGGTGATGGGTCGACTCCTGACGCTCAACCGCCAACTCGACGAGTCGACCCCCGTGGACGGGCGGGACTGACAGGCGTGCGCCTCGCCGCGGTCACGATGATCGTCGCCCTCCTCGGCGGTGCCCCGGCCGCCGACGACGACGATCAGCAGTCGGTCGTCCTGCGCGCCGGTGCTGACGACCAGCTGATCGATCAGACCATCGAGCAGCTGCACCGACGGCGATGTGCTGGCGATCCTCCTCACCGACGGGGAACCGGGCGCTACGGGCTCGGTGCGCCAGTGCCGGTTGGGCGTCACCGGGCCGACGTCGTGCCACAACCACTTCCCGATCCTCTTCGACGACGACGGCCAGGCGACGTTCCAGTACCAGGTGCGCGATGACGGGGACTGTGGTGCCGACGCCACGTGTGTTGTCGTGGCCGGCACGCTCGAGGAACGCGGGATCGCCTTCACGGTGTTCGGTGCGGGCGCGCCGCCCGACCCGGTCGTCCGGCTGTCGCCAGCTGGGCCGGTGCGGCCCGGCGACCGGGTACGCGTCGACGTGTCCGGCCTGCCGCCGGGAGCGCCGGTCCAGGCAGCGTTCTGTGGCCAGACGTGCCGGCCCGCCGAGCGCTCCACCGCGGCCGGCGACGGGACGGCGGTGGTCGACGTCACGGTCGGCGACCGGTGCCGGACGTGCGCCATCGTCGTCGTCGGCGGCGCGGCGAGCGTTCGCATGCCGGTGACGTTCGTCGCGCCGCCGGCCACCAGTTACGACGTCCGACGACTCCTCGCCGGGATGGCCGCTGCGGCGGTGTTCCTGCTCGCCGCCTGGTGGCTCGTCGTCACGGTTGACTGGCGGCCTCCGTCGGAGGCGGACACACCCGAGTTCGAGCTCTGACCTACACCCCGAGGGCAGCCTTGAGCGCGTCGAGGTCCTCGGCGCCGAAGACGACGCGGTTGCGCGTCGCCACGTACACGAGCTCGATGTTGACGCCGGCCTTGGCCACCTTGGCGGCGAGGTCGGCGAGCACGCCCGGGGCGTCGTCGACCTCGACGACGGCGACCTCGCGCTCACGGGTGACGGCGAGCTGGGACAGGGCCAGGGCGTGCTTGGCAGCCGTGGCATGAGGAACCAGGATGTGCAGCTCGGCGCGTTCACCCGCGCCGAGGCACGTGGCCGCGGCGATGTTCACGCCGGCGTCGCTGACCGCCTTGGCGACCCGCGCCAGCGCCCCCGGTTCGTTGTCCAGCTCGATCACCAGATCCATCGCCATGGCCCGCGACCGTATTGCTTCTGACGATGCTGAGGATCGCTCAGCGATCCTCAGCCGACACGGAATCCACGATGCGGCGGACGTGTGGCCACGCCCCGGCGAAGCCGGGGTGCAGTGGGCGCCGCTCGACCTCGTCCGGGCGCACCCAATCGATGGCTTCGGTCTCGAAGTTCAACGGCCTCCCGAACGGCTCGTCGACGCGCACGACCACCGTCGTGTAGCTCCACTCGACCGATGGCGTGAACACGTACTCGCCGATGAGCACGGCAGGCGAGCTGGGAATGCCGACCTCCTCGGCCGCCTCGCGCAGGGCGCCGTCGAACGGCGACTCGCCGAGGTCGAGCGCACCGCCGGGACAGGACCACGTCCCGCCTTCGTGGGAGAACTCGGAGCGCAGCTGCAGCATCACGTGGGCGGCGCCACCGGCAGCCGGCGACGCCGGTGGTCACGAACACGACGCCGGCCGCGCCGTACAGGCCCCAGCGCACGTGCCCGTCGCTGCACCGCACGAACCCGTCGCCACTGCGACCATCGATCACGCCGACACCATCGCGCAGCCTCACCACTCGACGACCATCGACGCCGGCTTGCGGAACACCAGTCCGCTCGGCGCCGGCGAGCCGGCGGCGAGGCGGGCATCAGGCAGGCGCGCCAGGACCGTGGACACGGCGACACGCGCTTCGAGGCGGGCCAGGTCCATGCCGATGCAGACGTGCGGACCGGCGGCAAAGGCGAGATGTCGCCTGACGTTCGGGCGGTCGAGGACGAAGCGATCCGCGTCGGCGAACTCGGCCGGGTCACGGTTGGCGGCGGCGATGGAGACGACGACGAGGTCGCCCGGTCGGATCGCCGCGCCGGCGAGCTCGACGTCGCGTGTCGCGTACCGGTGGACGACCGCGGCGGACGGCTCGAGACGCAGCGCCTCCTCGACGGCGGAGGCGACGGCCTCGGGTCGGCGGACCAGCTCGGCGCGCAGGGCCGGGTCGCCGAGGACGAACCACAGCGCGTTGAGGATCATCCCCTCGGTGGTCTCGATGCCGCCGAACATGATCACGGCCGCGTTGGACACGGCTTCGGTGTCGGTGAGGTCACCGTGCACGGTGAGGTGCGGGCGGATCGCCGCGCCGAGGTCGGCCATTGCCCGCGACCCTTCGCCCGTCGGCTCGGCCCCAGACGCCATCCCGGCGACGGAGTCGACGATGTCGCGGTACCACTCGAGGAGACGGGCGACGACGTTCGGGTCGCCGCCGCCGAGCCCCAGCGACTCGGCGACGACGGCGGCCGCCAGTGGCCCGGCGAACGCCGTACGCAGGTCGCTGCCGGGGTGGACCGCGGCGACGAGACGCTCGGCCTCAGCGGTGACGAACGCGGCGAAGCGCTGCTCGACGTGGCGCGCTCGGAACGACGCCACGTACGGCTGGCGGTGACGGGTGTGCTCGGCACCGTCGAGCGACAGCATGCTCGGCCCGACGACGCGTGCTGTCGAGAAGCGCGGGTCGTCGACCGTGAACGTGTCGGGATCGCGCAGCACCTCGACGGCCGCCGCCCGCCCGGTCACGAGGTGCCCGCCGAGCGCAGCGTCCCAGGCGACGGTCACCGGGCGAGCAGCCACTCGCGGGCGACCGCGGCGACCTCCCGGTCGGCCCCCTTGAGGTCGTGCCCGCGGCCGTCGATCCAGTGGTGTGTCACCGGCCCGGCGATCGTCTTCGTCCACCGGGTGAGCTCGTCCGGAGTGCCGAACGGGTCACGCGTGCCGTGGATGAAGAGGCACGGCACGGCGATGTCCGGCAGGTGCTCGACGCGCAGCGTGTCCGGCTTCCCCGGCGGGTGCAGGGGGTACGAGATCAGCAGCACGCCGGTGATCGCCTCCGGCGGCGGCTCGCCGTCGGCACCGGCGGCGACCATGGAGCAGATTCGCCCGCCCATCGATCGTCCGCCGACGACGACCGGTCCGTCGAGGCCGGCGAGCTCGGCACGCACCGCCGCCATCAGCTTCGGCGGGCGGTCCGGTGCCTTCCGGCCCTCCTTGCGGTACGGGAAGTCGGCGCGAACGGTGGCCCACTCCGGGGCGACGGCGCGATCGACGGCGACGAGCGTCGCCTGGTCGCGCGAGGCGCCGGCGCCGGGGAACAGCAACAGGGTGCTCACAGCTCGGTGGTGAGGATCCGGCGGGCCTCGGCGAGCTCGAACACGGCGGTGCTGGCGACGGCCTGGTCGCCGCCGTGGTCGGGGTGCACGCTGCGCATCTTCAGCCGGAACTGCGCGGTGAGCTGCTTCTTCGACGGGGTCGCGCTGCCCGGCGGGAAGCCGAGCACGTCCATCGCCCAGGCCCGCGGATCGGCGAGTGTGGCCAGCGCCGTCGAGTTGGTGCCGGCGAGGTGGGCGATCAGCGCTGGTCCGACGGCGCCCCGCCAGCGCATCGCCTTGTGCAGCACCGGGGCGATCACGTGGCGGCTCTCGGGCGCGAGGCGCTCGACGGCGTACACCGCGCCGAGCACCTGGGCGACGCCGGTCCCAGTGGTGTGGAAGTCGAAGCTGATCTCCTCGCCGTCGCCGAGCATGCGGTGCGTCGACAGGGCGAGGCCGTGACGGTCGACCTGGAAGCGGTGGCGCAGCCGTGGCTGCACGACGCGCTGGTCGTGGTCGATCTGGTCGATCAGACGGTGGACGTCGGGGACGAGCTCGATCGGGATGTCGCCGATGTGCCCGGCGACGACGGCGCCGAGCAGCAGCCCGCCGAACCCGGGTGCCGGGTCGACGGGGAGCACGAGGTTGCCGAGGGCGAGGCGGCGCGTCGGTGCGAGCGGCCGGGTGTGCCACACCTCCAGCTCGGCGAGGAGCATCCCGGGACGGTACCGGGCTCAGCCGCCGACGTACTCGCGGACGAGGGCGCGCAGGTCCTGGGCGGCGCCGATGATGTCGGATGCCGTCCCCTCGTCGACCAAGGTGGCGAGGGCGCCGGCGGCGGCGACGGTCCTGGCCCACGTGCCGACGGAGACCCCGTACGGCGGGTGCGCGGGATCCAACTGGGGCGCCAGTTCGCTGATCTCGTCGCGCCCGGTGCGGTCGTCGGGATCCTTGGCCAAGCGGTCCGACGAGGCGAACAACGCGTCCAGGGCACCTTCTGGCGCCTCCGACGACGTGTCGCCGAGCACCAGCGTTCCCTGCTCGATGGCGTCGAGCAGGCCGTCGACGGTGGACTCGGCGTCGGTGGCGACGACGACCGTCTTGCCGTTCCACCGGTGCGGCACCTCGGCCTCGACCAGCGCCTGGGTCAACGTCTGGCGGTCCGCGTCGGGCCACTCGTCGAGACCGAACTCCACGCCTGGATCGTCACCGCCGAGCGCCACCGGGAACGGCCCGAGCAGCTCCTCGAGGCGGGCGAACACCTCGTCGGCCTGCTCCTCCAGCTCCTCGGGCACGACGACCTCGTCGCCCTCCCACACGTGGGCGAGGTCCGCCTCGGCGAGCGCCTCGGACAGCTCGACCCGCTGGTCGATCGTCCACGCGGACACGTCGTAGTGGACCTTGACGGTCTCCGGATCGTTGGGGTCCCAGTCGAGCACGAGCAGCGACGCTACTGGCGCCAACTACCCTTGCCCCATGCCGACGTCGTCGCGCCGCCCCGATCGCAACCTGGCCATGGAGCTCGTCCGGGTCACCGAGTCGGCCGCCCTGGCGGCGTCGCGGTGGGTCGGCCGCGGCGACAAGAACGGGGCCGACGGCGCCGCGGTGGCGGCGATGCGCTCCGTGCTGTCGACGGTGACGATGGATGGCGTGGTCGTGATCGGCGAGGGCGAGAAGGACCAGGCGCCGATGCTGTTCAACGGCGAGCAGGTCGGCGACGGCACGCCGCCACTCGTCGACGTCGCCGTCGACCCGATCGACGGCACGACGCTGACGGCGCAGGGCCGCACCAACGCCCTGTCGGTGATCGCCGTCAGCGAGCGGGAGTCGATGTTCGACCCCGGCCCGTCCGTGTACATGGAGAAGATCGCCGTCGGGCCCGACGCCGTCGGTTCGATCGACATCACCGCCACCCCGACGCAGAACCTGCGCTGGATCGCCAAGGCCAAGCGGGAGAGCGTGCGCGACCTCACCGTCGTCATCCTCGACCGGCCGCGCCACTCCGATCTGATCGACGAGGTGCGGGCGAGCGGGGCGCGCATCCGGCTGATCACCGACGGCGATGTCTACGGCTCGATCGCGGCCGGCTCGCAGGGCAGCGGTGTCGACGTGCTGATGGGCGTCGGTGGCACGCCGGAAGGTGTCATCTCTGCCGCCGCCCTGAAGTGCATGGGCGGCGAGATCCAGGGCCGCCTCTGGCCGCGCAACGACGAGGAGCGTGGGCTGATCGAGGCGTCCGGGCTCGACGTCAGCGCGGTGCTGACGATCGACGACCTCGTGCGCAGTGACAACTGCTTCTTCGCCGCCACCGGGATCACGGATGGCCCGCTGCTCGACGGCGTCCGCTTCGATGCCCGCGGCGTGACCACGCAGAGCCTCGTCATGCGCTCGCGCAGCGGCACCGTCCGGCGCATCGACGCCCACCACCAGCTCGCCAAGCTGCAGCGAGTTCAGCGAAGTGGACTACAACTGAAGTCGGCGGTGGACGACAACTAATCCCGGCGCGGCACCATGCCGCTGCCGACGCGCTTCAGCCAGCGCGGCGTGACCCCCGTGATCCAGCTGGCGCTCTTGTACAGCGCGCCGGGGACGACCAGCGCACGTCCCTTGGCGGTCCCCTCCAACGCCGACGTCACCACCTCGGGCAGGTCGAGCCAGACGAAGCCGGGGAACTCACTGTCGTACTCCCCCATCCGGCTGACCTCTTGGAACTCGGTACGGATCAGGCCGGGGCACAGCGCGGTGACGACGACACCCTCCGACTTGACCTCCTCGTGGAGGCTCTCGCTGAGACTCGTGACGAACGCCTTGGTCGCCGCGTAGACGGCGAGCCGCGGCGCCGGGCTGGAAGCTGGCGAAGCTGGACACGTTGAGCACCCATCCCCGCTTGCGCGGCACCATCGCCGCGAGCGCGGCGTGGGTCAGCCGGGTCAGCGCCCCGACGTTGAGCTCGATCTCGTCGCTCTGCCGGTCGACGTCGAGCTCGTGGAACGTCCCCGTCGTGCCGAAGCCGGCGTTGTTGACGACCAGGTCGATGGGATCGGCGGCATCGGCGATGCGCGCGGCGACGAGGTCCTGGCCGGCCCGCGTGCCGAGGTCGGCGGCGAGCACCTCGATGCCGTCGAGCTCGCCGGCGAGCGCCTCCAGCCGGTCGACGCGTCGGGCGACCACCACGACCGTCACACCGGCCGCGGCGAGCTGGCGTGTCAGCTCCTCACCGATCCCACTCGACGCGCCGGTGACGAGGGCCGAGCTGAACGGGTAGGTGGCCATCAGGACACGAGGATCGAGACGGTGTCGCCGCTGACCTCGACGAAGCCGCCGCTGATCTGGAAGTGCTGCACGTTGCCGCTGGCCTGGTACACCCGCGTCTCGCACTCGACGAGCGTGCCGAGGAACGGGGCGTGGCCGGCGAGGAAGGCGACGTCGCCCTCCGTCGTCCGGGTGATGACCTGCGTGGCCTCTCCGTCGAACAGCACCTCCTCCGGCGAGACGACGGAAACGTTCATTGCGTTCCCCGGCCACGCAGGCCGTTGCTGGCCGCTCGCTCGCTGGCGCTCGCTCGCTCGCAGGTCGACGACACGTTCACATGCCCTCCTGCAGCTGCTTCGCCTTGGCGTGCACCTGCTCGACGCCGCCGACGTTGAGGAACGCCTGCTCGGGGATCTCGTCGAGGTCGCCGGCGACGATCGCCTCGAAGCTCTCCACCGTCTCGGCGACGGGCACGTACTCGCCCTTCAGGCCGGTGAACACCTCGGCGACGAAGAACGGCTGGGACAGGAACCGCTGCACCTTGCGCGCCCGGTTGACGGTCAGGCGGTCCTCCTCGGACAGCTCGTCGAGGCCGAGGATGGCGATGATGTCCTGCAGCTCCTTGTACCGCTGCAGCGTCTCCTGCACCCGCCGGGCGACGTCGTAGTGGTGCTGGCCGACGACCTCGGGCGACAGGATCGTCGACGTCGACGCCAGCGGGTCCACGGCCGGGTAGATGCCGAGGGCGGCGACCTGCCGGGACAGCTCGGTCGTCGCGTCGAGGTGGGTGAACGTCGTGAACGGCGCCGGGTCGGTGTAGTCGTCGGCGGGCACGTACACGGCCTGCAGCGACGTGATCGAGCGACCGCGGGTCGACGTGATGCGCTCCTGCAGCTGGCCCATCTCGTCGGCCAGCGTCGGCTGGTAGCCCACCGCCGATGGCATGCGCCCGAGCAGCGTCGACACCTCCGACCCGGCCTGCACGAACCGGAAGATGTTGTCGACGAACAGCAGCACGTCCTGGTTCTGCACGTCGCGGAAGTACTCGGCCATCGTCAGCGCCGACAGGGCGACGCGCAGGCGCACGCCCGGCGGCTCGTCCATCTGACCGAACACGAGGGCGGCCTTCTCGAACACGCCCGACTCCATCATCTCCAGGCGCAGGTCGGTGCCCTCACGGGTGCGCTCGCCGACGCCGGCGAACACCGACACGCCGCCGTGCTGCGAGGCGACGCGGTTGATCATCTCGGTGATCAACACGGTCTTGCCCACGCCGGCGCCACCGAACAGGCCGATCTTGCCGCCGGCGACGTACGGGGTGAGCAGGTCGATGACCTTGATGCCGGTCTCGAACATGCGCGCCGACGGCTCGAGCGCGTCGAACGACGGGGCGTCGCGGTGGATCTCCCACCGCTCCATGTCGGCGTACTCCGAGGGGTCGGAGTCGAGCGGCACGCCCCAGGCGTTCCACACGTGGCCGAGCACGCGCTCGCCGACCGGCACGGTGATGCCCTGGCCGGTGTTGCGCACGCTCGTGCCGCGGGTGAGCCCGTCGGTCGGCTTCATGCAGACGGCGCGGACGCGGCCCTCACCGAGCTGCTGGGCGACCTCGGCGAGCACCGGCTGGTTGTCGCCGTCGACGACGATGTCGAACTCCAGCGCCGTGTTGATCTCCGGCAGCGAGCCGCGCGGGAACTCGACGTCGATCACCGGGCCGGCGATGCCGACGACCCGGCCCTCGGTGCGATCGCGGGTCGGGGCTTGCTCGGTCACGGTCATCGGACTTCTCCTGTGAAGGCGGCGACCTCGAGCTCGTCGAGGATGCGCAAGGCGGGGGCTTCGGTCGACGGCGCCGAGGGCTTCGGCGCCGCCGACGATCTCCATGATCTCGGTGGTGATGGCGTCCTGGCGGGCGCGGTTCATGATCCGGCTGAGCGTCTTGATCAGCTCGTCGGCGTTGTCCGTGGCCGCCTTCATCGCCCGCTGGCGGAAGGCGTGCTCGGACGCCGCGGCGTTGAGCAGGGCGGCGTACACCCGCGCCTCGACGTAGCTCGGCAGCAGCGTCTCGAGGATCGTCGTCGGGTCGGGCTCGAACTCGTAGTCGCCGGTCGGTCCCTCGGCACCACCCGCCTTGCCGTCGCCACCCGCGACGGTCTCGGCCGACAGCGGGCACGAGCGGGCGGAGCACGACCTCTTGGTTGCCGGCGCTCACGAAGCGGGTGTAGACGAGCTCGACGCGGTCGACCTCGCCGCTCGTGAACAGGCCCACGACGTGGGCGCCGATGCGCTTGGCGTCGGCGTGGGTGGGGCTGTCGCTGAACCCGGCGAAGCCCTGCCCGAGCGTGTAGCCGCGGAAGCGGAAGTAGGCCTCGGCCTTCCGGCCGACGGGGATCACCTGGTACTGCTTGCCGGCGAGCACGTCGGCCTTGACCTCGCCCTCGGCGGCGCGCTGGACGCCGGCGTTGTAGCCGCCGCACAGTCCGCGGTCGGCGGAGATGACGACGTACGCCGTCGTCCGCACCTCGTCGCGCCCGGCGAGCAGCGGCGAGCCCTGCCCGGCGCCCGCCGCGGCGAGGTCGCGCACGACCTCGGTGATCTTCTCCGAGTACGGCACGGCGGCGTGCACGCGCTGCTGGGCCTTGACGATCCGCGAGGCGGCGATCAGCTCCATGGCGCGCGTGATCTTCTTCGTCGCCTGGACGGTGCGGATCCGTCCCCTGAGGATTCGTTCTTGACCACCTGCCATGAACTACTCCGTGGCCAGCGTCTTCTGCGTCTTGGCGTCGCCCATCTCGTCGGCGTCGACGCTCGTCGGGTCGACCGGGCGCGTGTCGCCGTCGCCGGACTGGAACTGCTCCTTGAACGATGCGATGGCGTCGCCGAGCGCGTCGGGCACGCCGCCGCCCTTGATCTCGTCGAGCAGCGCGCCGTGGCGGCCGCGCATGAAGTCGAGCAGCTCGGTCTCGAAGCGCTTGACGTCCTCGACGGCGACGTCGTCGAGGTGGCCGCGCGTGCCGGCGAAGATCGACACGACCTGCTCCTCGACGGGCATCGGGCTGTTCAGGTTCTGCTTCAACAGCTCGACGAGCCGGTAGCCGCGGTCGAGCTGGGCCTTGGACACGGCGTCGAGCTCGGAGCCGAACGTGGCGAACGCCTCCAGCTCACGGAACTGGGCGAGGTCGAGCTTGAGCGTGCCGGCGACCGCCTTCATCGACTTGATCTGCGCCGCCCCGCCCACGCGGGACACCGAGTTGCCGACGTCGACGGCCGGGCGCACGCCGGACTTGAACAGGTTGTCCTGCACGTACACCTGACCGTCGGTGATCGAGATCACGTTCGTCGGGATGTACGCCGAGATGTCGCCGGCCTTCGTCTCGATGATCGGCAGCGCGGTCAGCGAGCCGGCGCCGTTCTCGTCGGACAGCTTGGCGGCCCGCTCGAGCAGGCGGCTGTGCAGGTAGAAGACGTCGCCGGGGTAGGCCTCGCGGCCCGGCGGCCGGCGCAGCAGCAGCGACACCTGGCGGTAGGCCTCGGCCTGCTTGGACAGGTCGTCGTAGACGACGAGGGCGTGCTCGCCGTTCTCCATCCAGTGCTGGCCCATGGCGCAGCCGGCGTACGGGGCGAGGTACTTGAACGGCGCCGGGTCGGCGGCCGGCGCGCTGACGACGACGGTGTAGTCCATCGCCCCGTTCTGGCGCAGCGTCTCCACGGTCTGGGCGACCGTCGAGCCCTTCTGACCGATCGCCACGTAGATGCACTTCACGCCCTGACCCTTCTGGTTCAGGATCGTGTCCACGGCGATCGTCGACTTGCCGGTCTTGCGGTCGCCGATGATCAGCTCGCGCTGGCCGCGACCGATCGGCGTCATCGCGTCGATCGCCTTGATCCCCGTCTGCAGCGGCTCGTGCACGGGCTTGCGGCCCATGATCCCGGGCGCCTGGATCTCCATGCGCCGAGGCTCGGTGCCGACGAGGTCACCCTTGCCGTCGACGGGCTGGCCGAGGGCGTTGATGACCCGGCCGAGCACGCCGTCGCCGACCGGGATGGACAGGATGCGTCCCGTCGACTTGACGGTCTGGCCCTCCTGGATGTTGTCGACGTTGCCGAGCACGACGGCGCCGATCGACTCCTCGTCGAGGTTGAGGGCGAGGCCCACCGTGCCGTCCTCGAACTCCAGCAGCTCGTTGACGGCGGCGTCGGGGAGGCCCGACACGCGGGCGATGCCGTCGCCGACCTCGGCGACGCGCCCGACCGTGCGCGCTTCCAGCGACGGCTCGAAGCCCTCGAGGTTCTTGGTCAGCGCGTCAGCGATGTCGGAGGCGGAGAGGGTCAGTTCAGCCATCAGAGTCGGCCCTTCAACTGGTCGAGGTGGGTGCGGACGGTGCCGTCGATCACGGTGTCGCCGACGGTGGCGACGAGCCCGCCGAGCACCGACGGGTCGACGACGACCTTGAGGTCGACGTCCTTGCCGGTGGCGTTGGCAAGGGCGGCCTTGAGGCGATCCTGCTGATCGGGGGTGAGCTCGACCGCCGAGCGCACCTCGGCGAGGGCGAGGTCCTTGGAGGCGGCGGCGCGCTCGACCATGCGGTCGACGATCGCCGGCAGGTCGCGGCCGTGGCCGGACCCGACGACCATCGAGATCAGCTGCACGGTCGTCGGCGTGGCCTTGCCGCCGAGGAGGTCCTCGACGATCGCCTGGCGCTTGGCCGGCGGGATCTGGTCGTCGGACAGGGTGTTGCGCAGCTCGTCGCTGGACTCGTACGAGCGAGCGAAGCGGAACAGCTCGTCCTCGACCTCGTCGAGCGTGCCCTCGGCCCGAGCGACCTCGAACAGCCCTCGCGCATACCCGTCGATGCGTTGCTGGTCGCTCATGCGTTGGCTCCTGCTGATGCTCCGACCTTGGAGATGAAGTCCTCGATCAGGCGCTGCTGGGTGTCGCCGTCGAGGGACTGCTCGACGACGCGGTCGGCGGCGGCGGAGGCGAGGCGGGCGATCTCGTTGCGCAGCTCGTCGCCCGTGCGTGTGGCCGCGGCGGCGATGTCGGCGTCGGCCTTGGTCTCCAGGTCGGCGACCTCGGCCTCCAGCCGGGCCCGGCCGTCGACGAGCAGTGCCTCGGCTTGGGCGTCGGCGTCGGCCAGCAGCCGCTGGCGCTCGCCCTCGATGTCGCCGAGCGCCTGGCGGATGCGACCCGCTTCGGCCTCGGCGTCGGACTGGGCCTGGGCGGACTCGTCGAGCTCGGTCTGGATGCGCTCGGTGCGGGCGATGAAGGCCTTCTTGGCCAGCGGCCCGGCCTTCCAGATCAGCAGGCCGATGATGATGACGGCGGCGAGACCGCCGTAGATCAGCTCGGCCTGCTCGGGCCACAGCCAGTGGTGCGTGGTGTACGAGCCGCTGTCGTCGACGTGGTGCTCGTCCGCCGCCGGCAGGCGGGTGAACATCGGGACGAGGTGGGCGGCGAGGACGTTCATCGTCCCACCCCCGCGCTCATCGTCTCGGCGACCGCCGAGCGCACGACGGAGGGATCGGGCGCCCGGCCCGTCGCCAGCTCGCCGGCACGGGCAGCAACGGCGCGCACGGCGTTCTCGACGTCGGCCTGAGCGGCTTCGCGGGCCTGCTCGACCTGCGTCGCCGCACCAGCGCGCTTGTCGGCGATGCGCGCGTTGGCGGCAGCCAGCTGCTCGGCTCGCTCACCCTCGAGCGTGCTGCGCGCCGCCTCGATGCGCGACTGGGCCTCGGCCTTGATCGTGGCCAGCTGGGCGTCGTACGTGGCGACGTCGTCGCGGGCCGAATCGGTGACGTACTCGGCTTGCTCGTGCCCACCACGGATCAGCGCGTAGCGGGCATCCATCCCCTTGCGCAGGCGCGGGTAGAGGAAGAAGCGCATCAACAGGGCGAGCACGACGAACGACCCGAAGCCCCAGATGAGCTCCTTGGGCTCGGGCGCGATCGGGTTCTTGTCGTTCGTGGCGACGTGCTCTTCCTCCTCCTCACCCTCCTCGGCTGCCGGCAGCGGCGCGCCGATGAGGGCGATCTCGACGTCGAGCCCGTTGAGGGTGGCGACGGCGGTGATCACGTCAGGCGAACTTGAGGAGGATGAACACCACGAAGCCGATGAGCGCCAGCGCCTCGGTGAAGGCGATGCCGAGGAACATCGTGGTGCGCACCATGCCGGCGGCCTCGGGCTGGCGAGCCATCGCCTCGACGGACTTGCCGACGAGGTAGCCGATGCCGATGCCAGGTCCGATGGCGGCGATGCCGTAGGCGAAGCCGGCGCCGATGGCGGCGGACGTGTTCTTGGCATCTGCCGGATCGACGGGTGCCTGCTGGATGAGCTGGCTGAGGGCTTCCATGTGGGTGTTGCTTTCTCCTGTGCTGGATGAGTGAGAGATCAGTGACGGCTCAGTGGGCGTAGGCCTGGTCGGGCTCGGCGTGGCCGGACTCGGCCAGCTCGCCGACGTGGTCGGCGTCGTCGCCGTGGCCCTCCATCGACATGCCGATGTAGACGCCGGTGAGGATGGTGAAGATGTAGGCCTGCAGGAAGGCGACCAGGATCTCGAAGGCCGTGAGGAACAGCAGCATCCCGAACGGCAGGATCCCCAACGGGATGAAGGCGATCTTGTTCGTCTCCGCCTGGAACAGCGCCTCGGTCAAGAGGGCGAACGTCACGAGCAGGATGTGCCCGGCCATCATGTTGGCCATCAGTCGGACCGTCTGGGAGAACGGGCGGATGAACAGGGTGGAGATCACCTCGATGACGCCGACGAGCGGCTTCAGTGCCGTCGGCACGTCGGGCGGCCAGATCATGTGCCCGAAGTAGGCGAGGCCCTGGTGCTTGACGCCGACGCAGATGAAGATCACCCACACCAGCAAGCTCAGCGTGAGCGGGATGGCGATGCGTGCCGTCGCCGGCATCTGCAGGATCGGCAGGATGCCCGGCAGGTTGCACAGGTAGATGAAGACGAAGAGGCTGACCAGGAACGGCGTCCAGCGCAGGCCGGCACGCCCCATCGTCGGCATGACGACCTGGTCCTCGATGAACTCGACGATGATCTCGGCCAGGTTGCGGATCCCCCGCGGCGCCTTGGTGCCGTCGCGGCTGCCGGCGAGGAGGAAGATGACGATCCCGATGATCGCCGCCAGGACGGCGATGAGGGCGACCTTGTTGAACGTCGGGAAGAGGTCCTGCCAGCGCAGGATGGCGTTGATCGGCGGGAACTCGAGTGCGAACACGATCCGTCCTCTGGTTACGAGTGGGTGCGGGCGGGCTTGAGACCGGGGTTGGCGAGGGAGATGGCGACGTACTTCATCTCCCAGAACAGCAGGCCGAGGTGCGTCACGATGATGGTCGCTCCGAGTGCGGGGAGCGAAATCCACGAGGCGTCGCGCACCAGGTAGACGGCGAGGAAGATGAGGCCGAGGCGGATGAGGTAGCCGAACAGCGTGGCCGCCATGAGCAGGCCGAGGGAGATCCGCGCGGCCATGGCGATGATGCCGGCGGCGATGGCGAAGTTGGTGAGGACGAGGGCGATGCCGTACGCCGCCGACCACGCGCCGTCGCCGCCCCAGATGACGGCGCAGATGGCGATCAGGAGCGGCGCGGCGATCAACCCGCGCTTGATCATGTCGCGCGAGACGCTCACCTCGGTCGACGGGCCGTCGAGACGGGTCGTGAAGACGTCGGCGCTGTCGGTGCTCACGATGCGGCCTTCGTCTTCGTCTTGGCCACCTGTGCCGCACGCTCCGCCTCGAGCTGCTCCATCCGGGCGTCGTAGCGGTACTTGAAGCTGGCGAAGAAGCCGACCGACGCCAGCACCGTCATCACGATCATGAACAGCGGTGTCGTGCCGAGCCACCGATCGATGGCGAAGCCGATGCCGAAGAACAGCAGCACGGTGAGGGCGACGTCCATCCCGCGACCGAACGAGTCGTCGGTGCGGCTCACGCGGAGGTTCGTCGGGAAGAGCTTCATCGGGCGTTGATGATCGTTCACGGTGACGGGCGGTGCTTGTGAACGCATCCACAAGCTACCCGAAGGCGCAGCCACCTGGCAATTCCCTCCCACGTCATGGTCGGCTCGAGTGTGACGATCAGCCGGATGAACATCGAGCTGCGCACCCGCTTCCTCGACCTCCACCGGCCCGGCACACCGCTCGTGATGCCCAACGCCTGGGACGCCGGCTCGGCCAAGCTGCTCGAGTCGATCGGGTTCTCGGCCATCGCCACGACGAGCGCCGGCCTTCGCCGCCACGCTCGGGCGACCCGACGGCGGCGTCACGCGCGACGAGGCGATCGCCCACACGGCGGACATCGCCGCGGCGACGTCGCTGCCGGTGAACGCCGACCTCGAGGACTGCTTCGCCGACGACCCGGCGGGCGTCGCCGCGACCATCGCCGCAGCCGCCGAGGCGGGCGCGGCCGGGGCGTCGGTGGAGGACTACGGGCGCGACCCGGAACGACCGATCCACGACCTCGGCCTCGCTCGCGACCGCGTCGCTGCCGCGGTCGAGGCCGCCGGCGGGTTGGTGATCACGGGGCGGGCCGAGAACCACATCCGCGGCGTCGACGACCTCGCCGACACCATCCGCCGCCTGCAGGCGTACCAGGAGGCGGGTGCCGACGTGCTCTACGCGCCCGGGCTGTTCCGGATCGAGGACGTGCGGTCGGTCGTCACGTCGGTCGACCGTCCGGTCAACGTGCTGCTGATCCCCGGCGGGCTCGACGTCGCCGCCCTCGCCGAAGCCGGCGTCGCCCGCATCTCCGTCGGCGGCTCGCTGGCGTGGGTCGGCTGGGCTGCCGTCGCCGACGCCGCCCGCCAGCTGCTCGAGTCCGGCACGCCGTTCGACCGCGCGGTGGTCAAGGCCGGCGGCCAGGCGGCGAAGTCGGCCCTCGCGTAGTCAGACGCTCGTCGCCGTTGCCGCCCGGCGGCGGCGGCACGCTCGTAGGCTCCCGCCCGTGCCGACCACGGGTGCCTACCTCCTGATCGGCGCAGTGGCCGGCGTGACCACGTTCGTGTTCACGCCAGCCGGTCGCGGCGTTCGCCCGGTGGCGCGGCTGGTTGTACGAGCCCAACGAGCGCACGGTGCACACGGCCCCGATGCCGGCGATCGGTGGGCTGGCGATGTACGCCGGGTTCCTCGTCGCCCTGCTGACCGCCCGGCTGCTCGACCGCTTCGACCCGCTGTTCGCCCGCAACTCCGAGCCGGCCGGTGTCGTGCTGGCGGCGACGATCATCATCGCCGTCGGTCTGTTCGACGACGTCAAGGGCCTGTCGGCGCCGGCCAAGGTGACCGGCACGGTCGTCGCCGGCCTGGTCCTCGTCTGGTTCGGCGTGACGATGTTCTACTTCCGCCTGCCGTTCCTCGGCGTGTTCGTCCTCTCCGACGACTGGATCCCGCTGATCACGGTGCTGTGGCTGCTCGGCATGACCCAGGCGATCAACCTCATCGACGGCCTCGACGGCCTGGCCGCCGGCATCGTCGCCATCGGCGCCTTCGCCTTCTTCCTCTACAGCCAGCGCCTCTCCGAGCTCGACCTCCTGCGCGAGCCGAACATCGGGCCGCTGATGGCGATCCTCGCCGTCGGCGTGTGCGTCGGGTTCCTGCCGCACAACTTCAACCCGGCGCGGATCATCATGGGCGACTGCGGGGCACTGCTGCTCGGCCTGCTGATGGCCGTGTCGACGAGCGTGGTCGGGGGCCGCGCCGACACCAACCAGCAGTTCATCGGCCAGACGTTCTTCTTCCTCGCCCCGCTCGTGCTGCCGCTGTTCATCCTCGGCGTCCCGATGCTCGACCTGCTGTTCGCCATCATCCGCCGGGCTACCCGGCGCAGGGCGCTCGACCTCCCCGACAAGGGCCACCTCCACCACCGCCTGATGAACATCGGCCACGGCCACCGCCGCAGCGTGCTCATCCTGTGGACGTGGACGGCGCTGCTGTCGGCGTTCGTGCTCTATCCGGTGCTGTCGGGGGAGAACCCGACGTACCTGCCGTTCGGCATGGCCGCCCTCGGCATCGTCCTGTACACCGTGCTGCACCCGAGCGTCCGCCGCCGCCGGGCGAATGGCAGCGTCTGATCCTCAGGGGTACGCCGGGAACCGCGCGCAGAGGTCGGCGACCTCCGCCTTGATGCCGGCGAGCGCCTCCGGGTGACTCGCGGTCGCGGAGGGCGCGGGCGATGAAGGCGGCGATGTCGGCCATCTGCGCCTCCTCCATCCCCTGCGTCGTCACCGACGGCGTGCCGATGCGCAGGCCGCTCGTGACGAACGGGCTGCGCGGGTCGTCGGGGACCGTGTTCTTGTTCAGCGTGATCCCCGCCTCGTCGAGCGTGATCTGGGCGACCTTGCCGGTCAGCTCGGCGTCGAACGGGCGCAGGTCGACGACCATCAGGTGGTTGTCGGTCCCGCCGGACACGAGCCGGAAGCCCTCCCCCGCCAGCGCCTCGGCCAGCGCCGAGGCGTTGGTGACGATCTGGTGGGCGTACTCCTTGAACGACGGGTGGGCAGCCTCGCGGAACGCCACCGCCTTGCCGGCGATGACGTGCTCGAGCGGGCCGCCCTGCGACCCGGGGAACACCGCCTTGTCGATCTTCGGCGGCCAGCTCGGCGGTCGACAGGATGCACCCGCCCCGTGGACCGCGCAGCGTCTTGTGCGTCGTGAACGTGACGACGTCGGCGATGCCGACCGGGCTCGGGTGGGCGCCGCCGGCGACGAGCCCGGCGAGGTGGGCGATGTCGAACACGAGCAGGGCGCCGACCTCGTCGGCGATGGCGCGGAACGGCTCGGCGTCGAGCCGGCGGGAGTAGCTCGTGGTGCCGGCCACGATCAGCTTCGGATGGTGCTCGAGGGCGAGGTCGCGCACCTGGTCGAAGTCGATGCGCTCGTCGCCGGGGGCGATGCCGTACTGCACGAAGCGGTAGTACTGGGCGCTGGCGTTGACGGCGGCGCCGTGGGTGAGGTGGCCGCCGTGGTCGAGGCTGAGGCCGAGCGCGGTGTCGCCCGGCTCGAGCAGCGCCTGGTACACGGACATGTTGGCGTTGGCGCCGGAGTGCGGCTGGACGTTGGCGTGCTCGGCGCCGAACAGCGCCTTGACCCGCTCGATCGCCAGCGACTCGACGTCGTCGATGACGGCGTTGCCGCCGTAGTAGCGCTTGCCCGGGTAGCCCTCGGAGTACTTGTTGGTGAGCACCGACCCGACGGCCCGGAGCACCGCCGGCGAGGCGAAGTTCTCGCTGGCGATCAGCTGCAGGCCGGTGGTCTGGCGCTCGAGCTCGCGGGCCAGCAGGGCCTCGATCTCGGTGTCCGGCTCGGTGTCGGTGGGGAAGGGCATCGGGAGACAGTCTGGCAGGGGCGAGCGCCGTTCAGAACTCGGATTCGAGATCGGTGATCTGGGCGACGCGGCGGGCGTGGCGGCCACCGTCGAAGTCGGTGGCTCAGGAACGTGCGCAGGATCTCCTCGGCGAGCCCGACGCCGACGACGCGGGCACCGATCGACAGCACGTTGGCGTCGTTGTGGGCGCGCGCCAGGCGCGCCGTGAACAGGTCGTTGCACAGCGCCGCCCGCACGCCGCGGACCTTGTTGGCGGAGAGCTGCTCACCCTGGCCGCTGCCGCCGACGACGATGCCGAGCTCGGCGCCGCCGTCGCGGACGGTGCGCCCGACGGCGGCGCAGATCGGCGGGTAGTCGACGGCCTCGGTGGAGTCGGTGCCGTGGTCGATGACCTCGTGGCCCTCGTCGTCGAGGATCGCCGACAGGTGCGACTTGAGCTCGAAGCCGGCGTGGTCCGAGCCGATCGCGATGCGTGCCATCGCCCTCATGGCGTTCCCCGGCCACGCAGCCGTGATGCCGTCGCTCGCTGGCGCTCGCTCCCTCGCATCGCGCGAGATTGTACCATGACCCTCGACCCGCGCACCCCCGTCATCGTCGGCGTCGGCCAGTTCCTCCACCGGGCCGCCGGCGTCGACGACGCCATGGAGCCGGCGGCGCTGATGGAGGCGGCGATCGTCGAGGCGGCGAGCGACGCCGGGCTCGACGGACCGCCGGCCGTCGACTCGATCCGCGTCGTCAGCTCGCTCTCGTGGCGCTACGGCAACCCGGCCTGGATCATCGCCCAGCGACTCGGCCAGCAGCCGCGCGAGCTGGCGTACACGAGCGCCGGCGGCAACACCCCGCAGACGCTCGTCAACCGCACGGCGCTCGACATCCTCGCCGGCAAGCTCGACACGGCCGTCCTCGTCGGCGGCGAGGCGTGGCGGACGCGGATGCGCGCCCGCAAGACCGGCGCGATCCTCGACTGGCCGAAGGCGCCCGAGGACCAGCCGCCCGTGATGCTCGGCGCCGAGCTCGACATGACCCACCCGGCCGAGGCCGAGCGCGGCGTGTACCTGCCGGTGCAGATCTACCCGATGTTCGAGACGGCGATCCGTGCCGCTGCCGGGCGGTCCCCCGACGAGCACCTCGTCGCCGTCAGCGAGCTGTGGTCGCGCTTCAGCGACGTCGCCGCCGCCAACCCGCACGCCTGGCTGCGCGAGGCGAAGTCGGCCGAGGAGATCCGCACGACGTCGCCGACCAACCGCCTCGTCGGCCTGCCGTACCGCAAGTACATGAACTCCAACAACGACGTCGACATGGCCGCCGCCGTGATCATCTGCTCGGTCGAGGCCGCCCGACGGCTCGGCGTCGCCGAGGACCGGTGGGTCTTCCCGCACTCCGGTACCGACTGCCACGAGCACGCCTACGTCTCCAACCGCGACACGTTCGCCCGCACCCCGGCCGTCGAGCTGCGGCGGCCGCCGCGCGCTCGAGCTGGCCGGCATCGGCATCGACGACGTCGCCATCGTCGACCTCTACTCCTGCTTCCCCGCCGCCGTGCAGCTCGGCGCGCAGTCGCTCGGGCTGTCGACCGACCGCCAGCTGACCCGGACGGGCGGGCTGGCGTTCGCCGGCGGGCCGTGGAACAACTACGTGATGCACGCCATCGCCACCGTCGTCGGCGACCTCCGCGAGCAGCCGGGCGAGCGTGGGCTGGTGTGGGCCAACGGTGGCTACGTGACCAAGCACGCCTTCGGCGTCTACGGCACCGAGCCGCCGGCCGACGGGCTTCCGCCACGACGATCCGCAGGCCGAGATCGACGCCCTGCCGCGCCGCGAGCTGGCGTCGGCCGAGGACGCCGCCGGCCCGGCGACCGATCGAGGCGTACACCGTGATGCACGGGCGCGACGGCGACGCCCGAGCAGGCCATCGCCACCTGCCTGCTCGACGACGGCCGGCGGGCGTGGGGCGCTGTCGAGCGACGCCGACGTGATCGCCGCGCTCGGCGACGGCGAGTGGGTCGGCCGGCGCGTCGTGCTGACCCCGCCCGGCGACCTCGTGCTGTGACTGCCCACTGCCGGTCATCCTCGACTGCGATCCCGGGCACGACGACGCCGTGGCCATCGTCGTCGCCGCCCGCCACACCGAGCTGCTCGGCATCACGACCGTCGCCGGCAACGCCCCGCTCGAGCGGACCACGCACAACGCCATGGTCGTCCGCGAGCTGCTCGGCGTCGACGTCCCCGTGCACTCCGGCGCCGCGCGACCGCTCGTCGCCGAGTTGCACACCGCGCCGGCCGTGCACGGCGCCAGCGGTCTCGACGGTGCCGACCTGCCCGAGCCGACGCGCCCGCTCGACGGCACCGACGCCGTCGGCTTCATCGTCGACACGTGCCGGCGCGTCGAGGGCGTCTGGCTCGTCGGCGTCGGCCCGCTGACCAACATCGCCCTGGCGCTGCGCGCGGCGCCCGACCTCGCCGGGCGCATCGCCGGGATCTCGGTGATGGGCGGCGGCACGTTCGGCAACCGCTCGCCCGTCGCCGAGTTCAACATCTGGGCCGATCCCGAGGCGGCCGCGATCGTGTTCGGCTACGGCGGGCCGCTCGTGATGGCCGGGCTCGACCTCACCCACCAGCTGCTGGCGACGCCCGACGCGGATCGCCGCGGTGCGGCGAGCGACCTGGGCGGCTGGCGGCCACGCTCGCCGAGCTGTTCACGTTCTTCTCCGAGACGTACATCGGCCGCCACGACGACATCGCCGGCGCGCCCGTCCACGACCCGTGCGCCGTGCTCGCCCTGACCGCACCCGCACCTGTTCCGGAGCCGGCGCGCGTCACGTCGCCGTCGAGACGGCCGGCGCGCTGACCCGAGGGATGACCGTCATCGACCACCGCACCCTGAAGGAGCGCCCGCCGGCCAACTGCGACGTGCTCACCTCGGTCGACGCCGACGCCGCCTGGACCGTCATCCTCGACGCCCTCGGCTGATCCAGTCGAGTACGTCGCTGCCAGCCGAGTACGTGATGATGGGCTGGCCGGCACCACGTACTCGTGATGCAGCACGTACTCGACTGCGCCTACGGTTCGTGGGCGATGAGCGAGCACGACGACTCCTATCCCCGGCAGTCGGCACGCACGCAGCGCTTCACGCTCGGCGAGCCGCGCGACGTCGTCGTGTCGCCGGACGGTCAGCGGATCGTGTTCCTGCGCAGCCGGGGCGGCACCGACCCCGTCAACTGCCTGTGGGTGGTCGACGCGGCCACCGGCGACGAGCGTCTCGTCGCCGACCCCGACGCCCTGCTCGGCGGGCGCGACGACGACCTGCCGCCGGAGGAGCAGGCGCGGCGCGAGCGGGCGAGGGAGACCGGCGGCGGGATCACCGCCTTCGCCACCGACGCCGGCGTCACGGTCACCGCCTTCGCCATCGGCGGCCGGCTGTTCGTCGGCGGTCTGCTCAGCGGCCAGGCGCGCGAGCTCCCCGTCGCCGGCCCGGTGTTCGACCCCCGTCCCGATCCCCGTGCCCGAGCGCGTCGCCTACGTCAGCGGCCGGCTGCTGTGCATCGCCGAGCTCGACGGGCGGTGGCGCGTGCTCGCCGGTGGTGACGACGACGAGCCCGAGACGGTCACGTGGGGCAGCGCCGACTTCATCGCCGCCGAGGAGATGGACCGCATGCGTGGCTACTGGTGGTCGCCCGACGGCGGCGCGCTGGCCGTGTGCCGGGTCGACACCGCGCCGGTGCAGCGCTGGCACCTCGCCGATCCCGCCGATCCGGCCGAGCCGCCGCGCGAGCTGGCGTACCCGGCGGCCGGCACCGCCAACGCCGACGTGACGCTGCACGTCATCGGCCTCGACGGCTCGATCGTCGACGTCGAGTGGGATCGCGACGCGTTCCCGTACCTCGCCGACGTGCAGTGGAGCGAGGCCGGGTTGATCGCCGCCGTGCTGTCGCGCGACCAGCGGGCGCTCGACGTCGTGCGCGTCGACCCGGCGACCGGCGCGACCGACGTGCTGTTCGAGGACCGCGACGACACGTGGGTCGAGCTCGTCCCCGGCGTCCCCCGGCTGCGCGACGACGGCTCGCTGGTCACGTGTGCCGACCGTGACGGGGCGCGCCGCCTGCTCGTCGACGGCCAGCCGGTCACGCCGCCCGACCTGCAGGTGCGCGCGGTGGCCACCGTCGACGGCGCCGGCGATCGTGTTCACCGCCAACCCCATCGACGACGCCACGTCGATCCACGTCTGGCGCTGGCGACGACGGCGAGTTGGAAGCGCTCACCGACGAGCCCGGCGTGCACGCCGTCGCCGCCGGCGGCGGCACGATCGTGGTGCGGACGGCGACGCTCGACGAGCCCGGCGCGACGTGGGCGACCCTCGACGGCGTCGAGCTGTCGACGGTCGCGGCCACGCCGAGCATCCGCGCCGACGTGCACCTCTCCTTCGCCGGCGACCGGCGCATCGCCACGGCCGTGCTGCTGCCGAGCGACCACGACGGCTCGCCGCTGCCCGTCCTGCTCGACCCCTACGGCGGGCCCCATGCGGCGCGCGTCCGTGCGGTCCCACAACGCCCACCTGACCTCGCAGTGGTTCGCCGACCAGGGGTTCGCCGTCGTCGTCGCCGACGGTCGCGGCACGCCGGGCCGCGGCAGCGAGTGGGAGCGGGCGATCCACCACGACCTGGCGACCCCGGTCCTCGACGACCAGATCGCCGCCCTGCACCACGCCGCCGAGGAGCACGGCGTGCTCGACCTCGAGCGCGTCGCCATCCGCGGCTGGAGCTTCGGCGGCTACCTCGCCGCGCTCGCCGTGCTGCGCCGGCCCGACGTCTTCCACGCCGCCATCGCCGGCGCGCCGGTCACCGAGTGGCGTCTCTACGACACGTACTACACCGAGCGCTACCTCGGCGATCCCGGCGAGCAACCCGACGTCTACGACGCCAACTCGCTGCTGCCGCTCGCCGATCGGCTGACCCGCCCGCTGCTGCTGATCCACGGCCTGGCCGACGACAACGTCGTCGCCGCGCACACGTTGCAGCTGTCGTCGGCGCTGCTCGCCGCCGGCCGGCCGCACGAGGTCCTGCCGCTCGTCGGCATCACCCACATGACGTCGCAGGAGGTCGTCGCCGAGCACCTCATGCTGCACCAGCTCGACTTCCTGCGTCGCTCACTCCCGCCTCGCCGCGAAGTGAGTACCGTGCCGGGTGTGGAAGAGCGGCTCGCCGCGCTGTACGAGGGCGTCGCCGTGCACGCCACGGCCGACCGTGAGCACATGGCCGCCCTCGAGCTGCTCGCCGTCGTCATGCTCGCCGACTCCCACCTCAGCGACGACGAGCTCGGCGTGCTCCGCGAGCTCACCGAGGACTGGCGGGGCACGGCGTTCTCCTACGAGCAGTACTTCGGCCAGGCCGTCGCCACCGCCCGGGCGGCGTGGGCCGACGGCACCGTGACCGAGCTGCTCGACTCCATCGACAGCCGCATCACCAGCCGCGTGCTGCGCCGGGCGCTGTTCTCCGCGGCGCCGCGAGCTGGTCGGCGTCGACGAGAACGTCACCCCGGAGGAGGGCTCGCTGCTCTCCGAGATCGCCGTCAGGTTCGGCTGACCGCCACCCGGTCGCGCCGGTGAGGTCGGGGCGGATCTCGACGTCGGAGTAGCCGGCCATCGGTGAGCAGGCTCGGCGACAGCGTCGCCCTGGTCGGCCCCGATCTCCAGCACCAGCCAGCCGCCGGGTCGGACCCACCGCGGCGCCGCGTCGACGAGCTGGCGGATCGCATCGAGCCCGTCGGCGCCGGCGAACAGCGCGCCGTGCGGCTCCCACTCGCGCACGGCGGCGTCGACGTCGGGCGAGCCGTCGGCGACGTACGGCGGGTTGGAGACGGCGAGGTCGAGCACGGTGCCGTCGGGGAGGGCGTCGAACCACGATCCCTCGGCGATGCGCACGTTGGCCGCCCGCCGGCCGATCCCGGCCAGGTTGGCCCGGGCGACGTCGAGGGCATCGGACGAGACGTCCGTGAGCCAGACGGTGACGCCGTCGACCGGCAGCTCGTCGGCGAGCGCCAGCCCGATCGCCCCCGAACCGGTGCCGAGGTCGGCGACGGTGACCGGGCGGCCGAGCGTGCCGGCGAGCTCGATGGCCACGCCGGCGACGACCTCGGTCTCCGGACGGGGGATCAGCACCCGGCGGTCGACGGCGAGGTCGAGGTGCCGGAAGCTCCACCGGCCGAGCACGTAGGCCAGCGGCTCGCCGGCGGCGTGGCGGTCGAGCATGGCGTCGAGGTGGGCGACCATGCGTGCGGTGGCCGGCTCGTCGAGCACGTCGTCGAGGCGATCGGCACCGCTCGCCACCTCGCACAGCCAGCGGGCGGCCGGTCGCTCACCGACCCTGGCGGTCGTCGTCGGCGAGCAGCTGCCGCCAGTGATCACGCTCTCGCCGTCGGCGAGCTGGCGGGCCCGCTCGTCGGCGGCGAGCGCGGCGACGACGTCGTCGAGATCGCCGGCCAGCACGTCGGGCAGGCGGTAGATCGTGAACCCGATGCGGTGGTCGGTGACCCGACCCTCCTTGAAGTTGTAGGTGCGGATCTTCTCGCCACGCCCGCCGCCGCCGACCTGCGACCGCCGCTCGGCGGAGCGCTCGACATCGCGCTCGCGCTCGGCCGCCTCGAGCAGGCGGGCCCGCAGCACCTGCATCGCCCGCTGGCGGTTCTGCAGCTGGCTGCGCTCGTCCTGCATCGACACGACGATGCCGGTCGGCACGTGGGTGATCCGCACCGCCGAGTCCGTGGTGTTGACGCTCTGGCCACCCGGTCCGCTCGAGCGGAACACGTCGATCTGGAGGTCGCGGTCGTCGATCGCCACCTCGACCTCGTCGGCCTCCGGCAGCACGAGCACGGTCGCCGACGACGTGTGGATGCGGCCCTGGCTCTCGGTGACGGGCACGCGCTGCACCCGGTGCGGGCCGCCCTCGTACTTGAACCAGCGGCCAGGCGTCGTCGCCCTGCACCGAGAAGGTGACCTCGTTGACCCCGCCGAGGTCGCTGGCGTCGAGCGACAGCGTGTCGACGCGCAGGTCGTGGCGGGCGGCGTACGCCCGGTACATGTCGTACAGGTCGCGGGCGAAGAGGTTGGCCTCCTCGCCGCCCTCGGCGCCGCGGATCTCGACGATGACGTTGCGCCCGGCGTGAGGATCGGGCGGCACCATCAGCGCACGCAGCTCGCCGTCGACCTCCTCGACGGCGGCGGTCGCCGACGTGCAGCTCGGCCTCGAGCATGCCCGCGCTCGTCACCCTCGGCGTCGACGAGCAGCTCGCGGGCCGCCTCGGCGTCGGCCTCGAAGCGCTCGGCGACGGCGGGCGGCGCCGACGATCGGGTCGAGCTGGCGGTAGCGCGTCGTCACGCGGCGCAGCTCGGCGGGGTCGGTGGCCGTCGACGGGTCGGCCAGGCGCGCCTCCAGATCGGCGTGCTCCTGCTCCATGGCAGCGAGGCGATCGGCGACGGACACGGCGGATCGAGGCTACAAGCGCCGGTGGCACGCACCTGGAAATCATCTTTCTTGAGTTGTTATGACTCATGTTTTCTGTATGCTGTCTTCATCAACCGTTCCACACCGAGGAGGCAGCACCTGATGCTCGTCCGTACCCGACCGTTCAACCCCGTGTTCGATCGCCACCCGCTCGACCGGCTCTTCGATCAGCGCACCCCCGTCGTCGATGCCGCCTGGAAGGACGGTGCGCTCGTGCTCACCGCCGACTTCCCCGGCACGCCGGCCGATGCCGTCGATGTGTCCGTCACCGATCGCGTGCTGACCATCTCGGTGACGACCGACGAGCTGTCGTGGAAGCGCAGCGTCAAGCTCGGCACCGCCGTCGACCCCGAGCAGGTCTCGGCGCGCTACGCCGACGGGCGTCTGACCGTCACGGTCGCTGCCGTCGCCGCCGCCGAGCCGCGCCGCGTGGAGATCCAGGTCTCGACCGACGATCAGCCGGAGATCGCCACCAGCGACAACTCCTGATCCGCCAGCGCGGCGATCTCCGCCGTGATCGGCAACGAGGTCGCGCTCCGGCGCCACCACCAGGATCTCCCCCGCTTCGACGCCCGGCACCTGCCGGGCGTCGAGCGCGTACGGGATCAGGTCGAGGTCGACGCCGCTGGAGCAGACGACGAGCGCCGGCGTGCCATCGACGCGACGACCGACGGCCGAGCACGGGGCGCGGTCCTTGACGCTGGGGCGGGGCACGGGAGGTTGCGCGGCGGCGACCGACTCCAACCCGATGAGCCCCGGATCCTGCTCCAGTCGCCACCGCAGCAGGCGCTCGGGCACCAGGCGGTTGAGCGGGTGCTGCGGTGCGTCTGGTCGGCGGTGACCGGCGACAGCGGCGACGACGCCGGCGAGGGCATCGGGGTCGGGACGTCGCCGTGGATGATGGCGAAGGCCTCTCGGTCGTGGGCGCCGACCCCGACCTCGAGGCGGATCGCGCCGGTGTGCGGGTCGTCGACGACGCGGCAGACCTCCAGCCCGCGGACCTCTCCGGTGACGACACCGTGCTCGACCACCGGCATCGGCCCCGGCGTCGCGGATCACGTCGGTGAACGCGAGGTGCTCGTCAGTGGCTGGTGGGGGCGGGAGCAGCGGCTCGGCGACCGCCGGGAGCAGGGTGCGCCCCTCGACGTGCCAGACCGTGATCGGGAAGCGCAGGCCGGCGGCGCGGCGCGGCCAGCAGGCCGGTGGCCCGCTCGGCGAGCAGGTCGAGCGAGGTCGCCCCGTTGCGCAGCGCCCACGCCAGCGCCGGGCCGAGTCCGCGCTCGGGCAGGTCCTCGACGAGCAGCCAGGCGGCGCCGTCGACGACGAGTGCGGCGCCTGGCGGGAAGACAGCCGGTTCGGCGTCGACCGGGCGACCGAGGTGGTCGCGGACGAGCGCCTGCAGCTTGAGGCCGCGCAGCCGGGCGCGGCGGTCGTCGCTGATGGCGACTACTTCTTGCCGGTGCCGCCCTTGCGGGTGCCGTAGCGCTTGTTGAAGCGCTCGACGCGGCCGCCGGAGTCGACCAGCTTCTGCTTGCCGGTGAAGAACGGGTGGCACTCGTTGCAGAGCTCGATGTGCAGCTCGCCGCCCTTCGTCGAACGGGTCGTGAAGGTGTTCCCGCACGAGCACCGCACGGTCGTCTCGGCATACGTGGGATGGATGTCGGTCTTCATGGCGGAGATCAAGGGTACCGGCGCTGATCCAGTCGAGTACGGCTGCCATCGAGTACGCGGTGCCGGCAGCCCAGCATCACGTACTCGAGCGACGCACGTACTCGACGGTCACATGCGGGTTGCTTGGCGATCTCGTTGAGGAACTCGTCGTTGGTGCGGAACGTCTTCAGGCGGTCGATGAGCAGCTCGAGGCCGGGGGCGGCGTTGCCGTCGGCGGCGAGGCCGGACAGCACCCGGCGCAGCTTCCACACCATCTGCAGCTGCTTGCGGTCGAACAGCAGCTCCTCGTGGCGGGTGCTCGACGCGTCGACGTCGATCGCCGGGTAGATCCGGCGCTCGGAGAGGCGGCGGTCGAGGCGCAGCTCCATGTTGCCGGTGCCCTTGAACTCCTCGAAGATCGCCTCGTCCATGCGGCTGTTGGTGTCGACCAGCGCCGTCGCCAGGATCGTCAGCGAGCCGCCCTCCTCGACGTTGCGGGCGGCGCCGAAGAACTTCTTCGGCGGGTACAGCGCGCCGGCGTCGATGCCGCCGGACAGGATGCGCCCGCTCGCCGGAGCGGCGAGGTTGTACGCACGCGAGAGGCGGGTGATGCCGTCGAGGATGACGACGACGTCCTCACCCTGCTCGACGAGCCGCTTGGCCTTCTCGATCGCCAGCTCGGCGACGTGCGTGTGCTCGTCGCTCGGGCGGTCGAACGTCGAGGAGATGACCTCGCCGCGCTGGGTCGTGCGGCGGATGTCGGTGACCTCTTCAGGCCGCTCGTCGATGAGCAGGATGATCAGCTTGACCTCGGGATTGTTGGTCTCGATCGAGGTGGCGATCGTCTTCATCACGAACGTCTTGCCGGCCTTCGGCGGCGACACGATGATGCCTCGCTGGCCCTTGCCGATCGGGGCGACGAGGTCGATGATCCGCGCCGTCATGTTCGTCGGGTCGGCCGGGTTCTCCAGCTTCAGCTTCTCGTCGGGGAACAGCGCCGTGAGGTCCTCGAAGCGAGGGCGCCGCTTGGCCGTCTCCGGGTCGCCGTCGTTGACCGTGTTGATCTCCAGCAGTGCCGGGTTCTTCTCGTTGCGTCCCGCCGGCCGGCTCAGCCCGCTGATGTGGTCGCCCTTGCGCAGGCCGTACTGGCGGGCCAGCTTCACCGGGATGTAGGCGTCGTCGCGGCTGGGCAGGTAGCCGTTCACGCGCAGGAAGCCATAGCCCTCGTCGCGCATGTCGAGGTAGCCGGACACCTCCACCAGCTCGTCGGCGGGCAGGCTGCTCCTCGCGATCGAGCACGGCGGCGTCGTCGCCCTGCGGGCCCTCGGTGCCACGCGCCCCGCCCTTGCGGCGGCGGCGGCGGCGACGGTTGCGTCCCTCGCCGTCGTCGGCGACGGCGCCCTGCTGGGGCTGTTGCTGCTGCCGCTCGCGGCCAGGTCGACGATCGTCGGGACGCTGCCCGGCGTCGGCCGGGGCGCTGGACAGCCCCTCGTTGGCCGCTGCCGTCACGTCGTCGTCGGCGGCCGTCTCGGCGGAGCACGGCGGGCGCCTCAGCCCCCTCGTCGCCGTCGCTGACCGCCAGCTCCCACTCGGCGAGCGGCTCGCCGTCGTCATCGACGCGCGGCGAGATCACCACCTCGGGTGCTGGCGCCGGTGGGGCGTCGGCGATCGTGACCACCTCGGCATCGCCGTTGACGGTGGCCCCGTTGACCTCGCCGCCGTTCACGGCGCGCGAGGGCGATCCGGTCGTCTCCAGGATCTGGTCGATGATCTCGGACTTCTTCGTCCGGGCGCTGGCCTTCAGGCCGAGTGCCTTGGCGATCGCCAGGAGTTGGTCCTTGTCCTTGGATTCCAGGACGGACTGTTCGAGTGCCTCTGCGGCCACGAGTTGCCTCTTCCTCGGGTGGGTTGGGGTCAGACACGGGTCGGTGCCGGAAAGAAGTTCCCGGTTGCAGACCGGTGCTGACGCCCCTCGTTGAACGCACCCGGTGCAGCACGTTCGGGGGAACGTGGAAACGGGGTGCTGCCTGGCAATCCAGGCGACCACCAGGATACCGACCGCGACGCGGCTCCTGCAAACATCCCCGCCGGTCAGGCGACGGACGGCCAGCCGCACCACCAGGTCCTCGACGACGGCCAGGTCGTTGGCGACGACCTCCGTGCGCTCGGTGCGCTCGTACAGATCGGCGAGGTGGGCGGGCAGCGCGGGGCGGACGCCGATGGCCCGCTCGACGGCTTCGGGGAACTTCGCCGGGTGCGCCGTCGCCATCGTGATCACCGGATGCTCGCCGGCGCAGCGCCGGGCGGCGAGCGTGCCCGTCGCCGTGTGCGGATCGACGAGCATGCCGGTCGTGGCGTGGACGCGGCGGATCTCGTCGACGACCTCGGCGTCGGTCGCCGCGGCGGCCCGGAACGCCCCGCTGATCCAGCGGTCGCGGGTCTCCTGGTCGACATCGAGCCGTCCGGTCTCGCGGAACCGCAGCAGCTGCTCCCCCGTGCGCGGGCCGTTGCCGTCGTTCATCACCCAGAGCATGCGCTCGAAGTTCGACGACACCTGGATGTCCATGCTCGGGCTGAGCGTCGGCACGACGCCGGCGATCGACATGTCGCCGTCGTTGACGAAGCGAGCGAGGATGTCGTTGGCGTTCGTCGCCAGCACGAAGTCGGCGATGGGCGCGCCCATCCGCCGGGCCACCCAGCCGGCGAAGAGGTTGCCGAAGTTGCCCGTCGGCACGCACGCCGTCACCGGCCCGGCGAGCGCCCGCGCCGTCGTGACGTAGTAGACGACCTGGGCCATCACCCGGGCCCAGTTGATCGAGTTGACCGCGGCGAGGCGCATGCGCTCGGCGGAACGGGGCGTCGTTGAACATCGCCTTGACGAGGTCCTGGCAGTCGTCGAACGTGCCCTCGACGGCGACGGCGCGGACGTTCGGCGCGTCGACGGTGGTCATCTGCCGTCGCTGCACATCGCTCGGACCACCGAGCGGGTAGAGGATCACGACGTCGACATGACGGCAGCCGTGGACCGCCTCGATGGCGGCCGAGCCGGTGTCGCCACTCGTCGCCCCGACGATCGTGACGTGCTCGCCACGTCGCTCGAGGACGTGGTCGAAGAGCCGGCCGACGAGTTGCAGGGCGATGTCCTTGAAGGCGAGCGTCGGGCCGTGGAACAGCTCCGCCAGCCACTGGCGGTCGTCGAGCTGGACGAGCGGGACGACCGCGGGATGGCGGAACGTGGCGTAGGCCTCGCGGCACATCCGCCCGAGGTCGTCAGCGTCGATCTCGTCGCCGACGAACGGGGCGACGATGCGCCGGGCGGTCTCGGCGTAGCTGCCGGCAGCGTCGAGCTCGGCGGTCGGCGGCAGCATCGGCCACTCGGCCGGCACGTACAGCCCGCCGTCGTCCGCCAGTCCGGCGAGCAGGGCGTCGGCGAAGCCGAGCTCGGGCGCCCGCCCGCGTGTGGAGACGTACTGCACGCTCAGGACCCGATGACGCGGAGCAGGCCGCCGACGTGCTTGACGACGTCGAGCTCGCGGAGGCCGTGCACCGTCGCCTGCACCGCCGACTCCTTGGCCTCGTGGGTGATGAAGACGAGGCGGGCGTCGGCGCCGATGCCCTCCTGCTCGGCGGCGCGGATGCTCACGCCGTGGTCGGCGAACACGCCCGTGACGGCGTGCAGCACGCCGGGCTGGTCGACCACCTCGAGCCCGAGGAGGTACTCGGCGGACGTCTCGTCGATCGGGCGGATGCGCGCCTTGGCGAACGTGCCGAGCGTGCCGTGAGTGCCCTTGGTCAGGTTGACCGCGGCGTCGATGACGTCGCCGAGCACGGCGCTCGCCGTCGGCAGGCCACCAGCGCCGCGCCCGTAGAACATCAGCTGGCCGACCGCGTCACCCTCGACGAACACGGCGTTGAAGCTCTCCCGCACGCTGGCCAGCGGGTGGTGCACGGGCACCATCGCCGGGTGCACGCGCACGGCGATCTCGCCGGTGGTGTCGTCGAGCTCGGCGATCGCCAGCAGCTTGACGACGTAGCCGAGCCGGCGGGCGACGTCGATGTCGGCGGCGGTGACGTTGGAGATCCCCTCGTGGTAGACGTCGCCGGCGACGACCCGGGCGCCGAAGGCGATCGACGCGATGATCGCCGCCTTGGCGCCGGCGTCGAAGCCCTCGACGTCGGCCGTCGGGTCGCGCTCGGCGAAGCCGAGGCGCTGGGCCTCGCCGAGGGCATCGCCGTAGGACGCGCCCTGCTCGGTCATCTTGGTGAGGATGTAGTTGGTCGTGCCGTTGACGATGCCGACCACTCGCCGGATCGGTTCGCCGCGCAGGCTCTCGCGCAGGCTGCGCACGAGCGGGATGCCGCCGGCGACGGCGGCTTCGAAGAGCAGGTCGACGCCGTCGCGATCGGCAGCCTGGAACAGCTCGACGCCGACGTTGGCGAGCAGCTCCTTGTTCGCCGTGACGACCGGCTTGCCGGCAGCGAGGGCGGTCGTGATCAGCTCGCGGGCCGGCTCGATGCCGCCGATGACCTCGACGACGAGGTCGACGTCGGGGTCGGCGACGACGTCGTGGGCATCGCGCGTCAGCACACCCGGGTCGAGCTCGACGTCGCGATCGCGTGAGAGGTTGCGCACGGCCACGCGGGTGACCTCCAAGGCGACGCCGGTGCGTGCCTCGATCTCCTTCGCCTGGCCGGCGACCAGCCCGACGAAGGCGGCGCCGACGTTGCCGCACCCGAGGACCCCGATGCGAACGCGCTGTGCCACGGCGGGTCAGGCTACGGCGTCGCCGGTGCCACCTACTCGGCGGATCAGCGTTGGACGTCGTGCAGACGGTCGACGGCTTCGATCACGGCGTCGAAGCGGCGCCGGCCGAGGACGGCGCCCTCGCGGCGGACGGTGTCCGGCTCGATGTCGAGCAGGCGGTCGACCTTGGCGTAGCTGGGGCGGCCCTGCGAGTCCCACGGCCCGGACCCGACCTCGACGCACTCGCGCTTGCGCTTGGACGTGAGCGCCACACCGGACAGGTCGTTGCCGCGGCGACCGATGATCACGACGGGCCGATCCTTGCCGAGCGTCGGGTCGTCCTCGAACGGCACCCACGTCCACACGACCTCCCCCGGATCGGGATCGCCGTCGAGCTGGGGCGTGTACTCGATGCGCACACCGGCGGCCACCGGTCGGGTCGTCGGCTGCTTGACGCGGGTCGTGCGCCCGGCGTTGGGCTCGGCGTTCTTGAACGACGAGGTGATGCGCTGGACCATCCGGCGGGGTCCGTCGAGCCATCGGGGCATCGGGTCAGGGTAGGCGCGTCACGGGGCGACATCCGTCGCCAGGAGATCGTCGACGGTCTCCCGCCGGACGACGAGCCGGGCCTGCCCGTCGGCGACGAACACGACAGGCGGTCGGGGCACCTTGTTGTAGTTCGACCCCATCGAGTGGCCGTACGCACCCGTGACCGGCATCGCCAGCAGGTCGCCGACCGCGGTGTCGGCCGGCAGGTGGGCGGAGCGCAGGAGCACGTCGCCGGACTCGCAGTGCTTGCCGACGATCCGCGCTCGGCGCGGTCGCTCCGCACCGACCGCTCGGGGCAGGAACGCCTCGTAGCCGCTGCCGTACAGCACCGGCCGCGGGTTGTCGCTCATGCCCCCGTCGACGGCCACGTACGTGCGCACGCCGGGGATGCGCTTGATCGTGCCGATCGTGTACACCGTGATCGCCGCCGCGGCGACGATCGCCCGTCCGGGCTCGACGCTGACATCGGCACGGACCTCGAGCGCCCGGCACGTGTCGAGCACGACCTTCGCCCACTCGGCGATCGTCGGCGCCTGCTCGGCCTCCACGTAGGCGACGCCGAGACCGCCGCCGAGCACCAGCTCGGGGAGGTCGAGCGGCCGGGCGAACTCGGCCATCACCTCGGCCGCCCGCCCGAAGCTCTCGGCGGCGAACACGTTCGACCCGATGTGGCAGTGCAGGCCGACGAGGTGCACCGATGGCGAACGCCGGGCCTGCTCGACGGCGCGCGCGGCGTCGCCGTTGGCCAGGTTGAAGCCGAACTTGGAGTCGTCCTGGCCGGTCGTGATGAACTCGTGGGTGTGGGCGTGCACGCCCGGCGTCACGCGGATGAGGATGTCCGGCACGTCTCCGGCGCCGGTCTCGTGGAGGTGGTCGAGGCGGTCGAGCTCGTCGAAGCTGTCGACGACGACATGACGAACGCCGGCGGTGATCGCCGCCCGCAGCTCGTCGAGGCTCTTGTTGTTGCCGTGCATCACGCACGCCGACGCCGGCACGCCGGCGGCGAGCACGACGTGCAGCTCGCCGCCGCTGGCGACGTCGAGGAGCATGCCCTCCTCGTGCGCGAGGCGGGCCATCGCCCGGCAGAGGAACGCCTTCGTCGCGTAGATCGCCCGGCCGCGCCCGAATGCCTCGACCGCCTCGCGACATCGCGCCCGCAGATGCGCCTCGTCGTAGACGAAGACCGGCGTGCCGAAGGTGCCGGCGATCTCGTCGACGCGGCAGCCGCCGATCGCCAGGCTGCCGTCCGCTGCCACCGTCGCCGAGTCCGGCAGGAGATGGTTCGGCAGCGGGTCGCTCACAGGCGATCGACGTTACGTCGTGGGGTCCACGGGGCAGAGCCTCGTGTCGCGAAACCTCTTTGGTATCTGACTGCTCCATCGGTGATCATGTCGTCGAGACCACCCGACGAGACCAAGCAAGGAGGTGCCCCAGATGCTCATGTTCGATCACACGACCGAGATGCTCAATGGCGGCGCCCCGCTGGCGGACTCTCGGGCTGTGACCGCGATCTCCTGAACCCACCAGGTTCTGCGATCGCCTGGCCATCAGGCACATCACCTTTCTGCCGCGTTCGCGGCTGATCTCCAAACCCACCAATCCAACGACGTCCCGAAAGGACCGACCATGTTCCAGCAGCATCCCTACGTGCTGCGTGCCCTGGTCGCCGAACGACAAGCCGAGCTCCGCAGGGAGAGCGGCGCCAGCCGTCCGGCCAGGGCCGCCCGACAGGAGCGCCAGCCAGTGCGCTGAGCGACTCCACCGACGACCACCACAACACCGACACATCACCAAGGAACCACGACCATGACCATCCATCCGATCACCATGAAGGCGCTCGTCGACGTGCATCAGCAGGAGCTCCGTCGGAACTCGCGACCTGCACGCACGGGTCGCCAGTCCGCACGCCGGCGCTCGCGGTCCCGACGAAGTCCGTAACTCTTCGGGGGTCCACGGGGGCGGAGCCCCCGTGTGTACCTACATCTGCTCGGGGGCTTCGATCCCGAGCAGGTGCAACCCGCGGGCCAGCACCCGGGCGGTCACGTCGCTCAACGCCAAGCGACCCGCCCGGGTGCCGGCATCCGCAGCCCTGAGCACCGGGCAGTGCTCGTAGAAGGCCGTGAAGTCCGACGCCAGCTCGTACAGGTACGTGCACAGGCGGTGCGGGCTGGCCCGCTCGACCGTCTCGGCGACGACGCTGCCGAAGCCGAGCAGGCGCATCGCCAGCGTCCGCTCCTGCGGCTCGTCGACCGAGGGCACCGTGGCCCGGACGTCCGCCCGTTCGACATCCGCCCGGCGGAAGATCGAGCAGATCCGGGCGTGGGCGTACTGCAGGTACGGCGCCGTGTTGCCGTCGAACGACAGCATGCGCTCCCAGTCGAAGACGTAGTCACGGATCCGATCCGTCGACAGATCGGCGTACTTCAGCGCTCCGATGCCCACGGCGCGCCCGACCTGCTCGCGCTGGGCAGCCGGGAGATCGGGGTTCTTCTCGGCGACCGCCGCCAATCCCCGCTCGATCGCCTCGTCGACCACGTCGACGAACCGTGCCGGATCACCGCTGCGGCTCTTCAGCATCTTGCGGTCGGTGCCGAGCACGTTGCCGAACGGGACGTGTTCGGCGCGTGCGGGCGGCACCAGCCATCCGGCCATCTCCGACACGGCGAACACCATCGCCAGGTGCTGCGCCTGCGGAGCACCGACGACGTAGAGCAGGCGCGTGGCACCGACGCGCTCGACGCGGTCGACGACGCACGCCAGGTCGCTGGTGGCGTAGGTGAAGGCGCCGGCTCGGCTGCGCACGATCAGCGGCAGCGGTTCGCCCTCGCGGTTGGTGAATCCCGGTGGGAACACCACCTCGGCGCCGTCGGACTCCTCCAGCAGACCGGCCCGGTCGAGGCGCTCGATGATGTCGGGCATCAGCGACTCGTAACGGCTCTCCCCCGCCAGGTCGTCGTCGGTGAGCAGCACACCGAGCTTGGAGTACAGGTCGTTCCAGTGCTCGGCGCTCTCGGTGAAGAGCAGCCGCCACAGGCGCAACGTCTCCTCGTCGCCCTGCTGCAGCAGCACGACACGCGCCCGGGCGCGCTCGCGGAAGTCCTCGTCGTCCTCGAACTGCTTCGTGGCCGCCTTGTAGAACGCATCGAGGTCGCCGAGACCGAGCGACTCGGCGCGCTCGACGCCGATGTCGACGAGGTGCTCGATGAGCATCCCGAACGGCCGACCCCAGTCGCCGATGTGGTTCTCGCGAACGACGTCGTGGCCGACGGCGCCGAGCAGCCGGACGAGGGCGTCGCCGATGACCGTCGTGCGGAGGTGGCCGATGTGCATCTCCTTGGCCACGTTCGGCGCCGAGTAGTCGACGATGACGCGCTCGGGCTCGGCGGCCGGCTCGATGCCGAGTCGCGTGTCGGCGGCGACGTCAGCCAGCAGCGCGGCGATGAACGACGAGTCGAGCGTGAGGTTGACGAAGCCGGGACCGGCGATCTCGGCGGTGGCGACGCCGGTGAGGTCGGCCGCGTCGACGACCGCCTGGGCGACCTCCCGTGGGTTGCGACCGAGCTCCTTCGCCAGTGGGAGCGCACCGTTGGCCTGGGCGTCGGCGTGGTCCGACGGCCGGATCACCGGGTCGACGCCAGCACGGCCGGCGACCGCGTCGAACGCCGGCTGGAGCCGCTCGGCGAGCACGTGCAACGGGTCGGCCATGAGCCGCCCAGTGTGCCGCCCCATCCGAGTGTTCGCCGCCATCGGAGTGTTCAGAGACCGGCGTCCGCGCATCCGACACTCGGATGGCCCGCAACACACGGTTGGATCAGACGGCGGCGCTGGCTCCGGCGTCGACGCCGGGCGGTGTCGACGGCGCGCGGGCCAGCTCGACGTCGAGGGTGCGATCGAGCTGCTGGTCGAGCCCGTCGGCGTGAGCGTGATCGACGGCCAGGTCGGCCGAACGCCCGGCGAACTCGATCGTCATCACGCCGTTGTCGAACCACAACCCGTGTTCGAGCTGCCAGTGCATCGCCACGTCGTTGACGCCGCTCCAACGGGCGAGGCGGTGCATCACGGCATTGAGGCCCTTGCGGTTCAGCAACCGGTACGCAGTCTTGACGGCGCGCTGGATGTCGTTGCGGAACGGCGACATCGTCAACTGGCGGATGGCGGTACCCGGGTGCGGTGCACCGTCGAGCTCGGCGGCCGCGGTGTAACTGCAGTGCACGTCACCAGACAGCATGAGGACCGACGCCGGTGGTGACGGCGACGACACGACGTCGGCCAGCAGGTCGACGAGCAAGTCGAAGGACTCGCGGAACGACGCCCAGTGCTCGAGGTCGAGAGCTTGCCGTGTCCGCTCGCCGACCCACTTGCCCGGCCGTCCCCAGGCACCCGACGAGATCGCCTCGTCCCATCCCTCCATGTGGTGGATGCCCGGCAGTAGGAGGAACGGCAGCGTCGAGGCGAGCACGAGGTGGTCGTACGGCCGTCCGGCGTCGAGCACGGCGCGTCGCACCCAGTCCCACTCGACGTCGTCGACCATGCGCCTGTCGTCGGGGTCGAGGTGGCGCGAGCACCGTGAGTCGATGGCGACGAGGTGCACGCCACCGAGATCGCGGGAGAAGCTCCAGCGCATCGACGACGGGTCCTCATCGGCTCGCCAGGCGACATCGTCGAGGAAGCGGGTGCGCTCGTCGTCGTCGTCGATGGCGAGGACTCGCTCGTACACCTCGTCGTCGGCGAGCTGGTCGGGGCTGAGGTTGCCGAGGTGCTGGTACACCCAGTACGACGCGTAGGCGCCGACGACCCGATCGCGCCACCACGGCTTCGACGTCATCTCCCGCCGCCAGGACAAGGACGTGTTCCAGTCGTCGCGCAGGTCGTGGTCGTCGAACATCATGCCGGTCGGCACGGTCGACAGCAGCCAGCGCACCGCCGGCGTCATCCACGCCTCGTGGTACAGCCAGGTGTACTCCTCGAAGTTGTGGATCTCCTCGGCCACGTCGCGATCGCCCTCCCGGTCGTCGCCGAGCCGCTCGACGATCGCCTCGGACGGGTCGTCGGCGTACACCTGGTCGCCGAGGAACAGGAGGATGTCGGGCCACGTGTCGCGCGACTGCTCGTCCACCATGCGCCCGGCGAGCGCGACCAGTGCGTCGGCCCCGATCTCCGCCAGGTGTTCGGCATCGAACGGCGCCGAGCGCCGGCAGCTCCCGAAGGCGAGACGGAACGGTGCATCCGGGTCGGGCATGCGGATGACGCTCGGCGGGAAGGTGTCGTTCGCCAGCGGCCAGACCGTTCGGCCGTCCAGCTCCACCGAGTACTCCGTCGCCGTCGCCGGGCGGCAGACCTCGACGAGCACGAGCGCGTAGTGGTGCCCGTGGACGCTCCACGTCGGGGCCTGATGGCGGTGCTGCGCCGGTGACCACGTCGACCTCGCACGGCCGGTCGGTCTCGCACCAGATCGTGGCCCGGCCCTCGCCGACGAAGCGGAGCAACGGGCCGAGGAGCAGGTCGGCGCCACTGTCGTTGGCAGCAGCACACATCGGACGGGCAACCTAGCCGGACGCGGTGATCCCCAACCGGTCGGCGCGGCCTCGCCGCTAACCTGCACGCCTCCCGCCCTCGTAGCTCAGGGGATAGAGCATCGGCCTCCGGAGCCGTGTGCGCAGGTTCGAATCCTGCCGAGGGCGCTCTGCGATTTCACCTTCTAGCAGGGGTGATGAGCAGGTGCAATGGCGGATCGGATTGACCTCCATTGACCCCCGTTGACCTCCATTTGCCCCGGGTTGTGGGGAGAGCGTGGGGAGAGAATGGTGCTTCGTCGAACGCTTGTACGCTGACCGTACGAGCGTGCCGTCCCGACGCGAACGCGCCGCAGGCGCGGTCACGTCCGAACCGTGTACCGGAGAGTTCCACTCAGGCTCCAGTCCCGCGAGGAAGCCGCCTCAACGACGTTCCCTGGCGCATGGCCGTTGAGCGATGTGGAACCCAGCCGCCTGCGGAACATTTCGACCGACTCGGCCGAATAGATCGACTTCAGTGAGATCGGGAAGCCCGGTCTCCTGGACGAAGTCTGACCAGTCGGGAGTCGGCGGGGTTCGTTGATCCACTCGAGATGAGGCACGCAGTTCCTGCGGTGTAGATACGAACGATGCGAGGACGCCGGATGGTAAATCAGAGGCGTCGGACGTTCGGCCCTTCTCTGGCGTCACTCAACCTTTAGGTGGCGACAAGCTGCACGTTGTCGAGCAACGCCCCCAGGTTGTTGTTGTCGTTCTCGCGGAACGAGATGACGTCGTTCCCGCCGGTGCCCGTGACGGTGAACGTGGCGGTCTGCCACGACGGGACGCTGAGCCCGGAGCCGCTGCGGTTCACGGTGACCAGCTTGCGTGTTGTTCCAGTAGACATCGAACTTGTTGCTCGGGTTCGAGACGCCGGGCCGGGGCGAATGCTGGAACGTGAGTCGGTAGGCTGCGACCGGCAGTTGTCCTCACCGCCTGCTCGATCCGGTCCTTGGCGCTGGTGCTGTCGAGCTCGATGATCGAGGTGCCCTCCGCGGCGTTGAACCCCGGGAAGCTGCGGAACACGTCGATGGTGCCGCCGGCGTTCGCCCAGCCCTGTAGCCCCGCAACCGCGCCCGACGTCCCGCTTCCCAGCGGGTTGTTCTCGAAGCCGCCGTTGACCATCAGGTTCGTGGGAGGCGGCGATGTCGTGGTCGTGGTGCTGGTTGAGGTTGTGGAGGTCGTCGACGTGGTCGTCGGCAGGATCGTCGTCGTGGTGGAGGTCGTCGTCGGCGGCATCGTCGTGGTCGTCGTCGAGGTGGTCGTCGACGTCGTCGACGTGGTCGTGGTCGTCGGCGGCGGGGTCGTGCCGGCGACGGTGATCTTCACGAACTTGGCCTCCGACGGCACGCCGGCCGCGTTGACCACGAAGATCATGTAGTAGCCGGGCGGGGTCCGGTTGACGTTGGTCGGCAGCGTCGCCGTCACGCGTGCCGCCGGACTGGGTGAATGGCAGGTCGAGGAACCGTTGATCCATGTCGTCCGAGTGGGTCACCGAGCCGGTCTTCACCAGTGACACGTGCGCTACGGCGTCCGGGGTCTCGATGCTGAGCGGCATGCCCGGGTCGGTGACGGCCGTCGCGGTCGTAATCGTCGGCCGGACCGCGGGCGTGCCGTCACCCTTGAAGAGATACGGCGGGTAGTAGATCTCGGCATTGAGGTTGGTCTCCGGGCCGGGTGTGCCGCCGCCCATCGTGATGACGCTGGCGTCCGGCAGCAGCAGCGACGTGGAGTGGTACAGGCGCATCCGGGTCGCCGTGGGACCGGTGCTCCACGAGCCCCCGCCGGCGGGATTGAAGATCTCCGAGGTATAGGCCACTCCAGTCGCCGCGTTGTTGACCGCGCTGCCGCCGGACACGAACACCCGACCGTCGGCCATCACCGTGGCGTTGCCCCACTGGCGTTGGTACTGCAGCTGAGGAAGCGGCGTGACGACCGGGGTGAGTTGCGGGGTGATGGTGTTGATGTCGATGAGGCTGGCGTCGCGGCTGCCCCCGCCGACCTGCAGGATCTTCCCGGGTTCGAACATCACCGCCGTCGACGTGCCGCCGGTGTTTGTTCTGGAGGCCGTCGCGAGCATCCTGATGGTCCCGTTCCCCGCCGGGTTCACCTCGTACATCTGGTTGTTGGCGATGCCGAAGACCAGGCCGTTCGGCGCCACCCAGTTCTTGGGGTAGCCGCTCGACAGGGTGTTCGTCGGCGCGCCGCTGAGCAGCGTGAACGAGCCGTTGCTGTTACGGCGCTCGGGGAGGTCGGCGCCGCCGCTGCCGCCCTGGATGTAGACCTCGGCGTTGGGGAGCACTGTCGCCGACGAGTACCACCGCAGCCGGTTCATGTGATCGTTCGGAGCAGCGGCGCGCTCGATTGTGTTGCTGGCCGGATGGAAGAGGTTGACGTGGTCGTTATGGGTGTTCGAGCTCGTCGGGAGGTTGTCGCCGCCGAACATCGCGACGTCACCGTTCAGCAGCACGATCTGGGAGCTGCAGAAGATGTCGGTCTGCGTCGTGTTGGGCAGCAGCTTGTGGGCGTTGGGCTCGGTGCCCGCCCGGGGGTCCCAGACGTCGTAGCGGTAGATGGCGGTCTGCGACCCGTCGGGCTCCGTGCCGTAGGACATCACCCGTCCATCGGGAAGGAGCACGGCATGGATCGGCATGATCGGCCACCCCACCTGCGGCGCCGAACGTGCCTTTGACCGGGTCGCCGAGAGCGGGTACTGCGGCATCGGCGGCCATCCGCGCCGCTGGCGCGGATCCGTCGATCAGCGGTCCCTGCTCGCGGCTCTGGGCGATGGCGAAGCTGTTGTCGAAGCCGTTGGAGTCAAACGGTGTCGGCGGTCCCGGATTGGCCGTGACCTTCGGCGACACCGCCGACGGCACGATGATCGACACCGCCACGATCGCACCAGCTCCGAGCGCGGCCCGCGCTCGGTTGTGGGTGAACCCCGCTAGAAACCCCATCGCCCGTCCCCTGTCGCCCGGACGGCTCCCTCGCCGTCTCGCAGGCAAGCGTAGCCGCGAAGGACCGGCTTTCGATCATCGATCGATGACCGAGCAGCCGCTCCCTGAGCACGTCAGCGTGAACCGGGGCCACTGGGACGAAGACGAGCCGAACTGGGTCGCCGACGGTGAGCACCTGTGGCGGTCCGAGCCGACGTGGGGGATGTGGGGTGTCCCGATCCGGGACCTGCTCCCGGACGACGTGGACGCGATCGAGCTCGGCTGCGGGACGGGGTACGTGACGGCGTGGGTGGCTCGGCGTGGCGCGACTGTCGTCGGAATCGACAACTCCACGGGGCAACCTCCAATCGCCCGACCCACGGCTTGGCTCGGCCCTCGCGTCGGCGGCTCTGGATGCCGAAGACGCGCGCGTCCGAAGGCGCCATCTACCAGGTCATATAGAGGGTTCGATCACCGGTGCTCGAATCCTCCGGGAGCACACTCCGGGGGCGCCGACACTGCCCAGGGCGCTGTGCCGAGGGCGCGCTGCCGAGGGCGCACACTGCCGGGGGCGCTCCCACGTCAGACGGCCTGAGCAGAGCGACGAGGTCTTCGGAGAGAACGGCGTCATCGGTGGCACCAATTCTTCCGAGGAAACGGCGACGCCGCCTTGATCCTGGGTCTGGAGTGGCGAGCCCCGCCGACGCACCTCACGCGCGCTGCCGTAGGCTCCGCCGGTGTCGCCTGTGCGCGTCCCGTCATCGCTTGCCGACGTGACCGCATCGTGGCTCACAGCGGCGCTCCGACGGTCCGGCGCGTTGCGGAGCGGCGCGGCTGTGTCACTGGCCGCGACGCCGATCGGCGCGGGCGTCGGGTTCATGAGCGAGGTTGCGCGACTCGATATCGAGTGGTCGCCCGAAACCTCCCCAGTGCTGCCCAACCGGCTCGTCGTCAAGGTTGCGACTCGATCGGACGCCAATCGTCGGATGGCCCTCGAGTACGGGCTGTACGAGCGGGAGGTCCGCTTCTACCGCGACCTGGCCCCGGTCGCAGGCCTCGTCACGCCACGAACCTACGTGGTCGACCTCGACGCCGACCGTGGCGACATGGTGATCGTGATGGAGGACATGGCGGTCGATGACGTCACCGGCGGTGGGGCGTTCGATGACGAGCAGCTGTTCGCGGCCACGGGCGACCTCGCGACGTTCCACGCCGCGTGGTGGGGCGAGGTCGCCACTCGGCGTCCAACTTGGGTTCCCGTGCTGGACGGTCCGGTGTGGTCGACCCATCAGCAGCTGTTCGGCGCCGCATGGGCGGCACTGGCCGCGCAGGACGAGCTCTCGCGTCCGGCATCCTTTCTGGCCTTCGGCGAGTCGCTCGTGCGGGCGATCCCAGCCGTGCAGCGGCAGTTGAGCCTGGACCCGGTGACGCTCGTGCACTTCGACCTGCGCCGCTCCAACCTCTTCTTCGTGGAGGTCAACGGGCCGCATCTGGCCGCTGTGGACTGGCAGCCCCTGACCGTCGCTCGGGGTGCCTACGACCTCGCGTACTTCCTGACCCAGTCAGTTTCAACGGATCGGCGTCGGGCCCTCCAGCACGACCTTCTCGCTCACTACCTCCGCAGCCTGACCAGCCACGGGATCGGAGGCTATGGCGAGGCGCAGCTCTGGGACGACTACCGGCTCGGAGCGGCCTACACGACGAGCTACGCCGTCGGTACGGTCCTCGTCGACCTCTTCAACGACACCGGAAAGGCGTACGCCGAGAGTGTGCTGGTGCGTGCCGCAGCGGCCGTCGACGACCTCGCCCTCGTCGACGCGATCGCTCCGTACGTAGGTGCCTGAACGGGCGTCAGGCGATCTCGCCGGGCCGCGGCACGGTCCCGAACGTGATGAGCGCCGCCAGCTCGGTCGCCGTCGCATCGAGGTCGAGCGTGCGCCCGGTGAAGTAGGCGTCCATCACGACGAACAGGCACATTCCCATGGTGATCCGGGGCATGAGGTCGGCATCGAACGGCCGGTGATCCCATGTGCCGTAGCGCTTGTGGAGGCGGGCGGCGCCGGCGTCGAGGATCGGCGTGATCTGCTCGCGATACAACGCTGTGGCCCGCTCGTTGTCAGCGAAGAGCGCGACGCCGAGCAGCGGCATTGCGGACTGCATCACCTCCAGCATCTGCCGCATGGTGGCCTGGGTGTTCGTCCGCTTGATCTCGATGACCGCAGTGGCGTCGTCGAGGTCGTCGGTCGGAGTCATCGACGTGCCCATCACCGCGATCAAGGGTTCGACGACTGCCTCGTGGAAGATCTGCTCCTTGGTCGCGAAGTGACGGAACAGCAGCGCTTCGTTGACCCCGGCCCGCTCGGCGATGTCGCGTGTCCTCGCGCCACCGTAACCCGACGACACGAACGCCTGACGCGCCGCTTCGAGGATCGACAGACGCCGGTCCTCGGCGCTCATGCGCGTTCGCCGGGGAGTCGTCACCCGGCAAACGTACCCCTTGATGGACCGGTTTGAGGGAATGTGCTAAGTACTTACTTACAACTTGGGGAAGGCGAGCGACTTCGATGATCTTCGACGTGTTCAACGAGCTTCAGCGGCCCCGGCCGTGGGAACCCGGTCATGAGCTGCAGGCGTGGCAGGACGGCATCGAGCAGGCCGTCCTCGCCGACCGGATGGGTTACTCGTGCTGGTGGATGGTCGAGCACCATTGCACGCCCGAGTTCTCGTACTCGCCGGCGCCCGAGATGATGAACGCCATCCTCACCCAGCGGACCGAACGCATCCACCTCGGGCACTCCGGCGTGCTGTCGCCGTTCATCATCAACCACCCGCTGCGGGTGGCCGAGCGGGCGGCCGTGCTCGATCAGCTGAGCGGCGGACGGGCCGAGATCGCCCTCGCCCGCTCGGGCGGCGCCGAGTGGGACACGTTCGGCATCGACCCGGCGACAACGCTGGAGCAGCTCGACGAGGGCTACAAGATCCTTGTCGGCGCCTGGACCGAGGACGAGTTCAGTTGGAAGAGCGAGCACATCACCATCCCCACCCGCACGGTGGTCCCCCGCCCGTTCCAGGTTCCTCACCCGCCGCTGTGGCAGACGGTGTCGACCCCGGCGTCGTTCGCGCTGGCCGGTGAGCGCGGCGTCGGCGCGCTGGCCACGACACTGTTGTCGACCGTCGACACGATCGCCGCTCTGCTCGCCGAGTACGACGCCGGGCTCGCTCGCTGCCAGGCCCCCGTCGGCAAGTTCTTGAACTCTCAGAAGGGTGTCTTCACGTTCGTCCACTGCGCCGAGACCACCGACGAGGCGATCGCCAGCCGGGCCAGCGAGGCCGCCCTGTGGTACGTCAACGCGGCGCCTCGCATCTTCTCGGTCCCCCGCACCGTGTGGACCGAGATGATCCGTGGTCAGCCGACGGCGAGCAAGGACCCCGGTCGGGCGCAGTCGGTCTCCAACATCGACGACGTCATGGTCGACATGGACCCGGATGACCCACATCCGATCATCCGGGTGATGAACCGGCAGGCGCTCGGCTACGAGCTCGACCCCGTCGAGGTGTACGAGGCGCTGGAGCCACTGGAATCGGTCATCGTCGGTGACGTCGAGACGTGCCGACGCAAGATGCAGTGCTACGCCGACGCCGGCGTCGACCGGCTGATGTGCCTCATGCAGTACGGGAACCTGCAGCACGAGCAGGTGATGAGCAGCCTGCGCCTGGTGGGTGAGGCCTTGATCCCGGAGTTCGCGGCCGTCGGCGTCGGCTGACCGCGTGACGGCCGGTCGTCGTCAGATGACGGCGACCGGGTTCACCGGCGAGCCCGTCGCCATCTCGATCTGCAACGGCGCCACCGTGAACAGGAAGTCCCACTTCGACTCCGCCGCGGCAGGCGTCGGACAATCGCGACAGGTCGAGGTTGTCGAGCAGAGGCACACCCATGGCGACGAGGCAGCACATGTGGATCGGCACCGGCCACCCGTTTTCGTTGTTGGGGAGCGGGTCGTGGACACCGTCGCCCCCGAGCACGGCGACATCGTGATCACGAATCCACCGCACGCACCCCGGATCGAGCCCAGCCAGACCGACACCGATCGGATCCCACGGCCCGTGCTCGGCGCGTCGGGCGTCGCGGCCCGTCGACACGAGCACGATGTCGCCCGCCTCGACGGTGAGACCGGCGGCCGCAGCAGCGCCGTCGAGCTCGTCGGGGGTGACGACGTCGCGGGGCTCGAGCCACGGACGGTCGCGCAGCAACGGGATGTCGAGCAGGACGCCGCGAGACACCACCCCGTCGGCACACGACATGACCGAGTTGCGCATCGCGCCGATGCTGCGGACGTCGGTGGCAGGAAACCCGTTGTACATCAGCCCGTCGTGGAACACGTGGCACAGCGCGTCGAGGTGCGAGACGGCCATGCCGTGGAAGGCGACGCCGACGTAGTCGAGCGCCGTCTCCAGGCCGGGTACGCCGGTGGCGTCGAGGCAATCGCCGGCGATCACCATCATGTGTTGCGCCGGGTTGGGGTTGTCGACCGCCGGCAGCACCGGCAACGGACGCCCGCAGCTGACGACCCGTCCGTGCACGGCGTGCGCAGCGGCGGCGACGCGTGCGGGGTCGATGAGGTTCAGCGCACCGCGCTCGTCGTCGGCGCCCCACCGCCCCCAGTTCTTCACCGCCTCGAACATCTCCGCCGCTGCTTCGACCGAGGTCCGGGCGATCACGACGCCTCCTTCGAGCCGGCCCCGATCGGTTGGTCAGGATCCTCGGCGAACGTTCCGACCTTGCTGCCGAGGACGCCGGGGGCGTACTGGATGAACTCGACCAGCAGTCCGTCGGGGTCGCGGCAGCTGACCACGGCCTCGACACCGATGTCCGGGTAGGAGTGGACCTCGGAAACGAACTCGATCCCTTGCGCCTTCAGGTCCCGGTAGGCGGCGCGGACGTCGCTCGTGCGCAGCGCCACGATTCGTGGCACCCGCTCCTCGATCGGGACACCGGGCGGGGCCGGGTCGTACGGCGGGTCGAGCCACTGGAGGAGGTCGAGGCGAGTGTGCTCGGGACCATCGCCGATGCCGAGCAGGGCGCCTCGGCCTTTGGCCCGCGTCATCCCGAACCCGGCGGCCACCGAGTCGGGCCAGTCGACGTCGCGGTTGTCGCGCAGCACGTGGAACCCGACCTTCGTGTAGAAGTCGATCGACCGCTCGAAGTCGGTGACGTTGACGGTGAAGTGGAACAGCGACTGCACGTGCCAGTCGTCAGCCATGGTGGGGCTCCTTCGGGTTGTCCGCGGGTCGGGGCAGGTAGGCAGCATGGACCTCGTCCACGCGCTGGGCGAGCTCGGCCGTCGTGCCGGCCAGGGCGACGGTGCCGCGCCGCAGCACGACGAGCCGGTCGGCGGCCCGCAGGACGTTCTGCAGCCGCTGCTCGACCATCAGCACGCCGGCACCGCGCTCGGCGGCGACGCGGAGGAGGCCGAGCATTCGCTGCACAACGCGCGGGGCCAGGCCGAGTGACACCTCGTCGACGACGACGACTTGGGGGTCGGCGGCGAGGGCTCGGGCGAGCACGAGAATCTGCTGCTCGCCGCCCGAGAGCAGCCCAGCTCGGCGACCCATCAACGGTCCCAGCTCGGGCGCGATCGCCACGGCTGCGTCGACCGGGCCGAGGCCCAGTCGGAGGTTGGCGGCAACGTCGAGGCGCCGGAAGATCGCCCGCTGTTCGGGAACGAAGGCGAGCCCGTTGCGGGCTCGGTGGTGCAGCGGTGCGGTCGTCGCCTCGCCGTCGATGCGCACGGTGCCGCCGAGCGCGGGCAGGGCGCCGGCCAGCGTCATCAGCGTCGTCGTCTTCCCCGGCGCCGTTGGCGCCGACGAGGGCGACGATTTCGCCGCGCCGCACCTCGAGGTCGATGCCGTGGACCACCGGGATCTTGCCGTAGCCGGCGGTGAGGTCGGCTGCCTCCAGGCAGGCGTCGCCGATCACGCCAGCACCTCCTCGGGCGTCGCGCTCGGCTCGGCCGCACCGAGGTACGCCGAGACGACCCGGGTGTCGGCGAGCACGTCGGCCGGCGCGCCCCGGGCCAGGACCCGACCGAACTCCATCACCACGATCTCGTCGCTGACCGCGTTGACGAGGTCGACGTCGTGCTCGACGAGCAGGATGCCGATGCCGAGGTCGTCGGCGATGCCACGCAGGGTCCGCGCCAGGCTCGCCGCGTCATCACCGTTCAGCCCGGCCGCCGGCTCGTCGAGCAGCAGTACCGACGGCCCAGCGGCCAACGCCCGGGCGACGCCGACGAGCTTGCGATCGCCGTAGGAGAGCGACGGGGGGACGTGGTCGAGGACGTCGTCGAGGGCCAGCTGCCGCACGACGGCATCGACCCGGTGGGGCAAGTTGTCGCGTCGGCGGCGGAGGATGTCGATGAGCCACGCATGCCATGGGACCGTCTCGCTGGCGACGAGGAGGTTCTCGCGGACGGTGAGGTCGTCGAACAGCTCGACCGACTGGAAGCACCGGCCGACTCCGAGCTGGCTGCGGCGCCGGACCGAGCATCGGTCGAGCGCGGCGCTCTCCGAGGCGCACGCCGCCGGCGCCGGTGCGGACGTAGCCACAGACGGCGTCGATGAACGTCGTCTTGCCGGCGCCGTTCGGACCGATCAAACCGACGATGCGGCCAGGCTCGACCCGCAGGTCGACGCCGTCGACCGCCTGCACGGCGCCGAAGCGGACCGACAGGCCCGTGGCCTCGAGGGTCGCCGGCGGACGGGCAAGCGTGGCACGGTCGTCGGCCAGGCGAGCGGTGGTCGCCACCGGACGGCGACGCCGTTCCGGGTGGCGGCCCAGGCGCGCCAGCGTGTCGGCGACCCCGTTCGGGTGCTGGATGAGGGTCATGATGAGGATCAGCCCGGACGCCATGATCAGGTATCGATCGAGGTTCTCGACGTTCGCGGGTGAGCAGCGAGACGGCGCCACCCGGTACCATGAACGACGCCACGACGGCACCGCCGACGTAGCCGATGCCCCCGATCACGCCGAACGACACGAGGTTCAGCGACGCGAACGAGTCGAACTGGGTGTAGACGACGGCGTCGAAGCGAAAGGCCATCAGCACGCCGCCGATGCCGGCGACCGCGGCGGCGATCGCGAAGGCGTAGACCTTCACGGCCGCGACGCTGATCCCGAGCGACGCCGCGGCCCGCTCGTTGCTGCGGATGGCGAGCATCCGCCGGCCGACGCGTCCGGCGCGCAGGTTGACGAGGGCGAGGGCGACGAGCCCGAAGACGATGACGACGAGCGTGGCGAAGCGCTCGGGGTTGACCGTCGCCCGCAGGTCGATCCCGAACAAGGTCGGCGGCTCGACGCGGGTGCCGCCGAAGCCGCCGACGAGGTCCGGGTTGCCGAAGACCACCGACTGGACGGCGAGCGCCAGGCCGAGCGTGGCGACGGCCAGCGTGCTGCCCCGGCTGCGCAGCGACGGCACGGCGAACGCGAGGCTCGCCACGACAGCGGTGACGATTCCGAGCGCGGCGACGACCGGGAACGGCCAGCCCCACAGGTTGCTGGCCCGAGCGGCCGCCCACCCGCCGAAGCCGGCGATCGCGAGCTGGCCGAGTGAGACCTGCCCGGCGAGTCCGGTGAGCACGACCAGCGACAGGGCCACGATCGCGAACAGCGCCATCGTCGTCAGCGCGTCGGCCGTACGGGCCGACACGAGCACGGCAGCACGCACAGCGCGGCGCCGGCGAGGACCCACCAGGCGCGGATGCCGCTGCGGCCGACCCGCGGGAGCAGCGCGGCCGCCTCGTCGCGAGTCGGGATCGCCGTGCCGCGGGCCACGTGACGGCGATGATCACGACGAACACGAACGCGTCACCGCCGCCCGGCGTGTGCACGTAGCGGGTGAGCAGGCTCTGCCCGACGCCGAGCAAGAGCGCGCCGGCGAACGTGCCGAGAAAGACGAGAACCCACCGAGCAGCGCCGCCGCGAACGCGGGCACGACGAGCAGTGTCAGCGGCGTGACGCCGAGTCCGGTGATCGGCACGATCAGCGCGCCGGCCAGCCCGGCCAGCGCCGAGCCGAGCACCCAGTTCAACGCCGCGATGCGATGCGGCGAGTGGCCGAGCGTCGCCGCCGCGAGCCGGTTGTCGGCGACCGCCGACGTGGTCATGCCGAACGTCGTGGACCGCATCATCAACGCCAGGCAACGGACAGCGCGACGGCGATCGCGAGCAGCGTCAGACGATCGCAGCCGACGCCGGCGCCTTCGACCGGCGACCACACGCCCTCGGGCAGGTAGTTGGGCACCCGCCGCAGATCCGTCCCGAAGCAGCACATCACCGCCTGCTGGATCAGCGCGAGCAGGCCGACGGTAGCGATGATCCGCACGACGGGCGACGACTCCTGCAGCCGTCCCATCGCGACGACGTAGATCAGCGCCGCCGACGCCGCTGACCACCACCGCCGCCGCCAACGCGAGACCCAGCGGCCAGCCGTGGTCCTGCCACAGCCACACGAAGATCTGGGCGGCGAGCAGCGCCTGCGCGCCGTGGGCGAAGTTGAGCACGCCCGACCCGCGATAGATGAGGACGATGCCGCAGCCGGCGAGGGCGTAGATGGCGCCCGGACCCAGCCCGATGAGGAGGAACTGCAGGAACGTCGTCATGCAGCGCTGGGGCCTCGAACGGGCTCACGAACGTCCCGTCGACTGCCGCACCTTCGCCGTCCTGACCTTGCCGTACATGACGGTCGGGTTGCTGAAGCGAGGCAGCGCTGCCCGTCGAGCTCGAGCGGGCCCGCTGCGGTGAAGTCGATCGACCGGCGTGAGGCCACCGGTGTCGAATGCCGTCATCCCGGTCAGCTCGGCGAGCAGGCTCGCCCTGTCGATCGTGTCGAGCGCCGCACGGCGCTGTCGAGCAGCAGCATCGCCGTGTACCCGCTCTTGGCGAGGTCGTCGCTGGATCCGTCGAGGCGTAGGTGTCCATGATCCGCAGGAACTCGGTGACGCCGGGGCGTCCTGCGTCGTCGGTGGCGAACCAGCTGGCGAGCAGCAGGTTGTCGCCGGCCTCGCCGAGCGCCGCGGCGAGGTCCTTGCTCGGAGAACTGGCCGCCGGCGCCCCGACCGGGACGACGTCGCCCTGCGCAACCATCGCCTCGATCACCTTGTTCGCAGTGGCCGGGTCGGTCAGAAGGGCGATGCCGTCGGAGCCCTCCGAGCGCGGCAGCCGTCTCGGCGGACACGTCGGCCTTGCCGATCGGGACCGGGATGACGTTCTTCAGCTCGAGGCCACGCGACTGGAGCGCCCTCCTCATCGATCCCCACCGAGGCGAGTGCCGAGGGGACGTCGACGTGGATGACGCTGATGTTCGTCGCGCCGCCGACGTCGGCGAGGACGGTGCCCATGCCGGCGGTGGAGCTCATGTAGCCCGCGATGATCGGGAACGATCGGGCTCGTGCCGTCGCCCGCTCCGTATGGCTCGGTGCCGACCGAGGCCATGCCGGCCTCCTCGAGGATCGGGTTCACCTGGTCGGGATAGTTGGTGATCAGGCCGACCACGCGCGAGCACCGAGTCGTCGGCGACCGCGTCACGGGCGCATTGCTGGGCGAGGTTGGGGTCGAACTGGGTGACGCAGTACACGAGCTCGACGGGGCGGCCGCTGTCGCCGAGCCCGCCGGTCGCGTTGATCTCCTCCGCCATCGCGTCCATCGCGGCGCGGTTCGACGTGTAGGTGAGTCCCATCGCATCGCTCTCGTCCAGCAGCACCATGGCACGGACGGGCTCGCCGGTCGCCGGCTCTCCGGCGTCCATCGCTCGGCGCCTCAGTGCCGGCACCGGCGCCGGTCGTCTCTGTCGGCGCCGACCCAGGCGGTCGCAGCAGACCCTGCGGTCGTCGGCGCCGCCGAGCCGGCCGGCGCAGGTGTCGCTGCAGGCTCGGAGCTCGCCACGCCGTCATCGGAATCACCGGCGTCGTCGTCATCGCCGCAAGCAGCGACGACGAGCAGTACGGCCAGCGCAGCGGCCGACAGTCGTCCGCGAGCGGGCCGCAACTGACCAGTTCTCATGACACCCCCCAGTCCAA